>JACKNZ010000042.1 GCA_024234595.1 Moraxellaceae bacterium | reverse complement strand
GAATCAAAAGCAACAAAATCTGACGCTCAACCACCCGCCTCATACCCTGCTTTATCAAGGCAACCGTGTGTTATTGGCTATTTTATTGCGAAATCTGATGGAAAATGCCATCAAATACTCTCCTCCTCATAGCGATATTGAGCTGGTGTTACAACAAACGCCACAACACATCACCCTAGAAGTAAGCGACCAAGGCCAAGGTGTACCCCCTAGCGAAATGACTCGCCTAACACAACGTTTTTATCGCCATGAGCAAAGTGCCGATACCCATGGCACTGGCTTAGGTTTATCCATCGTCCAAAAAATTTTGGATTTACATGATGGCACTATCCGTTTTTACAATCGGCCACAAGGTGGCCTGTCTGTCACCGTTTGTTTTCCTGTTCTGTAAAAATTATGTTTAAATCTGTTTTTCAACGTCTGTCATTAACACAACTGGCCAGCATTAACGGCTTGTTAGCCTTGTGGTTTGCCAGCGTCACTAATATGACTTTTTTGCAACACATTTGGCAATTAACACCGCATCATACCGTTAAATCAGTTATTTTTTTAATCACAACCTTTGTGTTGTTGTGTGCCTATCTCAACTTCTTTTTACAGTTAATCACATGGGGTAAATTGGCGCGTCCTGTGCAAACGGTATTATTATTTTTTGCCGCGTCAGGGACGTATGCCATCAACAGTTTTGGCGTGGTGATTGATGTTAATCAAATTCAAAACCTGATGGAAACCGACACCCAAGAGATGCTGGATTTATTTTTAAATATCAACGTACTGCTCTACCTATTATTGCTGTTTGTTTTTCCTTGTTATTTTGTATGGCGCAAGCCCTTAGCCCACCAATCTTTACTCAGTCACCTTAAGCATAAACTGGCTTTTATGACTGTTTCTTTATTGGTTATTATCAGCATTCTTGGGCTATTTTATGTCGATTATGCGGCTATTTTTCGTGAAAATCGCAGTTTACGCTACCTTGTCAACCCTGTTAATAGTGTCAATGCTTTTTATAATTACTGGCATACCCATCAACCCTTAGCAAACAAAACCTTAGTTGCTTATGGCGTAGATGCAAAACATACAGCCAATCCAACTCAAAAGCCCTTATTATTAGTGTTTGTCTTAGGCGAAACTGCCCGCGCCCAAAGTTTTTCCTTAAATGGCTATAGCCGCTTGACTAACCCATTACTGAGCAAACAAGCCATTATCAATTTTAGTCAAGTGAGTTCTTGCGGTACTACCACGGC
>JACKNZ010000041.1 GCA_024234595.1 Moraxellaceae bacterium | reverse complement strand
AACTCCGTTAATAACATTTCGTAAGCCTGATAAAAGCGCACCCGACCTGTTTTGTTAAGCAGGCACATTTTTTCACTCTGATTAAAGTCTTTGCTGGTTAAGGTTTTTTCTGCCACTAATCGCCAACATAAGCGGTCTATTTCGTGGCGTAAAGGTTCTACCAAGTCACACGCCAACGACTCGCGGCCATGTTCGGCTACATGATAAAAACCCACATAAGGGTCTAATCCTGCAGCATGAATTGCCAACACTGCTTCGCTATGCAACAAGGCATAACCTAACGATAACAAAGCATTAAACGGGTCTTTAGGCGGGCGGCGATTGCGGCCATCAAAGTTGAGGCTCGCTGGCAAACCATACGCCAAGGTTTCAAAATAACAGGCGGCTGCTGCGCCTTCTAAACCTCGCACCGTGTCTAGGTTACTGGCTTGTGTTAGCGGCTTAATGACAATGCCGTCTAGGCGTTTAATGGCATTGCAAAACTGTAGGCTATGTTGTGCATGACAACGACCCATTTCTTGTAGTATTAGCCGATGGCCGCGAATTTTTTGTGCCACTAATTGTTTGGCAAAGGCGACACACAACAAATTGTTTTGACTAAGGGTATATTGAGCTTGGCGACGTTGCGCATCTTTGCCAAGCATCGGCATCAACAGGGTCGGCTCGGCTTTAAGGCCATATAACACCACCACACCAATGCCATATTCACCCAATTTTGCCAACACACTGGCACTCAGTTGCACATCACCCTGAATAAAAATGCGTTTTAGGGGTGTGAGCGGCACCGTGTTTACACGCTTGTTGTCTTGATACACGGTTAAGGCATTGTTATCGACTTTGAGTTCTATTCCACGTTTGTCCACAAAGAGCGTATTCATAGTGGCCTCGTTGTTGTTTTAAGTAGTTTTGTTTCCCCCTTTGTAAAAGAGGGACTAAGGGGAGTTCTTAAGCTCAATTAGTGAATAAAAAACGACCCCATGTGTTGATCAAAATCTCGATGTTTACCAATGTGCATCACGGGTTGACGTGGGTCTAGGCGCACAAACAACAAGCGGTCGGTGCTGTGGTCAATTAAGGAGTACAAATAATCTTTGGCGGCTTGTAATTCGCTGACCGTAAACCAACACTCCATAGCGGACTTTTGACCTTGCACGCGCCAGCCTTGCAGGTATTGGCGAACTTGCTGCAAGGTGTCGTCGTTGCTAATGTCATAACAGACCAAATATAAATCGCGGCTCATGTTGGCATCTCCTTTACGTGTTAAGGTGCATTAACTGGCTTGATGTAATTGTTCTAATTGCGACTTGATGAATTTAAGTTGTTCG
>JACKNZ010000040.1 GCA_024234595.1 Moraxellaceae bacterium | reverse complement strand
AAGTTGGAGCACTCAGGCAGTACAGACACAACAACAATGATGGTTTTGTTTTTGGTTATGATTTAGAAGCAGCGGATCTGCTAGTAACTAAATTGGCTACTGAGAATAAAGAAATGAAAGCCTTCTTAAACCATGTAAGAAGAATGATTTTAAGAGGCTATGTAAATTTAGGTGACGATAATCATGTTGAGCTTTATCGTTTGCTAAATGCTAAAGACGTATAACCTTTAAATAAACGGCTACGTCTTTTGTAGTCCGTTTGATTTGGTTGTTATGTGAACTTTGACCATATTGGTGAGATCAACGAAATGGTGAGAAATAAACGGTATATAAAAGCAATGCTAAAAGCCATTGATAAGGCTAGAGAGCCAGTATTTATTGGCGAAGAATGGCAGAGCAAAACAAACGGGTTGAGAGTAATTAGACGTTTTGAACGTGTAAATAACACTACGTTTGATCCGTTCGATAAAAGGCACTTAGAGCTTATACATGGCTGTGCAAGCCATGAGAGTTTTTTTAGAAAAGCTTGCTGGGTGTTTGCCTGTATTTTAGACACATAACCTTGCCAGCAACGGCGAGTGAAGCGAGTCCATTGACTGGCGTTGTTATAAAACAGATTTAATTAAGGAGAATGATTATGAAACAAGATACTTTAAATAATTTATGGATAGGCGCATTTCGATATTACTGCGGGCGAGAAACAATTGCTGTACATGCTTTTTGCGATGATTTGATAGAAGAGTTCGACAATATTCCAGATCAAGCAAAACAATGTATTAAGCGAGATTTAGTGCGGAATTTTGAAGATGATGACATGGACCGCGCAAAAAATAGAGAAGTGAAAACGCTGGGGCATGATATGGACCGCGCAAAATGGCTGGAAGTTTTAGGTGTGTTTTCTGGTTTATAACCTTTCTATTTTGCGGCTCGCGTGTCTTTGCGAGTCCGGCGAAGCGTACAAGAATGGGTTGTTATAAATCACTTTTATAGGGGTTCAGATTTTGAAAATATTAGTAGCTTGCGAAGAAAGCCAGGCGACAACTACAGAACTTTTAAGATTGGGGCATGACGCATTTAGTTGTGACATTGAGCCTTGCAGCGGGGAACACCCTGAACGCCACTTGCATGGTGATGTTAAGCAATGGCTATATGATGACTGGGATATGATTATTGCTCATCCGCCTTGCACCTATCTTACAAATACTGGCGTGTGCTGGTTAACAGGTAGGAATAAAAAACCTGAACGGTGGAAACAGCTAGACGAAGGTGCGGAGTTTTTTAAGTTATTTTTAGACCACCCGTGTGAAAAAATAGCGATTGAAAACCCGATAATGCACAAATACGCGATTGAAAGAATAGGTCGTAAACATGACTGCCTAGTACAACCGTACATGTTTGGGCATACAGAAAGAAAGGCGACTTGTTTTTGGCTGAAGGGATTGCCTCCACTGACTGAAACTAACAACGTAAAAGCAGAAATGGACAAATTGCCGAAGCGAGAACAACAAAGACTGCACTATTTGCCACCAAGCGCGGATAGAGCAAAACTAAGGAGCAAAACCTACCCAGGTATAGCAAAAGCTATGGCGGAGCAATGGGCTGGTAGTGGTTTATAACCTTTAAATTTGCGGTTGAGAGCCGCAGGCGAACAATCCGACAACATTTTGTTGTTATGTTGCACTTACACAAGAGTATACAAGAGGAATGATTAATGGGTTATCACGATAATGAGGAAACAACTAAAAAAGCGGTTGAGGATGCTGTTAGATTTATAAATGACAGAGAGCGGTACAAGTACCTTTGCCAGATATTGATGGATCATTTTGGCTTTGGTGACTACAAAATAACAGACATGCTTATGAAAGCTAGAAACTGCCAGTTTGAAGATATAAAAATAGCGTTAGTAAGCGAAATATCGAACTGTTATGACGATGTAGATTTAATGCGAGACGAGTTTAAAAGAATAAAGGTTATATCGAAAAACAAAGAAATAGACGGACTT
>JACKNZ010000039.1 GCA_024234595.1 Moraxellaceae bacterium | reverse complement strand
AAAAAGTCAGGTTGGTTGTACAACAATACAAACTACTAACTGATTACAACACAGGTAGTTCTACTTTCGCAAAAATCTGCTCTCGCTCCTCTGTAGTTTCCGCCAAAATTGCTGCTTCTACCCGCGCTCGGGTTAAATGAGGTGCAAATGCTGCCATAAAATCAAACATAAAACTCCGCAACCACATCCCTTTTCTAAAAGCAATCTTGGTGGTGCTTGATGCAAAAAGATGGCTCACATCAAGTGCCACTAAGTCAGTGTCTATCTGCGCTTCATAGGCCATATGAGCAATAATTCCCACCCCCATACCTAACTTAACATAGGTTTTAATAACGTCTGCGTCTGTTGCCGTAAATACTACTTTAGGCGTTAAACCGTGTTGGCTAAAAGCATCATCCAATTGTGAGCGACCTGTAAAACCAAAAACATAAGTCACAATCGGGTATTGGGCAATTGCTTCTAAGCTGAGTTGGGGCAATTTGGTGAGTGGATGATTTTTTGGCACAACTACCGAACGATTCCAATGATAACAAGGCAACAATATTAAATTACTAAAATGCTCCATCGCTTCGGTAGCAATGGCAAAATCAGCTTGACCCGTTGCCGCCATTTGGGCAATTTGTTGTGGCGTTCCTTGTCTCACATGCAAACTTACATCAGGATAACGCTGTCTAAATTCGCTAATCACAGGGGGTAATTTATAGCGTGCTTGTGTATGCGTCGTGGCAATGGTTAATTTGCCACTATACGGATTACTGTATTCTTCACCGACTTGTTTGATGTTTTCGACTTGTCTTAATACTTCATGAGCAATATTTAGAATATCTTGCCCTGCTGGTGTAATTTGCGTTAAATGCTTGCCGCTACGGGTAAAAATCTCAATCCCTAGTTCATCTTCTAGTAGCCGAATTTGCTTACTGACACCTGCCTGCGAAATAAATAAATTATTAGCGGCATGAGAAACATTCAGTTCTGTGGCCGCGACTTCGCAAATATAACGTAATTGTTGTAACTTCATCACAAGCCCTATATAACTTTTAATAATAACAATATAGCAAAATATTACTTTTCATTTTAGTTATTTCAGTTACATTGCGCCTCTTTGTCAAGCTTTATAGTTACGCATCATGAGTGATATCTATTTTATTGTCGCAGGAGCCATTGTTGGCTTTTGTGTTGGGGTAACGGGTGTGGGTGGTGGCTCATTAATGACCCCCATTTTAATTAGTTTTTTGCGCGTAGAACCACATATCGCCATTGGGACAGACTTACTTTATGCCGCTATTTCTAAATTTTGCGGCTCGTTAGTGCATGCCAAAAAGCTCAATATTGTATGGCCGATTGTGTTTTGGTTGAGTTTAGGCAGTATTCCAGCATCATTGGGAACGTCATGGGCTTTAGAACATTTTATGGGCGGAGCTAAAGAATACAAAAAATTACTGACGATTATTTTGGGTGCTATGTTAGTGGTCACTGGGCTGTCGATTGTGTTTAGGCATAAAATCGAAGCTTTTTTTAATCGTCATCAACATGATGTGGCAGGTGAAGCACTTAGCACGGACGAGCACAGCCAAGTTATTCTTAAACACAAAGGCTGGGTTGTGTTAATGGGGGTGGCCTTAGGGGTGTTGGTGACATTGTCGTCTGTAGGAGCTGGCGCATTTGGCATTATGGCTTTAGTGCTTTTGTTTCCTAAATTACCCATGATTCGTATTATTGGCTCAGATGTCGCTCATGCCGTGTTATTAACATTGGTTGCAGGCTTAGCACATATGAAATCAGGCAATGTTGATACCCATTTATTAATGATGTTACTGATAGGCTCTATTCCTGCCATTATTGTGGGTACATTATTAAGCTCTCATTTACCCGAGCGTGCTATTCGTAAAGTATTAGGAGTCACGCTAATGTTACTCGGTACAAATTTTATTGTTAATCCTGTAAAAGCTAAAGCACCTGTGAGTTCTGTGCCACCAGCTACAGTCACTCATACTATCCATAAACAATGATTTTTTCATCCCCTCGCTTAGTGGGGAGCAATCTCATTTGTTGTTTTTTTAAGCACAAATAGCGGCTCTTGAAACATTTTATTGCATTTTTGGCATGTTTTAAGCATTAAAAAGTCTAATTGTTTAACAAAAGGCTTAGACGTTTATGCAAAAAGTGGTTAATATTCGTGCCATAGTCGCCCAAGCAATAAAAAGAAGTAATTGGGTAGTTTATTTAGCTTGTTAGAGCAAATGCCGTTTAGTGGTTTTGGTATCAACTCAAATCCATACATCAATCTAATTGAAACAAGGCATATGTTCTACTTAATGTCTAGGAGAAACACCGATGACATCGCGCAATTTAAAAACTCGTAATAGTGCTTTAGCTCTGTTACTGACGGCTTGTTTAGGTAGTTCTGCAACTGCTGGCAACAGTGTTATTTATTTCTCAACGCTTGAAAGTAGTAACACTGATGCCATTAGTGACTTGGTAAATAGCAAAGA
>JACKNZ010000038.1 GCA_024234595.1 Moraxellaceae bacterium | reverse complement strand
TGTACTTCAATTAAAAGAGTTGATATGCATCAACAGCCATCAGAAATTAGAAGAACTGTCTATTTTGCTACAAACATCCATTTTAAAATGGTCAGATGCTATCTACGATATTAATAGTATTGACGCACTCATTAATGGTGAGGCGGATGAAACCATTAAAAAATATGTTCATAATTCTGTTTATACCCCTTATGCCCTTATTGCCGCACGTTTAGCCAACAACCCTGATTTTGACGAGTTAGCGGTTAGTTTAGGCACTTATGGTGCAGGCAGTGGCAGAGCTTGGGGTAAATTTAGTCACGCTCAAGTTGCAGAGGCATGGCCAAAACTGGTGCAATACCTTCGTGACGAGGTTAAACCTTTAGTTTAACGTTTAAAAAAGGGGTATTGCATTATGCTAGTACACCGCTTTGCATGATTGATGGCGTAAATTGCTTGGTAGAAAACTAGCTCTTTTTAACAAATTCTGATTTAAGCATCATTTCGCCGACTTTATCGACATGGCAATCAATATTGTGATCGCCATTCACGATACGTTTAATTCTAACTTTAGTGCCAATTTTTAACACACTCGAACTACCTTTAACTTTAAGGTCTTTAATCAGTGTGGCATTGTCGCCTTCTACTAACATATTACCGTTTGCATCTTTAACAGACAAAACCTCATCATCTGTAGCACCATCGGCAGCAGCTTTCCACTCGTGGCTACATTCAGGACAAATAAATAGCTCTCTATCTTCATAGGTGTAAGTGGAGTGACATTTTGGACAAGCAGGGCATGACATAGTGTAATTACTCAATTTAAGAATTTGTTTTGTTTTTGGCCATTTGTTCTGAACCAATCAAAATCATACGTAACATAACAATGGTATCTTCCATAATGTCTGTTTGATGTTCTTCGGGTAAATCCATTGCGCGAGTTCCCATCTCAAATACTAAGCGGGTCATACCTTTGGCAACCAATTCAGGCGCAAACAGTGGCTTTCCTTTGGCATTTCCTAAACGCACTAAATCCGCGCACAATTCTTCTTCAAAAAATGTCAGTTCTCGTTCAACAGCCGCCTTAAAAGCAGGTGAGCCAACACTACCTTCGCGCAACAAAATATGTAACAAAGCCTCATCTGCATTTAATTGACGAATAAAACTTTCGGTAGAAGTGCGAATAACACTTTTTTGAGGACTAGCAGATTGACGAGCTTCGCCAATAATTTTGCGTAACGAGCGACCCGCTTGGTCAATCAACGCAATCGCCAATTCATCCATATCTTTAAAATGACGATAAAAACTATTGGGGGCAATATCAGCAGCGCGCGCCACTTCGCGCAAACTTAAAGAGGAAATACTGCGTTGGGGGCCTAATAACTTGAGTGCAGCATTGATTAAGTCTTCACGAGATATCACTGCTTTACGTCCTTGATGTGATGTTTTTTCTGGCGGAGTATTTGCTTGGTCGGACATAAGGTTCTCTAGTTATAAGTTTTTTAGGATTATACAAGAAAGTTATCATTAACAACGATAAAACATCATTTGAGAGAATAAATAATAGACACATTTTATATTCTCTATTTAATATACACATGTATATACAAGTGTATATTTATAATGTATGATGCACTCATATTGTAATTTTGTAGGTGGGTGTGTCATGTTTAAAGAGTTATTAAAACCTTTTGCTGCTGAACAAATTACGGATTTTTGGGCGAAAGAATTAGGTTTAACATGGACATGGCATAAGCCAATAGCTCGTATTGTTAAACGTCAAATTGAAGCAAAAGATACGGTGAATCTTTGGTTAAAGCCAAATCGTCGTTTTTTAGGATTTAATGCAGGTCAACATATTAATCTGACTGTACAAGTGAATGGTGTGTATTTGACTCGCTCATATAGCTTGAGTCATGCACCGCAAAAAAATGGCTTGCTTAGAATTACCATTAAACAAGAAGCCCAAGGCAAAGTGAGTCAATATTTAACTCAACAAGCACAAGTAGGCGATACTTTTGAAATTAGCCAAGCATTTGGTGATTTTAGTTTAAACACCAAAAATCCTAATTTGTTATTAGCAGCGGGTAGTGGTATTACACCATTGATGAGTTTATTACACACCGCCACCAGCCAAACAACGTTATTATATTGGGCAAAAACACGCGCTGAATTAAGTTTTGTTGCTGAGTTAAAACAACTCAAAAAAGCTAATCCACTAATTACCGTCCATTATTTTTTAACGCAAGAAAAAGAGCTATTAAGCCATGAACATCATGGTCGGATTAGTGAAGAAATTTTGACAAAATTTGTGCCAGATTTAGCAAATTGCCATGTGCTCGCTTGTGGTAATTCAGGTTTTGTTGAGCAAGTAAAGACCTTAACTTCTCAAGCATCAAGTTTACAAGTAGAAGCTTTTACGCCGTTAATTCCTCAAACCACAGATTCCACAGAGACTGTTCAGGTTTATTTGAGCAAGTCACAAAAAACATTGTCTTTACCCCAAGGTCAATCCTTATTAAATGCTTTAGAAGAACAGGGTGTTTATCCACCTTCTGGTTGTCGCATGGGAATTTGTCATAGTTGTAGTTGCCAAAAACAGTCAGGCACTACTCAAGATTTACAAAATGGTGACATTAATCAAGAGCCGAATAATGCAGTGCGCTTATGTGTTAGTCGTGCGCAATCTGATTTGGTTTTAGATATTTAATAACTCCCTCACCCCAACCCTCTCCCAAAGGGCGAGGGAGAAAAATTTAGGAAGATTTAACATGACTAAGATACCAAATCGCCAATTAACGGCAGAAGAGCTTGCTCAATTTGGTGCTGAATTAGATGCGTTACGTGCCAGAGTTCAAGCGGACTTAGGTGAAAAAGATGCTAAATATATTGAAAATATTTATAAATCGGTACGTTATACCGAAATTATTGGCCGTGGCTTGCTGTTTTTAAGCTTTTTACCACCAGCATGGTTAGCAGGCACAGCTTTATTAGGCGTGTCTAAAATTTTAGAAAATATGGAATTAGGCCATAATGTGATGCACGGTCAATACGATTGGATGCGTGATTCACGTTTTAATGGCAAAAGTTATGAATGGGATATTGTTGGTACGGCTGACAACTGGCGTAAAACTCATAACTTTAAGCATCATACCTATACCAATATCAAAGGCATGGATGATGATGTAGGTTATGGTATTTTACGTTTGTTTCCAGAGCAGCGTTGGCAGCCATTTTATTTGGCTCAACCAATTTATTCGGTAGTTTTTGCTGCGTTGTTTCAGTGGGGCGTTGCCATCCAAGATTTGGAATTAGGTAAGTATTTTGCAGGTAAAAAGTCAAAAGAGCAGTTACGTGCGGAGTTAAAACCTATTTGGACAAAAACCAAAAAACAATTACTCAAAGATTATTTATTATTTCCAGCTTTAGCAGGTCCTTTATTTTTACCTGTGTTTTTAGGTAATTTGGCGGCTAATGGCATTCGCAATTTTTGGACATTTACCATTATTTTCTGTGGTCACTTTACCACTGATGTTGAAATTTTCCATAAAAGTGTTTTAGAAAATGAAACACGTGGATCTTGGTATTTACGCCAATTACGTGGCTCATCAAATTTAACGGGTGGTAAGTTATTTAATATTATGTCAGGTAATTTGAGCCATCAAATTGAGCATCATTTATTTCCTGATATTCCAGCTCGTCGATATGCTGAGATGTCGGTAGAGGTTCAAGAAATTTGCCAACGTTATGGCCAACACTACAACA
>JACKNZ010000037.1 GCA_024234595.1 Moraxellaceae bacterium | reverse complement strand
GTAAATCGACTGTTTAACAAACAAGTGATGTTATTGGATAGTCAGCATTATCAATTACATAGCACGCTATTGAAGCAATGGTTAAGTACACAAGCCACAGCAAGCCTCGAACTCGCAGGTTTAACCTTAAACCTAGAACAAATGAGCGCGCAACACAGCCAGTCAAGTGCCGAACAGCTACAACAGCGATTACAAGAACTTAAACAAACATTAGCCGATTATCAGCAGCAAGTGGCAGCCGCCAAAGCCCTTGAGCAAGCTAGGCAACGTAAACTGGCCTTAGCGCAAGAAGTGAAACACATCGAACAAGACTTAGCGGCTTTTGATGAATTAAGCACACTCAACAACAGTCATGAGCAACGCCAGCAACAACAGCAGCAGTGCGAGCAGCAATTAGCCAGCATCGACACGCAACTGGAACAATTTCAGGAACACCACCAACAACAGCAAAGCCTTGCTAGTCAACTGAGTGAGCAGCTTACTCAACTTAACGATAAACATCAAGAGATTAACCGTCAACGTAATCAACGCAAAGATGATGCGCCCATATTTACTTATCTAGAGGAATTGCCGCATCAACCGTGGCTATCTATCACCGAACCCGTATTAGAGAACTTGGCGGATAATTTGTCCACCTATCACAAAGACTGCCAAACACTGATTAACCTCGATGAGCAAATCAAAACACGTTTAGCCGAGTTACACGCAGGTGGATTAACCAAGTTTCAGCATAGCCATCAGCCCGAACAAGAAGTCAGTAAAATTATCGAGTTTGCCGCACATTTGCCCCAAGAAGCGCAAGCCCTAGAACGCAAAGCGCGTGATGCGGTGATTAACGTCACGGTATGTTTGCGACAACTACGCGATGGCTTGCTCACCTTTAAAAGCAAAATGAAAGAATTTAATAACCTGATTAGTCGTCGCCAAATATCGGATTTATCTAAATTCAAAATTGAACCCCAAGAAGAAACCGCCTTAGTAGAAGCCATCAATCTACTGATTAGTACCGCCGAAAAAGTGAATACGGGTGACACCTTTGAGTTATTTAATCAGCACAGCGTGTTAGATGATGAAGCCCTCAATCGAGCCAAAAACTTATTACTAGGCGAAGGCAAAGCCCATGACTTTTTAAGGGTAGAGCATTTGTTTAGACTAACTTTTATTGTGGCCAAAATAGACGGCCAACCCGACAGTTTTGAAGACATCGACAGTGCTGCGTCTAACGGTACCGTACTTATGGCAAAGTTAGTCACAGGTTTAGCATTGTTGCATTTGATGCAAGATAAACGCCATCAAGTACGCGCTGTGTGTTATTTAGACGAAGCCTCCGCCCTTGATGTGCGTAATCAAAAAATCTTGATTGATACGGCCGACGAGTTTGGCTTTGCGCTGATTTTTGCCTCGCCGACACCGCTCATTACTGCGCGTTATTGTGTGCCGATTAGCCGCGCTCATGGCTACAATCAGATTAGTCAAAAAAGCTGGCAGATTTTATCGCCTAAAGAAGAAGCCGCCACATGAGCAGAGCCTTAATTGATGCCCTGAACAAATTAGTCGCGGCACAAGGCAGTTTAGCGAGTAGTCAACTGAGTACGGCTCAGCGTTTGGCCTTAAATGAGTTTGCCCAACAAACGGGTATTGTGGCGCAACGACCACAAGGGCGCGGTAGCTTGTATATGGTTGTCAATCAGGTACAGTTAGCGCAGTACCTGAGTATTTTGCAACCGATTGAGCCTGAGCAAACGCATACACTCCCTAAAAGAACCGCTAATCTTGCTTTATATCGCAATAGCAAAAGTCAGGCGCATCAACACCATTACTATTACGCCTTAATCAAAGCCATGACAGGGCAAGAGGTTATTTGGCAGCATCAACAAAAAACCTTGCCTTTAACACAACTGACGCACTTGGCAGGTTGCGCCAGTTTAATGATTCATTCACAAGATGATTGGCACTCTACACAACCCCTATGGTTGGTCGAGAATCAAGCCTTGTTTGATGATTTATCGTGGCTGCCTGCCGAGGCAACAGGCACGGTATTGTATTATGCAGGCCATATTCATGGCGTATTATTAGATTGGTTAGCAAAGCAACCGCGATGCAGCGAACTGATATTGTTTGCCGATTATGATGGGGTAGGGCTGTCTAATTATGTGCGTTTGTGTGAACGGCTACAGCAACAGGTACAATTTTGGCTTATGCCAAATTGGCAACAAAAATTGCAGTACATGGGTAATAGGGAATTATGGCTCAACAATAGACCGTTGTTTGATAGCAGTGTTGCCAAACTCAATCATTTAGAAGCAGCCAAAGCTGTTATGCCCTTGATTGAAGCGATGCGCTACAGTGCCTTGGCGTTGGAGCAAGAAGCGGTGTTTTTGTGAGAGCTTGCCTAAAAATCTTGCTTGCAAAACGATTAGTTTTTGTGTTGTGTATGTTCTAATAGAGGTATTTTAGTCAGATTTTTTCTTTACAAAATTTATTTTTAATCATCAAAAAAATGATGTTTAATGGCTTTTATTGCATATAAACATTAATAAATTGATGTTTAAGTATATAAAGTGCTTAAAAGTATGAATAATCAAAAAAATCTCTACGCAATGACTGACTCTGCAATCGCAAAAGAGCTGGGGCGACGTTTAGAACAAATGCGCCTAGAGGCCAACAAACCGCAAAAAGCCATTGCAGATGAACTTGGCATATCCGAGGGTACTTATCGTCATGCCATTAATGGTAAGGCCAAACTTGAAGTTATTATTGGTATTTTAAGGGTATTGGGTAAGTTAGAAAATGTCGATAGTTTTTTACCTGAACTACCGTTTAGCCCAATCGAATTGTTAAAGCTGGAAGGAAAAAAAAGACAACGTGCCACGCGGCAGAGTGTGGTTGATGTTAAACAAGCAGAGGGAGATATAGATTGGTAACACATAAGGTTGCCCGTGTTGTGCTATGGGGGCGTACTGTGGGTGCTTTATCGTATGACAACGGTACAGGATTATGCGCTTTTCAATATGACCCATCATGGATAAAAACAGGGCTTGAAATAAGCCCGATTAGACTGCCATTATCTTCCCAAATTTATCAGTTTCCTACACTATCAAAAGCGACTTATAAGGGCTTGCCTGCCGCTTTTGCCGATACTTTACCCGATGATTTTGGTAATGCGATTATTGATGCATGGCTCGCACGAACGGGTAGAGACCATGAGACATTTAGTGCGCTAGAACGCTTGTTATATACAGGTAAGCGCGGTATGGGGGCATTAGAATATGCACCTTCTTTAGAGAAACAATTTAATACTTCCTCGCCTGTCGAGCTAGAGAGCCTGATTCAGATAGCACAAACTATTTTGGATCAGCGAGCGCAGTTGGTAAAACCTTTTATGCCTTCACAGCAACAAGATGCGCTTTCGGCCATATTGCAAGTGGGTACCTCTGCGGGTGGTGCTAGACCCAAAGCCGTCATTGGTATTAATCAGGCACGAACAGAGATTCGCAGTGGGCAGGTGGATTTGCCTGATGGTTTTGAGCATTATTTATTAAAATTTGATGGGGTAGTTGAGAATTCCCAAACGAAGGAAACCTTTGGTGACTCCCAAGGTTTTGGGCGTATGGAGTACGCTTATTATTTAATGGCTCAAGCGGCTGGCATTGATATGTCGCCTTGTGAGTTGTTAATCGATGGCGATCGAGCGCATTTTATGACAAAACGCTTTGATCGAGTAGGTAATCAAAAAATCCACTATCAATCGCTATGCGCAATGGATCATGCCGATTATAAAAAACCAGGCCATTATAGCTATGAACAGGTTTTTTCATTGATGCGTGCGCTTAAACTCAGTAAATCCGCCGCTTTAGAGATGTATAGGCGTATGGTATTTAATATTGTCGCTAGAAACCATGATGACCATACTAAAAATACAGGGTTTATTTTAAATGCCCAACACCAATGGGAGCTTTCACCAGCATTTGATATTGCTTATAGCTACAAGCCTGATTCGCCATGGGTAAATTCTCATCAGCTCTCATTGAATGGTAAGCGAGATAATTTTGTACGCAATGATTTGTTATTACCTGCCGAAAAATTCCGCAAAGAAGCTGAAGCTATTATCGAAGAAGTCATTGATGTTGTTGCGCAATGGCCTAAATACGCCAAAGAGGCAGGGGTTTTTCCTGAGTTTGCCCAAAAAATTCAGCGTCATCATCGGCTAAAGTTTTTATAGACGTTTTTAATTCCTTCAAACAAAGGACACGACACCCATAAATAGCCCAATTACACCCAAGCCACGCTTCAATGCGTTTAACTGAGATAAACAGGGCGCAATCCATTAAATCCCTTCATTTTATGGTCATTAGTCATAAATACATCACAATGCGCTTCTACTGCCGTAGCAATATGAATCGCATCAGGCAAAGCGGTCTTGTGTGCTGCTCGTATAGCTGCCGCTTTATCCAAAACAGTCAAGCTAATGGGTGTGAGTGTGACAATTTCTGCATCAGCCAAAAACTCACGGTAAGTAATCGCTATATCAGAACGCCCCAATTGATAGGGGCGGATCAACAATTCAGCAAGTGTTAATTCACTGGTGACCATTTGGTAATCGCCATTCATTGCTGCTTCAAACACGCGAAGTATTACAGGAAAAAAAATAGGGTGTTTTTCCAAAAAGTAGATAAAACAATTCGTATCGAGATAAACTTTTGCAGCTCCTTTAAGTTGGCTTAGTGTGTCCATGCGTCTCTATCTTCACGAAGTAATCTTACACTTTCATCAGGGTCAATTGGATTCATCAAGGCTTGTCCAGCTCCTGCAAACTTCATCAGTTTGTTTACACGCTCTTGAGTGACCGAACGAACAGGGCGCAAAAGAATACCGCCTGTTGTTATTTCAACTTCAAGAATATCATTAGGCTCAATACCTGCCTTTATACCAATATCACTTGGAATGGTGATTTGGCGTTTTTCACGAACACGAACGGTGGACATGAGAATGGCTACCATAGTAGGAAAGTTATATTAAATGTAGGAAAGTATAACTATAACTGGTATTTCTGCAAGTGTAGGGAGAATATTTTCATAAAAAGGCATACCAAAAACGTGGGTTTTTAGTAAGCAGCGAGAGTGATAAAACGGGGTGTTGAACTTTTATCAAAATCGCTGTAAAACCTCGTGCCTTTTGGTTGCTGAGCAGAGTCGAAGTATTAAGGGCGGATAAGAAGCCAATGTTTGTGACAAGCTTGCAAAAAACATTTCCGCTAAAGCAATAAGCTATTGTTAAGGCATCACGACAACATTTAGCGGAGTAGCTCTATTTTGGCAACTTATTTTGTAACACGTCATGCAGGGGCAAAACAGTGGGCAGCCTTACAAGGCATTGCTTGTGATGTGTGCGTGCCGCATTTAGATCCCGTATTAGTAAAAGAAGGCGATGTGGTGATAGGTACCTTACCCATCAACTTAGCGGC
>JACKNZ010000036.1 GCA_024234595.1 Moraxellaceae bacterium | reverse complement strand
AAAAAATGTGTGAGCTTTGCAAAGAGTCTGTTATAGTCGCGAGTGCCAACTGTTTGCGTTGACTCAACTAACAGCCAACGACCCAAAGTTATCTTGGTGTTAGCCAATGGCAAACAGATTATATAGGCAAATCGTGTGTTTGTATGGGCTTTTATGCAGTGCAATTAAACTGCCTCCCCCATCGCACCACATTAAGAGCAGCATTTAGAGGTTTGCACACAATGCCTTATAACCCTCTAAGTGCTAACAAAGCGGCTTAGGCTGCAAATACCACAGACACAATACGCTGTGGCCAAATAGAAACGAATTTTTAAGTACATTCTCTTATAGATGAGGATTGCTTTGTAGTTAGTACATTTTAGGACTTACGCAGTTATCGTTCATTTTTTGATATTTCAACTGTTTCTACGTTTACTGAGCGTAGTCGAAGTAACGGTTTAATACTCACAAAATGCGCTAATTTCAATCAAATGTGTAAGTCCTATATAACTAACGCCTAAACAGTTATTTTTGTCACCCTCTAAGTAGGTGTGGCTGGCCGCCTGTGAGCCATCGTTTCTGTGTGCCCCGCCTATTGTGTCACTTGTTTAGGTGACAAGCTTCCATGAAACGTATGTTAATCAATGCAACACACGCCGAAGAAACCCGTGTTGCGCTAGTCGATGGTCAACGCTTATATGATTTTGACCTCGAGCATCATTCCCGTGTACAAAAAAAAGCCAACATCTATAAAGGTCGTGTGACTCGTGTCGAGCCGAGCTTAGAAGCCGCTTTTGTCGATTTTGGCGCAGAACGTCACGGCTTTTTGCCGCTTAAAGAAATTTCTCGTGAATACTTTAATCGTTCCTCGCGTGATATGGGACGTATTACGGTGCGTGATGCCATTCAAGAAGGCCAAGAGATTATTCTTCAAGTCGAAAAAGAAGAACGCGGCAATAAAGGTGCTGCCCTTTCTACGTTTATTTCTTTGGCTGGCCGTTATTTAGTGTTAATGCCTAACAACCCTCGTGCAGGCGGCATTTCTCGTCGTATTGAAGGTGAAGAACGCGAAGAACTCAAAGAAGCCTTAAACTCCATTACTATTCCGCAAGATATGGGCGTGATTGTGCGCACTGCTGGTTTAGGCCGAAGCCCCGAAGAATTGCAATGGGATTTGGACTATTTGTTAACCTTATGGAAGTCTATCAGTCAAGCGGCGGCTCAAAGTGCGGCACCGTTTTTGATTTATCAAGAATCTAACGTCATTATTCGCGCCATCCGTGATTATTTGCGTGATGATATTGATGAAGTGTTGATTGATAGCGAAACTGCCTATAATCAAGCGATTGATTTTGTGTGCCAAGTGATGCCGCACTTCAAAAATAAAATCAAGTTATACCGCGATACTGTTCCTCTGTTTAATCGTTATCAAATCGAAAGCCAAATCGAAACTGCCTATCAGCGTGAAGTTAAATTACCGTCTGGTGGCTCGATTGTGATTGACCCTACCGAAGCCTTAGTGTCGATTGATATTAACTCTTCTCGCTCGACCAAAGGCGGCGATATTGAAGAAACAGCTCTCAATACCAACCTCGAAGCGGCCGAAGAAATTGCCCGTCAATTACGCTTGCGTGATATTGGTGGTTTGATTGTGATTGACTTTATTGACATGACTCCGCCTAAACACCAACGCATGGTCGAAGACAAATTGCGTGATGCCTTGGCAATGGATAGAGCGCGCGTACAAATTGGTCGTATTTCGCGCTTTGGTTTATTGGAGTTATCTCGTCAACGCTTGCGCCCTTCTTTAGAAGAAACCACAGGTTTAGTTTGCCCACGTTGTAACGGCACAGGCGTAATTCGTGATGTTCGCTCCTTAGCCTTGTCGATTATGCGCGTCATTGAAGAAGAAGTATTAAAAGACCGTAGCAGTGAAATTCAGGCACAAGTGCCAGTCACTGTCGCGACGTTTTTACTCAACGAAAAACGTGCCGCCATTATGGCGTTGGAGTCTCGTAGTGGTGTAAGAGTCACCATTCTGCCTAATCCACATTTAGAAACACCTCACTACGAAGTATCGCGTTTACGTGATGTGAATATGGATGACGAAACCGATGCACCTGCATCATTTCAACAAGTAGAAGGCTTTAAACCCGTTTACGAAGACAATGGTTTGTACAACAGCGAAGAAAAAGCGATTAGCCGTCGTCAAGAAGCAGCGGTCAAAATGGTTCAGCCTGATACTCAAGCCCCTGCTCCTCGTCCAAATGCATTGCCTTCTGCGGCCAATCTCCCAGCAACCATGATGGATGCAGACAGCAAAAAGGGCTTTTTTGCATGGTTCTCTAATTTGTTTGCAGGCGCGTCCGAAATTGCCAATCAAATTGATAGCAAATTGGCCAACGCTCAAACAAGTTATGCTCGTGTTACGCCTAATGCGACGCCTGTTAATACCGAAAACACGGTCGCCGATGCACCGACTCGTCCAACTCGCGAAGCGCGTCCTCAACGTGAAGCACGTCCAAGCCGCCAAGACAACGATTATCGTAATGAACGTCCAGCACGTATTGAGCATGAACAAGCTATGCCTCAACGCGAGCCACGCCAACAACGTGAAGCACGTCCAAGCCGCCAAGACAACGATTATCGCAATGAGCGTCCAACACGTGTTGAGCAAGAGCAAGCTGTGCCTCAACGCGAGCCACGCCAACAACGTGAGCCTCGTCCAATGCGTGAGCGTCCAGCACGTCATCAAGATGCCTTAGAAATCAATGCCGCGTCTTTACCCATTGAGCCGCACATCCCAGCCGTCAACGATAATGAAGAGCAATCTCATCGTCCTCAACGTCGTGAGCGCAACAGTGGACACGGCTTTAATCGTCGTCAACGTCCACCGCGCGAACGTGACAATCAGGTACTCAATGAACAAACGCAATTTGTTGGTGAGGCTCCACGTTTTGAGCCAACACCTGCGGCTGCTGAACCAGCACCTGTTATCGAAGAAGTGAATAACACTGCACCTGTTTTGACAGAAGTAGCGGTGGTTGAAGCTCCAGTCTCTGCGCCTGTCACAGTGGAAACAACAAACGAGCAAGAAGTGCCTGCTGAGTTAAGTGCTGCAACGCCTGAGGCTACCACAGAAGTAAGCGCACCTATCGAAGCTGAAACAAGCGAAACAGTTAACACAGCAGTAGTTGTTACTGAGGCAACACCTGTGGCCGAAGTTGCACCTGTTGCTGCTCCTAGCCGAGCTGCTAATGACCCACGGGAGCGTCGTCGCCGTGCCAAAGAAGAAGCCGAACGTGCAGCGCGTGAAGAAGCTGAGCGTTTAGCTGCCGAGCAAGCGGCTAAAGAAGCCGCCGAAAAACAAGCGATTGCTGATGCCGAAGCAGCCAAGCAAGCCGAAGCTGCCGCCATGCAATTAGCACAAGAGCTAAAAGCCCTTGCTGACACTGTTGCCACGCAAACTTGGCATACTGTAGGCGAGTTTATTCGTGTATTTGTGCCTGATGCTAACGCTGTCACAGGTGCAGAAGTCGTGGCTGCATTTATGGCCGCTCAAAAGAAACAACAACTACTGCTACAAGCAAATGCGCCTGCAGTTGAAGAAGTGCCAGTTGAGCCTAGCGTTAATGACAGCAGCACGCTTGAGTCTGTTGCAAGTGATGCCGAATCTACACCTACACCTGTAGAAGTTGTAGCAGAAACAATTGCTGCACCTACTTGGTACACTGTTGGTGAGTTTATTGCCGCATTTATGCCCGATGCTCAAATGAGTACAGGTGCTGAGGTGGTAAGTGCATTCATGGCTGCCCAAAAACTGCAGCAACAACTCCCTCTCCCCGAGGGAGAGGGACGGGGTGAGGGCTAAACAGCCAAATCTCCATTAGAAAAACGGGCGTAAGCCCGTTTTTTTATGTGTGTATTTGCGGATGACTGCTATAATCGGTTTTTATTTTTTTACAGCTAAGCACTTTTATACCTCACACCATGCCCAAACAATATATCGCCAGTGATTTTGGAATTAGCCCACAAGATTTGGGGCAAGCCACATTAACCACCCTGCACACCCTACAGCAAGCAGGATTTGACGCTTATATTGTTGGCGGCAGTGTCCGCGATTTATTACTTGGCTTGCATCCTAAAGATTTCGACATTGCCACCAATGCCACGCCCGAACAAGTCAAACGGGTATTTGGCCGTCATTGTCAGATTATTGGCCGACGCTTTCAGTTAGCCCACGTCTATCAAGACCGCCACTTATTTGAAGTGGCCACCTTTCGCGCCCCTCATCAAGAACACAGTGCTAAAAGTCAAACCTCAGCACAAGGTTTAATTATGCGTGATAATGTGTGGGGAACGATTGAACAAGACGCGTTACGCCGAGATTTTACTGCCAATGCCCTGTATTACAATCCTCAAACAGGCATTATTTGGGATTTTGCGAATGGCTTGACCGATATTCAACACAAAATATTACGCATCATTGGCAACCCTAGCGACCGCTACCGCGAAGACCCTGTGCGAATGTTGCGTGCTGCACGTTTTGCGGTCAAATTAGGTTTTGAACTCGAACAACAAACCGCTGCACCTATTGCTCATTTAGCCTATTTACTTAAAGCCATTTCGCATCATCGTTTATATGACGAGAGTCATAAACTGTTTAGCTGTGGCCATTTAAGCGAATTATTGCCGTTATTACATCAAATGGGATTATTTCAGGCGTTATTTCCCTTATTAGATGACAATATTGTGCAATCTCCTTTAGTCCAACTTGCTGCACAAAATACCGATGAGCGTTTGCAACAAGGTAAATCGGTCAATCCTGCTTTTTTTTATGCCGTATTATTGTGGGATTGGCAACAGCAACAGGCACAAAAACTAATAGCTAAGGGAGCAGATTACTTTCCTGCCCAACAAACCGCCGCGATGCGGGTCCTAAATTTACAATCTCAGTCAACGGCAATTCCTCGTCATACTGCACAAACTATTCGTGAAATATGGGAATTGCAACCTCGTTTGGCCACGCCTAAATCTCGTCTTGTCCCTAATCTGATTACTCAACCACGATTTAGAGCTGGCTTTGACTTTTTGCTATTACGCGAGCAAAGTGGCGCACAAGACACTCATAATATGGCCGAATGGTGGGAACATTATCAAAGTGTAGATGCTGATACCCAAGAAAAACTCTTAAAAGACTTGGATAAACGTAAGGCGCGTGCGGTTGCCAAAGAAAAAGCCGCTAATAAAGCACAAAACAAGCCTAAACGTGCCAAAAAACCCAAAGACACTCACGCATTAAGCGAAGCTCAGCAACCATGAGACATTGGGTTTATATTGGCTTAGGTGCAAATTTAGGTCAACCGATTGAGCAATTACAATGGGCAGTGCACCAATTACGTCAGTTAGATAATTGTTTATTACAGGCTGTTTCGCGTTTATATGGCAGCAAACCCGCTCTTGGCTCACCATCGAATCAATCAGACTATGTCAATGCTGTTGCCTTAATACAAACCTCATTAACACCACCACAACTCCTCACCAAATTACAACAACTGGAGCAGTTAGCTGGTCGAATTCGTCTTGAGCGTTGGGGCGCACGTACCTTAGATTTAGATATTTTATTATATGACCAACAAGTCATTGATACCGAACAACTGACTATTCCCCATAAAGAATTGGTCAATCGTTGTTTTGTGACTTTGCCTTTATTAGATATAAACCCTACCCTTACACTGCCAAATGGTGTAAAAGTGTCTAGCCTAGCCTGTGCTACCCTATCCGATGATATACACGTTATCAGGGATGATGACTGGTGGAAAATATGAGGTTATCAATGCCAATCACCCTAACGACACTCCGTGACTGCAAAAAACGTGGCGAAAAATTTGCCATGATTACCTGTTATGACACCATTTTTGCCCAAACCATGAATGCGGCTGGTGTGGAATGCTTATTAGTCGGCGACTCTTTAGGCATGGTTTTACAAGGCCATAGTTCAACGCTACCTGTGACCATGCAAGATATGATTTATCACACCCAATGTGTGGCACGTGGCAACAATAATGCTTTTTTATTGGCCGATATGCCGTTTATGTCTTATGCCACCGTTAATGATGCCCTAAATAATGCGGCGGCATTAATGCGTGTTGGCGCTCATGCGGTTAAGCTAGAAGGTGGTGCTTGGTTAGCCGAAACGGTGACTCAATTAGCGCGTGGTGGCATTCCTTGTTGTGTCCACATGGGCTTAACTCCTCAATCTGTACATGTTTTTGGTGGCTATAAAGTACAAGGTAAAACGGCTGATGCTGCCGCTAAATTAATTGAAGAAGCTAAAATTGTTGAGCAAGCAGGTGCAGCATTGATTTTACTCGAATGTGTACCAAGTAGCGTGGCCGCACAAGTCACAGCGAGCATCTCGATTCCTGTCATTGGTATTGGTGCAGGCAAAGACTGTGACGGTCAAGTGTTAGTTGTTCACGATATGTTAGGCTTGCACCAAGGCAAACCTGCCCGTTTTGTCAAAAACTTTTTAACAGGCCAAGCCAGCATTCAAGATGCTTTTGTGGCTTATGTAAAAGCGGTTAAAGAGCAAAGCTACCCTGCACCCGAACATGGATTTAATTAACATGCAAACTGTACATACCATTCAAGCCGTGCGTGAGTTTGTTAACGCTGCCAAACAACAAGGTAAAAAAGTGGGCTTTGTGCCAACGATGGGCAACTTGCATGCAGGTCATATTCACTTAATTGCTCAAGCCAAAACACAAGCCGATGTGGTGATATGCAGCATTTTTGTTAATCCCACACAATTTGGTGCAAATGAAGATTTTGGTAGTTATCCACGCACTTTAGAAGCAGATAGCCAACAATTACAAGCGGCGGCTTGTGATTTGCTCTTTGCCCCTTCTGCCCAAGAAATGTATCAAGATGGCTTTAGCCAACATACTGTGGTGACGGTGAATGGCTTAAGTGAACAACTCTGTGGCCAATTTAGACCAACGCATTTTGCGGGTGTTGCTACTGTGGTCAGCAAGCTGTTTAACATTGTACAGCCCGACATGGCATTTTTTGGCGAAAAAGACTTTCAACAATTAGCGGTAATTCGTTGTTTAACCCAAGAGTTAGCCTTTCCCATTGAAATTGTCGGTGTGGCCACGCAACGTGCCGAAGATGGCCTCGCACTGAGTTCACGTAATGGTTATTTATCAGCCGAAGAACGCGCAAAAGCCCCGATGATTTATCAAATGTTACAGCAGTTAAAAACCGCCATTGAAAATGGTCATCGTGATTACACCATGTTATGTGATGCCGCGATGTTACATTTACAAAAATCTGGCTTTGACCCCGATTATATTGCTGTTAAACGCGCCATTGACCTACAAGATGCTAATGCGGATGACACAAACTTGGTATTATTGGTGGCTGCGCGTTTAGGCAAAACCCGTTTAATCGATAATGTGGCGTTTCGGTTAAATGGTTAGCCAAATAAAATCGGACAATCATCCAATAAGTTAATTTTTATCTTAGATAAAGGTTGAATCAATTAACATATTACGGCAAAATGACGCGCCCATTTTTATGACTTTTTGATAATAGTTGAAGTTATCAATAATCCGCGTAAAATGTCCCGAACAAGCCCTGTTACCCCCCTACGGAGGCAACCGCCATGCAATGCACCATGCTTAAAGCCAAACTTCACCGTGCTGTCGTGACTCACGCCGAAGTTGATTATGAAGGCTCTTGCGCCATTGACGGTCATTTGCTCGATTTATCGGGCATTTTAGAGTACGAACAAATTCAAATTTACAACGTCACCAATGGTGAGCGTTTTACCACTTATGCCATTCGTGCCGAAGCTGGTTCACATATTATTTCGGTTAACGGTGCGGCTGCCCACAAAGCCCAACCTGGTGACAAAGTGATTATTTGTGCTTATGCTGATTACAGCTCTGCTGAGTTAATCAACTTTAAACCTCGTTTAATTTATTGCAACCCCGACAATACCGTTAGCCACAGTGCCAACGCCATTCCTGTGCAAGTGGCTTAACTGTTATAGTCTTTAAAAAAACGGCTCTTGTTAGCCGTTTTTTGTTTTGTAAATACACTTTATGACTTACGCGCTTGTTTCGACTAAGCTCAACACAGGCTTTCAGTGAAATACGTAAGTCCTAACCTCTCTCCATAACAAAAAGGTTTTTTATGTCTGCTCTTGTTCTTGATGGAAAAAAACTAGCCACTTTGGTCGAAGCGGATTTAACCGCCCGTGTCCTCACAATCAAAGAAAAAACGACACAAACACCGATTTTGGCCACTATTTTGGTAGGTGATGATGCATCTTCGGCAACGTATGTCAAAATGAAGGGCAATGCTTGTCGTCGTGTGGGCATGGACTCTCTTTCTGTGACTTTGCCTAGTCATACCACAACACAAGAACTGTTAGCACAAATTGAGCAATTAAATAACAACCCAAATGTACACGGTATTTTGTTGCAACATCCTGTTCCCCATCAAATTGATGAAAGAGCCTGTTTTGATGCCATTCAACTTAATAAAGATGTTGATGGTGTCACTTGCTTGGGCTTTGGTCGTATGAGTATGGGTGAAGCTGCGTATGGCTCAGCCACGCCTCAAGGTATTATGACATTATTAAAACACCATAATATTCAGCTAGAAGGCAAACATGCTGTAGTGGTTGGTCGTAGTGCCATTTTAGGTAAGCCAATGGCGATGATGTTATTAGCAGCAAATGCCACCGTGACCATTTGCCACTCCAAAACCCCAAATTTGGCCGAACTTATTAAACAGGCAGACATTGTGGTGGGAGCAGTTGGCAAGCCTCGTTTTATTAAAGCCGAATGGATTAAAGATGGCGCAACGGTAGTTGATGCAGGTTATCATACGGTTGATGGCGGCGTGGGTGATATTGACATTAGCGACGCACTTAAAGCTCGTGTAAGTGCCTATACACCTGTGCCAGGTGGCGTAGGCCCAATGACCATTGCCACCTTGATTACCCAAACGGTGATGGCAGCCGAAAAAGCGGCAAATTTGAGTTAAGCAATACGCGATTTGTAAAATAACACTTTTATTTTTAATGACTTTTGCGTACAATGCCACTCCCACGCGCCAGTGGCGAAATTGGTAGACGCGCTGGATTTAGGTTCCAGTCCGAAAGGGTGCGGGTTCGAGTCCCTCCTGGCGCACCAAATACACTTCCAAGATAATCCAAAGAAGTCTTAAAAGCCTCAATTCCCAAGGGATTGGGGCTTTTTTGTGTCCGCTACAATCCGATGCAGGCTATTGCAATCCGAGTATATTTGGGGGCAACATTGGGGGCAAGTAAATTGCCCCCATTTGGAGTTGCCCCCATGCCTCTCACAGACGTTGAAATTAAGAAAGCTAAATACAGCCGTGAAGATGGCAAACCTGAACGTTTAACGGACGCGGGAGGCATGTATCTTGAACTTTCTGCGAGTGGGGGTAAGTGGTGGCGTTGGAAATATCGCTTCGCTGGTAAAGAGAAACGCTTGTCTCTTGGCAGATATCCTGATGTTAGCTTGAAAGCAGCTAGAGAAAAACGAGACGAAGCAAAACGATTATTAGCTACAAATATAGACCCTGCCGAACACCGTAAAGAACAGAAACGTCAAATCTTAGCATCAACAGAAAATAGCTTTGAAAATATTGCACGTGAATGGCTAACCCATATGGCAGAAAAATGGACTCCAAAGCACCTTGCTAAAACAATTTTAATATTAGAGAAAAATGCTTTCCCGACATTAGGTGCATATCCAATTCATGAAATTAAACCACGTCATATTCTAGAGACACTTCGAGCCATTGAACAA
>JACKNZ010000035.1 GCA_024234595.1 Moraxellaceae bacterium | reverse complement strand
CCATTGCCTATTTTTAGCAACATCTAGCCGCAAAGAAAAGACAATAATGCCAATAAATCATGCATATCGGTTATAATCTAGCACAAATATTTTTTAGATTTTGATGATGATGACTCAACTTACAATTACTCGCCCCGATGACTGGCATATTCACTTACGCGATGGCATCGCTCTTAATAATACAGTAGCCGATGTCGCTCGTTATTTTGGTCGGGCAATTTGTATGCCCAATCTTGTGCCACCCGTCAAAACCACCCAAGAAGCCTTGGCTTATTATCAGCGAATTAAAGATGCAACTCCTTCAAATAGCTCATTTGAGCCGTTAATGGTGTTGTATTTAACCGATAATACCGATGCGGCAGACATTGCTGTCGCTAAAGCCTCGGGCAAAGTCAAAGCCGTTAAATTATATCCTGCTGGTGCAACCACTAACTCTCATGCTGGCGTAACTTCTTTAGAAAAAGTGTATCCTGTGTTAGAGCAAATGGCCGAACACGGTATGCCCTTATTAGTACATGGCGAAGTCACTCATGCCGATATTGATATTTTTGACCGCGAAAAAGTGTTTATTGACACCATTTTAATGCCGTTAACACAACGCTTTCCTAGCCTAAAAATTGTGTTAGAGCATATTACTACCGCCGATGCCGTACAATTTGTACAACAGTCAGGCGATAATATTGCGGCAACCATTACTGCTCACCACTTGTTATTTAATCGTAATCATATGTTAGTCGGTGGTATTCGCCCCCACTATTACTGTTTGCCGATTTTAAAACGTCAAAGCCATCAACAAGCTCTATTAACTGCAGCCATATCAGGCAATCCTAAATTTTTCTTAGGCACAGACAGCGCACCTCATGCCATTGGCGCAAAAGAAGCGGCTTGTGGTTGTGCAGGCTCTTATACTGCTCATGCCGCGATTGAGCTGTATGCCGAAGCCTTTGAGCAAATGAATGCTTTAGATAAACTAGAAGGTTTTGCCAGTTTATATGGTGCAGATTTTTACGGTTTACCGCGTAATACCGATACCATAACCTTGGTTAAAGAAGCATGGCAAGTGCCTGATAATTATGCTTTTGGCCAAAGTGTCGTTGTGCCAATTAAGGCAGGTGATAGTATTGCGTGGCGAGTATTACCATGACGTCTCACCCACTCGCGCAACGCTTTAGGGGTTATTATCCTGTTATTATTGATGTTGAAACAGGCGGCTTTAATGCCGCCACCGATGGCTTATTAGAAATAGCCGCCGTGCCATTAACCTTGGATGAACAAGGTTTGTTTAAGCCCTTAACTGCCTTGCACGCACATATTGCACCATTTGAAGGTGCGGTGCTTAATCCCGAAGCACTCAAGTTTACTGGCATTGACCCTTTTCATCCTTTGCGCCAAGCCGAAACCGAAAAAGATGCCTTTAGACGTATTTTTCATGAGTTGCGTCATTGGCAAAAAGAACACGACTGCAAACGCACGATTTTAGTGGGTCATAATGCTAATTTTGATTTGCAATTTTTAAAATCTGCGGTTGACAGAACAGGCCTAAAAAACGCCAACCCTTTTCATCCTTTTTCGGTGTTTGATACCGTCAGTTTGGCTGGTTTAGCTTTTGGTCAAACCGTGTTAGCCAAAGCGTGTATGAGTGCAGGCATTGATTTTCAAAATGAAGAAGCCCATTCTGCATTGTACGATGCCCAAAAAACTGCCGAATTATTTTGTTTGATTGTGAATAAATGGCACAGTTTTGGGGGATTTACGTTTTCTTTGAGTGATGATTAAGAAATTTTGACAATAAAAAACCCGTGTTAAACGGGTCATTTATTAGGTTTCATCATCGTCATCATCTAAATCATAGTCATATTCTTTGATTTTACGCTGCAAACGACGTTCTTCCAAAATATCATCAATGACTCGACGCTTAGTGAGTGAGTTTTTTACGTTGTTACTTTTGCTCACATCATCATTGTCAAAATCACCGCTCGACTCCTCATCAAAAGAATCATCTAATTCAAAATCTTCAGACTTTCCGCTAGACATACACACCTCTCTATACTGGACTTAGGCGATTATCGCTTTGCTGCACAAGTCCTGATACTCAGGGCGGCTATATACTAGAATAGACTATAAAAGTAAATACTTTTGATTAAAAAAAGCATTTTGCTCGATAAAGTGGCGTTAGAATTAGGCAAGCGGATAAAAATGAGATTGGGGTGGATGATGGGGCTCGAACCCACGACAACCGGAATCACAATCCGGGGCTCTACCAACTGAGCTACAACCACCATAGAGATTTTTTTGAGCTGGACACTTGGCGCGCCCGGCAGGATTCGAACCTGCGACCCTCGGCTTAGAAGGCCGATGCTCTATCCAACTGAGCTACGAGCGCGAGGCTCTAAAGAACTTAAAGTGGTCGGGACGGTAGGATTTGAACCTACGACCCTCTGCTCCCAAAACAGATGCGCTACCAGACTGCGCTACGCCCCGACTTTAAGCATTCACTTTACTAAAGATTAACTCGCCGTAAGTGAGGCGTGTATGATATTCACAAGCCCTGCCCTCGTCAATCAATTTTATAAAGTTTTAGCTTAAATGACTATTTTATCAGCGTTTTGCTTTAGAAAAATCCAACATACGTTGCAATGGCACTAAGGCTTTAGGAATCAATGCCTCATCCACAAACACTTCTTGCTCACCCGTTTCTAACACATGTGCCAAATTTTCCAGCTCATTCATCGCCATCCACGGACAATGCGCGCAGGAACGACAAGTTGCGCCATTGCCTGCCGTTGGTGCTTCAATAAATTCTTTATCTGGGCTAGCCTGTTTCATTTTATAAAAAATGCCACGGTCAGTCGCCACAATAAATTGCGGATTAGGCAATGTTTGTGAGGCTTTAATCAGTTGCGAGGTAGAACCCACCGCATCAGCAATATCAACCACCGCTTCGGGTGATTCAGGGTGAACCAACACCGCCGCATCAGGATAAACTTTTTTGAGGTCTAATACACCTCGTGCCTTAAATTCCTCATGCACAATACACGCGCCGTCCCATAATAACATCTCTGCGCCTGTCACTTTTTGCACATAACTACCTAAGTGTTTATCGGGAGCCCAAATAATTTTTTGCCCTTGTGCTGCCAAGTGTTCAGCTACGTCAACGGCAATACTGGAAGTCACCACCCAATCGGCACGCGCTTTAACGGCGGCGGAAGTATTGGCATAAACCACTACGGTATAGTCGGGATTAGCATCACAAAAAGCACTAAACTCCTCGACTGGACACCCCAAATCTAAAGAGCAAGTGGCTTCTAAGGTGGGCATTAACACTCTTTTTTCGGGATTTAATATTTTAGCCGTTTCGCCCATAAATTTAACGCCAGCCACCACTAAGGTTTTGGCAGGATGTTGATTACCAAATCGTGCCATTTCTAAAGAGTCAGACACACAGCCGCCTGTTTCTTCGGCCAAGGCTTGCAAGTCGTGGCTGGTATAATAATGCGCCACTAAAACCGCATCTTTTTCTTTTAATAGGCGTTTAATTTTATTGATAAGCTCTGCTTTACGTTCAGGGTTCATTTCTGTTTCAGCAGGGATGTGCAAATGGTCTAAATGTTGCTTAACTAATTCTTTGGCGGCATTATCAATTAAATTATTCATCAAATGACTATCCTAAATTGGTGATAACAAGGCGGATAGCCGTATTTTACCTATAATAATTGTGCAAGATAGCTAATTTTTTGCTTCAAGGAGTACGATGATGTTGGCATTAGATGATTTACCCGAATTTAACGAAGATTTTACGACTTTACGCGATAGTTATTTGGCCGATGAGGCTCTTGTAATGTCAGCTATTTTTGCCCAAGCCAGTCTGACTCAAGCACAACAACAACGCGTACAACAACTGAGCCAACAACTCATCACTCAAGCACGCCAAGGCAAACACGCACTATTTGAGGATTTTATTCAATCTTATCGCCTTAATAGCCAAGAAGGTAAAATCCTACTTACTCTATCCGAAGCCTTGTTACGGATTCCAGATACCGCCACTCGCAATGATTTAATAAACAGTTTACTGACACAAGGTAACTGGCAAAGCCCAAGCCAACAATCGACCTTATTGCAATGGGCAAATAAAGCCTTGCATCAAGCGCAACATTTTATTAAAGCCGAATCGCTTAGCGATACTTGGCATCAATTATTGCTTAAATTGGGGGACAGTGTATTACGTCCTGCATTGCGAACAGGTATTCAGTTATTAACCAAGCAATTTGTGATGGCCGAAACCCTGCCCGAAGCACTGGCGCGTAAACAATCGCCTTTTTTATACTCTTTTGACTGTTTGGGAGAAGCTGCTCAAACCTTTGAAGAAGCCGAGACTTATTTTAAATCCTATCAACAAGCTTTAGAAAATTTGGCCACACAAAACTATGATGGCGATATTCTTGGCCGTGATAGTGTCTCTATTAAATTATCTGCGCTATATCCTCGTTACGAAGCGCGTTTTTGGTCGGAGATTCAACAACAACTCTTACCCAAATTAGTACATTTGCTGAGTTTTGCAGCCGAGGCGCAAATACCTGTGACCTTTGATGCCGAAGAATCAGAACGCCTAGAACTCAGTTTGGCTATTTTTTCGTATTTGCTTAATCATCCAACATTACAACATTATCAAGGCTTAGGCTTAGCCGTACAAGCTTATCAAAAACGCGCGCCTGCGGTCATTGATTGGTTGGCTGCTCGTGCCAAAGCCCGTAATAAGCGTATTGCAGTACGCTTGGTCAAAGGCGCGTATTGGGATAGTGAAATTAAGCGCGCGCAACAACTAGCCTTACAAGACTATCCTGTATTTACCCAAAAACTGCATACCGATGTGTGTTATTTGGTTTGTGCCAAACGGCTATTACAACAAGGTGACTGCTTTTGGCCACAATTTGCTACCCATAATGCCCATACCTTGGCTTGGCTACAAGTCGTTGCTAGCGATTTAGGACAGTCTTACGAAGTACAACGTTTGGTCGGTATGGGTGAAGAAATTCATCAGCATTTTTATGCTCAACACCCTCACCCCACACGCTTGTACGCCCCGATTGGCCAATTTAATACGCTCTTGCCTTATTTAGTCAGACGTTTATTAGAAAATGGTAGCTCGCAATCTTTTGTCAATTTATTGGCTCAAAACAATATTGATAGCGAAGTGTTGAGCCAAGACCCCGTTCAGCGTCTGCAACAACAAAAAATCACCCCTCACCCCAAACTAGCAAAACCGACACAATTATTTTTACCGCGTGTTAGCGCGCAAGGTTTTAATTTAGCCGATGTCAATTATTTAGCCGAACTACGTGAAAAATTTGTCCATTTTTATCATCAGACATGGCAAGCAGGTCATCATATTAAAGCCGAAGAAAGTTTAGCGCATCATCGTTATAGCCCAGTGGACAAACACCGCTTATTGGGAACAGTCTATCCCGACAGTATCAACAACATTGACCACTATTTTAGACAAGCCCACCATGCTTTTGGTGACTGGCAACAACAAACCGTTAGCCATCGCACTCAATGCTTACAACAATTAGCGCAACAACTACAAAAACATCAGGCCGAGTTACTTTATTTACTTAATTTAGAAGCAGGTAAAACGCTCGAAGATGCGCTAGGCGAATGGCGCGAAGCCATTGATTTATGTCAATTTTACGCCCAACAAGCACAACTTTTGCAAGCTCCACAAAGCTTGCCTCATATCACTGGCGAAGAAAATACACTAACTCTTGCGCCTCGTGGTGTTTTTGTGTGTATTAGCCCTTGGAATTTTCCTTTAGCGATATTTATTGGTCAAATTGCGGCGGCGATAGTCACTGGCAATACCGTGATTGCTAAACCTGCCAACGACACCCCTCTGATTGCCCAACGCGTACTGGATTTATGGCTAGAGGTAGGATTACCCAAACATATTGTGCAATTGGTGTTTGCCAACAGCCATGACTTAGGTGATTGTTTGCTTGAACATGAATTATTGGCAGGCGTGGTGTTTACAGGCTCAACCGCTACCGCTCAGCATATTAACCAAACACTGGCAGCACGTCAGGGAGCAATTATTCCGCTAATAGCCGAAACAGGTGGCCTTAATGCCATGATTGCCGACAGCTCCGCGCTACCTGAGCAATTAGCACATGATGTTATGGTGTCTGCCTTTAACAGTGCTGGTCAACGCTGTTCTGCTTTACGAATTTTATGGTTACAACAAGACATTGCGCCTGCTGTACTAGAACGATTAAACGGTATGTTGGCAACTTGGCATATTGGTCATAGTCAACATTTGCAGAGTGATGTTAGCTCGGTCATTAACGCGCATAGCCAGCAACATTTGCACTATTATTGCCAACAGCTCCAGCCTCAGGCTTTGTGGCATGCACACGCCACTTTATCTGCCGAATGCAGCAAAGGCTATTATGTTGCACCACAAGCCTTTTTGCTTAAGCGTGCTAATTTGCCACAACACGAAGTGTTTGGCCCGATATTACATATTGTCACATGGCAACATCACGAATTACATGAGGTAATTCAACATATTAACCAAACAGGCTATGGTTTAACTTTAGGTGTCCATAGTCGCATCGAATCGCACATCAAACACATTCAACAACAAGCACAAGTAGGTAATTTATACATCAATCGCAATCAAATTGGCGCACAGGTTGCTTGTCAACCCTTTGGTGGGGAAGGATTATCTGGCACAGGATTTAAGGCTGGTGGACAACACTATTTATTACGTTTTTGTACCGAAAGAGTCAGCACTCAAAATCTAACGGTATTAGGGGCTAATACCGAGTTACTGTTTTTAGACTAGAAAACAGACAATCAATACATTTTTGGATGGATTTTATGATGATAGCATTTGACAAGTGCCTTTGCGCTGCCTAATATACGCGGCTCAAGATGACGGTTTGGGGCTATAGCTCAGTTGGTAGAGCGCTACAATGGCATTGTAGAGGTCAGCGGTTCGATCCCGCTTAGCTCCACCAAATTTAATCTTGAAGAACATTCGGTCCCCATCGTCTAGAGGCCTAGGACATCGCCCTTTCACGGCGGTAACCGGGGTTCGAATCCCCGTGGGGACGCCATATTCCGAAAGCCCGCCATTAGCGGGCTTTTTTTTAGGCCGTTAGCAAATAAATAGGCCAATTAGGGTTGTATCAATCTGCATACGATGCAGAGTTGGACGTGCAAATGATAGATTGCCTCGTAAATATCAATCATCAGCAAGCCAAAATGATACGCCAATTAGCCTCACAAACTTGCTTTAAGTCACTGTTTAACACAGCACACGGTTATATTTTAAGGAACAGTTTGTATGTTTACACTGCATCCGCGTTTAGCCGAAGACACCTTACCATTAGGTGATTTTCCTTTAAGCACTTGTCGTTTAATGAACGATATGCACTATCCTTGGTTGGTACTTGTACCGCGCGTTCCTAGTGTCCGTGAGGTTTACGAATTATCAGTGCGTGACCAACAACAATTATTACGTGAATCCTCTTGGGTAAGCGAACAATTAGCCAAGTATTTTCGTGCTGAAAAAATGAATGTTGCTGCCATTGGTAATTTAGTGCCTCAACTACATGTTCATCATGTCGTGCGTTACAGCAACGATGCCGCTTGGCCACAGCCTGTGTGGGGCAAACATCAAGCCATGCCCTACACGCCCGAAAATCTTACCTTTATGCGTGAGACACTAATGTTGGCATTTAGAGGCCGCGATGGTGTGCCTTTTGAGTGGACATTGGCTTAAGTAATTATTAGGGGGCTTTTAGCCCCCTTTTTTATTTAAAATAAGCGTTATCACGTTGACTATGGTCGGTGCTGTCAGTCACACGTTGCAACTCAGGAATATTGGCTTTTAAGGTCGTTTCTACACCTTGTTTTAAGGTCATATCAACAGCTGAACAGCCTTGGCAACCACCACCAAATTTTAATACCGCAGTTAAACCATGTTCAGTATCTTCATACACTTCTAATAAGCTAACATTACCATTATGCGCTGCTAAGCTGGGATTAACCTCACTAAACAACACATGGTTAATACGTTCTTCAAGTGAACTGTTTTCACCCAATAAAGGCACTTTAGATTTTGGTGCTTTAAAGGTTAATTGACCACCAAAACGGTCTTTATTGTAGTCAATCACGGCATCTTCTAAATAAGGCGAGCTTTTGAATTCGATAAAAGCAGGAAAACCATCCATTGCCAACCTAATATCATCATCTTGTTCTTCGCCTTGGGTGCAATAGGCCATGCAACACTCTGCTTTCGGTGTGCCTGCATGCTCTACAAAGATACGCACGCCAATGCCTTCGCTATTTTGTTTGGCTAATAACTCGCGTAAATACGCTTGGGCGGATTCGGTGATGTTGATGTTTAAATTGCTCATAACCTTCTCGAAACAAAAAATTTGATTGATTATACCTGATTTTTAATAACCTAGTAATTAGCTCAGGATTAAGAATTGTTTTGTGCGAAATGAAGACATTTTTGTTAAAATAGCCACCCTCGTTTTTATAACTGATAGATACACACCATGACAGCTTCTCGTTCTGACTTATTAAAAAACGCTTTACAACAACGCATTTTGATTATTGATGGTGCGATGGGAACAATGATTCAGCGTTATAAATTACAAGAAGCCGATTATCGTGGGTCACGTTTTGCTGATTGGCCACATGACGTAAAAGGTAATAACGATTTATTAGTCTTAACTAAACCGAATGTCATTGCCGAAATTCATGATGCCTATTGTGCGGCAGGTGCAGACATTTTAGAAACCAACTCGTTTAACTCCACCCAAGTCTCACAAGCTGACTACCATATGGAAGCGTTGGTGTATGAGTTAAATGTGGAAGCAGCGCGTTTGGCCAAACAAGTCGCCTTAGCGTGGAGTGCAAAAACGCCCGAAAAACCACGTTTTGTGGCAGGGGTACTTGGCCCAACGTCACGGACTTGCTCTATTTCGCCTGATGTCAATAATCCTGCTTATCGTAATGTCACTTTTGATGAATTAGTCGAAAACTATGTGGAAGCAACCAAAGGCTTAGTCGATGGTGGCGCAGATATTTTGTTAATTGAAACCGTTTTTGACACTCTAAACTGTAAAGCGGCCTTGTTTGCCGTACAAAAATATTTTGATGACACAGGCACGATTTTACCTGTAATGATTTCTGGCACGATTACCGATGCGTCTGGCCGTACTTTATCGGGTCAAACGGCTGAAGCTTTTTGGAACTCCGTGCGTCATGGGGACTTATTAAGTATTGGTTTTAACTGCGCGTTGGGTGCAGATGCCATGCGCCCTTATATTAAAGAATTAAGCGAAAAAGCTGATATTTGTGTTTCTGCACACCCTAATGCAGGCTTGCCTAATGCCTTTGGTGAATATGACGAAACCCCTGCCCAAACTGCGGCAATGGTGGGTGAATTTGCCCAAAGTGGTTTAGTCAACATTGTTGGCGGTTGTTGTGGTACGACTCCCGACCATATTTCGGCCATTTATAATGCCGTAAAAGATCTCGCACCTCGCGTTATTCCAACTATTGAACCTGCTTGTCGTTTATCAGGTTTAGAAGCCTATAACATCACCAAAGACTCGTTATTTGTTAACGTCGGTGAACGTACCAACGTGACAGGCTCAAAAAAGTTTGCTCGTTTAATTCGTGAACAAAACTATGCCGAAGCCTTAGATGTGGCACGACAACAAGTTGAAAGTGGCGCGCAAATTATCGACATCAACATGGACGAAGGCATGTTGGATTCGCAAGCGGCAATGGTCACTTTTTTGAACTTAATTGCCTCTGAACCCGACATTTCGCGTGTGCCGATTATGATTGACTCCTCCAAGTGGGAAATCATTGAGGCAGGTTTAAAATGTGTACAAGGCAAACCGATTGTTAACTCCATTTCGCTGAAAGAAGGCCACGAAGAGTTTGTGCAAAAAGCCAAACTGTGCCGCCGTTATGGTGCAGCCATTATTGTCATGGCTTTTGATGAAGCTGGTCAGGCAGATACCGCTGCACGTAAACGTGAAATTTGCGAGCGTTCTTATCAAGTCTTGGTTGATGAAGTTGGCTTTCCAGCCGAAGATATTATTTTTGACCCGAATATTTTTGCCGTTGCCACAGGTATTGAAGAACACAACAACTATGCGGTGGACTTTATTGAAGCGACTGGTTGGATTAAACAAAACCTACCCCATGCGATGATTTCGGGTGGTGTTTCTAACGTATCGTTCTCTTTCCGTGGTAACGAGCCAGTCCGCGAAGCGATTCATGCGGTGTTTTTATATCACTGTATTAAACAAGGCATGACCATGGGTATTGTTAACGCGGGACAACTCGCGATTTATGACGATATTCCTGCTGAGTTAAAAGATGCCGTTGAAGACGTGATTCTTAACCGCAATCAAGGTGAAAGCGGTAATGAAGCCACCGAAAAACTATTAGCCCTTGCCGACAAATACCGTGAACATGGCAAAACCAACGACAATGCTGCACCTGAAACCCTTGAGTGGCGCAATCAATCGGTTGAAAAACGCTTGGAATATGCACTGGTAAAAGGTATTACCACGTTTATTAACGAAGACACCGAAGAAGCCCGTTTACAAAGCAAACGCCCCTTAGACGTGATTGAAGGGCCTTTAATGGCTGGCATGAATGTGGTGGGTGATTTGTTTGGCGCAGGTAAAATGTTTTTGCCACAAGTGGTGAAATCGGCACGGGTGATGAAACAAGCGGTTGCATGGCTCAACCCCTACATTGAAGCCGAAAAAGTCGTTGGCCAATCCAAAGGTAAAATCTTAATGGCCACGGTTAAAGGCGATGTTCACGATATTGGCAAAAATATTGTTGGTGTGGTCTTGGGTTGTAATGGTTATGACATTGTTGATTTAGGGGTGATGGTGCCTTGCGAAAAAATCCTTGATGTCGCCATTAAAGAAAAAGTCGATATTATTGGCTTGTCGGGTTTGATTACCCCTAGCTTAGATGAGATGGTGTATGTGGCGCGTGAAATGCAGCGTCAAGGCTTTAACATTCCACTGATGATTGGTGGTGCAACCACCTCGAAAGCCCATACAGCAGTAAAAATTGACCCGCAATATCATAATGATGGTGTGATTTATGTCACCGATGCGTCACGCGCTGTGGGTGTGGCGACTTCCCTACTCTCGCCAGAAATGAAACCTGTTTTTGTTGCTGAACGTCGTGCCGAATATGCTGAAGTGCGTGAGCGTCATGCCAACCGTCAACCTAAAGCCGCTAAACTCAGTTACGCACAATCTATTGCCGAAAAATATCAACACGATTGGGCTAACTACACACCACCCAAACCCAAACAATTGGGCGTGACCGTGTTAAAAGATGTACCTTTAGCCGATGTTCGTCCTTATATTGACTGGACACCTTTTTTCATCACATGGAGTTTGGCTGGTAAGTTCCCTGCCATTTTAAAAGATGAAGTCGTTGGTGTTGAAGCAACTCGTTTATACAACGATGCCCAAGCCTTATTGGATAAGTTGATTGGTGAAAAACTATTAACCGCCAATGGCGTGATTGGTTTTTGGCCTGCTGCCCAAATCAATGATGATGATATTGAAGTGTATGCCGATGAATCACGCCAAACAGTGATTCACACCTTGCATAATTTACGTCAACAAAGTGACAAAGTCAGTGGCAAACCCAATTATTCTTTAGCCGATTTTATTG
>JACKNZ010000034.1 GCA_024234595.1 Moraxellaceae bacterium | reverse complement strand
CTTTGCCCCATATTCGCCTGCGGTTTTACACTCCAGTAGTTGTACCTCATCACTACCAACGACTCGATAATCAATATTGGCCAACATCCACGATTTATCACTATCGGCATGTTGTAGAATCGCATTGACCTTACGCACTTTACGGCCTGTGACTTTGGTGTAATGTTGGGCGACAATCGGTTCTAAAATTTGACCCCAATACATTTTAGAGTCTATATCGAGTTTCGTTTCAGACTCATCAGGGCTATTTTCGCTAAAACGACCTGTTTTAATCATCCATAATTCCAACTGGGATTGATAGGGATTTAAACCAACAGCTGCGGCAGCATCACTACCGCCAATACCTTGTTTACGCACCGCTAACCATTCACGACGACTTAAGCCTTTGGTGCTGATGAGGCGAATCGCGTTGGCAGTGTGGGTGTGGGCTTTAGTGGATTGCTCACTCAGTACGGTTAAAGACAGGGAGTTGTCTGAATTAACAGGCGTAGCTGTACCAATGGCCAGCGGTTGATGTGATACAACCGCCAATGAAGTTGATGGCGATTGTTCAGTATGTTGATATTCCATAAAAACCTCGACATAAAAAAAGCACAGCCTGCATGACAGACTATGCTTGAGTGAATGAAAGAAATTATCAAAGGGGGATTAGCAGGCTATTCAGGCTATGATTGCACTAGGTAGATTTTGCCTCCCTTCTGAAAAGATGGTTGCATTAGGATTAGCCGAACTGAGTAATGACCACCACCACGGCAACGCATCAGGGTTACTCAGCGGTAAATGTTGGTCGCCATAACCGTGATTATCACTGAGATGAATTTCTAAACAGTGGGGACTGCTGAGTAATTCATGTACCAAACTCCATTCCACATGATTCGTCTGTACCGCCAAAATATTCAAATGCGACAAATCTAAGGCGTAATTCACCCCAAATTCGAGCAGTTGTTGATATTCTTGCCATGTACTGATTAGCCAATGATGTTTACCATTTGGTGTAGGGTAGTGACCTTCAATACCGACAGGTATGCCAAACAAATCCTCAATCGCTTGAGTAAACTGTAAAACCTCAGCAACTGAACAAGTACCGCGTTTACCTGCATGAGCGGTATAAACAGGCGCATCCAGCAACTGCGATAAATGCGCCATTTGTTTAAACCAATCTTTTTCATGTGGCCAATCAGCAATATCCACGATTTTATGCTGTCTTTCGATATGGACATTGGCATGACAGCGAAACTCAATGTGAGCTAATTCGGCTTTTAATTGCAACGCTAATTCAGGGGTAAATTGCCCCAAATTCTGCGGACAAATTTGTAAGCGTTTTGTGGACAGATAACCGAGTAATGGCTCTCGTGGTGTAACATCTAAAGCCAATTGAATCGCTTGTTGATGGCTTAAACGACCATAAGCCCCAAGGGAAATATGAATGGCTTGTACGGATGGAACACAGCATGAGTCAGCCTTATAAATCGTATTCATAATTGCTGCACTCCGTATAATACTCGCTATGTTCTAAACGAAACGTTCCCTCAGTCACGTTAATGGTCATCGTCCCTGAACCACCATCGTTGTTTTCCCATCCCCCGTGATGAGCATCAACCCACGTCAACACAAAATCACGTAAGGCTGAATCAATGGAAGATTGTTGCTCCTGTAAAAAGTAACGATATTCACCGTCTTGATATTCACCCGCTAAACAGTGATACGTGAGTTGCTGTGTTTTTAACGTGTTTGCAATATTGGCTTGTGCTAATGATTCAGGAAAAATCTCTAATTCACAGACATCACCTGAATCGCCGCCGCCTTCATAACGCACCACTAATTGGGTAATGGCTAAGGCAGCAAGGGCAGTGAGTAGCGGTTGACGATTAGCACGCACCGCCTCGAAAGATTTAGGACTGTAACCCATCATGATAAAACTCCAACTTAATAACGATAATTAAGAAAAAAGGGCATAAAAAAAGCCCTGTGCTAAACAGCAACAGGGCGGATGAAATCAAGGCATAACAACGGATAACTTTAAAAAAGTATCACTGGGAAAAGGCAAGTAAACTCACTAAATCAGCGTATTATTGACCGCTGGTTTGCTTGTATCGTGATAGGGTGAATGACGGGCATATTCCATAAAAAATTGGGTATGAATCAATTCACAACGCTGCTCATCTGCATCTAAAATCACTTTACCCTCAGCCCCTTCTTCGGTATCCCAATCAGGGTATTTAATCCCTAAGCAGCTTAAGGCAAAATCACATAAGGCCACACGCATCGACACTTGTTTGACCTCACCTGCACGGTAATATTGACCTTGTGTATCACGTGCAAGGATTAAAAATTGATAGGACAGTTGGCATTTGTCAATCTGCGTTAACTGACTTTCAGGGAATACCTTTAAGGCCGTGACATCGCCTGAATCAGCATAGCTTTCATATTCGATAGTAATTTCACTAATACCTAATGAGGGCATGGTGTGTAATAACAAATCACGATTAGCCTGAATAATGGCAATGGCTTCGGGATTATGATAATCAGAGGCAGATGGTGTAATAGACATAAACTTTCTCCATGAAAAAGTTGAATAACACGGAATGAAATAGACTTAACTTGAATAGAGAGATACGTGTGGGTAGGGCTTTACAGACTGTAGGCAAAATCACGGCTTTCGGTGTAATAATCACTATGCTCCAATAAAAAATCGTCTTCGGCGACATGAATGGTCATCACCCCCGACCCGCCTTCATTGTTCTCCCAACCGCTGTGATGGCTATCTACCCAAGTGAACACAAAGTCGCGTAACGCATCATCAAGCAACACCTCCTTATCTTCTAAAAAGTAATAACAAGCCCCTTCGCGGTATTCGCCACGCGCATAGCAATACACTAAACGCTGCGTGTTTAACTGTGGCAAGCACGACTCAGGTTGAACAATCACCTCACTGACATCACCTTCATCACCTCCACCAAAATAACGAACCGTCACCTCGGTAATGGCAGCAGCATTCAAAGCATCTAATAGCCGTTGACGATTGGTTGACAAGGCTTCAAACCCTTGCGGACTATAGCCAAACATAAATACGCTCCTAGGAATTAGCATGAAATGAAGAAATAAACGGCATAAAAAAAGCACGATGACCATCACTTCACCGTGCTTTAACAGATATAAAATAAGGCAGTTGAATTAAATAAAACTGGCTCACAACTCACACATAAGCTAAGCCGACACCAACCGTAACGCTTCATCTAAAGCTCGTTGCTTAATGGTTGCTCCCTGCCCAAACCATGCCGAATCTAAACGATGGTCAATACTGCGTGCCTTACGCTGATGGTCAACAAACTCGGTCACTGAATTTAATAAACCAAACGCCGTGCCTTTAGCAGACGATAACTCCGACCCCAATCCTTGACCCTCAAACAAGGTTTTCGCTTTCGCCATCGTCCGTTCAAACGACTGCATACTGGCTTGACCTTTCATCGCGGCATCACCAAAGACTTTGGCATAAAACTTATCTACCTCAGCACTTTTGACTTTACGTTCACTTAAGGTCTTTAAGCGATACATAAAATCATCCCATGCTGACACAGAGACACCCAATTGCTTTTTCACCGCTTGTGCATCAAAGGTCGTGTTGTGAGGAACTTTCACCGCCTGACCTTGACCATTTAAAGCAACGGCTAAGGTGTTATTACACACCACCCGAATACTGGTAAATTGAGCCGTTGTGGCTAATGTGCCATCACACGCGGTAGCCAACAGCAAATAGCCATTAGTCACATCATTACCACGTAAGCTCATTGACTGACCTGTTTTAGCCAATGCCCAAATCTTACGACCGCCTTTTAAAACCCCAGCCGTTTCTAATTCAAAACCAGAGACTTCGGTTAAATCGCGATAAAACTCTAAAATTTCACGCGGTTGAACCACCTGATAACGCTGACTCACTACCGACAAAGGAGCATTTGTATCAGAACGATACAACACCTTATTATCAGCAAAGGTACGAATAGAGGAGGTTTGTTCATCACCTGTCATAAAACGTACAGGAGCTTCTAGAATAGACCAATCCATGCCTGCTTGTTTAGCCCAAACCTCTAAGGGCTGTTGCTCTTCTAAATGATTACCTAAACCGTGCCATGGGGTTGCACCGACATAAGCCATCGATTCGACTAAATGTGACATGATAAATTCTCCGAAAATGAAAGATAAAAAACCTATCATCAATAAAGTATAGTTAAAAGCAAATGAGACGCATTAACATATACGGCTAAAGATGAGAGAAATAACATTGAAAAGGACAGTAAATAACGAGATTAAGAAAACAAGGAAAACGAAAAGACTAAAAAGACGAGAGGGGGATGGACTTAATACTGACGAGGTTCACTAAAGGTATAACCACAACGTAAGCACTTGTAATTATCTAAAATGTTATCATCAACAAATTCACCGAGTTTAGCTCCAGCCGTACCACCTGCTACACCGCCAAGAAAACCACCTAATAATGCTCCTGCAAAACCACCAACCACTGAACCGACAGGGCCAACGATGGCACCAATAGATGCTCCAACTCTCGCTCCGTTAAATGAAGCAGACGCACCACTAGCTGCTCCTGCAACCGTACCCACAGCACTGCCAGTCTTTTTAGCCTGATTTAAAGTATCGACCTGATACGACAAACAATATGGACAACGCATAGTCATGATGATGAATCCTATAAAAGCATAAAGCCCCATACCACCGACGTGATATGAGGCTGTATAAGGTTTGGAAGAAATGAGTGTGATGTACTCAGTTAAGTAATATGTATTTGAAATTTTTTGGAATGATGGTAAACAACTAAGCTATTGGCGTTAAAAAAGGATGGAGTACATCTAGCGTAGCCTACAACCAGAAAACGCTGCACTATGCGGTTTGAACTTGCAATAAATACATGGGACTATTGAGATAACTCAATATTGCGTCGCTGTTGTTTGCCTCGTTCGGGAATATCCAATTCAGCGGTAGATGTCGCAAGTAACAATGACCTTAAGCTAGGTTACTTTTGTTGCAAGCGTTGCCATTCTGCAATAGGAATTAAAACTGCTGTTTCTTTGCCATGTATGGTAATCATCTGCACGGCTTGGGTGATACTGGCACGTAACAGTTCACTAAAGTGTGCTTTAGCAGCTTGAACAGTCCATATTTGCATAATCTGTAATTTCATACCTTACTTTCAAAACCAGTCATAATTATAGTCAGCTCATGCTTAGTTCTATAAGCTGACAATAATGATTACCATTAGTTTAATACTGCATTGAGTGAAGAGGTGTAAAGCCATCAGGTAAAACGTCTTCACCTTTTCTAAGATTATCAAGATAATTAGCCCAGTCTTGCATCATTTTTTTGCGATCATTTAGAAAGCTGGTTCGATTATAAGCACGACCATGCACATCACGCACTTGATGTGCTAATTGATGTTCAATAATTCCATCAGGAAAACGAAGTCGCTCTGCTAAAAGTGTTCTAGCCATTGCTCTAAAACCATGTCCTGACATTTCTTCTTTTTCAATGCCCATACGTCTAAATGCGGATAAAATGGCATTATTACTCATCGGACGATCATCGCCACGCAAACTAGGAAATACATATAAACCATGACCTGAATAGGGCTGAATGGCTTTCAAAATTTCTACGGCTTGTTTGGATAGTGGCACAATATGGTCTTGATGTGTTTTGCTGGCTTTAAATCGCCACTCAGCCGTTTCTAAGTTAATATCTTTCCACTGAGCTTGTCTTAGCTCGCCAGGCCTTACAAAGACTAAAGGTGCAAGTTGTAAGGCACAACGTACAATAAATGTGCCTTCATAGCTGTCAATTTGACGTAGCAAATCTCCAACTTTTTCAGGCTCAACAATAGAGGCCATGTGCTTTTCTTTGGGAGTTTTGAGTGCACCGCCTAAATGAATTGTAGGGTTATTTTGCGCTCTATCGGTTTGAATGGCATAACGAAAAATTTGACTAATATCAGATTTTGCACGATGAGCTGTTTCAAGACTACCTCTATCTTGAATACGTTTTAAGACATTTAAAATTTCAATCGGTTTAATTTCGATGATTGATTTATCGCCAATCCATGGAAAAATGTCTCGTTGTAAACGGGATTCAATTTTTGAATAATGGCTAGAAACCCATTCAGATTTTTTAACATTCAGCCATTCAACAGCAATTAGTTTGAAACAGTCTTTTACCTCAATGGATTCAACTAATTTACTGGCTTTGCGATTGGCGGAGGGGTCAATACCTGTCGCTACCATGCGCCGATATTCGTCACGTCTCTCTCTCGCAATTTTTAAGCTGATGTCGGGGTATGTCCCTAAAGATAGCGTTTTACGCTTACCGTCAAAGCTATAATCAAAACGCCACCATTTAGCCCCAGTGGTTTTGACAATCATATACAGTCCCTTTCCGTCAGATATTTTATAGTCACTCTCTTGAGGTTTTGCTCCCTTACAGCGCGTATCGGTTAATGACATTTTTTTGCTCCAATAAAATAAAAATGGGGGTAGAACTTAACAACGTCTTCGTTAAGTACTACTTTAAAATATAGGCTTTAAATAAAAGTAAGTAAATTCAATGGGTTGAGTTAAATTTTTGAGCTTTATTGGTTCTTTTGGTGGCTTGTTAGATTTAGTTAGATGAAAATTTGAGGGATAAATGAGACGTTTATTTACAAAAGTTAACAATTCTTTTGCAAAGTGAGCAATAAGAGCCTGTGAAGAAATTGACTTGAGATAATGATTTTTGATGTGTCGTCTAAATGAAAATAGGGCGTAAGACTGAGTTAAAGTCATGGAAGTTGCAAAGCAAGAATCTAGTTTTTGTAGCTCTTTGGAGTAAGACATTACGGTAACAACCTAGCGAAAAGTGCCGTTACCGTTGAGGTTACCGTAAAAATGAATTAGATGGTATTAAGGTTCTTTGGATTTGATTGTGCATAAAAAAACCGCTAAGTAGCGGTTTTTATTAGGGTTTTGGAGTTTTTTGTAGCTTATTGAAATATCAAATGGTGGAGATGGCGGGAATTGAACCCGCGTCCGTCAGCACTACGCTCTTGGCTCTACATGTTTAGTTATGTCTATTGTTTTAATCGACTCCGACCCGACAAACAGGGTGTAGCCAACGATTCTCTAAGTTTTAGATTTGTGCCGCGAGACAAGACACAAAGCGTAGTCAGTGTAGCGTTACGCCCAAATCCCCCAGCCACCGACACATGGGTTCATTGTTTCGCTAACTATTAAGCTGCGAGTGCGTAGGTTTCGTCGTTTGCGACTATATTTTGAGATTTGTATTTACGAGAGGTACCTCACTCTCGACATGCACCTCAGAGTTTCATCACCGCCGTCGAAGCCATGTCATCCCCAAAGTTTTACTAATATATCATATATCTAGGCAAGCTTTGTGTTTTCAAGGTGGTTAACGTGTAATTTTTAGTTATTTCTAAAAATACGCTGTTTTTCGCGCTGCCAGTCGCGGTCTTTTTCGGCATGGCGTTTGTCGTGCAGTTGTTTGCCTTTAGCTAAACCAATTTGACATTTAGCTAAACCGTTTTTCCAATAAAAAGACAAAGCCACACAGGTATAACCTTTTTGTTGTACAGCACCAATTAAACGGTTAATTTCGCGTCTATTGAGTAATAATTTACGGGTGCGAGTCGCTTCTGGTACATAATGAGTAGAGGTCGACAGCAAAGGCGTAATGTTGGAACCTAGTAAAAAAGCTTCGCCATCTTTTAATATCACATAAGAGTCCACTAAAGACATTCTGCCTGCTCGCAAGGCTTTTACTTCCCAACCTTGCAACACTATGCCAGCCTCAAAGGTGTCTTCAATAAAATAATCGTGACGCGCCCGTTTGTTTTGGGCAATGGTATTAGAACCAGAATCGTGTTTTTTATTCATATCTCTTTAATCTACAACTAAAATTATGGTGCTATTGTGCCTAAAAGTAGTGTTTAAGTCCTTATCTTCTCTGTATCACAATCACATCTGTTTACAAACTGTATAAATTGTAGCAAAGATAATCAGCTGACAGCACCAAAATAACTTGCTAAAAGAGATATGTTTCAATCGTCACGAAGGTGTCCAAAAAATAAGGTCTAGTCCGTATTTTTTTAGGATAAAAATGCTGTTATGAGTAGAGTATGTTTTATGAAGAAAATTTATCTATTGCCTATTTTGTTGGGCTTGAGCACGCAAGTATTGGCCGACCATACACCGCGTCATCAGTGTCGAGTGGGTGAAGTAACACAAATTAAAGGAAAGGTTGAGCTAGAGCGTCATAACAACACCATCACACCAACAGAGGGGACAAAAATTTGTAAAGGCGATAAATTTACCACAGCGTTTGGCTCAATAGCCGAATTAAAGTTGCGTGATGGCACTAAGCTGACGGTAGGTAAAGATAGTGCATTAGTGATTAAGGAATATAAAATTTATCGCAAACAGCCAAACGTAGCATTGTTTGATTTATTACAGGGGGCGTTTAGAAGTATTACAGGCTCAATCACCAAACGTCCACATAAATTTGAAGTTAAAACATCTGTTGCCACGATTGGTGTACGTGGTACTGATTTTTGGGGAGGCTATGGTGTAAGCCCTGATGGAGCTTTGGATGTCATTATGCTGAGTGGTAAAGGTGTATATGTAAAAAATGACAAAGGCCAAGTGGAGCTTGATAAAGCGGGTTTAGGCACAACAATTACGGCTGATGGTTCTTTAGGCGAAGTAAAAGCATGGCCAGAAGAAAAGTTAGGCAGGGCAGTAGCAACGATTACGCCTGAGTAATGCTTTTGCGAAAGCCTGCATATTTGGGTACTATTAGCGCGTTTAACGACTGTCTAAGAATGAATTGAATATGGAGGCTTTGCCCATGACCTTTACCCGTGTTATCTACCCTGGTACGTTTGACCCTATTACCAATGGCCATAAAGACCTTGTTGAAAGAGCTTCACGTTTATTTGATGAAGTGGTGGTAGCGGTAGCGGCAGGGCATCACAAAAAGCCATTATTTGATTTAAACGAGCGTGTGGAGTTGGTACGCCAAGTAACTGCTCACTTACCTAATGTTAAGGTCTGTGGTTTTAGTCAATTATTAGCTAAGTTCGTGCAAGAGCAGCAGGCAACCGCGGTTTTGAGAGGTTTGCGTGCAGTATCAGATTTTGAATATGAATTTCAACTCGCCAATATGAACCGACAGTTGGTGGAAGATTTTGAAACGGTATTTTTAACCCCTTCCGAGAATTTATCTTTTATTTCCTCTACATTGGTACGAGAAATTGCTCGTTTGGGTGGCGATGTGTCTAAGTTTGTTTCGCCCGACGTGGTGGCTGCCTTTAATCGCAAATTTGCAGTGCAAGGTTAATTGTTATGGCACTGATGATTACCGATGAATGTATTAACTGTGATGTGTGTGAACCTGTTTGTCCTAACAAAGCCATTTTTCAAGGGCCAGACATTTATGAGATAGATGCAGGTTTGTGTACTGAGTGTGTGGGTCATTTTGACGAACCACAATGCCAAACAGTGTGTCCAGTCAGTTGTATTCCTTTAGACCCACGTCATGTCGAAAGCAATGAAGATTTGCTAGTCAAAGTCGAAAAGCTTAAATTACGGGCATAAAAAAACCCCACCAACAAGTAGGATTGGCGGGGTGAAAAGGGATTAAATCTTTTAATCCTGCGCGCATTTTAGCAAGTTTTTTGCAAAAAGCTACTTTTATTTGCAAAAAGCAAATTGTTATTTAACCATCTCTCTATCTTTAAGCGCGTCTTGAGTGGCAGTACATCCCATACAACGGGTAAATGTTGATTTGGCAGGTCCGATAACTAAGGTTTTGGCTGCTTCTTCGACATTACCACCTAGGGCAGTAAAGGGTAAGGAAGCAACAAAAGCGGCAGTACCACCTAAGGTTAAAGCAAATAACATAGGACGAGCGACAACTACGTCTAAGGCCATTGCGCCAGCACTGGGACGAGTATTCACTTGGTCATCCATAAATTCTTCGGCAAAGGAGGGCGTCGCGCTGAGCGTTGCCAATAAAAACGCACCTGTGCTTAATGTACGGCGAGAAAACAAACTCATTATAATCTCCTTGTTAAGAAGTAAAGTGTTGATTGAGTCTAATATCAACAGCCTATATCACGATTCTAATCAATAAAATTAAGCAAACATAGCGTTAATTTGTGAGCTAATTGTGGCTAATGGCTATAAATTTTTATTGTGTTGAATCTAATCGTTGTTATGTAGAGATGCAAGCCCTAGCTGCAAAAAGCTGGCTGACATTGTGAACAGTATATCGTACTTCGCTTGTTTATACGCACTAATTGCAGTGGTTTTTGACAAATAATGCACGGTTGGCCTTCTTTGCCATAGACCATTAACTCTTGTTGAAAATAGCCCATTTCGCCTTGGCTATTTACAAAATCGCGTAAGGTAGTGCCGCCTCTTATAATCGCTGCGCTTAAAATGTCAACAATATGCCTTTGTAAACGTTGATAGTCTGCCAACTGTAGCTGATTGCTAGGTGTTAAAGGATGAATTTTGGACGCAAAAAGAGCCTCGTTGGCGTAGATGTTACCCACGCCTACCACAATATGACTATCCATAATAAATTGTTTGATGGCGAGTTTTTTGTTACGGCTTTTTTGGTATAAGTAGTCAGCGGTAAAATCTGTTGCTAAAGGTTCAACGCCCAAAGAGGCTATTAAAGCGTGTTGCAGTGGGTCGGTATTAAGCCATAAAAATAGTCCAAAACGGCGGGGGTCGTGATAACGTAGCGACAGTTGATTGTCAAAATTGAGCGTCACATGGTCGTGTTTGCGGTATTCTTCTTGAGGCGAGCATAAGCGTAAGCTGCCCGACATGCCCAAGTGAATCAGTATATTTCCTTGACTGGTTTGCAAAATAATATATTTGCCACGTCGAGAGAGGCTCAAACACTGTGCGCCTACCGATTGATGTAACTCATTTGGAACGAGTTGGCGTAGGCGATGCTGTCGGATGTTGACTGCCGTAATTTGCTGGCCTAAGAGTGGTATTAAGCCTTGCTTAGTGGTTTCGACTTCGGGAAGTTCGGGCATGGTTTGTTATTTCCACCAAGGATAAAATTCAGGCATTTGACTGGCTTTGCCTGTAAATTCAGGGGCGCGTTTTTCTAAAAAGGATTTTACGCCTTCTTTGCCATCTTCAAGACTGGTGTAAAACATTGCCAAAGAATCAACTTTATGTGCTTCAATGGGATGTGCTTGTGCAGCATTGCGATACATCATTTGTCGAGCAAAGGCGATAGCAACAGGTGAACGATTATCAATAAATTTATGAGCGAGTTTATACGCTTCTTCTAACAAGGTTTCTGGGCTATAAACCGCTTTGACTAAACGGCCTTGTTGGGCTTCTTCGGCCGTTAAAATATCACCACTATATACCCATTCTAAGGCTTGGCTAATGCCCACAATACGCGGCAAAAACCAGCTGGAGCAGGCTTCTGGTACAATCCCAATTTTGCCAAACACAAAACCAATCCGTGCTTTTGAGGAGGCTAAACGAATATCCATTGCCAAGGTCATGGTTGCGCCAATGCCTACGGCTGCGCCATTTATCGCGCCAATGACAGGTTTTTTGCAATCAAAAATAGCCAAGGTGACACGACCACCTGTGTCTCGTACTCCTGCAATCATGGTCTCGTCATCTAAGCGTTGTTCCATATCGGCTATTGTGGGTTGTAATTGTTCATTTAAACCAAAGACATTACCTTGTTTGCTTAAATCCATGCCTGCACAAAAGGCTTTGCCTGCGCCTGTCACGACAATTGCACCCACATTGTCATCATCACTGGCCGTTTTAAAGGCGTGTTCTAATTCATTAGCCATTTCTACGGTAAAAGCGTTCATTTGTTCGGGACGGTTGAGGGTAATCGTCAAAACACGGTTTTCGACTTGATATAA
>JACKNZ010000033.1 GCA_024234595.1 Moraxellaceae bacterium | reverse complement strand
TAACCACACCACAGCAAGAAGAAACGCCCGAATTTGACGTAGATTTAAGCGCGTTCGACAATGACCCGTTTTTTGCCCCAGTCAAAACAAGCCAACAGATAAACACGCTTGACCTTTTACGGTACGGGAATCTTGTAAAATGCGTGGATTGTCTTTTTTTAGAACCTAAAGACAATGGGGGACATTGCATGATGGAAGGCGATGTTTTTTTACTTGATACCTTACGCAAATGTGAGAGTTTTATCATAAAAGAGCAATGCGCCTAAAAGTAATAGTCCTGCACACAATCGCCAAATGACTTAAGTAATAGTGGCGATTCTGTGCAGACTTGCCTTTTTTATATGCGACAGAATAAAGGCGCATAACTACACAACAGACCTTTAGCGTAAGTCTTTAGTTGATATTTTAGCGATAGGATAATAAGAGATTCCGAAGTATAAAAGGCGTTTTTATGGTGAGGCGAAATTATAAAAAACTTGCCTTAATCTTGCCCTAATATCACCGTAATATCACCGTTTTTTATAGCGTACCAAAAACTGGCAAAATGAACAAAATGGACAGTTTTTAAGGCTTATATGATGCCTAAAAAATCGGGAAACAAACAAAACGGGCAATTTTTGCCTCTTACTGATTCCAAAAAAATCATGCGTTTTAGTTTTCGGTGCAGTACGCACGATAAAAACCTTAGTGTAATCTTAGTGTTTTTATACTTCGGATTTTAGTAAATAACTTATCGCATAAAAACAGTTATGTTCACAGTGAGTAATTTAGTGCGCAGTGAAGTGCGCAGTGAAGTGCGCAGTGAAGTACGCACCGAAAAGACTATTTAAGCATTGGTAAAAAAGGTGACAAACAAGTAGTTGACAGTTTAGGTGACAGCGAAATGACAGTTACCAAAAAACAGACCTTTAAACTGGTACGCAAAACGTCAGTACGCAAGGAAGTACGCACTAAATTAGCCTTTTTTTGCTATCCATGCCTTACCTGTCCACAGACAGATAACGGCTTTTTACTGTTAGCATCGCGCAGCAAAACAGGTGTAAACAGTGGTGTAAACACCTAAAAGTCATTTGTATTTCTAAAAAGTACGTTTATGCTTGCAACCGCGATTTTTTTGTTACTCAGGGATATAACAATGACGGCCTTTCATAGCTTACTCAATACTTACCGCCAAGCTGCCCAAACCGAACGTGAAAAAGGTACTTACTTTGAGGAATTGTTTTGTACTTATTTACGCAACGAGGCAACCTACAAAGACTTGTATAGCGATGTATGGACGTATGCACAATGGGCAAAATTACAAGGTAAAGATGCCAAAGATGCAGGCATAGACTTGGTGGCCAAAACGCGCGATACCAACGAGTATCACGCCATTCAATGTAAGTTTTATGCGCCAGATTACACCGTCAAAAAAAGCGACATAGACAGCTTTTTTACCGCATCAGGTACTAAAGACTTTAGTCACCGTATTATTGTGAGTACCACAAATCACTGGAGCGAACACGCCGAAGCTGCTTTACAAAATCAAACCATTCCTGTTAGTAAAATAGACTTAAATGATTTAGAAAATAGCCAAATTGATTGGTCGCAGTATCAAGCCAAAAAAGAAGTTGTCCTAAAGCCCAAAAAACAATTACGTGACCATCAAAAAACTGCGATTAATGCCGTAGAACAAGGTTTTGCCACTGCCGAACGTGGCAAGTTAATTATGGCCTGTGGCACAGGTAAAACTTTTACTAGCTTAAAAATTTCTGAAAAATTAGCAGGCAAAGGCAAACGTGTGTTGTTTTTAGTGCCAAGTTTGTCGTTATTGTCGCAAACCTTAACCGAGTGGACGCAAGAAAGCGAAACGCCCCTACATAGTTTTGCGGTCTGTAGTGACAGTGACGTAGGCAAAAAACGTAAAAAAGACGATGACATTGTGCAAACCTTTGCCCATGAATTACGTTATCCAGCCACTACCGATGCCAAACGTTTAGCCGAAGAAATGCTTAAACGCCATGACGATGACCACATGAGTGTTGTCTTTAGTACCTATCACTCTATTAACGTCATCAGTGATGCTCAAAATGCTTATCAACTGGCCGAGTTTGATTTAGTCATATGTGACGAAGCCCACCGTACCACAGGCGCAACCTTTGAGGGTGACGATGAGTCTAACTTTGTTAAAGTGCATGATGCCGAGTTTATTCACGCCCAAAAACGCTTATACATGACCGCGACACCGCGTATTTATGGCGAAGCGGCTAAAGCCAGTGCCGATAAAGATAACGTTGCTTTATGCTCAATGGATAACGCTGCTTTGTTTGGCCATGAGTTATATACCATTAACTTCTCAGAAGCGGTTAAACGTGAGTTATTGTGTGATTACAAGGTTATTGTCTTAGCGGTTGACGAAAATCATATTAACGCTCGATTACAAAACCTGTTAAAAGATGAAGATAACCAACTTAAAGTCGATGATGCCGCCAAAATTGTCGGTTGTTGGAAGGCTTTATCTAAACAAGGCACACAAGAAGATTTAATCGGCGACCCAAACCCCATGCGTCGTGCTGTGGCGTTTTGTCAGGTAATTGAACCTAGCTACAAAGGCAATACCCACAAAGTTAGCTCTAAAAACATTGCCAAGATGTTCCAAGCGGTAGTTGAAGCCTATCAAGAACAAGAAGCCCAACAAGCAACCATTGACACTTATTTGCAATGCCATGCCGAACACATTGATGGCAGTATGAATGCCTCACAAAAAGAAGAAAAACTCACTTGGCTGAAAGAAGAAACGCCCGAAAGTACCTGTCGTATTTTGTCTAATGTGCGTTGTTTGTCGGAGGGTGTGGATGTACCTGCCCTTGATGCTGTGTTGTTTTTAACACCGCGTAATAGTCAAGTGGACGTAGTGCAATCGGTTGGCCGTGTGATGCGTAAAGCCGAAGGTAAAAAACGCGGTTATGTGATTTTACCTGTGGTTATTCCTGCTGGTGTAGAACCACACGAAGCCCTTAACGACAACAAAACCTACAAAGTCGTTTGGCAAGTCTTACAAGCGTTACGTTCTCACGATGACCGTTTTGATGCCATGATTAACAAAATGGATTTAGACCTTAACGCCAAGATGTTGTCCAAAATGGAAGTGATTGCCATTACCGACAAAATCAATCCAAAAACCAAACTCACCAAAGGTAAAACCAGTCGCCAACAAGCAGGCAAGGGTAGTTTTGGTATTGGTAAAAAAGTTGACAATAACCCACACGAACAGCACGAAATGGAATTTGAAGTCGGTGAAATTGAACGTGCGATTTATGCCAAAGTGGTACAAAAGTGCGGTAATCGTCAACATTGGGAAGATTGGGCAAACGATATTGCCAAAATTGCCAATACTCACATTAGCCGTATTCAAGCCATTTTAGATAATCCCGACAATACCGCCGAAATAGCCGCGTTTACTGCCTTTGCCGAAGAATTGCGTGATGACCTCAACAACGCCATTACCGATGGTGAAATTGTGGAGATGTTGGCACAGCATTTAATTACCAAGCCAGTGTTTGATGCCTTATTTAGTGATTACAGTTTTGCCAAGTTTAATCCGATGTCCATAGCCATGCAGGATGTGCTAGACAAGCTGCATGAGCATCAACTACACAAAGAAACCGACACCCTACAACGCTTTTATGACAGTGTGCAAGAACGCGCCAAAGGCATTGATAGTGCGACAGGTAAGCAAAAAATTGTTGTGGAGCTGTACGATAAGTTTTTTAGAAATGCTTTTCCTAAAATGACCGAGCGTTTAGGCATTGTTTATACGCCTGTGGAGGTGGTGGATTTTATTATTCATAGCGTTAACGATGCCCTTAAAAATGAATTTGGCCAAACCTTGGGCGATAAGAATGTGCATATTATTGACCCCTTTACAGGTACAGGCACGTTTATTACGCGCTTGCTGCAAAGTGGGTTAATTAAAGATGCTCAATTACCGTATAAATATAAAAACGAGATTCACGCTAATGAGTTGGTGTTACTGGCTTATTACATTGCTGCCATTAACATTGAGGCGGTTTATCACGATATTATTATAGATGATTACGCCCCATTTAATGGTATTTGTTTGACTGATACTTTTCAGATGTACGAAAAAGAGGACATGATTGATAAGTTATTGGTTAAAAACAGTGCCAGACGGAAACGCCAAAAGAGTTTGGATATTAAGGTGATTATGGGTAATCCGCCTTATTCGGCAGGGCAAGAAAGTGCGAATGATAATAACGCCAATGTTAGTTATCCGCATTTAGATGAGCGTATTCGCAGTACCTATGCCGAACATTCTAAAGCCACTAATAAAAACGCCTTGTACGATTCTTATATTAGAGCGATACGTTGGGCAAGTGACCGCATTAAAGATGCTGGAATAGTAGGCTTTATAACAAACGCAGGTTGGATAAGTTCTAATGTTGCTAGTGGGTTAAGAAAGTGTTTGGAGGACGAATTTAGTAGTTTGTACATTTTTAGTCTTAGAGGCGATATTCGAGGCAAAAATGGAGATTTAGCCAAAAAAGAGGGAGGTAATATATTCAATATCATCACTGGTGTTGCAATTAGTATTTTAGTTAAAAATCCCAATGCTACAGAACATGGTAAAATCTACTTTTATGATATTGGTGATTATTTAAGCCAAGCGCAAAAGTAGAAAAAATTACCCAATTACATAGCATTAACGGTATTACCGCTGCTAATGGTTGGCAAACGATTACGCCTGATGCTCATAATGATTGGTTAAATCAACGTGATGATAGTTTTAGTGAGTTTATAGTTTAGGAGATAAAAAGATAAAGATGCGGTGGTGATTTTTGAGAATTATTCAAATGGCGTAAAACAAGTCGGGATGCTTGGTGTTATAACTTTTCAAATCAAACTTACTCAAAATATGCAAGGCATGATTGATTTTTATAATCAAGAAGTAAGTCGTTATCATTAGCTTGTGATTCTAAGTAAAGACAATATCCAAAATTGATAGTTTATCAATATTGACGCATACTAAAATTAGTTGGACTCTAGTCAAAAAATAATTTAGACGATTTTTATGCAATAATCAAACAGAGTTTGTACTGGAGCTTTATCGACCATTTACAAAACATGGACTTATTTTATAAAGACTTTAATCAGCGTCGTTATCAAATGCCCCATATTTTCCCTAATTCATCGGTTAAAAATCGGGTGATTGCATTGACTGGTTTAGGAACACCAAAAGCCTTCTCAGCAATTATATCAAACGTAATACCTGATATTCAGCTACAAGCAAATGGCCAATGCTTCCCCCTATACCTTTACGAAGTCAACAACACACCAACCCAACAAACCCCACAAGGCGGCCTATTTGACGAGCCAAGCACACCCACAACAACAGGCTATACACGCCGCGATGCCATCACAGACGCAGGCTTAAAACACTTTACCGACTTTTACCAAGACCAAAGCATCAGCAAAGAAGACTTGTTTTATTACATTTACGGCTTACTGCACAGCGAAGAATATAAAAGCAAATATGCCGATAACCTTACCAAAGAACTACCGCGCATACCGCGTGTAAAACAACTCGCTGACTTTTGGGCATTTAGTAAAGCAGGTCGTCAACTGGCAGAACTGCACATCAATTACGAAACCGTTACGCCTTATGCCGTCAAATTTAACTGTGACCTAAACACACTCAAATCAGACGATTTTTACGTCACTCAAATGAAATTTGCCAAAGGCAAAAATGGCGAAAAACACGACAAAACCAGTGTTGTCTATAACAGCAAAATCACGCTAACAGGCATACCGCTACAAGCGTATGACTATGTTGTGAATGGAAAACCAGCCCTAGAATGGGTGATTGAACGTCAAGCCGTCAGCACCCATAAAGATAGCGGTATTATCAACGATGCCAACGACTGGGCAAACGAAACCATGCACAACCCACGCTATCCTTTAGAACTGTTTCAACGAGTGATTACCGTTAGCTTAGAAACCCTAAAAATTGTCAATGGATTGCCAAAGTTGGAGATTGAGTAAGGAGATAAATCGGACGCTTGCATCAAAACGTACAATAAAACGGACGGTAGATGGTGACGGCAGGCAACACAAAAGACAACACCGTTACCCCCTTTGCAAGCCTTGATAATACTGGTTTTGTGTGGCGTTTGGGTGACGGTGTAACCTATAGCAACGGGTGACGATAAAAACATTTAAACTCTAATTTTATAACAAACTGTTAGTTATCTTTTTGGGGGTAAACATGGCCGCTAGACAGTGGACAGAGGAACAGCGTAAGGCTCAAGCTGAAAAAATCAAAACCTATAAACCGTGGCTACAATCAACAGGGGCAACCAGTGAACAAGGTAAAAAGAAGTGTTCTCAAAATGCACTAAAGACTGGCGAGTACTCAGCCGACAAAGTGGCAGAGCGTAAACGTAAGGCTGCTAATAAAAAGTTGTATGGTGCTTTTTGTTGTTATGACGATAAACGATATAGTTTTAATAGGTCGCTTAACTATTCAGGCTTTTTTAGAACCTTTGCATCTTTTGGAAAGTAGTCCGCACTGAGTACGCAACAGGCGACAACATCACGCACCTTGTAAACACACGCAAAGCCTTATATACCAATGCTTAGAGCTATTTTGTGTAGTTGCCATGCTATAATTTGCCTAATGATTTAGGCGGATTAAAATAAAATGAGTGGCTACTACAACCGCAAAATGACCACCGATGAAGCAAAAAAGATTGATATTCGCGAGCTGCAGCGTAGGCAGTCTTTATATTGTGGCAATACTGGCGAGCTATCTTGGCGCAATTCAAGAACGAAAGAATCAACAGGAACTATCAGTTATCAGGTCAAACTTGATTGTTTGGTATTTAGCTACCGAGCAAAACGACACAATAGCCAACACTGGCAAGATTATGAAGTGATTGCCCCTTTGACTTATACGCCATGCAATTATGGCAATAGCCGCGTATGGTTTAAGTGTCCACGATGTAGCAAGCGCGTTGCTATTCTTTATGTGAATATACAAATTGCTTGCCGAACCTGTCAGCGTCTTAACTACCTGAGCCAACAACAAACTAAAGGTATGTGGCAAGACCGAGATAGAATGAATAAAATTCGCGAAAAATTAAACTGGCCACTTTATCAAGATGTTTTATTTCGTACCAAACCCAAGAATATGCAATACAAAACTTTTTATCGTTTGGTCAAAGAGCATGATTTTTACGAGATGAGATATTTATACAGCTTTGGCGCAACCATACCGTCATTGTTTGCAAAATTAGATAATGTTAAGAAGAATCTAAAAAGGGTCGCCACCAAGTAGGATTTTGGAGTAAAAGTAGGCTTTTTAGGGGGCAGCAAAAAAAATTGGGGGTACTTTTGTTGGTATTTTTCAATATATCAAAAAATAAAACCTTTATAAAACAACAAACTACGCGCTTAATGTGAGTCCTTGTACAGAAGCCACATTGATAAAACAGCATTTTTTACCATCAAAAACACTAAAAAAGATTATCAAAAACTATATTTTAATTGTATGATTAAGCCATGACTTTTAGGAGCTTAGACCATGCAATTAGCCGTTATTGATGACTTAATCGAACAGCAAAAAGCCATTATCAACAAATACCCCGACAATGCGCCCAAAGCGATAGCCTACCTATCAGGCTTTATTGATTGTGCAAGAAAGGCGCAAGTTATCAGCGAAAAAGAATATCAGGCGTTCAAAGCGCAAGTGTTGGAGCTGATACCATGATAAACGCACCAACAGCCAAAGGATTGCTAGAGTATGACCCTAGCATTATTCCTCTTATTTTTGAGTGTGATGGTTATTTTGAGATTGCCATAGGCTTACAACCGATTGCACCTCAGCGCATGACTAGCCCACCCACCGCGAGAAAGTTTAAGACACTGGCAGCCGCGCACTCATACCTTAGAAAGTTTTTAGAGCATAAGGGCGATATATTGATAAAAAAGCCATGAACCGCCCACAGGAACAGGCGATGCCTAATCATTCCTGATTGCACCGATAAACCGACCAAGTAAGCCGCGTTTTGCTTGGGTGTGGCCATGAGTTTTCATTGTGTCGCAATTACACTAACGCTTCTTGACACGTAATTACGTTAAGTTATCCACAAGTGAAAGTTATGTAACCCTTTGAATCATTTGTTATTTGTATTTTTTGATTGTTTTTTAACAACATTTATCCACAGATTTAACCACTGGCAAATAAAAAAAGACTAAGGCAAAATAGCACCTGAGCTATTTATAACATAGGTAAAAACAATATGTTATAATCAAGGCTCATAAAAAGAAAAGCCCCGAATAACATGGAGTTATCGAGGCGATTCTAAAATACAACCGCGAAAGAGATGAAAGTTTTGGCGACCCGATTCTCTAACGCATTTTCAACAACAAAGGAGCAAAGCACCATGTTTTGAGATTACGACAAAGCTAAAAATCCGTTTTTTACAGTATCGTATTGAGATTATAAAGCGTTTGATTTAGTAGGTACAAGACACAAAAATAGTCCAAGACAGTCTAAGACAGTCTAAGACAGTCCTAAAAGCCTTGATAATCCTTGATTCACTGAAAAAATGAAGATGATTAACAAATTGTTAACTTTTTTTGATTAGTCATTTTTTAGTCGTTTTTTAGCTTAGTCCCACCTTAGCGCATGAGTGCTTACTTCTAAATTGAGTAAGTACATTATGAAAAAAGCAGAAAATAAAAGCCAATTTGTCTTATTACCCGAAGCGGTAACAATGACAGAGTGTCCACGTTCGACAATTCTTAAATACTCAAAAATTGGCCAATTCCCTCAAGTCATACGCTTGCTTGGTAATCGTATTGCGTTCAGTCGTGCTGATGTTCAAAACTGGATAAACACGCGCTTGGCGACAACAGCAAGGAGCGCGAACGATGAGTAATTTGCAAATTAGAACAAAAGCCGAGAGACAAGCCGCCTTTGGCCATGCGTTAGCTAAAGCGAAACGTATGAGTTTAACCGAAGCAAAAGCGATTTATGGCGAGAACTTTGAGACGTACAAGACAGTAAAAGAGATGCGTTTAGAGGGGTGGGGGATTAAGGTAGGGCATGAGTTGACCATGCGTTCGTGTGGATTCAAACACCAATCTTTTTATTATGAGTTTTTACATTATCCGAAGGGAGTCAAATAATGACCCTGATACCAGATAACCTGAAAAGGACGGGGGGGCGACCATTTGGCGATGGTGAAGCCCCTAATCGAACAGCAAGCAAGCCCATTATAGCAGATTCGCATTACACATTCCCTATTTTGTCAGGGATTTATAAGAACGGACGCGCATTAGCTAAGGTGTGGAGTAATGCTAAAAAAAGCAAAACAGCGCACTTACTAAGAGTCGCCCCTCGTTTTGCACAAGCCGCGAATGTTAGAGAGTTATACGAACTCATAAAAACATTATCTAAACGACCCAATAGCGCAATAGTGAGGGGAGAACTTACACAAGACGGCATAGCGCATTTAGAAAAGCATAAGTTTATTTATAAGCGATTGCACAAGAAAGACGGTATCGAACCACACATCACAGATTCACCGCGTAAATGGCTATGTTTTGATTGTGATGAATTAGTCACACCTTACGACATACGAACACAAGCAGCGCAAGCAGTCGCTTATTACCTCGAACAAATAAACGTACCTAAGAACGTAGGCTATGTTTGGCAGTTGTCAGGGAGTGCAGGCAAGCCCGACAGCGACCCGTTTTTATTAAAGGCTCATGTTTGGTTATTCTTGGACGAGGCGCGAACATCTAAAAACTTATTGAACTATTACCCTAAGAACTCAAACGCGCTAATTGATAGTGCCATGTTTAACCCTGTTCAATGGCATTACACAGCCGCACCTATAAACGCGCTGATTGATTACACCGACCCTTGCGAGACTCGTTTAGGCTTTGTTGAAGGGGGAGCTTTTCATGTGCCGTTAGTCTCAAACATAGACTTATCACACATTAACAAAACAAAAGCTAAAAGAGAGTTATCAAGCAAGACTCAGCAAGCCATACAAGCCGCTAACGGGCGCGGATTGTTTGCTAGTACGTTTCTAAGGGCAACAGCACATAACGCGCTAGAACGTAGCGTAAGAGAGCTTAGGAACACTAAAACAGGCAATCGAGATAATACGCTCAATAGAATTTTATATTACATCTACGGATATGTTCATGCAGGCGCGCTTGATGAAAACGTAATGAAGGCGCGTTTGTCGAAAGCAGCCCGTGAGATTGGGTTAAGTGATGATGTTTTTGAGGACAAAGCGAGAGCAAAAAGCAGGAACTACGCCCCGTTAGATAATGCGCTATTAAGTGAGTCTGATAATGTTCAAGAACTGATACAGCAATCAGATAAGCCCCTAGTTGTTGAGTCTCAAGCCCTTTGGACAGCCTTACAAAGCCTTAGCGAATATCCTAAAAAGTTAGGGGGGTGCTTAGACGCAATCTCAACAACAACCGACCCCGATGACATCGTAAGACTAACCGCCTACACCGTGAACACAATCGCTAATAACAGCCCTTTTAGGTACAGTTTTGATGATTCTATCAAACAATTAAAAGAGACTTTAGGCGATAAGATTCACCCTTTGACGTTTGCAGCGTGTGTCGAATGGGGCAAACAAACAGGCGAGCATATAAAGGCGAAAGCATTAAAGAGCATTGTGATTAGTGATGATGCTAAGGCGCGGCATATATACACACAAGTAGCTCAATTAGAGGACGTACTCACACAACAACAAGCGCGTGTGTTGATTGTCAGGGCTGCAATGGGGGAAGGCAAGACTCAAAAAGTAGGGCGTGGTTTTAGGAATATGGCAGAACGTAACGAACAACGCTTTGCAGCATTAACCCACCGTAGCGCGTTAGTAGAGGAGCTTTGCGACAGACTTAAATTAACCTCTTACAACAAAGTACAAGAACGATTAAACGAGGGGGCGAACGCTAAAGATGTTTATAGTTTTTTTGGTTCGTGCGTTCATTCTATAGCCTCGCCTTTAATCCGTAGCGCGTTCGAGTCGTGTGATGTGTTGTTTGGAGACGAAGCCGCCCAGATGTTACGTTCTTTAGAAAGTATTTATACGCAACAAACCTCGACAGCTAGAGATTCAACCGCCCAAGATGTTTATGATTTATTGGTTAAAACAATTCAAACAGCCCCTAAAGTTGTCTTATGTGATGCTGGCGCGAATGATGAATTGATTGAATGGCTAGAGTCTATTTTAGGCAATGAGAAGGTACACATTGTCGAGACTAGCAAAAAATCAGGAGACGGCATAAACGTAACTTTTAACTTTGCTAATCAACAATTACAGGGCGAGACAGCCGCCATAACCGCGATAAAAGCACGCTTAAAAGAGGGTAAAAAAGTATGGATAAGCGTAGGTACAGTTAAGGCAGGACGTGCTATAGCGCAAGCCTTGCGAGGGTGTGGGCGTGGTGTATTTGTTCATGCAAAAACACCCACTCTTACTAAAAATAAGTTTTTAGAGAGTGCGGATAGAGAGTCGTTAAATTATGACTACGTTATAGCAAGCCCTGTTATTAGTTGTGGAATATCAGTAGAGCATAGAGACGGGCATCACTTTGACGATGTTTTTTTTATTGGAGATGGTTCGAGCGTAGTACCTCAAGACGTTCTACAAATGATACGTCGAGTCAGGTACGTTAAAGACGTACAGATTTATACATGGTTACCATTCCGCCAAAGACTAGGCGACACCACACAAGAAAAGCGTATCACTGATTTTTACAGCTTAAAAAAACAGATTACAGCCAATGTTAATTGGGAGCGTCAAAACTTTGTAGCCGCGCTTTGTCATACCTTAGAGAGTGTGGGCTTTAACGTAAGTTATCAAAACGTAGTACCTGAAACAGGCAGTACACAAGCCGCTATTGAGATGTATCAAGCGGTAAACGATGAACGCGCCTTTACTCTTAACTCAGCTCAAACACTCAGCATAAGCGAATATGAATCTTTAAAGGCGTGTAGCGCATGGACACAAGACCAGATAGACGCGATGGACAAGTACGAACTTAGAGAACACTTAGCGCAAGACTGGAACGCGATAAGCACCGATGATTTAAAGATATGGGGCGAAGGACGAGGGCGCGAACTACTGGCGAGGCGTGCAGCGTGTCGAGGGATTGTCTTGCAAGGCGTAGAGCATAGCCCCGTGTTATGCGACCTATACGGGCAGATATTCGAGGGTGTGGACATCGAGAATTTAAAGACCTTAGATTCTGCAACAGCTCAAACGATTGTACAGAACGCGATAGGTGTAGGGCGTGTAGGCGTTCAATATGAGTTATTGCCTCAGTCTTACGCTAAAAAAAGCCGTTATCCTAAAAACGCGGTGAAGAGTGCGCTTGTGATTCTGCAACAGTGTGGTTTTGAAAAAGACTCAATAACCCGTCCACAATCGCACTTTGACTTAAGTAAAGAGTGCGATTCTGGACAGACTTCACGCGAACGATTCACGCTTTTAGACCGTACTTTAATAGAGCAGCTTGATGCAGTCATCGACCGCGCACACTTTCGAGATGATGTTCTGGACGAACCAACAATCACACGACCTTTGCCCGATAAAGTCACAAAAAGAGAGTTTT
>JACKNZ010000032.1 GCA_024234595.1 Moraxellaceae bacterium | reverse complement strand
CGCGAGGGCAAAGCGGCCGAAACTCATTTTAAAGTCATTGAGCGTTTTGGCGATTGCACGTTGGTCGAAGCAAGGCCATTAACAGGCCGAACTCACCAAATTAGGGTACACGCCCAGTTTTTGGGTCATCCGATTTTGGGTGATGAAAAATATACATCTAACGAAAACAATAAAAATGCCAAAGAAAAATGGGGTTTAAATCGCTTGTTTTTGCATGCTCAAGACCTCACTTTAACGATGCCCAATCAAAACAAGCCCTTAGTTTTGCATTGCCCATTAGCACCAGAGTTGCAACAAGTGTTAGAGAAATTAAGAAATGCCAGCCTATAAATTAGCCATTTTTGATTGGGACGGCACGCTCATGGATTCGGTGGCGCATATTGTCGATAGTATGCAACAGGCGGCTTATGTGTTGGGAGAAACTGTACCCAGCGTGTCAGCCGTACGTCATATTATTGGTTTAGGCTTGCCTGAGGCCATTGCTTTGTTATTTCCAACAGCAAGTCAGGCAACACGCGAGCAAATACGCCAACAATATGCACAGCATTTTTTGGCGCATAGTGCCGCCAAGAGTGAGTTATTTGCAGGGGCAGAACCTTTATTGGCGCAATTAACACAACAAGGGTATTTATTGGCGATTGCCACAGGTAAAAGCCGTTTGGGATTAGATAGAGTACTGGCACAAACAGGCATAGCGCATTATTTTGTGGCGACTCGTTGTGCTGACGAAACCGCCTCTAAGCCTCATCCTTTAATGTTGCAGGAGTTATTGAACTATACCAACACCGCCCCACAAGACAGTATTATGATTGGCGATACCAGTTATGATATGGAAATGGCGCAACGTATAAATATGCCACGCTTAGGGGTATCTTATGGTGTACACAGTATTGATACCTTGCAACAGTATCAACCGCTTGCGATTGTTGATAGTCTTTATCAATTACATGATTATTTGTATTAGGAACAAACCATGAGTGACAACAATGGCCGTGAATGGCAACTGTTAGAAAAAATCGCTTTAGCCTCGGTAGAAGAACAAAAAAAGGCACGACGTTGGAGTATCTTTTTTAAGTTACTGACGTTTGCTTATTTGGTGGTGATTTTAGTGATGGTGTCTTCACCTGCTAAACATGGCGGTTCAGCCGCAGGAGAGGCAAGTGCTGAACACCTAGCGATTGTTGAGCTTAAAGGCGAAATTGCCGATAGCACCGATGCCAATGCCGATGATTTAATTGGTAGCTTGACCGATGCTTTTGACGCTAAAAATAGTAAAGCAGTAGTGTTACGCATTAATAGCCCTGGTGGTAGTCCTGTACAGTCGGCTTATGTCTATGATGCCATTAAACAGCTACGCGTTAAGTATCCCAATAAAAAACTCTATGCAGTGATTACCGATATGGGCGCATCGGGTGCTTATTATATTGCCTCAGCAGCTGACCAAATTTATGTCAGTCCTGCCAGTTTAGTGGGGTCTATTGGGGTAATTATGCAAGGTTTTGGTTTGCAAGAGTTAACCAAAAAACTGGGTGTCGAAGACCGCACCATGACCGCAGGTCAACACAAAGCCATTATGAATCCTTTTTTACCTGTGAGTGCCGAAGAAAAAGCCCATGTGCAAAAAATGCTCGACACCATTCATCAGCAATTTATTACTGCGGTTAAACAAGGGCGTGGCCAACGCTTAAAAGAAGACCCACAAATTTTTTCAGGTTTATTTTGGACAGGTCAACAAGCGGTGGAGTTGGGTTTGGCCGATGGTTTTGGCTCGGTAAAAACCATTAACAAGCTAATTGCTACTGATGAACAAGTCGATTACACCAAAAGCAAAAATCCAATGGATAATTTAATTCGCAAATTAGGGGTGACGATGGGTGAGACCATTGCCGCTAAACTCAGTTTGTCTGATGAGTTAAAAGTGCGTTAGGCTTATACCATCCCTCAGAATTAAGTTAAATTTTTGTGGCCTGTATGGAGCGTAGCAAAATACAGGAAAAACAATGTGTTAAAGCAAGTAATCCCGTGTTGCGTTGCACTTCACACAGGCTACCCATTATCCCTCCTTTAACAAAGGAGGGAATACCCTTAGTGTCCTTACAAACAACTCTCTCGCCATCCATCCAAGTTTTGATTCTTCTTCATCGAGCTAAAACCATAACTATTGCCTACACTACAAATCGCGCTAATATCTGCTTGATATTCAATATGAAAAACTGACTTGCCTACTGCAACAAAAGGCGAAACCATGCTGCATTCGTTATACACCATACAGCTTTCGTTTATCGCAAAATCAAAATCATTCACCAAATCAGGAATTTGATTGAGGTCGTTTTTAAGACCAATCGCTAAATCCTGACTGTGTGCCGCATTGGCCAAAGCACGGTTATAGGTTAATTGGTCGTTATAACTAAGCTTAAAGCCTGTACGATTGGTATAACCATCAATATTGTCAGGGTCAACGGCATCACAGCCTTTTTGTTTGGCCAAAGCAATGCGGTCACTCATAATCGGCATTAAAATATCTAAGCGTCGAATATCAAGCCATTTTTCGCCTGCCCAACCGCTTAAATTACGTCCTTTGACTTCGCGTGGAAAACGATTAAAGTCTGGTCGCCAATTTTCGCTGCTACCTGCACTAAAATAACAAATCACTTTTTTGCCCTGACCATGTAACAAATCAATGGTGCTTTGAGGGGTATCAAATAAATCAACATCAAACACTTGAGCGTTGATATTGGGATTAAATGTGCCTGCAAATTGAATTTGCCAGCTTAACTGGCCGTGAGGTTGCCAATAGGCTTGAGTGGCAGATGCAGCAAGTAGTGAGCTGATTAAGGTAATGAATTGTTTTTTCACGACAGAATCCTTTGTTTTTTGGACATGGATTCATTATCTAAATAATGGCGAAAAACACTGTGACGAGTTTGGCATAGAATTGTCTAATTATGAAAAATGCGATGGGTTAGACATTAAGGTACTGAAATTCCCTCACGTTGTAACATTGTCACTAATTGAATCAACGGCAAACCAATTAAACTATTGGGGTCATTGCCCTCGAATTTTTCAAATAAGCAAATCCCTAAGCCCTCACTTTTAAAACTACCAGCGCAAAAGTAAGGCCGCTCGGCTTGCAAATAACGCTCAATTTGCGTAACACTTAATACTCTAAAATACACCGTAAACGGCTCAACACAATGTTGCAGATGTTGATGTTGGCTATTAAAAAGAGCCAGTCCTGTATAAAAGGTCACACTCTGACCACTAAAAGCGCGTAATTGTTGTACGGCATTGTCATGGGTGAGTGGTTTACCAATCAGTTGGCCTGCAAAACTAGCCACTTGGTCGGAGCCAATAATCAAATGTTGTGGATATTGAGCAGCTAAGGCCTGTGCTTTAGCAATGGCCAAACGCGCGGCTAATTGGGGGGCGCTTTCGTTGCTGAATGGTGTTTCGTCACAATTTGGATTATCTTGTATAAACTTAAGTTGTAATTTGCTCAGTAGCTCACGTCTAAACGCAGATGTTGACGCTAACACTAAAGGTAAGGACATGGAAAACTCCTATTTATTTGTTTATGGCTCTTTGCGTAAACACTCGGGTCATCCAATGAGTTTATGGTTAGCGCAACAGGCCAACTATATTTGCCAAGCTAAGCTCAAAGGCGATATTTATCAAGTCAGTTATTATCCTGCTTTAGTGCAAGGTGATGGTTGGATAGAAGGGGATGTATATGCTTGTCCAAGACAAATATGGCCTGAGTTAGATGCTTTTGAAGAAACCTCAGGCATCAACCCCGAATATGAGCGTCGCTTGACACCTGTGTTATGTGATACTGGCCAATGGCTTAACGCATGGGTGTATTGGTACCTAAGACCAATCACCCATTTAGTTAAAATTACTTAGCTTTGCGTTTGGCAACACTTTGTACGGGAACTTCGTTAGCACTTAACGAAGCATCTAACAAAATCTCAGCCGCTTCTTTAACAAAGGCTTCATCTTCTGGCTTCTCTTTTTTGCTGGGGTCTGCCAGCTCATCTGCTTGGTCTTCCTCATTTTGGTCTTCGGCTTCGCGCCATGTTTTAAGCAACTCTTGACCTTTGGCAGCGCGACGTGTGTTTTCAATCGCCAGTCGTTTATTATCTAAAGCTTCTTGCTCTGCTTTGCGTTTTTCTTCATTTAAAGAAATCACCGTTTCTTTTTTGAGTGATTCGGCTAATGCAATTTGAGCATTAAGATACTGAAAATCAGGGTCACTGGCCTGTCGGCGTTGCGATTTTTCTTTTAGCTGAGCCAAATGGCGGCTAAATCCCGAATAAGGCAAATAACGCGCAGGCGGAATAGTGTCCCATGCTAAGGCGTTTTCTAAAGACGATTCGCCAATATCGCTGCTAGAGAAGATATTGGGAAAGTTAATATCAGCATCTACGCCTTTGTGTTGGGTGCTTGCACCCGAGATACGATAAAACTTGGCTTCGGTGAGTTTTAATTCACCATGATTGAGTGGCCGTAAGGACTGAACAGTACCTTTACCAAAGGTCGTAGAACCCACTACTAAACCACGACCATAGTCCTGAATTGCACCTGCAAAAATTTCGGCAGCAGAGGCAGACAGTCGATTAGTCATCACCACCAGTGGGCCATCGTAAGCGACAGCACTATCAGGGTCACCCATCAATTCAACTTCGTTATTGGCATTTTTGACTTGCACGGTTGGGCCAGTTTCGATAAACAAGCCAATTAAAGAGTTGGCCTCAGTTAAAGAACCGCCACCATTATTGCGTAAATCCACCACTAAACCGTCAATTTTTTCGTTTTTTAACTCTTCAAGTAAGCGCGCCACATCACGTGTGGTACTGCGATAATTGGGGTCGCCTGCTTGCATGGCCGCAAAATCGGCATAAAAAGTAGGTAGTTTGATAACACCTACTTTATAAGGTTTATTGTCACGCGTGAGGGTTAAGACACGTTTTTGAGCGGCTTGTTCTTCGAGTTTAATGGTTTGACGAACAATACTAATGACCTTAGTTTGGTTTTCATCCACCGCACTGGCAGGCAACACTTGCAAACGAACGGTGCTATTTTTAGGGCCGCGAATCAAATCAACTACTTCGTCAATACGCCAACCAATCACATCGACAAAATCATCATTGCCTTGTGCAACCCCTACGATTCTATCCCCAGGTTTAAGAAGTTTGGATTTTTCGGCAGGGCCAGCAGGAACAAGACGAACAATTTTGGTATATTCATCTTCGGCTTGTAATACTGCACCAATACCCTCTAAAGACAAACTCATGTTAATGTTAAAGTTTTCGGAGGTGCGAGGCGAAAAATACTCAGTATGGGGGTCGTAGGTTTCGGTATAGGCATTCATAAAGCCCTGAAATACATCATCAGGCTTATTACGATTCATATTATTACGCTGTGTTTCGTAACGCTTGGTGAGTAACTTAATAATTTCGCTGTCTTTTTTGCCTGATAAGCGCAAACTTAATACCGCTGATTTAAGGCGTTTATGCCATAACTTGTCGAGTTCTTTACTATCGTTTGCCCACGGCGCATTGTCACGTTTAACTTCGAGCGTGTCATCTTTACTAAAATCAAAATTATCAACACCTTTTTTGAGTTCTTTTAAAATATAGTCGGAGCGTTGATTAAAACGTTGCTGAAAGCGCGTATAAATGGCAAAAGCTCGAGAAACGTCGCCTTTGACTAAATCATCGTCAAATTGATAACGGTACTCTTCAAACTCTTTGATATCAGATGCCAAAAAATAAGCGCGACTACTGTCTAAGTCTTTGAGATAACGGTCTAAAACTTGACTAGAAAACGCATCGTTTAGCTTTTTGTGTTCGTAGTGTAAATGTTTTAGCATGGCCACCGTTGAACGGGTGGCCTTGATTTCATCCTTGGTAGGCTCAATCGAAACAGGGGCTGCCGCTTGGGTAGAGAAGACGGCAGAGAAAAAAATCAAGCTGCCTAAACTGGCAGACCATAATAATTGTTTGCGTGTAAATGTGGCCATGAGTGTCCTGACTAGAGTGATAATGTAATGCCAGCGGACGACTGACTAAACGTGCTAATTATAGGTGATTATAAAGTGAGTTGCCTTAATTTTATAGCGATTATTGTACGAAAAAACATAGCTTATACAGAGCAATTTTGACCTATCATATACTTATAAATTATTTTTGTTGAGGAGAAAGAAAATGAACGGCGCATTGATGTTAGACCTAAAAGGACTAGAGTTAGAGGCAGAAGAAAAAGAATTATTGCAGCACCCAGACGTAGGAGGGTTGATTTTTTTTGCGCGTAATTTTGAAGGGGTAGAACAAATACAAGCCCTTGTGCGTAGTATTCGTGCTGTTCGTCCTGAGATTATTTTGGCGGTTGACCAAGAAGGTGGCCGCGTACAGCGTTTCAAAAATGGCTTTGTGAGCTTGCCACCCATGAAAACCTTTGGCGATATGTTTGCCGATAGTCCACAAAAAGCCAGTCAAATGGCGCACCATTGTGGCTGGTTAATGGCGGCCGAAGTGTTGGCAGTGGGTGTCGATATTAGCTTTGCACCGATTTTAGATGTTGATTGTGGTTTAAGCCAAGTAATTGGTAATCGTGCTTTTCATCATCAACCCGAAGTCGCTGTTGCTTTGTTACATGAATTTATTAACGGTATGCACCAAGCAGGCATGGCCGCCACAGGCAAGCACTTTCCGGGGCATGGTTCGGTGGAGGCCGATTCTCATGTCGCGATTCCTGTCGATAATCGCACTTTTGCTCAAATAGATGCCTTTGATTTAATCCCGTTTAAGGCGTTGTCGTCTAAGTTGCAAGGCATTATGCCAGCCCACGTTATTTATCCCGAAGTTGATAATAAACCCGCAGGCTTTTCGGCGATTTGGTTGCAAGATTTGTTACGTCAAAAAATGAGCTTTAATGGCGTGATTTTTTCGGACGATTTGAGTATGGAAGGGGCAGGTGTGGTGGGTGGTTATGCCGATAGAGCCAATGCGGCTCTTGAAGCAGGTTGTGATATGGTGTTGGCCTGTAATAATCGGGCGGGAGCTATTCAAATTTTAGAGTATTTGGAGAAATATCCAAACAAACCTAACCAAGCAAGATTTGATGCTTTGCGCGGCAAAGGTAAATTAGCGTGGAATGATTTGCCACATAGTCCACAATGGATAGCGGCAGAGGAGGCTATTAGGTCGATTATGGGGCATTAAAACTGCCTTAAATGCGCCAAAAATTGCGCCTTATCCACTTCGCCCACCAACCGAGCATCAGCAATCTCTGTCCCGTTGTCAAAAAACAACAGGGCAGGAGGGCCAAAAATCATCAAATGTTGTTGTAAGGCGCGCTCTTGCGCCGAGTTTTGAGTGACATCTGCTTTAAGTAATAACCAACCTTGTAATTGTTGTTGCACATCGGCATGGGCAAAAATCTCTTTTTCCATGATTTTGCAACTAATACACCAATCGGCATAAAAATCGACTAACACTTTTTGATTGTTAGTTTTAGCACGCTCTAACTGTTGCTCTAACTCTTCAAGACTGTGAATTTTTTGAAAAGTGGCGGCAGAACTGCTGCTAACAGTAGCACTCATCCCCTGACGATTAACACTCTCTAAGGGCTTTAGAGGGTCGTTATTGCCTAACGCTGCACCCACTAACAACGTCGCTCCCCAAATCAGCAACATATACGCGGCACTGCGCCAGACAATGCGCCATTTGCCACCCCATTGATTGAGCCAAAAACCACTTCCTACAAATAAAGCTGCCCACAAAATCAAGACACTAGCATCGGTAATCACCCGTGATAACAAAGTAACAGCGACCGCGAGTAATAACACGCCAAAAGCTTGTTTGACTCGATTAAGCCACAAACCTGCTTTGGGCATAAATTTGCCTTCGCTGGCAGCAAGAATCATCAATGGGGTACTTAAACCAAAACCTAAAACAAATAAAGCAATACCGCCCATGATGGGATTGCCTAATGTGGCAACTGAGAGTAGTACGCCTGCCAAAGGCGCGGAAACACAGGGCGAGACCACTAAAGCTGAAAAAAAGCCTGTGAGCCATGTGCCCAAAAAACTACCTGCTTTGCCTGTTTTGCTGAGCCTATCTAATTGATGTTGTATGCCTTGTGGAAGCTGCAAATGAAACACGTCAAAACTGGCTAAGGCTAACAGCAAAAATAAAGCACTGGCCGTTAATAATACACTGGGATGTTGTAGCCACGCGCTAATGTTTGCCTGACTGCCAAATACAGACACTAAAATGCCTAGTAAGCCATAACTACAGGCGACACCTACGGCATAAGCAAAGCCTAAAAATAAACCTTGTCGAGTTGTAGTAGCATGTTGTCTTGCAACAATATTGGCGACAATTGGCAGCATCGGTAAAACACAAGGTGTAAAAGCCAAACCTATACCGAGTAAATACAAAGTTAATAGCGCAAGAAGTGGCTTTTGGCTAAGTGCATTATTGTCATTTAAAGAAGGAGAAGGCGTTGCAGTGCTGGGCGTGTTGATAGTAGTCGATGCTGTTTGTGTGGTTTCTTGCGTTGGGTTGATTAGGTTGTTAGGGCTTGATGCGCTAGATGAAGAAGTGTCGCTAGTATTTTCTTCTTCCTCAATAACATAACTGACTAATGGAATCAGTGTTGGAATGGGAATAGAGATTTCTTTAGGAGCGGATTTGGTATCTGCAATTGCTGCCTGTTGTTTAATGGCGGAGGCATTGACCGTCATTAAGTACTCTTGTGGAGCATAACATAAACCAGCATCCGCGCAACCTTGCCAAGCAATCAGTACCGTACCATTGCCTTTGATTGGCATCGTCACAGTCACTGATTGATGAAAAACTTGTACTCGACCAAACTCGGCATCATCCTTCCATTCGGGTTCTTGATTATAAAAAGCCTGTCCTAAAATAACATTACCTTCTTGTACATTAAATTTAAAACGTTCTTTGTATAAATAATAATTAGGCTGTATGGTAAATCTAAGTTGTAATTCTTGATTTTTATACTCCGCGCTTAGCTTAAAAGCTTCCTCAGCCGTCAAAAATTTAGGCTTTTGCGCCATGCTTGCAGTGTTGTTTGCTGTGTTTGATGAACCAAATAGCTTTAGTCCTTCGCTGTGTGCAATAAGACTCGTAAAACATAATATAAAGGCAAATAGTAGCTTGCTATAACCACTAGAGTTCAGCGTTTTCATTAAATACAAACCTTGAGATACCTATGGTAGCTAATCGACTAAAGGTTAATTGGTTTAAGACTGTTTGAGAATTGGTAAATTTACCGCCATGTTAGGGTGCTTGCAACAACTCTTTAAAATGCTCAATCATCTTAAAAGCTGAATGTCTTGGTTGCTGATGTTGACTATCAGGCTGATGAATCGAAAAAATATGTTTAATGCCAAACGCAGACGCCGTTTTTAACACCGATTCACTATCATCAATAAACAAGGTGCGTTGAGGGTCAAAGTGAGCGTAGTGCTGTAAGTCTGCCCAAAAACTTAATTGCTCTTTGGGTTTGCCAAATTGGTGTGAGCTCACAATATGGTCAAAATAATGGCTAATCAGCGTTTTGTTGAGTTTAAGTGCTAAGGCTTGAGGATGGGCATTAGTCACTAGCCACACTTGCTTATTGCTTGCCGCCAGTGCCTCCAAAAAATCCAAAGCATCGGCGCGCAAACTAATACGCTCTTGAATATTGTGTTTGAGCTGAACAATATCTAAGCCCAAATCTTGTGTCCAATAATCCAAACAATACCAATTTAACGAACCTTGTTGCGCTGCAAATCGAGGAGCTAATTGCGTTTGACTCTCTTGCAGCGTCAAACCATGTTGTTGGCCATATTGCTCAGGCACATGAATTTGCCAAAAATAATTATCAAAATGTAGGTCTAATAACGTACCATCCATATCTAAGAGTACCGTATCAATCACAGACCAATCTATCATGTTAAACCTTCAAAATTTATTAGCATCGGTAGCGCGTATTAGTGAGCAAGCAGGGCAGGCTATTATGGCCATTTATGCCCAGCCTGAGCAATGGCAGCTACAACACAAAGAAGATAAATCACCGTTAACCGCTGCCGATTTAGCCTCGCATCATTTAATTATTGAACAATTACACGCATTAACGCCTGATATTCCTGTTGTGTCAGAGGAGTCAGACGAAGCCCCTCAGCGTCATACATGGTCGCAATTATGGTTGGTTGACCCATTAGACGGCACTAAAGAGTTTGTGGCAAGAACAGGTGATTTTACGGTCAATATTGCCTTAGTGCTTAATCATCGTGCCGTGTTAGGTGTATTACACGCCCCTGATTATGGCCTAACCTACATGGCGGCTAAAGGTTGTGGGGCATGGGTGCTTAATCATACGGGGCAAACACAGCGTCTAAGCACAGTCAAACAACCCTCCTCACCACGTTTATTAGTTAGTCGTTTTCATGCCAATGGCAAAAAGAATCAAGCCTTATTGCAGCATACGCAACAATGTTTTGGTGACTATCAGGTAATGGAGGTCGGTAGTGCGCTCAAAATGTGTCGAATTGCCGAAGGTTTGGCCGATTTTTATCCGCGTTTTGGTACAACGATGGAGTGGGATACCGCCGCAGGGCAAATTATTTTAGAAGAAGCAGGGGGAGCGTTAGTTGATACCCAAGGCAGGCCATTTTTGTATAACAAACGCTCAAGTTTGGCTAATAAAGATTTTATCGTGGTGGGCGATATCGCTCATACTCAAGATTGGTTGACGTGTTTGCTTAGGTGTTAAAGTCTAATCGTGTTATGATGATACGTTGTCTCTTTTGATTGTTTTGGAATGTGAATGAAAATTATTGCGCGTAATTTAGCCCGAGAAACTACCGAGTCTGAGTTGTTGGCTATGTTTTCAGAGTTTGGTCTGGTTGAGTCTTGTGTGTTGATTTTGGATAAGGTGACAGGCAAGTCTAAAGGGTTTGGCTTTGTGGAAATGCCTAAACATAATGAGGCAAAATTGGCGATTAAACGGTTAAATGCCAAAAAAATTGGCGGTAGTGTGATTAGAGTAAAAGTGGCAGAAGAGGTTGCGCCTAAATGATTAGTCCCAATGATGTGTTACGCAGTTTACGATATAGCTTAAATTTAAAAGATGCGGATGTGGTTGATTTGTTTGCCTTAACAGGATTGACAGTCACAACTGAGCAAGTGGTTTGTTGGTTGGCTAAAGATGATGCCGCTAACTTTGCAAGCTGCTCTCATCTAGTATTAGCACATTTTTTAGATGGGTTAATTATTCAACGACGCGGTTTGCCTCAAGGTAAAACTTATGAAGCTCCCGATAAAAAGATTTTTTTAAGTAATAATATGGTGCTTAAAAAATTGCGTATTGCTTTTGAGTTACAAGAAGACGAGATGCTGGCGATTTTGGAGTCGGCAGGTTTGCCTGTCTCTAAACAGGAATTGGGCGCATTATTTAGAAAAGAAGGTCATCATAATTATCGTGAATGTGGTGACCAGTTTTTGCGTAATTTTTTGCGTGGCTTGACATTGAAGTTGAGAAAGTAAGTTTGTTAGGCTGGGTATAATTTTTCAATCCTGCCTAAACCAACCTGCAATACTAAATCTTGAGCGATGTGCTGCTAGAACCTCGTGCGGCATATCAGCACTCATAAACAACACCAAACTACCGCCTAGGGGGGATTGCTCAAGTAACAATTCGTGGTTTTGATTGTAAAGTTTGAGTTGACCACCTGCCTCAATAGGCCAGTCCTCATTCAAATAACATACTGTTGTTACCACTCGCGCATTATTGTCTTTGTGCCTATCAACATGGCGTTGATAAACGCTGCCAGCCTGATAATGGGCATAATGTGCCTCATAAGAGCGTAAACCCAAATAAAAATCAGCATTTAATTGTTGCCGAAGCTGTTCCATCAGTGCCAGATACTGTCCAGCTATAGTAAAATGGTCTTCCAACCAACAAATGCTATCGCCACGAATATGAGCTTGACGAGTTTGCCCCAACCCTCGACCAACACTCGCTTCATGAAATAAACCTTGCGCTTGCAACTGTAACAATTCGGCTAATAAAGCCTCACGCAGTGTTGACGTTAAAAATTGTGGAATTACGGCATAATGATTGCTCGCTAACGCGTCAAATGCCTGATTAAAATTGCATACTAATTGATTAAATTGTTGATTTTGAGAACTTTGCATGAATTACCGACACCATTACCACGCAGGAAATTTTGCCGATGTGATGAAACACATCTTAGAAATTGGATTATTACAAGCCTTGCATAAGAAGGACAATGCTTTTTGTTATATAGATACCCATGCTGGACGCGGTTGGTACGATTTAGCCGCAGCACCAGCCCAAAAAACAGGCGAATACCTAGAAGGTATCCGTAAAATAGATACTCGCCAAGCAAAACCCAGTAAATGGGTCGAAAGCTATTTACAAAATTTAGAAAAGTTAAAGTCTCAATTTGGTAAAGCCTATTATGGTGGCTCACCGTGGTTTGCATTGCAAAATATGCGTGAGCAAGACCGTATGGTGCTTATGGAATGGCATCCTGTTGATGTAGAAAAGTTAAAAGATAATTTTTATCGTTACCCTCAAGTTGCCGTTCATCATCGTGATGCTTATGAAGGCCTAACGGCACTGATTCCTCCCAAAGAAAAGCGCGGCTTAGTACTTATTGACCCTCCTTATGAAGAAGAACGTCATGATTACCCCGAAGTGGTCGAGTTGCTCGCCAAAGCTTATGATAAATGGCCAACAGGAACTTATGCCATTTGGTATCCGATTAAAGACCGCGCTCCTATAGATAGATTTGAACGTAAATTAGTTAAAACGGGTATTCGCAAGCAATTGGTATGTGAGTTATGTGTCATGCCTGATGATAATGCTTTAGGCTTAAACGGTTGTGGCTTGTTGATTGTTAATCCGCCTTATCAATTTGCCGAAGAAGCAGACAAAGTATTGCAATGGCTGATGCCGCAATTAAGTCAGCACACCATGGCAAAAGCATCAGTACGTTGGTTAGTAGGGGAATAGCTGTCCTTCGACCGCGCTCAGGACGCGGAGTCGTGCTACTTGAGTGAAGTTGGGGCGGTTGAGCGGGTCGTGTTGGTTGAGCGGAGTCGAAACCAACACTTAGGCAAATTTTAACGTGATACTATCAGG
>JACKNZ010000031.1 GCA_024234595.1 Moraxellaceae bacterium | reverse complement strand
TCATGGTTGGGATGTGATTATCTCTACAGGTGATAAAGACATGGCGCAATTGGTAAATGACCGTATTACCCTTGTTAATCCGTTTATGGATACTGTGTTAGATGCAACTGGCGTAGAAGCCAAATTTGGTGTTAAACCCAGTCAAATTATTGATTATTTAGCCTTAGTGGGCGATGCCTCGGATGGTATTGCAGGTGTACAAGGTGTAGGGCCAAAAACGGCGGTTAAGTGGTTACAAGAGCATGGCTCGATTGCTAATTTAATTGCCAATGCAGCCAGTATTAAAGGTAAAGTCGGTGAAACCTTTAGAAATAGCCTTAGCCAAGTCGCGTTGAGTCAACAGCTTGCCACGATTGATTGTCAATTAGCCTTAAAAGTGCATCCTGATGCCTTAATCCGCCAAGCCCCCAATCACACCGTCTTAAAAGACTTATATCAACGTTTTGAATTTAATGCTTTATTAGCCAGCTTAGATGCTTCTGCCCTACCGACATTGGATGAGCAAAGTGAACCCGAAGCCCCACCGATTAGCACCAAATATCATACTGTGAACACTGTTTCGGCATGGTCAGCATTATTAGATAAACTTAATTTAGCCCCTGCGTTTGCCTTTGATACCGAAACCACTAGCCTAAATTATAAAGAAGCACGCATTGTCGGTTTTTCGGTGTCTTTAGTAGTGGGTGAAGCTTATTATGTACCGCTTGCACATAGTTATTTAGGTGCACCTGAACAACTCGACAGAGATACGGTGTTAAAACAACTCAAAGCCATTTTAGAAAACCCGCATATTGGCAAAATTGGCCAACATCTTAAATATGACACCCATGTGCTTGCTAATCATGGCATTAGTGTACAAGGCATTGTCTTTGATACCATGTTGGCTTCTTATGTGTTAGATGCCATCGCTACTCGCCATAATCTTGATGATTTAGCCAAACATTATCTTAACTATCAAACCACAACGTTTGAGGAATTAGCAGGCAAAGGCGTAAAACAACTGACGTTTGACCAAATTGAAGTAGAAAAAGCCAGCCATTATGCCTGTGAAGATGCCGATATTACCCTACGCTTAAAAGAGTTATTTGTGCCTAAATTATTGGCAGAGCCATCACTCAATCGTTTATTGCACGATATCGAAATGCCTGTTGCGCCGATTTTGCAACAGATGGAAGCGCGAGGCACTTTATTAGACTTTGCCCAACTGCAAAAACTTAGTCAGCAAATGGGTGAACGTTTAACTGAACTTGAAAAACAAGCGCACGACATTGCAGGCACAGTGTTTAACTTAGCCTCCCCAAAACAATTAGGTGAAATTTTATTTGATAAATTAGGTTTAGAAGGGGGTAAAAAAACTGCGACAGGCCAATATGCAACCGGCGAAAATATCTTAGAGCAGTTAGAACATCCTTTAGCTAAAGTGATTTTAGAGCATCGCAGTTTAAGTAAATTAAAAGGCACTTATACCGATACTCTGCCCAAAATGGCAAACCCTGTTAGCAAACGTATTCATACTTCGTATCATCAGGCAGTCACTGCCACAGGTCGTTTGTCATCGTCAGACCCTAATTTGCAAAACATTCCTATTCGTAGTGCTGAGGGTCGCCAAATTCGCCAAGCCTTTATTGCCGCCGACGGCTATCAATTAGTGGCTGCCGACTACTCGCAAATTGAGTTACGCTTAATGGCACATTTAAGCCAAGACGAGCGTTTATTACACGCCTTTAGCATGGGCGAAGACATTCACAAAGCCACCGCTGCCGAAGTCTTTGGGATCCCCTTAAATGAAGTCAGCAACGAGCAACGCCGTAACGCCAAAGCCATTAACTTTGGTTTGTTATATGGCATGTCAGCGTTTGGTTTAGCTAAACAAATCAATGCCTCGCGTAGCGAAGCCCAAGCCTATATTGATTTATATTTTAATCGTTATACAGGCGTTAAACGTTATATGGACAATATTCGTCATCAAGCGGGCGACAAAGGCTTTGTCGAAACCTTGTTTGGTCGCAAATTACCGATGCGTGATATTCATTCTAAAAATCCGAGCATTCGCCAAGCGGCAGAACGTGCTGCCATTAATGCACCGTTACAAGGCTCGGCAGCAGACATTATTAAATTAGCAATGATTGCCGTTGATGCCCAACTCAAACTGCAACAATTAGACGCTTATTTGTTATTACAAGTTCATGACGAATTGGTGCTAGAAGTCAAAAATGAACATGTAGAGCGCGTCAAAGCAATGTTGCCGATTGCCATGAGTGGTGTAGCCAATTTAGCTGTGCCGTTATTGGTGGAAGTGGGTGTTGGAAAAAATTGGGATGAGGCGCATTGATAAAAAATTTAGCCCGTCCTAGACGGGCTAACATGTGCTTACCAAAACTTCCACCACCACTTTTTCTTTTTCATGGTTTGCTCAACTTCTTTATTCCAAGTTGTGTATTGCTGCAAATGAGAGGATTTAGCAAAAAAATCCCCAAAACGCTTATCGCTCTCATTGATATGCTGAATCAACCACATTTTTAAAAAATGTAATAATTCAAAAGTAATGGTTGCACCTTCTTCGTCTATTTTTCTTTGTAATTCTTGTATTTGCTTTATTAAATCTTCATGTTGTTGTTTATGAATTTCTAAACCAGGATAATGCAATACACGCATTAAGCTTTCTTCCAACAAAAAATGGGTACGGGTATAGTCTGCAAGTTGGTTAAGGATTTCTTGTGAGGTCGCTTTGCCATGACGCTCAACAATCGCACGATGTAATTGATTTAACAAATCCACCAATACCTTGTGTTGCTCATCTACCTCTTGGATATGGACATTAAAACTATCCGACCATTGAAATAAGTCAGTCGCTGTAGCTGTCATCGAAAGTACTCCAAACTAAATATTAAAACTATGTGACTATTTTGCATTTATCACAAAGCCATATAAATTATATGACTATTTATCCATAAAAAAAGCACAGCTTTTTCACAAATCCTCCAAAAAACAACTAAAACCTTAATGAACGTTGTTTTTTTGAGCCAAACTACCCCAATGGAGCGACCCTTAACACTTCCTCAATAGTAGTTAAGCCCTGTGCTACCTTTTGTGCGCCCGACAAGCGTAAGGGCAAAAGTCCTTCACGATAGGCTTGTTTTTTAACTTCGTTTAACGAAGCATTTTCATTTAATAAGCGTTTGACCTCGTTGCTCAGTATCATAATTTCGTACAAACCCACCCGTCCCAAATAGCCTGTATCGCGACACTCCAAACAACCTTGAGGGGCGCAAATTTGCTCAGGCATATTTAACAACCACGGTTGGGTTAAATCTGTCCATGCTTTTTCGTCACAAGACACACTCACTTTACAATGAGGACATAAGGTTCGTACTAAACGTTGCGCCATCACCCCCACCACCGTCGAGGTAATTAAAAAAGCAGGCACACCCAAATCTAACAAACGAATAATTGAAGAAGGCGCATCATTAGTATGCAATGTCGATAACACTAAATGACCTGTTAAAGCGGCTTGAATAGCCATATCAGCCGTGTCGTAATCCCTAATTTCACCGACCATAATAATATCGGGGTCTTGACGCATTAAGGCACGCACGCCTTCGGCAAAGGTCAAATCAATGGCATGATGCACTTGCATTTGATTAAAAGTTGGCTCGACCATTTCGATAGGGTCTTCGACTGTACACACATTCACTTCATCGGTTGCCAGTTGTTTGAGTGTTGAGTACAAAGTAGTGGTTTTACCTGAACCCGTGGGGCCAGTCACCAAAATAATGCCATTAGGCTCTTGCACCATTTTTTGCCATTTTTCAAAATCCTCCCCTACCAAGCCTAAGTCTTTAAAACCTCGTACTAACACATCGGGGTCAAAAATACGCATCACTAATTTTTCGCCAAAGACGGTTGGCAAGGTGGCCAAACGCAACTCTATTTCTTGTCCACTGGGATTACGTGTTTTTAAACGACCGTCTTGTGGTTTGCGCTTTTCGGCAACATTCATTCGTCCCAAAATTTTAATACGCGAGGTCACGGCATTCATTATTAACGGTGGCAACTCATAAATATTATGCAATACGCCATCTATTCTAAAACGCACTTTGCCCGACTCCCGACGCGGCTCCAAATGAATATCACTGGCGCGTTGGTCAAAGGCATACTGCAACAACCAATCAACAATGTTAATAATATGCTGGTCATTGGCATCAGGATTTTGCAAATTACCTAATTCTAATAACTGCTCAAAATTACCAACACGATTGACATTACTCGCGACCGATTCGCTATTATTTGCCCCCTCAATCGCTCGCGCCAACTTATAAAACTCAATGGTAAAACGGTGCAAATGCACAGGATTAGCCACCACTCGTTTGATTTTTTTGCTTTTCAGCGTGTGCTGTAAATTTTCTTCCCATTCGGTATGAAACGGCTGAGCACTGGCAATCACCACCTCATCTTTGCCTACTTGTACTGCCAAAATGCCATGCCGCTCGGCAAACGCATAAGACATAATGGCGGTGACTGTGCCTGCGTTAATTTTTAACGGGTCAATATGAAATAGGGGCTGATTGGCTTTTTGAGCCAACCATGTACTTAAAACATCAATATTAAGTTTAGTTGTTGGTGTTTTTTGGTCAACAAAGTCAAATTGAGCAATCATTTGCAATGGATGCCAATGTAATTTATCTCGGGTACGTGGCGTGGTAGCAACCAAATTAGCATCACGTTGGCTAATTCGTCCCTCTTTGAGTAATTCATCTAAACACCAACGGGTATCTATTCGATATGACAGATTATTTTTATTCATCATTAGACTTCTATAATAATGTGGGCTTTGATTGACTAATTTAAATCTTGTGCAAAACAACTAAATTGACTATAAAGTGAGTGTTACTGTTTTTTCAAGGGAAGTTATGTGATGTTAAAAAAATTATCGTTCATTTTATGTAGTGCTTTATTGGCTCAAACCAGTTATGCCACCGATGTTGCTTTGGGTGCTGGTATAGGCACACTGGGTTTTGGCGTACAAGGCACATTTGCGGTGACACCGCATATCAATGTACGCGTTGTGGCACAAACAGCCGAAGTCGATGAAAACTTTGAAGAAAGTGGCATTGACTACAACAGTACCATTAACTTAGAAAGCTATGGCGTATTAGCCGATATTCATCCCTTTGCAGGTAGTTTTTATGTCAGTGCTGGTTGGTTGGCACACAGTAATGGCCTTGACCTAAAGGCAAGCTGCCCTACTAGCTGCGATATTGACGGCCAATCGTACAAAAGCGCACCTGATGGTCAAATTAAAGCAGCCATTGATTTAGGCGATAACGCCCCCTATTTGGGAATTGGTTGGGGCAATGCCATGAAAGATGGTCGAGTTTATGCCAAATTAGACTTAGGGGTATTGTTTCAAGATGACCCTAAGGCTAGTTTAACCGCAACAGGCACATTTCAGGATGTGAACAATCCGTTAATTGTGGTGAACACCAGTAATAATGCGGCTTTTCAACAACAAGTTGCCAACGAAGAAAAAGACTTGCAAAAAGAACTGGATGATTCAGGCAGCATGAACTTATACCCCGTTATCAACTTTAGTATTGGTTATCGTTTTTAGCCATTAACATTGATTGAGTAGCATTTTTTGAGTAGCGTGGTGCTTCAAGCAAGCCTACGCTACCTGTCTTCCCCTCCTATAAGATACTCCACCAAAATTTGCCCAAATTGCTTTCAGCAACATGACAAGTGTCAATGTATTAAGCTGCACCGCTTCTTTATACTCACCCCACTACATCAACAACCGAGTTTTATGTCATGCTAAAAAAAATAATCCTCAGTGTCGCTATTAGCCTAACAACATTTAGTCAATTTTCATTTGCCGCACCATTAGTCACCGACAGCGTTGCGCTGATGCAATCAGTATTACAACAAGAACGGCAATGGGCTGGCCTCGAAAGCAAAACCATTAAAGTGGGTGATACCACCTTTGCTTATAGCGAAGGCGGTGTAAAAGACGCGCCTACCGTGTTGTTAGTGCATGGTTTTTCGGGCTCACGCGATAACTGGAATCGTATTGCTCACAAACTCACCAAACAATATCATGTGGTTGCGCTCGACTTACCTGCACATGGCGATACCATTGCCCCCGCCAATTTTGGTTATCAATTAGCCGATTTATCGGATGCGGTGCGTCAATTTGTGTTGGCTTTAGGCATTCAAAAAGACTTACATATTGCAGGACACTCGCTGGGTGGTGGCATTGCCGTGTTGTACTCAGCTTTGTATTTTTTAGAAGTCAAAAGCCTATTATTAGTTGATACCGCAGGGGTTTACGATAAAGTTGGCAAGTCCCTGATTGCTAAACCCGAAGACCTTAGAAATATGTTAGTGCGCAAAACAGGCGATTTTGAGCGTTTGGCCACCAAAATTGCCATGTATCAGCCGCCATTTATTCCTAAAGAGTTGATGGAAGGCTATGAAAAAATTCACATGAAACACCTACCAGAACACGAAAAGCTCATCAATGCCCTGATAGAGCAAATGAAGTTTACTAAATCAGATACTTTTCAAATGGCAGCACACAGCATCGAAGCACCCACTTTAGTGATTTGGGGCGAAAAAGATGCCATTATTGACGTTAGTGTTGTTGACGAACTTAAACAACATCTTAAAAATGAAGAAGTCATCATCTTGAAAGATGTCGGACACACACCCATCTTAGAGGCTGATTACCCTGTCAGTGAAGCTTACTTAGCATTTTTGGCCAAAGCACAGGCCATGCCCAATAAGTTTGCACCTGCCCCCAAGTAACAAGTACCATTCAACCCTCACTCTAGCTCTCTCCCTCAGGGAGAGAGAACTCCTTCTCCCATTGGGAGAGGGTTGGGGTGAGGGCTAAAACAGACACTAAAGGCTATTTTTATGACACCCAAAGCAAACGCTCTTTTTAATGCTCATCAACAACACTTATTAGCCCAATTTGCCCCTGAACAAGTTGAAGCAACTTTGAACCAAGAAATCAATGCCTTTTTAGACTGGTCACAAACGCAACCGATTAACGCCGTCGTTAAACTCGCAGATATTCAAAGTATTGCTCAGCGTTATATTTTACAACAGGCTGTTAGTACAGGGCTTCATCAGCAAATATCTCATCTTATCAAAGCGGCTATTAACAGCCCCTTAAATGATAAAACCTATATTCACCAACTGATAGAACATAAAGACTATTTGGCGATTGTTGATAAGATTGCCAGCCACGAACAATTACGCAAAGATTTAATTCATACTGCTGTAGGCAATCCTGTTTATGCCAAATTACTGTCAGATATTGTTTACCAAGCCTTAAACGATTATTTAGTTAACGAAAATCCTTTGGCCAAAAAAGTACCGGGTATGTCTTCACTGATGAAGATGGGCAAAGGTTTAATGGAAAGTACGGGCGGCAATGCGGCTATTGAGTCAGCACTCAAAAGCTATTTGCACAAAAACACCCAAAAAATTGTCGATATTAGCGAAAAGATTTTGCTTAAAACCTTAGATGCTAAGCAAATTCATCATGTTGCCGACCAATTATGGCACAAAATCAAAGGCGCACCGCTTTCTATTGGCAAACAATATATTGCCGATAGCGATATTGATTTTGCTATTAATGAAGGTTTAAAAGTGTGGAATCATTTTAGACAAACCACTTACGCACAAGAAATGCTTAATGAGCTGATTGCCGCTTGGTTTAATGCCTTTGCAAGCCGAGACGGGGTGAGCCTATTGGCGGATTTAAATATTTCACGCGAGCAATTAGTGACTGAGATTTTGCTATTTGCCAAGCCTGTGATTGCTCAAATGTTAGCATCTGGTTTTATTCAACAACGTATTGACGTGCAACTTAAAGCATTTTATGACTCGCCTGTGGTCGCGGAGTTGTTGGGGTAATCAAAACCCTCACTCTAGCTCTCTCCCTCAGGGAGAGAGAACTACAATACAAGGCTCAACGCGCCAATTTTTGCTTCATTTTATGCGCCATCACCGCCGTCAGTGCCTTGGATAAATCCTCTTGTTTGAGTGGCTTAACAATAAAACCATTCATACCACAAGCTAAACCTTGTTGCTGATATTCTGCTAAGGCATGAGCACTTACACCATAAATCAGTGTTGGCACATGACGTTGTTTTTCTTCCCAAGCTCTAATGCGCTGAGTAGCGGTATAACCATCCATATTAGGCATTTCGCAGTCCATCAGCACCGCATCAAAGGGCTCTTGGCTGGCCATTAACACCTGCAAAGCATCCAAGCCATCACTCGCTACCGTTGCCACAATATTGTATTTTTTAAGCATCCCCACAATCACCATTTGATTGATAGGATTATCTTCGGCAATCAATATTTTTAGCCCTGATAAATCAGGATAAGCTGTATGCGCTTTAGTGACTGGCTTGGCTGGTGTTTGTTGCTGTTGTGGTTGAACACCGTGATACATCTGCACATAAAACCAAAATACAGAACCTTGAGAGGGAATACTTTTAACCCCAATATCACCATTCATTAAACGAACTAGAGAACGGCTAATGGCCAAGCCTAAACCAGTACCGCCATATTTGCGTGTTACCGATGAGTCAGCCTGCGAAAACGATTGAAATAACCGTTCCCGCTGTTCCATAGTAATACCAATACCCGTATCTTGTACTTCAAACTGTACAAATACCCCGTCAGCACCTTTATCCTCCCGCAAATAGGCACGTAAGGTCACTGCACCGCGTTCGGTAAATTTATAAGCATTCCCCAACATATTGATAAGTACTTGCCGAATACGGGTCGGGTCGCCCACCATCCAACACGGCACATCGGGCATAATTTCGGTTTTAATGGGCAAGCCACGCTCTTTAGCAGGCAAGGCAAACAGCAAGGCACACTCCGTTAATAATTGATGCAAATTAAAATTAGTATGTTCTACGTCGAGTTTGCCTGCTTCTATTTTAGAGTAATCCAAAATATCGTTGATAATGCGTAATAATGCTTCACACGAGGACTGAATGGTATTGATATAATGCTTTTGTTCTTGATTAAGTGGCGTATCAGCTAATAACTGTGTCATACCTATCATGCCATTCATGGGCGTACGCACTTCGTGACTCATATTAGCCAAAAACTCGCTTTTGATTTTGGCGGCCATTTCTGCTTCGTGTTTGGCTCGTTCGGCTTCTTCGGTTTTTAACAATAAAGCTTCGGTACGGTCGCGTACTTTTTGGTCAAGCAAACGATTGGCTTCTTCCTGTTGTTGCAAACGTAATTGTTGCGATTTGTCATTTTCGCGCTGCAAAACACGCATTCTATCAGTAAGTGCATTATTTAAAATTAACAAAGTAGCAATAGAGCCTAGCTGTGCACCGTAAGTCGTCCAAAAGTTCACTGGCAAGATATCAAAGGCACGTAATACACTGACCATGCCACCTACAACCAAGCCCGACCAACCTAAGGTAAAATATTTGCCCAATCGACTACCTTGTTGCCACGTATAAATACCCGCTCCATACATAATCGGCGCTGTTAAAAAAGCAATCATCATTGACAATTGAATAGACAAGGTAAATGGAAATATTACCGAACCAATTAAACTAATAGTGGCAAAACCAAAAAAAAGTGGGTCAAGATTTACTTTACTCACAGTGATATGTTTAATATCTAAAAATGATTTAGTGAGCACCAAACTGGCAATGGCAAATAAACTAATGGCAAATGGACGTAAGCGTTTGGCCACTTCGGGAAATTCGCCCCAAAAATATACCGTTCCCATACCATTTAAACTAAGTTCAATGACTGCATAACACCCCAATACTGCCACATAATGCAAATGATTGCGGTCACGAAGCATAAAATACAAATAGGCATTAAACAGTAAAATAATCAACACTGCGCCATAATACATACCAAACCAAAAACTTTCGTTTTGTTGCTCGCCCCTAAAACCATCAGGCGTTAACAAACTCATGGCAATAATCATCGAGTCACGGCTTTGCAAACGTAAATAAATGGTTTGTGTTTGTTGTGCTTGTAAATGTATTGGTAGCGCAAACCCCCTGTCTTTAATCGGGCGTTGCGAGAAGGGGTAAGCATCACCTGTGGTATATTGCAAGGCATATTGTTGATTGGCATTAAGGGTATATAACTGCAACTCATCCATTAACGGATATTCAAAGTGCAAAATCCAATCCGTATGATTTGTTTGATTATTGAGCGTCACTTTGACCCAATAAGCCGCCTTGGTAAACCCATAATTGGGGATAAAACCATTGGCTTTTTGCCAACGATTTACGCCACGCTTAGCTTCGTATTGAAGGTCGTCTAAGGTGTATTCAAGGCTATTATCGGCAAAATACTCAATATCTTTACTGAGTGTCATTGCCGTGGTTTTATTATCCAACACAATCGGATTAGCACTAACAGCAACACACAACCATAGCCCCACCCAAAGCAGGAGCAGTTGTTGAAGCTGTTTGGCTAAATAACCCATCATCTATTCTTCATAAAAAAAGTGGATACTGTTAAGCTTACGCCCTGCTAAAAATGATGCAACAGAGATTTTATTGTTATGGCTGCTGCCAACCTCACTCGTTTTGCGTGGCTATCTATCGCCACGGCTTTTGTTACTTTGGCCTTAAAATTATGGGCATACTATTTAACTAATTCTGTTGGTATGTTGTCGGATGCCATAGAGTCCATTGTTAATGTCGGTGCGGCAATTATGGCATTAACTATGCTCACCATTGCCGCGCGTCCTGCCGATGATGACCACGCTTTTGGCCATAGCAAAGCCGAATATTTTTCGAGCGGCGTAGAAGGCGCACTGATTTTTATTGCCGCCATTAGCATTATTTGGGCGGCGTGGCCACGTTTGTTGCATCCGCAAGCCATTGAGCCATTTAATTGGGGCTTTGCGGTATCTTTGTTTGCGTCTGCGCTTAATTTTGCAACAGCGATGATTTTATTACAAGCAGGCAAAAAATATCACTCTATTACTTTAGAAGCTGACGCACATCATTTAATGACCGATGTATGGACATCGGCTGGTATTTTGGTGGCCATTGGCGCGATTGCGTTAACAGGGTGGTATGTGCTGGATGCCTTGATTGCCATTGCTGTGGCTTTAAATATTTTATGGACAGGTTGGCAGTTACTGTATCGCTCAGTGAATGGTTTGATGGATGCGGCCTTGCCTACCGAAGAAATAGAGCATATTCGTCAAATTTTAGAACGTTATGTGACACAAGAAGGCATTGCTTATCAGTCACTTAAAACACGTCAGGCTGGAGCGCGTAAATTTGTGTCGGTACATATTTTAGTGGCTGGCGATTGGAGTGTACAAAAAGCCCATGATTTGATTGATATTATTGAAACCGATATCGAAAAAAGTTTATTTGGCTGTCATGTACTAACACATTTAGAACCCATTGAAGCACCGTCTAGTCATCATTTCTAGTGAAAGCAATGTTTATTCCCCGTGTTATCACACGGGCTACGTCTGCTATTTATGCCCACCGCCCGATGACCAACCACTACCACCGCTACTGCTCCAACTACGGCTGGAGCTAGAGCCGCCTGAGGTGGTTGAAAGATTCATCATGGTGGTAAAAAACACGATGACGATTGCCCACACAATGTAGTTAACTTGGCTCATTTTATGTTCCCATTGCCAAAAAATATAATATGGCTGTTGCAATCAGCGTTAACACAAAACTACCCGAGCCAAAAATAATTAGAGGCAAATTGATTATCCATAACAGACTAGCAAATATCTTAAAAAAGAGCATTTTGTTGCCTGAATTGGCGTTAATCATGGGCTTGGGTAAGGACTTATTAAACCATTTTTCTATCAGTGCATTTGGCACTTTTTGCGCCAAACTCCAAGTGACTTCTTGGGCAGTTTTTTCGGCACTGATTTTTTGTTCATTGGCTTGATAGTCGGTAATTTCGGTGATATCCCCTACTTTTAATCGCCAATTAAACGCGCCTGCGGCATAGCCAACTTTAGCGCGATATGTCCACAACTTTTTCCATGTTTTACCTTGATAACGCAAATTATCTCGACTGTTATCAGGCATTTCGTTGAGAACTTTTACCTTTTCCCAACCATCACTACTTTCTACTAACCACAAAAAGCCTTTATCTGCGTTGTATAACAGATACTCTGTCCAAGGAGCATCGGCATCTTCGCCCAATTCTTCGGCCTTTAATAAACCAATGACCACATAATCAATGCTATCAATGGTCGCTTTATCGCCCAAGGTTAAAGTAGTATTAACATAACTTTGCTGCTGATGTTTTTCGACCACAATCGCTTTGCTTTCGGTTAATTCGACATTGGCACTACAGGCAGGACAAACGATATGTTTAAATTCTTGATTAGCATAAGGGATTTGCGTGCCACAGCTTGGGCAGTCCAACGCCTGCATTTGCCCTTTAATGCGACCTGCACTTTCATGAATCGCGTCTTGATCACGTAATAATTGACATTGTAATTGATCTAATTCAACGGCTTTACCCACATAGCGTTGCGGTGGAACACCATCGGAATAATCAAGGGTTAAAAAATTATCTTTAATTCTAAAATCGGCGGTTTGGGTTTTCCAACCTTTACCAACTTTAAACGGTAATTCGCCTTGCCCACCTGTACAACGAGCAGTACGCACATCAGTGGCTGAATACAGGCGATATTTGCTTAATGGTCGTAAACTTTCAAATGCTGGTGCATCATTTGCCACACCATCGGCAAAGGTAAACACATACTGGCCAGAGGCTTCGGACAGCCAACCTTCTTTCCCATTATCAAAAAAAGTGTACCATTCGTTCCACAAACCATCGTCATATTTGAGCTGAATCCGTCCCAATACCGTAAAGGCTTGGTTTTGGTAAATACCTGTTGTGCCAATTTGTAATGGGCTATAGTCCTCTAAAACACTGGCCATTTTGCCAATATCTTTGACACTATCGGCATCTTTTAACACCGTGGTTTGGCAATAGTCACACACCGCCATCACGGATGCAGGTGATTTAAACGGTACATCCGCACCACAACTGGGACAAAAAGCTTTAAACATAAGCGGTCGGGTTTCCTTTTAAAATATTCCCTCCCCTAATTTAGGGGAGGGTTAGGGTGGGGTTGCTTATACCCCTCACCCCTGCCCTCTCCCCAAAGGGGCGAGGGAGCTTAATGCGAAAGATTGTCGCTCAATCATTTGCCAACGATGTTGCTGAGGTTGTAATTGCTCAATTAAATAAGCAACCGCTAATTGTGGCTGGGCTTGACCACACATAAATACATCTAAAGCAGCATAGGCATATTCTGGCCACGTATGAATGGTGATATGCGACTCTTGCAGCACCAACACACCCGTTACGCCTTGTTCTTCGCCAAAGTGATGCAAATGAGCAAAGACAATATGCGCCTGTGCCTGCTGTGCAGCTTGGCGCAATATCTGTTCCAGTTGCTCGGGGTTGGCCAACAAGCTTGGCTCTACCCCATCACACTCCAGTAAATAGTGTTGTCCTAGGGGTTTCATCCCATCAACTTCTTCAACACATCGGCTTTGGCGGTATCATAATCGGCTTGACTGATTAAGCCTTTATCTAATAAACCTTTCAGTTTTTCTAATTTTGTCGTTGGGTCATCACTGGCTGTTGATGTGGGCGCGGCTGCTTGCTCACCCAATACTGATTGTGCCACCGCAGCAGGATTAAAGGCTTTATTCATTGCCCCTGCCATTGCTTGCCCCATTGCCATGCCTGCGGCCATACTCGCGCCTACACCTGCCATGCCACCTTCATTTTGTGCGGCTAAAGGAATCGCATTAGCGGTTTGATATTGGGTGTATTTATTTAAATCGCCCATCATCCCCATCGAAATGCGGGTATCAATGGCTTTTTGCAATTCTTCGGGTAAAGACACATTTTCAACCACAAAGTTGTCTAGCTCTAAACCATAATTAACAAATAACGGTTTTAACACCTCTTTGATTTTGTCGGCCATTAAACCTTGGTTGGCGGCCATATCCAAAAATGGCACACCCGAACTGGCCATTGCCGTGCTGATATTGGCAACAATCAAGTTACGCAATTGAGGCTCTAATTGTTCGGCGGTATAGGTGCTGTTTGCGCCTGTAATACTGGTATAAAATTTTTGAGCATCAGTGAGTTTGTAAGAATACATACCAAAAGCACGCAAACGTACCATGCCAAAATCGCTATCACGAATGGTAATGGGTTGAGGAGTACCCCATTTGCGGCCTAACTGTAAACGGGTGCTAAAAAAATACACATCTGATTTAAAAGGGGAAGCAAACAACTTATCCCAATTTTTTAAGTTGGTTAACACTGGTAAGGTACGGGTTTCGAGTTTGTATAAACCTGCGGTAAATACGTCAGCGACTTGGCCTTCATTGACAAAAATTGCTATTTGACCGTCACGCACCGTGAGTTGTGCGCCATATTGAATTTCGTTGTCAGTAAACGGAAAACGCCACATTAATTGGCCATCTGGTTGATTGTCCCATTCAATAACATCAACAAATTGCTTGGCAACAAATGAAAATAAACCCATTTTTAAGACTCCTGTGCTTTTTGTAACTCGACTAAAAATATTTCAAACTTATCTAACATGGCTTCGGCTTGTGACCATTCCCTAAGAAAATCCAAATCAATAGGGTTAAATTGTGCCACCCAAATCGCTTGTTGCAGAGCTTGCTTATCTCGCCAATGATAAAAAGCAGATAAACGATCACGAACACAATCTTGCGCTGTTAATAATGCTAAAACGCCTAAATCCGTTTTAAGCTCGTGTAACTGCCGAACAGGACTATCACCAATCGCTAAAGGCCCTGCTGGAAATTCTAAAAAATACTGCACATCAGGGCGAACAAAATAACGATTTTGTTCTTCAAATCCCAACTCTGCTAATGCTGCTTTAAGGTCACTACGTTTAGTGTAATATTTTTCAACAAAATCTAAATCACTGGTTTGATATTTATTGTGACAATAAATAGAGACACACGCACCACCCACTAATACAACAGGCATATTTTTTTGTTGTAAATAACTCGAAATATAAGCCGCTAATTCTGTTAAGGTCATTTGTGCGATATGTTTCATAAAGTTAATGGCTTGCCTTGCCGACGCGGTCTGCGGCGATTCATCATTAATAATTCTTGTTGTTCGGCAGGATAAAAGCTAAGTGCTTTTTGTAGCAATAATTTAAGTTCTGCAATAAAAGGATAACGCGGATTAAGCGCGTAAACTAAAGTACGACCTTGTGGTTCGCAATAAATAATATTTGCTTGCTCTAGGGCTTCGAGCTGTTTTTGTATTGGCGTTAAACTGGTGTTAAATGTTTTAGCAATTTCGGTGGCGTAGCCTTTATCTCGACTATACAAATAAATTAAGATTCTCTCTTTACTTATACTACCTAAAATAGCCTCTAACATAGCCGCATTCCCAATCACATATAAACCACTTTATAGTTTATTTAAACTAAAAAGTAAATTATAAAAACTATTAAGTGGTTTATTTTTGTGCCGTTATACAAATTCCATCTTCCCCCACAAAATAGGTATGATAGTCTTCTACCTCGATGCTATAGACATAGGTACGATAAGCAGGACATTCGGGGGAAGCTGACTCCCATGGGAACCTCATGGAACGATATTCATCCACCGTTGGATCGTCATAGTCTTCAGCAAGCTCTAGGATATTTTCATTAGGATGAAAATTATAACTATTGTCATAAGCCCAAATTCTTGAACTGACTAACTGAGGCACGCCTGTTCTAAAATCAACGATTAGCATGCCACTATATGCATCGTCTAAATGATGCCCCATACTAACTGCAACTTCTGGGATATCCGTTGCTTGCATTAACGGCGTTAACGGCTCGTAAGCCCCTGCATAGTCTCTGTAAGAAGCTGTATCACCATCAGCGGTAACAAATTTGTCGCCACAATCTAACTGGCCTGCGGCTACCCAGCCTTTACCCATCACCCAAAACGGATACTCTACCGTACAAAATAAATGTCTAGTATTACGTAATCTGTTATAACGGTTAACCAGATGCGGGCTAAATTTATGAATAAATTTGGGATTGGTTGTGCCAAAATCATGATAGTCTTCAATAGAATCTACACAAAAAGATACGACTGTAATGGGCTGTTTTTCTTGTGATTTAAAGGTTCGAGTAATCGCTTTATAAGCCAACTCCCCTTCGCCGCTTTCAGGCTTCGATAAGACCCTATCACCGACTTTTAACTGCTCAATCGGCACTAAACCTTTATCTGTATGGACTAA
>JACKNZ010000030.1 GCA_024234595.1 Moraxellaceae bacterium | reverse complement strand
TAAACAACTTAAATTCATCAAGTCGCAATTAGAACAATTACATCAAAATACCTAATTGGTTTTAACCCATAAAGAGGACGCCTTCATGAGCCGCGATTTATATTTGGTTTGTTATGACATTAGCAACGACGACACCTTGCAGCAAGTTCGCCAATACTTACAAGGCTGGCGGGTGCAGGGTCAAAAGTCGGCCATGGAGTGTTGGTTTACGGTGAGCGAATTACAAGCCGCCAAAGATTATTTGTACGCTTTAATTGACCACAACACCGACCGTTTATTGTTTGTGCGCCTAGACCCACGTCAACCCGTACAGCACATTGGCAAACACCGCGATTTTGACCAACACATGGGGTCGTTTTTTATACATTGATTGAGCAAAAAAATTCTCCCCTACCCTCTTTTAACAAAGGGGGAAACAAAACTACTTAAAACAACAACAACGAGGCCACTATGAATACGCTTTTTGTGGACAAACGTGGAATAGAACTCAAAGTCGATAACAATGCCTTAACCGTGTATCAAGACAACAAACGCGTTAACACCGTGCCGCTCACGCCGCTAAAACGGATTTTTATTCAGGGTGATGTACAACTCAGTGCCAGCGTATTGGCTAAACTGGGAGACTATGGAATTGGCGTGGTGGTGCTGTATGGGCTAAAAGCGCAGCCTACCTTGTTAATGCCCATGGCTGGCAAAGATGCGCAACGTCGTCAGGCACAATATACCCTTAGTCAAAACAATTTGCTGTGTGTGGCCTTTGCCAAACAATTAGTGGCACAAAAAATTCGCGGCCATCGCCTAATATTACAAGAAATGGGGCGTTGTCATGCACAACATAGCCTACAATTTTGCAATGCGATTAAACGCCTAGACGGCATTGTAATTAAGCCACTCACACAAGCCAGTAACCTAGACACGGTACGCGGCCTAGAGGGTGCAGCCGCCGCCTGTTATTTTGAAACCTTGGCGTATGGTTTGCCAGCGAGCCTCAACTTTGATGGCCGCAATCGCCGCCCGCCTAAAGACCCTTTTAATGCCTTATTATCGTTAGGTTATGCCTTGTTGCATAGCGAAGCGGTATTGGCGATTCATGCCGCAGGCTTAGACCCTTATGTGGGTTTTTATCATGTAGCCGAACATGGCCGCGAGTCTTTGGCGTGTGACTTGGTAGAACCTTTACGCCACGAAATTGACCGCCTGTGTTGGCGATTGGTTGCGGAGCAAACATTAACACCCAAAGACTTTAATCAGAGTGAAAAAATGTGCCTGCTTAACAAAACAGGTCGGGTGCGCTTTTATCAGGCTTACGAAATGTTATTAACGGAGTTACGCAAAAAAATGTGGCAACAAATGCGTGAGCTAGGCCAGCTTATACAAGGCAAAGCCTTTGATTTTAGTGCCGTAAAACTGAGTGACTTAGAGAGCTAATATGAGCCAATACATTATTTGTTATGACATTAGCTGTGCTAAACGGCTACGCAAAGCCGCCAAAATTTTGCAAGGCGTGGCCATAAGAGTACAAAAAAGCGTGTATTTGTTGGTAGCTTCGGAACGCGAACTCAAAAAATGCTGGCAGCAGTTAGTTAGCATTGTGAGTGATAGCGAAGACTTGTTGACCTGTTATTGCGTGCCTGCACATAGCCCATTGCAAATGTTTGGTGCCAATGTGTTGCAAGAGGGATTGTTTTGGAGTGGCTTGGTTGAGCCGATTAAAGCCAATAATATGGCGTAGTTTTTTGTGTTGTAGGAGGTGGCAAGGACGTTGCACACGGACATTGAGTGGTTAATGGGGTAGGTTTTAGGATTGGCAAAAAGCCGTACACGGATGTAGCACTTTTTAAGATTTTTGACTAGCCATTGGCGTTAAACTCTGCTACAGTCAAAGACTTGGGAACACCCCTTAGCAAGCAGATGATGCTTGTTTTTTTGCTCTTTAATAAAATAAAAAAGACTATTAAAAACCCCTTTTTGATAGTTTTTATGATGTTCCACGGAGATGTTTCATGGCGCGGATTGTCAAAAGCAATTTTTGTCATAACACCCCTTGTAACTTCATGATTTTATTAAGAAAAAATAGGTGGTGCGGTTCGAACCTGTTCCTAGATTCCAAAGGTATCTACACATCTTTTAAAACGACTAAAATTGAGGCTATCACGATAAAAATCTCCTCAGGGTGATGGCGTGAGCAAATAAGCGATAATCGAGTAAGTCCTAAAATGTCATCATCTTTTCTTATTATAATGGATGAATATTGTAATGGTCAAGTAAAACAGGACACTATTTTAGGCAGCTTGTCTTAAGAAATCCTGTTCAAATGCTAATGGCGATTTATAGCCTAGCGTTGAATGAATCCGCTTACCATTATAAAAAGCCAAATAGTCAATAATACTCATTTTTGCCTCTGCAACTGTTCGGAAACGCTCATAGTGCAGTTGTTCATATTTCAAACTGCGAAAAAATCGTTCCGTCGGCGCGTTGTCCCAACAGTTACCTTTACGGCTCATACTTTGCTCCATGCCCATTATCGCCAAATGCTCGCGGTATTCTTTGCTCGCATACTGGCTGCCACGGTCAGAGTGATGAATCAATCCTTTAGCAGGCTTTCGCCGCCAAAAGGCCATTTGTAACGCATTGACACACAATGACGTTTTCATATGATTAGCCATTGCCCAACCCACGACTTGCCGCGAAAATAAGTCGATGACCACCGCAACATACAGCCAGCCCTGTAATGTCCACACATACGTGATGTCTGTTGTCCATACCTGATTAGGTTGGCTAACACTAAATTGCCTATCCAAAGTATTGGGTGAGATAGACTCACTATGGCGGCTGTCAGTGGTTGCTTTAAACCGCTTAGGGTACCGCACGACTAAGCTCAAGTCTTGCATCAGACGGCGTACTTTATGACGACCTATCTCAATACCTTGTATTTTCAATGCTTTTTTTAGTCGGCGACTCCCATAAACACAGCGACTATCAGCAAATAGTTGCCTTAGCTTGTTGGCAACCATCATCTCATCTTGCTCCCTTTGCTGGCGTATAGGCGTTGATTCTTTCCACGCATAATAGGCACTTTTACTCACGTTCATCACACGGCATAACATTGTCACAGGATACGTCTTCTCTTGCTCTCGAATAAAAGCGTATTTTATTCGACTTCTTTCGCAAAGAAGACGGCCGCCTTTTTTAAAATTTCACGCTCCATCCTTAACTGTTCGTTTTCTTTTCTTAATCGGCGCAATTCATCGTGTTCTGCTAGGCTTAACACGGTTTTCTTACCGAAGGGTTCACTTATATTCTCAGGCCGTTCTGCTTTTACCCATCGTGATAATGCACTTAAAGATACTCCTAAATGGTCTGCTGCTTTTTGGCAGCTATAGCCTTTTTCGAGCACTAATTTTGCCGCATCTTGTTTAAATTCTAAACTGTAACTCGGCTTTTTCGTGGACTTTGTTGCTTTCATAAACACCTCTACTTGCAGTATAAATACTACCGTTCAAAGTGTCCTGCTTTATTAAACCATTACATATCAACCATTGAACGGTTGATATTCATCCGTTATAATATCCATTATGTACCCACGACACATCTTACCTATCCTGTTAGAAACCCTACAAGACACACCTGTTATCTTGCTTAATGGTGCGCGTCAAACGGGTAAAAGTACCCTCGCACAACACTGTTTAGCGGGGCGGCCGCATCGTTACTTAACCCTTGATGACCCTGTGGTATTAGCCGCTATCAAACATGATGCCACTGGTTTTATTGACGGCTTAGAAGGCACCATCATTTTAGATGAAGTGCAACGCGCTCCTGAAATTTTTTTGGCCATTAAAGCTGCCGTCGATAAACAACGTATCGCAGGCCGTTTTTTATTAACAGGCTCGGCCAATGTCTTGTTATTACCCAACATGGCCGACTCATTGGCTGGGCGTATGGAAATTTGCTCATTATGGCCACTGTCTACGGCAGAAATAGCGTCTGAGGCTCATGTTAATCGTGCGGATTTATTATTTAATGGTGATTTTCGCACGCTTACTTTACCGCCTTACGAGCGTCCAGAGTTAGTTCAAAAGTTATTATCTGGCGGTTTTCCCGAAGTGGTCAATCGTGTCAGTGAACGCCGCAAAACAGCGTGGTTTGAGAGTTATTTACAAGCTATTCTACAACGCGATGTACGCGACTTAGCTCAAGTAGAACAACTCACCGAACTTCCACATCTATTAAAACTGCTTGCGACACGCAGCGCAAGTTTACTTAACTTTGCCGAACTGTCTCGTGCCAGCAACTTGCCACAAACCACACTGAAACGGTATTTTGCTTTATTAGAGACCTTGTTCCTAGTGTATCGCCTACCCTCGTGGGAGAGAAATCCAAGTAAGCGTTTAGTCAAAGCCCCCAAAGTCTTTTTGCCCGATACAGGATTATTAGCGTACCTTTGTGCGCTAAGCTCCAATAGACTGTTAGTGGATACCAGTTTAATGGGAGCCTTAGTCGAAACCTTTGTGTTTAGTGAGTTGATTAAACATATTGCTTTTTCTGAGCAGCGTCTGAGTCTGTGGCATTATCGAACCCAAAATCACATTGAGATTGATTTTATACTAGAAGATCGTATGGGCAGCATCACGGGCATTGAAGTAAAAGCCAGTGCCACAGTCGAAGCAAAAGATTTTAAAGGCCTCAAACATTTACAAGACACCGAAACAACTCGTTTTCAACGCGGCATTGTGCTGTATGCAGGGCGTGAGTTAGTATCTTTTGGATCAGGATTGTGGGCAGTGCCATTGTCTGTGTGGTGGGGAAACTTAGTCGTATAATCTACTAATTTATCGTTTTGTGACGATAAACTCCTCCAACTTTGCACCATATTTAAGCAAATCACTGGCGCTAAGCTCTTTTCCGCGTGCTTCTAAGGGTAACTCCAAACTCAAATGCAAATAACGGCCACCCTGCTCGCACACAATCGCCGCTAAGTTGATGGGTAAGGTACCTATCACCACATCGCCTTCTTTTACTAATACGGGATCTAAATGCGGCACGCACACATCACAAGCAATGCCTTGTAAGGCTGCCCACTGTTTTGCCCCTGCATGACGTGTTACAAAATAGGTTGCCAAAATATCTTACTCCGCTAAATGTTGTCGTGATGCCTTAACAATAGCTTATTGCTTTAGCGGAAATGTTTTTTGCAAGCTTGTCACAAACATTGGCTTCTTATCCGCCCTTAATACTTCGACTCTGCTCAGCAACCAAAAGGCACGAGGTTTTACAGCGATTTTGATAAAAGTTCAACACCCCGTTTTATCACTCTCGCTGCTTACTAAAAACCCACGTTTTTGGTATGCCTTTTTATGAAAATATTCTCCCTACACTTGCAGAAATACCAGTTATAGTTATACTTTCCTACATTTAATATAACTTTCCTACTATGGTAGCCATTCTCATGTCCACCGTTCGTGTTCGTGAAAAACGCCAAATCACCATTCCAAGTGATATTGGTATAAAGGCAGGTATTGAGCCTAATGATATTCTTGAAGTTGAAATAACAACAGGCGGTATTCTTTTGCGCCCTGTTCGTTCGGTCACTCAAGAGCGTGTAAACAAACTGATGAAGTTTGCAGGAGCTGGACAAGCCTTGATGAATCCAATTGACCCTGATGAAAGTGTAAGATTACTTCGTGAAGATAGAGACGCATGGACACACTAAGCCAACTTAAAGGAGCTGCAAAAGTTTATCTCGATACGAATTGTTTTATCTACTTTTTGGAAAAACACCCTATTTTTTTTCCTGTAATACTTCGCGTGTTTGAAGCAGCAATGAATGGCGATTACCAAATGGTCACCAGTGAATTAACACTTGCTGAATTGTTGATCCGCCCCTATCAATTGGGGCGTTCTGATATAGCGATTACTTACCGTGAGTTTTTGGCTGATGCAGAAATTGTCACACTCACACCCATTAGCTTGACTGTTTTGGATAAAGCGGCAGCTATACGAGCAGCACACAAGACCGCTTTGCCTGATGCGATTCATATTGCCACGGCAGTAGAAGCGCATTGTGATGTATTTATGACTAATGACCATAAAATGAAGGGATTTAATGGATTGCGCCCTGTTTATCTCAGTTAAACGCATTGAAGCGTGGCTTGGGTGTAATTGGGCTATTTATGGGTGTCGTGTCCTTTGTTTGAAGGAATTAAAAACGTCTATAAAAACTTTAGCCGATGATGACGCTGAATTTTTTGGGCAAACTCAGGAAAAACCCCTGCCTCTTTGGCGTATTTAGGCCATTGCGCAACAACATCAATGACTTCTTCGATAATAGCTTCAGCTTCTTTGCGGAATTTTTCGGCAGGTAATAACAAATCATTGCGCACAAAATTATCTCGCTTACCATTTAATGAGAGCTGATGAGAGTTTACCCATGGCAAATCAGGCTTGTAGCTATAAGCAATATCAAATGCTGGTGTGTAGTGGCATGACCAAAATACCTCTATTAGAACATACACAACACAAAAACTAATCGTTTTGCAAGTAAGATTTTTAGGCAAGTCTCACAAAAACACCGCTTCTTGCTCCAACGCCAAGGCACTGTGGCGCATCGCTTCAATCAAAGGCGTTATAGCTTTGGCTGCTTCAAGCTGTTGAGTTTTTCAACACTGCTATCAAACAACGGTCTATTGTTGAGCCATAACTCCCGATTGCCCATGTGCTGCAATTTTTGTTGCCAATTTGGCATAAGCCAAAATTGCACCTGTTGCTGTAACCGTTCACACAAACGCACATAATTAGACAGCCCTACCCCATCATAATCGGCAAACAATATCAGTTCGCTGCATCGCGGTTGCTTTGCTAACCAATCTAATAATACGCCATGAATATGGCCTGCATAATACAATACCGTGCCTGTTGCCTCGGCAGGCAGCCACGATAAATCATCAAACAAGGCTTGATTTTCGACTAACCATAAGGGCTGTGTTGAGTGCCAATCATCTTGTTGATGAATCATTAAACTGGCACAACCTGCCAAGTGCGTCAGTTGTGTTAAAGCAAGGTTTTTTGTTGATGCTGCCAAATAACCTCTTGCCCTGTCATGGCTTTGATTAAGGCGTAATAGTAATGGTGTTGATGCGCCTGACTTTTGCTATTGCGATATAAAGCCAGATTAGCGGTTCTTTGAGGGAGTGTATGAATTTGCTCAGGCTGAATCGGTTGCAAAATACTCAGGTACTGCGCTAACTGTACCTGATGGATAAGCACATACAAGCTACCGCGCCCTTGTGGTCGTTGCGCCACAATACCCGTTTGTTGGGCAAACTCATTTAAGGCCAAACGCTGAGCCGCGTCAGTTGACTACTCGCTAAACTGCCTTGTGCCGCGACTAATTTGTTCAGGGCATCAATTAAGGCTCTGCTCATGTGGCGGCTTCTTCTTTAGGCGATAAAATCTGCCAGCTTTTTTGACTAATCTGATTGTAGCCATGAGCGCGGCTAATCGGCACACAATAACGCGCGGTTATCAGCGGTGTGGGCGAGGCAAAAATCAGCGCAAAACCAAACTCGTCGGCCGTATCAATCAAGATTTTTTGATTACGCACATCAAGGGCGGAGGCTTCGTCTAAATAACACACAGCGCGTACTTGATGGCGTTTATCTTGCATCAAATGCAACAATGCTAAACCTGTGACTAACTTTGCCATAAGTACGGTACCGTTAGACGCAGCACTGTCGATGTCTTCAAAACTGTCGGGTTGGCCGTCTATTTTGGCCACAATAAAAGTTAGTCTAAACAAATGCTCTACCCTTAAAAAGTCATGGGCTTTGCCTTCGCCTAGTAATAAGTTTTTGGCTCGATTGAGGGTTTCATCATCTAACACGCTGTGCTGATTAAATAACTCAAAGGTGTCACCCGTATTCACTTTTTCGGCGGTACTAATCAGTAGATTGATGGCTTCTACTAAGGCGGTTTCTTCTTGGGGTTCAATTTTGAATTTAGATAAATCCGATATTTGGCGACGACTAATCAGGTTATTAAATTCTTTCATTTTGCTTTTAAAGGTGAGCAAGCCATCGCGTAGTTGTCGCAAACATACCGTGACGTTAATCACCGCATCACGCGCTTTGCGTTCTAGGGCTTGCGCTTCTTGGGGCAAATGTGCGGCAAACTCGATAATTTTACTGACTTCTTGTTCGGGCTGATGGCTATGCTGAAACTTGGTTAATCCACCTGCGTGTAACTCGGCTAAACGTGTTTTGATTTGCTCATCGAGGTTAATCAGTGTTTGGCAGTCTTTGTGATAGGTGGACAAATTATCCGCCAAGTCCTCTAATACGGGTTCGGTGATAGATAGCCACGGTTGATGCGGCAATTCCTCTAAATAAGCAAATACGGGCGCATCATCTTTACGTTGATTACGTTGACGGTTAATCTCTTGATGTTTATCGTTAAGTTGAGTGAGCTGCTCACTCAGTTGACTGGCAAGGCTTTGCTGTTGTTGGTGGTGTTCCTGAAATTGTGCCAGTTGCGTGTCGATGCTGGCTAATTGCTGCTCGCACTGCTGCTGTTGTTGCTGGCGTTGCTCATGACTGTTGTTGAGGTGCTTAATTCATCAAAAGCCGCTAAGTCTTGTTCGATGTGTTTCACTTCTTGCGCTAAGGCCAGTTTACGTTGCCTAGCTTGCTCAAGGGCTTTGGCGGCTGCCACTTGCTGCTGATAATCGGCTAATGTTTGTTTAAGTTCTTGTAATCGCTGTTGTAGCTGTTCGGCACTTGACTGGCTGTGTTGCGCGCTCATTTGCGCTAGGTTTAAGGTTAAACCTGCGAGTTCGAGGCTTGCTGTGGCTTGTGTACTTAACCATTGCTTCAATAGCGTGCTATGTAATTGATAATGCTGACTATCCAATAACATCACTTGTTTGTTAAACAGTCGATTTACAAGCTCAAGCTGTTGTGGCTCGAGTTGCTGTTGTAAGGCCAAATACAAATTATCGCTCAGTGAGGCTAATTCACGCTCGGTATTAGAAATCTCTTGCTGACAACGTGCCAGCTCTCGTTCAATACTCGCCAAAGGACGACTACTGGCTTGCTGTACCAGTGCCGTTTGTTGGTCTAGTTCGCCGCTAACGGCGGCAAGCTGTGTTTCTAATTGTTGACGGTTAGCAACTAAGGCAAATTGTTGTGCTAACAAAGCTTGACGTTGGCTAGTGTTTTTAAGTTGCTGTAACTGCTGTTGTAACTGTGCTTGTTGTTGATGCAACTGGCCGTTCTTGCTCAGGAGTTGTGCTAACTGCTGTTTAAGATGCTGCTGTTGTTGCTGTAATGCGTGGCTTTGCTGTTCAAAATAGTGTTGCCATTCGCTGAGTTGTTGGTTAATGATTGGCTTAAAATACAAGAGCTTGCCGCGTATTTGTAAACGACTTTGTTGTTTTTGCTCTAGTTGTGCAATCTCGACTTGTTGCTTAAAAGCCGCTTGATATTGCTCGCGCTCTTGATTAACCTCAGCAAAGGCATTATCCCATTCTTTTTTAAAATCAATGTTGGCATCGGGCAAATCACGCTTAAAAATACTTAATAAATACGATTTGACCTCATGCGAGCGTAATTTGTCTAAGCGTAACGTACGGGTTAACACGCGCTGAAAAGCATCAACTTGGCTACTATGCTCTAACTTAAACACGGCAAAATCGGGTTCATTGGCAAAGCGTTTTTTGCGTTTGCCATACATTAACTCACTAAACTCACTACTACTATAGGAAAACACCACGCGTTGATGCTGTAAAAGCTGATTTTTAAGTTGCGGTTGTGGCACTAAACTGCCATCAGGCAAGCGATATTCTTCGATATTAAGCTGACCTTGATAGGCAAAATACTCATAGTCATGGCTTACGCCTTTACCGACACAGCCCAATACTACCGTACCCGCCTCTGGCAAAAACACTTCTAATAAAATATAAGCGCTGTTATGCGGAAAATAAAAGCGGCGGCTTTTGTCGGGGTCGTTAGCCCCAAAATCCATACGCCGTTTGTCAATAATTAACAGATACTGCAAGGCATTGATTAAACTGGTTTTGCCTGTGTTATTGGGCGCAACTAACGATACCGAGGCATCTAAAGGTAATTCCGCTCGTTGGTAGCCTGCACTGTTTAATAACACCAAGCGTTGAAAACCATAAGTCATATTCATGGCAAGTCTTCCTCTTGCTCGGTGTCAATTGTGTCTTGTTCTGTGGTGTGATGTTGCGCTAACTCTTCAAAATGGTCTAAATAACGAACAGCCGCAGGCAGCAAACGCCACACGCCATCTTGGCTTTGGGCAAAACCATAACGCACCGCGCTATCATATACTTGCATCATAGCATCGACATCTAAGCCCTCAGCTAATAATAGTTCTTTATGTTTATCAAAGATGGCTTGTAATAATAGGCTATCAATTAACCAATCACTAAACCGTGCTAAAGACTGTTGGTTATCGGCCTGATAATCAAATAACACCATTAACACCAACGCGAGATTACGGGTGGTTTTTGAGACATTACTATTGCTGTCTTCGGTATGAAACCACGCAAAACCACGACCATCAATGCGCAAACGATAGCCTAACTGTTCAAATAAGGTCTGATATTGCTCTTGCTGTTGTTCTAAAGCTGCCCACAATTCGGGTTCGCTTAAACGGTTAAGATGTTTACCACTATTAAAAAACTGAAATAGCTCGCGCAGTTTGTCGAGTTTGGCTAATTGAATGGTTAATGCGCTCAAGGTGTCACGGCTCCTTGTGGATAATGATAAATGTTGATGTTTTTTAACTCACAGTTTATGGCTTGGTCGGCTTGTATCAGTTGCCAATCACTGCTGTCGTTTTGTGTTAAACGGTGATATAAACGCAACAAAGTGGCATCGCTTACATGCGAATAATGGGCTTTTAGCCATTGCAAGATGTCGGTTACAGGCAGTTGCGCTGCAAGCTGTTGCATCACGACCTCATCATCGACCAAGTCGAGTTCGGCTGCGCTAACGGCGGCTGTTGACTCTGGAAAAGCGATACTGACAGGCTGATAGTGTTGTGCTTCGGCCATAATCGTCAATACTTCGTCACCAACCGTGACACGCCGTGGTGAATCACGTTGCCACAAAGGTAAGTTGCTATTTTTGAAGGTCAGATTTAAGCCGCGTTTGCGAACTTGTCCGAGTAACAAACTAATACTGGCACTTAACTGATTGTGTTGGCGCACTTCTTCACGCAGGGGCAATAAGGTATCGCTACAATGTTTAAGTACTTCTCGACCTAATTGGCGTAAGGCTTTGGCAGCAAAAGCCACTTGGCGAATGTGTTGCCGTTGGGTATATAACGAGCCTTGAGTCGTAAGCATATCTACCGCATGGTCTAAGGCGTGTTCGGCATTTTCTAAATAACGATAAAAGGTACCTGCCGCACCTGTATCCATCATTTGTGCCATCGGTTCAACATATTGGTCATAGGCTTGCAACACTTGCCGATAACGATGACTGGCTGATAATTGGCTGTCAGTTGCTTTGGCTTTTTCAGCAAGCTCTAAAATGGCATGGCGGTCTTGGTCAAGTTGCTGGCTAATTTGTCTAAATAATTCGGCAAGATTCATCGCGGCATGGCGCATCATGTCCATCTGATTAAGATGCACGCCTTCGTTAAGCGCGTCTGTCGCTTCTCTAATGGCATTAACACGTGCTTGTAATACCGCCGATAAGCCTAACTCGTGCTCACGCGTTAGGCTACGTACAAATGTCAGTACATGAGAGTTAATTTGCAAACTCTCACCACGCGCCACGGTTTCTAATAGGCCACTATTGACTAATTTGCGTAGTATGTCTTCGCATTCCATTGTGCTTAATTGCGGCTGGCGTTTGGCAATGATGGCTAAGACATAAGCAGGTTCAAGATATAACTGCTCGCGTGACTTTTGTACTAAGCACTCTATCACGTCCCAGTGTGTGCCTAAGGCCAATACCAAACTACGAGGGGAGATTGTCATACAAATCCTAAAAACTCTTATTCACTCATCATCGCTTAAGACTGACGCGGTTATCGCTTGTTTGCTCGCTAAACGCGCTAATTGCAGCACAATGCCTAAGTCCTGAGCTGATGAACTGCATTTTTTATCCGTATCATCAAATCATCATCACGATAACGAATATCTTCTACCAAACGCTGACAAACAACTTCAAAGGCGGCATCTATACGCTGCAATATATCTTGTGCTACTTCTCGCTCTAGCCCTAAACGTAATCCATATTCGATTAACGCTTGATGCGTGGGAAACTTTTTATGTTTATTTAACTTTAACGCGAGCTGGCCATCAAGTTGAGGATAAATATTGGTGCATACCACATCATAGATGGGGGCTAAACAACGCGCCTCGACAGGATTTTCATATAACAATCCAAAATTTTTAAGATGCGCGTCACCATCACCCAGCTTACACGACAAGGCCACTCGTTCAAATAAATACTGTAATTCTATAGCACTGTTTTCGGCAGCAAACACGCTGACGGCTTTGGCAATCATATCATAACTGCCTTGATATTTTTGGGCGGTACTTCTGCCTGTTAATACCGCCATATCTTCAAAACCGAGGGCTGTGCCATCGGCTTTACGGTCAAATCGAGACATCACCAATAATAAGCCATCTTCTGACAACCAAAAATTAGGCACATTAAAGCCTGCTTCTTTGGCGACACTCAAACATAAATACTCATTGCGTGCGATGCCAAGATAATCTTCCCCCTCTGCTTTAACAATCACCGTTTCTAAGGGTAAAGAGCTGTGACTTTGTGGTAACAACGGCACTAAGGCTTTAGGTTGTATGCCCGAAATGCCCGATGTAAGGGCATATTTATCAATCAAATAATCAAATAAACCCGCAGAAGACGTTCTTAAGAGTGTGTCTAAGCTTTCACCTGTGGCTTTAGCGGCAATTTTACCTTGCAAGGCATAACTTAACCGTCCAATCTGATGCGAGCCTGCTAAATACAGTAAAAACATATCGCTGGGTGCGCCCAATCTTTTTAGCCGTTCTTCGATGATATAACGCAAATATCCCTCGGGGCGATTCATGGCAAACACCCCCATCAACTCGCCACTGTAATAACTTTGTTGCCTAATAGGCAGTACCAATGACACTGCCCTGTCTGCTGCAGCAGACTGATGATAGTTAAAGACAAAATGTGATTCTTTGGCCAAAACGCCAGCCTGACCTTGTGGGGTTATAATGTCTAAACGACGAATTTGATTAAATAAGTCCAATAGCTCAGTCATGGCATTAGTCTTCAAAAGGAAAAATATCGGCTAACTCTTCGAACACGACCGTTTTTTGAGGACGCAATACCAATTCATACCCCATAGCATTAGCCATGCGTGTAAATTCAAACAAGCCCACCGAATGACCCGTTTCGGCATTGGTGATAGTACGCCGTGATAACAAGGAACGCTCAGCTAAGGCTTGCTGGCTAAGTTTTAATTGACGGCGAATGGCTTTTAATTCTACCGCTAATTGCTCAACATTATTGATGGGAGTAATGGGCATAATTCTGCTCATATTTAGTTTATTTAATTACTTTGAGCATGATAACGCGCATTTTTTCGGATGGATAGTTATTTCTTTAAGACATTATCAAGTGCTTTAGTTATCATTTGTCTATGACTATCACTCACACCTAACTCTTTAGAAATCTGAGGCCAAGTGGCTAATACGGTTTTAATGTTATCAATCATCGCTTGCAGGTCTGACCATTGTGTAATACCTGCATGTTGAGCCAAACGCATTATCGCTTTTTGAGGTGGATTTTTGCCGTAACCTGCAAATGCTGTCATATGCTCGCCATAACTATTGGGACTAAAGGTGACGTCAAACATCGGACTAATGTGCCATTGTCCATCATCGTGTTGTAAAAATGCCCAATTTTTACTATGGTCGTCCATATTAAGTGCGTAAAAATTAAATAAAGCGCGTAGTAACTGTTGTTTGGCAGCAGCCATAGATTGGCACAATTTGGCAGTAACTTTGATTAAGTCCTCATAATCTAAAGAAGGCTCTCTAAAATTAGCATCAAGCAGTCCTGCAGCACTATGCATGTGCCAACGCCCTATGTCACTTGGGGCATCAAAACGCTTAAGCATTAACCATGCTTGTTGTTTATGTTGATACAATCGCCATTCAGGTACGCTAATCCCGACTTGTGCGGCCATTGTTAAATATGCAGCTTCACAACGACCTTCATCATGACCCAAGGCTAAATTATTTGAGGTAAATTTTACTAACCACGGCTGATAACCTTGTTGTGGCTGACTTATCATATGTTGATTATCTGGATTAAGATAAATCAAGGCTTTTGGTCTGGCACCGCCTGAACTAGCGACATTCACTAATCGTGCTAACACTTGCTCGCTATGACCCTCAAAAATGGCTTGTGCTTGTTGACCTAATTGAAATAAGTCTAATAACTCTTTGTCTGCAATGTCATAATTTGGACGATAACGCAATGCACCTACGCCTTTTTCGCCTACTAAAGCCAAACGCTGCATCAGACCAATGTGTTGTGGCACATAACCTTGTTGACGCAACCATCTATCCATTAACAAACGTCCCCAGCCATCGGGTAATGAGTCAGCAAATACGCCATGTAAAGCCTGTGCTTTATCTAGACTAGGCTGTAATTCACTCAAAAATTTTAAGCGAAAAGGTGACAAACTATGACCATACTCAAGGTAGTGTTGATCGTATTGAAAATAAACGTGTTGATTAGCTTGTGCTAAACGACCAACTTTGCATTCTTGCCCGACACTATTAACCCTAAAAACCTCTATTTGAGCAATATCTAAGGTCATGTCAACCTCTCATACTTAAAACATCTTCAATAGTTTTTGGGATGAGCTGTTTGGTTTTGCTAAGCTCTAACAGAGGCTCTAAGGCATCAAGCATTTGCCACAACAGCAAAAATTGCCTCAATGAGATTTGACCTGTGCTTTCAAAATGCTTAATGGTTGCCGCAGGCACTCCACTACGCTCAGCTAAGGTTTGGCGCGACCATTTTTTTTGTTTACGGCGACATTTTACCGCTTCGGCTAGTGCTAATTGTACATCATAAGCACTATGCAAACTTATAAGACCATCCATAACAAGATAACCAGTTATCTATTTTTGCTAATTCTAACATATTATGGATAATATATTATCAAAATATATAGTTTTGTATTATCAATAACAAAAATACACATTCGTGATGCAATTAAGGTGTTCTAAAAATTTTCCTGAGCTTCTATTGTTAACTGTCATTCTTTTTTTGTTAAACGATATTTTTGCTTTGGGCTTTGAGGTCGGTCGGGCAAGGTCATTTCTATAGCCCCTAATGATAGAGCTCGTTGCAAATAATGTAATCTAAAATGCTTTTCATCTTTTAAATTCATAGCTTGCATAATTTCTTGACGTGTCATTTCGCCATTAATCACATCAAGCATGGCTAAAACTTCGGGGGTAGCTTCGGGGGTAGCTTCGGGGGTAGCTAGCATGGATGTATGATTTATTTGCTTTACATATGCCGATGCATAATAAAAAACTGTCCAAATTCCATCTGTTTCTAACTGCCACTGCACTTGAGGAGCATACTCGGCACTTTTACACGCATTTTGTATTCGCTCAATGCCTCTCCCCCAAGATTCAATTAATCCTGCTCGAAAAAAAACATTAGCAATATCAGGGTTAAACGGTTTTGATGCGTGCTTGGCCAGTAGTTGAGCCATTGTCCAACTCTGAGGCAAAGAACCCGGATTCCATATCATCATTTTATCAGGATAAACACTAATTTGAATAGGAATAGCACTAGCATAATCTTTATCACCTTCGCCGTAAAACCTCGTGCCTTTAGGCCGAGGATATAAGGCGGTGACACGACGGCTTATCAATCCCTTGCGATTTGGCACAAATCAGCAAGGTTGATAAACTGGCAAGTGTCACTCACAGAATAAGGTCTTGAGAAAGTATTTGTTTAAACGGTGAATGACTCTTAAAATCAACGTATGAAAACCCTTAAATTACGCATAAAAGACAAACATTGCAGGATGCTCAACCAACTGGCATCCGAGGTAAACTTTGTTTGGAATTACGTCAATGACTTGTGTTTTAAGCATCTGCAACGGACAGGTAGGTTTTTTTCAGCCTTTGACATTGCCAAATATACCACAGGGGCATCCAAAGAATTAAATCTACATAGCCAAACCATACAAGCCATTACCGAAGAATTAGTGTTAAGGCGCAAACAATTCAAAAAAGCCAAATTAAATTGGCGCGTATCGAATCCTAAATCAGCCAAAAAATCACTTGGCTGGATACCCTTCAAAAAAACAGCGATTAAATATCAACATGGCCAAATTAAATATGGCAATCACTGGTTTAGTTTGTGGGATAGCTATGGGCTATCGAAATATAATGTCAAAACAGGGGCATTTGTACAAGATAGTCGTGGCCGTTGGTATGTGTGCTTAGTGGTTGATAATGCTGAAAAAATAGCTTCAAAAGGCACAGAATCTGTTGGCATAGACTTAGGCTTAAAAGACTTTGCCACGCTCTCCAATGGTCAAAAAATCGAAGCACAGCGTACTTACAGAAAATACGAACAAAAACTAGGCATAGCTCAACGTGCAAGAAACAAAAAGCGCGTTAAAGCCATTCATGCCAAAATTAAACATATCAGAAATAATCACTTACACCAAGAAAGTACAAAATTAGTTAAAAATTACGCCGCGATATTTGTTGGCAATGTGAATGCAAAAAGTCTAGCCAAAACCAAGCTCGCAAAATCGGTGCTGGATGCAGGCTGGACGCTGTTTAGAACCCTACTCAAGTATAAGTGCGAGAACGCAGGAGTATGGTTTGAAGAGGTCAACGAAAGCTATACCACCCAAACTTGCTCGTGCTGTGGCTCACGCGACAGTAGTCCGAAAGGTAGAGCAGGACTTGGAATAAGAGAATGGACTTGTATGCAGTGCGGTACACTGCATGACCGCGACATCAATGCCGCCAAGAATATTCTCGCGCTCGGACATGAGCGTCTTGTAGAAGGAATCACCTTGCTTTAGCTAGGGGAGGATGTCAACAGCCAAAAAAACGTACTCTATCATCAATTATTCTATTTTTATATTGCCTTAAAACGATGAGTAAAAACAAAACAATTTATAGTTGTAATGCCTGCGGTAGCACATTTTTTAAATGGTCAGGCCAATGCAGTGAATGTCATGCGTGGAATAGCATTCATGAAGCCCCTGCCGAAAGCAACCTCAGCCCGCGTCAACGTGGTAATTATGCAGGCCAAGCCAGTACCGTGACCATACTTGACCAAGTGAGCATTAACGCGATTGACCGTACCGAAACAGGATTATCAGAGCTTGACCGTGTATTAGGCGGTGGTTTAGTGGCTGGCTCGGTGGTGTTAATTGGTGGCGACCCTGGCATTGGTAAATCGACAATTTTACTACAAACGCTGACCTATTTAGCCCAGCAGCATAATGCTTTATATATTACAGGCGAAGAGTCGCTGTCACAGGTGGCAATGCGTGGCAAACGTTTAGAGTTACCCTGCGATAAAGTCAAAATTATGGCCGAAACTTGTGTCGAAAATATTTTGGCCACTCTTAAAGCCGAAAAACCAATGGTGGCTGTCATTGACTCTATTCAAACTCTTTATACCGAAGCCTTGCAATCTGCCCCTGGTGGTGTATCGCAAGTACGCGAATCAGCCGCCCTACTCACACGTTATGCCAAGCAAAGTGGTACAGCGTTATTTTTGGTGGGGCATGTGACCAAAGAAGGTTCGCTGGCAGGCCCTAGAGTGTTAGAACACATGGTGGATTGTGTGTTGTATTTTGAGGGAGAATCTGACTCACGTTTTAGAATGATTCGTGCGGTTAAAAATCGTTTTGGCGCGGTTAATGAATTGGGTGTTTTTGCTATGACAGATAGGGGCTTACGCGAAGTGGCTAATCCCTCCGCCATTTTTTTATCGCGTTATGAAGAGCCGATTGCAGGCTCAATCGTGATGATTAGTCGTGAAGGTACTCGGCCGTTATTAGTCGAAGTTCAAGCCTTGGTTGATGATGCGTTTGCTAACCCTCGCCGTGTCGCGATTGGACTAGACCAAAACCGTTTGGCGATGTTGTTAGCTATTTTGCATCGGCACGGTGGTGTACATACTATTGGCCAAGATGTGTTTGTGAATGTGGTTGGTGGCGTAAAAGTGTTGGAGACTGGCTCAGATTTGGCTGTGTTACTCGCTGTTACCTCTAGTTTACGCGGCCAAGCCTTGCCCAATGATTTGGCTGTTTTTGGGGAGGTGGGCTTGTCGGGCGAGATTCGCCCTGTGCCAAATGGTCAAGAACGCTTGCGTGAGGCGGCAAAACATGGCTTTAAACGAGCAATTGTGCCCAAAGCCAATGTGCCACGCCAAGATATTGAGGGCATGGAAATTGTGGGTGTGACTCGTTTGCATGAGGCGTTGGCGGCGGTTTGATAAATTCATTCCAAATTTTAAGAACATTTTTCATCGTTTAAGATGGCGGAATGCACCATGTTATTTTAGTTATAAAATGTTTTTTTTTATGGCCTTAGTCGGCGCATTATAATGCGCCCTACGCGAGCTTTATTTATAGTTCTATAAAAGACACATTTGGCTAAAATGGGTTTTGAACTTTAAACGATAAAACATAGGTGACCTTAAGTCCGCCTTTGTTTTATTCAGCAAAAAGTTCTTGAATAGTTGGTAAGGGCATAAATAGCAGTAAAGGATTATCTGGTGCAGGTACAAAACCATAACCTTGATAATAATTCGCTACTGCTTGGTCTTTAGCATCGACCACCATCCCTACACAACCCGATACTTTAGCTACTGACAACACTTTTTCAAGTGCATCAATCAATAGCTTTTCACCAATTCCTTGGCGTTGTGCTTTACTATCAATCGCCAAGCGGCATAAGCGTACAACAGGCATATCATGCTTGGGTAATTTATAACGTTTAGTAATTTCTTGCGGCAAATTGTTAATATCTACTGTGGCATTACTCAGCGAATAATAACCAATAATATTATCTTCTTTAATCGCACAAAAACTGCGCGTAATATTTTTATTATCGTGTTGCTTTGCGATATTAATTAAATAATTATTTAACGCAGGTTGGCCACAATCAAATGTGGTTTTTGTGGCCAACTGTTCAGCGGTGAGCTGACTCAAGGGTTGAAGGGTTATCTGTAACATGGTACGGAGTCTCTTTATAATTCGCTAATGCTCGTTTTAGTTTTGCATTTGGCTTAGGAGGATTAGCCAGTTGTTCAATAAACCATTCCGAATCACGTTGAGACAATACAATATTTTTCATTTCATACCAGTCGATTAACTCTAAAGCATGTTGATGAACCACTTGCACCATGTAGGCATTCATAGGTACGCCTGTTAAATCAGCAGCTTTTTGTATTGTTTGCTGTACGTTCAACGGAACTCTTGCCGTAATACGGCCTTTTTCTATGTCTGCATTTGCACTTATGCGTGACATACTGCACCTCACTAGTTTGTTTGAAAAACATACCCCAAAAAAATAACACTAATTCATGTTTGTACCTCCACAATTTAATTTTTTGGTGACATAATGGTATCATAGTTTTTAATGGTGTCAATATGACTCCATTTTTAAAACAAGCTACACTTGCTTAATTGGCGCATTATAATGCGCCCTACACAATCTCATTAAATTTTAGTTAATTGTAGGGTGGCATTAGCGTTAGCGTAATGCACCTTTTTTATATTAACATCATCATTAAGAATAATTTTCATCGTTTAAGATGGCGGAATACATTCCGCCTTACGCCGAGCTTGCTAAGAAGCTGATTTAACTAAGCGTACATAACCTTTGAGGTTTGGCTCATTTTTTATGTCCTGTACGCGTGGCGCATCATATATAGTAGGGTTATCAACGTTTTTTACACCAACAATCAACGGCTCATCTAACTGCACAATCCATTGATAAAAATTAGTTTGTGTAAGTTCAAAATAATCAAATCCATTTTTGGTAATATAGCCAATGCGTTTAGTAAACCTGAGTGTTTTTAGCTCGTCTAATGAAGGTAAGCGCCAACCTGTATGTTTAGGTTCTTCTAATAATTTTAAAACCTCTTTCCAACTAAGTTTTTGAGAGTTTCCGATTACTTCGCCATTGCGCCATTGCTGACCTATACAACAACGCTGCCAAATCAGATGTGTTTTAGGGTCATGCCACTGGCTGGCCAGATTCATGAGTTCTTCGGGGGTTTTTGGGTTAAATTGTGCTTGTAAGGCATTCACTCTGATTGCCTCGGCCTGTTGCTCTTGCTTTTTTAATTCGGCCATTTTTTTGTGGTAAGTTTGTGGATCAATGTCTTCACGCAGGTATTTAACTAAATTATCCCATTGTTCTGGCACGAGTTTATCATTTTCTCCTCTGGCAAATGCCTTAAGCTCAATGGCCAATTGCTCAAATTGCGGGTTATCTGCCAAACGTGCAATAATCAAACGATGCGGTGTATAATGCTTATTGTGTGTTCGCTTAAAAGTTGGGTTAGTGTTACCATTCATTAATTCATCTAATTCTTTTAGAGTAGTCGCACCATCAAATATGCGAATAATATTATCTTTAATAATCTTCACTTCTCGTTTAACGTCACTCATGCTA
>JACKNZ010000029.1 GCA_024234595.1 Moraxellaceae bacterium | reverse complement strand
ACAAGAAAAAGTATTATTTAACCTCGTGCACGACTAATATCAAAGCCTTCACCATCATTGGCAAAGCCAAAATTATTTTCATGTTTACAATAAGGACACGTTGCCTTGCCTTCGCCAGCAATACAAAATAATTGGTTACATTGGCCACACGCTGCAATGGTATAAGGGTTGGCACAATGCGGACAGCCTACACCTCCATCTAACAAATCCGTGTTAATCATTGGTGCAGCCATACTGTCATCACATAATTCGTAATAGTCTTTTTCGAGGGCTAATGCACCTACGATATGATAATGGCCAAAATTGACATTAAAATGACCGTTTTCAAAATTCATCGGCATCCGTTCATATTTAATCAAATACGGCAAACGATAACGCTGGCACATACCCGATAAAATCACATAATCTTCGTCAACTTTAGCGGCTAAACTCAAGTCGCCAATTTGTGACATAATCGAATCATCTAATTTGGCTAAACTCACACCACCTGTATTTGCTGACACACTGCGACTTTGTGCCACCACCGACTGACTGACCCAATCAATAAACTTTTTAAAATCTTCATCACCTTGTGCATTTAAATGCACCACATTAGGGGTGAGTTTGCGTAAGGCTTCTAGATCGGCATATTGACCCACACCGATGGCAATTAATTCCGCTTTTTGCTGATAGCTTTTTTGCCACCGATACACCGCGTCTTTAATATCGTCAGTCGGTTTGCCGTCAGTCATCAAATAGACAATCGGCTTCCAGTCACCTTTACGTTCGGGGGTGGTTTTAATGACTTGATTATCTATTTCTTTCATCAAGTGTGTTAATGCTGCCCCCAAGCCTGTGCCTGAGCCAATCGGCAAACGTGGTGGATAAAAAACCGCCATCTCGACCAAAGGGGTTAAGGTTTTCGCTTTACCCGCAAAGGCAATAATGGATAAATAAACCGTTTCCAAGGCATAAGGATCAGTTCTTAAACTGGCGACTAAACGCTCTAAACCTTGTTGTAATTGGCGTAAATTTTCACCTGCCATTGACTCGGAAACATCTAACAAAAAAAAGATGGGCAAACGGCGCATATAAAATCCTTGTTTTTAGCTTCAAACCTACATCAAAAAATGAGTGAGTCCCCTCTTGAGAGGGGATTTAGGGGTGTGTTAATTCTAAAACAGTGCGTTGTTTCTTTTTAAACCCACCCCTAGCCCCTCCAAGGAGGGGAACTTCATCGTTATAACGCTAGACTCTTATAAAATATGTATTGCTGCCTTTGGGTGAGGGTTAAATCACAATGTTGATTTCGGCAGGTGGTGGAGGCAAAGCCGAATTATTATTTTGCTGATTGGCACTGACCGTGGCTGATACCCATTGGAAGAACTGGGAAAAAGTGCTGCTATCCATCGTATCTAAACTAACTACTGTGTCAGTGAGTCGTTTTAACGCGGTTGCATCGGCTTTATGACCTGCGGCACAAGCAATAATTTTGGCAAACGGTCGGCGTTTTACTTCGTCTAATACTTCGCTATAGGCTAAGGTATCAGAGGGTTTACCATCGGTCATCACAAATAACAGAGGTTGAGCATCAAGCCCACGATTTAACTCGTTATCGACCTTTTGACAAATTTTTGCCAAACCTTCCCCCAAAAAGGTTGCACCCGACTCGGGGCAAACAATCTCAGGCAAAACAATATTGCGAATGGCAGTGAGTGGTAATACTTCTTTAATCAGCGAATCAAAAGTGACAATTGAAATATAAATGCTATCTAAAGCATGATGTTGTTGGCGCAAAGATGCCATCATCGCTTTTAAACCAATATTTACCGAGGTAATTGGCTCGCCACGCATCGAGCCAGAGGTATCTAATAATAGATAAACACAAAAACGTTGACTCATAAACACCTCAAGGCAAATAGTGTTTAAGAATATCTACAAAAGTATCTGTGCCGTGTGCCTCGCCAATGGCCTTAAAACGCCAACCACCTGCTTCACGTGTCGCTTCTGCAAAGGTCATTGAACACATATTGTCATAGTTAGAGTCGCCACTGATTTCATAACGGCATAACTCTTTGCCTTTGCTATCTACAGCACGAATAAAGGCATTTTTTAATTGACCAAAATGTTGGCCACGTTTGCGACCTTCATAAATCGACACCACAAACACAATACGCTGATACTTTTCACTTAAACTATTGAGCTTTACAATAATTTGCTCATCGTCGCCATCACCAACGCCTGTCCGATTATCTCCCGTTAACCAAATATGGCCGCTAGGATGTTGTTGACTATTAAAAAACACCACATCGCCACCAATTAAGTCATTTTGTGCGCCTAAACTGGCGACTTTGCCATTGCCATCTAATAAAAATGCTACCGCATCTAGGTCATAATCAGCGGGCTTGGCGGCAAATAATGCGGTAAAAAATCCTTTTTTTTGTACAGGGTCGGCCATATCCCAGCCTAAACCCATGGTAATTTGCGACAAGTCATTTTCCTCTTTACGCAAAGAGACTCCTTCACCCTTTTTTAAGCTTAATGCCATTTTTATATCCTCTATGAAAGATGTTGTGCTAACAACAACGCTTGACTGACTTCACCTACATAAATACCTGTTTTTATCTCGGGTGGCAATAATGTTTGATAACCATCGACTAATCCTTTAAGCGCGATAAAGGGTAAATTTGCACCTGCTATACAGGCCATCGCCATTCCGCCAGAAGGTCTTGCATTGATTTCTAATAATCTAATGCCTTGAGTGCCTTCTCTAAATTGAATATTAAATTGGCCATTGAGTTTAAAATAAGCTGTTAACTGCAAACACATTTGAGCTATATCGGGATTATTATCAATATACTGACTCGGCACACCTTTATTGCCCATAAATTTTCGTCGTTGCACCGCCACCCATAACTGGCCATGATTGGCCACACAGTCAACACTCCATTCATCCCCTTGCAAAAACTCCATGACTAATAAAGAGCTAAATGAGTCTTGTTGCTGCATGGCATGACGCAACTCCTCTAATCCAACCACATATTCATCGCCCCTTAGAATATGCTGCAAACAGTCTCGTTTTTCGTCAATTTTTCTAAAACCTAAGCCAAAAATAGAAATAGCAGGCTTAATAGCCAAACAAGGGTGCTGTTGACGTAATTGTTGATAGGCTTTTTCAAATTCTTGGGAAGAATTTACAGTGATAGTATCGGGTAATTGGGCAATATCAGCAGGTAATTGCTGTGCAAAAAGTGCTTTGTTATCGAGTAAAGCCAAGGTCTCGGCATCGGCCACCAACAATAAACGTACGCCTATTTGCTCAAACTCGGCTTGATATTTGGCAATCGTTTGCGCTTCTTTACCTACTACAAACACATTGATGTGATGTTTCTGACAAAAGGCTTTGCACCATTCAACATAGGCTTGTGCCACTAAACCTTTTGGCTCAATATAACTTTCATCGGCCACCAATAATGCGCGGGCGTGTGCTTGGGTATGACTCGCAATAATATAAAATTCTTGAGTTTTATCTTGTTGTTTAATGAGGTTGATGGCTGCATGGACAAAAGAAAAGGATTTGTTATACCAAACGCGGGTCATAAAAATCACCTAAAAAAAGAGGCGGTAAATCCGCCTCTTAAAAAAACAAAGATTAAATTATAAGTAACTACGAATTTGTGGCATTAACTGCTCAAAGGTACGACCTGTGCCATTTTCGCCAATGGCGTGCATTTTCCACTCACCGTTGTGTTTATAGACTTTAGCCATTACCTGCGCCGAATGCTCACCTTGGCAAGACAAGTTATAACGTGCAATTTCTTGATTATTTGCACCGTTAATTAAACGACAAAAGGCATTTTCGACCTGAGAAAAGGTTTGGCCTGTAAAGCTATTCACGGTAAATACCAAACTTTTTACATTAGCAGGGACGCGGCTTAAATCAACAATGATTTGCTCATCATCGCCATCGCCTGCACCTGTACGATTATCACCTGTATGTTTAATACTGCCATCTTTACTTTGCAGTTGTCTAAACCAAACAATATCGACCATTTGACCTGCCTCATCAAACATTAAGCATGATGAATCTAAGTCAATTTCGGTAGAGCCGCCACCAAAACCAAAAAAGCCTTTCTTTTTGGCAACATCCCAACCTAATCCCATGACAACTTTAGTTAAAGCACCACCTGCTTCTTTTTCTAAAGAAATCTTTTGCCCTTTTTGTAAATTAACCGCCATTTTTAATACTCCAAATTAAAAAAACATTTCACCTAAATCCCCCTAACCCCCTTTACCAAAGGGGGAACTCCCTCCTTTCTCAAAGGAGGGTTGGGGAGGATTCTTAACCATTACCCGCTGTCGAACTACGCATCCACGCAATAAAATTGTCTTTATTACGCGAACAAATCACCACTTTACCTTTACCCGAAAAACGTAATACCACACCTTCACCACTGGTAACACTATTCACCAAACGACTCATTAAACCACCACCTTGACTGGTTGTTAAAGAGACTTTGTGTTGTAAACGGCTATCCCATGCTACCACGTGAGCATTATCGATAATCACATCTTTGTTTGGCTCAACATCTAAAGTAAACAAAGACCCCATACCAGAGACCACTAATTTACCAAAACCCGAAGCCTCTGAATAAAAAAAGCCCCCTGCTTGACCAAAGACACTCATCAATGCACCTTGCATACTGAGTTGCTCCATGCGTGACACTAGGCTAACACCTGTTTCGGCAGCCACAAAAGCACCATCGCTTAAACAATAACTATTCGTGCCAATATCCAAAATTTGCATACCGCCCATTAACACAGGCGACAACAAACAATCTCCAGCCCCTCTTACCGCTTCAATGTGTTGCTGAAACAACGATTCACCATTGGCAAAACTACGCATTAACGCCTGACCAAAACCACCCATTTTGCCTTTTAAATCTAAGGTGTCTTCCATCATCACCATTGCATTAGATTCGCAATAGATTTTTTCACCTTGCGCTAAATTAACATGCAAAAACGGGTCAACTTCGCCCGTTACTGTAAATTGTGCCATTGTTTAGGATTCTCAAAATTCAAACAAAAGGCGAGAAAATCTCGCCTTTGCAACATAGTATCAATGCTTATACATTGACTCCATAACTGGCCGCTAAAGGCCCTAAACCGCCTTTAAAACCTTGACCAATGGCCTTAAACTTCCACTCGCCATTGTGACGATACACCTCACCAAAAATCATCGCTGTTTCGACCGAACCATCTTCGGACAAATCATAACGCGCCACTTCTTGCTGGCCTGCATCATTAACCACACGCACATAGGCACGAGACACCTGACCAAAGTTTTGACGACGGCTGTCGGCATCATAAATCGTCACACATACTGCTACTTTTTCGACATCAGCAGGCATTTTGCTCAAATCAATGATAATGGTTTCATCATCACCGTCGCCTTCACCTGTACGGTTATCGCCACCATGCACTACTGAGCCTTCGGCATTTTGTTTGTTATTAAAGAAGATAAAGTCGCTATCGGCACGTACTTTACCATCTGCTTTTAACACAAAAGCTACCGCGTCTAAGTCAAAGGCTGCACCATCGGTGGCACGCACATCCCATCCCAAACCAACCACCATTTTGGTCATTGTTGGGGCTTCTTTACTCAAGTTGACGTTGCCGCCTTTTTGTAAACTAATCGCCATTTTTTTGCTCCTACATTACATTAAAAATTAACCAATATTAACGCCATATTGTTTGCACATGGCAAACAAACCACCGCTATAACCCTGACCCACTGCCTTAAACTTCCACTCGCCATTATGACGATACACTTCACCAAAAATCATTGCTGTTTCGGTGGAGTAATCTTCGCTTAAATCAAAACGGGCAATTTCGCTGTTATCAACCAAGTTAACAATTCGCATAAATGCGCCCTGTACTTGACCAAAACTTTGACGACGCGCTTCGGCATCATGAATAGTGACTGTCACCACTAAACGAGACACATTTGCTGGGACGTTGCTTAAATTAACCTTAATAGACTCATCGTCACCATCACCTGCACCCGTACGGTTATCACCTGTATGCTCTACCGAGCCACAGGCAGATTTGGCTTGATTGTAAAAAATAAAATCGGCATCGGAACGCACTTTGCCGTTGTCGCCTAGCATAAATAGGCTGGCATCAAGGTCAAAGTCGGCACCATCGGTAGTGCGTACATCCCAACCTAGACCAATCAACATATTGGTTAAATTGGGGGCAGTTTTGCTTAAACTTAAATTGCCACCTTTTTGTAAACTTAAGGCCATGTTTATGACTCCTTGTGTTGTTGAGGCTTGTAATAGATATAAGGTTTTACTTTTTTTTTACAGTGCTATGTATAGTAGATTTGTTACCAACAGTTTTTTTGCATAAAAAAAGCGCAAAACTGCGCTCTTTTTACTGTTACTTAACCCTAGGCTTGCTGTGTTTTATTATATTGAATCGACGAAATCACCGCCCATACAATAAACGCAACCCCAATTAAGCCTGTCACTACTTCGGGAACATGCACACCTGTACCACTAAATAACATAATCACCGCCAAAGCACCAATGGCATAATGTGCGCCATGTTCAAGATAAACGTACGCTTCTAATGTGCCTTTTTCGACCAAATAAATGGTCATTGAACGCACAAACATCGCTCCGATTGCCAAACCGAGCATAATAACGACTACATCGTTAGTAATGGCAAAAGCCCCAATGACACCGTCAAAACTAAACGAGGCATCTAACACTTCCAAATACAAAAAGCCACCAATACCTGCTTTAACAATATTACCTGATACCGCAGAATCGGCTTTTTCGTCATCTTCTTCGCTGTTACTACTTTCTAACAAATGACCAAGTGCTTTAACACCAACATAAACGACAATGCCCCAAATACCTGCCAAAGTAACAACTAATTTGGTTTCACCTTCTACCGCACTTACCATTACCAATAGCGCAATCAGGGCAATAAAAACCGACATCGCAGGTACATTGGCTAAATTAGCTAATTTATGTTCTAGCCAATGAAACCAATGAGTATCTTTTTCATCATCAAACAAAAAGTTTAAAAACACTAATAACAAGAATAAACCACCAAAGGCTGCAATTTCGGCATGATGAGCCATCAGCTTCTCGGAGTACGATTTAGGGTCATTGAGTGCCAATTGAGCGACCTCGACCATACTCATATCTGCCGTCACGCCCACAATCAGTAACGGAAACACCAAGCGCATGCCAAATACCGCCACCAAAATACCAATGGTCAAAAACATGGTTTTCCAAAACTCATCCCAGTGACGCAATACTGACGCATTGACCACTGCGTTATCAAATGATAAAGATACTTCCATGACTGCCAAAATAGCGGTAATGAGTAGCACCTTAAACATGGTATCAACACCTGCTGCTGGCCCATGCGTTAATCCCCACCATGCGGCTAATCCCAAGCACACCAAGGTAAAAATAAAAGAAAACCGAAAATGTTGCACAACCATACACCCAACTAAATAAAGAGGCGGCAATCATAACGTGTATTAGCAAAAAATTCGCCTAGCTGTTATTTAAAGACACAAAAGTTTTTTGCACAAATGCCAAAGAATATTTGACGATTTTTGCACAAGCTGTCAGCATAAAATCTAAAGTTATCTAAAATGATTATTACTAGGTATTTTTTAATCTTTAGAACAACAACATAACATAGGACTCTCGCAGTTTTAGCTACTTTAATGAGTACATAATCACTTTAAACGATTTGGACTCTCCAAATGCTTTAATTGCAACATTGATATAAGTCCTACACATAAAGGAATATCCATACATGAAAGCCTTGTCTGCCGCCACCCATATTCCTAATGCTTACCGCGCAGGTATGTATTTAGGCGAGCAACTACGCTCTATTCAGCCCGAAGTGGTCTTTTTATTTAGCTCGATTGATTACAGCGATAATAACGATATTTTAATGGGATTAAATGATGGCCTCGAAAATCCTAATTGCCTAATTATTGGTAATAGCGGTGATGGCTTTTACGAGACACAAGGTATTGGTGAATATGGAGCTTCTGCTTTAGCCCTCAACAGCGAAGGCAAAGTGCAATGGCAACTCAAAATTGGCCACCAAGTCAAAGAGTACCCTCAACAAGCAACTCGCCAAGCACTCGACCAACATCAACAGGCCAGCTTAATTTTTATGGTCTCTGATTTTCATGCCGATGCCTCGTTAATTGAACAAGTGTTAGAACACGAAGTCACCACACCAGTTGTCGGTGGTTTGGCTGCTGATGACCAACAATGGCACGGTTGCGCTTTATATCATAACCAACAAATGTTAAATGATTGTATTGTGGCTCTACATGCTATTGGAGATATTAACTTTTCGGTACATATCGAAAACTCAATCCCTCCTATTGGACAGGCTGGACAAATCAATGCTTCTTGCAGTAATCGCATTGATACCATTGATCAATTAGATGCGATGCGTTTTATTGAAAAACAAACAGGCAAGCCTATTTTACGCAGCGATAGAGGCTCAATTTCACTTACTATTCTTGATTCGCAACAGCAACTTAAACGCTTGCGCTCTATTAAAAGCGATATTGGCGAAAATGCTAATAGTGTTTTTATGTATGGTGGCATTCCCCAAGGACAACATATTCAAGTCTGTATTGCACAGCCCGAACAGCTTGTTGAAGAAGTCTATCGCTTAGCACAACAAGCTCAACAACAAAATAATACGCCCATTGCTGCGATTGTGGTGAGTTGTGCAGGACGCAAAAGTTTGCTCGGTGCACAGTTAAATCACGAGATACAAGCCATAGAAAAACATTTTAAGCGTTTACCGATGATTGGCTTTCCTTCTCTTGGCGAAATAGGCCCTCTTAAAAACAAAGACGGCAAAAACATCAATTTATTTCATAATATGACCTATGTTTTATTGTTGATAAACTCATGAGTTACCATTTATTAAGCACTATTACGCCTGCCCCATCAGGCTTTGTTTATCAAACAGAGATAACTCGCAAGGATTTGTTGAGCCATGTCTTTGCCATTTATACCCAAGACATACATAGCATACTCAACTTGGTTGAAACACAAACCGAGAATGTCAAAGGTTTAATTTTATACCCCTCTAATAGCTGTATTCTTGAGCATATTAGTCCTCATTTTTGGAAAATGGGCGTTCCTGACTTGGCTCAAGCGAATCTAGAACATGTCGTACTGCCATTACTCGCTGCTTTAGATAGCTTGGTCACTGCCAACGATGAAAATATTGATTTACAAAGGCGGATGCGCCGCATCAGCCGAGATTTAGAACAACTTCAATTTGATTATCACCACGCCACACAGGCTTTGGCACAACAAGTACAAAATCTGACACTGACCGAAAGCAAACTGCGTGCTAGCGAATCTCAACTTAAACATATTATTGACTTGCTACCGCAGCAGATTTACGCCATAGACCATGACAATATTATGCTGTTGGCCAATCAAGCATATGCTGATTCACACAACCAACATCTTGAACAAATTATTGGCAAAGCAACACGAGATATTACCCCAGCCAAGGACTTTGATAGCGGTTGGTTTGATGCCGCACAACAAGCTAATAGCACCGTCCGTCAACAGCATATTCGGGTCGATATTCCTGAACAAGAATTAGCCACCACAGACGGCTCTCGTTTTTTTCACGTCACTAAAATTCCGTTTAATTATGATGCAATCACCGAAACATCAGGTGTTTTAACGGTTGCCACTGATATTACATCTCACAAACAAACCGAAAAAACCTTTAAAGAACTGAATCTAGAACTTGAAAAGCGTGTATTAGCAAGAACAGCCGAATTAGAACAAGCCAATTTGCATTTACAACAAGCTAAAACACAAGCCGAAAGTGCCAATGCTTCTAAAAGTCTATTTTTGGCGATGATGAGTCATGAAATTCGTACCCCCATGAATGGCATTATTGGCATGATTGAGTTACTCAAGGATACCACGCTGAACGATGAACAAAATAAGATGCTCAACACGGTACGCGACTCATCATTTGTATTATTAAATTTATTGGATGATATTTTAGACTTCTCAAAAATTGAAGCAGGTCGTCTTAAACTAGAAGCGGTTCCCTTCTCGTTAAGTGAGTTAATAGAAAGTGTCGCCGAAACCTTAACCCCCAATGCGCTCCAAAAAGGACTGAACCTAAATTGTTTTGTTAATCCTAGCATTCCTGACATCTTAGAAGGAGACCCCATCCGTCTGCGACAAATATTGCTTAATCTCACTAGCAATGCGATTAAATTTACCCAAGACACCTTGCAAAAAAAAGGACTCGTACAAATCCGAGCTGAGGTTCATGCCCTGCACGTCAATGCGGTAGATGTTGTCTTTCAAGTAGAAGATAACGGGATTGGTATTAGTCCTCAAACGATACATCAGTTATTTCAACCATTTACACAGGCCGAAAACTCAACTACCCGCCATTTTGGCGGCACAGGTTTAGGGCTATCTATTTGTCAACGCTTGGTACAAATGATGGGTGGCTATATTGAAGTCAATAGCACCGTCAATGTCGGTAGCTGTTTTAGCGTTTTTGTGCGATTGCCTATTCACAAAAACAACCAAGTCACGGCACAACTACACGATTTTGCACCACAACTGATGGTGATTGCCGTACTCAAACCCAGCCTACTCAGGCGGACTATTTGTAATTATTTACACTCTTGGCATATCAAATTTACGATTGTTAATACATTAAACGAAGCTCACCACCATCTGAGTGGCTTATCACCCGCGCTAAAACCCTTATTATTATTAGACAGCGACTGGCCTAAAGCAAGCCCAAATCTAAGACATTTACCAACGCTTTTACTCACCCATCGACAAGACAAAATTTTGCCGAATCACGAGCCTCATCAATGGCCAGTATTGATTTCGCCATTACGACGCCAAGACTTATACCACGCATTGATTGCGGCAAGTCATTATCATGCAGCAGATGCCATCAACACCTCACCTAGTAAAGCCAGTACCTTATTAACGGTTGAAGAAGCAGAACAGCTAGGCACACTCATTTTAGTAGCCGAAGATAACCCCATTAACCAAACTGTGATTCGCAAACAATTAGCCTATTTAGGATATACTTGCCTTGTCGCCAATAATGGCGTTGAAGCCCTAAAATTATGGCAAAAACACCATTTTGGATTACTCATTAGTGACTGTCATATGCCAGAGATGGATGGCTTTGAACTCACTCAAAAAATACGCGCCTTACAAAACAGCACGCCTGAACACACACCTATTATTGCGTTTACCGCCAACGCCCTCCGTGGTGAAACAGAACGTTGTTTAGCGGCAGGCATGGACGACTATTTATCTAAACCTGTCGAAATTCAGTCTTTAAAGCGCACCTTGCTCAAATGGCTCAAATAGCAAAACCATTTATCGAAAAATTAGTACTTTTGGTCAAAAATGGCGCACAAGGTTAAGTTTTTGACGGCTAAAACCAAGCAAACGCTCATTTATTCGTCTATTATTCACACAAATAATACACATTATTCCTGTTTAGACACCTTAGACCACTAAAAACATCTGTTTTGGGGCAACTATTTAGGACTTACGCGCTTGTTTCGACCTCGCTCAACACAAGCTTTCAATGAAATGCGTAAGCCCTGATTTTTTTGTTGTGTGTCTATCTATTTTTCCATCGAGGGTACATTTATGAAAAACATCTATAAACTCGTTTGTAGCTTAACCTTAGCAGCAGGTGTTACGACTCAAGCCCAAGCTTTTAGCCAAGAAACACATAAACGTATTGCGATTGATGCTGTTAACTATATGAAGGCCAATCCTAATACCACCAATTACGCCAAAGTATTAGCCGCAGCCACCAAAGCAGGCATGACGATTGACCAATTTGCCAACACTTTAGGTCAAGGTGCCTATGATGTTGATGATTTTATGGATACCTATTTATGTGGCGCAACCACAGGTAGCTGCCAAATTGCCCCTGTTTGGGGTTTAGGTGCAGGTATTGTTAAATATACTTCTTATTGGCACTTCCAAAATCACACCCAAGGCAGTGATGTTCATGGCAATGACTTAGGTGGTTACAACTACCAAAAGCTTACCGTTTGGGGTGATATTGATAACATGGCTGCTACATGGTTGTATGGCGACTATTTAGATGACGGCAAAGGCGGTCTAAAAGGTTGGTTTTGGCAAGATGGCACAAAATACAACTCCTATGGTATCACCGAAAGAAACTATCGTTTAGGTGGTTATTCTACCAACAGTATGTATCAAGACTTTGAAACATCACCATTTCAACCGATTGATAACTTAGGTCAATATTGGTTTCAACAATTTTTAGCTAATCCTACCGTACAAACTTTAGGTTTTGTGTTACACACAACAGACCTTTTACAACCACACCATGTTTGGACAACTTCTGCACTAAACCACTCTGGTTGGGAGGGTTGGGTAAATGACTACTATTACTCCGAAGGTTTAAATAATTCGGCCTTAGTTACAGCCGCTTTAAACAACTTAACACCTCTTGCCTCCAATGCAACTGATATTCGCCCATTATTAACACAAGGTGCAAGTATTGCTTATTCTCAAGGTGGTATCGTGTTATCTAGTACCGACCACAATGACCGAAAAAATGTTGGCAAAATTGTGATTCCACACGCTATTGCAATGGTAGTTCGTGTGTTAAATCGTGCTGCCGAACGCTTCTAAACCACTATTTTATATCTTTAAACCCATGCTTATGCATGGGTTTTTTAAGATCAAAATCCTATCACAACAGTACAATACTGTAATTAAAAGATTGCTAACCAATTCACAAAGTTACACCTTTTATCCTTCATTTTATACCGCTTATCTTGGTGGCGCACAAAGTTAAGTTTTTGTCAGTTTTCCTCAACACGACTGATGAATTATTAGTCTATTATTAACGCACTTAATACAACAACCAACCTTTTAGAAGATACGTACTATTGACAACAAATGCGTTAATTCTAAAGTTTATTCGGGGTCTATAATGAACAATGTATCCAAACTGATTTTTGGCTCTACTTTAGCTCTCGGTTTGGCCATGGAAGCCCAAGCATTTTCTCAAGAAGTTCACAAGCGCATTGCGATTGATGCCGTTAACTATATGAAAGCTAACCCAAGCACCACCAACTATGCAAAATTATTAAATGGTGCTACCCAAGCAGGTCTGACTATTGACCAATTTGCGACAGCTTTGGGTCAAGGGGCTTACGACGTTGATGATTTTAGCGACACATTTTTGTGTGGAGCAAGCACAGGTAGCTGCCAACAAGCACCAGTCTGGGGCGCAGGCTCTGGTATTGTTAAATATACCTCTTATTGGCATTTTCAAAACCATACCCAAGGCTCTGATGCTCATGGTAACGATTTAGGTGGTTATAACTATCAAAAACTCACTGTTTGGGGTGACATTGATAATATGGCGGCTAGCTGGCTATATGGTGACTACTTAGATGATGGTGCTGGCGGTCTCAAAGCATGGTTTTCTCGTGATAGCACCAAATATAACTCTTACGGTATTACCGAAAAGAATTATCGTTTGGGCGGCTATTCCACAAACACCATGTATGCTGATTTTGAAACAGCACCCTTCCAACCGATTGACAACTTAGGACAATACTGGTTTCAACAATTCTTGGCTAATCCCACTGTGCAAACTTTAGGTTTTGTGATGCACACTACCGATTTGTTGCAACCACACCATGTATGGACAACCTCTGCTCTTAATCATGCTGGTTGGGAAACTTGGGTCAACGATTACTACTACACCGAAAATTTAAATGACTCTGCTGCTGTTACAGCCGCGCTAAACAACTTAACACCTGTACCTGTGACATCAAATGATATTCGTCCAGTATTGACACAAGCTGCCAGCATTGCTTACTCTCAAGGTGGGATTGTATTGTCTAGCACCGACCACAACGACCGTAAAAATGTTGGCAAAGTGGTGATTCCTCATGCCATTGCCACTGTTGTTCGTGTGTTAAATCGTGCTGCTGAGCGTTTTTAAGCTAGTCACTCACTAAAAACACTAAATCCCTCCAAAATCCTTGTTTTGGGGGGATTTTTATTTTAATAATAATTTAAGACTTAGGCATTTCACCAAAACAAGCGATAACTGCATAAGTCCCTAAAAAATAAGAGGTAAATATGAAGCGGAGTCTATGGCGCATGAGCTTACTTGCAACGCTATTAGGTTTTATTCATACCCCTAGCTATGCCAAAATTAACTATGATTTAAAAAACCCTACACAAGCTGCAACGGTTGCCAAACAAACGATTAGCAACACCCTGCTTGATATTATGCACAAAGTCTCCACCGCTAAAAAGCAGAGCTAACCCGTGGCGATGTTCTTACCGCACTTATCGAAAATCAATTATTAGGTCAATATGCTGTGAAGCGTTTTGGTGAAGCAAAACTACTCGAAAATAATAAAGTCGTTTTTGCCCCAAGTGTGGTTTTAGAACAAGAATTTAGAGCCGTGATTCAAGTGGCTTTTGACAAAGAACTAGCCGAAGCTCGTAAAAAACTCGGTGGCAGTTTAGACAGCACCATCACTCAACAACAAGCCATTCAGGCTAATGAATGGGATAGTTTTTTACCCTCTAAAAAGGTATTACAACTCAACATTCAGTTAGATGAAGCTGGACGCAAAGCAGCTCAAAATAGAGTGTTACTCAGTTATAAATTTGACGAAAAAAATCAGGGTAAAATTACTTTATGGGATGTGTATCAACGGCAAAATGTACAAGGTCGCAACGAAATTCATAATCGCAACAGTGAATTTACCCAAAACCAAGCCCAAGAAATTGTCGTACATCGTTTTATTGACTATTGGGTAGAAACACAGTCTAAACTCAGCAAACAAGATATTGCCGACATAAAACAAGCCATCTTATACAAAAACTATCATGATGGATTTGCGACACTGATTGGCATAGCGGCTGACATTCATGATGATGTTATCTATCTAAAAGAACTCGCCAAAAAAGTCACTCCTGCCGAAGTAAAAGCCTATTACCAAAAACACAAAGATGAGTTTAAGCGTATTAGCAGAGTCAAAGCACAGCATATTGCCGTTGCAGATGAAAAAACTGCTAATATGATTGTTGAACAACTCAAAAAAAGAGCTAATTTTTCGCAACTTGCCAAACAATATTCGATTGCGATGGACAAAAATACGGGCGGTGATTTAGGCTGGATAGTCCATGACACCAAAAATCCAACATGGCTCAACAGCTTGGCATTTGTACAAAAAGTCAACATCCCCTCTCGTCCAGTACGTACACCAGCAGGCCAGTGGGAAATTTTGTTAATTACCGAAAAAGAAGAAGGCTATCAGCCTGCCGATAGCGAAAGTGTCCGTTATGTTGCCTCACAGGTGATTGCTCGTCAAAAAATGATTAACGAATATCAAGGCATCCGTAAAAGCTTAATTAAGCAAACAGATATTCATATTAGTCCTATACTTAAAACACAAATGCTAAGTTTAGAAAAGGACGTTATGATTGTAAAACCTAGCGAAGAACACCACCACCACTAAAACAACGAGGTGTCTCATGAAAAAACCGATTATTGGCTTTATTGTTGGCGTGACTGCCTTAGGCGGTTTAGCATTTATTGGTCAAAGCTTATTTGTGAATGACCACAAAAGTGTCCCTTTTCAAGCCATGACCACACAAGACAATGAGCAGTCTATTGCCCCTACCCTGCATACCACTCAAGCACCTGTTGATATTACCGAGCCACCAACGCCCAAATTCACAGGAACTGACAGCCCTTTATTGCCGATGCCGACTAGCAACGTCGATGCAGCCAAGTCGATGGCAGAGGCAATGAAAAATGGCGACCCTCGTATGCCGCCCTTAGATAAAACGCCCGACCAACAAGAAAAAGCCACGGCTGCCGAACTTGCCGACCCCAAATTGTATGCACAATACGAGGCACGGCAAAATATGCGTTTATACAAAGGCTATGTTAAGGCAGCTGATGCCGAAATACCCCGTTTACAACAAGACATTGCTAAAGCAAAAGCTAGTGGTATGACTCCAGAGCAAATTGCCGAAGGCGAAGAAAAGTTACGTCGCATTCAACAGATGCGTGACCAGTTAGCCAGTCAGCATCCACAGGTATTACAGTAATGTTGCTGATACGTCCTATTTAACCACCGTTAAAGTAGGACGTTTTTTCGGGGTATCCGAGACAGTTGCTGTTTGTGTTGTAGGCACTTCTTGAAGTACTGGCTGCTCTGGCTCTTGATTATCAAATTCATCATGATTATCAAAAAACATCCCCTGACCATTTTCGCGGGCATAAATCGCCAACACGGCCACCATCGGAGCAGAAACATTGGTCGGCACACCACCAAAACGCGCCGAAAAGCTCAACCCTTCATTGCCAATCAACAAGTCTTTTACCGCATGAGGAGCAACATTTAACACTATTTTGCCATCTTTGACGTGTTGTTGAGGCACTCGTGAATAAGTATGGGTAGCATCAATCAAAATATAAGGCGTAGCGTTGTTATCAACTAACCATTCATAAATGGCACGCACTAAATAAGGACGACTAGGAGTCATAATAGTTTCTCTTTTAGATAACGCATATTTTTTTCGGCTGGGGTCAAACTTTGCACAAAAGCTTCTCGTGCAAATAACCTATCCATATAACGCAACAAGGGGCGACAAGGTTTCTCGGGTAATTCTATACGCAACAGAGGCAAACGCCATAAAATGGGTGCCATAATAACATCCACCATCGAAAACTCGTCACTCATAAAATAAGGTTTTTCGGCAAAAATAGGAGCAATACTAATGAGACTTTCGCGCAACTCCTTGCGGGCAGCAAGTACTTTTTCATCATCCTCATCATGCAAAATGGTATCCACCAATACACACCAATCGCGTTCAATCCGATAAGCATATTGCCGTGTTAATGCACGCGCAACAGGATATGAGGCCAGTAAAGGAGGATGAGGAAAACGCTCATCTAAATACTCAATCATAATCTTGGTTTCGTACAAACACACATCCCTATCGACTAAAGTTGGCAGTGTATTGTAAGGATTTAAATCTGCAAGGTCTTCGGGCTTATGTTGAGGGTCAATACTAATTATTTCTACGGCACTTTCTTTTTCAGCCAACACAAAACGAATTCGATGACTATAGTGGTCAGTGGCATCTGAATACAAGGTCATGCCTACAGCACGTCGATTAACTAACCCCATGAATGGCCACTCCTTATTTTTAAATTTTATCTGTAAAATATTTTTATTAGGGCTTACGCGGCTATCGCTTATTTGTTTACGCGTTTGGTTTCGACTTCGCTCAACCAACACGACTTCGGTGAAAAGCGTAAGTCCTGTTTATCCTAGCGTATTTTAACACAAAAAAAAGGGCAACCTACGGTTACCCCTTTTTTGCTTAAGAGTTGTTACTTAACATCTTTCCAATATTCTTTGTTCAGCAAATACACTGGCACAAACATAATGGCTAAGAATAATAATACCCAAATCCCTAAGCTCTCGCGGTCAGTGCGGCTTGGTTCAGCCATATAAGTCATAAAATTGACCAAATCACCAACAGCTTCTTCGTAACCTTCTGGGCCTAACTCTTGCTCCAAACTGTCTAACACATGAGGCATCGCCACGTCTTTAAATACGCGGTTATTCACTCCCCAAGGACGTTTGTCATCTGGATAGAAGTTTAACAAATAAGTATAAACCCAATCTGGACTACGCAAACGAGTTTCTAAGCTCAAATCAGGTGGTGCATTACCAAACCACTTGGCTTGGTCTTTTTTATTGGTTTTAGGATCCATGCCATCACCGATTTTGTCGGTGGTAAACATCATATACTCTTCAACCAATTTGGGATCAATCTCCAAGTCTTGTGCCATACGCTCATAGCGCAAATACTTAGCACTGTGACAACCCAAACAGTAGCTAATAAAGACTTTAGCACCATTTTGTAAAGACTCTTTGTTATGTAAATCAACAGGAGCCTTTTCGCAATGAACCGCGCCACAACCACCGCCACCACTTGCTAAAGCAAATACGGGACTTAGCATTAAAGCGAATAATAAAAAGAGCTTTTTCATTAGTGCTTTCCTCCAGTCACACGTTTTGGCGGTACTTTACAGGTCTCTATTGAAGTATAAATTGGCATCAATAAGAAGAATAAGAAGTACAACACAGTCAAAATTTGTGAAATAACAGTTTTAATTGGATCAGCAGGAACAGCACCTAAATAACCCAAACCCACAAAACTCACCACAAAAATGCCAAGCCACACTTTACTCATCCAACCTTTGTAGCGCATAGACTTCACTGGACTTTTATCCAACCACGGCAACACAAAGAGAATAGCAATCGCACCACCCATGGCAATAACACCACCTAACTTAGAGGGTACCGCGCGCAAAATGGCATAAAACGGCGTGTAATACCACACTGGGGCAATATGCTCTGGCGTTTTTAAAGAGTTAGCAGGGTCAAAGTTTGGCTTCTCTAAGAAATACCCCCCCCCATCAGGGAAGAAGAAAATCACCAAAGAGAAAATAAACAAGAAGACAACTATACCAACCAAGTCATGCACTGTGTAGTAAGGATGGAACGCAATACCATCTAATGGAATACCATCTTTACCCTTGACCTTTTTAATGTCCACGCCATCAGGATTATTAGAGCCAACATGGTGTAAGGCCACTAAATGCATAAACACAAGACCAACAAGAATTAAAGGAATCACCGCGACATGGATTGCAAAAAAGCGGTTTAAGGTTGCCCCCGAGAGTACATAGTCACCGCGCACCCAAGTCACTAAGGCATCTCCTACCACAGGGATAGCACCCGCTAGGTTAAGAATAACTTGTGCGCCCCAATAGGACATATTACCCCAAGGTAATAAATAACCAAAAAAACCTTCAGCCATTAAACACAAATAAATACCCATACCAATCAGCCACACCAATTCGCGTGGTTTTTGATAAGAACCGTAGAGTAAGCCACGGAACATATGTAAATACACAACCACAAAGAAGGCTGAAGCACCTGTAGAGTGCATATAACGAATTAACCAACCGTACTCCACATCACGCATAATGTATTCGATAGAATCGAATGCACCTTCTGCGGTGGGGCTATACATCATGGTCAACCAAAAGCCTGTCAATAATTGGTTAACCAAAACCACCATTGACAACACACCAAAGAAATACCAAAAGTTAAAATTCTTTGGGGCATAGTATTTAGACATATGATATTCATAGGTCTCGGTCGCTGGAAAACGCGCATCAACCCATGACATCAAATTAGACATTAACTTATTCATTATGCCTCCCCGATGAGAACAACACTGTCACTCAAATATTTATAGGGTGGAACTTCTAAGTTTAAGGGTGCAGGAACCCCTTTATACACTCGACCTGCCATATCATAAGTAGAACCATGACATGGACAAAAGAAACCACCACGCCAGCTTTGCCCCAAATCTGCAGGAGCCACTTCTGGACGATACGTTGGTGAGCAGCCCAAATGCGTACAAATCCCCACCAAAACTACATATTCAGGCTTAATGGAACGATGTTCATTTTTCGCAAAATCTGGCTGCACAGACTCGGCTGAATCTGGGTCGCGTAAATCCCCTGCGACTTTCTTTAAATCAGCCAAGGCTTCTTGTGTACGACGCACCACCCATACAGGTTTGCCTCGCCATTCAACCACCATTTGTTGGCCTGGTTCTAATTTACTTAAATCCGCGGTAATAGGTGCCCCAGCAGCTTTTGCCTTGGCACTTGGACTCCACGATTTCACAAACGGAGTGGCTACAAAGGCTGCCCCTACTGCCCCAACGGCAGCGGTAGTGCCAATTAGCATCCGTCGGCGACTATGATTTACGCCGTCAGTACTCATCTACGTACTCCCCAACACAAGCACAAAGAGGCCGTGCAGTTTGTTACTACAAAGCCCACCAAAAAACTTCGCAAGTCTAAAGAATTTAACGTGTTGTTACAAGAAAAAACCACAAAATCACAAAGGTTTTGGTATCGAAATGCTAATTTACAGGATTTTTTGCTAATACAAAAACGACAATCCCCAGACAAGCTGGGGATTGTTGCACAATAATCGAAAAACGATTAACGCTTGGAGTATTGCGGACGCTTACGCGCTTTACGCAAACCAACCTTTTTACGTTCAACTTCACGAGAGTCACGGGTTACAAAACCAGCCTGACGTAAAGATGTTTTTAAGGTTTCGTCGTATTCAACCAATGCACGAGTGATACCATGACGAATTGCACCCGCTTGACCACCCATACCGCCACCAGCAACGGTAACGTTGATGTCAAACTTGTTTGCACCATCAATCAACTCTAAAGGCTGACGTACAATCATACGTGCTGTTTCACGCGCAAAATACACGTCTAAGGCACGACCATTTACCGTGATAGCACCAGTACCCGCTTTTAAAAACACACGGGCAGTAGCAGTTTTACGACGGCCAGTGCCGTAGTTTGTTGTTGCTGTCATAATTCACCCATTAGATGTCTAAAGCGACAGGTTGTTGCGCTGCATGTGGATGCTCTGCGCCGCCATACACTTTTAATTTGTTAAACATGGCATAACCCAAAGGACCTTTAGGCAACATACCTTTAACAGCTGTTTCTAACACGAGTTCAGGTTTTTTGGCAATTAACTTATTAAAGTTTACGCCTTTAATACCACCAGGGAACTCAGTGTGACGCCAATACATTTTTTGTTGTCCTTTGTTGCCAGTAACAACCAAGTTACTTGCATTTACTACAACAATATAATCACCTGTATCAACATGTGGGGTGTATTCTGGTTTGTGTTTGCCACGCAAACGGCTAGCGATTTCGGAAGCTAAACGACCGAGAGTCTTGCCTGATGCGTCAACTACATACCAGTCACGCTTAACCGTCTCCGGCTTCGCACTGAACGTTTTCATTGCTACAACGCCTTTCTCAAATGACATACTAAAACAGGACTTAGGCAAAACAAGGGAGCCAGTGGGTGGTAGCCGCGTAAGCCCTACAATAAATTTAGAATTTATGCACACTGCAAAAATTCATAACGCGAGATAATCAGCTTTTGCATCAGAGCTGCTAATTGCTCTTTTAGCTAACTATGCTCGCAATAAAAAATAGAAGGCGGATATTACTCAAGCTAGGCTTTTTTTACAACTAAAATCTTTAAAACTTAGGAAGTTTTAGCCGTATTTGTTATCAATAACGGTTGTTGTATATGTCCACCATGTTGTAACAGCCACATTTCTTGAAAAGTACGGCGGGCTGCCCAACCCACATCTTTAATAAAGCTAGCATTTACCGCTGCCCCAATTGCAGCACCCACCATTGGCACAATCGTTAAGGCTTTGCGCTTAGTTAAGTTAATACCTAATTGTGCAGCCAAATCTTTAAGCGCGAACACCAAGGCTTCTTTACCCATAGTATTAAAAGCGATTTGCTGAATCTGTGACCATGTTTGTTGTTGCAACATTTGTTTAATCGCAATAAGACTCAACAACGCCGATTCTTTTTCTTTGAGGGTATTAGCACTGGCTAAACTAAACACACGTAACACTACTTGCCGCCCTTCTTCGCCTTTGAGCTCAAAACCATAACATAAAGCGATTTGATAAATAGTTCTTAATGCCAAAGTCATTAAACTTGGCACATCGACCGCTACACCAACCAAGCCGCCTGCGCCCGTGACCCCACCTTCGGCGGCAGCCATCGCAATAGCACGGTCATGGGTTTTGTTGGCCAAGTCATCACAGATTTGCAAATTGGCATAAAATAAATCGCCTATTTGTGCCACTTGCGCTTGCTCTAACACGGACTGTGGATTAGTTAATTTTTCGCCCACTGCACAAGCCGCTTCTAGGGCAATCTGAATGGCACTATCAGGAATCACCATATCTACCAGTTTAACCGCTGGCGCAGATATCATACCTGCTAAGACAGACGTTAATTTGGGGCTTTGTCCTTGCCAATGTTGAATAGCTTTAATTTGTTGCTGTTCGTAGGACATAATTACCTCTTTACAGTGAACAGTGAACAGTGAAC
>JACKNZ010000028.1 GCA_024234595.1 Moraxellaceae bacterium | reverse complement strand
CGGCTTTTTCGTGGACTTTGTTGCTTTCATAAACACCTCTACTTGCAGTATAAATACTACCGTTCAAAGTGTCCTGCTTTATTAAACCATTACAGGTTTTAGGTTTTTCTGATGAAACAAAAAGTACATCTAATATGCGAGAAGAGGCATTTCAATTATTAGAGAGTTTTTCAGAAAATACCATTTTCAAGCGAGCTCAAAAAATATTACAAGAGCCTGAAAAGTATAGCCTTAAGGAAATTCAAGAGGTTGAATCTAATTTACAGGAAGATCTGATACCCAATTTTAAGGAGTTGAGGTTTAATTTGTTTCTTGCGAGTGCACAAAAAGGAGATATAGCTGCCCAATCACAAATAGGGGATTGGTATTTACGAGGTATAGGAGTGGCAGTTAACAATGAGGAAGCCTTTAAATGGATTTATAAAGCACATCAACAAGATAATTGGTATGCTCATTATCAAATGGGATATTTATATGAAAGTGGTATTGTTGTTGAAAAGGATCTTCAAAAGGCACTAGAGCTGTATCAAGCATCACTGCAAGAAATTACGATGGTTCCCAAATATATTAATGGTCGTCTTAATCCTGAATATGACTCGCTTTATAAATCCTGTAATGAGGACTCTCTGGTGGCATTAGAAAGAGTTAGGCAATTGATGTCGTCAAAGAGTCCAAAGTGGATGTTTTGGAAAAGAAAATAGACTATAGTTATAGTTTATCTTTGTAGTAGAAGTTAAAACAATGAATCAGCTAGGTAGCCTGTATGCAGCGTAGCGAAATACAGGATTAAATATCCACCAAAACAAACAGTTATTAGTTTAATGTTGCCATAAAACCCGTGTTACGTTGCACTTCACACGGGCGACAATACTAATAACCCCCAATGTCCTAACATCCTAACGCGATTTATTGGCCAAACTCTTTACATCTTCCAATATTTGCGTGGCATGATGCTGAGGATTTACATCGTCATAATGATAAACAATCGTACCTTGAGGGTCGATTAAAAAAGTTTCGCGGCTGGCAAAACTAAATGCTCCAAAACCCTGCAAAACCCCCATTGCTTTAGACAAAGACTTATTGCTGTCGGACAGGAGGGTAAACGGCAATTTTAAATCTTGCGCAAATTTTTTGTGCGACTCCACACTGTCCAAACTTACCCCGACAATGGCAATGTTTTGTTTTTGAAATTGAGCAAAGTTTTCTGCAAAACGCTTAGCTTCTTCGGTACAACCACTGGTATGATTTTTGGGATAAAAATACAACACTAACCATTTGCCCTTAAACTCGTTGAGCTGCCTTACTTTACCTGTTTGGTCGGCTAAGGCCACCTGCGGTGCAGCAGTGCCGACCCAATTACCAGCAATAGCAATGTCACTCAGTAACAGGCTAATTGCCAACATCATATATTTGACTAAGTTCAGCATAAATCATACCCTCACTGCTCACTGCTCACTGCTCACTGCTCACTGCTCACTGCTCACTGCTCACTGCTCACTGCTCACTGCTCACTGCTCACTGCTCACTGCTCAAGCTACCACATAATATATTGGTCTTCGACAAAGCCTTTTAAGCCATCTAAACAAATTTGTTGACCGTCAACTATAATACAACCGCTAAACTCTCCAAACATTTGTCTAAAATGGGTGTTCAAATACACCGCTTTTACTTTTTCGCGGTGCATCCCCATTGGCTCAAAAGCTAATTGCACTTGACCCCCATTGGCGGTGATTTGCCACGGCTTTAAGGTGTCTTTGCGGTCAAAGCTAAATTGTGCATGATTTAAATGATAGCGTGTGCCATTTAACCAAAAACAGTTTTCGCTAAAGCTGGTTTCGTTAACCCCAGTCGAAAGGTTTAAGCCAAAGGCTTGACCTTTAAAATGCCCTTGTTGAATTTCTCCAGCCGAGCATGCCCAATTCCACCATGTTTCGCGGCGCATATAGCCTGTCGAAAAATCTAGGCTACCATAGGCTTTAATCTTTTCTAAATCAAAGTGTTGCTTTTTTAGCTCCACAAAGCCGTACAATGGTTGTCCTGCCGATTTAGCGGTATATGTCCAACCGTTATAGGCGGTTTGGGTGCAAATAGACATTGGCTGCAACTGGCTTTCGTCCATACGCGCCTCTATATGCAAGTCTTTACATTTAATCATCAATGTTTTTTGGCGAGGGTGGTCTTGATAACTCAGCTTAATATCCACAATCGCTGGAATTTTAAATTGTGTTTCTCCATTGATTGAGTTGTTAGATAAATTAAAGCCAACACCTAATGGACTACGCCACGACTTAGACCATAAATCACGCTTTTGAATGTCATACACATACACAAAGGCAATAGCAACATAACGCAAATGGGCAATGGCACAACCAAAAATGAGGTTATTGCTCATGCCACCAAAATATTGAAACTCTTTAAGATTAAGCCATTTTTGCCAGTTTGGGCGTTGATTGCCAAAAGGGGTTTCATACACAAAATCTTGGCTGTTGATATGACTTAAAGCATCATCAAAATAACCAAAACGAGGTTGGCCGTTAATAATCAAGGGGGTTTGGGCATCAAGAAGTTGTGGCATGGCGTATCACCTTAAAAGTGTTTTTTTGATTATAGATAAAAGTGTGTGAGCTGTTTTATCTATTGATGCCAAATTGAGTACGATAGTGCTATATTTTTGTGGTTGGTACTCGTTGTGCTGATGTTGAATGTATATACAGCGTGTATTACACTTTAATAGGACTTACGCGGTTATCGCTTATTTGTTCACATTTCAACCGTTATTAACGGTTTTATGCTCATAAAACGCGTTAATTTCGGTGAAATGCGTAAGTCCTGTTTAAATTTAGCTATCAATCACTGGAGGTAGTTATGAGCTCGGTATCTTATAACTTTAGAGTTGATGAAAATTTAAAAAATCAATCGTTTGAAGTGTTTAAGCGTTTGGGCATTACGCCAGCTCAGGCGATAAAAATGTTTTTGAAAGAGGCAGCCGAAACTAATTCATTACCTTTGCGTTCGCAAGCTATGTCAAATGCTACACCAAAAACGTGGGCAGAATTTTTTGACAAATATGCCGATGATGTGCCTGATGATGATTTTTTAACAGAGCGTCAGCTCACCCTACCCGTAGAGCGAGACTTATTTTAATGAGTTATTTGCTTGATACCAACATTGTTAGCTATATTGTCAAAAGTAGAGCCTCTCCTAAGTTAGAGGCAAAAATGCGCGCTGTGCCTAAACACTGGTTGTATATTTCGGTGATGACAGAAGCGGAGTTGTTATACGGTTTAAAACGAAGTGATAATGCTAGGCTAAAATTAAAAGTTCAGGACTTTTTAAACAATATTCAAGTGATAGATTGGGATAGAAACACCGCAAAAAGCTATAGTGAGTTGCGTTATCTAAGTCAAAAAATGGGTGTCACTATTGCCGAGCTAGATTTACAAATTGCCTCTCATGCACACGCAGAGAGTATGGTTTTAGTTAGCAATGATATGATTTTTAGTCATCTTGTACCTATGGGTTTAAAACTAGAAAACTGGTATGAGTAGTATGTGAGCTAGTTATGACGCTTTAACTGCTTAACCCAAAATCTGGCAGGGTGCAGCGCATTTAATACCGATTGAGCGATTGGCATTGGCTCGTTGTTGAGCTGTGCGGCTAATACTTCGGCAGCCAAGGGCGCAAAACAAAAGCCCTTAGACCCATGCCCCAACGACACATATAATCCTTGATGATAACGTGGTGCTTGAGCCATCACTTTGCCATGTTTTAAGGCTGCGTAGTCCTCACAAAAATCTTTATACACAGGCAAGCCACCCACTAAAGGCAAATAATCATTCGCTTGAGCGCGTAAAGCAGCGCGGCCTTGCCATGTGTCTATGCTAGGTAATTGTGTGGCAAGCTGTGGCAAGTATTGTGCTAGTAGCTGTTGATTATGCAGATGGTCGTCAGTCGTGACGTGGGTATTGGTATTTTTGGGGATAAACGATGCGCCAATACAATGTTGGCCTTGTGCATAAGCAGGGGTTAAATAACCACCATAACACAATACTGGCTTGAGTGTAGACAAAGCAGATGAGCTATTAAACTGGCCAATTTGTCCGCGTACGGCAGTTAAAGGTAGTTGTTGACTGACGCTAAGCTGTTGTGCGGCTAAGGCATTGGCAATAATTACCACAGGTGCTTGAGCAATAGTTTGCTGTTTTGCGTCTATGGCTAACCAGTTGTTATTCTGTTTAATCAGTTGCGTGACTTGGCTATTATAAAGCGTGTTGATATTGGCATGAGTAAGCCAGTGTTGAGCTAAGGCTTGCGGTTGTACATAACCCGCTTGCGGAAAATACAAACAGTCATGCTCAATCTGTAATCCTGCAATCTTGCTTGCTTCATCTGTATTAACCTTGCGTACCAAAGAGCTTGGCCACGGATGTTGGTCGATTTTATCGGCTTCACGTTGTTGATTGCCTGCCAATAACCATAATAATCCTGTTTGCTGCCAAATATCTTTATAAGTCTCATGTTTGAGAATATTGAGCAAATACACATAGGCTTGTTGTTGAAAGTGCCATGCCGACAAAGCAGGTGGCGCGAGTTTGGGGTAAATAATTGCCGCAGGATTGCCCGAAGCACCCGACATAGCCTGACTTGCTTGCTCAATCACGGTCACTTGCCAACCACGCAAAGCCAATGCACGCGCACAGCTTAGGCCAGCAATGCCAGCCCCAATAATTATGGCCTGTTTGTTGTCCGTAACAGGTGTCGGTATTTCTAGCCAGCTAGGTCTGCGTATCGTTGCTTGTGTCAACGTGGCGGTAATCATTTCGCGTTTACGGCCAAAGCCTTTTTGCTTAGTTACCCTAAAGCCCACCTGTTCTAAGGCTCTTTTAACTGCGCCAGCTGCACTAAAGGTGCTGAGTGTTGTGGCTGTGTGGCTTAATTTGGCCATGTGTTGTAGCAAGTTTAATTGCCAAAAATCAGGATTTTTATCGGGTGCAAAACCATCTAAAAACCATGCGTCAACCTGTGCGCTAAGCTGTGGTAATAGCTCATTGGCATCACCAAACAATAGCGTTAAAGTGATGTTGGCCTCTGCAAATACTAATCTATGCCAACCAGCGACTAAGGGCGGATATTGGGCTAATAACTGCGTGGCATAAGGGGCAAGCGTTGGCCATAAGGCTAAGGCTTGTTGCAAATCTTGGGGGGTGAGGGGGTGTTTTTCCGTCGAGACAAAGTGTAGCCATGTGTTGGTTTGTTTAGATGTTTGCTGCCACAATTGCCATGTAGCCAAAAAATTAAGACCAGTCCCAAAACCTGTTTCGGCAATAGTAAACGAGTGTTGAGCGGCCAGTTGCTCAAAACGCTGTGCTAATTGATTGCCTTGCAAAAAAACATAATGAGTTTCGGCTAAGCCATCTTGTGGCGAAAAATAAATATCGTCAAAACTCGCCGAATAAGGTAAACCATCACGCCATATCAGGCTTGCAGGCTGAATGTGCATACCTTAAAAATCTCGATAGCGTGAGCGTTTATTACTACGGGTAAAAAACCAGCCAATCAAAATCCCTAAAAAAATACTGACCAATGTGTCACGTGTGCCTTCGGAATAACGGTCATGTTTAAGCATTTCGACTTGCAGCGAGATTTTTTCGTTAGTAATTTGCAGTTGTTGATTACGCACTAATAACTCTTTATTAAGGGCATCAAGTTTGGTGGCGTTTTCAATCAGTAGTTTTTGCTCGGCACTAAACTCCGCCACAGGTGTAATTACAGGTGGCGGCGTGGTGTTTGTTGTGCTTTCTTTTTTGGTAGAGGCTGCACTCTGTTTTTTAGGCTTAGTTTCTTTTAGGCTGGCTGCGTTAGTTGGCGTAGCGGTGTTGTCTTGAGCATAACCAACACTCGTCCCTAAGCAAAGAATAAAGAGTAAGGTGGCAAATTTAGGCATTAAGGTAACACTTTTTTAAAGGGTTTAACGCTAACGTGCTGATATACCCCAGCCGCAATATACGGGTCTTGGCTTGCCCATGTTTGCGCGGCACTCAGGCTATCAAACTCGGCAATAATCAAACTGCCTGTAAAACCAGCTTCGGCAGGATTTTCGCTATCAATAGCAGGGTGAGGGCCAGCCACTAACAAACGGCCTTGAGCTTGTAACTGTTGCAAACGCGCTAAGTGAGCAGGACGCGCTTCTAGGCGTTTGGCCAGTGAATTGGGGGTATCTTCGGCAATAATGGCATACCACATGATTATTTCTCGCTAGGGTTGCTCGGGTTAATATCTTGTTTAAGATAGCGCGATAATAGCGCAAATTGAGCAATCATAAAAATAATGGTCATGCCCAAGCTGCCAAATACCTTAAAGTCCACCCAATATTTTTCAAAGTAAAAAGCCACATAGGCATTACTTGCCCCTGCAAAAATAAAAAAGCCAATCCATGCCCAATTTAATTTGCGCCAAACGGCAGCAGGCATTTCAAAAGCAGCCCCGAGCATTTTTTGGACTAAAGGTTCTTTGCCAATATACAGACTGCCTAAAAAGGCCGCCGCAAAAATCCAGTTAATAATGGGAGCTTTCCATTTTAAGTAGGCTTCATCATGCAATAACAAGGTCGCACTACCAAATAAGATGGTGGCAACTAAGGTGATTTTTTGGCCATTTTCGAGATGCTTGTACTTAAACCACAGTCCGCCATAAACCACGATAGAGCTGGCAATCAATACACCTGTGGCCGTAAAAATATCGTAGGTCTTAAAGGTGGCAAAAAACAAAAATAGAGGAATAAAATCGAGCCATTGTTTCATAAAAAAGTGCTTTTATAACAAAGAAGGGATTTGTGGGGTATAATTGGCCTATACATTAGGACTTACGCGGTTATCGCTTATTTGCTCACTAAAAAATCGTTTTCAACGATTCTTAGTTCACAAAACGCGCTAATTTCGGTGAAATGCGTAAGTCCTGTTATTTTAACGGTCTTTAGAAACTCTGTCATGCCTTCAATCGACTTACATTGTCATAGTTTGTATTCTGATGGCACACAAACGCCACAACAATTAGTGCAGCAAGCGATTGCCGCAGGGGTAGAGGTATTGGCCTTAACCGACCATGATACGGTATTGGGCTTGGCAGAAGCACATTTGGCAGCACAACAGACTTCGCTTAACATTATTGATGGGGTAGAAATTTCGGCCATATGGCAAACGCAGCTAGTACACATTATTGGTTTAAATATCAACCCATTACAGCCAAGTTTACAAGCAGGACTACAACAGCAAGCCCAAGCACGCGCCAAACGAGCCATGCTCATTGCCCAAAAATTTGATAGCTTGAGTATTAAAGATACATGGCCAGCCGTGTTAGCGTTGGCCGACAATAATCCTAATCGGGTTGGACGCGCCCATTTTGCCCAAGTGTTGGTTGAGCGAGGGCTTGTTAATGCTCAACAAAAAGCCTTTGATAAGTATTTAGGCACGGGCAAGCCTGCTAATGTTAGCTTACCGTGGACAGACATGAACACCGCGATTGAGTGGATTGTGGCGGCTGGTGGGGTGGCGGTGTTGGCACACCCAGCCCGTTATGGCTTGTCGCAAACTAAATTACGCGCCTTATTAGCCGATTTTAAGGCCGCAGGTGGCCAAGCGATGGAAGTGAGTACCGCTAACGAAAAGTCTAATATTGTTCAAAATTTGGCCAATTTGGCGCAGCGTTTTGAGTTATATGCCTCGCAGGGCAGTGATTATCACGGAACAAATATGACTTGGCTACAGCTAGGACGTTTTGCCCCTTTACCAACGCAGTGTCAGCCTGTATGGCAATTATTTAAGGAGAAAGTGGCATGAGCCAGTATTTTCATATTCACCCCGATAATCCACAGCCGCGCTTAATTAAACAAGCGGTGCAGATTATTCGTGAGGGCGGCGTGGTTGCTTACCCAACCGATTCGGGTTATGCCTTGGGTTGTCATTTGGGCGACAAAAACGCTTTAGAGCGCATTATTAGAATTCGCGATTTATCCGACAAGCATCATTTTACCTTAATGTGTCGTGACCTCTCCGAAATTGCCACGTATGCCAAAGTTGATAATGCCACCTATCGCTTGTTAAAAGCCCACACGCCAGCCCCTTATACCTTTATTTTGGTGGCCAGCAGCGAAGTGCCACGGCGTTTAATGCACCCCAAACGCAAAACCATTGGTTTACGCGTGCCAGATAATGCCATTTGTCAGGCATTATTGGCCGAGCTAAACGAGCCAATGCTCACCACCAGTTTGCAATTACCCAATGAATCCGAGCCGTTATTTGACCCCGAAGATATTGTGGAGCGATTGGCTAAACAAATTGAATTAGTGATTAACGGCGGTTTTGGCACACTCATTCCGTCAACGGTGGTCGATTTAACTCAAGGCGCACCTGTAGTGACAAGAGAGGGCGCAGGTGATGTGAGTCCGTTTGTGTGAGAAAGGTCGTCTTTATACCAAAATTATGAATAAATAAAGACAAAAATGTTTGCTTTTGGTAAGACAATGGGTGTAGTATCAGTCGATGGTTAGTCTTATGGGATGAGATTGACCCTTGTTACCTGTTTTTAGGTATCATCCTCTCCATGGTTTATGGTAGTTTTATGTTTTGGGCAGGCCTTCGGGTCTGCCTTTTTTCTTGCTTTCAAACTTTACGCATCGCCATAGACTCAACAAGTCCTGTATAATCTCTTTTTCTTCAAATAGCTGGAGTTTGTCGGTGAGTGTTGCCTCTTCACAGCGCGTATTATCGGGTATGCGTCCAACTGGTCAATTGCATTTAGGCCATTATCACGGGGTTCTCAAAAATTGGGCCAATCTGCAATATGAGCATGATTGTTTCTTTTTTGTGGCCGATTGGCACGCTTTAACTACCGCTTACGAAGACCCTCGTATTATTAAGCAAAGTGTCTTTGCGATGGTGGTTGATTGGTTAGCTGCAGGGGTTAATCCCAAAACAGCGACAATTTTTGTGCAATCACAAATGCCGCAACATGCCGAATTACACTTGCTGTTGTCGATGATGACACCGTTATCTTGGTTAGAACGTGTGCCAACCTATAAAGACCAACAAGAAAAACTTAAAGAAAAAGATTTAGCTACTTATGGTTTTTTGGGTTATCCCTTATTACAAAGTGCCGATATTTTATTATATCGCGCTGGTTTAGTGCCTGTTGGGGCAGACCAAGTAGCACATATTGAATTAACGCGAGAAGTGGCGCGTCGTTTTAATCATTTGTTTGGTAAAGAAATAGGTTTTGAAGAGTTAGTGGCGAGTGCCATTAACAAAATGGGTAAAAAAGCCAGCAAAGTCTATAGCGACTTGCGCAAAAAGTATCAAGAATCAGGTGATACCGAAGCCTTAGCCACCGCTCGCGCCTTGGTACAGGCACAACAAAATATAACTTTAGGTGATAAAGAACGTTTATTAGGTTCTTTAGAAGGTGGCGGCAAAATTATTTTACCTGAACCGCACCCCTTGCTAACGCCAGCCGCCAAAATGCCCGGTTTAGACGGTCAAAAAATGTCTAAATCTTATGGTAATACTATTGCTCTGCGTGAAGCTCCCGATGAAGTTGACCAAAAAATTCGTCGTATGCCCACCGACCCAGCGCGTATTCGTCGTACCGATGCAGGTAATCCTGATGTTTGCCCTGTATGGCAATTACATGAAATCTATTCGGATGACAGCACCAAGCAATGGGTTCAGCAAGGTTGTCGTTCGGCTGGTATTGGTTGTTTAGAGTGCAAAAAACCGATTATTGAAGCAGTCAATGCCGAACTAGCCCCTATGCGCCAACGTGCCTTAGAGTACGAGGAGCAGCCTGAGTTAATTTATAGTTTGTTAGCCGAAGGTGCTGAACGTGCCGCCGATGTCGCCGAAGACACCTTGCGTGATGTGCGTAGTGCCATGGGCTTGGATTATCGGTGATTAAACGTGTCAGTCACTTATCTTGATAATCATGTGCAACAGCCTATCACTGACTCCGTGTCGGGTCAGATGTGTGCGCGTGTTTATCAAGAAGTGCTAACGCAATTTCCAGAGGATTTGTATATCCCACCCGATGCCTTAGCGGTGTTTTTAGAGGCATTTGAAGGGCCTTTAGATTTATTGTTGTATTTGATTCGCAAGCAAAATTTGGATATTTTGGATATTCCTGTTGCAGAAATTACCCGTCAATATATTAGCTATATTGAATTGATGCAGTATTTGAATATTGATTTGGCGGGGGAGTATTTGCTGATGGCTGCTTTGTTGGCCGAAATTAAATCGCGCTTATTGTTACCCAAACCTGCCAAAGCCACAGAAGATGAAGAAGACCCTCGTGCCGAGTTGATTCGCCGCCTACAAGAGTACGAGCGTTTTAAAAAAGCAGCAGAGGATTTGGCGCAGTTGCCGCAAGAAGGGCGAGATGTTTTTGTGGCTCAAAGCGAAGCACCCGTACGCGACTTGTTGCCAACTGAGCCTTTTGTCGGAGACTTTTCGCTATTATTACATGCCATGCGTGATGTGATGCAACGAGCGGCATTACAGCAAAGTCATGTCATTGGCGAAAGTGGCTTGACCTTGCAGCAGCGATTGCAAGAAGTGCTGGCGCGTTTGCAAACGGGAGCAACGGTGGTTTTTTATGAGTTGTTTTCGGTACAAGAGGGGCGTGTTGGTGTTGTGGTGACGTTTATGGCAATTTTGGAGCTGCTTAAGCAAAATATGATAGAGTTGATGCAAGCCTCGGTATTTGAACCGATTTATGTTCGTCAGCTGACGCAGGAAACATAATGTCGCTTAGTCCTCAGCTTATCAAAAATATTATCGAGAGTGCCATTTTTGCCAGTCCCTTGCCCTTATCCGCAGATGAATTGTTAAATTTGTTTGCGGATGAAGAAAAACCTAAACGTCAGCAGCTCCAAAGTCTCATCAAAGAGCTGCAAAACGAGTATGCTAGCCGTCCTTTAGAGCTAGTAGAGATTGCCTCAGGTTATCGTTTTCAGGTGCGTGCCAAATTTAGCCCGTGGGTGAGTAAATTATGGCAAGATAAACCACCCAGATTATCGCGCGCGATGTTAGAGACCTTGGCGATTATTGCCTATCGTCAGCCTGTTACTCGTGCCGAAATAGAGGCAATTCGGGGTGTGGTGGTGAGTAGCCAAATTATCAAAGCGTTATTTGATAGAGAGTGGATTGCCATTGTCGGCCACCGAGAAGTACCTGGGCGGCCAGCCTTGTTAGCAACAACCAGTCAATTTTTAGATGCTTTTAGTCTAAAAAGTTTGTCACAATTGCCGCCTTTGGCAGCGTTGCGTGATTTAGATGCCATTGAAAAAGAGTTAGATAAACCTACAGAATAACAATAAAAAATTTAAGACCTGTATCAGGCTTAAGCTGTAGTGTTAGAGGTGTAGAGCAAGACTTTGAATCTTTTTACAGATGAAAGTCTAATACTGTTGGTTAAATAGTGAGTGTTACAAGCCATGAGCGAAAAATTGCAAAAAGTCCTAGCCCGTGTTGGTTTAGGGTCTCGTCGTCACATGGAAGAAGCGATTATCCAAGGCCGTGTGAGTGTCAATGGCAAAATAGCCGAAATTGGTCAGCGTATCGAAGCCACTGACGAGTTACGCGTTGATGGCCGTAAAGTCAGTTTTACCCTTGAAGAAGAAACCCGTCGTCGAGTATTAGTGTATTACAAACCCGAAAGTGAAATTTGCTCTCGCCAAGACCCCGAAGGTCGTCCTACGGTATTTGATAATCTTCCTCCCCTTAAAGGTGAGCGTTGGGTAATGGTGGGACGTTTAGATATTAACAGTAGCGGACTCTTGTTGTTCACCAATGATGGTGAGTTAGCTAATCGTTTAATGCATCCATCTAACGAAGTCGAGCGTGAATATGCGGTGCGTGTGATGGGCGAAGTGACTCCTGAAGCCAAGCAAAACTTGTTGACGGGTGTGATGTTAGAAGATGGAGCTGCCAAATTTGAAAGCATGAGCGAAGTGGGTGGCGAAGGCATTAACCGCTGGTACGAAGTGGTGGTGAAGGAAGGCCGAAACCGCGAAGTACGTCGTTTATTTGAATCGCAAGGCTTGCGCGTTAGTCGCTTGTTGCGTATTCGTTATGGCACAGTGTCTTTGCCACGTCATTTGCATACAGGTCGTTGGTTAGAGTTAGATAAAGACGAAATTGACGGTTTAGCCGCATTAGTCAAATTAAAACCGCGCATTGGCACAGGCTTGTATGGTTTAGCCAAACGTCGTGCCGAAAAAATGCAAGAAAATCCATTGCCAGCACGTCGTGGTGGTTATTTGCGTCAACAAAAGCGTGATGTGCCAGATAAACGTGGTAATGAGGGTAACTGGTGATTTTGGGGCGACTTTCGCCCCCTTTTTAATTTTATGCAAAAACATCAATTTTTTAGTGCGCTCAATCAGTGCCTTACTCAAGATCGGCCACGTTTCATTAGTCGTTGGCAGCGTTTACGTACCACACCTGCAGACAAAAAATCAGCCGCTATTGCTCAGTTGCAGCAACAGTTACAACAATCTCAACAAGCAGTGGCGCAACGTCAACAGGCTTTGCCAGCAGTAACCTTGAATGAAGATTTACCTGTTAGCCAACGTGCGCAAGAAATTATTGACGCGATTCAACAACATCAAGTGGTGGTTTTGGCAGGTGAAACAGGTTCAGGAAAAACCACGCAATTACCCAAGTTATGTTTATTAGCAGGGCGAGGTGTGTATGGCTTTATTGGCCATACCCAACCCAGACGTTTAGCGGCGCGCAGTGTGGCAGCCCGTATTGCCGAAGAATTAAATTCCCCTTTAGGCGAAGTTGTTGGTTATAAAGTTCGTTTTAATGAAGCCTGTAAAGCCGAATCGTATATTAAATTAATGACGGATGGTATTTTGTTGGCAGAATTAGCCAACGACCGTTATTTAAACGCCTATGACACGTTAATTATTGACGAAGCGCATGAACGTAGCCTAAATATTGACTTTTTATTGGGTTATTTGCGGCAGTTATTGGCCAAGCGTCCTGATTTAAAAGTAATTATTACCTCCGCGACGTTGGATGTTGAGCGGTTTAGTCGTCATTTTAATAATGCCCCAATTATTCAAGTCGAAGGACGTACTTTTCCTGTGGAAGTGCGTTATCGGCCAATGGCTGAAGAAAGCGTACAATCTGATGAAGATGAAGGCTTTGAGCAACTTGAAGAAGCTATGCCGCGAGCGGTGGTTAACGCTGTAGAAGAATGTATTGACCATTCACGTCAGCAAGGTCGAGCAGGTAGTGGCGATATTTTGGTATTTGCCAGCACCGAGCGTGAAATTCGCGATTTAGCCGATACTTTACGCAAATATGGCCCACCACATACCGAAATTTTACCCTTATATGCACGTTTATCACTTAACGAGCAACAACGTATTTTTCATCCGACAGGCAAAGGTCGCCGTATTATTATTGCCACTAACGTTGCCGAAACTTCGTTAACTGTACCCAATATTCATTATGTCATTGATAACGGTTTTGCCCGAATTAGTCGTTATTCTTACCGTTCACGAGTACAGAGATTACCCATCGAAGCGGTTGCCCAAGCGGCCGCTAATCAACGTAAAGGCCGTTGTGGACGGATTGCCGCAGGCGTTTGTATTCGTCTGTATAGTGAAGAAGATTTTAATAGTCGGCCAGAATTTACCGAACCCGAAATTCGCCGTACTCACTTAGCCGCCGTTATTTTGCAAATGAATGTCTTGGGCTTGGGCAATATTAGCGAGTTTCCCTTTATTGAGCCGCCCGATAGTCGTTTTATTAATGATGGTGTGCGTGTTCTTGAAGAGTTAGGTGCATTAGACAAACAACAAAAAATCACGTCATTAGGCCAACAACTCAGCCGTTTTCCTTTAGATCCGCGTTTGGCACGGATGTTAGTGGCGGCTGCTCATAGTGCTTGTTTAGACGAAGTATTAATTATTGTCAGTGCCTTGGGTAGTCAAGACCCGCGTGAACGTCCACCCGAAAAACAAATGCAGGCAGACCAAAAACATGCCTTATTTAAAGATAAAGACTCCGACTTTTTATTTTATGTGAAGTTATGGCGCGCCTTTGAAGAAGTTCGTACCGATTTAAGCGAAAATCAACGTAAACAATGGATTAAAAGCCATTTCTTATCGTACTTACGTATGCGAGAGTGGCGAGAAACTCATCATCAATTAGTGTTAGTGTGTAAAGATATTGGTTTACAACGCAACAGTGAGCCTGCCACCTATGAAGTGTTACATCGTGCGTTATTGACAGGCTTACTCTCATCTATTGCCCATAAAAATGATGATAAAGAATACTTGGCCGCACGAAATCAAAAAGCCAAAGTTTTTCCTGCTTCTGCTTTATATAAAAAGCCTGTGCCGTGGTTAATGGCCGCAGAAATTGTCGAAACCAGCCAAGTATTTTTGCGCACCAATGCCAAAATTGAGCCTGAATGGATTGAGCAAGAAGCTAAACATCTCTTAAAACATCATGTGTATGAACCACATTGGGAAAAAAATGCAGGCAAAGTGATGGCTTATGAGCAATTATCTTTGTTTGGTTTGGTGATTAATCCTAAACGTAAATTAAATTACGAAACGATTAACGCCAAAGAGTCTCATGAGATTTTTATTCGTCGTGCCTTGGTTGAAGGGGAGATTAATTTAAAAGCTCCATTCTTTAGTCATAACATGAAGTTGGTGCAAGATATTATTGATTTAGAAGATAAATTACGGCGGCGGGATATTTTGGTTGATGATGAGGTTTTATATCAATTTTATGCCAATATTATTCCTGAACATATAGCCAATGTGCGTACTTTTGAAGGCTGGCGACGTGAGGCAGAACGACAAAATCCACAAATTTTGTTTTGCCAACCCGAAGCATTGATGACTCAAGAAGGCGAAGCCTGTCATCAACAATATCCTGATAATATTGCCTTAAATGGTTTGGTGTTACCCTTAAGATATAAATTTGACCCCAGTGTTGATGATGATGGGGTGACGATTAGTATTCCTCATGCCGTGTTAACCCAATTAGATGATGCACTGTTGTCGTGGTTAATTCCGTCTTTGTTAGCCGATAAAGTTGAAGCCTTATTAAAAGCCTTGCCTAAAGCCATTCGTCGTCAATTAGTACCTGTTCCTGATACCGTTAAAAGTTTATTGAGCCAATTACCTGAGAGTCGTCAACAATCTTTAACACAAGTTTTAGGTGGATTGTTGCAACGACGTGGTGTAACAATTAACGCCGCAGATTGGCAAGAAGCCGAAAATAACTTGCCATTTCACTGTAGGTTTTATATAGAAGTTATTGATAATAAAGGAAAGGTATTAAAAACAGGACGTGATTTATCTACCTTGAAAATTCAACTTTCTAGCCAAAAGGTTGAGCTGGCAGTCAATAACCAACAAATCTTAACCAGCTTTCCTGAACATATTGAACCTGTTGTTGAAAAAACGGTGGCAGGTTTACCCACACGTAGTTATGCCGCTTTAGTCAAACAAGAGCAGGGTGTGACTTTGCAATATTTGGCTAATCAACATTTGGCTCACACCCAGCATCAACGTGGCTGTTTATATTTATGGCAATTACACTGTGCGACTGAATTAAAACAGTTTAAAAAATCTATTCCCAATGCTTTGGTGTTAGATTATTCAGGGTTTGGCAATAAAGCCCAATTAGAGCAGCAGTTGGTTGACGCTTTGTGTTGGCAAGTATTTGGTGAGCAATTAGTGTATAGTCAGGTCGATTTTGACAAAATATTAACTAGCAAACGCGGCCAATTATTAACGATGGGGCAACAGTTAATTAAAACGGTGGCTAACATTTATCAACTATGGCGAGCGATTAATCAGCAAATTTGTTTGTATGGTCAAGCGGTATTTGCTCAAGCGATTGCCGACATAAACTTACAACTGACTAATTTACAAGCTCAGAGCTTTTTGAGTGAAATCGCGCCCCAGCGTTGGCAGGAATACCCACGATATTTAAAAGGTCTGCAATTACGTTTAGAACGATTAACCAATAATATACAGAGAGATAATCAGGCCAGCCAAGAATTGCACAAACGTTGGCAGCAATATCAACAAAAAGTTGCTGACTTTACAGCGCGGAGTGTTAATATTCAGCCTTTGCACGATTATCGTTGGTTGTTAGAGGAATATCGAATCTCTTTGTTTTCGCAACCGATGAAAACTGCGCTGCCCGTGTCAAAAGAACGATTAGATAAACAATTTGCAGCGTTGGTGTGATTAAAAAGTTGTAGTAGTTGTAGCCTGTATGTAGCGTAGCGAAATACAGGTAATTAGGGCTTACGCATTTCATCGAAATTAGCGCGTTTTGTGAACATAAAACCGTTGAAAACGGTTGAAATGTAAGCAAATAAGCGATAGCCGCGTAAGTCCTAGTAATGGTTTTTTTGTATAAACATTAGGAAGCAATAATGCGACTGAAAGTTCAGAATTTTGTTTGCTTACAAGACGTAGATGTTGAGTTAAACGATATTACGTTTTTTATTGGTGAGCAAGCATCAGGAAAGAGCTTATTGTGTAAGTTGTATTTTTATTTTAGACGTGTCGTTCCTAATATATTTGAGCAATTAGCTTTTAATTCTTCAGATTCTTTATATGATTATAAATCAATGTGTATAAAGGAGTTTTTAATCCTTTTTCCTAAAAAACTATGGAATAATGAACAGTTTTCTATTTTTTTTGGTTATGATAATTTTGAGTTGTATATAAAGGCACAGCATGGAGAAATTGTAGATGTTTATTTGCTAGACAAAGAGTTTCTTGATGCGAAAAAAATATTTAATCAAAAGATAGACCAAATTAGTAATGTTGAGGATTTAAACTATATAAAACTAAGAGATGAGTCTGTATTAGAGCTGAAAATAAATGGAATTTTTGATGATACCTTATATATTCCATCAGGAAGAACTTTTTTCAGTTCTATATCAGATAATATATTTTTATTATTAGCAAATAAAATATCAATCGACCCTTTTCTGAGCGAGTTTGGTCGATACTATGAAGTTGCTAGAGTTTTCTATGAAGAAAAATTACTAGGAGTTGACGTAACATCGTTATGTGAATCAATTTTAAAAGGTCGTATTCAATTCGATGATAAAAAAAGAGCTCTAATTAAACAAAGTCATTTTGAAACTCCTATCAATTACGCATCTTCTGGGCAGCAAGAAGCATTACCTTTGCTTTTGGTTCTAACTTATTTGATCTCTGGTAAAACTTTAGATACACACTCTGTTGTGATAGAAGAACCAGAAACTCATTTATTTCCAACAGCACAAAAAGCGATTGTTGACTTATTATTTTTAATTAAACAACAAAGTCAAACTAAACATTTTTTAGTCACTACTCATAGCCCTTATATTTTATCGTGCGCTAATAATGCCTTATTAAGAAATCCTGATATTAAAGTCAATGCTTATTATTTGGCTAATGGTACGGCTAAACGTATTATGGATGATGAAGTCGGTTTAATAGATGGTATAGATTTAGATGGTGTGTCTTATAAAATTGCCGAAGAGTTTGATGAGTTACTAGCTAAAAGTGATAATCATGGCTAAAAAACCAAAAATATTATCATGTAGTGAAAACTCAAGAACTTTTAAAGTATTAATGCCTAATAATTGGTATGGTGAAAAAATACATATTGATGGTGACGTTATCACTGAACAAACAACCAAAAAATGTGATTATGCCTTTAAAGTATTAGATGAAGTTAAAACAAGATATGCTCTGATTTATGTCGAATTAAAAGGTGATGATTTAGCACAGGCAATATCACAATTAGAAGATACTATTAAATATTTTAAAGATAATACGCATTATATGGGCTTTCCCAAACTGTATGCGCGTGTGGTTTGCTCAAAAATTAGTCCTTTTACCAATTCAAACTTACAAGTGCGTAAAAAGACCTTCAAAGAAAAATATAAATTTGATTTAGCATGGCAATCCCGAGAAGGCAGCCTAACATTTACCAGCAATAAAGATTGAGAGTGATTATGAAAAAAGTCGTCATCAGTGGTACAGGTTTATTCACTCCTGAAGAAAGTATTAGCAATGAAGAGTTAATTGACTCATTTAATGCCTATGTTGAATTATTTAATGCCAAAAATGCCGATGCCATTGAGCGCGGTGAAGTCACGGCGTTAAAAACCTCTTTTCCCGAATTTATCGAAAAAGCATCAGGCATTAAGTCTCGTTATGTCATCAATAAGTCAGGTATTTTAGACCCAGAACGTATGTTTCCAGTGATTGCTGATCGTTCTGATGATCAACAATCCTTACAATGTGAAATGGCTGTTAAGGCAATTGAAGGGGCATTAGCACAATCAGGCAAAACCGCAGCGGATATTGATGCGGTGTTAGTCGCCTGTTCTAATATGCAGCGTCCTTATCCTGCTATGTCCATCGAAATTCAACATGCGATTGGTGCAAAAGGTTTTGCTTTTGACATGAATGTCGCTTGTTCTTCGGCAACTTTCGGTTTGCAAACTGCTGCTGATATGGTGCGTAGTGGCTCAGCAAAATGCGTGTTAATGGTTAACCCAGAAATTTGTTCGGGTCACTTAGAATGGCGCGATCGTGATTGCCATTTTATTTTTGGTGATGTGTGTACCGCGGTGATTATTGAAACAGCCGATACTTGCACCAATCCTGACGCATGGGAAATTTTAGGCACTAAACTACAAACCCAATTCTCTAATAATATTCGCAACAACTTTGGCTTTTTAAATCGTTGTGATGAAGAGGGGGTTGGCAAACGCGATAAATTATTCCGTCAAGAAGGTCGCAAAGTCTTTAAAGAAGTTTGCCCAATGGTTGCTGAGCAAATTACCCAGCATTTAGGCGAATTAGAGATTAGTGCGACCGATTTAAAGCGTATGTGGTTGCATCAAGCCAATAGCAATATGAATGATTTAATTGCTCGTAAAGTATTGGGACGTGATCCAAGTTCTGAAGAATCACCCACGATTTTAGATACTTATGCCAACACCAGTTCCGCAGGTTCTATTATTGCCTTCCATTTGCACCGCAATAATTTAAACGTCAATGATATTGGTGTGATTTGCTCCTTTGGTGCAGGCTACTCGATTGGTAGTGTGATTGTTAAAAAGCGTTAGGTTTAAACCCTCACCCCAGCCCTCTCCCCAATGGGAGAGGGAGTTTAATTGCACGAAACAATCAAAAATAGGGCGTATATCGCCCTAATTTTTTATGTGGGTCAACAATATGAAGTTTCCTTCCAAAACAGTTTTTACCATTGCATTATTGGCTTTAACCACCTTTGCTCAAGCCGCTCAACGTCCCAAAGTGGCCTTAGTGTTATCGGGTGGTGGTGCGCGGGGTATTGCCCATATTGGCGTGTTAAAGGTATTACAAGAGGCCAAAGTACCTGTTGATTGTATTGTCGGTACCAGTATGGGCGCGATTGTGGGCGGTGCAGCCGCAACGGGAATGTCGCCTCAAAAAATGGAGCAAGAGGTACTTGCGGCAGATTGGGATTATATGTTTGGTGATAAACCAAAACGTCAGGATATGCCGTATTTTCGTAAGCGTGATGACCAAAAAGACTATTTTGACTTTACTTTGACACTCAAAGATTTTTGGCCAGTTGCACCACGTAATTTAGTTGGGGTGCATTATATCACTCAGTTTTTTAGACTGTTGACGGGCGGTATTGAAGCCGAACAATTTGACCAGTTGCCCATTCCCTATCGTGCCATTGGTGCAGATATAGAAAACGGCAAAACAGTGGTGATGAGTCACGGTGATTTACCTTTAGTTATGCGCGCCAGTATGAGTGTGTCAGGTGTGTTTCCACCTGTGCCTTATGAAAATTACCTCGTGGTTGATGGCGGTATTGTTAAAAATATGGGCATTGATGAAGGACGTAAACTGTGTGGTGATGTAGTAATTGCCGTTAATGTCTCATCACCCAATACCCAACGTCAAAAACTAGAGTCCTTGTTTGCAGTGAGTGAGCAAACCATTAACATTGCGGTACAAAAAGATATGCAGGCACAAATTGCCACGCTCACACCACAAGATGTGTTAATTACGCCCGATATGGCCAAATTAAGTGCCACCGATTTTAAAGAAGCAAAACAGTTTATTGCCGCAGGCGAAAAAGCCGCTCAAGCGAGTTTAAGTAAATTACAGCGTTACGCCTTATCCGATAATGATTACCAAGCATGGCAACAACAAGTAGAAGCGCGTAAACCGATACAACGCAACATTAGTAAAGTGCAAGTGACAGGCACACGTTGGGTTAGCCCACAGGTATTAAGCTCTTTATTAGCAGTCAAAACAGATGAGCCTCTGCAACAACAAGCACTGCACCACAGCATCGACAAAGTGTATGCACGCGGCGATTTTGAACGGATTGCTTATCAATTATTTCCACAAGAGAATGGCTCTTTATTGCGTATTATTCCTACCGAAAAAGATGGTCGTGATTTTGCGCGTCTTGGCTTAAAACTTAATACCGACTTTGCTAATAATTCTTCTTTTGGCTTGGTAGCAGGGTTACGCCGTAGTTGGCTTAATCAGTTAGGAGCTGAGTGGCAGGCACAAGGTGAGTTGGGTGAAACTCGCTCACTTTATACCGAGTTATATCAACCCACCGTGTTAAATGGAGAGTTTTTTGTTGCGCCGTGGCTAAGTATTAAAGATGAGCCGCGAGATATTGTGCAAGACCACGAAACCATCGGCACGAATCGAGTGCGTCATACAGGCGGTGGGATAGATATTGGTTCGGTGCTGGGCAAATGGGGCGAAGTGCGTTTATTTGTTTCGGAACAAAATGTTAAATGGACATCATCATTACCTACTATCAATCCTTTACTCGGTGAAAGTTATCAGCAAACAGGTTATGGTCTTAATGCTGTGTTTGACCAGTTAGATAATCCGCGTTTTCCACGCAAAGGTAATTGGGCGCGATTGCAGTATTTTTCGGCAGAGCAGGGCATGGGCAGTGACAAAGATTATCAACGACTAATGCTAGATTGGCGGCGAGCCTTTACATGGGATGATTACACTTTTTTTGCCACAGGCAGAGGCGGCAGTGCTTTAGGAACACAATTACCTTACGCCGAACAGTTTCAACTCGGTGGAGCATTAAACTTGTCGGCGTATCGGCGCGGTGAGTTGCTAGGCAATAGCTTTGCCTTTACACGTTTGCTAGGTTACAAACAAATTAAAGAGATGCCAGCAGCATTGGGTGGCGGTGTCTATATTGGTGCATTAGCCGAGGCAGGTGCAATAAGCATGGATGATAATTGGTCATCTAGCTTGTTTGATAAGGTACATTATAGTTTAGGAGCAGTTTTAGCAGCAGACACGCGTTTAGGGCCTTTTTATTTAACGGTAGCGCAAGGTAACAAGCAACGTAAAGCAGCAAATTTGACTTTAGGGATAAGTTATTAAAGGGCGCAAAAAAAGCCTCTCTTGTAGAGAGGCTGAGAACAGTGAATTTGGGCTTACTGTTTTACAATCACAGGGTTAAGCGCAGCCACTTGTAACACATATTGGCTGGCTTTTTTAGCGGTTGCTTCATCCACAAAAGGGCCAATTTGCACTTTATGAATGGCATTGCTGTTATTGGCATTGGTCACTTCAATAGGCAATGCAATTAAACCAGAAAGTTTGTTTTGCAAATTAAGGGCGTTACCTTCGGAGTTAAACGAGCCAACTTGCACAAAAAATTGTGGTTCAGGAGCAGCGACAGGCTCGGCAGCAGCAATCGTGGTGCTGTTGTCATCATCAGCACTGCTGACCACTTCAAGTTTAATTTTAGCTGTACCCGTTTTGAGCATACCTAATTTAGCGGCAGCACCTTTAGACACATCTAAAATACGACTCGAATGAAAAGGGCCTCTGTCGTTGATTTTAACAATCACGCTTTTGCCGTTTTCTTGATTGGTGACACGAGCATAACAAGGAATGGGTAATGTTTTATGCGCGGCAGTGAGCTCGTGCATATCGTATTCTTCGCCACTAGCCGTTTTGCGGCCATGAAAATCTTTACCATACCAAGAAGCTAAGCCAACTTGTTTAAAGTTTTTGGCTTTTGCCATTACGGTATAGGTTTTACCGCGGACGTTATATTGTAAGTCCGATTGAACAAAAGGTTCGGCAGCAGGAATATCTTCGTTGCTTGGTACAACAGCAGGCGTATCAATGACGCTTGCCATTGGT
>JACKNZ010000027.1 GCA_024234595.1 Moraxellaceae bacterium | reverse complement strand
CCGATTTCAACCGCTTGTCAATCAGTTTTTACAACTCATTTTCAAGCACTTAAAATCAGCTAAAAATACATTAAAAATCATTAACTTATTGATTTTTAACATACTTTCAATCAGTCACGCCCGACTCAGGACGCGCATTATATAGCGTTAATGCTATCTGTCAAAAGGTTTTTTAGATTTTTGCTTTATTCGCTCAAAATCTGTCCAAAATATAACTATAGATGATTTTGGATACTATTTGGACTTACACACTCATCACTTTTTTGCTCACAAAACACGCTAATTGCTATGCCATGCGTAAGTCCTGATCTATCAATAGCTTAATGTGACTTTGGCAATGGCTTTTTTACCAGCTTGAATCACTTTTGTTTGACCAACTGCCAAGCGATAATCAGAAGCAACTTGCTGGCCTTCAACAAAAACCACACCTCTTGACAATACATCTTTAGCCCCTGCAGCATTTTTAACCAGCCCTGCCCTATTTAATACTGCACTGATGGGTAAATCTATGACGTCTTGTTCTATTTTAATCGTGACATCGGGCGCATCTTCAGGAATTTCGCCATACGCTAGACTATTGCCCGCGGCTTTATGGGCATTGGCTGCCGCTTCTGAGCTATGAAAACGGGTAATAATTTCTTCCGCTAAAATCTTTTTAACTTCTTGAGGGTTACGACCAGTTGCTATGTCTTGTAATAACTGATTAACCTCGCTCATACTTTTAAAACTTAGGAGTTCAAAATAACGCGGAATGAGGCTATCAGGCATAGACAGTATTTTTTGGTACATTTCGCCTGCGCTATCACTCACGCCAATATAATTCCCCAACGATTTAGACATTTTTTGTACGCCATCTAAACCCTCTAAAATTGGCACAGTGAGACAAATTTGTGCAGATTGTCCATATCGGCTTTGCAAGGTACGCCCCATGAGTAAATTAAACTTTTGGTCAGTACCGCCTAGTTCTACATCCGCTTCGAGGGCTACCGAGTCATACCCTTGTATGAGTGGATATAAAAATTCATGAATAGCAATGGATTGCTGATTGGCAAAGCGTTTGGAAAAGTCATCACGCTCCATCATACGCGTTACCGTATATTGTGCCGCAAGCTGAATCATATCAGCTGCTGTTTTTTGCCCCATCCATTCGGAATTAAACACGACTCTTGTTTTTTGTGGGTCTAAAATTTTAAAGACTTGCTCTTGGTAGCTTTTAGCGTTTTCTTTGACTTGCTCTTGAGTAAGCGGCTTGCGAGTGACATTTTTGCCTGTGGGATCACCAATCATGCCTGTAAAGTCACCAATGAGAAAAAATACTTCATGCCCTAAATCTTGAAAGACTTTTAGTTTGTTGATAAGAACAGTATGTCCTAAATGTAAATCTGGAGCTGTTGGATCAAAGCCTGCTTTAATTTTTAAGGGACGCCCCTCTTTAAGCTTGGCTAATAGCTCAGCTTCTTGAATAATTTCTTCTGTTCCACGCTTGATAAGCTCAAGTTGCTGTTCTGCTGTCATCATGTTTTTGCTACGCTTCTTATCAGTATAAAATGATGCGCTATTTTAAAGAGAAATTGTCTATGAATAAAATTTTTTTGGGGCTTATGTCAGGAACAAGTTTAGATGCGGTTGATGCGGTAGCAATCTCTTTTGATAGCGATGAACAAATGAAGCTATTAGGAACACATTCTTTGGCGTTAACCGCACAACTTCGTGCTGATATTTTAGCATTAACGCAACCCAGTGATAATGAAATTGAAAGTTTGGGACGAGTTGATGTCGAAATTGCGCAGCTATTTGCACAATGTGCCAATCAATTACGAGAGAAACTACAATTAAATGCCACTCAAATCACAGCAATAGGCAGTCACGGTCAAACAATTCGCCATCGTCCATATCTTACTCCCCCTTTTACCTTACAAATTGCTGACCCCAATATCATCGCAGAGCTAACAGGTATTACAGTGGTTGCAGACTTTAGAAGGCGTGATGTTGCCGCAGGGGGACAAGGTGCGCCTTTAGTACCTGCCTTTCACGAGGCTTTATTACACAGTGATGCTGTTAATCGGGTGGTACTTAATTTGGGCGGTATGGCGAACATTACGGTGCTGCCAGCCGATACTACACAAATTGTGTACGGTTATGATACGGGCCCTGCCAATGTCTTGATGGACGCGTGGTGCTGGCGACATTTGCAGCAATCTTATGATAAAAATGGCGTATGGGCAGCAAGTGGAAACATTATTCCCTCTTTACTGGAACAATTGCTGTTGCACCCCTTCTTTGCCAAAAAAGCTCCCAAAAGCACAGGCAGAGAAGATTTTCATTTAGATTGGCTTTTACCTTATATTAAAGCTGAATATCAGGCACAAGACGTACAAGCAACACTATTAGAGCTGACAGCAATTTCGGTTGCACAAGAAATCAACGCCTTAGCTTTTGCAGAGGGTGAGTTATTTTTGTGTGGTGGAGGTGCTTACAACCACGCTCTATGGCAGTCTTTAGCTCAAAAGCTACCTAACTATCGCCTATTATCAACTGAGACCATTGCTATTGCACCAACTTGGATTGAAGCAACCGCCTTTGCATGGTTAGCTAAACAAACAATGGAAGGTTTAAGTGGCAACCTTCCTGCAGTAACGGGTGCAGCAGGAAGGCGGATTTTGGGAGGGATTTACCAAGCTTAAATCGAGAACGAAGAACCACAACCACAGGTTGTCGTTGCATTTGGGTTTTTAATCACAAACCGTGAGCCTTCTAAGCCTTCAACATAATCGACCTCTGAGCCAACCAAATATTGAAAGCTCAGAGAGTCAACCAACATGGTGACATCTTCATTTTGAAAGATGGAGTCGGTGTCGTTGCTGTTTTCATCAAAAGTAAAGCCATAAGAAAACCCCGAACAACCGCCACCCGTGATATAGACACGCAATTTTAGATTAGGATTCGATTCGCCTTCACGCAATTTGCGCACTTTGGCCGCCGCACGGTCTGTTAAAATCATGCCTTGAGCATCAGACATTATGTCGCCTCTATACTTTGTAGTTGACTAAATCACTAAAGTATTATCTAAGGATTGCTAGATTGAGTCAATGAATATCCAAAAACAAAAAGCCCAGCCGAAGCTGAGCTTTTAGCAACTAATAAGCGAGCTTGTTAGATTATTCGTCTTTTAAAGCACACTCAAAGCTGGCTGGGTCGTGTTTGCAACGTACACGCTTGAGCAAGCTAAGCATCTTTTTGTCATAGATACCGTCAGCAGCCAAGGCAATACGTGATTCGCGCATTAACTTGATATAACCAGGTTTGTCTGCTTCTGCAACGTCCATCCAATATTTAGCAGGAACATCACGCTCAGTTTTTTCGATTGTTTTGAAGGCTTTATCTGTTTGAGTGGCTACATATTCGCGGCTTTTTTGACCAAAACCATCAGGGAACTTTTTAGGATTGATGATGATATTGCCTGTGATTTGTACGATGGGGAAACGTACAATAGCACCTTTAGTACCTAAACCTTTGTATAACTCTAAAGGTTTGATGGCAACTGCTGGTGCAGCCACAATATCCACCTGACCGTTATTAAACTTACCTGCAAAGTTGGTAATATCAGATGCAACAGGTTGTGCACCGATTTTTTGAACCATTTTGGCTTGAGACTTATCATAGTCTAATACAGCAATTTTTTTGCCAGACACTTTAGATAAGTTGTTAATAGCGCGGTCATTTACTAACAAATAGCCTGCACCTAAAGGCATAACACCAACTACTTCGTAAGCCCCACTGGCCATATAAGGACCCATTTTGGGGTTGCTTAACAATGTCAACACATCTTTCATTTGAGCATAAGTTGTGATTGCACCGATAGAGTCAATACTGCCTGTAAAAGTATTAAATTGACGACCACGTAAACCCGTTAAACTCACACCATCACATTGACCTGCTTTAAAATCTTCGGCGGCAATACGTTCATCGGTATAAGGCTTTAATGTAATATCTGCACCCCATTTAGCGGCAGCTAAAGAATAGTCCTTCATCATGGCATAGACGTCACCGCCTGTACCTAAAAGGTCAAATACACATACGGTTTGTTTGGCTGCGTGTGCGGCTGTGCTTAAAGCAACACTTGCCGTTACAACTGCGGCAGCTAACATGTTAGTTTTTTTCATGGTATACCCTTCGTCTCTGGTTTTTGGAAGTCATCACACTTTTTTAAGTGCTGATAAAATCACATATAACAAATTGACAAGCAGCGATTCGTCATGACTCGCTGCGTTCAACTTTGATGAAATATGCAAATTATAATCATTAACTATTAAGACTTAAACTCATCGCGGTACAGTAAAAAACTCACCGAGGTTTTTCTTCGAATCAAGAAGAACCCAAATTAGTTCACTCGAAGTGTTAACTAAAACCGAAAAGCGAAGCCTTATTATTAAATACAATTATCATAGACAATTTGTTTTACAGTCATTTTACTGTTTAATCTCATTAACTGTCTGTTTATTTTGTACACTAATTGCCTATATTATGAATAAATGATGTAGTTATTTCACGTTTTTAACAAGTCTTTTGTAAATTTTGACACAAAAAAAGGGTGGCGAGGTGCCACCCCAAAAGAGGGTTCTTTTGAAGAACAGCAAAACTGTTCAAAATTAACACAACACCTAAATAGCTTTTGTATCTCTATTTAGATAATTGCATTAAGCAGCTTTACGCTTTTCACCAGCAGCAACTAAGTCGCCAAATAATTTTTCGGCTTCAACTTTAATTTTGTCTGCTTCAACTTTTAAAGTTTCTACTAAACCAACAGCAACCAAGACAACTTTTTTGTCATTAGCAGCTTGCTCACCACGAGCAGCTTGACCAGCAGCAACTAATTTGTCTAATTGCTTTTGACCTTCTTCTTCAACTTTAGCAACAACTTCTTCAACTTTAGACACAACGCCTAAACCTGCTAATGAAACTTGATTGCCCAATTCTTTTACACGATCAGCAAATTTAACTTCAGCTTGAGTTTCTGCTGCAACGTCTTTTAACTCGCCCATGACTATCTCCAAAATTGTTAATACGCCCTTTGTAGGATGTGCAAGATGCACAATTCCTTCACTACAGATTGAGAGTTAATCTACAAACTGTTCTTGAGTGCAATTATAAGAGCTAGCCATAACACAAACCTCAACCATTGTTCTACATTCAGACAACAATAGAGTTTTTTTCTAAGAAATCTTAACTTTAGATAACACAATCTAATTTAAAACAGTTAAAAGACGTCATAATGCCATTTGATTAGGCAAACACTTAGCTATTTGCGCCATTCGCACCTGCAAGGTATTGCTGTCATTGGCAGTGACGGTAATGTGGCCAAGTTTTCGACCTACACGCTCTGCTTTACCATACAGATGTAAATGCGCTTCGGGAATGGCCAAAATATCGGCCGTTTTGGGATGTTGGCCAATGATGTTAATCATGGCACTCGGTCTTAGTTCTTGGGTGCTTCCTAAAGGCAGTCCTGCCACAGCACGCATATGATTTTCAAATTGCGAACAAATAGCCCCTTCAATACTCCAATGGCCTGAATTATGTACTCTTGGCGCAGTTTCATTGGCAAACAAACCATCTGGTGTTTGAAACATTTCGAGGGTTAATACTCCCACATGATTTAATTCATGCAAAATGGAGGTAATGTATTGCTCGGCTTGCGCTTGTGTAGCCGCATCAACATCGGGGGCAGGCACCACCGAATGCGACAAAATACCTTGATGATGAACATTCCATGCAAGAGGATAGCAACGAGTATCGCCATCTTGACCACGCACGGCAATCATTGACAATTCTCGTTCAAAATCAATAAACGCCTCGGCAATAAGCGGTAAGCCTTGCTGTAACTCTGCCCATGCTTGCGCCACTTGCTCGGTCTGACGAATCACAAATTGACCTTTACCGTCATAACCACCCATCGTGGTTTTAACCACCAAGGGTAAACCTAAGGTGTCAACCGCTTGTTGTAAGTCGGCTTGTGAATGCACTTGATGATACGCCGCCGCAGGTATGCCTAGCTTGGCAAATAATTGTTTTTCGTTAAGACGATTTTGTGACACCGCCAACGATTTGACACTCGGGTAAACAGGTTTATGTTGGGCAATATATTCGACTAATAAAGCAGGAATATTTTCAAACTCATAAGTAAAGACATCAGCACTGGCTAAGAATGCTTCTAAACTATTTGCGCCCAATACCTTATCACTAATCACCTCACCCAATGGCGCAGAAGGACAGTTTTCGGCAGACTCATAAAAACTAAAGCGCAAATTAAAGGGATAACCTGCCAAGGCCATCATTCGTCCTAACTGACCGCCACCAAAAATGCCAATTTTCATGCTTGCTCTCCCGGAATAGGATTAGCTAACACTTTGTCTGTTTGTTGCTGACGAAAGTTTTCTATCGCTTGTAAATACTGTGGATATTGTGCCGCTAAAATTTGCGTGGCTAATAAACCTGCATTGGTAGCTCCTGCTTTGCCAATGGCTAAAGTGGCAACAGGCACACCCGCAGGCATTTGTACAATAGATAACAAAGAGTCTAAGCCATTGAGTGCTTGTGATTGCACAGGTACACCTAACACAGGCAAAGAGGTTTGTGAGGCACACATACCTGGTAAATGCGCTGCTCCGCCTGCCCCTGCAATAATCACTTGAATACCACGCGAGCGCGCTGTTTTGGCATAGTCAAATAATTTATCGGGCGTGCGGTGGGCAGAAACGACTTCTGCTTCAAAAGGGACACCTAAGCTGCGTAACACATCGGCGGTGTGTTGCATGGTTGCCCAATCCGATTGTGAACCCATAATAATACCCACCAAAGGTGTTGCCGTTGTTGCTGTCATTACCTAACTCTCTAAAAAACCTGTATTTAACAGGTTAACACTGTGCGAAAAGCCGACTATTTTGGCGCAATCATGGCACTAAACCAAGTGTTTGTGCAAAAAATTAGTCTCTAAACATAAAATAAACCGCGCCTAATAAACATAATCCTGCATAAACATAATCCATTTTGAACGGTTCTTTAAGATACAGCAGGGCAAATGGCACAAAAATGCTCAGTGTAATCACTTCTTGGATAATTTTAAGTTGACTGACCGATAACACGCTATGACCCATGCGATTGGCAGGTACCATGAGCAGGTATTCAAAGAACGCAATACCCCAGCTTAACAAAGCAGCAATATACCAAGGTTTATCGGCTAAGTTTTTAAGATGGCCATACCACGCAAAAGTCATAAACACATTGGAGCAAATGAGTAATAAAATGGTTTGCAAAGTGATTGGCATAAAGAAAACTCAAAACATACTGCAATACAACGTGGTCTTTGCGACAATAGCGCAATTTTTTGCACGATATATCATAAAACTTATGAAAGCTCTTGTTTTATTATTTTGGCAAATGTTGCGCTTTAAGCGCAGCCCCGAAGACGCGCCTTACTCACAGGCTTTGTTGATGTTAATTCTTGTCTTCAATTTTGCAGTGAGTGCCAGCATTCAGTTAGTGGCAAAACCCGATATGGTACGTATTGCTCTGCTCAGTCCTGCAATAATGATAGTAGTGGAACTGATAATTTTGTATGGTTTATTTCATATTAAACAATTACAAGCACGTTTTGTACAAACCCAAATGAGTGTCTTTGCCTGTGATACTTTATTATCGTTGATGACACTGCCTATTGTATTGTTTAGTTTGCAGCTTGGTAGCAAATCGGCATTACTGCCAATGTTAGGGTTATTAGAATTAGCCATCATGATATGGAGTTTAATGATGCGCGGTTTTATTTATCATCGCGCCTTAAATATCAGCCCATTATTGGCTAATGTGCTTGCTTTTATGGTGATGCTGGTTAGCCTATCGGTCATTGTGCAATTGTTTCCCGAAATTTTACAAAAAGCCACGGCAGCCGCCGAAGCGGCTTCCACTCGTTAAGGATTTGTTATGCATATTCATATTTTAGGTATTTGCGGCACGTTTATGGGTTCACTCGCCGTGTTAGCCAAAAACCTAGGCCATAAAGTGACAGGTAGTGATGCTAATGTTTATCCACCCATGAGCACCCAACTCGAAGCGCAAGGCATTAGCTTAATGCAAGGTTATGAACCCGAACATTTGCAACCTCGCCCCGATTTAGTGATTGTAGGTAATGCCATGAAGCGTGGCATTGCTGCGGTAGAATATGTGTTAAATGAAGGCATTCCTTATACCTCTGGCCCTCAGTGGTTAGCACAATATGTGTTACAAGGCAAACATGTCATTGGCGTGGCAGGCACACATGGCAAAACCACGACTACAACGATGGTGGCTTGGATTTTAGAACAAGCAGGTTTAGAACCTGGCTTTTTGATTGGTGGTGTACCCAAAGGCTTTGAAGCCAGTGCCCGTTTAGGCGGTGGCCAGTATTTTGTGGTTGAAGCAGACGAATATGACTCTGCGTTTTTTGATAAACGCTCTAAGTTTGTTCATTACGCCCCAAAAACAGCCATTTTGAATAATTTAGAATTTGACCATGCTGATATTTTTGATGATTTAGCCGCCATTCAAAAACAATTTCATCATTTAGTGCGTACCATTCCCAGTACAGGCAAAATTATTGTCCCTGCCAATGATGACAATTTAAAAGATACCTTAGCCAAAGGTTGTTGGACACCTGTAGAAACCACAGGTATCGCCCCCAACTCTAGCGATTGGCAAGCTGAGTTGCGTGCCAATGATGGCAGTCATTTTGTAGTGAGCTATCAAGGTCAACAAGCCGAAGTAAATTGGGGCATGACAGGTTTACACAGTGTGTATAATGGTTTAGCTGCCATTGCCGCAGCCCATAATGTGGGTGTTGATTTAGCAACTGCTTGTGCGGCGTTAAGTGCTTTTGATGGCGTAAAACGGCGCATGGAGTTGGTTGGCGAGGTGGCTGATATTAGTGTGTATGATGATTTTGCCCATCACCCCACTGCGATTAAAACCACTCTAGAAGGCTTGCGTAACAAAGTTGGCGACCGCAAGATTTGGGCAATTATTGAACCACGCTCAAACACTATGAGAATGGGCACACACAAAGACAATTTAGCTGAATCGGCTCGTGATGCTGACCAAGTGATTTGGTATCAACCCGCAGGTTTGGATTGGGATTTAAGCCCAGTCATTGCGGCTTCACCTGTGCCAGCTCAAGTGGCTAATAATATTGATGGCATTATTGCTGATGTGCTTGCTCAAGTTAAATCGGGCGATGCCATTGTGATTATGTCTAACGGTGGCTTTGGGGGTATTCATAGCAAGTTGGTGAGTGCGTTAAAAGTAAAATTTGATTAATTTCCTCCAAAAATAAAGGCGCAATTTGCGCCTTTATTTAAATCTTATCGACTACCCTCACCCCAGCCTTTGCCCACAAGGAGAGGGAGTTCTCTCTCCCATTGGGAGAGAGTTAGAGTGAGGGGAAAAGCTAGCTTATTTTTTAGCAGCTTCGATAGATTTTAATACTTCAGCCTTAGCGACTTCAGCACCTTCCCAACCTGTAACTTTAACCCACTTACCTGGCTCTAAAGCTTTGTAAGTTTCGAAGAAATGACGGATTTGGTTGATTAACAACTCTGGCAAATCGGTATATTCTTTAACGTTTTTGTAGATTGGTGTCAATTTGTCGTGTGGTACAGCAATTAACTTAGCATCAATACCAGACTCATCTTCCATGTTTAATTTGCCAACTGGACGGCAACGAATCACAGAACCAGGTGCAACTGGGTATGGAGTTACAACTAATACGTCTAATGGGTCACCATCTTCAGATAAGGTGTTTGGGATATAACCATAGTTAGCTGGGTAAAACATGGCTGTACCCATGAAACGGTCAACAAATAACGCATCGCTGTCTTTGTCGATTTCGTATTTGATGGGGTCATGGTTAGCAGGAATTTCGATAACAACATAAATGTCGTTTGGTGCGTCTTTTCCAGGTGGGATATTGTTGTAACTCATGGTTTACTCTCTTTGATAAACTGGCCTAAAAATTGGCCAGCGTGGAAATCGTGGCGTATTATACGCCTGATATGCAACTTGCCAACAGGCGGCAGACAAAATCACGCGCTTTATTGCACCATTTCTTGCTCGGTAAACAAACCATCAAACAACACGGTTGATAAATAACGTTCGCCTGTGTCGGGTAAAATCACCACAATGGTTTTATCGGCGTTTTCGGGCTTTGCCGCTAACCTTGCCGCAGCACAGGCGGCTGCCCCACACGAAATGCCTGCCAAAATGCCTTCTTCACGCATTAAACGTTGCGCATACTCAATCGCCTCATCATTACTGATGGTTTCAACTGCATCAACTAAACTTAAATCTAAGTTCTTGGGTACAAAATTTGCGCCAATGCCTTGTATTTTGTGGGGTGCTGGTTTGATGTCTTGACCTGCACGTGTTTGACTAATAATGGGCGAAGCTTCGGGTTCAACAGCAATAGTTTGAATCGCTTTGCCTTGAGTTTGTTTAATATAACGAGATACACCTGTTAAAGTGCCGCCAGTGCCTACCCCTGCTACAAAAATATCGACTTCACCATCGGTATCTTGCCAAATTTCGGGGCCTGTGGTTTTTTCGTGAATCGCAGGGTTAGCAGGATTTTCAAATTGTTGTGGCAAAAAATAATGCGTTGGATTACTAGCGCGAATTTCTTCGGCTTTATCAACCGCGCCCTTCATGCCTTTAGCTGCATCCGTTAAGACTAAATTTGCACCTAAGGCTTTTAACACTTTGCGACGCTCTAAGCTCATGGATGAGGGCATGGTTAAGGTGAGTTTATAGCCTTTGGCTGCCGCCACAAACGCCAAAGCAATACCTGTATTACCCGAGGTTGGTTCAATAATCTCCATACCCTGTTTGAGTGTGCCATCTTGCTCGGCCTGCCAAATCATATTAGCCCCAATACGACACTTAACCGAATAAGCAGGGTTACGGCCTTCAATTTTGGCATACACTTTGCTGTGACCACCCACAATACGGTTTAAGCGCACCAAGGGCGTATTACCAATAGAAAGCGCATTATTGTCATAAATTTTTGCCATGATACTTTCCTTATTTTTATAGAGATAAGAAGGCATACTTTGGCGAGTTTATGGCACACTTGCAACCGTATTTTTGAATTTTTAGGGCTAAGGAGCATCATCATATGTCTTTGCTTGGACAAGCAGCTGTTTTTTTGGGGGCGGCCTTATTAGTCGTTCCTCTTTTTCATCGATTGGGCTTGGCCACGGTATTAGGCTACTTAATTACGGGCATTTTGATTGGCCCCAATGTCCTTGATTGGGCAGGTGATGCTAATACTGTGCTGCACTTTGCCGAATTTGGTGTGGTAATGCTGCTGTTTGTGATTGGTCTAGAGCTAGAACCATCACGACTGTGGGTACTCAGACGCTCGATTTTTATGTTGGGCGGCTTGCAAGTGATGGTCACAGGGGCAGGCTTTACGGGCATTGGCTTATTTTTAGGACTTAATTTAACCGTCAGTGCTATTGCTGGCTTTGGCCTAGCCATGTCCTCTACGGCGTTTGTGATGCAATTATTGGCCGAGAAAAAACAACTGACGGCTCGTCATGGCCGAGAAGCCTTTGCGATTTTGTTATTTCAAGATATGGCGGTGATTCCGATGTTGGCGATTGTGCCGATTTTGTCAGGCACAGGCACTCAAGAATATAATTTGACTTATTTTGCTAAAGTAATAGCCGTATTTGCTTTACTGGTTTTTAGCAGTCGTTTTGTTATTCGGCCTGTATTTAGGCTGATTGCCGCCAGTAAAGCCACTGAGTTACTCACTGCCGCCGCGCTGTTTATTATTATTGGCATTGCCTTGGTGATGGACAAACTTGGCTTGTCGATGGCTTTAGGCGCGTTTGTCACAGGTGTTTTATTAGCAGACTCCGAATATCGCCATGAGTTAGAAGCCAATATACAGCCCTTTAAAGGCTTGTTACTTGGTCTATTTTTTATGGCCGTAGGCATGAGTACCGATATGCACTTACTGATTGGCGAGCCTTTGTTAATTATGGGTGGCGCAATTAGTTTAATGACACTCAAATTTATCGTTTTAGTATTGATTGGAACAATGGTTGGTAATTCTTGGCACACCAGTATCCGTTTAGGGATTACCTTGGCACAAGGTGGCGAATTTGCCTTTGTATTATTTAGCAGTGCGACACAGTTTAATTTATTACCCACCGAGCTGAGCGACCGTTTAATGTTGATTGTCACCCTATCAATGGCTCTTACGCCTTTAGCTTTTTATTTACTAGAAAAAGCCATTGAACCACGTTGGGTTAAAGAAGAAAAACGCTCTTTTGATGAAATCCCTGACGATGACCACGAAAATCCTGTAGTGATTGCAGGTTTTGGGCGTTTTGGCCAAATTATTGCCCGTGTGTTGCGAATGCACAAAATTCGTTTTACGGCCTTAGAAGGCGATGCCCGACAAGTGGATTTTTTGCGTCGTTTTGGTAATAACATTTATTATGGCAATCCAAGCCATATTGAGATGCTCCGTGCAGCCAAATTAGACAAAGCCAAAGTATTTATTTTAGCGATAGATGATGTGAATGACTCGATTAGAACCGCCATGCAAGTTCGTCATTATTATCCGCACTTAACGATTTTGGCGCGCGCGCGTGACCGTCGCCATGCCTATCAGTTAATGGATATGGGGGTGCAAGTGATTAGTCGTGAGCTGTTTTTATCGTCATTAGATATTGCTAAACAAACCTTAATCGCGGTTGGATTAACACCTGAGCGTGCTGCCAGTGGCATTAACACGTTTAAGAAATATGACGAACAATTATTGGTGCGGCAACAAGCGTTTTATCAAGATGAAGAATCGCTGATTGCCAGCAACAAAGAGGCCATGCAAGAGTTAGAGGAGCTTTTTGAAAGTGACGAAAGAGCGGCTCAAAAACAAGCAGAGGAAGAAAAATCCGAATAAAAAATCCCCCAACTGGGGGATTTTCTCTATTGCTTGGGTTTCGACTCACTTCGACTGCGCTCAGTGACCACCGCTCAACCATCGCAACCAGCCCGACTACGCTCCCTGAGCGCAGTCGAAGGGTTTAAGACCAGTTGGTAATTTACACCAACTCTTTATCGTCATTACCCAAACCAATAAAGTAGGTTTTGAGTGGCGGAAAACCGTTAAACTCAACCGAGCTATACGAAGTGGTATAGGCACCTGTAGTCATCCAATACAAACGGTCACCCACTGCCAAGTTATGCGGCAAATGATAATTGGAATTTTCGTACATAATATCAGTAGAGTCACAAGTTGGCCCTGCTAACACCACACTGCCTTCTTGCACGTTGGCTTCCATTTTTTCGGTGTAGATGGGGTATTTAATCGCTTCACCCATGGTTTCAATTAAACCTTGGAACAGACCAACATCGGTATAAATCCAGCGTTTAAGGTCGGTACGTGACTTGCGTGAAATCAATACCACTTCGGATACCAACACACCCGACTCACCCACCAAAGAACGACCTGGTTCTAAAATCAACTCAGGTAACTCGTCACCGTGGTCATCGTGTAAATAACGCAAAATTTCTTCGGCATAGACCTGAATTGGGTTGACTTCGGAAATATAGTTCGCAGGAAAACCGCCACCCATGTTAATCATTTTGAGGATAACGCCTTCTTCTAAACGCATCCAATCAAACATATATTTAACTTTGGATAAAGCTGCGTCCCATACTGCAATATCTTTTTGCTGCGAGCCAACATGGAACGAAATACCATAAGGCACTAAGCCTAATAGTTTGGCTTGCACTAATAAATCAATCGCCATATCGGGATGACAACCAAATTTGCGCGATAAAGGCCACTCTGCTGTCTCGCCACCTTCGACCAAAATACGCACAAAAATTTTAGAACCCGGTGCATTTTCGGCAATTGACTGCAAATCCGCTTTAGAATCAGTCGCAAACAAACGTACGCCTTTATCAAAGGCATATTTGATATGCGCGGCTTTTTTGATGGTATTACCATAAGAAATGCGCTCTGGCTCAACACCAGCCGCTAATACTTTATCTAGCTCATAAATCGAGGCAATATCAAAGTTAGAGCCTAAATCTCTTAACAATTCAATCACAGGCTTACCGGGATTAGCTTTGAGGGCATAATGCACTTTTGCCATCGGAAAGCACGTAATCAATTCTTCGTATTTCTGTTTGATGATTTCTAAATCGACCACCAAAAAAGGGGTTTCTTTGGTATCGGCAAATTTTTTGATACGTTTCCATTCTTCATCAGAACAGTAATTAGCTAAGCGCATATTGATTACCCGTTTAGGCAAAGTCAAAATCATGCTTTTGAACATTCAAAAGCGGCGAAACCACGGTTGTAGCCGTAAAAGTGCGAAGGTTAAAGCCAAAGCCCCCGACAATCAAGTGACAATTTCATAACAGGCGATTAAATTGTCTGAGTTTGAGCCATCAAACGATGAATGGCGGCATTCATTTCGGTGGTATTGTTAATACTGAGTTTTAAATCACGTAACAAGCCATCTTCTACGCCATAAATCCAACCATGTACCGATAATTTTTGGCCGCGTTGCCATGCGTGACGCACTAAGGTGTTTTCGCAGACATTAAGCACTTGTTCAATGACATTCAGTTCGCAAAGTTTGTCTAATCGCTCTTTTTCGGTAGCAAAGGTGTCTAAATAACGCTGATGTTTGCTAATAATATCTTGAATATGGCGCAACCAATTATCGACTAAACCAAAGGACTGCTGTTGCATGGCTGCTTGTACACCACCGCAACGATAATGACCACACACAATAATATGCTCAACCTTGAGTACATCAATCGCATATTGCATCACTGATAAACAATTAAAATCGGTATGTATCACCAAATTAGCGACATTACGATGTACAAACATATCACCCGGTAACACGTCAACTAATTGTGTTGATGGCACTCGGCTATCTGCACAGCCAATCCACAAATAACGCGGGGTTTGTTGTTGAACTAATTTGCTAAAAAATTGTGGGTCATCATTAGTAATACGCTGCGCCCATTCTTTGTTGCTTTGTAGCAAATGCTCAAGCGCGTGGCTCATCTTCGCTGGACTCCGTAGTTGTGGGGTCGGTTTTGACCGTTAACGATGACAATATCAAAATTGATTTCTTTTCTGTCCACAATGAGGCATAAATCAGCAACACCAAACTCGCTAATAACATACCGCAACCTATAAAAGCCAAGTTACCTAAAGCAGCCAGTTTGGCAATTTCAATATCGCTGACTTGGCCTAATCGCAATTTGTCTAATAACAACATTGGGTCGATATACAATGGTTTATGCTGCCAAAGCCAGCCATAAAAGCCTGCTAACGCCACAAAAAACAACCAACCGAGTCGATTCCACCAGCGGATTTGTTGTAGGCGTTGATGTACATAGTGTTGCTGTTCGGGCGTCATAGTGACTCCTTGATGCTCAAGTGCGAGAATCAGTATAATACCTTGAATTTATTTTCAAAAGAGAAAAAACCATGAGTCAATTTGATAATGTTAGCGTTGTAAAAAAATCGAATGTTTATTTTGATGGCAAATGTGTCAGTCATACGGTGATTTTAGCTGATGGTACACGCAAAACTGTGGGGGTTATTTTTCCCTCAACCCTCGTATTTAATACGGGCGCACCCGAAATTATGGAAGTGATTGGTGGTAAATGTCGCGTTAAATTGGCAGGTAGCGACACTTGGAGCGAATATACGGCTGGTCAATCTTTTGAAGTGGCAGGTAATTCTAGCTTTACTATAGAAACTGTAGAAATGTTAGATTATGTTTGCCATTTTGCTTGATGACTAGGGGCGCAATCATGCGCCCCACTCCTTTAACTGGCCGCTTCCTCAACTTTTTTAGCCCGTTTTGCCTTTTGGGCAACAGGCACAACCGTCACAGGCACACCATTTAAGGCGGCATTACCGCTCAAACCATCAACATAACTGTCATCAGTAATATCATTCATACTTACGCCTGCGGCTTTACCTTCGGCAATACTCAACTGCGTACCTTCTCGGTGATGACCAAAACCATGAGGAATGCTCAGCACACCTTGCATCATATCATCACAAAACTCAACTGGCAGACTAATCTCACCTACCCGCGACTTGACGCTAATCATATCGCCTTCAGTCAATTTTAAGGCATTGGCATCTATGCTGTTCATCATCGCGGTACAACGATTTTTACCCTTAACTAAGGGTAAGCTATTGTGCAACCATGAGTTATTGCTACGAATATGACGACGCCCAATTAAACTAAATTCGTGAATTTGACGAGGTTTGGGACTATGCAATGCCAAACGCGCACGGCTAAGCTCTGCCAAATAAATATGGGGAGCAAGAATAATTTTACGCTCAGGGGTACAAATACGCTGCGCTAAAGACGGCTGCAATGCCCCCAAATCCAGACCATGTGGATTTTCTTTGAGTTTAGCCAAACTCAACCCCTGCGCTTTACCCCCCATAGGCGTAGCGGTGATAAGCTGCTCTAATTGAGTAGATAAGGCTTTGGTTTGTGGTATAGCGGCTAAGGCTTTGACCAAGGTATTGGCGGTGCGTTGCGCCACAGGCGTTAAACCGAAGGGTACATTACCGTAAGGGCCTATTTGTAACAATAAATCCAAAATGCCTTCGGGTTTAATTTTTTCGGCAATGGTTTTGACTCCTTTCCATAACCATTTATCAGCAGGCGTTTTGGCACTCAGTCGCGCTGTAAGCTCTAACAAAATTTGCCAATCGTGAAGTGTGCCTTGCGGAGCCTGAATTAAAGCTGGAGAGTATTTGCTTACATTGCGTACCGCCACTAAATTAAAGACTAAATCGTAGTGACCATGCTCTAAAATCCCTGTAGGAGGCAAAATAATATGGGCATGGCGCGTGGTTTCGTTAAGATAAATATCTATTGAGACCATAAAATCTAAACTGGCTAATGCCTCATCCATTTGTTTGCCATTCGGCGTGGATAACACAGGATTGCCAGCATGGGTAATCATGGCTTTGATTTGACCTTTTCCTTCGGTCAAAATTTCTTCGGCCATAACAGAAACAGGTAACTCGCCATTAAATTCAGGCAAACCACTCACCCGTGATTGATAACGATTAAAACTGCCGCGAGCTGCTGCCAAACTCGAACTTAAACCCACAACATCAACCGCAGGATGGTTAAATAACGCCCCCCCTACTTTGTCTAAATTGCCTGTCACCACATTGATGACATTGATGAGCCATGCAGAGACACCACCATACTCTTGGGTACATATTCCCATCCGACCATAACAAACTGCTTGCTTGGCATTGGCAAAATCATGCGCCAAAGCAATAATGGTTTCTGCAGCTATGCCTGTTAATGGTGCCGCCACTTGTGGTGTAAATGGTTCAACGGCTAGCTTTAGTAATTCTAAACCTAATGTTTGTTGATTAACGGCTTGTTCGTTGATTCGTTTTTCGCTAAACAACACATTTAACAAAGCTGCTAAAAAATACACATCACTGGCAGGTTTAATAAAATGATGCTCACCGACTTGTTGTGCAGTTTCGGTGCGGCGTGGGTCTAAAATCACCACACGTCCACCACGTGCTTGGATTTTTTTGATGCGCCCCATAATATCGCCGCCCGTCATCAAACTACCATTGGACGCGGCAGGGTTGGCTCCCAACATCAACATAAAATCAGTATTATCTACATCAGGGATAGGCAACAATAATTGATGACCAAACATCTGCAAAGCAGCCAACATATGTGGTAGTTGGTCAACACTGGTAGCACTAAATTTATTTTTACTATGCAAAGCAGCCATTAAGGGAGCTGCAAATAACAGTGCGCCCATATTATGTACTGTAGGATTTCCCGCATAAAAACCCACGGCATGTTTACCATGCTCACGCTGCACTTTTTTAATGCCCTGCTCAACTTCGTCAAAGGCTTGCGCCCAACTGATTTCTTGCCAACCATCAGCCGTACGTTTAAGTGGATATTGAATACGGTCAGGGTCTTCTTGTAATGTTTTTAAAGCAATCGCTTTGGCGCAAATATGACCTTTACTAAAAGGGTCGTTATGGTCGCCTTTGATGCTGCTAATCACTTGCGTTTCGCCGTCCAAACTTGGCTCGGTGGTGATGACAACACCGCACATGGCTTCACATAAATTACAGGTACGATAATGGGGCTGGCTCATGACGAATCCTCTTGTTGTTGAGTCATCTATTATTAGTGTCTTGGTTTTTTAAAAATCTGAGACATGAAAATTATCATCGAATTGCACGAAAGTACCTCATTAACAATAAGAAGTAAAATACTTTGCGTAATGTTACTTGTTGAGTAAACTTAGCCACCTTCAAAACAACAATACAGGACAAATACTGATGAGTCGTTGGCGTGCTAGTTTTATTCACTTAATGTTAAGTTTTTTAATTGTTGGCTCAGTAGCGGCTTATGTCATTTATTTTTGGTATCCAATCGCATTATTGCCAATGGCTAAAGCTGACCAATTATTGGCAATGGTCGGTGGCATTGATTTGATTGTTGGGCCTCTCCTGACCTTGATTGTGTATAAGCATGGCAAAAAAACACTTAAAATGGATTTAACAGTGATTGCTTTAATACAAGCGGCTTTTTTGTCGATGGGCTTATATACTCTGTTTGAGTCTAGACCTGTGTATTTAGTCTCCAGTGGAAAAATGTTTAACTTGGTTTTTGCTAGTGAGATTACCCCAGAAAACTTGGCCAAAGCTAACGCTAAGTATCAACAATTTGGCTTTGCACATCCTAAATTGGTGGGAGCAATAATGCCGAAAGATATTAAAGAAAAAACGCGCATTATCATGTCGGCCTTAGGCGGCGGCGGTGATTTACAACATATGCCACAGCACTATGTGGACTATGCGCAAATTGCACCAGAAGTATTACAAAATGCTTGGCCACTGCACAATGCCCCTAAGCTGTCTGCCGAAAATGCCGCTATATTACAAAAAGCGGCAACCAAATATGGCTATCAAGCTGAAAATGTTCGTTTTATGCACCTAGGCAGTAGCAGAGGTTACGCGGTGATATTGCTTGATGCCAAAAATGCACAACCGATTGGTTATGTGAATTTGGATTTGTAAAGGTGCGTTACGCTATCGCTGATGGCACCCCACAAAACTACATTTGTCGGTTTTTTAACTCGACAAATGTAGAGTTTAACGCCCCAACTCTAAATCTCTATCCCTCACGCCTAACAAATACAAAATACCATCTAAACCCAAGGTCGATATCGCTTGACGAGCATTTTGCCGTACTAACGGTTTAGCTCTAAAAGCAATCCCTAAGCCAGCTATCGATAACATTGGCAAATCGTTAGCACCATCACCCACCGCAATAACTTGCTCTAAATGAACTCCTTCTTTGGCAGCAATTTGACGCAACAACTCAGCTTTACGTTGACCATCAACCACTTGCCCAACCACTCGCCCCGTTACTTGACCATCGACAATTTCTAAATCGTTGGCAAACACATAATCAATGCCTAATTTGTGCTGCAAATACTGACCAAAATAAGTAAAACCACCCGATAAAATCGCTGTTTTATAACCTAATGCTTTTAAAGTTTTGACTAAGTTTTCTGCACCTTCAGACAATTTTAAACGTGCGGCAATCTCTGCCAACACACTAGCATTTAAGCCTTTTAACAAGGCAACTCTTGCTTCAAAACTTTGTTTAAAATCCAACTCTCCTTGCATGGCACGTTCAGTAATGGCTGCTACTTGTTCACCAACACCTGCCGCTTTGGCTAACTCATCAATCACTTCATGCTCAATGAGCGTAGAGTCCATATCAAAACACACGACACGACGATTACGGCGATAAGCATCATCACGTTGGAAGGCTATATCCATATTAAGCTCATTAGCCAAACGTAAAAACTCTGCTCGCATATGATTGATATCATTTGGTTCACCACGTACCGACAATTCAACACAGGCTTTGCCTAAACCTGCGCTTTCATCTTCTAATGGCACTCGTCCCGATAAACGATTTAAGCCGTCAATATTTAAATCATTATTAGCAACAATACGCGATACCGCCGCCAACTGCTCTGCGGTGATTTTACGCGCCAACAAAGTCACAATATAACGTGCCTTGCCTTGACCACTCACCCACTGATGATAGCTGTCTTTACTGATGGGGGTAAAACGAACTAACAGACCAATATCATGCGCCCGAAATAGCACATCTTTCATCAGCATCGCTGACTCTTGCGCAGATGATGTTTCTACCACCACCCCCAACGATAGCTGGTCATGAATCACCGCCTGACCCACATCTAAAATATTGACCGCGTGTTGTGCCAAGACTTCCATTAAACTCGCACTCAAACGAGGTCTATCTGGCCCAGAAAAGGACATCAAAATAATTTCGCGCATAAACTCACTAATTTTTTATAAAATATCGTGCATGATAGGACATTGTTTAGCAATCAGCTATGCCCTATTTGTCAAATGAATGATTATAATGGGCGATGCACATTTAATCTAAAATTTTCTATAACTTCGCTAGATAATTATTATCGCGTAAGGAGCCTAAATTGAGCCAAGTCCGTGGTGTTATTCCGTTGTTTGTGGTGAGTTACCTCATTCATGCCATGCTCTTGGTCAATAGTGCCGAAACTGAGCTAAACAACCACCAACGTCCGACGGGCGAATTGCTTAGTGAACAATTAGCTGTCAGTGCTGCACCGTTTATTATCAATAAAGACAGTGTTGGCTTAGGATTGTTAGCTAATCATTTTGGTGAAGCAGGTGCAGTGCTAAATTTACGAATTTTGGATAATCAAGGTCAAGTATTAGCCACAGGCGGACAAGCACAAAGCCAAAAAGGGCTTAATTTTAGTGCCCCCATTATTTTAGAAAAACAACGTTTGGGACAAGCACACATTGCTCTTAGCACACCTGAGCGTGGTGATATTATTAAAAATAGTAGTATCAACCTAGCACTGTCTTTTTTAGCGCATCTGTTTTTAATGTTGTGGGTCGGTTGGCCACAATTATTTAAAAATATGCGTGTCCCGATTTTACAAGCCACTAATAATGAAGAAGCTATAGCTGAACCAATCCCTAGCACACCTGAGCCTACACCAGAACCCGTTAAACCTGCCGCCAGCATTTGGGTTAATATTTGTTTTGATGACCCCAAAGGCCTAATGTCCAAAGTTAATGCCAATACGTCGGCACAATTTTTACAAGTGATTGATAAACTAATTAAACGTTGTACCCGTCTTTATACAGGCAAAGCAGTTTCAGCTTTATCAACAGAAGGGATGACTATTCGTTTTGATGGCGACAATATCGAAGACTGTACCCACCGTGCCGTCTTGAGCAGCCGATTATTGATTAAGCTAACCACCACTGCTCATAGCCAACGCCGCGAAGCTCGTCAATTTACCCTAAAACTTAAAGCGGCGATGATAAATTTAGCCGATTTAAAGGATGAGGAAGCTCTTAAGCAATTAAAAACCTTGTTACCAGTGACAAAGGTTAATCAAATTATGATTGCCGATGATGATGCAATGGCTGCAGAGCTTAGTAAACACCAATTAAGTACCTTTGAAGCAGAAGAAGACAGCCCCGAAGCACACAAAAAAATCAAAGCAAAGATATTGGAAACCCTAACAAGCGAACTAGAAGACGAGTTATCCTTACTGGAACAACGCATTTTAGAACGCAAAAAATCAGAGGCAAAAAATGTCTGATTTACAAGCCATAGAAAAGTTAGTTTTGCAGTATTTTGAGGCTTTACATACCAAAGATATTGAAGCCATCGAAGATGTATTTTGGCATCATGCCGAAATCACTGGCTATTATGAAGGTGAGTTTATCCATTCAAAGCTACATGATTATCTGAGTGTTATCAAACGAATGTCTGCACCTAACATGCTAGGCGAAGAATTTGATATGCAAATTACCAGTATTGACATCATGGTAAATATTGCCCACGTTAAAACACGTTATGTATTTCAGGCACTCAATTATGTGGACTTTTTATCGCTCATCAATATTGATGGCACATGGAAAATAGTCAATAAAGCCTTTTATCATCACTAAAAACACTTTCACTATTTAGTCAAAATCAATTTATTGTTGCTAGTAATCCGCAAACGGTACTCCTCTCCTTCATGAATAATACGAATTTCTCGACCTACGGCAAATAAACGTGTCGAGTCAATGGTTGGAAAACGGCGAACAGCTGGCTGATGGTGTAATTGAGCGTGCATTATTAAAGTCCTATAGATAGTTAAACTACAACTCAAATAATAATGATTCTCATTTGCAAATGCAACATATTATCAAATTTATTTTTGAGCATGAAAAAAGGCAGATTTGTCTGCCTTCAAAAAATTTCCTTGCACTGCCACATCCCCTCCTTTTGTAAAGGAGGGTTAGGGAGGATTCAATTACAACGCCTCTGGACGCATGTGTGGGAATAAAATCACATCACGAATCGACGGTGAATTAGTAAACAACATCACCAAACGGTCAATACCAATGCCCTCACCTGCGGTCGGTGGTAAACCATATTCTAAAGCGCGAACATAATCGGCATCATAGTGCATGGCTTCGTCATCACCCGCATCCTTTTCAGCCACTTGCTGCATAAAACGCTCAGCTTGGTCAATCGGGTCATTTAACTCCGAGAAACCATTGGCAATTTCACGACCACCAATAAAGAACTCAAAACGGTCAGTAATAAACGGATTATCATCATTACGCCGCGCCAAAGGTGAGACTTCAGCAGGATACTCAGTAATGAAGGTTGGTTGACGTAACTTGGTTTCAACCGTTTCTTCAAAAATAATGGTTTGTAATTTACCAATACCCCATGTTGGCTTTACTTTCTCTTTAATGTCTTTTTCAACAATTTGAGTCGCAGCAGCCATATCCCATAATTGCTCACGGGTATATTGAGGATTAAAATGCAAAATCGCATCAACCATGCTCATGCGTACAAAGGGCGCGCCAAAGTCATACACTTCGCCTTGATAATCGACTTCGGTTTTACCCAATACTTCTAAAGCAACGGTTTTTAACATTGCTTCGGTTAAGTCCATCAAGTCTTTGTAATCGGCATAGGCTTGATAAAA
>JACKNZ010000026.1 GCA_024234595.1 Moraxellaceae bacterium | reverse complement strand
CCACCCATGACTAATTTTCGCTCAGAATCACTAGACACTTCGCCACCCAATAAATGGCAATGTCCCATGGCAATTAATGCTTGATTGGCTTGTTGTTTGCTTTTGGCTAAGGCAGTAACTTGTTGATATAAAGCGTCTATGCCTGCTAAATAGGCATCAGTTGCACCTTCAACACGAGGGACATCATTAGGCCGCAAAAAGGGCACAGCTAAACACCATGCAGCAATATCACCTTGTTGATTATGCAATGGCACCACTAGGTTTTCTAAATTAATCTGTTGTTGTTGGCGCTGTACTTGGCCAATCACCGTCATATCAATAGCATTCAAAAAAGGCGTAGGTACTTCTAGGCGAGTTGGTGAGTCATGATTACCTGCGGTAATCACCACCTGTAAATGTGGCGTATTGGCTTTTGCAGCACACAAAAACTTATAAAATTGTTGTTGTGCGCTAGAAGGCGGATTTGCGGTATCAAAAATATCACCTGCAATTAACAATACATCAATTTTTTCTTCAACTAAGGTTGTTAATAGCCATTCTAAAAACTGTTGATGTTCATAATGGCGACTAAAACCAAAAAAATTCTGCCCTAAATGCCAATCAGAAGTGTGTAATAAACGCATAAATTAACTCAAGCATAAAACAGAGGGTCGGGGTGAGGGTTAATAACGCTGTAATTTTGCTTTTAACGCATCACGTTTACTTAAACCAACATTGGCCGTTTGCCGTTTTAATAGGGCATTTTCTTGCACAGTTGCTTCAAGTTGCTGTTGTAGTAAACGTAATTCATTTTGTGCTTGCAATAATTGCAAATCACTGTGCGACAAACGTATTTCGCAAGCTTGCAAATTTTGTTGATAAACCGCTAATTGTTGTTGGCTATTTGACTTGTACTCTAAAAAATCACGCTCAAGATATTGATTTTTTTCGCTAAGCTGTTGCTCTTGATGTTGGTATTGAGCCGCTAACAAGGCCATTTCTTTTTCTAATTGGTTTTTCTGTTGTTCAAAATCACTGCTTTGCTGTTTAGATTGGCTGAGTTGTTGCTCAATTTGTTGGCGAAGTGCTATTTCGGTTGCTAATTGTGTTTGTAATAAGCGTTCGCTATTTTGGCTTTGAGTTAATTTGGCTTCTAAAGTTTGCACCAAGTTTTCGGCACGTTGTTGACGTTCTAACGCAGCAATTTTTAATTCTTCGGCCTTAATGACTTTGTCTTCGGCTTGTTGTTTAAAGTCATTAAATGCTGCTTCACCTGCGACTAATGCTTGCTGCCACAAGTGTTGCACAGAGCTAATAATTTCTTCAGGGATTTGTGCTTGCACTTGTTGTTGTAAGGCGACACGTTTGGCGAGTTGCTGCCACCATTCTTTTAGCGCATCATTAATGGTACCTGCGCTGCCACGTTGGGTAATTTCACGCACATTGGCGACAGTAGGGCGCACACCTTGAGCCATTAGCTCATCAGCCGCTTGCCAAACAACTTCTTGGATAGATAAAGGACGCATGAGAATTCCCTAAAAGTATTTTTGTAATGTATATTATATTAAAAAGCCATTTAACGTAATAAATATAACGAAAAACCCGACTGTTTTTGGCCTAAAATCACTATTTTGTCGGTCAATGCTTTGTGCCCTCAATAAGCATAGTTTGCTAAAAATAACCTTAAAAAAGGAATGACACCATGAATAATCCAAAACAACCACTCATTATTCGTTTGGCCTCAAAATTACTCAATCCACGTGGCCTAGATAAACCACAAAAACTTCATGATGCTGTTAATAACAAACTTATTTTAATTACAGGTGCATCGTTTGGTATAGGTGAAGAAACCGCTAAACATTTAGCAAAAGCAGGGGCGATTGTGTTATTAGTCGCGCGTAGTGCCGATAAACTGCAAGCCGTCGCTGATGATATTCAAAAGGCAGGTGGCAGGGCGTTTATTTATCCAACTGACCTGAGTAAACCTGAACATGCAAAAGCCGTCGCCGAACAAATATTGGCAGAACATGGCCATGTTGATATTGTCTTAAATAATGCAGGCAAATCGATTCGCCGCTCCATTGCCATGTCAGAAAATCGCTTTCAAGATTTTGAACGAACCATGGCGATTAACTATTTAGGGCCCGTACAGCTAATTTTGGCGTTATTGCCGTCGATGCGTGCACGTAAATCAGGCCATATCATCAATATTTCAACATGGGGTGTAAAAATGCCTGCGGGTGGCCGTTGGGCAGCGTACCAAGCTTCTAAAGGGGCATTTGATACATGGTTGCGCAGCGTGTCTGTTGAAATTAAGCAAGATGGCATTGCCACAACCTCTATTTATCCAGCCATTGTTTATACCCGTATGAGCGCGCCCACACCGTGGATGCACAAATTACCGGGTATGACTACTGAAGATGCCTCTCATGTTATTGAACGTGCCATTATTGAAAAACCTTATGATATTTCACCTGAATGGTTGGGCATTGGCCAAGTCACATCGGTATTATTTCCAACACCTGTGCGCAAATATTTAGAATTTGTTTTTAAATTAAGCAAAGATAGTGAAGCCAGTATCAATAGTGCTAAACATTGATATTTAATCAATTTTACTTGTCTTTTAAGTCAATGATTTTTGTCACTTAACTTGGCATAGTAGCTTGATAGAATAGTTAACTCCATCACCCTTAAACTACGCTCAGGCAGCCTTTATGTCGGTTGAGCGTAGTCGAAACCTAAACAGTCCATAGAGTATCTGTTATGAGCCAACAACTTGCTTTAGAAAAGCTAGCTGCTACCTTAAAAACCTCAGCCAATCAAATAGAGGGATTAAATCGTTTGTCTGAAGCACAACTAAACACCTTAAATCAATATATTGAACAAGCACAACTCAAACAAAGAGAAACGCTAAACAATGCGATTGAGGAAGGCTTAAGTTATGTGCCAGCCTTGTTACGTGGTGCAGTAAAAGCGATTGTCAGAGGTTAATATGAGCAAGTTAGAAAGCAGCGCAGAAATTCAAAAAATAGGGCAGTTATTAGGTGTTAAAGGCGATGATTTAAGCTTTTTACAGGATCTTCCTGTCAAAGAGCTCATTAATTTACGCGGTTTAACCACAGACAAACTCTTTAATGATGGCCGTAAACTATTTCAAAAATTAGCTTCAGCCAGCAAGTTAATGCCTGCGGGCATTACCGCCAGTATTGGCGAAAAAGTCTTTGGCCCAATGTTGTGTGCACGTATTGCCAGTGAAATGCCTTACCAAAGAGCGGTTGAATTGGCACAAAAAATGAGTATTCCATTTTTGGGTAAAGTGACCTTAGAGCTTGATCCACGTCGTGTTAAAGATATTATTGCCAATATGCCTTTAGACAGAATGCGTGCTGTGGCAAAAGAATTGTTAGCACATCGTCATTATATGATTATGGGCGGCTTCGTTGGTTTTATGAAGCCAGATAATCTGAAGATCATTTTAGACGATGTAGCCAATGAAGAAGCCTTATTACATATTGGTTTTTTTATTGAGCAAAAACATATTGTCAGTGAAATAATGAGGATGTTACCCAAAACACGCTTAGAAAAACTGATTGCTTATATGCGTCAAAACAAAGAGTTATGGCCAGAATCTTTAGCATTAATGGTACACATGGAAGATGATTTAAAACGTGAAATGGGCAATATTGCCGCTGAACAACATGAAGACGTTTTAGATGATTTAGTGGATACGGTACATCGTTTAACCTTATGGCAAGATGCTTTACCATTGTTTGCCTGTTTATCACCCAATACTCAATACAAAGTGATTAACACCCCATCTATGCAAAAACATGAAGTGTTACAAGCAACCATTTTTTATACCGCACAATTTAATTTGTGGGTGACTTTTTTGCCTTTGGTTGAATATATGACCGAAGAACAACGCAAAACCTTAGCTCAAGTGATTTTTGAGCAGGGCATAGACCTCACTCGCCATATTACGACAGTGGCTTATCAACATCATTTGTGGCAACCGCTATTTGATATGTTGGCGGCTATGTCTGCTGAAGCACAAGCACAAACTGCACCTGTGTTAAAGCAATTATTAGCACAAGAAGGGGGCTTAGAAAGCAAATGGCAACCGCTGATTGTTAAGCACCAATTAGATCATTTGTTTGCTTGATTCGCTTCGACTACGCTCAGCGCGCATTTGTGTGGTGGTTGAGCGTAGTCGAAACCTACTCATCTAAAGGCTTACGTTGCCATTCATTATTACGTGTTGTTGCACCCTCATGTAATTCTTGCTCGTTAATCAATACTTTCTTATTTGCTTTAATTTGCGCATATAAGCCAATACTTTCAATCACAGGTGATAATAAAGCCGAATCTGCTCGGGGTGTTTCTCGAATATGTTGACTCATATCAAAATCTTCTAAACCATACACCTTAGGCGTTTCTTGCTGCGAATTTATCACCACAAAAACGGGTAGGTTGGCAGGAACAATGCGCCCTGCATTGCTTTTTTGGCCTTTGTTATAGGCCATAATTCGAGGATGTGGTGCTTTTCGCCAACGATAAATAAGCGGAATTTCAGGTGGGACTTCTGCTAATTGTTGCTTTTGCAAATTGATAATATTTTCCCATTCACTGGGCGTAAATTGATCGGGACGATTTTTTCTTGAACGTTCTAACTGTGCTTCAACATCCGCACGACTGACATGCACACTGCTTGGTGTTGCGCCTGCCCACGAAAAATATAAACATTCAGGGGCAGGAGACCACTGCACCAAATGCCGATAACATTGTAAAACGGATACATTTGGCAAGGCTTGGCGTGTGGTTTTATTACGTTCGCGCTCTGGTATGGCCAACATTAATCTTTTTAGCTCATCTTTCTTTTGATTTACCAGATCAATTTCTTTTTGCAAATCGCAATCAATACCAATCCATCCAGCTAAACGATAAGCCGTTGCAGGATGTTGATTAGGTTGAAAATGTAGAGTTTGAAAGGCGAGAGCTGCTTTCTGACTCGCCTCCTCGCCTTCATAATGTGTAACAGGAATTAGCTTTGGTGCTAAACCATTGTTATTTAAAGGAACATCATAGACATTTGCTTTAACCACATGCGCTAACCATTGTTGATTAAAACGAGCCAATTCATCTTGTAACTCTGCAAAAGCATCACGTAGAGCAAAAATCATTGTTATTTTTCATCCTATATTTAGCCAAATGTAGGCTTATAAATATGATTTATCTTATTGAATTTAAATGTTTTATCAACATAACACAAGACTTGATCTGTATTTAGATAAGTTATTGACAGAGATCATAAAGGAAAAAATATTAACTGATAACTGATAACTGATAACTGATAACTGATAACTGATAACTGATAACTGATAACTGATAACTGATAACTGATAACTGATAACTGATAACTGATATTACAAATTACACATTACGTTATATTTAGTACATTTTAAGATAACAAAAGCCTATAGATAGTAGAAAAACACTACTATATAGTAATTATTTAACATAATATACATTATGCGATGAAATGTGTGAGTGCTAACGGGAGTTAAAAGGCAATAAAACCATCCGTAGCAACTATAGCTTGTAATATTTTTACTGACTAACGGCTATTTGAATTTATCTTTTTGTCTTTTCAATCGCCATCATATCATTACATTTATTTAATAAAAGACGATTATACACTTTGCAATATAACGATTTCTTAACTTTTATGCGTTTGAGTGATAAGATTCGTGCACCGTTTTTCTTAAACATGACCTTATATATCCATATAACGTCTTATTGGTAAAGAGCCAGCAACAAAGCCAGCTCATTCGTAGTTAACATGAGGAATTTATCGTGCTAGAAGCTTATCGCCAACACGTTGCCGAACGCGCTGCCCAAGGCGTTCCACCAAAACCACTTGATGAACAACAAACTGCCGCTTTAGTAGAATTATTAAAAAATCCTCCTGCTGGCGAAGAAGCCTTTTTGGTAGATTTATTAGAAAACCGTATCCCTGCGGGTGTTGACCCAGCAGCCTATGTTAAAGCTGCCTTTTTAGCGGCTGTTGCTAAAGGTGAAGCTACTTCTCCTTTAATCACTAAGCAACGTGCTGTCTATTTATTAGGTACAATGCTCGGTGGTTACAACGTTGAGCCATTAGTTCAGTTATTAGACAATGCTGAATTGGCTGCCGAAGCAGCTAAAGCCTTAAAAGCTACATTGTTAATGTTCGACTCTTTCCATGATGTTGAAGAAAAAGCTAAAGCTGGTAACGCCTTTGCAAAAGAAGTATTACAAAGCTGGGCTGATGCTGAATGGTTTACTAACCGTCCAGAAGTGCCAAGCACCATCAAATTGACGGTGTTTAAAGTGACTGGCGAAACTAACACTGACGACTTGTCTCCTGCCCAAGACGCTTGGAGCCGCCCAGATATTCCATTACACGCGAATGCCATGCTCAAAAATGTGCGTGATGGTATCAATCCTGACAAGCCAACAGAAATCGGCCCAATCAAACAATTAGAAGCCTTAAAAGCAAAAGGCAACACCATTGCTTATGTGGGTGACGTTGTGGGTACAGGTTCTAGCCGTAAATCCGCGACAAATTCTGTATTGTGGTTTACAGGTAACGACATCCCACACATTCCAAACAAGCGTGATGGGGGCTTCTGTATTGGTAGCAAAATTGCTCCAATCTTCTTCAACACCATGGAAGATGCTGGTGCATTGCCTGTTGAATTAGATGTATCACAAATGAACATGGGTGATGAGATTGTTTTAAACATCGATCACGCTAATGCTATTGTGACTGCTACTAAAGATGGCGTTGAAATTGCTAAAGCTCCGTTAAAAACACCTGTGTTATTAGACGAAGTACGTGCTGGTGGCCGTATTAACTTAATTATCGGTCGCTCTTTAACCACTAAAGCACGCGAAGCTTTAGGCTTAGCTCCTTCTGCTTTATTCCGTCAACCACAACAACCTGCTGACACTGGCAAAGGTTATACCCAAGCTCAGAAAATGGTTGGTAAAGCTTGTGGCGTAACAGGTATCCGTCCCGGTACTTATTGCGAACCAAAAATGACCACTGTTGGTTCTCAAGATACAACAGGCCCAATGACTCGTGACGAATTAAAAGATTTAGCTTGTTTAGGCTTCTCTGCTGATTTAGTCATGCAGTCTTTCTGTCACACCGCTGCTTATCCAAAGCCAGTTGACGTTAAAATGCACCACACTTTACCAGACTTTATTATGAATCGTGGTGGTGTTGCATTACGTCCAGGTGACGGTATTATCCATAGCTGGTTAAACCGTATGTTGTTGCCAGACACTGTTGGTACTGGTGGTGACTCTCATACTCGCTTCCCAATTGGTATTTCTTTCCCAGCAGGTTCTGGCTTAGTCGCGTTTGCGGCGGCAACGGGTGTTATGCCTTTAGATATGCCTGAATCAGTATTGGTTAAGTTTAAAGGTAAAATGCAAGCTGGTATCACCTTACGTGATTTAGTGCATGCTATCCCCTACTATGCTATCCAAGCTGGTGATTTAACTGTTGAGAAAAAAGGCAAAAAGAATATTTTCAATGGCCGTATCTTAGAAATTGACTTGTCCGAGATGGAAAGCGATTTAACGGTTGAACAAGCCTTTGAATTGTCTGATGCGTCTGCTGAGCGTTCTGCGGCTGGTTGTTCTATTACCTTGTCTGAAAAGTCTGTTGCTGAATACTTAACCTCTAACATCACCATGTTAAAGTGGATGATTTCTGAAGGTTACGGTGATGCACGTACCATGGCTCGTCGTATCGAAGCAATGGAAAAATGGTTAGCTAACCCAGTCTTGTTGCGTGCTGATGCCGATGCTGAATACGCTAAAGTGTATGAAATTGACTTAAACGACATTAAAGAACCCATCCTTTGCTGTCCAAATGACCCAGATGATGCCAAGTTGTTATCCACAGTTGCTGGTGACAAAATTGATGAAGTGTTCATCGGTTCTTGTATGACTAACATCGGTCACTTCCGTGCCGCTGGTAAGTTATTAGACAAAGTTGAAGGCGGTTCTTTAAGCACACGTTTATGGTTAGCTCCTCCAACCAAGATGGATGCTCACCAGTTAATGGAAGAAGGCTACTACAACATTTATGGTCGCGCTGGCGCACGTACCGAAATGCCGGGTTGTTCTTTGTGTATGGGTAACCAAGCCCGTGTTGCTCCAAACACCACTTGTGTGTCCACTTCTACACGTAACTTCCCGAACCGTTTAGGTCAAGGCTCTAATGTGTATTTGGCTTCTGCTGAATTAGCCTCTGTTGCTGCGGTGATGGGTAAATTGCCAACTGTGGCCGAGTACATGGAATATGCGAACAAAATCGACAGCATGGCTGGCGACATTTATCGCTATTTGAACTTTGACCGTATGAGTGAATACACCGACAAAGCCAACAAGATTGATGTTGCTCAGTTGACTTAATAGTTTTGGGCGCTTAACGCGCCCTACTATTGTTAAGTGTAAAAGCCCACTGTTGAAGGTGGGCTTTTTTTATGCGTCAGTAGTGTGGGTTTTCTTTTGTTAACTCATATTACGTTACTAAATTTTTTAGACGTAAGCTGTGGCTTTAGCCCGGCAAATAAATACCTTTTATAAACAATAAGCTTGGCAAAATGCCCAGCCTACCGCGCTTTTTTGTGGATTGATAATTGTTTATAAAGACCAATAATACGCCTTTATTTTTTGAGCCATCAACTTTCGTCTTAATATCAAAAAGTCGTTATAGTCATCAATACTCATATATTGAATTTCAACAGGCACGCAATTCATTGCCAAATTTTCTAAGAGTTGTTCATTGGTATTAATCCCACTCAATTGCTGCGTATTATTGTCTATTTGCTCTTTTAGAATAGCAAAGTAGTCTTTTGGTGGCTTATTTCCTACCTTAATATTTATTTCAGATTGCATATACACATAATTTGCAATTTGATTGTATTTATTTCGGTCTAACCCATTCTTTTTTAAATAGTCTTTAGGAAATAAATGGTGAATATCACCGCGCAAAGAAATAAGATCGCTTACTAAAACATCTTTAGATAAAAAGCCTCGATCATTTGTTTTTACTTGAGAAGCTAGAAACACATGAAAATATGGACTGCTTGCAACTGATGTATCTAAACTTTGTGGCAATGACGCATTCCAAAAAGCCTCTGAAAGCTCTGCTTCTTCTCTTTCTTTTAAAATCTCGTCAAACGGCTTATTAGCAATTTGCTTAATATCGTAATCAAAAGCACTTTCTGGCGAACCTGAGTATCTGCCCGTTAAAATAGAATATACAAGCCAACGTTTAACATGGCTTTCAATAGCCACAGAGTTTGCGCCTAGCTCCTTGAGCTTTAAGTACAAGATATATGCAAAATTTATCGCATTTTGAGAACGAATTAATTTTGGAGAGATAAATCCAGCCGATTTAATAATCATTAAAAAACGTTTAAAATTTGTCTCATTAATGAAAGCATTTACACCTATTTTTAATGTTGCAAAAGATTTCTCAGCAATTACTCCTTCAAATGTTCTGTGTTCAAAGTTTCTTCCTGATAACAAACTAACCAAATCGGAAAGTCGCCCTCTATTAAATTGTGATGTAAAAGCAACACGAATTAAATCGTTATAATCAGGATTATATAAGTCTTCATTTTCAGTTTTGAGCCATTGAATTTTCGCAAAAAAATCAGTTTTTGCAAAATCTTTATCATTATCAATAATGTGCTTATAAAACTCAGGGGCAATAGCTAAATGACAAAAATAATCAATTGCTTTTCTTAGCTCATTGCCGTTGTACTCGGTATTAGAGGCTATTTTACTCATCGCAAAATCAGCCTGACTTAATACAACCCCTTTAGAGTTGATACGAATAAAAATCTCAGTTACGGTTTCTATATCTAAATCAGGGGCTAATTCAATCAGACCTATTTGCTTTTTAGGAATATTCATTAAATTAGAAAACGCGTTACGTGCTTGTTTCTTGTCAACATCTGGATTCAAACTAAAATACTCATCTGCTATTTCAAATAAATCACCACTAATTGCTTGAGAAATATCAGGCAACCATGTTTTATCTTTTAAAATTGCAGGATTTTGTACTTCAAAGCGTTCATCAATAGGGTGAAAAGCTATTTTTATCTTGACTCGCTCATATGTTTTATTAACGACATATTCTCCTAGTATTGCGGCTGTTAAAGCTGTTACTCGCTGTTGGCCATCAATAAGAACCTTTTTACCCTCACTTAAACTACCATCTTTTAGCCTTACATTTGGGTTGCGCCAAGCAATGACGTACCCAACTGGATAACCTTGATATAAGCTATCCATAAGGTCACGCACTTTGGAACTATCCCAAACAAAAGGCCTTTGAATTTCAGGAATAGCTATTTCACCTGATTTTACCCATGTAAGTAATGTTTCTATTAAATGTTGATTAACCGAGTATTTTTGCATTTTTAACTATCCACGTTGTAAAAAAAACACATCAAAATTTATTTATACTTTTTTGTATATCCAAAATTTTGCTACTTATACAGCCCACTATCACTAAGACCGCAATTTTAAAACCTGTGTAATATCCTCAGCACAATGACGTTCTGCCAATATCACATTTCCCCAAGTACAATTGACAATTTTACCGCGTTGTACTGCCTCACGTTGCTTAATTTGTGTAGCCCAGCGTTGCACATGGGTATAACTGGTAACATCTAAAAACTCAGCCGCATTATATAATTTGCCTAATACCAAATTACCGTACCACGGCCAAATAGCAATATCAGCAATACTGTATTCACTACCCGCCATAAACGTCTTCTTGGCTAATTGTTTATCTAACACATCAAGTTGACGCTTAGTTTCCATGGTAAAGCGGTTGATAGCATATTCAAACTTTTGCGGAGCATAAGCATAAAAATGACCGAAACCACCGCCTAGATACGGCGCAGAACCTTGCAACCAAAACAACCAACTCAACACATCGGCACGTTCTTTACCGCTTGCTGGTAAAAAATGGCCAAACTTTTCTGCTAAATATAGCAAAATTGCGCCTGATTCAAATACCCTAATGGGTGTATTGCCAGAGCGGTCAATTAAAGCAGGGATTTTTGAATTAGGGTTGATATCAACAAAACCACTCGAAAACTGGTCGCCTTGTAAAATATGAATTAAATGTGCATCGTATTCGGCTTCTTTAATCCCTAAAGCAAGTAATTCTTCTAACAAAATAGTGATTTTTTGGCCATTAGGCGTACCCATCGAATAAAGCTGCAAGGGGTGTACACCGACTGGCAAATCTTTTTGGTGCGTTGCGCCAGAAACTGGCCGATTGATACTGGAAAATGCTCCGCCGTTTTGCTCGTCAAATAGCCAAACCTTTGGAGGAATATATTCGGTGGTCATGATTATTCCGATGGTCTTTTGTGTGTTGGTTGAGCGAAGTCTAAACCACTTCGACTTCGCTCAGTGCGCAGTGATTTATTACCACATCAAATCATCAGGAATTTGATAATTTGCATAAGGATCTTCTTCTGCTGCTTCGGTGGCGGTAGCTTCTTGTTTAGTATTAAGTACCAATACCAAATTGGCATCACGACTTGCAATTTTTTCGGCAACACGCGCTGGTACTAATTCATAACCATCCGCAAAACGCACAATTGCAATAATTCCTTTAGTGATTTGACTAAATTGCACATCGCTTATATATAGTTTTTTAATCTTTTTATCATCAGTAAATTGATAAGCAACTTCTCCGCCTGCACGATCAATTTTATTGCTTTCAATTAATTGTTTAATTTGTGCCACAATAGCTTTTTTTTCTTGTTCTTCTTTACGTTGTAAGTTTAACAAACGGTCTTTTTCGGCTTTTTCGGCCATCGCTTTTTGAACGGCTTCTTTGGTTTCGTTTTTGGCATTCTTGCCAGCTTCTAGCTGTTGTTGGTGTACTTTTTTAGCACGTTTGGCATCTACCAGACCGGATTTAAGGAGCTGAGACTTGAGGTTCGACATAATACAAACAACTCGTTTATGATTTAAAAAAAATGATTTAAATCATAAACGGTCATCAGAAAAAAACATACTTTTTTAATGCAAGGTTTGGTTAAAAATAGCCTCTGCACTTAAGCCTTCACGTAGCAAAATCTCACGCAAACGCTTGAGCGCATCGACTTGAATTTGCCGTACACGCTCACGGGTTAAACCTATTTGCTCGCCAACATCTTCTAAAGTTGCTGCTTCAAAACCTGCTAATCCAAAACGACGCATCAAGACTTCACGCTGTCTTTCGGGTAGTAACTCCAACCAATGCTCTAAGCTGTGACTAAGTTCGTTATTTTGAATTTCTTCGGCAGGGTCTAAGGTTTGAGGGTCTGATAAAGTGTCGAGTAAACTTTTTTCGCCATCTTCACCACTAAAAGAGTTGTCAATGGATGTGATTTTTTCGGTCAGACCTAACATACTTTCTACAGTCGAAATAGGCTTATCTAAAAGTTTTGCAATTTCTTCGGCACTGGGTTCATGGTCAAGTTTTTGACTCAATTCACGCGCAGCTCGCAAATATACATTCAGCTCTTTCACAATATGAACAGGCAAACGTACCGTGCGAGTTTGGCTCATTAATGCACGCTCAATGGTTTGCCGTATCCACCAAGTAGCATAGGTAGAAAATCTAAAGCCTTTTTCGGGGTCAAATTTTTCTACGGCATGAATCAAGCCTAAATTACCCTCTTCTATTAAGTCTAAAAATGACATACCACGATTGCTGTATTTTCGGGCAATTTTAACCACTAATCGTAAATTGCTTTCAATCATACGTTGTCTTGCACTGGCAACACCATCACGTGCTAAACGGGCAAAATACACTTCTTCTTCGGCCGAGAGTAATGGTGAAATGCCAATATCGTGCAAATAAAGCTGAGTAGCATCACTAGGATGAGCAATTGTTTTTTTGATGCTGTTTTTTTGAGTTGTCATGATACAGCCTCCTATAAGGATGGTGAGGCATTTATACAAGGCAACAGAGGGGGCAAATGAGGCTTGCACAATGTACAAGCCTTTGTTATTTATTTTGGCAAAATTGTCAGTGGGTCTATGGGTTTTCCTTTGTAACGAATCTCAAAATGCAACTTTTCTTTATCGGTTCCCGTTGACCCTACTTCGGCAATGGTTTGCCCTAATTTAATTTTTTGCCCTTCGGTAGCGATGAGTCGGTCATTATGGGCATAAGCACTGATGTATTCGTCATTGTGACGCACAATCAATAATTTGCCATATCCAACCAAGCCCTCGCCTGCATACACAACAACACCATCAGCCGCAGCTTTAACAATGTCGCCACGTTTACCTGCAATGTCGATACCTTTGCTACCAACGCCTTCGGTACTAAATCGCTTGAGCAATGTTCCACTCATTGGCCAAGTCCAAGTCAGTGAACCATTTTTTACGGTATCTTGCACGTTAGAGCCGACAGACGGTGCAGTTTTTACGACTGTATCAGTCGGTTTTTTTACTTCTGTGACTGTGTTAGGAGTAGGCTTGGTGACGGGCAATGGTTTAGCCACAATCTTGCTGGTTTCGACCGCTTGCGTTTTTGTCGCGGGGGCATTTTCATCTTCTAACACTAATTTTTGGTCAACATAAATAGTATATTTTTCATCGAGTTTGTTAAGACGACCTAATTCTTTGTAGTCTTTATCATTACGCATGGCAATCGAATACAAGGTATCGCCTGCTTTGACACGATAATAAGGATAACTTAATGGGGGTAATGGTTGCTTTACAGTCACCGCATCGGTGACATTGGCATCCGATGGACTTTTAGAAATGGTGCTGCAAGCAGTCAGTACAGAAAGCATCAATGCAGAGACTAAGTATTTGTTTGTTTGGTTATGATACAACATAAAAAACACCTAATTAAGATGGCGCGATTGCGCGTGTGCATGAAACCAATTGTCCAAAGGTGCTAAGGCTTCATGATTAGTTAAATCAGTTTGTAAAGGCGTAAGGCTGACATAACCTTGCTCGATTGCCTGAAAATCAGTTTGATGTGTAGAAGCTTCGGGCTTGCCCATCAGACCAATCCAATACACAGCACGTCCGCGTGGGTCGTGTCCTTGTTGTATGGATAAACCACGTTTTCTTTTGCCAAGACGTGTTACTCGGTAGCCCTTAATGGCTTCTAGGGCTAAATCTGGCACATTCATATTGATGATATTATGTGCAGGCAAAGCTAATTCATGCCAGTGAATCACTAATTGTTTGACCAATTCTGCCGCTGTGGCATAAGCTGAAGGGCTATTGTGATGCTTAACCTTGTCACCTGCTAAAGATACCGCCAAAGCAGGTTTTCCCAAAAAACGCCCTTCTAACGCTGCTCCGACTGTACCAGAATAAATAACATCATCGCCTAAATTAGCCCCTGAGTTAATGCCAGTGACTACTAAATCAGGCTCATCAGCAAAAAAACCATTTAATGCTAAATAGACACAATCAGCTGGCGTGCCATTGACTGACCAAAAGCCGTTATCTAATTGAATCGGACGCAGTGGCCTATCTAATGTTAAAGCACTTGAATAACCGCTACGTTCTGATTCGGGAGCCATAACCGTGACTTTGGCGATGGTACTAAGGGCACTTGCTAGAGCAGCTAAACCGGGTGCAAAGACACCATCATCATTACTGATTAAAATATGCATATTTAACCTATTCTACAGGATACAACAGTACCACAGCGTGTGCTTCTATGCCTTCTTGTCGTCCAACAAAACCCAACTTTTCGGTTGTGGTTGCTTTGATGCTGACATTATCAACGCTGGTTTCTAAATCAGCGGCTATCAGTTGCTGCATGGTGTTGATATGCGGTGCGAGTTTAGGTTTTTCGGCCAAGATAGTGAGATCACAATTAGCTAATAAGTATCCATTTTGTTTAACTAATGCAAATACCGCTCTTAATAAGCCACGACTATCGGCATTTTTGTAAGCCGCATCGGTATCGGGAAAATGCTTACCAATGTCTCCCAAAGCCAATGCACCTAATAAAGCATCACATAGGGCATGCAAGGCAACATCGCCATCTGAATGAGCAATTAAGCCCTGATTATGTGCAATTTTGACGCCTGCCAAAGTCACAAATTCACCCTCACCAAAACGATGAACGTCAATACCATGACCGATACGTGGTGTTTTCATACTTGTTGTTCCAGTATGTATTGTGCCAATAACAAGTCAGAAGGAAAGGTAATTTTTAGATTATCGTGCGACCCTATCACTAATTTGGGCTGATAACCCAACAACTCTACGGCACTGGCTTCGTCAGTGACAACCATCTGTTGTTGCTTTGCGTGTTTAAGTGCTTGATATAAAACATCAAACCTAAACATTTGCGGGGTAAGAGCTTGCCACAAGTCTTGTCTTGGTACTGTTGCAATAATGTGACTATTCGCATTTGCTTGTTTAATGGTATCTCGGACAGGATGAGCCAAAATGCCACCGACTGGCTCATGCTGCAACTCAACTATTAGCTTTTGTATGTCTTCTAAACGCACACAAGGACGTGCAACATCATGCACCAAGACCCAATCATCAACATTTGCTTGTGCGGCAATGTGTTCTAAACCTGCTAATACCGAATCAAACCGCTCTACTCCGCCCTCACAAAAAGTGATTTTTTTGGGGTTTTCAAAAGATAGGGTGCAAGCTGTCGTATCTTGTGGGTGAATGGGGACAACAATTTGGCTAATTTGCGTTAACTGGCTTAAACGATTGAGAGTACACTCCATGACCGTTTTGTTTTGTAAAGGCAAATATTGCTTGGGAATGTGACTGCCAAAACGCTGTCCTTTGCCAGCCGCAGGTACAATGAGCCAATAATTCATGGCGTTTGATGTGTGGTTTGTTGAGGCGGTGCGGTGACTAAAAAGAAAGTTTCACCTTCTTTTATCATGCCTAAATCTAGCCGAGCATGTCCTTCAATGGCTTCTGTGCCACTTTTTAAATCGGCAACTTCTGCTTTCAAAATACGATTACGCTCAGCTAACTTTTCATTTTCGGCTTTTTGTTTTGCAACTTCTTCTTTAATGTATTGGGTGTCCAAAATACCACCATCACCCATCCATAGAATAGACTGCAATACACAAAAAATAATTGCTGAAATTAAAAACAGTAAACGTCCAAAAAAAGAACTGACCATAATTGTACGAGCTTATATTGTATTAGAAGTTTAGGTGCTAATATTTTTCCCTCTCCATTAAGGAGAGGGAAAAATAATTTTGTTATTTATAATAACGGAACTCTGCTGTACCACGATAAGCCGCCAAACCGTCTAACTCTTGCTCAATACGCAATAATTGATTGTACTTAGACACGCGGTCAGAGCGGCACAACGAACCTGTTTTTATTTGTCCTGCGGCAGTGGCAACCGCTAAATCGGCAATAAACGAGTCTTCGGTTTCGCCAGAACGATGCGAAATAACAGTGCTGTAGTTATTTTGCTTGGCTAAATAAATCGCTTCTAGCGTTTCGGTGAGCGTACCAATTTGATTAAATTTAATCAAAATCGAGTTGGCTACGCCTTCGTTAATACCGCGTTGTAAAATTGCAGGGTTGGTCACAAATAAGTCATCACCCACTAACTGAACTTTTTGGCCAATTTTGTCGGTTAATACTTTCCAACCAGCCCAGTCGGACTCATCTAAGCCATCTTCAATAGAAATAATGGGGTATTGGCGAGTTAAACCAGCTAAGTATTCTGCAAAACCTTCGGAGTCAAAGGATTTACCCTCGCCTTCTAAATGATATTTGCCGTCTTTATAAAACTCACTAGAGGCACAGTCCAAGGCTAACATGACGTTTTCGCCTGCTTTGTAGCCTGCTTTGTCAATCGCTTGCATCAAAATTTGTAAGGCTTCTTCATTGGTACGCAAATTAGGCGCAAAACCACCTTCGTCACCGACATTGGTATTTAAGCCTTGGGCTTTTAACACGCTTTTAAGGGCGTGAAACACTTCTGCACCACAACGTAAGGCTTCACTAAAGGAGCTAAAGCCGACAGGCTCAATCATAAACTCTTGAATATCAACGGTATTATCGGCATGTTCGCCGCCATTGATAATGTTCATCATTGGCACAGGCATCGTAAAAATAGTTTGATTTTTGAGGCTAGCAATATATTCATATAACGGCACTTTTTTCTCGGCAGCCGCTGCACGCGCACACGCCAACGAGACCGCTAACATGGCATTTGCACCTAATTTGCTTTTAGCTTCGGTGCCATCTAAGGCAATCATGGCGCGGTCAATGTCGGCTTGGTCAAATACCGAGCGACCCACTAATAATTCACGAATCTGAGTATTTGCATTGGCTACTGCTTTTAATACTCCTTTACCCAAATAACGGCCACCGTCTTTGTCACGCAACTCTAAGGCTTCACGCGAACCAGTTGAAGCACCACTAGGCGCACAACCACGTCCCATGACACCAGACTCTAAAAACACATCGGCTTCAATGGTAGGATTGCCACGAGAATCTAAAATTTCACGGGCACGAATATCAATAATTTGGCACATTACCTAAGCTCCTAACAATAAATCACACATAAAATCATGCGTATAAACACAGGACTTACGCATTTCACCGAAATTAGCGCGTTTTGCGCGCTAAAAATCGTTAAAAACGATTATTTAGTAAGCAAGTAAGCGATAACCGCGTAAGTCCTATAAACAGTAAAAAAATGTCAATGCGTATCTAATACTGGAAAATTTTTGACTAAATCATCAATGGCTTTTACTTGACTTAAAAAGCCTTCGAGTTGCGATAAGCGTAAGGCACAAGGCCCATCACATTTGGCGTTTTCTGGCTCAGGGTGCGCTTCTAAAAACAAACCTGCTAAACCAATCGCCATTCCTGCACGAGCTAATTCGGTCACTTGGGCGCGGCGACCACCTGCGGCATTAGGTAAACCACCAGGCATTTGTAATGAATGAGTGACATCAAAAAACACGGGATAGCCCATGTCTTTCATGGTGCCAAAGCCAAGCATATCCACTACTAAATTATTGTAACCAAAGCTACTGCCACGCTCACACAAAATAAGTTGGTCATTGCCTGCTTCATTACATTTTTGCAGAATATGCTTCATTTCTTGCGGAGCTAAAAACTGGGCTTTTTTAATGTTGATAATCGCGCCAGTTTTGGCCATTGCTGCCACTAAATCGGTTTGACGCGACAAAAATGCAGGGAGTTGAATAATGTCACACACTTCGGCAACAGGTTGTGCCTGATAAGGTTCATGTACGTCAGTAATAATTGGGACGTTAAATTGGCTTTTAATTTCTTGGAAAATTTTAAGCCCTTCGTCTAGGCCAGGCCCACGATAAGAGTTAATAGATGAGCGATTGGCTTTGTCAAATGAGGCTTTAAACACATAAGGAATGCCGAGTTTTTGTGTTACTTCAACATATTTTTCGCAAATACGCATCGCTAAATCACGCGACTCTAAAACATTCATACCACCAAACAACACAAAAGGTAATTGATTACCCATCTGTATTTGCTTAAGTGTAATTATTTTTTGATTCATGGTTGTCTCTGTGCTTGGATAATTAACAAGGAGTTGCCCTCACCCCAACCCTCTCCCACAGAAGAGGGAGTTTTTTAAGCATTTTATTTTTTTGCTCTAATGGCGGCAGCCACAAAACTCACAAACAAAGGATGTCCGCCACGCGGTGAACTGGTAAACTCTGGGTGAAATTGACAAGCCACAAACCAAGGATGCTCAGCAATTTCGACCATTTCCACCAAGCTCATATCAGCACTTCGGCCTGAAACAATCAACCCTGCATCGGTTAATTTAGAAACATATTGGTTATTGACTTCGTAACGGTGGCGATGACGCTCGATAATGGTATCTTTGCCATAAATAGCATGAGCATTAGAACCTTGTTGCAAATGACAGGGCTGTGCGCCCAAACGCATGGTGCCACCTAAATTAGAGGCCTCATTACGCGTTTCAATTTCGCCGTTTTCATTTACCCACTCTGTAATTAGGCCAATGACAGGGTGTTGAAAATGCGGCTGTTTGCTAAATTCGGTGGAATATGCCCCCGAGAGACCTGCCACATGACGCGCATATTCAATCACGGCTAATTGCATACCTAAACAAATACCCAAATACGGCACTTTGTTTTGGCGGGCATACTGAATGGCTAAAATTTTGCCCTCAGTGCCTCTATCACCAAAACCACCGGGAACTAAAATAGCATCTGCTTGTTTAAGACGCTCTACGCCTAATTCTTCTAAAGACTCGGCATCAACATAATCAATTTTAACTTTGGTGTGATGCTGAATGCCTGCATGCAACAATGCCTCATTCAGTGACTTATAGGCATCGGGTAATTCGACGTATTTACCCACCATCGCAATCGTGACCTCTTGAGTGGGGTGTAAAATCCCTTCAACCACTGCGTCCCAATCACTTAAATCGGCAGGCAGACACTTCCAACCAAAACGCTCTAACACAAAGTTGTCTAAACCCTGCTCACTAAATTTACGCGGTATTTGATAAATGGTTTGCGCGTCTTCGGCCAAAATAACGGCGCGGTATTCGACATTGGTGGAATTAGCAATTTTTTGACGGGCATCTTCGGAGATAGCGTGGTCGGAGCGGCAAATTAAAATATCGGGTTGTAAGCCAATCGAACGCAACTCTTTAACAGAGTGTTGTGTGGGCTTAGTTTTGGTTTCACCTGCTGAGGGAATATATGGCACCAGCGTTAGGTGCATCAATAATGAGCCTTGAAAACCTAATTCAACACGCATTTGACGCACGGCTTCCATAAAAGGCATGGCTTCTATATCACCTGCTGTACCACCAATTTCTATAATCGCAATGTCATAACCTTTAGAGCCCTGACGAATACGTTCTTTAATCATATCGGTAATATGGGGAATGACTTGTACTGTTGCACCTAAATAGTCACCGCGACGCTCTTTTTGAATCACATCTGAATAAATACGGCCACTGGTAAAGTTATTATTTTGAGTCATTTTTGAGCGACGTAAAAAACGCTCGTAATATCCCAAATCAAGGTCAGTTTCTGCGCCATCTTCGGTCACAAACACTTCACCATGTTGATAGGGACTCATGGTGCCAGGATCAACGTTAATATAAGGGTCCATTTTGGTCATCGTGACTCTTAGACCACGCGCTTCAAGTAAAGCCGCCAATGAGGCGGCAGAAATGCCTTTACCTAAAGAAGAAACAACACCACCTGTGACAAATATATACTTAGTCATGAAAAACCTAGACTGATTGTGCGATGAAGACTTACGCATTGCACCGCAATGAGTGCGTTTTGCGAGCATAAGGCCGTTGAAAACGGTTGAAATGCGAACAAATAAGCAATAACCGCGTAAGTCCCAACAAAAAAAGGAATGTCGCGGATTCTATCAGGACAAGCGTTTTGGCTCAATAAAATAAAAAACCCGCGTAATGCGGGTTATCTTAAAAAACGTCCTTGTTAAGGCTATCCTTTGCCTAAAATACAGCCGTCCATCGGCTTATCACTTAGAACTTGTGTTCTACACCCAAGCCAAAGTTTTTAACAGACCAGTTGTCATCTTTGCCGCTGGCAGCAACAGTTGGGTTGTTGCTATTTTTGTAGTCAAGCACTGTGTAATAGCAAAATACTTTGGCTTTTGAAGATAATTTGTAGTCTAAACCTAGGCTCATTTGACCTACATCAACATCTTTGATCATGCTATCACCAAACTTTGTAGTATTTTTGGCGTATTGAACTTTACCTTTTAAGCCTTCAACAGGAAGTTTGTAAGCCGCACTTACCAACACTGCCGTTTCTTTCGGCTTAACATTGGCAACGCCATTGATTGTTTCTACATCACTACGCTCAGCCATTTGATACAACGCACTTACAGTAAGACCAGTGTCTTTTAAATCATAAGAGCCAACTAAACGAGTAATATCGGTATTAGCAGAAGCCGCTGCACCACCAACAGCACCACTGCTAACTGCGTTAAATTTGCTTGAAATATCCTTATCAAAAGCTAATGCAGCGTACAAGCCCATTTCTTCATTATTATAAATAACAGACAACGATTTTCCATCTGCTAAGCCATTTTGACAGTTATTACAAGCAGTCCCTTTAGCTGTTGTTTGTTCGCCTGGTAATACCATCAAGTTAACTTGAATGGCATCCATTAGTTTGGCACTTTCAAAACCAATCACGTTGTTAAGGCGATTTTCACCAGCCATTACTTTGCCCATATCAGCACTCAAGTCATTGAATTGGTCAATTTCACCTTGAGATAATTTGGTATAAGAATCATAACGCCCCCACTTTACAGTACCGATATCTTGAAATTTCAAACCAACAAAACGATTACGTTGCCCCATATCAGTACCAGAGTTGCCATCCGCAGAGACTTCCCATTCAACTCCATAAACAGCACTAATGGTGGCAGTCAGTTCATCTTCGCCTTTTACACCAAAGCGCGAAGCATTTGACAATACTTCCCAGCGACCTTGCTCTTTAGTATCATCCTTAATGTTTTCTGTCGTTACATTGATTTTGCCATAAACTTTTGGTGCAGCATTTGCCACAGGAGCAATAACAGCAGCGGCAACAGCTAAAGCAATAAGATTATGTTTCATGGGGTGAGTCTCCTCAGACCTAGTTTAAAATTAACCACTACAACAACTTGAGATTTGAACTTAGTTTCGAATCTCTAACTTGGTGGCGATTATTGGGTCTAAAGATGACAAATTGGTGACTCAAATATGACAGTCTGGTTAAATCTGTCATATTTGCTCACAAGGATAATAATTTTGTTACGTTTTGAGGGCTGATTTCAGATTGAATACCCCTTCGACTCAGCTCAGGAGACACAATAACCAGCATTTTTGGCTGATTGAACGAAGTCGAAGTCTTTTAGATTATGCCTTTGGTAAAGTCACCCCTTGTTGACCTTGATATTTGCCTCCACGGTCTTTATAGGAAGTTTCACATACTTCATCAGACTCAAAAAATAACATTTGTGCCACGCCTTCATTGGCGTAGATTTTGGCAGGTAAATTGGTGGTATTAGAAAACTCTAAGGTCACATGACCTTCCCACTCTGGCTCTAGGGGCGTTACGTTTACAATAATACCGCACCTTGCATAAGTTGATTTGCCCAAACAAACCGTTAATACATTGCGTGGAATTTTGAAATATTCAACAGTACGTGCCAACGCAAAGGAATTTGGCGGAATAATACAAACATCATCAACAATATCGACAAAGCTTTTTTCGTCAAAGTTTTTGGGATCAACGGTTGCAGAGTACACATTAGTAAATACTTTAAATTCGCGCGCACAACGCACATCGTAACCATAACTAGATACGCCGTAGGAAATGATTTTTTCACCATTGACACTACGCACCTGATTAGGTTCAAACGGGCTAATCATATCGTATTGTTCGGCCATACGACGAATCCACTTATCTGCTTTAATACTCATCTTTATTTTCCAAAAAACGCCATAATACGATTACGCGGTACACTATCTTCTAAAGCTAATTTCGCGGCAATTTTACGAGCGATGTCGGTGTACATTTCACTAATACGACCATTTGGCTCAGCTAAAACGGTTGGTTTACCAGCATCAGTTTGCTCTCTAATAACTTTATCAAGTGGTAATTGGCCTAAAAGTTCAGTTTGATAATCGTTAGCGATACGCTCACCACCACCTGCCCCAAAAATTGCTTCTGCGTGGCCACAGTTAGAACAAATATGCAAAGACATATTTTCAACCACACCCAACACCCGAATGTTGACCTTACGGAACATTTCAATGCCTTTTTTAGCATCTAATAACGCAATATCTTGTGGCGTAGTGACAATCACTGAACCCACCACAGGAATACGTTGTGCCAAGGTTAATTGAATATCACCTGTACCGGGTGGCATATCGACAATTAAATAGTCCAAATCATGCCATGCTGTTTGACCAAATAATTGAATTAACGCACCTGTCGCTTTTGGGCCTCGCCATACAACAGGCGTATTATCATCACCTGTTAAAAAGCCAATCGACATCACTTGTAAGCCATGTGCTTGCAAAGGAACAAAAGCATTATCTTGAATTTTAGGTGTTTGGCCGCTTAAACCCAACATTGTTGGTTGGCTTGGACCATAAATGTCAGCATCAAGCACGCCAACAGTTGCACCTTCTTGGGCTAAAGCTAAGGCTAAATTAACCGCCGTTGTGGATTTGCCAACACCGCCTTTACCTGATGCAACAACAATCACGTTTTTGATAGGTGGCACACCTTCTACGCCTTCTTGTGGTTTAGCACGGGGAACATCAAGCTGTAATTGAACTTTAACTTGCTTTGCACCGGTTTTACTTTGAATAGCATCGGCCAACTGTTGCTCTAAGGCACGGCCTAAACTTGCAAAAGGATACGGCAAGGTTAAAATGACTTGAACTTGTTCATTTTCGATAGAAATCGACTCAACCAACTGCCCATAATCTTTATTAAGATACGGGTCTTGATGCTGTTTGAGTACAGCTTCGACTTTGGAACGTGAAATCGACATAAAATTCACTCAATAAAGAAAATTTTCGGCTGGTAATGCTACCGTATTTTCAATATCGGTTATAGTAGGCAACTTTATTTTTAAATTCATATATGAGTAGTGTGAGAAATATGACACGCCGTTTATTAGTGACCAGTGCTTTACCTTATGCCAATGGCTCTATTCATTTAGGTCATTTAGTAGAATATATCCAAACCGATATTTGGGTACGTTTTCAAAAATCTCGGGGCAATGATTGTATTTATGTGTGTGCGGATGATGCTCACGGCACAGCAATCATGTTAAAAGCAGAACAAAACGGCATTAGTCCAGAACAACAAATTGCCAATGTTAAAGCAGAGCATGAAGCTGATTTTGCAGGCTTTCATATTGCATTTGATAATTATCACTCCACACATTCCGAAGAAAACCGTGAGTTTTCACGTTTTATTTATTTAAAAAATCGTGATGCTGGCCATATTGCCACTCGCCCAATTCGCCAATTATTTGACCCCGAAAAGCAATTATTTTTGGCAGACCGCTTTATTAAAGGTGAGTGTCCTAAATGTGGCGAGAAAGACCAATACGGTGACTCTTGCGAAAAAT
>JACKNZ010000025.1 GCA_024234595.1 Moraxellaceae bacterium | reverse complement strand
CAGGTAAACCCGAAATACTGGCTGCATGACGGGCTTTAATTAAGGCATTTTCGACAAAGGTTAAACCTGTTTCATCGGCATCGCTGATGTTTAATGATTTTTGGGTGACTAACTCATAGGGATAATCGGCTAACAATGTTTGTAGCTCGTGTAATTTGCCTTGATTGCCTGTAGCTATCACCAGTTTTTGCATAAAAAATCCGTTGTGTCGTTAAGAGGGTTTATAATCCCCAAATAGTAACAGATTTGGCCTAACAGTGGCCTATACAAGCAGAGTTAATGATTTTATGCAGCGTGTATCTTTTTATGGCGTGATTTTTTTAGCACTACTGGCGCTGGTTTTAGCGGGTTTTGCATGGCAAGAAGCGGCTAATGCGTGGCCAAGTAACGAAGAAAAAACCTTATTTAAAACCATGCTTTTTTATCAAAGCTATTTAATGCCGTTTTTTCTAGTGTGGGTAGTTTGGGGTTTTAAGCATCAGCAAGTGTCTAAAGGTTTTGCCTTAGTAGGCATTGTGGGGGCAATACTCGGTATTTATGCACGTTTTGTCGAACCCAATTTGTTAATAGTTAAAGAGTCGCACATCAAAACGGGCTATTCGCTCAAAATAGCCTTAATTAGTGATATGCACTATGGCTTGTATTCTACGTCATGGCAAATGCAACGCTTGGTCGATAAGTTAAACACCTTAGACGTTGATGCCATTATGGTGGCGGGAGATTGGACCTATGAGCCTTCGCAAAAAATTGACTTGGCAACACAACTTAAACCGTTTAGCCAATTAAAAAAGCCTGTCTATTCGGTGATGGGTAATCATGATGAACAAAAACCTGGCCCTGCATTAACTGAAGATTTAAGAAAAGCCTTGCTGGCAAATAATGTAAAACCGATTGATGGTGCGAATATTGATTTAGGTGTGGTGCGTTTGGCTGGGATAGGTGATATACAGACAAAATCAGACCCTAAATTAGCTTCTGCACTAGCCATACAAGACAAACCACTGTTGTTATTAACACATAATCCAGATAGCAAATATGCCTTACCTAAGTTGCAACAACCATTTGTATTATTGGCTGGTCATACTCACGGTGGACAGGTTAATTTGCCAATAGTAACAGCTAAAATCTTAAAAGTTGTTAGTAGGGAAGGCTACAAGCGCGGTTTATATACTCTAGCTAATCAAAATCAGCTTTTTGTGACCAGTGGAATTGGCATGATTGGTTTGCCTTTGCGTTTTAATATGCCGCCTACGATTGATGTGTTGGTGTTTGAGTAAATCTAACTCTCCTCCTCAAAATAATCCGAGTCAATGCGCTTAATGGTGTAGCTGACTTCGGGTGCAACGCCTATATCGTATTCAATCATTAACTGGCATAAGGATTTGCCATCAATCAGTGCGATTTTGTTGTCGATTTTAGCCACATAGTCTTCGGCTTCTTGCGAAAAGCGTGAGGTGGTAATAAAAATACCTTTTTTGGCTCGTTGACCATGTAACGCCCCAACAAATTTTTGAATTTCGGGACGACCGACCGTATCTTTCCAGCGTTTGGCCTGAATATACACTGCGTCTAAGCCAAGTCTGTCTTCTTTAATAATGCCGTCAATGCCTTCGTCACCGCTTTTGCCAATCGCTGCGCCAGCATCGGCACGTGTGCCACCGTAACCCATCTTGAGTAATAATTCGACCACCAGCTTTTCAAAAAAAGTCGGTGTGTTGTGTTTGATGCGGTCTAATAGTTCATCGGCTAATCTAAAACTTAAATCTTGATAGGCGGTTTCGATAATCTCGTGCGGGGTTTGAATTTGAGTATCTCGGACAGGTAATAACGGGCTAAGAGCTTCGGGCAAACGACTGCTTTTAGCATATTGATAAGCAGGAATGCTTTGCAAAAACGCTAAATTGAGCTGTGGCGGTGGCGCGTGTAATAAAGCCAAACCTTGAGGAGTGATTTTAAAAATACCACGCTCGGTGGCTTCTAACAAACCTGCCATTTTGAGATGTGCTTTTGCCCAAGCGACTCGATTATCAAACACTTTTTGACGACCAGAAGGCAATTTTTGCTGTTGTTCAACGAGGCTAAGGCGAAATAAATTGCTTAGATAATCAATGGCATCTTTATTTTTGACATCGTTACCTTCTGCACAAAACGCTAGCAAGGGCATCATCAGGCTTTGAAAATCAGGAATTGCCATGAGTTATCGGCTCACCCGATAAATAGCCACTTCACCCATTAAGTTGGGAAAGCGTTTCATTAACAAATTATCCTGCAAGTCATCGTCCACCGCTAAACGATTAAGGATTTTAATGTCTAATTGTTGGCACAGAATTTCAAAATCTTTAAAAGTACAAAGATGAATGTTAGGTGTGTTATACCAAGAATAGGGCAGAGCTTCGGATACTGGCATTTTACCTTTCAAAAACAAATAACCGCGTGTTTTCCAATGGGCAAAATTAGGAAAAGTAATGATGGCTTGTTTGCCAACACGCAACATATCTAACAAGAGTTTATCGGGCTTTTCGACAGCTTGTAAGGCTTGAGTCATAATCACGTTGTCAAAGCTGTTATCGGCAAAATTGGCTAAGCCATCATTCAAATTTTGTTGAATAACATTTACGCCACGCGCCACACAGTCGTTGATTTTATCTTCGTCAATTTCGAGGCCATAACCTGTAACCGCAAAATTATCGCGTAAGTGGGCTAATAATTCGCCATCGCCACAGCCCAAATCTAACACATGAGACTTAGGTTTTATCCAGCGTTCGGCCAAACGTAAATCAAGACGCATGATGAGTTCCTTTAACAGTTGCTTGTACGCTAGTTAAAAAGTTTTTGAGCAAAGTGACATAACGCGGAATAGGAAATAAGAATGAGTCATGGCCTTGTGGTGCATCAATGTCGGCATAGGCAACTTGTTTGCCTTGAGCAATGAGTGCGTTAACAATTTCTTGTGAGCGTTGGGGAGAAAATCGCCAGTCGGTAGTAAAAGAAATCACCAAAAAACGGCAGTTGGCACTTTTTAAGGCTTGTTGTAAGTCATCATTATATTCACGCGCTGGGTCAAAATAGTCCAATGCCTTTGTCATTAGTAAATAGGTGTTAGCATCAAAGTTTTTAGAAAACACTTCGCCTTGATGACGCAAATAAGATTCCACCTGAAACTCAACATCATAACCATACAAAAACTTACCTGTTTTGAGGTCACGGCCAAATTTTTGTTTCATCGCATCGTCAGATAAATAGGTAATATGCCCGACCATTCGCGCCAAAATTAAGCCCCGTTTGGGGTAGGTGTCTTGTTCGTAATAATGGCCGCCATAAAAGTCTGGGTCAGATAAAATTGACTGCCGTGCCACTTCGTTAAAGGCAATGTTTTGTGCCGAGAGTTTGGGCGCGCTGGCAATAATCACCGCGCTGCGTAGTCGCTGCGGAAAATCCACCGTCCACTGTAAGACTTGCATACCGCCCAATGAACCGCCAATGACGGCTGCCCAACAGTCAATGCCCAAATAGTCCATTAGCCGTACTTGCGATTGCACCCAATCTTTAACGGTCATTAAGGGAAAGTCTGCACCATACAAACGGCCTGTGGCAGGGTTAAACGAGGCTGGGCCTGTAGAGCCGTGACAGCCTCCCAAATTGTTGAGTGCGACTACAAAAAATTGATTAGTATCAATGGCTTTATTAGGGCCAATACAACTATCCCACCAACCCGCTTTTTTGTCGTTTTCGCTGTGATAGCCTGCCGCATGATGATGCCCCGACAAGGCATGACAAATCAAAATGGCGTTTGATTTATCGGCATTTAGCGTACCGTAGGTCTCAAACATGAGCGTATATGCGTCTAGGGTGCGCTCACAAGCAAGCAATAAAGGCTGTGTAAAATCAACACGTTGTGGGGTGACTAAGCCTACAGAATCGGCAGGAAAATGTGTGGTCATGAGCAGTCATATAGTCTTTAGCAGGGGGATTTAGTCTAAAGAGTGTGGGGAGGGAGTGCAAGGGAGTCTTTTATTATTTAATGGGTTACAATAGCCTAATGATTTTTGACAGACCATGTGATATGCAGCTCTCCGACTTCCACCAGCACCTCACCCAACTTGGCGCGCAATTTGCGCATCGTCAACGTATTTTACGCGCTTGGTTAGATGCTCGTCCTTTAGAGTCGGGTGCAGCTCGTAAAGATATTCCCGAGTTTTTGCCCTTAGCCGTCCGCCAAGATTTACCCAATTTAGCCAAAAAATTAGACAACTTGGCGCGAGTTCGTTCCGAGCATCCTGCGGCAGATGGTTCGGTGCGTTTATTGATAGATTTACCCGATGGCCAAATGGTCGAAAGCGTGTTGCTACCGCGAGACGGCGTGTGTATTTCTAGTCAGGTCGGTTGTGCAGTCGGTTGTCGATTTTGTATGACGGGAAAAAGTGGTTTATTGCGCCAAGTGACGAGCTTAGAAATGGTCGCGCAAGTGGTGCAAGCACGCCGTCGTCGGCCTGTTAAAAAAGTAGTATTTATGGGGATGGGTGAGCCTGCCCATAATTTAGATAATGTCTTAGAAGCAATAGATATTTTAGGCACAGATGCGTTTATTGCTCATAAAAATTTGGTGTTATCAACCGTGGGTGATATGCGCGTATTTGATAGATTGCCTACATTAAAAGTAAAACCAGCCCTTGCTTTGTCTTTACATACCACCAAAGCCGATTTACGTGAGTATTTACTCCCCAAAGCCCCCAAAATTTCTCCCCAAGAGCTGATGGAATTAGCCGAGTCTTATGCACGATTAGTCAAACATCCCACCCAAGTACAATGGACATTATTAAAAGGTGTTAATGATAGTCAGGATGAGTTAGACGCGATTTTAAAATTATTTAAAGGCAAATATGCGGTGCTTAATTTGATTCCCTTTAATAGTTTAGAAGGGGATGACTATCAACGGCCTGAAGGGGAACGGATTGTTGAAATTGTCAAATATTTGCATAGTCGAGGGGTATTAACCAAAGTACGCAATAGTGCAGGGCAAGATATTGATGGTGGTTGTGGTCAATTACGAGCGCGTGCGGTAGAAGTTCAGGACTTAGGCATTTCGCCGAAATTAGTGCGTTTTGTTCAGTAAAAATCGTCTAAAATGATTTTTACTGAACAAATAAGCAATAACCGCGTAAGTCCTAAAATAGTCAATATTAGTCGTTTATAAGTGTTTTTGAATAATGAAATCTCCTCAACCTTTTGGGGAGAGGGCTAGGGTGAGGTCTAAAAAGTGATATTAAAACTGAGTACATTGAGTCTAACTATCTTGTCTCTGTCTGCTTGTAGCCATCAACAAATGTATGATGCGGTGCAGCAAGGCCAACAAGTCGAATGTCAAAAATTACAAGGTGAGCTATATCAACAATGTATGCAAAAACATGCCAAACCTTATCAGCAATATCAACAAGAACGTGAGCAAGTTAAAAAGTAGAGGGAGCTTTAACATTTTTTGTTGGTTTCAACCCTTCGGCAGGTTCAGGGCTGGCCAAGTTCAACCAACACAACGCCACCCCCTGAGCGGAGTCGAAGGGGCTTAATCTTTAGTCATCACTAAAGCCACCAGTTTACGCACAATTGGCGCAACCACGTTAATGGTAGGAAAAGCCACACAAAAAGCAAAAGCCCATGCTTTTAGCCAAATAAACAATAAGTTATCTACTAAGCCTACATTAAAAATCGTAATCACCAAAGACATAATACACGACATTAACAACGCCATAAAAAAGGCAAACACATAATGGCCATATTTGGCAGGAATCATTACACAAACCTCAAGTATTTTTTTAATCATAGCCTTTTTTAGCAATTTCATATATGGTCAATAGGTAAGACGGTCATTGCAAAAGTGGTACTATGGTGCTAGATTTTGTCGCATTTTAAAATCTCACACAGAGGGTAAAACATGTCTTTTTATCAACAATTAGCCTTAGTGACAGGCGCAGGTTCGGGTATTGGTCGTGCTACAGCGATATTGCTCGCGCAACTAGGCGCAAAAGTGATTATCACCGACCGTAATCCGCAATCTTTACAAGAAACACAACAACAAATTCAAGCGCAAGGTGGTCAAGCCTTTTGTGAAACTGCCGATGTTTCGGATTGGGTGGCCATGCAAGCCTTAGCAGAGCGTGTCCATACGCAACATGGTGTGTTAGATATTTTGGTGAATAATGCAGGTGTGGCCACATCGGGTGAGTTTTTGCAAACGCCTATTGAAGATTGGAATTGGGTATTTAGTATTAACGTGATGGGCGTTGTGCATGGTTGCAAAGCCTTTGGAGCAGAAATGGCCAAGCGTGGCACAGGCCATATTGTCAATTTGGCTTCTGCCGCAGGATATTATGCCGCACCTAATATGTCGGCGTATTCGGCCAGTAAACATGCGGTGATGGGTTTAAGTGAGTCATTACGCATTGAAATGGCTGAGTTTAATGTGGGTGTGAGTGCTATTTGCCCTGGTGTGATTAACACCAATATTGTATCGGCAATGCGCACCAACGGTGAAACGGTACAAGCACAAGCCAAAATTGTTGATATTTATAAAAAACGTAATTATGGCCCAGAAGGTGTGGCCGAGGCGATTGTCAGTGCCATTAAACATAATCGTGCGATTGTGCCTGTTAGCCCCGAAGCATGGGCATTGTATGCGGCTAAACGTGCTGTGCCATCCGTTTTAGATACCGTACAACGGACTGCTTTATTTAGAAAGTTAAAGCCTTAAATAATACTAACAATACAGCCACGCTAGACGTTATAATAAGCGGTTAAATTGCTTGTTAAGCAAATCGTTTGTTTATTATCGCGGTGTGGTGTTATGCGTTATCCTAAAGTTTACGATGTGATTGTCATTGGTGGTGGCCATGCAGGCACAGAAGCAGCCTTGGCCGCTGCGCGTATGGGCTGTCAAACTTTGTTATTGACCCACAATATCGAAACTTTAGGTCAAATGAGCTGCAACCCAGCCATTGGCGGCATTGGTAAAAGCCATTTAGTCAAAGAAATTGACGCTTTAGGTGGGGCAATGGCCTTAGCCACCGACAAAGGTGGCATCCAATTTCGAGTATTAAATGGCAGTAAAGGGCCAGCCGTCCGCGCCACACGCGCCCAAGCCGACCGTGTGCTTTATAAAGCAGCGATTCGTAGCATTCTTGAAAACCAAGCAAATCTCGATATTTTCCAACAAGCGGCTGATGACTTGATTGTCGAAGGCGACACTGTCAAAGGTGTGATTAGTCAAACAGGTATCCACTTTTCTGCCACCTCTGTGGTATTGACTACAGGCACGTTTTTGGGCGGCACGATTCATATTGGTTTAGAAAACTACCGTGGTGGTCGTGCAGGTGATCCACCTTCGATTGCCTTGGCGAATCGTTTGCGCGAATTGCCTTTGCGTGTTGGTCGTTTAAAAACAGGTACGCCACCGCGTATTGATGCCAAAAGTGTTGATTTTAGCGTGATGACTGAACAACCCGGTGACACACCCACGCCTGTCATGTCCTATTTGGGCAGTTTGGAGATGCACCCCAAGCAAATTAGCTGTTGGATTACCCACACCAACGAAAAAACCCATGACATTATTCGCAGTGGTTTAGACCGTTCACCGATGTACACAGGCGTAATTGAGGGTGTAGGGCCACGTTACTGCCCCTCGATTGAAGACAAAATTCATCGTTTTGCCGACAAATTATCACACCAAATTTTTATCGAACCCGAAGGTTTAAATACCCACGAATTGTATCCGAATGGTATTTCCACCAGTTTGCCGTTTGATGTGCAAATTCAATTAGTACGCTCCATGAAAGGGCTAGAAAACGCCCATATTATTCGTCCAGGTTATGCCATTGAGTACGATTATTTTAATCCACAAGACTTGCAACATACCCTCGAAACCAAAGTCATTAAAAACTTGTTTTTTGCAGGGCAAATTAACGGCACCACAGGGTATGAAGAAGCAGGCGCACAAGGTTTATTAGCAGGCATTAACGCTGGTTTACGCGCCCAAGACAAAGAGGGCTGGTATCCAACCCGTGACCAAGCCTATTTAGGGGTATTGGTTGATGACTTGATTACGTTGGGTACAAAAGAACCCTACCGCATGTTTACCTCACGCGCCGAATATCGTTTGTTGTTGCGTGAAGATAACGCTGATGCGCGTTTAACCGAAATTGGCCGTAAGCTTGGTTTGGTAGATGATGTGCGTTGGCGTGTCTTTAGCGAAAAGCAAGAGGCCATTGCCCAACAAAGCCAACGCATGAAAGAAACTTTTATTCACCCTCAAACTGACTTGGCGCAACGTTTTACCGAAATGACAGGTCAAGAATTAGCGCGTGAAAACAATTTGTTAGATTTGTTAAAACGCCCACAAGTGAGTTTTGAACAATTAGCCAGCTTAACAGACGCACAAGTTGCCCCTGAAGTGGGTGAGCAAATTGAAATCAGTGCTAAATACAGTGGGTACATAGACCGTCAACAAGAGGAAGTGGCGAGATTGCGTAAGTCTGAAGAAATGCTGATACCGCCTGACTTTGATTATGACCGTGTGCAAGGTTTATCAAACGAAGTGCGTTTAAAGCTTAAAACCATTAAACCTGCAACGTTGGCACAGGCTGGCCGTATTTCGGGCGTGACGCCTGCGGCGGTGTCATTGTTGATGATTTATTTGAAAAAGAAAGGATTGACGCATAGTACTGCTATAAGCGCGTTTTATGAACATGAAGGCACTAAAAGTGCCTAAAATGGACATAAATAAGCGATTACCGCGTCAATCCAGAAAAAGTCTTAGCCAATATGAAATTGGTGGGCTAAACATTTTTACTGTCGACTGAGGGGTAAAGACATTTTGCCCCTCATCTTATACCTGTCTAAAAATTTTACCTAATTATGCTTACACCTCAACAACTGCTCAATCAAGGTATTGACCAACTCGGCTTAAATATTGCACCCCAAGCCATGAGTCAACTTGAGTTTTATATGGCTGCTTTGCAAAAATGGAATGCCGCTTTTAATCTTACCGCCATTCGTGAACCCAAAGATATTGTCATTAAACACTTTTTGGATTCATTGGCCGTGTTACCACACATCAAACATGACACATTGTTAGATGTGGGCACAGGTGCAGGCTTTCCAGCCTTAGTATTGGCGATTGCCCAACCACAATTACAAGTCGATTTGTTAGACAGTAATAGCAAAAAGACCCGTTTTTTACGGCAAATGGTGGCAGAATTAGCACTCAAGAATGTCCGTGTGCATCATGCACGAGTTGAACAAGCAAATTTAGCTAAGCAAAAACAAGTGATTAGCCGAGCTTTTTCTAGTTTGGTGGATTTTTGTCAATGGTGTGAACATTTATTGGCTGAGGATGGCGTATTGTTGGCGATGAAAGGACAATATCCACAAGCAGAAATTGATGACATGCCAGCAAGCATGCGCGTGTTATCATCAACACCCTTGAAAGTGCCTTTTTTGGATGAAGCCCGACATTTATTGGTATTGGGACGAACATAAGTTTTATTAGGAAGTCACAAAATGACGCAAATTTTGGCGATTGCTAATCAAAAAGGTGGTGTTGGCAAAACCACAACCACCGTTAACTTAGCCGCTTCTTTAGCAGCAGTAAAACGTCGCGTGTTGCTCATCGACCTTGACCCACAAGGTAATGCCACAATGGGTTCAGGTGTCGATAAAAATAATTTGCCATATTCGGTTTATGATGTGGTTTTAGGCGATACGCCCATTAAAGTCGCCATTCAAAAAGCACCAAAAGCAGGTTATGACGTGTTGGGGGCTAATCGGGATTTAAGTGGTGCAGAAATTAGCTTATTTGATTTAGAACGCCGTGAATTGCGCCTAAAAGAAGCCATTGAACAAATCGCCAAAAGTTATGATTTTATTTTAATCGACTGTGCGCCATCGTTAAGCATGTTAACGTTAAATGCTTTGGTAGCCGCTGATGGCGTAATTATTCCAATGCAATGTGAATATTATGCTCTAGAAGGTTTGGCCGACTTAACCAATACCATCGAACGCATGACCGCCAAACTCAATCCGCGCCTACAAATTCGTGGTATTGTTCGTACCATGTTTGACCCGCGCAATACTTTAGCCAATGACGTTTCTCAAGAGCTCATTCATCATTTTGGTGATAAGGTATTTACAACAGTGATTCCACGTAATATTCGTTTGGCCGAAGCACCTGCACATGGTATGCCTGTGATGCACTATGACAAAGGTTCTCGAGGAGCTTATGCTTATTTAAGTTTGGCGGCCGAATTGATTAAAAAAGATAAAAAGAGAAAAGTAGCATGAGTACCAAAAAAAGAGGTTTAGGCACAGGTCGAGGATTGGATGCTTTATTGGGGGCAGTACGTCAAGCGAAAGATGAAGTGGCAGCCGTCGAGTCAATGACAGCCCAAGAGCCAACCGTCAGTCTTTTAAAGTTACCCTTAGAGCAATTGCAGCGTGGTCGTTATCAACCACGTCGTGACATGAATCCTGTGGCTTTGCAAGAATTAGCCGATTCTATTAAAGCACAAGGTGTGATGCAGCCGATTGTTGTACGCAGCATAGGCGAAGATAGCTATGAAATTGTTGCAGGGGAACGTCGTTGGCGCGCGGCACAAATGGCAGGTTTAGACAGTATTCCTGCGATTATTCGTCAAATTAATGATGATACGGCAATGGCGATGGCGTTGATTGAAAATATTCAACGTGAAGATTTAAACCCGATGGAGCAAGCTACGGCCATGCACCGTTTTGTTGAGGAGTTTGGTTTAACCCATCAACAAATTGCCGAAGCGGTGGGTAAAGCACGCGCCACAGTCAGTAATTTATTGCGCTTAATGGCCTTACCGCGCGAAGTAAAAACCTTATTAGAGCATGGCGATATTGAAATGGGTCATGCGCGTGCTTTGTTGGCGTTACCTCAAAATCAACAAGCGGAAGTTGCACGTTTGATTGTGGCTAAAGGTTTTTCGGTGCGTCAAACAGAGTCATTAGTGCGTAGTTTGTTAGCGGCACAAGATAAGCCTCAAACCGAAAAGCGTGTTGACCCTAATGTGGCTGATTTGCAGCAGCGTTTGGCTGATAGGCTTGGTGCGGCAGTGCAGATTGATTACAACAAAAAAGGCCAAGGTAAGTTAGTGATTCGTTATAACTCGTTCGAGGAGTTGGATGGTATTTTGGCGCATATTCAGTAGTATGGTGATGAACGAAACCCATCCTATTGATTGTTTGTGGTTTTTTGCATCCACTCATATTAGGGGCTGTTGACGTTTTGATGACAAACTCAGTTTAGGCTGATTTCTAAGCATTTTACGCCATCTTAACCCTCACTCTAGCTCTCTCCCTCAGGGAGAGAGGACTCCCTCTCCTGTGGGAGAGGGTTGGGGTGAGGGCAAACACCAAACGTCAACAGCCCCTACATTTCGTAAAATAAAAAACCATGCCTAACTTTATCTCTTACGCTAATCAAAATCTAAGCACTGAGCAAATTAGCCATTATTCACATCAATACGCTGATATTGATATGTGGCAGTTAACAGGCCAAAACGAAGATTATTTTCCTTTTGTCATTGGTGAGGATTCAACGCACTATCGTATTGTTTACTGGTCAAAAAAGCATGGTATTATCAACTACCATGATGTTGACCCTGTGAGGTATCATGCCTTTTTGTTGTGGTTATTAGACAATATCCATCCTGTGTTTAGCAACCAACAACAAGCCGAAGATTTTGCAAAAGCGCGGGACTGGCCGCGTGTGGACTAATTATGCGCCTGCTGAGTTTTGCTATTTTATCTATGCTGATGCAAATCAGTTATGCTCAGTCAAACTGGCAGCTTAGCAAACAAGATACACAACGTAATATTCAAGTATTTACCAGCTCTCAAGACGACAGTTCGTATCATCAATTTAAAGCTGTTACTGTCGTCCCACAAAATCCACAAACGGTCTTGGCCGTTTTGTCTGATATTCCTGCTTGGCCACAATGGTTGGCACGTATTAAACAAGTCAAAGTGTTAAAAAAAGAAAAAAATCGTAGCTGGGTATATGTGGTTTATAAATTACCGTATCCTTTTGTAGAGCGTGATATGGTGGTATATAACTATGTGCAACCACTTAAAACAGGGCAATTACTCACTAAAACACAAGCATTAAGCAATTATCCTGTGACCATTGACACCAGTACCAAAAGAGTACGATTAACCAATTTTAGCAGTACTTGGTTACTGACACCCTTGGCAAAATCGGGAACAAAAATAGAGTTATGGGGCAGTGGCGACCCCGAAGGTTTTGTGCCAGCGTTAATCTTTAACTATAATTTGGCCGATGAACCACTACAAAGTTTGCGCCAGTTGCGAAAAATGCTCTTGCGTGACAAATACCAAAAAGATAATCATTAGACTGTTAAAAAATGCTCAAATTACTGATTGAAGGACGCTCAGCCAAAGCATATACCCTAGCAGCCATGCTGGTTGTCATGTCTCTATTTTTTTGGTTTGTTGATGAAGGTGAACCAGTAAAAGTCTATCAAACACAAGGTATTATTGAAAAAATCTACGAAAAAGCGTATTTGGTTCGTTTGGCCGATGGTCGGTCGGTACGAGTGATACGCGAACAGGAATATACCAAAGGAACACCAGTTGAATTACAAATTACGCAGTACCCATCTAAAAAAGAACGCGCCAAATTGTTGCCAAAATCTTAAAATCGCACTATAACAACAAGTAGCCATAACAATTAACGACAAAAAACATTGGCCGAGTGCCAATATATTTTTAAAAAAAGGATAGTCTATGTTTAAGTCCCTTACTCAGCTTATAAAAATTGCGCCTATCGCTTTGTTTATGTCTCAGGCGAATGCTGCCGACTATCTTACCGATAGCCAAAGATTTGCAGCCCAATGTCAAAGGCTTGCCTCCCGCGTTTGTAACCCCCATGAAAGTCTCGATTTGCTTTTTTGATATGCAAGGTTCAACAGGTGAGTTTTATAGCCGTGCTAAAGATTTAGGTTTAATTGCCCGTCGTTGGAATATCATTGCCGATTTTAAAGTCATGTCCGACGAAGGCAAGGTGGCTGAGGCATTTAAGGCAGGTAAATGTGACGGTGCGGTGCTTTCTACCTTACGCGCACGCGAGTTTAATAAGTTTATGGGCAGTGTGGATGCGGTAGGCGGTATTCCAACTTATGACCATATGCGCTTATTGCTCAAAACTTTGTTCGACCCCAAATTAGAACCACTAACGATTAGTCAGCCTTATCAAATTGTCAGTGTCTTTCCTGTAGGCGCGCAGTATTTGCACATTAAAGATAGAAACGAAGAAATTGAACAGCTCAAAGGCAGAAAAGTCTCAGTGATTAACTGGGATAACTCTTTAGCAAGTGCAATGACCAAGATGGGTTTTGAAGCAGTATCATCGGACGTGGGTGGATTTACCAAGCCCTTTAATGCCAACGAGGTAGATGCTTTAGTAGCACCTGCTATGGTGTATTGGCCTTACGAATTAAAACAAGGTTTGGGTGATAAAGGCGGTATTTATAGTACGCCTGTAGCACAAATGACCGCTAGCTTGGTCATTAACCGTGATGCACTCAAAAAGAAATCGCCCGATATTGATAGCCGTGTAGCAGCCTTTAGAGCCATGACAGGTCAATTTCAGGATGAAATGTTAGATAAGATTTTTAATACCATTGATAAAAACGAAAAAGACGTTCCCAAAAAATACTGGATGATTTTGGAGCCAGAACACGAAAAATCCTACCAAGAAGCCTTGCGTCAAGCGCGTATTCAGCTTACTAAAGAAGGGGTTTATGATGTGACGATGATGAAGGTATTAAAAAAGGTGCGTTGTAAAATTGAGCCAAACGCACCTGAGTGTAGTAGTAACGAGGAATAAAACATAATTTAGGGCGTTGCCCTTCGACTCCGCTCAGGGTGCATTTTGCGTTGATTGAGTGGAGTCGGGGTGGTTGAGCGAAGTCGAAGCCTAGCTCCTACGAATTAACTGCCACATGGCAACAGCGGCATAACCCACAAACATCACCAATGTCCATTCAGGCAAACTAAAGCCTAAAAATGTCCAGTCCACTTTGGCGCATTCGCCCGAGCCTCTAAATACTTTGGCAACTACTTCTAGTGGTGTAAAGGTTTCTATCCAATAATCTAAACCCGGCCCGCATGAGGGAACTTCATCGGCAGGTAAATGTTGCAACCACACATGACGACCAGCCACCGCTAAACCCCATGCAGTAGCAAGCAAGGTTAAGCCCGCATAAATACGTCGGCCTAAAACTGCAGGATTATGAATAGCGGCTACTAAGGCACTGACACCAATGCCAATCACTGCGGCACGTTGAAAAATACACAGTGGGCATGGTTCAAGATGTTGATAATGTTGTAAATACAAGGCAAAAGCCATGCTAATACAGGTTAACAAAAAAATAGCTAAATTGGTTAAACGGGGAGAGGGTAAAGTCATGTGGTTGCTCTCAAAAAGTCGGCAGTAAGTCCCCTCTTGAGAGGGGATTTAGGGGTGTGTGAGGGCTAAGAACAAGACTTTTTTGTCCGTTTTAACTCACCCCTAGCCCCTCCGAGGAGGGGAATTTCATCGTTATAATCCTATTTTTAACCCAAAATCAGGTATTCAACAGTAACAATACTGTTATTTAATATATTCGGCCAAAAACTCGTCAAAACTTAAGGTGTCACTTTCTTCAATGGTTTTTTGGGCGGCTAAAGATTCTTGTGCTTGTAGCTCAAACGCTGCTAAACGCTCTGCCGACAAAGACTGACTTAAAAAGTAATCTCGATGTTGTTCGGCAATCGCTGCGCCAAAGGCAAAAAAGTTATTATTGTGTTTGGACATCTGTGCCAACACTTGTGCGGCATAAGTCAGTTCAGGATTTTCAATTTTAGCCATTTGTTGGCTAATAGATTCACTATAACGGGTCGTGTGATGCGCATTGTCTAGCACCACAGCCACTTGTTGCATTTCTTCTAATAGCTCGACAGCACAGTCTTTAAAGTTTGCTTGTTGACCGTTAATCGTAATGTGCAAATTTGCTGCGCGACCTTGTTCAACCATTTGTTCTTGGCGTTGGGCTAACTCGGCATATTTGGCAGGGGTAAAGTCGGGACTATCGCTGAGTACACTGTGTAAGGCAAACACTTCTAAAAAGTGTGCCGTTGAACTATCAATACCAATCGGGCTAAAGGGATTAAGGTCAACACAACGCATCTCGATGTATTCAATACCACGCGCTTTGAGGGCTTGAGTGGGTTTTTCGCCACGTTGTGCGGTTTGTTTGGGACGAATTAAGCCGTAATACTCGTTTTCTATTTGCAAGATATTGGCATTCATTTGTTGATAAACACCGTCTTTTTTAATGCCTAATTCAGCAAATGGCGCGTATTCGGTATGAATGGCATGACTTAAATTATCAATATAATCAGGCAGATGATTATAAGAAACTTGTAAATCGCGTTGTACGGTATTTTGATAGCCTAAACGGCTCATGCGTAACGAGGTGGCGTAAGGTTGATATAACGTGCCTGCACTCAGGCTTTTTAGATTGTGTTCTCGGCCTAATAAAAAGCACGAACACACCGCAGGGCTTGCCCCTAGCAAATACAATAATAAATAACTATGACGTTGAAAGGTTCTAATGAGTGCAAAGTATTTTTCGTTAATAAATTCTTGTAAATCTTGAGTATTTTGGCTGGCTTGTTGCCATGCTTGCCAAAATTCGTTAGGGAATGACAAGTTATAGTGAATGCCCGCAATGGTTTGCATTTTGCGGCCATAACGCACGCCCAAGCCATGACGATACAAGGTTTTGAGTTTGCCAATATTGGATTCGCCATAATATGCCAGTGGAATTTGGCTATCTTCTAAACCAATCATACAGGGCATAGAGTTAAGCCATAAGCGTTCTTCGCCCATATTTTGATAACAAAAGCGATGTAGGTCTTCTAAAAAGTCCAACGTTTCATCAATGCTTTTGGTGGCAGGGGTAATCAGTTCGATTAAGGCTTCGGAATAATCGGTGGTGATGTGTGGATGGGTTAATGCTGAGCCTAAAGCACGCGGATGCTCGGTTTGGCTAATCATGCCATCTTTGCTCATGCGTAAGGCTTCTTTTTCTAAACCCCGACGCATATTTTTTAACACGGTGGCTTGAGGGCTTAACCAAGCAAGTTGTTGTTGCAATTGTGCGTTCATGGGGCTTCTCAAAATAATAAGAACAAATTGTGCTAGTTATGGGGGTGAAGGGGGGATTTTGCAAATGTTTTGTTGTAGATTGATGAAGAAGGAGGAGCGATTATGGACTTGCTTATGAGTGCCAAAAGTTAATTGTGATTTTTTTTGAATCAACCATAGGATATGAGGCTGATGATATTGTGATTTTCTTGTATGTTCAGGAGTGGCCGTAGCTCGTGTGCAGTGCAACGTAACACGGGATTATGTTATTAAAAACAGTAGATTATGTGATTTTAGAGCAAAAAATGTATATCCTGTATTTCGCTACGCTACATACACGGCTACGACAATAATGAGTGCCATCAGTATTGTATTACACACCTACTACGCCGACACCGTTCCGAACAATATTGCACCTCAGACCAACATTTTTCCCACTTTTTGCGCCACGAAAAAGGACGTTGGCAAACCACACAAATTTTACTTGGCAAATCGGCTTTCGCAATTCTCTTAGGCACATTCAGCCTTTCGGTCTAAGCGTAGAGCGACCACCATCCACATGCAAAATTTGCCCTGTTAGCCAACTGCTATCACTGCTTAATAAAAAACATGCCAAAGCTGCGATATCGTCTGCTGTGCCTAAACGTGGAATAGGGTGTAAATTGGCAATCGCTTCCGCCACAGTGGGATTATTGGTTAATGAAGCGGCTAACGGTGTAGCGGTTAATGAAGGCGCAATGGCATTGACCCGAATATGAGGCGCAAACTCTGCTGCTAACGCCAAAGTTAAACCATTAACAGCGGCTTTAGCCATACTAATTGACGCATGACTACTAAAACCTTGCTGGCTGGCAATACTCGAAAAAAACACTACGGAGGCTGAGCTATTCTTTTTCAAAACGGGAAAAGCTGCCTGTGCAGCTAAGGCTGCGCCCATACTGTTTATGGCATAATCTTGTTGAAAGTCTTCAATGGTCAATCGGCGTAAAGGTTTTAGGTTAATGCTCCCCACCGCATACACTAAACCTGTCAATTGTTCACCTGCTTCGGCGGTTGCTTGGCCAAACAATTCAGGATTCGTCACATCACCACAGGTATAACTTGCGCCTATCGTTTGGGCAAAGGCAGCTAGTTTTGTGGCATCACGCCCCACTAAATGCAACTGTTGACCTTGTTGATGTAAGCGTTTAGCAATGGCTTGACCAATCCCGCCACTGCCACCATAAATAAGTGTTGTCATGTGTGCTGTGCCTATGTGTATTTGTGTTAATTTAATGATTATTAGCACTAAAACATAAAAAAGAAATAAACAGGCACTAAACAGTTTTTGAATCGAAATTGAAGGCTACTGTCCCAAAAACACATTGCCACCAAGCAAGTGCTTGCTTTAATCTCCAGTACCAAATTATGGGCTATATTAAAAGTATTAAGCAAGAGGAACATGGGCAATGACCACCTATCACAAGCCAGAGCTTTATCAACCTAAAAACAAAGTGCGTTTTGTGACCGCAGCTAGCTTGTTTGACGGCCACGATGCCTCTATCAACATTATGCGCCGTATGTTGCAAGCGACAGGTTGTGAGGTGATTCATTTAGGACATAATCGCTCGGTGGATGAGATTGTCACTTGTGCTTTGCAAGAAGATGCGCATGGCATTGCTCTTAGCTCGTATCAGGGTGGTCACAACGAATTTTTTAGTTATATGATTGATTTGCTGCGTGAGCGTGGCATTGGCCATATTAAAGTGTTTGGTGGTGGCGGTGGGGTGATTGTGCCTGCCGAAATTAAAGCCTTACATGAGTATGGCGTGACGAAGATTTTTTCCCCAGAAGATGGTACAACCCTTGGTTTACAAGGCATGATTAACCTTTGTGCGCAAGGTGCAGACCAAGATTTAGCCCATCAATACCCTGTTGATTTTGCCGATTTACAAGCGGCTGATGTTATGTTGCGTCAGCGAACCTTAGCGCGGATTATTTCTGCCTTAGAAGCCGATGTTCTGCCCTATAAAAAAGAATTACTAGCGGCTGCGGTCGATAAAAAAACACCTGTTTTGGGCATTACAGGCACAGGTGGCGCAGGAAAATCGAGTTTAACCGATGAGATTTTACGCCGTTTTCGTTTAGATTTTAACGATAGCATTAATATTGCCATTATTTCGATTGACCCATCACGGCGTAAATCAGGTGGTGCATTATTGGGCGATAGAATCCGCATGAACGCCATTCATCATCCCAATATTTATATGCGTTCGTTGGCCACACGCAGTACAGGTGGAGAAATTTCGCAAGCTTTGCCCGATGTGATTGCCGCTTGCAAAGTGGCCAATTTTGATTTGATTATTGTTGAAACTTCGGGCATTGGTCAGGGTGATGCAGCGATTGTGCCTTATGTGGATTTGTCCTTATATGTCATGACGCCTGAGTTTGGTGCGGCCTCACAGCTCGAAAAAATTGATATGCTCGATTTTGCCGATATTGTCGCCATTAACAAGTTTGACCGCAAAGGCGCAAAAGATGCCTTACGTGATGTGTGCAAACAGGTGCAACGTAATCGTGAAGCGTTTATGCAAATGCCCGAAACCATGCCCGTTTTTGGCACGATTGCGGCGCGTTTTAATGATGATGGGGTCACGGCGTTATATCAGCAACTCAAAGCCGATTTAATTAATAAAGGTTGGGTAGCGCCCAAAAACAGTCAATTGCCTGTGGTGAGTGTGCGTAGTTCGAGCCAACAACAAAGCATTGTACCACCTGCAAAGGTACGTTATTTAGCCGAAATTGCCGATGCTGTGCGTAGTTATCATGCTTATGTTGAGCAACAAGCCCAATTGGCGCGCCAACGTCAGCAATTACAAGCGACTCAATTGATGTTAAAAGATGCTCCCTCTCCTGTGGGAGAGGGTTGGGGTGAGGGCTTAACACAAATCATCGAGCAAAAAGACGCACAACTCAGCCATGAATCTAAACAACTATTAGCCCGTTGGTCGGAGTTAAAACAGCGTTATAGCCAAGATGAATTGGTGGTTAAAATTCGTGATAAAGAATTGCGTACCAAACTGACCTATACCAGCTTATCAGGCAACAAAATTCCCAAAGTAGCTTTGCCAAAGTTTCATGATGCAGGTGATATTTTAGCGTGGCAATTACGCGAAAATATTGCAGGGGAGTTCCCTTTTACCGCAGGGGTGTTTCCGTTTAAACGTGAAGGTGAAGACCCGACACGAATGTTTGCGGGTGAGGGTGATGCCTTTCGTACCAATGCACGCTTCAAAAAAGTCTCCGAAGGTATGCCTGCCAAACGGTTATCAACCGCGTTTGACTCAGTCACTTTGTATGGTAATGATCCTGCTGAGCGTCCTGATATTTATGGCAAAATTGGTAATTCGGGCGTGTCGATTGCAACTTTAGAAGATATGAAAGTCTTGTATGGTGGTTTTGATTTAACCCATCCCATGACCTCGGTGTCGATGACCATTAATGGCCCAGCACCGACTATTTTGGCGTTCTTTTTAAACACCGCGATTGACCAAAATATTGAAAAATTTGTCGCCAAAGAACAACGCCAACCCGACGATGCAGAATTGGCAAACATTAAACAATGGACGCTAGAAAATGTCCGTGGCACGGTGCAAGCCGATATTTTAAAAGAAGATCAAGGTCAAAATACCTGTATTTTTTCTACCGAATTTAGCTTAAAAGTGATGGGTGATATTCAGCAATATTTTGTTGAACATAATGTGCGTAATTTTTACTCGGTGTCTATTTCGGGCTATCACATTGCCGAAGCAGGCGCGAACCCCATTTCGCAATTAGCCTTTACGCTGGCCAATGGTTTTACCTTTGTTGAGGCTTATTTAGCGCGGGGCATGAGTATTGATGATTTTGCGCCGAATTTATCGTTCTTTTTTAGCAATGGTATGGATCCTGAGTATACTGTGTTAGGGCGTGTGGCTCGGCGTATTTGGGCAGTGACCATGCGCGAAAAATATGGCGCAAACGAACGTAGTCAAAAACTCAAATATCATATTCAAACCAGCGGTCGTAGTTTACACGCCCAAGAAATTGATTTTAATGATATTCGTACTACGTTACAGGCATTGATTGCCATTTATGATAACTGCAACAGTTTACATACCAATGCTTATGACGAAGCGATTACCACACCTACCGAAGAAAGTGTGCGTCGGGCAATGGCGATTCAGCTTATTATTAACCGTGAATGGGGTTTGGCGAAAAATGAAAACCCCAATCAAGGTAGTTTTATTATCGACGAGTTGACTGATTTAGTCGAAGAAGCGGTGTTAAAAGAGTTTGAAGCAATTAGTGAGCGTGGTGGCGTGTTAGGCGCAATGGAAACAGGTTATCAACGTGGCAAGATTCAAGAAGAATCTATGTATTATGAACACTTAAAACACAGTGGCGAATATCCGATTATTGGTGTGAATACTTTCCGCAATCCTAAAGGTGATGCCACACCACAAAGTTTGGAGTTAGCACGTTCAACCGACAGCGAAAAGCAATCGCAATTACAACGTTTGGCAAATTTTCAACACCGTTATGCACAGCAAGCCCCACAAGCCTTAGCACGTTTGCAACAAGTGGCGATTGAAGGTGGCAATATTTTTGCCGAGTTGATGAACACCGTGCGTTATTGCTCCTTAGGACAAATTACCGATGCTTTGTTTTCGGTGGGTGGGCAATATAGAAGGAATATGTAGTTTTGAAAGCTGTAATGTGTATTTGGCGCGTTAGTACAATCTTATATTGAGTCTGTTTTGTACAATTTGCAGCTAAATGTATCTGTCAAAAAGGTAAGCTAATGATGAGCTCTTTTCCTGTTCGCCGTAGCCGCTTTACAGTCACTCCTAGTTTAGTCAGACATTATGTTGTGGGGCGTTCGCCGCTCATAGCGCATTTATTAACGGCATTATCTGCCACATTTCCCGCAGGTGAGCGTTTTTTTATTGACAGTGTGCGTAATGTCCGTGATCAGGTGACGGATGACGTGTTGCAACAGCAAATTTCGGCTTTTATTGGTCAAGAAGCCATGCATTCCCAAGCTCATGCTCAATTTAACGAGGCACTTAATGCCGCAGATTATGGCTTAGAGGCATTTAATCAACGTCTCATCAATAGTACCAATTTACTCCGAACCCGTTCATTACGTCGTCAATTAGGTGCAACCGTGGCTTATGAGCATTTTACCGCCATGATTGCAGGTTATTTGCTTGAGCATCCCAAACTATGGCAAGGTTTAGACGATAATTTACAGCAATTATGGTTGTGGCATTCGGTGGAGGAAGTTGAGCATAAAAGTGTGGCTTTTGATGTTTATCAACACGTGTTTAGTACCAAAGATGAACAGGGGAGTTTGGCTCAGCGTCGTCGCAGTATGCGCACTGCTTCAAGAGCCTTTATTTTAGGTTGGGCAAAAATGACTCTGACTTTGTTATGGCAAGACCGTCAACAAAGTTTTAGTTCGCCACAACAAATAAAATTATTGATTGCCGATGCGGCCGAAATTGCCTTAATGATGATGCGTTTGTTGCCCGAATATCTCTCTTTTTATAAAGCAGATTTTCACCCTAGTCAGTGTAGCCATCAAGCGTTGTTGAGTGAGTGGAAAGAGAAGTTGGGGTTGGTGTAATTCGAATGTTGAGTATAAGATAGCCAAAACTCATTAGGAGCAAACCATGAGCCAAGCTATCTTACATCAATGGGAAATTTCACCTTTTTGTCAAAAAGTGGCCAAAGCCTTGCAACATAAAGGTATTAGTTATCAAGTAGTCAATTACAACGGAATCTTGGGTAGCAAAGTGCCGCGCTTGAGTAAAGTAGGAAAGCTACCTGTTCTTGACATCAACGGCCAACGTTTACAAGACAGCACCCGTATAGCACGTTATTTAGATGACGCTTTTCCTGAGGCACCTCGTTTGTACCCGATTGAGCCAATGGCCAAAGCCCAAGTTGAAATTTGGGAAGATTGGTCAGATGAGTCTTTATATTGGTTCGAAATTTATTTTAGAGCGATGGATGCTAACGCTCTTGAACTAGCAGTCGAAGTCAGTAGTCAAGGTCGTCCTGCTTATGAACGTATGATGCTAAAACCATTATTTAAAGTGGCGTTAACAACACAAGTCCGTATGCAAGGCTTGGGACGTATGAGCAAGACCGATGTTGAAGCAGAATTTGAGCGACATTTGGCACGAATAGAGTCGGTGTTGAGCATATCTAAATACTTAGTAGGGGATAGTTGTACGATTGCTGATATTGCTGTGGCGACACAGCTTAACGAAATAATTCGTACCAGTGTGCCAATGCGAGCAGTTATTCTGTCTAAACCTCTGATTAAGGCGTGGTTACAGCGTGTTTAACATAAGATTACTCGGTAAATACTAGCGATGATAACTCCCTCTCTTTGTAGGCAAAGGTATCTACACAAGTATTTTGGAGCTAAAAAGTTTATAAAAATGAGCGTTAAGTCCCCCTCTTGAGAGGCGATTTAGGGGGGTGTAAGGGCTAAAAACAGTTCTTTGTTATCAGTTTTAACCCACCCCTAGCCCCTCCGAGGAGGGGAATTTCATCGTTATAGCCAAAAATATTTAAAATTCTTGTCAACTTTTTTGTCATCACGCCGTTATTACTCATAGAAGCATGCTGCACATGGCGGTATGTACTGTGTAATGTATCTCGGAGAAATATCATGTCAAAAGGTTATAGCTTAATTTTAGCCGCTATTTTAGCAACCATCGCTCAACAAGGTGTTGCACGTGAATTAGGTGTTAGTCAACGTATTGATGCACGTGTGGCAGGCGGTGGTCACAACTTAGAAGCTCGTGCTGAACATCGTGCGATGATGCATGATCGTGCAGCTAAACGTCAGAACTTCAATCAAAGCAGCACTCGCACCCTAGCCAATGGCGAAGTGATTCAGCGTAATACTACCCAAACCGTGACCGATAATGGTTTTACTCGCAATAGCACCATGACCAATAGCGAAGGACAAACCGCGACCAAAAATGTCACCGTTGTTAATGATAAAGAAGCAGGTACGCATAGCCGCACCATGAGTGGTACAAACTTCGATGGTAAAACTTATAGCGGTAGCAGCATCACCCAAAAAACCGAAGATGGTTTTACGCGTGAAAGCACCTTTACCAATCCCGAAGGCAAAACAGGCAGTCGTAGCACCGTGGGCGTGGTTGACAAAGAAGCAGGCACGATGACCAAAACCACCACGATTACTACGCCAAATGGTGAAACCAAACAGCACAGCGTGACCCATAAAATGAGTCAAGAAACAAAAGCTAATTGATGCTGGAGTCAATCGGATGCTTGCCTTGGGGGGCGTAATGGCTTATGGTCAGATTCAAGTTGACTCATCACCCAATCAGGGACGAAACATGACTAGCTCTAGTCGTCAAACACCCTTAGGTATCAATCATTGGCTTAAAGATATTGGTCGCCGTGCCTTAGTCATGGCAGAGTTGGCGACCAATTTTCATCATCATAGTCAAGATATTGTGCAAGACAGTTTGTTAGCCTTTATCAAGCACTATGCCGATAAGCCACCCGAGCAGTGGACTCCGTTATTTTATGGGATTTTGCGCAATCAAATTACTGATTGGAAGCGTCAACAAGCACGGCGCAGCAAATGGTTAACATGGTTTAGTAATATTCAAATAGATGATGAAGATGAGATTAACCCCTTTGAGCAAATTGCCAATGACTACGAAGATAATCCTGCTCAATTATTGGCGAATACCAGTGATATCAAAGTAGTGCAACAGGTACTGAGTGGCTTGCCAGAGCGTCAGCAGCAAGCCTTTTTGTTACGTGCATGGGAAGGTTTAGATATTCAAAGCACAGCACAGGTTATGGCGTGTAGCGAAAGCAGTGTAAAAACCCATTACAGCCGCGCATTAGTTGCTTTGCGTGGCGCATTAAATAAAGCCAACTTAGGGGAGAATAATCATGACTCATAACTCGCCTAAAGATGAGATGATGGTGACTCATATTTGTCAAACCCTTAATGAGCATAGTCAGCAGCCCCATGACTTTGACCAAACTTTGCAACAACTTGCCGAGCAAGCACAGCGCGAGCGGCAACAACGGCTACAAAAAAATAGTCAACGTAAACAATGGTGGTATTGGGGTGGCAGTATGGCGATTGCTGCTAGCGTGATGTTGCTAGTGTTTAGTCCCCAACAATTACCGCAGACCACATCTAGCGTCGCACCAGATATGCCACTGACACACCTCACGGTTGAACCACAAATGTTAGAAGATATGGAGATGATAATGTTATTAGCAGAGGAGCAATAACATGAAGACATGGCATTGGTTATTAGCAGGAAGCTGCTTGTGGGGGCAAGCCAGTTATGCTCAAGGCAAGCTGCCAACCCCCTTAGATACAGCATTTATTCAATATTTGGTGGAGTTTGGTGAGCAGCCAGAATTGTTTGATGCCGCTAACCATGAGTTAGAACAAACAGCACCGCAACAACCATTAACTGTGAGCAAAAAGACTGAGCAATCAGCCAGCAATACCAAGGAGATTAAACCATGAAAAATTTCTTAATCATGAGTTTATTGTTATTAAGCTCTTTGAGTTGGGCTGAGGGAGTGCGTTGGCAAGATTTGCCTCCTAGCTCACAACAAGCCTTAGCCAATCTTAAAGACAGTTGGGACAGCTTGCCTGCCCAAAAACAAAGCTCGATTGCCAAACGTATTGAGCAATGGCAAGGTTTATCGGACGAAGAAAAAACGCAGGCTAAACAACGTTTTGAGCGTTGGCAACAGCTGCCTCCCGAACAGCGTCAACGCCTAATGGCAAAATATCAAGAATTTTTGCAACTGCCACCAGAGCAGCAAGAACAAGTAAAACGCAAATGGCGTTGGTTTAAAAACTTGCCGCCTGAACAACGTGAGTTAATGCGCGATAAATGGCAGTCATTATCAGTTGAGGAGCGTCGAGCCTTGCGTGAGCAATTACGTCAAGCCACGCCCGAACAACGTTTGCAAATACGCCGTGAATTGCGTCGTGAGTTATTAAGACAACGATAAATCATAAAGGAGCATAAACATGATTAAAAAAATAACATTAGCAATCAGCATATTATCGTCGTCGGCCTTGTATGCTAATGAAGATTCAAGTTTTGGCATGGATATGGACGGTAAATACCAACGCCAAGATTATGCTCAAGGTGCAAGTGATAATTATCGTTTAGCCTTACAGCCGTGGTGGTCGTATGGTAATTGGTTGGCGTACGGTGAATTGCCCTTTGAAGCCCGAGAAAGCACCAGTAGCAGTAGCCAAACGGTGTATGCCCGTACCAGTACAGGACGAATTATTAGGCGTATTGCCCCACAAACTGTTACTACCAGCAAAACACAACAGCAAGAAGGCATTGCCGATGCCAGTGTTGGCTTGAGTTATGGCTTATTTAAAGAAGCATGGCAACATGGCGTGGCCTTAGATTATAAATTTGCCAATGGTGATGCCGCTTCGGGTTTAGGCTCGGACAGTACCGAAACCGCTTTGTCATGGTCAAGCACCTATAGTTGGCAACAGCTCAAATTAAACGCCCAAGTGGGGCAGGTGTGGGTGGGCGGTAATAATCCCTACAACAATAAAGATTATGTCTTTGTGTCGAGCAGTGCTAAGTGGCAATTACAGCCGAGTATAGATGCCACCTTATTGTATAGCACTCAATCAGAGCCTTATACCAATGCCCCTGCACAAGATTATGTGCAAGGCCGTTTAGATTGGCGAACTAATCAGATGTTTAAGGTGTATCTGAGTTATGGAAAATATCTGCAAAATGATGCGTCTTTACCAGAGCAGGAGATAAACGTGGGAGTGAAGATATTTTTGAATTAATTCAAAATCTTATTCGCTGCTTGCCAACCCCACCAAGCCGCTTCCTCAAAAATCGAATAGCCCGATAAATCACTATGGGCAAACAACACTCTGCCATCGGCTTGTTGTAAATACTGGCGGCTTTTGTTGGTTAAGAAGCCAACAGTAGGGGCGGCCATTGCATGACCGCGTACACATAACTCCACGCCTTTAACACTTGTCCATAACTGTGTACCGTAAGCGGTTTTTAAATCGGCAATGCCTATCTTTAACAGTTCGCTTGTTTTTGCTGTACTTAACCATTGACGGGTGGCGGTGCTAGCTGAATTAAAAGCATGATAAGCGGTAAACACGGTGTATTGTGGTTTAGCTGCGCGTAACCATTGATGGGTGGCAACCACATAACCCAAATGTGGACTACCATAAATCACATTATCCCAAGCCAAATCATTACCTTTTAGCTCTTGCGGAAACTTATCCAAATAAAAGTTACTCACCAACCACGGTGCATGAACAGGCATATCATGTTGCCAGTCGATACCATCGCTGTTAAGTTGAGGCAGTAAATGTTGGGTGACGTGTAAAGGCGTGGCACAAATAACTTGTTGCGCCTTGATGTTAAAAATTTTGTTTGATGTCGTATCCAGATACAACACGTTTACGTCATCTTTTTGTTCTTGAATATTCAGGGCAAAGCCATCGACTAACTGTTGAGGGTTTGGCAGCATTTTTGCGGCGAGATGCTGTAAACCATCAGGCCACGTTAATACGGTATTATCGCTAGCATTAGCCGCTAAGCCATGACGACTGGCAAAATAATGAATGCCTGCCCATGCCGAAATCTGTTGGCTGTCTAAACCATAATCATCTTTACAGGCATAATCTAAATACCAACGTAAGGCAGAATCGTTAAAACCTTGTTGTGTCAGCCATTGGCTAAACGTGAGCTTATCTAAGGTTCGCCATGTTTTATCCATTGAGCAACTGGCAATAGGAATGGTAAAAACAGGCTTGCCATCATTGCCACGCTGCTGTTGATAGTCATTCATGAGCTGAAAAAATCGTTGTTGTTGGCTTTGGCTGTTCTTATCGTTATGGGCTAATAAACCATCATGCCATTGTTGGTTAATTAAAATCCGTTCGTCAGGTGCATGGACTAAAGACAATTCATCATAAGTTGGTCGTAGGTTAAATGGGTCTTTTTCAATAATTTGCCATGCAGCCAACATTTCTCGAATATGTGTTGATTCGAGAGTAGGCAAAGGTAAATAGTGTCCACCACGCGGATAAGGCACGTCTTGCCACTGTCCTGCATTGGCATTGCCAAAACGTTCACCGCCCATCAGCAATAAAAAATCGTGATAACCTTGCTGTTGTAAACGCCATGCCGCGGTTAAGCCTGCTATACCACTGCCAATAATCAACGTGCCAATACGACGTTCGCCTTGAGCAACAGGTAGTTGTTTGAGCTGACGTAGGTAATGGCCTTGCTGCATGGCAGGTTTAAGGACACTAATCGGCAACCACGGTGGCACATCAAGCCATGAGCGATAGTCTTGGCAGGCAGTTAATAAACTGGCTGCTGTGCCTGTAATAAACTGCCGCCGTTTCATCGAATCACTCGTGACCAATCTTGCTCAAAATAATGCACGAGCATTTGATTATTGAGGCGATTGGCTTCTACTTTAATTGCTTGCATATCGGGCGGAAATTGAAACATTAATGCGGTACTGGCTGCATCTAAAAACTTCATGGGTAGGCTGTAGTGTTTTGGTGGCTGATAATTGCCTGTTAAGTCGGCCAACACATACCCCCATTCGCCAAACGAGGGTACTAAGACATGATAGGGATAGGTAAAAAATCCTGCTTCTTTTAAGGTGGCATCAATACACCAAAACGATTGGCGGGCAAAAAAAGGCGAGGTGGATTGCACCACAAACAGTCCATTGGGCTTAAGATGTTGTTTAACTAATCTATACATCGGTACAGAATATAATTTGCCTAAACCAAAGTTAGAAGGGTCTGGCAGGTCGGCAATAATCACATCAAATTGTTGCTGCTGTTGTTCTAACCAATGGCCTGCATCAGCATTTATCACAGTGACTTTTTTATTAAGCAAGGCTCTTTGATTCAGTTTGGTGAGTTCGGCATTGGTGCTAAATAACCCCGTCATTGCAGGGTCTAAATCGACTAAGGTGACGTGTTCGATGTGTGGATAGCGCAAAATTTCACGTATGGCCAAACCATCACCTCCACCCAAGACTAATACTGTTTTTGCTTGTGGCCGTGTCGCTAAGGCAGGATGAACGAGGGCTTCGTGGTAGCGGTATTCATCTCGACTCGAAAATTGCAAATTGCCATTAATATATAAGCGCAAATCATCTTGCCAACGGGTAACAATTAAACGTTGGTACGGTGTGCTTTGGGCATGAATAATCGGGTCGGCAAAAATTTGTTGTTCTGACCAAGAGACTAATTTATCACTGCCAACAAAGGCTAACACTAAAAAACCTAAACTTAAAATCGCTCGATTACGCTGCCGAGAAACCGACTGTAATTGATCTTTAAAGCGATAGATTGTCCATGCAGCCACGGCGGCATTGCTAATCCCAAATAATAAAGCACTACGTGCCAAGCCAAGTTTTGGCGCTAAAATGAGTGGAAAGAGTAGCGAAACCGCTAACGCACCTAAATAATCAAAGGTTAATACCCGACTGATTAACGCACTAAATTCGGCTTTGTGTTGATTAAGAGTGCGCATCACCAGTGGAATTTCCATGCCCACTAACATGCCAATAATCAACACAAGGGCATACAACACCGTTCTAAACGGCATCGACAACCATGCAAAAATCACAAATAACAAAGTTGCCGATAAACCACCAATTAAACCCACTAATAGTTCAATTTCGATAAAACGATCTAACACTTTATCTTCGGGAACATATTGTGCAAAATGCGAGCCAATGCCCATGGCAAATAAATAACAGCCAATAATGGTGGAGAATTGTAAAATCGAATCGCCTAATAAATAACTGGCTAAAGCTGCGGTAATTAGCTCGTAGGCTAAACCACAAGAGGCAACGACAAAAACAGAAAAAATAAGGGTACGGTCGAGCATAACAATTTTTATAGGCTATATGAGACAAGTGCGGCATAATAACCCTAAACACTTTTCGAAGGAAACGACACGATGTTATCAACGTATATTTATAACTATATTATTTATTTATTAGCGAGTTTGGCGATGATTGGCGTGTTTTCGCTGATTTACACCAAAATTACCCCTTATGATGAATTAAAAATGATTCGTGAAGGACAAACTGCCGCTGCTTGTAGTTTTGTGGGCGCATTATTGGGTTTTTCTTTGACTTTAGCTTCAAGCATTATGCACAACGATAATTTAGTAGCGTTTGCAGGCTGGGCAAGTGCTGCAATGGCCGTACAATTGTTGGTGTATGCTTTAGTGTCTCGAATTATGCCCGAAATCCATAATGAATTAGATAACAATAATGTGGCGATGGGCGCATTATTGGGTGGGGTATCTTTAACTTTTGGTATTATTAATGCGGCGTGTTTGTCTTAGGTTTTTAATAGAGAACTTATGATGGGATTTGTCGCAGGAACT
>JACKNZ010000024.1 GCA_024234595.1 Moraxellaceae bacterium | reverse complement strand
ATACGCATCTCAAGTTATAAAAACGGTAATTCTTATCCGCACCCTTTCCCCTTACTTAACACAAACTCTCCAACCCTCAACTCGTCTTATTTCTAACAAACACATATGTTATAAAGCAAGGATGCTTTAACCTAAAATAAAATTTGAAAGTAAACGGAGATAAATAATGGCTAATCGTCATGATGTGATTATGTTGGTCGCCAGCCTATATAAACCAAAAAAATCAGCGAGATACTAAATGAGCGATAGCGATACATACCCCTTATACATTTTTAGTGTTCATGAATTAAGTAAAATGCCAAACAGCCTCGAGGAGGTTGTTGCAATGATAAATCAACTTTCGCAACAGCGAAGCCAACATCGGGACAGTTTGCATACCTTTCTTGACCGTGTAGAAAAGTATTTTACGGTGTTTTTTAAAAGTCGGGTATTACAACGATATCATGGGCAATTAACAAAAAATTGCTTTAAACAACTTGGCGATTACGAGAACACCACGCCACAAAGTGCTGTTATACAAATAAACATGATAAGCAGTGATTATGTGAGTTTTTTGTTTTGGATACTTCAAGCTGCACAGATTCTTGAATTAGTGGTGTATTGCCCTAGTCTAAAAATAGCAAAAACACAAATGGCATGGTTGCCTGATGGCCATGTTTTGCCGCAAGAAGACGAACGGATGTGGTATCTACTCAATCGTGAAAATATGGCCATGCACAAACGTGGCGTGATTAGTTTTCAGTTTACAGAGGGCTATGTGCACAGTGAAATTGAAGATATATTGCTTCCTCTGTTAACCCCTTTAGGATTTAGCCTCGAGATAGATAACCCCGTTTTTTTGCGCTATGACGCAAGAACTGCTAGTGATATCAGAATGCGAAAACAAGCCGAAACAGGCCAACAATATTTGAAAGTGATGATTCGTGATGAATCTTTTGGAAAATTTAGTGTAGGGATTTCTTTATATCAGGATGACCCCATTATTAATCATTACGAAACACAGTTTGCTTGTCGTAAATGGGGAGAAAACTACACTCGTATTATCGATCTTAATCCTTGCCTAAATACGATAGGCAATAAATCTTATGTGGTCGAAAATAAAGCGGATTTGCTAAGACTAGCAGAGCTCATCCAAAATCAAGTGCTTCCTTTTTTAACGCAAGTCAGTACTTATCAGGGCTTGCATCTTGCCGTTAAAGGGATCCCTTATTATTTAATGGGACTTATAGGTCGTCCTAGTAATTTTGTTATTGCTAAGCTCGCCAATGTCGAGGATGAATATGCTGCCTTTCACGCACTTAGTGCGCGAATAAATAATGAATGTACGCAGGCTTTTAATATTAAAAACTTCATGATGGAACATAGTCTGTCAGAAGTTATTTCTTTAGCACGAGGATCACACCATGACGCATGAGTTATTTATTTGGGCTGCTAAATATCACAGTGATGGAAAGACTCCCAACAGCTATCAAGAAGCCTTAGACATAATGGATAAACTGTCTCATAACAAGGTGTCAACTAATTCACTTCGTGATGTGCTTAAAAGACGCATAGGGTTATATTTGCAATTTTACCCACATCGTATGTTAGCATCTCATTTTAATAGCTTGTTAAAACAACTTAGCCAACCCTGTCCTGAACTCTTTGTGGTAACGCTACCACCAACCGATCAAATACAGTTTAAATATTGGTTGTTAGCCTATCGGGTTGGGGAAAGGATAGTCAGCAAACAAGATGGCTTTTGTATGAGCTATGACTATGATCAGCGCATAATAAAATATCACTTGGCTGATGGTAATACCTACAATGACCACGATGTAACCATTAAATGGCATCAACAATTTAAAGAGATGATGGCCTTTGGGCAACAACAAATGGATTTGGGTTTTCCTCAAACACATCGCCTCATGCAACAGTATGTAATACAGCAGTTATCCCCTGTGTTAATGGACTTAAACTTTACATTAGAGCCTTTAGTGCAACGCACGCCACAAATCAATCCTACAGACCTAAACAGTATCTTAAATGCGGTGGAGCCTGACATCGTATTTACCTGCGCTTCAAAAAGCTGCCAAATCAAGATTGGTTTAGATGGACAATGCGGCATGTATGAAATTTTTGCTGATTTAGTATTTAGCCAAACAACCGAGCAAATAGCCCAATTATTTAATCAACCTTTTACAGGTTCTGAATTAACGGTCTCAGTCAATCAATTAATCAACTGGCAATTACCCGTTGATTATAGGAGTATCCGCAGTTTTGAGGATGTTACTCGCTTTATCAGTGGTTTTAATCAACAGCTTGTACCATTGCTCAAGCAATTGTAATCAGATTTGACGTATCACGATGACACATCCCCCTAAAAAACAAGTAATAGAATCATCATTATTAAAAAAATGGTTTTCTTTTATGTTCAGTCAGCAAGGAGCTAGAGCCGTGACTAAAGACATTCCGCCTACCATCAAAAAATACTTACAACAGGTTTTGGATGAAGGTATCGAAGTAAATGCCCTAAATTGGGATTGTAAGCCAAATTGGAATCCTGAATTGACCTTTAAGTTTTGGTTAATCAATGATGACGATGAACTGGTGAATTTTTTACGTTGTGGTTTAACAAGTGCGATTGCTAAGATGGCCGATGATCATGAAGAATCATGGCAAAAATCACATAACTACCCCGAAGATGACAATGATGATCACCGAGCTGCTCGAAAAGACGCTCTTTTAGCTAACTTTCCTCCCATTTATGGTGCGATTGATGAGATTTTTCATTTTTTGTCGGCCTGTAACTTATGTACAGCAATTGAAGCCTTTGAAGGATGGGGGGCTGATGGCATCAAATATGTAGTAGAGGCTTGTCGTGTTTTAGGTTTAAAACAATTGGGCTTAGCTTATCAAGCAGCTATTAATTACAAAGTTGAAGCAAAAGAGAAAAGCGAAGATGACGATATATACTGCATGCTGGATGCTTTTGAAAGCGTCACAAAGTTTTCTATCAACAGGCAATGTATCGAAATGGTTCAGGTTATTCGAAAGAATTATCAATTGTTTTTGGTATAGCTTTTACTATACCAAGCACTTAAAAAATGCTTGTATTAACTCAATGTAATACAAGCTTTGGCTTAAAAGACTATAGAATTAAAAATGAATCTGCGATAGTTGAGCAGGTGTTTCGGCATTGATACGTGCTTGAGTGGCTAAGGTATCGCTTAATACTTCCATGGCTTTGGCTTCGCCATGTACCAAATAAAAACGCGGTTGTGTATTAAAGTTTTTCGCCCATGCTAATAGCTCATTTTGGCCTGCATGAGCCGAAAATCCACCTAAAGTATGAATTTTGGCTTTAACCACAATCGGTTGACCAAATAATTTGATGCGTTTTACGCCGTCAACCAAAATGCGTCCTAATGTGCCGCGTGCCTGAAAACCAACAAAAACTACATGTGTATTGGCTTTCCATAAACGGTGTTTAAAGTGATGGCGAATGCGACCACCCGTACACATGCCACTACCAGCAATAATAATTGCGCCTTTTTTAATGTTGTTGATAGCGGCCGAGTCGGTGACATCTTCACTAATCGTTAAATTAGGTAAAAAAGACGCTAAATCGTGACTGTGCTTTTCTTTCATTAACGCCACATCTTGATGATCTAATTGACGCATACACTCAGAGTAAACATCGGTAACGGCTTTGGCCATTGGACTGTCTAAAAAAACGTGCCAATGTTCGAGTAAGCCTTCGTGGTACATTTTTCCCAAATGAAACAGTAATTCTTGGGTACGGCCTACAGCAAATGATGGAATGAGAATATTGCCATTGTCAGCTTCTGCTTCTTGCAAAATAGCTTTGAATTCATTGATAGTTTCGTCAAAACAACGATGGTTACGGTCGCCATAGGTTGACTCCATTAACACCACATCGGCTTTTTCTAAAAAATCAAAATGACGCATTAAAGAGGTATCGGGATTACCCAAGTCCCCCGAAAATACTAAGGTTTTGGTGTCAATATTATCGGTCACGGCCAGCTCTACAATGGACGAACCCAAAATATGGCCAGCATCATGAAAACTTAAATCAAAAAACTCTAAAAAATGTAATGGTTGATGGTAGTGTTGAGCTTGGCATAGGCGGAGCACGGTTTGTACATCGTCAAGGGTATATTGCGGCTCTAGATTTTTTTTACCAGCACGTTCGCGGCGCAGATTTTCGTATTCCAAATCTTTTAAATAAATGTGTACCGCATCTTCTAGCAAAATTTTGAGTAGATTTTTAGTGCCATGTGTACAATAAATAACGCCTTTAAAGCCATCATGGACTAATTTGGGCAATAAACCTGAGTGGTCTAAATGGGCATGAGACAAAATCACCGCATCAATGTTTGAAGGTACAAATTTAAAGTCTTCTTTGCCTATGCGCTCTATGGAGTCTCCTCCTTGATGAATGCCACAGTCTAACAAAATCTGATAGCCTGAATTTTCTAGCAAATAGCATGAGCCAGTTACTTCTTGTGCCGCACCCAAAAATCGTAATTTACGCATAATGTTACTCCATAAAGCCTGATATTTTATAAGGTTATCGTTCATCATAGGCTGATTTGTTGGCTAACGACAATCATTTTTATTGAAAAACGTATGATTAAAGCCTTTTAAAAAATAAGCGACAAGCTGTAACTGTAAATTTTTCTTAGTTTGTAAAATGAACTATCAATATGAAATAGTGCGTAGATAGAGGCATCATTTAGTGCGTATTTGCACAAGCTCGCAAGAAGTTGTGCTTAATTTTGAATCTTAAAAAGCCTTTAAATACAGCACGATTTTGGTATTTGCTTGAGAAATAACAAAAAAGTCTTTGTGCTTATTTGGTGCATAATGCACACATATAGTGCTGCATGTAAATCCTGATTTGGCCTTGTTTTTGCATTGTAATAGCAAGGGCTAATTTGGAGATACCTTATGAGATATCCTGTTGATGTGTTGCGTTATCTTTTATTGGCCATAGTGATGTATGTGCCATCTTTTGTTTATGCTGAAACAGCACCTTTTACCACAACGACAGACAAAATTAGCGCAGGTGATACAGCATGGATGCTAATGGCAACAGCTTTAGTGATGCTAATGACCATTCCAGGTTTGGCTTTATTTTATGCAGGGATGGTGCGCAAAAAAAATGTGCTTAGTACGGCACTACAAAGCTTTACGATTTGTGCGTTGGTGACCGTGGTATGGGTAGTTGTTGGTTATAGCTTGGCTTTTACAGCAGGCTCTACTCCTTATTTAGGGGATTTAAGTAGAGTGTTTTTGGATGGTATGACATTTGACAAGGTGCAAGGTACTGTAACGGTAAGTCATATTGCTTCTAACATTCCTGAGTCAGTGTGGGTAATGTTTCAACTGAGCTTTGCCATTATTACCCCTGCATTGATTACAGGGGCATTTGCCGAAAGAATGCGCTTTTTGGCAATCGTGATTTTTATGGTGTTATGGTCAGTTTTGGTTTATGCGCCTGTTGCGCATTGGGTTTGGGAGCCAAGTGGTTGGTTGGCTACTATGGGGGCATTAGATTTTGCAGGTGGTACTGTGGTACACATCAATGCAGGGGCAGCGGGTTTAGTGTGTGCCTATATGCTAGGTAAACGGCAAGGTTATGGCAAAGAACCGTTCTTTCCTAATAATTTGGCATTTACCTTAATTGGTGCGTCATTATTGTGGGTGGGTTGGTTTGGCTTTAATGCTGGCTCCGCAGTTGCAGCCGATAGTCGTGCTGGATTGGCAATGTTGGTGACTCAAGTTGCAGCTGCCACAGGCGCATTAGGATGGATGTTAGTTGAGTTTTTGCGTCGTGGTAAAAGCTCTTTATTGGGAGCGTGTTCGGGTGCTGTTGCGGGTTTGGTTGCTATTACGCCAGCGTCTGGTTTTGTAGAAGTTAAGGCCGCTCTTATTATTGGTTTTATTGCAGGATTAGTCTGTTATTGGGGGGCAACAGGGCTAAAGCGATTACTTAATGCCGATGATTCGCTGGATGTATTTGGTATTCATGGTATTGGTGGCATCGTCGGAGCGTTGTTAACAGGCGTTTTTGCTCAAAAACAGTTGTCGGGTGTTGATGCCAGTATATGGATACAAGCTATAGGTGCGCTCAGTACTTTGGCTTATAGCTTGATTATGTCATGGATTATTCTGAGTTTGATTGATTGGACGATTGGGTTGCGTGTTGAAGAGGAGCACGAAAAAATAGGCTTGGACTTGACTCAACACGGGGAGCAAGTTCCTTAATTCAGGTTTTAGGCATTTCATTGAAACTAGCGTGTTTTGAATCCTCACTCCAACCATCTCCCTTAGGAAGAGAGAGGAGCGTAGCGAAAGGTGAGGGAGTGAGTAAATAAACGATATACGCGCTAGTTCTTGAAGTTATTTCCCCAAACTTGTTTGGGGGTGTTGTTGATATGTGGAGCATGACATGATGGGCGATTCAGTACTTCACCCAGAGTTTTTTAGTTTAGCATCACAGTTATATGTACAAATGCGACGCTCTGGGCGTGTGGTTGATGCGGTGTATATGGCTAAAAACCAAGACTATGCCCGCGAAATATTACAGTTGGCAAGTCGTGAAACAAGTCCCGAAATAGTGGCGATTGTGGCTCGTTTTGAAACGCTATTAGAACGGGAGTATCCGTCTAAAGAAATCAAACAGCCTGAGCCAGTTGTGATTAAAGAACAGCCGCCAAAAGCAAATGAAGATGTGTTTAGTATGACGCTACGACCATTTAAAAAGTTGGCAGCTAAGCAACAAACACAGCCAGAGCTACCAGTAGTGAAGGAGCAGGTTGAAGATATTGAGGAAGAAGTAGCGCATCATTATGTAGGAGCATTACGTTAGTTGTTAAAAGAACTGACGCGCCGAGTGTCAGTTCTTTTAGCCTTCTATAAAATCCACAAACTCACGAATATAAGCACTGATTTCGTCAGGATGAGTGCGTTGTACCCAATGCTCAGCTTCTATCTCGTGTCGCCATACATGGTTTGCCCATTGGCTTAAATCATCAAAAAGTCCAGCAGTCACAAATTTATCTTTGGTAGGAATAATCAGTTGGATAGGAATATCTGTTTTTCTTTCTTGATGTTTAAAGAGTTTGTCTAAAAAATTTGCTCTATACAGTTTGACTCCGTGTGCGCCATCGCTAGCTTGAGAAGCAAAATCTTCCCCGTGTAAGGCTTTAAATTTGGTCAAACGAGCAGGCCATTTGTTAAAGGCTACACGCCAAGTGACTTGACTTGCAAGCGGCAAATGAAAGGCAGCAATATACCAAGAATGTGCTAATTGTTTGAGAGCTTTGCGTTTAGATGCTATGGAGCCATGTTTTAAGCTGCCTAGTAGCCAATAAGCGGCATGGTCTAGGCTAGGCCCCGAAATTGACGTAAATGAGGCAATTTTGCCGTGTAAATGAGGGGAGGTCACAGCCTCCCAACATTGAATCGAGCCCCAATCATGGCCTACCAAATGTACTTTTTGTTGCGGGCTGATATGGTTAATGACGGCTTCTAGGTCATCAATCAGGTAATTCAGTTTGTAATCATGGGTGCGTGTTGGGATGCTAGAGCCACCCGCACCCCGAACATCATAAGCAATCACACGAAACATAGGGCTTAAGCGTTCGGCAATTTTTTGCCAAATCAAACTATTATCAGGAAAGCCATGCACCATAATAATCGTTGGCAAATGACTATCTGTTCCCCAAATGCGGGTATTAAGGGTAATAGATGGTGATACGTTTAAAGAAATAAGCTCTGGTTTCAAGATTTGCCACCGCATTGCATGGCTTTTTTCCACGCGTCAATTTCGGCTTGTGAGTTAAATACTGATTCGCTTTCTTTGCTGTTACCATTAAGAGCTAAAAAACCTTTACCTGGAATCGTCATGCCTTCGGCTAACGCGACTAACATGGCCTTCATACGTTCAGGTTGGTAGATTTCTTGGCGATGTTGCACAATATAGGCAAAGTCTCCGCGTCTAAAAATAAAAAAACCATAATAAACGGTATTGTCCACCACATCGTTGGGAATAGATTTTTTATCCATTTCCAAACTTAGAATGGTGAGCAAGCCTTCGCCCATGGTGCTATTTACGGTATCGCGGAATAATATTTTGTGGCTTAGTATTTGTTTTTGCTTGGGAATGATGTTGTCTTGATAATAACCCATGACTAATTCGTTGAGCGTACGGTCAGTCGCAAAAGACGGCGAATGGACAACGGGATGTTCAATAAAATTGAGATAATCAATTCTAAAAAAACGATATTTGCTATCCCATAAATTAACACTGCCGCCATAAGGCTCACATTGCTCACTCATGGATACCGAGCCAACCAACGCAGCATTACTGAGGCTGAGGCTATAAGCATTAGAGGGTGCATGATAAAAGCTTTGCATTTGTTTGGGGGAGGGCTGATGAGCGCATCCTCCTAATAATATGCCAGCGACACAAGCGATACCAAGCCATCCGCGTTTCATTATAGTCTCCTCAACTAGGATATTTTTGTGTTATTTTTAGGATTCTAACTCAGTCCAGCGTTCTAAGAGCGTGAGTAGTTGTTCTTCTATTTGCCCAAGACGCTGACTTGCCAGTATAGCCTCATTAGGCTGCTGTGCGTAAAAGTTTACATCATTGAGTTTATCTTGTAACTGTTGTTGCTCTTGCTCTAAGGCACTAACTTTAGTAGGCAGTGCATCAAGCTCACGCTGTTCATTGTAGCTTAGTTTACGTTTGACGTTTGTGGCTTTTTCTTTGTTTTGAGCTGGATTTGCGCGGCTCTCGGTATTTGCGGAACTCACTTTGGCGTGGCGGGTACTTGTTTGGCGTAGCCAGTCTTGATAGCCACCAATAAATTCTTCGACTTTGGCATTGCCCATAAATGCCCAAGTACTAGTGACCACGTTATCTAAAAAGGCACGGTCATGACTAATCAATAGCACTGTCCCTTGATAAGTCATGAGTCGTTCTTCTAATAACTCTAAGGTTTCGATGTCTAAATCATTGGTTGGTTCGTCCATGACCAGTACATTAGATGGCTTGCTAAATAAACGTGCTAATAATACCCGATTACGTTCGCCACCAGACAATGCTTTAACAGGTGTACGGGCGCGTTGTGGTGAAAATAAAAAGTCTTGCAAATAACTGAGAGCGTGTTTACGTTCGCCATTGATGTCTAAAAAGTCTGAGCCGTGGGCGATATTTTCAAGAACGGTTTTTTCTTCATCTAATTGATTACGCAATTGGTCAAAATATGCAATTTCTAATTTTGTGCCAAATTGTACACTGCCTTGAGTGGGCGTGTCTTCACCTAAAATCACCCGAATAAGACTGGTTTTACCGACTCCATTTTCGCCTAATAAGCCAATTTTGTCACCACGCATCACAATCGCACTAAAATCATTGACTAAGGTTTTATCACCTGCACTGACTTGGATATTGCGAATATCAAATACTAATTTGCCTGATTTTTGAGCCTCTTGAATCGATACTTGTGCAGTGCCAATACGTTCTCGACGTTCGCCACGTTCTTTGCGTAGTTCAATGAGCGCACGAACACGACCTTCGTTACGGGTACGACGTGCTTTAATCCCTTGACGAATCCAAACTTCTTCTTCGGCCAGTTTTTTGTCAAAGACCGCATTCTGTTTGGCTTCAGCTTCTAGTAATTGTGGCTTTTCGATGAGATATTGGCTGTAACTGCCTGCAAAACTGCGCAAAATGCCTCGGTCTAATTCGACAACTCGGGTTGCAACTCGGTCAATAAAGGCACGGTCATGACTAATAAAAATGGCAGTACCGTTGTAACTGGCTAAAAATGTTTCTAGCCATTGAATACTTTCTACATCCAAATGGTTGGTTGGTTCATCTAACAGTAAAATATCAGGTTCTTGAACGAGGGCGCGCGCCAACATCACTCGACGTTTACGTCCTCCTGACAGTGAATCTAAAGCGGCGTTACCATCAAGCTCCATGCGGCTTAAGATTTGTTCGACTTTGTGTTGCAATGACCAACTATCTTGAGCATCCATATCGTGTTGGATATTAGCTAACTCGGTGCAAGCATCCATATCGCCTAACTCACAGGCATGACTTAAATGATGATATTTTTGTAATAAACCCGCCGCTTGTCCTAAGCCATCGGCTACAATGTCAAAAACATCTCCAGTTAAACTATGTGGTACTTCTTGTGATAATGCCGCAATCACTAAGCCTTGTTGGCGGCTGATTTCGCCACTGTCGGCGACATTTTCGCCAGTTAGTAGTTTTAATAGGCTAGATTTGCCCTCGCCATTACGCCCTAAAATACATACGCGTTCGCCACGTTCTAAACTAAAATCAGCTTGGTTGAGCAGTAAAGGGCCACCAAAACTTAATGACACAGCGCGAAAAGAGAGTAAAGACATAACAGCCAAAACCTATAACAATAAAACAATAGGGTATAACCCCAAAAAACGTGGTGCATGGTAACAAGTATCGTGATATTTAGCTAAAAAATTCATATAAAGAGGAAAATAATCATGGATATTGCCGCCAAAATAGAGGCTTTAGAAATAAAGTTGGCTTTTCAGGATGATTTGGTAGAGACATTAAATCGTATTGTGGTGGAGCAACAGCAACAGATTGATTTGTTGCAACAACAAGTCAAAGTATTGTATCAGCAACTAAAATCGCTGCAACCATCGAATATTGCTGATATGGCATATGAGGTGCCGCCACCTCATTATTGATATGATGATAGACCGAGTAAAAACCATTATAATTTTGTTAGGAAATTTAAAAGCGGAGTATGTATGCATGCCCAAGCATTTATTCAAGATTTAGCCATTATTATGTTAGTAGCAGGCTTTGTCACTTTATTGTTTCATCGTTTAAAACAACCTGTTGTTTTAGGTTATTTATTAGCGGGTGTGTTAATTGGCCCGCATACCCCCCCGTTTGCGTTAATCCATGACGAACATACCATTCATATTTTGGCCGAATTAGGTGTGGTGTTTTTATTATTTTCCTTGGGTTTAGAATTTAGTATTAAAAAATTAGCACAAGTGGGCATGGCTGCTTTTATTGCAGGTGTTACCGAAATCATAGTGATGATTTGGCTAGGTTATTATATCGGAGCATTTTTTGGTTGGAGTACCATGGACTCCTTGTTTTTAGGAGCAATGTTAGCGATTTCGTCAACAACAATCATTATTAAAGCCTTAGAAGGATTAAATTTAAAAAAAGAAGCCTTTGCTAAACTAATTTTTGGTATTTTGATTATTGAAGATATTTTAGCCATTGCTATTTTGGTGTTGCTAACAGGTATTGCCACCAGTGGCACGGTGAGTACGGCTGCTGTTTTTAGCACCTTAGGAGAATTAACTTTATTTATCGTTGTTTCTTTAGTCGTAGGTATTTTAACTGTACCGAGATTATTAAATTATATTGATAGTTTTAAAAGCCAAGAAATGCTATTAGTTTCGGTGTTGGGACTGTTGTTTGGTTTTTGTTTATTGGTGATTAAACTTAACTACAGTATGGCTTTAGGTGCTTTTTTAATCGGTGCAATTATTGCCGAATCACGGCAAGTCAAAAAAATAGAACATTTAATTGAGCCAGTCCGTGATATGTTTAGTGCGATTTTTTTCGTGGCCATTGGTTTGTTATTTAATCCAAGTGTGCTAGTGGATTATGCTGTACCTATTTTGGTTATAACCCTTGCAGTCGTGGTTGGTAAGGTACTTAGTTGTTCGGCAGGGGCATTTTTGGCAGGTCAAGAAGCACGCACTTCGGTTAAGGTAGGTATGGGGTTGGCACAAATTGGTGAGTTTTCATTTATTATTGCCTCATTAGGGGTTGCGCTAAAAGTAACCAGTGAATTTTTATATCCAATTGCAGTCGCAGTAGCGGCAATAACCACCTTATTAACGCCCTATTTAATTCGTTATTCCGATGTGAGTTCCAATAAATTAGCACTGTTGTTACCCAATAAAATGAAACAAGTGGGCAGTGCCTATACTCTATGGTTACAAAGTATTCAGCCACAAGGCGATAATGTTATTATTGCTAAAATGATTCGCCGTATTATTATTCATGCTCTAGTTAATTTTGCCTTAGTTATCGCCATCTTTTTGATGAGTGCTTATTTTGCTGAGTTTTTAGAAAAATATGTGCCAAATATCTTGAAAAATGAAGGCTTAGAAAAAACGGTGATTTGGAGTGGTGCCTTATTAGCGTCTTTACCATTTTTAATTGCGGCGTATCGTAAATTAAAAGCCTTAAGTATGTTACTCGCAGAGATGAGTGTCAGCCCTGAGAAAGCAGGGCAATATACAATGCCTGTCCGTAAAATGATTTCTGAAGTAATTCCAATTATCGCAGTGTTTGTGATTTTAGTATTGGTATCGGCGTTAAGTAGTAGTATTTTGCCGCCAACTAAATGGATGTGGGTGGTTGTATTATTATTTAGCTTGCTAATTCCATTATTATGGAGTCGTTTTGTTAAATTGCATTCGCGGTTGCAAATTGCTCTGATAGAAACCTTGGATGATGATGAGCACGTCCATTGATTGAGGCTATGAGGTGGGATAATCCACCTCAGGCTTATTTCTAATTCTTTAACGCTTTTTAGGAACCCATGCCCATAGCATTTCACATTGAATGGGTTCGCCACCGCTTTCGTCAGTCACTGACACTGGCACCAATACTTCACCTTTAGGCTCTTGTTGAATGCGCGCAATATCGGCAGGGGTCAACGTGGCTACGGCACGCATATCACCTTGAGTCCGTTTGTTAAAGTCCACTTTTAGGGTTTTAATTAACGGTAATTTGTCATCGGGAAGGTTAATGCCCACCACAAAACCCGTTGCAGTTTCGGCCAATAACGCCATAGCGGCTGCGTGAACATTGTTAATATGGTTTTGAACTTTATGTCGGTTTTTTATGCTGACAATCACACGCTCTGGCGAGATTTCTTCGTATAACAAACCTGAGGTGCCAACATATGGCACTACTTTGCCCAAAATTTTGGATACCACCACCGCACGAACGTTGGCAGGAAGCCATTTGGCGGATTCGACGACTTTTTTAAGTTGATTAGACATACTAGCTTAGTCCTTGAAGTTGTTGAATTGCAAAGGAACGCCGAGCTTTTGCTCGCGCAGTAAATTCATCACCGCTTGCAAGGTATCTTTTTTCTTATCTGTCACACGGACTTTTTCGCCTTGAATACTGGCTTGGGCTTTTATACCCGATTCTTTAATCACTTTGACGATTTTTTTGGCAGTATCGCTATCTAAACCATCTTTGAGTTTAATTACTTGGTGCATTTCTTTACCCGAGGCAGTCATTTTTTGGGCATCTAAACATTGCACATCAATTTTACGCTTTAAGCAATGATTCTCTAGCATGGCATACACTTGTTCAACCTGAAAATCAGACTCACCAGTCAACTTGATATCCTTGTTTTTTTCATTGAGTTCAACTTTGACATTCGCGCCCCTAAAATCAAAACGCGTTTGAATTTCTTTGGTGGTATTGGCCACGGCATGATTGACTTCATACATTTCTAACTCAGAGACAACATCAAACGAGGGCATAGCTTTACTCCTTAGGTGAAACAACAAAATTGGGCAAATAGTACACCAAAATCATTTTCTTTGCTGCTAAGTGCTGCCTTGACGTAAAAAACAGCAAATTTGTCACTTTTTCACAAGCAATGATATTTGTCTTTTTGAAAGATTGTCCTACAAAATATAGAGGGCATTCACCAATGAAAAAAACGATACTTAGTCTAATGATTGCAAGCAGTGTGATGAGTGTTGAGCAAGCAAATGCAGCGAATGCCATTACTGCTGCGCCTGCGGCAACCACCAGTAGCGTAGGTGCTTTTACGGTATTGTGGACAGGTAATCGTTTACAAGTTAAAAATGGTACACGCATTGTTTGGGAGTCTGTAGCCAACGAAAGTTTTGTACGCGCTGGCACACACAGCCTAGATGCCCATGAGTTGCGCGGCTCCTTTGATGTTAAAGAAAATATCAACAGCCAATGTACCGACCAAAGCATTACTTCTTTTACTCAAAGTGGCACAGAGGTTGTTTTTAAAGGCCGTTTAACAGGCAATGCCGCTTGTACCACCAATTACACCCTCAGTTTTACCCAGCCATTAACAGGGCATTTACGCTACAAATTGAGCTTTGATAATGCCGCCGTTAATTATAGCGAGTTGGCCTATAGCTCTAGTAACAATGAGCGTTTTCACGGCTTTGGTGAGCAATTTTCGGTATTAGACCTTAAAGGCAAAGTCGTGCCTGTGTTGTCAGAAGAAGGCGGTGTTGGTCGTGGCCATCAACCGATTAGTGGTGCGGTTAATTTAGGCTCCGCAGGGGCAGCAGGTAACGAGCTGACCACTTATTATGCAGTGCCTCAGTATATTACCAACACCAATAAATCGTTGTTTTTAGAAAATACTCAGTATTCGGTCTTTGATTTAAGTGACGTTAATCGTGTGCGTGTGCGTTTGTTTAGCAATCAAATGACAGGTCGTATTTTGTTAGGTAACAGTATGTTGGAATTGATTCAACGTTTTACCGACTATACAGGTCGTATGCGCCAACTGCCAGACTGGTTTAACGAAGGCGCGATTGTGGGTATGCAAGGCGGCACTGATAAAGTCAACGCTGTTTTAACCGAACTTGAAAGACGCGGCACGCCAGTTGCTGGCGTATGGTTGCAAGATTGGGTCGGCAAACGTCAAACCAGTTTTGGCTCGCAATTATGGTGGAATTGGGAGTTAGACCAAGACCGCTATCCTAACTGGAATGGCTTGGTTAATCGTATCGAAAGCCGTAATGGCCATGTGTTGTGTTATATCAATCCTTTTTTGGTAGATGCCAGTCCAAAGGGTAATGTAAGACGCAATTTATATACCGAAGCAGTTAATAACGGCTACTTAGTTAAAAACAGTGCAGGGCAGCCCTATCAAGTCACTAATACCGACTTTTCGGCAGGTATGATTGATTTAACCAATCCTCAAGCCGAAACATGGATTAAAGAGGTTATTAAAACTCAGCTTATTGGTGAAGGTCGTTGCCGTGGTTGGATGCACGATTTTGCCGAAGCCTTACCCTTTGATGCGGTATTGTGGTCGGGCGAAGATGCTGCCAGTTACCACAACAAATACCCCGTTGAGTGGGCGCGTGTGGCGCGTGAAGCAATTACAGAGGCTGGCTTAGGTAACGATGTAGTGTTTTTTAACCGCTCAGGTTCGGCGCGTACGCCTATGTACTCGACCTTGTTATGGCAAGGTGACCAGTTGGTGACATGGGACAAATATGACGGCTTTAAGTCTGCGATTATGGCAACCATGACGGGTGGATTTTCGGGTATTTCCTTAAGCCACAGTGATATTGGCGGCTATACTAATGCCACGCTGGGTGGGGTAGGTTACAACCGTGAGCAAGAATTATTGCAGCGTTGGATGGAATTTTCGGCCTTTACCACTGCCTATCGTACCCACGAAGGTTTAAAGCCCGAAGATAATGCACAGTTTTATAGTAACAACGAAACTTATAGCCACTTTGATAAGTTTGCCCGTGTTTACAAAGCCTTAGCCTTTTATCGCAAGCAGTTATTTGCTGAGGCAGCCACTAAGGGCTGGCCAGTGGTGCGCCACCCAATGTTGCACTATAGCAATGATGCCGAACTTGCGACTTTAGATGACCATATCATGTTAGGCAGTGAAATTTTGATGGCACCTGTCATCAATAAAAATGCTTATAATTATGGTTGGAAAAAAGTTTACTTTCCGAATGCCGCTACTACTACATGGGTACACGCCTTTACGGGTTACAAATATGGCAAAGGCAGCAATGCTCCGAGTGCGCCGTGGTGGTTAAGTGCAGTTAATTCCGCAAAAGGTAGCTGGCAGTGGGTTTATGCGCCATTAGGAACGCCAGCCGCCTTTTACAAGCAAGGCTCAACGGTTGGCGCGCAGTTTGAGGCTAATTTGAAAAGTTTAGGGGTTAAATGAAACTCCCCCTAGCCTCCGATAAGCAGGGCTGTCAAGTTTAACCCCACCTAACCTCCCCTTGAAAAGGGGGAGGAATTTTATGCGCTTATCAAGTATTAGGTTTGTGGAAAGTCTCCCTCTGATAAGGTAGAACAAGAAATGAAAGCAAAAAGACAGCCAAGTGCTGTCTTTTTGCTTTTGGGTTATACTGTCCCATCTCAAATAACGCACTCTTTTAAATTATGGCTCTTAAATATCAAATTATTCCTGTCACGCCTTTTATGCAAAACTGCACCTTGTTATGGTGTGACCAAACCATGCAAGGCACACTTATTGACGCAGGTGGCGAAGCAGAAAAACTGAAGGCTGCTGTTGAAAAACAACAAGTAACCATTACTAAATTGTTATTAACGCATGGCCATATCGACCATGTAGGAGCGGCTGCGCAACTAGCAGAGCATTATCAAGTACAAATTATTGGCCCTCATAAAGAGGAACAATTTTGGCTAGACGGATTACCCAAACAAGCGATGATGTTTAATTTAGCGAGAGTAGAACCTTTTGTACCGCATCAATGGCTTAATCAGGGTGACAAGGTGCAAGTAGGAAACTTAGAGTTAGAGGTGCGTCATTGTGCAGGTCATACACCAGGTCATGTGGTATTTATTCATCATGCCAGTAAATTGGCGATAGTGGGTGATGTGTTATTTAATGGCGGTATTGGCCGTACCGATTTTCCACGCGGTAACTATGACGATTTAGTGTCGGCCATTAACACACAATTATTTAGCCTAACAGATGATTATCAATTTATTGCAGGACATGGGCCAATGTCCACCATTGGACATGAAAAACGACACAATCCCTTTGTCGGCAAATTTGGCTAACATGATGGGGTTGGGGATACAGGGTATTCCCAACAACCCAAATCATAACAAAGTAGCATCAAGGCGTACGTGGATTTTCCTTAAAGTATTCCTCCTCCCATTTTTTGCGTGCCGCAATGGCTTTTTGTTTGGCTTCTTCTTCTCCGTATTTTCTAATTGAAAAACAAGCTGTTTTGGTTTTTCCGCCTGCTGTCCACCATGCTTGCCAATGCGCATAAGGAACATCGCGCTTTAAGCCTTCGGCTCGGCTGACACCAACCACACCGCTGGTATTGCGTTTAGAAAGTTTACCTACTTTGCTATCAGGCGGTAACTTGGCATCTAACTCATGAAAATAAGCTTCTGCTGCCTCCCATGCCTTATCTGCACCACCATGCTTTTTGTCCGAAAAGAACTTGGCATAAATCACACCACGCCAGCGAATGCGTACATAATAACCAAAGTTGCTTTTAGAGGGTTGATCAATACGACAAATACCCATAATTATCTCTGAGATTATGTCAGTCTTTATAAATTGTAATTAAATGATGAGCTTATTAGTCATACACAAAAAACACTCATAATACAGAGTTTATTATATTAAATAATATAAAAACATATATTGTATTGATGGTATATAAAAGCGCACTCACTCGGTTATACAATCTAACTTACTGACTGCAAACATTACGCTCTAACACTTATATTTAACATGATTTTTTTTGTGGTTTATACATAATATCCATTTTTTTAATACAAAATGATTATGTGCCACTAAGATTCCTCATGTATTTTGTTGTTAGAGCAGCCTACCATTCATGGTGAATCGCGCTTTTCCTAACCCTGCGATAACCTAGCCAGCGTCGTTGCTAACTAGCCCTTGTAGCTATCACAAAACTAACATCTTAATAAAATAATATGCTTGTCTGCCATCATTACAGTTATCATGTAGAAAAACACATTATAAAATTAAGTTAACCCAACATATTGGGTGTCAACATAATACAAGTTTAATATAGAGATAAAATGCATTGCGTTGTGTTAGTAATGTGAAGTCCATCTACAAAATTGTAGTAAAATTATGGCAGTGAAGTGCCAAATTTACAATAAATATTGTGGTTATAATAAGCTAAATAGGCAAATAATTATTATTAAAAAGTTAATAAATCAAAATAACAAGGCTAAACGGTGTTTGATAGCTAGCATGACTGGCCATATACTTAAAGGCATTCTATTCTTAAATATCAACTAGGAGTCTTAGATGTCTGTAAATCGGGTGATAGCTCATCAGCCTAAACCTCCCTATCATCATGGCGATTTGGCGCGTGCCTTGTTGGATGCAGCCGACAAAATTATTGAAGAAGAGGGACTAGAAGCATTCACCTTGCGTTCATGTGCGCGTCAAGCAGGTGTTTCTCATGCCGCACCCGCACATCACTTTAAAGACAGGGCAGGACTGTTATCTGCTTATGCAGCGAGTATTTTTAGAGATTTAACCGCACATATCCAACAACTTATTCAAGAAGCGGGTGAAGATGATTATGCGCGTTTACATGCTTTAGGTTTGGCCTATATCCGTTTTGCTTTGCAGCGTCCCAATGCTTTTAGCTTGGTGTTTAGATGTGAAGCTTTGGATAAAAACGTCGAGGAACTTAAAGAGGCGAGTGATGACTGTTTTCAGGTGTTGATTGACGTGGTTCAAGCATTGATGCCACAAGCTAACAAGGAAACTGTGTTGTTATACAGTATGTTGGCATGGAGTACGGTGCATGGCTTTGCAACATTGTGGCTTGAGGGGAATTTTGCCAAGGTCAGACAATCAAATGTTGAGCCAAGTGTCTATGCCGACCGCTTGGCTCAACAAATTTTGGCACTGATTAAGCCTGCATTTGTACCGCTTTAATGTCGCCATTTTTGTTATTAAGACGGCGAGTCATATAGGTGGGTGTATAATATGGGGCTTGAATATACATCACTTTGTGATGGGTTTGTGATTGGGCATGAACCAATGCGCGTTCAGTACGCTCAATCAAAGTTTCCACTGTGTCGTTAATGTGATATTCAGAGACTCCAGCACTGATACTTAATTGCATGGACGCGGTGACTGGATACAAAGCCAACGTGTGTTGAATGCTTTGTGTCAGTTTTTGGGCAATAGAAGTAGCTTTTTCTGGTAAACAGTTGTTAAGGGTAATTAAAAACTTATCCTCTGTCCAACGGCAGCCGACATCAGAGGCTCGGATAGAACCTTTGATAGTTGCACCAACTTGTTGAATCATATTTTGAATCGCAATATTGCCATGCTCTAACACAGCTGATTTCATTAAGTCCATATCAATCAACACCAAAGAGACAGGTGTTTGGGTGCGTTTGGCATTAGCCAAAATGTGTCCAATTAAAATGTCAAAGGTATAACGATTGGCTAAGCCTGTTAATGTGTCAGATGCAGACATATCACTAAATTTTTGTTTAATACGCCACTCATAACGACTGATTGCAAGGTGAGTGAGTCCAAAAATACTTAATGACGCTAACAAACAAATAAACATATTAAGATAAAAGGCTTCACGCAAACTCGCTGTTGCTTGGGTGGCACTGGTATCAACCAATAAATACCAATCGGTATTGGGCAAATAGCGTGCATTTACCAAAAAGGTTTCACCTTGATGTTGTATTTCGTAGGCTGATTGTTGTTTGTTAAGTGTTTGGGCGAGCGTGTTAAATTGAGAAAGTTCGTTAAGATTTTTGGCCGTTCCAATCATGCTCTGACTGTTATGCGCAATCACTTGCCCTGAGTTATTGATGAGATAGATATTATGACCGTACTCTTGATAGTACAAGTCGAGTAACTCATTGAGTTTGCTACGGTCAACACCATAGTTAATTTCGCTTAAATATTTTTTTTGATAGTCGGAAGGGGCGGCGTTTAAAAATAAGCCTAATCGTTCATCGTTGAGGTCAGCAACCACAGCATTGGCTGTAAGAGGCAACTCTTTATTGACCAATCCGTTAATGATAGAGTTTTTGGAAACGCTATAATTAACCACAAAAGCAACTAGCAAAGAGACAGCAATCGCAAGACTTAAGGTCAGGGCAAGTTTGCGTTTTAATTCTAAGAAGTGTTCCATAGTGTATCCCTAGTAAGCAAACAGCTAGATTGTTTGTTTTAATACGCATCACAATCTTTAAAGCAACACACCAATTAGGTTTGTGCTACAGGATTATTTGTTTGACGTATGGACACAATCTTAGCGTAAAGGGTTAAAAAACGTGCACGTTTTTGTCAGACGTCGTTTGTGATTAGGTGGCTAAAATGTGACAAAATATGACCTTTTGACGTATCTTATCAAAGATAAAATGTTTAAAACATTTTATCGAGCATTTACCAGCGTAGGTTTTAAAATGGTTTTAGTAGAGCAAAATGACTTATACAAAAACACCGCAAAACCAAAAACGCTATGTTTATTATTTGCACAAAACTCGTCGGGACTGAGTGTAGTGTAGGAATGATTGTTTGACAATTAACAAACGTATTTTTTTACAATTTTGAGAGCTTACTATGAACAATCCTCGCGTTTTTTGGGGAACAGTGATTGTCTCGTCCACTCTAGTGTTAAGTGCCTGCCAAGCACCACAACCTTTACAAGCACCGCTTAATAATCCTAATCCTGTGATATTGCCGATGGTGCCAGTGTCGGTGATAAATTTGCCAATTAGTATTGATTTGGAAACGGTTCGTGCCGAAATTCTCAAGAATACTCCTAAACCGCTTTCGGCTGGAAAAATGACGCAAGTATTAACCATTGCTAATACTGCTTTGCCAATGGAGTCGGACATTAGTCATGTGGTGAATTTGCGGGATGTCAAAATTTCGGTGACAGGTCAAGATTTTATTGCCAGCAGCCAGTTAGATTTTTCGATAGAAACTAAAACGCGGGCTGGCTTTTTAAATATGGGAGGGGTGAGCTGTGGTATTGGCGAGGAAATGCCCAAAATTGAATTTATATTACCAGGTAAGCTGTATTGGACAACGACGGGAGACTTAGCCGTTCAGGCAGGGCAATGGCAATTAAAATGGCTTAAACCCTGTAATATTACCGCTTTTAAATTTAACGTCGAAAAAATGGTTAACTTGCCAGTAGTGCGCGACAAAGTGCAAACACTGGTCAATCAGAGTATTAATGAGTCGTTTAAAAAAGTTGGCTTTAAATCACTGTTAACACAAATCTGGCCAACCATGAATGAGCCGAAACAACTCGAAAAACAAGTGTGGCTGTTATTGCAACCAGAACACATAGGCTTGACTGATATTGTTGGAACAGGACGGTATTTAAAAACCAGTTTGAGTTTAACGGCGCGTCCCCAAGTCGTGACAGGCGATAAACCACGAGTGGTATTACCCGCCATGCCTGCACCGCAACGCCTAGTGGCCAATAGTGATAGCTTTTATGTTGCCTTACGTGGCGATATTGGTTTAGAGACAGCCAACCGCTTGCTTAATGAACAGCTTGCCAATAAGCCCTTTGATGCTGGCGGAAAAAACGTACTCATTAAGAGTTTGCAGTTATACGGCAGTGGCGAAAAAGCAGTATTGGGCTTGCGTTTACAACAACCCATTGATGCTGAGATATTTTTATTAGGTAAACCTGTATTGGATGTTATCAATAATCAATTCCGTTTGGAGGAGATAGAGTTTGAATTGGCAACCAGCAGTTTATTGGCAAAATCAGCAAATTGGATGTTACATGGTACATTTAAGAATTTAATTGCCGAAAAAGCGCGTTTTAGTTTTGATAAAGACTTGTCACAGGTTTTAGCAGACTTTAAAGATTATCGTCAAAGTTTGGGCTATGGTGCTACGCTCAAGGCACAAATTGCCCAAGTAAGACCACAAGGGGTGTTTTTTACCGCCAATGATATTAAAGCCTTTGTGGTGGTAGAAGGTAAATTGGGCTTAGACGTGGGAAATTTTTAATCATCACTTTCAGTCAATGCCGAAGAGTCGGCTTGCGGTATTTTGTACTCTTCACTTGCCCACGCCCCTAAATCTATCAGCTTACACCGTTCGCTACAAAAAGGGCGGTGTGGGTTATTATGCCATGTACAAGGCTTGTGGCAGCGAGGGCAGTTAATGATTATGGGAGATGAGTCGGGTAATGTCATAAAGCAAGCGCAAGATATTTGTGGTGTAACTGGTCAAGCTGTTGATATAAAAATTTTAGGTCGCCATTGTTAATGGCGATATCGTCAGCACGTTGTAATCGTTCTTGGCGAGGCAGTTGTGCCGCCATAATTTGTTTGATTTGCGCAGCGTTTACCTTATCGCGTGCTGAAGCACGTTGTTGTTGCTGTTGCTCATCACAATCAATGACTAAATTACGTTGGGTGAGTGTGGCTTGACCACTCTCGAATAATAAAGGGGAAACCAGCAGGGTATAGCTAGAGCGGCTTTGGGCAATTTTGTGTTGAATCATGGAGCGAATCGCTGGGTGCGTAATTGACTCTAATTTTTTGCGTTGCTCGGGGTTGTTAAAGACAATAGCGCGTAAGGCAGCACGGTCTAAGCTGCCATCTACCTGTAACACCGATTGCCCAAAGTGGGCTGCAATCGCTGCCAAAGTAGGTTGGCCTTGCATCACTACCTCGCGTGCGACAATATCGGCATCAACAATTTCTATATCATAGGTTAATGCAAAGTAGTCACTAGCAGCCGTTTTTCCGCTGCCTATACCTCCCGTTAATCCGATGACATACATCTGCTTAGTGCTTCCACGTGCCTAAATACCAATCGACAATTTCATTGCCGCCAAACATGGCAATCAGGCCTGCAATCGCAATATAAGGGCCAAAAGCAAAAGGGGCACTTTGTTTGCGAATAATCGCATACACACCACCAATTACCGCACCTACTACAGAGGATAATAAAATAATTAAGGGGAGTTGAGTGGGGCCTAGCCAAGCACCAAAGGCCGCCAGCAGCTTAAAGTCACCATAACCCATGCCTTCTTTGCCTGTGACTAATTTAAATAGCCAATACACACTCCACAACGAAAGATAACCACACATCGCTCCAATGACGGCTTTTTCTAGTGGCACCCATACACCATTGATATTGACTAACAACCCCAACCAAACAAGGGGCAGGGTAATATCATCGGGCAATAATTGGGTATCAAAATCAATCATGGTTAAGGCAATCAATGCCCATGTCAGTACCAAGGCACTGACCATTTTGGCAGTAGGGCCAAAGGCGATAAATACTAGAACTGACAATAAACCTGTGGCTAATTCTACTAAAGGATAGCGTATAGAGATGGGGGAGTGACAGTTGCTACATTTCGCTTTTAAAAATAACCAGCTTATAACAGGAATATTTTCCCATATTCTGATTTTATGGCCACATTTAGGGCAACGAGAAGCAGGTGTGGCTAAATTAAATTTATCGCTATGTTTTAGTGGTTGTTGGTTTAATGAACAACATTCGTTGTCCCATTGACGCTGCATCATCACGGGTAGCCGATAGATAACCACATTCAAAAAGCTACCAATACATAAGCCTAATGCCAAAATAAGCCCCCCCGCAATCAGCGGGGAGTTAGTGAATAATTCTAACATTAGACAACCGAACCCATTTGGAAGATTGGCAGATACATCGCGATAACTAAGCCGCCAATCAAAACGCCTAATACTGCCATAATTAATGGCTCCATCATACTGGTTAAACCGTCAACGGCGTTATCAACTTCGGTTTCAAAGTAGGTGGCGACCTTATCAAGCATAGAGTCCAATGCACCCGACTCTTCACCAATGGCAACCATTTGCAAAGCCATAGAGGGGAAAATACCCGATTGACGCATGGCAAAACCAAGTTGTTGGCCGCTGGAAACTTCGTCTTTGATTTTCATAATCGCATCGCTATACACAATATTGCCTGATGCACCAGCACACGAAACAAGCGCATCAACCAAAGGCACACCGGCAGCAAAAGTAGTTGCCAAGGTGCGTGCAAAACGAGCAACAACAGATTTATAAACGAGGTCGCCGATAATCGGAGCTTTTAGCGCGGTTCGATCTAAAAAGTTATTGAAAGCGGGGCTGCGTTTTTTGGCTTCGCTAAATGCTCCACCTATCCCAAGAACAATGACTAGGGCGTAAAACCAGTTAGCCTGTAACCATTTGGACATATTAACGACCATCATGGTAAATGCAGGTAATTGCGCACCAAAGCCTTCAAACATACTTTGGAATACAGGAACAACTTTTAATAGCAAAATAACTGTTACGATGACGGCAACGATAATAACACTGATTGGGTATTTCATCGCCTTTTTGATTTTTTGCTTAAGAATTTCACTTTTTTCTTTGTATTGAGCAACTCGTTCAAGCATGGTTTCGAGCGCACCAGATTGCTCACCTGACTCCACTAAACTACAAAACAGTTGATCAAAGTAGAGTGGATATTTTTTTAGTGCTGAGGCAAAACTTCCACCACCTTCCACTTCAGCTTTAATCCCCATTACCACTTCGCGCATGGCGACATTATCCAAGCCTTCAGCAACAATTTCGAAGGACTGTACCAATGGCACACCTGCTTTCATCATGGTGGCTAACTGACGGGTAAAAATTGCCACATCCATTGGCGTAATTTTTCCTTTGGATTTTCCAAAGGAGAAACTACTTTTTTGACTGATTTTTTGAACATTAAATCCCTGCTTGCGCAGTTGTGCTTTAGCAAGGGCAATGTTGGTGCCAGTGATCTCACCTTTGATTTTTTGACCCTTACGGTCTGTTGCTTCATAACCAAACGTTAAAATAGCATCAGCTTTTTTTGTGGCCATAATCCGTCATACTCATTTTTGTTAGGGCAAGCCCATATTATGTGTTAAGTCGCTACTAAGTAAAGGTGTTGGCTTTAATTTAATCAGCACCTACGATTTTAGCAATTTCTTGTAAGCTCGTCAGTCCAGACATTGCTTTTATTAAACCTGAGCGTCGTAAGTTAGGATAACCTTCTGCATCCATCGCCTCGGCAATTGCCAAAGAGTTGCCATCTTCCATAATAATACGGGCAATTTTAGGTGTCACCTTCATGACTTCATAAATACCCACACGGCCTTTATAGCCATCGCGGCATTGGTCGCAACCTACAGGTTCATATAAGGTAAAGCCTTTGGCAAAGTCGGCTTCGGTAAAGCCCATTTCGACCAGTGTTGGTTTGGGATATTCGACAGGTTTTTTACAAGCGCTGCACAAGCGTCGTCCTAAACGTTGAGCAATAACTAAGTTAACAGAAGTCGCAATGTTAAACGAAGGAATACCCATATTGCGCAAACGGGTTAAAGTTTCAGGGGCACTATTGGTGTGCAATGTTGACAATACCATATGGCCTGTTTGCGCGGCTTTAACTGCAATTTCGGCGGTTTCGAGGTCACGAATCTCACCAAGCATGATGATTTCGGGGTCTTGACGCAAGAAAGCTTTGAGTGCGGAAGCAAAGGTTAAACCGACTTTGGCGTTGACGTTAACTTGGTTGATACCTTCTAAGTTAATTTCAACAGGGTCTTCGGCAGTCGAAATATTGGTATCTTCTCGGTTAAGAATGTTTAAACCTGTGTATAGCGATACCGTTTTACCTGAACCCGTTGGCCCTGTAATCAGTAACATGCCTTGCGGTTTTTCTAAGGCATCCATAAATAATTTTTTTTGGTCAGGCTCATAACCGAGCATATCAATCCCCAACATAGCACTGGAGGGGTCTAAGATACGCAAACAGAGCTTCTCGCCAAACAAGGTAGGCATGGAGTTGACACGAAAGTCAATGGCTTTGCTTTTGGATAACTTGAGTTTAATACGACCGTCTTGTGGTACACGTCTTTCAGAAATGTCCATTTGTGACATCACTTTTAAACGTGCCGAGAGTTTGCCAGAAAGTTGTATGGGAGGGCGGGCATACTCGCGTAAGACACCGTCAATCCGAAAACGAATCCGATAGGCTTTTTCGTAAGGCTCAAAGTGTAAGTCGGATGCGCCCATTTTAATGGCATCTAATAATACTTTGTTAACGTACTTAACAATGGGGGCTTCATCTTCGGCTGAGCCAACAATATCTTTGTCTTTTTTGTCGCTGTCGTCGCCACCCGTAATATCTAAGTTTTCTAAATCATCGTCTAAGCCTTCCATTGACGCATTGCTATTGCTGTCAACGATTTTTTCAATCATTTTGCTGAGTTTTTCTTCATCAGCAATCACGGTCTCGATATTTAAACCCGTATTAAAGCGAACAGCGTCTATTGCATCTAAACGGGTAGGGTCGCCCATCGCCACAAACAAGCGTTTGCCCCGTTTAAAAAATGGCAATAAATTATATTGTTTGACTATTTTTTCATCGAGATGTTCTTTAGGAATAAACTCAGGGTCAATAGCATCAACATCTATTAAGGGGTCGCCAAATTCATCGGCTAACAAATGAGCGATTTGTGCTCCTTTGGCGATTTTATTTTTGACCAGATAGCTGATTAAAGAAATTTGTTCTTTTTGTGATTCAACCAACGCTTTTTGCATGGCAGTTGCGTCAACCAGTCCTTCATTGACGAGTCGTTTTGCTAAACCGCCAAAAGAGAGAGTATTGGAAGAGGGTGTGGCCATGAGTGATTCCGCCGTTTTTATTTTAGTCGTGATGTCTATTACAGAAAATTGCTGCTTGTGGTAATTTTAATGATAACAAGTCACCAATTATAGCGTTTATTCTACAAAAAACTGCTAAGTGATGAAAATATAAATCAAAATAAGCCTATACGCAAAGCTGTGTTGAATCAAGTGTGCCCTAGTTAACTGATTTGAGCGTTAATTTTATGGGGGATATGAGCTTTTTGTTAAAAAATAATTGCTTGTACGAGGAGGAGACGATTAAAATAAATCATTGTGTGACTACAGGGAATGTGCCATGTTTTGTTTGCGTCTGTACCTTTGTTTAACGGTTCTTTTTTCGAGTTTTTCGTCGGCATCTTTTGCCAAAGACTTTCCAATTTGCATCAACAATCCAGTTGCGCCTACACAAACGACTGCATCCACGACCTCTATCAATATCAATACCGCCAGTTTTGATGAGTTATCTTCTAAATTGAAAGGCATAGGCAAAGCCAAGGCGGCTGCCATTATTGAATGGCGTGAGACCAATGGTAAATTTAGTAGCTTGGAAGATGTGGATGAAGTTCGAGGTATTGGCCCTGCTATTTTGGAAAAAAACAGGGCTTTGATACGTTTTGAAGACTAGTAGCAGACTACCCTTTGACTCCGCTCAGGGAGCATTTTTGGTTGGCTGAGCGAAGCGAAGTCTTTATTAAGCAGCCTGAAACTCTGGCATTTTGTTTTCTAAGCCTTGATTGCGTTTTTGCTTTTCTTCCAACATGTTGGCATCGAGCTTTTCAAAGGCGCGAGGCGCATAACGTCTAGCTAAGGCATTAAGTTTGTTTTCTACAAAACGTGGCAGCTTTATACCTAAAGGATTTGACTCTTGTAAATCAGGCGACGAAATGACGCGTGTTCCCATAATATAGTCAAACCACGGCTTAGTTACGCCCCAATTAGCATCTTGGTTGGTGTTCATGTGGTGGTCATAATGCCACGGAATTTTCTTTTTACCCCACTCTGGGTCTAGGTGCGACTTGCTGTGAACGTGCCAATAATTCCATGCACAATAATAAGTGGTTAAAGTAAAAAAAGGCGCAACAGGCATGGCAAGGCTGGTTATGGCACACATTTGCAAGAGTGCTTTCTTTTCGGCTGCTGCATCCTCATTCTCTGTGCCATATAAATAGTCATCACGATATTTGCTCAAACGTACTTGTTTGTGATGCGCCCAATGACGCTTCATAAACGGTGGCGAAAATGATTTGCGACCTCCACCTTCTTGTGGTACACCATGCAAAGCATATTTGTGTAAATACCATTCGACACCATTGGCGGCCAATAAGGCAATAGGAATACCAATCATTTTATCACCCTCTATGCAATAATTTGTACTATCGTGCTAGATTTATTGTAGAAGGTTTTAGATGTCTCACTTGACATTGTGCGCCAATTATTCGTTAGATTTAGGACTTACGCGGTTATCGCTTATTTGCTCGCTAAATAAGCGTTTTTGACGATTTTTAGCTCGCAAAACGCGCTAATTTCGGTGAAATGCGTAAGTCATGAGGTTAATTTATGGTTTTTAATCCACAGCAAACACGGCAATCTTTAAAGCCATTTGATATTCGGCAAATAGTCCCAAAACATGGTGCGATTGCTGATTATTGCCGTTTTTATCATTTAGACTTTGAACAAGATTTTAGGCAAGTTAAGCACAGCTGTGGTTATTTTGAAGTAGCTAATTATTGGATAGCAGCACACAGTTATATTGTACCAAACTCTAAAGGCACAGTATGGATTATTCATGGTTATTTAGAGCATAGTGGTTTATATCGTCATATTATTCCAGTGTTGTTGACGGCTGATTTTAATGTAGTGATTTATGATTTGCCTGCACATGGCTTGTCTTCTGGAGTGCGTGCAAGTATTAATCATTTTGGCGAATATCAAACGGTTTTGCAGCATTTATTAGACTATTTTGAGCCACATTTAGCAAAACCCTATTTGGGGCTTGGTCAAAGTACAGGCGGCGCAATTTTGATGGATTATACCTTGTCAGCGTGTGCCAACAGGCAACAGCCTGTGTTTGACAAGTTGTTTTTGTTAGCTCCGCTAATTTATCCAGCCAAAATGCAATGGTTGCAAATGAAATTTGCCTCGTGGTGGTTTAGGTCGGTGCGTACAGGTTTGCCGCGCATTTTTAGGCGCAATACCAGTGATGTTGATTTTGTGCGTTTTATGCGTGATGAAGACCCCTTGCAAGCACGCTGGATTCCTGTTTCATGGTTGTTAGCACTCAAAGAGTGGATTGAATATATTCATCGTTTACCTCAATGTCCTGTCCCTGTGTTTATTGTTCAGGGTGGGCAAGATAAAACCGTCAATGGCCAATATAATGTTGAGTTTATTAAACAAAAATTTAATGTGATGTCGGTATTATGGTTAGAAGAAGCAGGGCATCAGTTAGCTAATGAGCGTGAGTCACTACGGCAAGCAATCCTTAAATTGTTGCGCGATTTTTTGCTATTTAGTGACAAAAATGTGAGCTAATAGACAAAATATAGTTTATAAACGACCAATGGCCTCTGAAATACAAGAGCTAATTGTTATAAAGGGCTGCTTATATTTGGCTATCAAACCATATCAGTCCTCACTTTTTTGGAGTTCGATAACATGACTCACACATGGCGTTTTTTTCGCAGTAGTGGTTTTGACCAAGTCATTATTGATTCGGTTGATGATTTGCAACAGTTGGCGAGCTTAGATAAAAAATTGTGGGCAGCGTTAGCTTGTCCTTCTAAAGGCTTAGAATTAGATGCTCGAACATTAAGTTATATTGATGCTGATAGTGATGGCCGTATCCGTGTACCAGAATTACTGGCAGCCGTGGAGTGGAGTTTAGCGCGCTTATCAACGCCAGAAGTATTATTTAGTGGAAATGGTTTGGTATTAGCCGCCATTAACAGAGAGCAAAGTGATGGTGCTAAGATTTTTGCAGCAGCTAAACAATTACTGTCACGCTTGGGCAAAAAAGAAGCTGACAGTGTTTCGGTAGCAGATACTGATGATTTAAGCAAAATGTTTCCACCAAGCCAAGCAAATGGCGATGGTTTGATTCCTGCGGCTTTGGCAATAGACCCCGATGTGGCTCAAGCCATTAACGATATTATTGCAACCTTGGGTGGTGAAACTGATCGTAGTGGCGAAGCTGCTATTAGTGCCGATAAAATTAAACAGTTTTTTGCCGATTTAAAAACCCTTGCAGCATGGGAAGTAACATTGGCAGAACAGCCAGATTTACAACCCTTGGGGGATAAAACTGCCAGTGCATTTGAGGCCTTGCTGGCTGTAGAAAGTAAAATTGAGGACTATTTTGTCCGAACGCAATTAGCCAGTTTTGATGACAAAGCTACGGTTTCCTTAAATAGTTCAGAAAGTCAATTTGTAGCACTGGGCTCACAATTATTAAGTCTAGACAGTATTGATACCAAAAGCCTTCCGTTGGCCAAAATTAGTGCTAATCAACCTTTAGTTTTAACACACGGCATTAATCCTGCGTGGCAACAAGCGATGCAACAATTTTGTCAGCAATGTTTGGCTGAGGATGTCACTGAGCTTAATTTGGAGCAATGGTTGCAACTTAAAGCCCAATTTATCCCCTATAAAACATGGTTGTCTCAAAAGCCCGCTTTAAGTGTCGCTACTTTAGATGCGGCTAGACGTGCAGCATTGGTCAATAGTTTGCTTGAGCAAGCATTATTAGCCTTAGTTGATGAGGATTTAGCCGTTGCAGATGCGGCTAATGCCTTAGTTGATTTGGATAAATTAGTGCGTTATCAGGCCAATCTTATTAAGTTGGTCAATAACTTTGTGTCATTTAGTGATTTTTATACTCGTAAAGAAAAAGCGATTTTTCAGGCGGGTACACTGTTTATGGATGGGCGTAGTTGTGATTTAACCATTCAAGTGAATGATATGGGCAAACACGCTAAGATGGCAGGCTTGAGTAATGCTTATTTAGTGTATTGCGAATGTACCCGCAAAGACTCTAACGACAAAATGACCATTGTTGCTGCCATTACCGCAGGCGAGGTAGGTAACTTAATGGTAGGGCGAAACGGTGTCTTTTATGACAGAGCGGGCAAAGATTGGGATGCGACGATTGTTAAAATTATCGAAAATCCGATTAGTGTACGCGAAGCATTTTGGACACCGTATCGTCGTTTGGGGCGAATGATCAGTAATCAAATGCAAAAAATGGCAGCTGAGCAAGACAAAGCCATTGAAGCAAAAACGGCAGAACAAGTCACCTCAGGCTCGGCAAAACTACAAGAGGCTGCCAAGGCCGCGCCTGATGCCCCTAAAGCTGCACCCGCACCCTTTGATGTGGCTAAATTTGCAGGGATTTTTGCTGCCATTGGTTTGGCAGTAGGCGCGTTAGGCACTGCATTAGCGGCGATTGTATCGGGATTTTTGGCACTCGAATGGTGGAAAAGCCGATTGCGATTTTGGGCTTGTTGTTAATTATTTCGGGGCCTTCGATGTTGATGGCATGGTTTAAGTTGCGTCAGCGTAATTTGTCGCCACTGTTAGATGCCAATGGTTGGGCGGTAAATACCAATGCTAAAGTGAGTATTGCGTTTGGCACAACCTTAACGGTATTGGCTAGTTTGCCTAAAGGGGCTGAACGTGATTTAAAAGACCCGTTTGCTTAGGTCGCCTTTCGACTTCGCTCAAGGAACGACCTCTGCGTTGGCTGCTTTTCGACTCCGCTCAAAGAGTGGAGTCATGTTGGCTGAGCGGAGGTAAGGTGGCTGAGCGGAGTCGAAGCCTAGTGGTTATTCCCGATGATAACCTGTCACTAACTCAACTTCATTTTTAGAGCCTAAAATCACAGGCACACGTTGATGTAAACCTGTGGGCTTTAAGTCTAAAATACGCTCACGTCCTGTCGTTGATGCGCCACCTGCCTGTTCAACAATAAAACTCATCGGATTTGCTTCGTACATTAAGCGTAATTTGCCTGCTTTGCTGGGGTCTTTTAAATCATAAGGATACATAAACACCCCGCCACGCGTTAAAATGCGATGCACATCAGCCACCATAGAAGCCACCCAACGCATATTAAAATCTTTGCCACGGATACTGGTTTTGCCAGCCACCATTTCTTCGACATAACGGCGCACAGGTTGTTCCCAAAAACGCATATTCGACATATTGATAGCAAACTCTTTGGTATCGGCAGGAATAGTCATTGCTGTTTGCGTTAAAATAAACTCGCCAATTTCACGATCTAAGGTAAAACAATCAACCCCATTTCCCAAGGTTAATACTAATAAGGTAGAAGGGCCATACACCGCATAGCCTGCACATACTTGTTGACTGCCTGTTTGTAAAAAGTCTTCGGTACTAATCACGCTTTGGGCTTCTAAAGGCTTTTTCAAAATCGAAAAAATAGTCCCAACCGAGACATTAACATCAATATTAGACGAACCGTCTAAGGGGTCAAACAACATTAAATAGTCGCCCAACGGTGTGCCATCAGGTAAAGGAAAAATATCATCCATTTCTTCGGAGGCTAAGCCAGCAATACTGCCCGAACCCAAACCAGCGGCAAGCATAATGTCATTAGAAATTACATCAAGCTTCTTTTGTTCTTCACCTTGAATATTGTCTGAACCTGCTTGTCCTAAAACGCCTGCAAGTGCGCCTTTGCCAATGGCCACGCTAATGGCTTTGCAAGCGACACTCATTTGGGTGAGTAATTGTTGTAATTGCGCAGGGATTTTGGCTTGTACCAAATATTGATTAAGGGTAATAGACATGAAGGCTCCAAGGCATAGCAGACATAAAGAGACCACTTACGCAGATTGCCGCAAGCATCGCG
>JACKNZ010000023.1 GCA_024234595.1 Moraxellaceae bacterium | reverse complement strand
CTCTGCTAGGCTTAACACGGATTTCTTACCGAGGGGGTCACTTATATTCTCAGGCCGTTCTGCTTTAACCCATCGTGATAATGCACTTAAAGATACCCCTAAATGGTCTGCTGCTTTTTGGCAGCTATAGCCTTTTTCAAGCACTAATTTCGCCGCATCTTGTTTAAACTCTAAACTATAGCTCGGCTTCTTTGTTAATTTCTTCGCTGTCATAAACACCTATATTTGCAGTATAAATACTACCTATCAAAGTGTCCTGCTTTATTAGACCATTACACTTGATTATAAAACACCTGCTCAAGTGTATTTCGCAGGTAAAACTTAAATACATAACCCTAACTTTTAAATGATCATTTACTGTCTTATTTTTAGTGAAATATTGGTCTAGACAATGGGGAGTACTTTAATTGTCCATTTATTTGGCTAGGATCACTTGACCGTTACACAAAAAAGTGTCAAGTTTTACTTGACCACTACACTACAATTTTTCTTGACCATTACAAACAAGCGCGGCTGCTTATTCAAACCGCGCTCGAGGGCTTAGCTAATTAAATTAGATTAACTCAATCGCCATTGCAGTAGCTTCACCACCACCAATACATAAAGAAGCAACACCACGTTTGCCTCCGTATTGTTTTAAAGCGTGAATCAAACTTAAAATGATACGAGAGCCAGTAGAACCGACTGGATGACCTAAAGCACAAGCACCACCATGGACGTTAACTTTGTCATGGGGAATGTTGTGCTTAATCATGGCAGCCATTGTGACCATTGCAAAAGCTTCGTTGATTTCAAATAAGTCAACGTCTGCAACGTTCCAACCTGTTTTAGCAAATAATTTTTCCATTGCACCAATGGGTGCAATCGTAAATTCGCTTGGATGTTGAGATTGTGTGCTGTGCGCAACAATACGTGCTAAAGGTTGTAAACCACGTGCTTTAGCAGTGCTTTCACGCATTAACACTAAGGCAGATGCACCGTCAGAAATGGAGCTAGCATTAGCGGCTGTGATTGTACCATCTTTAGCAAATGCTGGTTTTAAGCTAGGGATTTTATCAATTTTAGCGTTACCAGGTTGTTCATCAATGGCAACTAAGGTATCGCCATGACGACCTTTAACAGGCACACCCACGATTTCGGCTTCAAAACGGCCTTCAGCAATCGCTTTTTGAGCGCGTTGTAAAGAAGCTATTGCAAAATCGTCCATTTGTTCACGGGTTAATTCTAATTTTGTCGCCATTTCTTGAGCAAAAGAACCCATTAAACGACCTGTTTCAGCATCTTCTAAACCGTCTAAGAACATATGGTCTTTAATGTCACCATGACCCATACGATAGCCACCACGAGCTTTAGTTAAGACATAGGGTGCATTGGTCATAGACTCCATACCACCTGCAACCGCAATATCAACACTGCCAGCCACTAATAAATCGTGAGCAAACATGGTGGCTTTCATACCAGAACCACAAAGTTTGTTAATGGTGGTTGCGCCTGTTGCGGCTGGCAAACCTGCTTTTAACATCGCTTGACGGGCAGGGCCTTGTTTTAAACCAGCAGGTAACACACAACCCATAATCACTTCTTGTACGTCTTCAGGCTGAATACCAGCACGAGCAATGGCTTCTTTAATGGCAACTGCGCCAAGTTCTGGGGCAGTGACGCTAGATAAAGCACCTTGAAAACCACCCATTGGGGTACGAGCACCATTTACGATAACAATAGAATCATGGCTCATGTTAAAACTCCACTTAATATAAAACTTAATATAAATAGGTCGGGACTTACGTATTTCACCGAAATTGGCGCGTTTTGTGAACATAAAACCGTTGAAAACGGTTGAAATGTGAGCAAAAAAGCGATAACCGCGTAAGTCCTAAGAAATTGGCGTTAATAAACTGCACGATTATACGGTATTTTTTAGGTCAGTTAGAATCTAAGTGTGTTTTTATTAGTTATGGACGTGATGTGTATGACTAAAGGCTTGTGTTGAGCGAAGTAAAAAAAAATTGTCGAGAAAATTCTACATTTATTGTCATTTTTTACGATAGAAATGACGATGAGTAATCAGCATAATACACACATGGCGCAGGATGCTGCAAAGGACAGCAAAAACGGACAGGACACAAGCCATAGGATGTATAGGAAGAGGCCAAGATAGCCAAAACATCATAAGCAATTAGGATGATAGCAAATGATGGGCGTAGCAGCACAGGAATTACGCGTAGGATGATGGAAAAGGATGCTGCAAGGTGACAGGAAGTTAGTATTGACATGAAGTCAAAGAAAAAGCCCAAGTTCAGGATGATTGAAACTTGGGCTTTCTTGTTTTTGTGAACATTCACTCTTAAAACACATTAAGCGTCGGCCAAAACGTAAACAGTGTTTTTTGAGTGAGCGTTTACTTAGTGATTAAAATCATCATGGTCGTCGTGGTCGTGATGTTGGTTAATCACTTTTTCACGTTGAATACGTTGATAAATTTCTTCACGGTGTACTGCAATTTCTTTGGGGGCATTGACACCAATACGCACTTGGTTGCCTTTAACGCCTAATACAGTGACACTGACTTCGTCACCGACCATTAAAGTTTCGCCAACACGACGGGTTAAAATTAACATAGATAAACTCCTTGAGTAAAAAATTTAGGCAGCACTACAAAAAAGAGCCTGCATAAACTGGCAATAATAAGTTTTATGTGTCATTGGACGTCAACAAAATATCGCTTAAGTCCTTTTTAGTTATAAATAACTAGATTCCTTTTTATTTTGTCTGAGCGATAAAAGCAAGAGACAAACGTTATTTTGTACAAAATAATGGACGAAATGTGACAAAACTTAAAAAATCAGGGCTTATACAAATATACAAAAGTACAAGCCCTAATTAACAACATTTGGACTTACGCGGTTATTGCTTGGTTTCGACTACGCTCAACCAGCACAACCATGCTCATCACCGATGTTCGATAATAGGATGCCTTTTTATAAATTAGGCATTAAACCGCATCTAAATCAAATGCGGTATGTAAAGCTCTAACCGCTAGCTCCATATACTTTTCTTCAACAACCACAGAGATTTTTATTTCTGAGGTAGAAATCATTTGAATATTGATGTTTTCTTTGGCGAGTGTGCCAAACATTTTGCTAGCGACACCTGCATGTGAGCGCATACCGACACCTACTAAGGATACCTTAGCAATTTTGTCGTCACCAATCACTTGACGCGCACCAATTTCTTGGGCGGTTTTTTCTAAAATAGGCAGGGCTTTACGAAATTCGTTACGATGGACAGTAAAAGTAAAGTCAGTGGTGTTGTCTGCGCCCACGTTTTGTACAATCATGTCAACTTCAATATTGGCTTCGCTAATAGGGCCTAACATTCTAAAGGCAACGCCCGGAATATCAGGCACACCACGTACAGTCAGTTTGGCTTCGTCACGATTAAACGCAATGCCAGAAATAACGGGTTGTTCCATAGTTTGCTCCAAATCGGTAGTAATTAAGGTGCCTTCGCCTTCGCCAAAGCTAGAGAGTACGCGTAATGGCACTTGGTATTTTCCTGCAAATTCTACCGAGCGAATTTGTAAGACTTTTGAGCCAAGGCTGGCCATTTCTAACATTTCTTCAAAGGTGATTTTATCTAAACGGCGTGCTTGGGGAACAACACGCGGGTCAGTGGTATATACGCCATCAACGTCGGTATAAATTTGGCATTCATCGGCTTTGAGTGCCGCAGCTAAGGCAACGCCTGTGGTGTCTGAGCCACCTCGACCTAAAGTGGTAATATTGCCGTTGTCGTCAATGCCCTGAAAACCAGCCACCACAATCACTTTGCGCTGCGCTAAGTCGGCACGCATTTTGCTGTCATCAATGGCTTCGATACGCGCTTTCATAAAAGCACTGTCGGTGCGAATGGCAACTTGTGCGCCTGTATAAGATTTGGCAGCAATACCTGTTTTTTGTAAGGCCATGGCAAGTAGGGCAATAGTGACTTGTTCGCCTGTAGAGACCATTTGGTCGATTTCGCGTGGGTCAGGGTCGTCGGTGATGGCTTTGGCTAGAGCGAGTAAGCGATTGGTTTCGCCACTCATGGCTGACACTACCACGACAATGTCATGACCTTGTTGATGCCAGCGTTTAACACGCTCAGCGACAGCTTGAATGCGCTCTGGTGAGCCAACCGATGTTCCACCATATTTTTGAACAATAAGAGCCATAATAATGCCTTTTAGTTTGTCCTCTTAACCTTGTAATAAGTTAAGAAGAGAACTCCCTCTCCTGTGGGAGAGGGTTGGGGTTAGGGTAAAGTGTAAAAACATTAGGCTTGTTGAAGCCACGCGTTAATGCTAGCCAAGGCTTGTGGTAGGGCGGCAACATTTGCACCGCCACCTTGCGCCACATCGGGACGACCACCACCTTTGCCACCCAGTTGCAGCGAAATATGTTGCACCAAGTCGCCAGCCTTAAAGCGATGGGTTAAATCACTGCTAACACCTGCAATCACGGTGGCTTTTTGGCTGTCAGCCGTAGCAAGAACAATAATACCCGAGCTGAGTTTGTTGCGAATTTGCTCAAAGGTAGTACGTAAGGATTTGGCATCGGCACCTATAATTTGAGTGGCTAACACCTTGATACCATCTATGTCTTGTACTTGATTTAATAATTCGCCGCTAGCATTGGCTGCCAGTTTTGCATTGAGCTTTTCAATTTCTTTTTCGAGCTCACGGTTACGTTCAACCAGTTGCTGTACTTTATCAGGAGTCGTTTGGCGTTGGCCTTTAACCAGCTGTGTGATGTTATGCAGCATATGCTCACTGTCATAAAACCATGCTAAGGCACCTGTAGCCGTTTTGGCTTCGATACGGCGTACCCCTGCGGCCACACCGCCTTCGCTAGTAATTTTTAGTAAACCAATGTCGCCTGTGCGTTGAACGTGGGTACCGCCACATAATTCGACCGAAAAGTCGTTAATACCCATGCTTAATACACGCACGGTATCGCCATATTTTTCGCCAAACAAGGCCATTGCGCCTTTATTTTTGGCGGTGTCGATGTCGGTGACTTCGGTACAAACTGCGGTGTTGGCTAAAATTTGATTATTAACAAGATTTTCGATGGCTTCGATTTGGGTGCTGCTTACCGCTTCGGGATGAGAAAAGTCAAAGCGCAAATAATCAGCACACACTAAAGAGCCTTTTTGCTGTACATGAGTGCCTAAAATTTGGCGTAGGGCAGCATGTAGCAAATGGGTGGCAGAGTGATTGCGTGCGGTATTTTGGCGAATGGTGCTATCCACTTGTCCTAATACGGTATCTTTAAGCACTAATTGGCCTTGAGTGACGATACCATGATGTAAAAACGCACCACCCACTTTAGTGGTATCGCGTACTTCAAAACGGGTATGACCCACGGTTAAAACGCCGCAGTCACCGACTTGTCCACCTGATTCGGCATAAAAAGCCGTTTGGTCTAAGACTACGACACCTTGTTGACCTTCGTTTAAGTGCCCAACACTTTCATCGCCCATAAATATCGCCAGCACTTGGCCTGTGGCTTGTGTGTGTTCGTAGCCTAAAAATAGAGTGTCGGTATCCACTTTTAAAACAGCGTTATAATCGACTTTAAATTTACCTGCTTTTTGTGAGCGTTGACGTTGTTGCTCCATACAAACATCAAAGCCTGCCTCGTCAATATTTAAATTGCGCTCACGCGCAATATCGGCAGTTAAATCCATGGGAAAGCCGTAGGTATCGTAGAGTTTAAATACCACCTCGCCACTAATGACATCACTTTGTAAATGTGCTAAATCTTGCTCAAGAATTTTTAAACCTTGTTCTAAAGTACGGGCAAACTGTTCCTCTTCTTGCTTTAAGACTTTTTGAATAAAGGCTTGACGTTCAACTAATTCGGGATAGGCTTCACCCATAATATCAGCCAAAGCCGCCACCATTTTATAAAAGAATGGTTCGTTTGCACCGAGTTTATTACCATGACGACAAGCACGACGAATAATGCGCCGTAATACATAACCACGTCCTTCGTTACTGGGTATAACACCGTCAGCGACTAAAAAACTACAGGAGCGGGCATGGTCAGCAACCACTTTTAACGAGGCTTGTTGCTCATTAGCGCAACCAATGGCATCGGCTGCTGCTTGTAATAAGTGTTGAAATAGGTCAATGTCGTAGTTGCTGTTAACGTGTTGCATCACGGCACTGATACGCTCTAAACCCATGCCTGTGTCAACCGATGGGGCAGGTAATGGGTGTAATACGCCGTCAGCAGTACGGTTAAACTGCATAAAGACGTTATTCCAAATTTCGATATAACGGTCGCCGTCTTCTTGTTCGCTACCCGGTAAACCACCCCAAATATGGTCGCCGTGGTCATAAAAAATTTCGGTACAAGGCCCACAGGGGCCAGTGTCGCCCATTGCCCAAAAGTTATCCGAGGCATAGGGCGCGCCTTTGTTGTCACCAATACGGATAATACGTTCGGCTGCTACACCTGCTTCTTCTTGCCATAATTGAAAGGCTTCATCATCGCTGGCATAAACTGTGACCCATAAACGCTCTTTGGGAATGTTGAGCCAATCGGGCGAGGTTAAAAATTCCCACGCATAAATAATGGCATCGCGCTTAAAATAGTCACCAAAGCTAAAGTTGCCGAGCATTTCAAAAAAGGTGTGGTGACGTGCGGTATAACCAACATTTTCGAGGTCGTTGTGCTTGCCGCCTGCACGGACACATTTTTGCGAGCTAACGGCACGAGTATAGGCACGTTTGTCTAAACCTAAAAAACAATCTTTAAATTGGTTCATGCCTGCATTGGTAAATAACAGCGTCGGGTCATTCGCGGGAATGAGTGAGCTGGAAGCAACACGGGTATGACCTTTGGCTTCAAAAAAACGTAAAAACGCTTCGCGAATGTCGGCACTGCTGTGCATGGCAACTCCGAATAAAAATAATGGCTAAAAAATTAAGGCCGAAGATTATAACGTGTTATTGCCCGAGGGCTAGAGTGTTGTGTGTGAAAAATGTAGGACATATTTAAGATAAGGGCTATTTTGAGTCGGTTTTGTGGTGTTAGTCTATTAAATAAGGATTTTGATAACCCAACTTTTGCAAGGCAAGCATTTCTAAGGCTTCCATTTCTTTGGCTTCGTCTTCCTCTATATGGTCAAAACCGAGTAAGTGTAGGGTGCTATGAATCGTTAAATGCGCCCAATGTGCGGTGGCGGTTTTGTGTTGCTCTTGCGCTTCGCGTGCCATGACGGGTACACAAATGACCATGTCACCTAAGGGTTCGCGTTTAAGCGCGTCCAAAATTTCGCTGGGTAATTCACTGGCAAAAGATAATACATTGGTGGGTTTATCTTTGCCTCGATATTGCAAATTAAGCGTTTGGCTTTCGGCTTCATCGACTAAACGAATGTTAATTTCACAAGCTTTAACAAAACCTGCTGTTTCTAAGGCGGTGATTATCCACGTTTTAAATGCTTTGGAGCTAGGAATTTCTTTGTGAGTAGTCGCTTTTTGCAGCGAAAGCGTGACTTTAGTCATAACGATGACTCGGCGCGGTGACGGTTGGTGTGGCTTTTTGGTTGTCCCATGCTTCATACGCCTCAACAATACGCTGTACTAAATGATGACGAACCACATCTTTAGAGCTAAAACGAGTTATATGAATGCCATCAACGTCTTTTAAAATACGCAAACAATTTGCCAAGCCCGACTCGTGGCCTCGCGGCAAGTCCACTTGGGTAATATCGCCTGTAATTACTGCGCGTGAGCCAAAACCTAAGCGTGTTAAAAACATTTTCATTTGTTCGGGCGTGGTGTTTTGCGCTTCGTCTAAAATCACAAAGGCATTATTAAGAGTACGACCACGCATATAGGCGAGGGGAGCGACTTCGATGACTTGTTTTTCGATGAGTTTGGCAACCCGTTCAAAGCCGAGCATTTCGTATAGCGCATCATATAAAGGGCGTAAATAAGGGTCGATTTTGTCCGATAAATCACCGGGTAAAAAGCCCAATTTTTCGCCAGCTTCTACCGCAGGGCGCACCAATAAAATACGTTTAATGATGTCTTTTTCGAGTTGATCAACGGCGGCGGCTACTGCTAAATAGGTTTTGCCCGTTCCCGCAGGGCCTACGCCAAAGCTAATGTCATGTTTAAGAATGTTAGATACATAATTGGCTTGGTTAAGGCCACGCGGTTTAATACCGCCTTTGCGACTATATAACACAGGAAAATGGTCATGCTCTGTGGTGGTGTTATTTGTGTCTTGAGTGCTGGCTTGGCTGGTTTGCAACATAAGATGTACCATGTCTGAGCTGAGTTCTTTATTGTGTGCGGTTTCGTCATACAAGCGTTGTAATAGCCGTTCGCCATGATTAACGGCATCGAGTGCGCCTTGTAGCTGAAAGGCAAAACCACGATGATGAATGTTAATGCCTAGGCGTTGTTCGATATGTTTTATGTGCTGATGAAACGCGCCACATAAACTATAGAGGCGTTGCGGCTCTTGGGGTTCTAGGTGTAGTTGTCGGAGCGTGGTTGCTGGGTTGTTCAAGCTCGGTGGTTCTCCAAAAATGCACTCAAGATGTCATAAAAAAAGGGGGCATAGTTTTAAGTATAGCCCCATATTATGACATTCTAAATTTTATATTTCTGACCATGCAATTTTTTGGCCACGAACGGTGTTAATACTGACAATATCATCAATCACTACATCAGCAAAATGACCTAATAAGGCAGCATTGGCAGGGGCTAATACTAAACGGGTATTTTCGGCAGTGCCAATCATATATTGAGGGTCTTTGTCGGATAGTTTTTCGAATAATACCCGTTGCGTGGTGCCTTGCATGGCGCGTGTTTTGCGTTCGGTGTTTTGTTTGATGCGCGTTTGTAGCAATTTAAGACGTTGCTTTTTGGTGGCTTCGTCAATGCTGTCGGGCAGTTCGGAGGCAGGTGTTCCTGGTCTTTTAGAATATATAAAGCTATAAGAATGGTCATAATCGACATCGGCAATGACATTCATAGTGGCTATAAAATCTTCATCACTCTCGTTAGGAAAGCCAATAATAAAGTCAGAAGAAATATGAATGTCGGGGCGTGCAGTTTTGAGTTTGCGAATGCGCTGTACATAATCTTCGGCATTGTGATTACGTTTCATGGCCGCTAATACCACATCAGAACCTGATTGTATGGGCAAATGCACATGAGAGACTAATTTAGGTAATTGGGTATAAGCCTCAATTAAATCATCATTAAACTCTAAGGGGTGCGAGGTGGTATAGCGAATCCGACCAATACCGTCAATGTCGTGAATATGTTTGAGTAATTCGGCAAAGGTACAGACTTCACCATCATGATAGCTACCGCGATAGCCGTTGACATTTTGACCAAGCAGCGTCACTTCACGAATGCCTTGACTGGCTAAATGGACTATTTCGGCAATTACATCATCAAAGGGGCGCGAGACTTCTTCGCCACGAGTATAAGGCACCACGCAAAACGAGCAATATTTAGAGCAACCTTCCATAATCGAGACATAGGCTTTGTAGCCTTCGACTTTAGGTTCGGGCAAAAAATCAAATTTTTCAATATCGGGAAAGCTAATATCAACAATCGAAATTTTGTTATGTTGTTTTTCGTCTAGCATTTTGGGCAAACGATGCAAGGTTTGTGGGCCAAATACCATGTCCACATAAGAGGCACGTTTGCGAATGGTGTCTCCTTCTTGCGAGGCCACACAGCCACCCACGCCAATGACCACCTCGGGGCGTTTTTCTTTAATTTTGCGCCACCGACCTAACTCCGAGAACACTTTTTCTTGGGCTTTTTCGCGAATGGAGCAGGTGTTCATCAATAACACATCGGCTTCTTCGGGGTTGTTGGTACGCACCATACCATGCGACTCACCCAATAAATCGGCCATACGCGAGCTATCGTACTCATTCATTTGGCAGCCTTGTGTTTCGATATAAACTTTTTTTGACATGGTGGTACAAACAATTAACAACAAAATTGGAGGCGTATTATAGCGCAATAGAACAGGTTTTTGCCAAAATTTCCCTTCGACTTTGCTCAGGGAACGCCCTTCGACTTTGCTTAGGGTACTAGTGAGAATAGTCGTGGTGGCTGAGCGTAGTCGAAGCCAAAGCCCTGTTACATAGAGTGTCTATTATTAAATAGGCTTGGCGCGATATGCTAAAAATAGTAACCCCCTCACCTAATCGTAAAATCGTGATGTTACTCCCTCTCCTCGTAGGAGAGGGCTGGGGTGAGGTTGTATAAAGCGAGTAAATAAATGTTTAACCTTAAAAATACCCTAAAAATGGCCTGTTTAATGATATTAACGCAGTCAGTTTTTGCTGATGATAAGTCTTTTTTAGCGGCAAAAGCCGCTTATGAAGCAAAAAAAACAGATGAATTAGCACTAGCCTATCAACAAAAATTACCCGATGATCCTTGGGCAGCTTATATTGATTATTATTGGCTGAGTAGCCGTATTAAAGAAGTAGACGGCATTGCGGTTATTAACTTTTTGCAGCGTTATCCCACCACATGGCTCACCGAGCAATTACGCCGCGAGTGGCTGCTAGAACTGGCAGAACGCAAAGATTGGCCAAATTATGTGCAATTTTATCGCGGTATTGTATGGCCAAAATCAGAGCATAAATGCAATTACCATATAGCGATGATTAGTACGGGCAACAAAACCACGGTAGAAACAGCACGACAAGAGTTCTGGCTAGACGATAAAAAATTACCCTCCGCTTGTGTTGAGTTATTAACCTTACTTGAGCAAAACAATTTATTAACTTCAGATGATTATTGGTTAGGTTTACGTTTGGCCTTGCAGCGTGGCGATAGTTACCGAGCCAAGCGTTTGGCAGGGCGTTTGGGCTTAGATTTATCATTGCAAACCTTTAAGCAAATTCAGCAAAACCCACAAATGTATTTGGCTAATCCCGAGGTCGAAACCGCCATTGGCCATGAATTATATTTGGCAGCATTGGCGCGTTATGCCAAACAAGATTTAGATGCGACGGCCAACTACTGGCAAAAAATACAAAGCCGTTTTAATGTCCAAGACCGTTCTTATGGTTGGCGAATATTGGCTTTAATTGCTGCACAGCGTCACGATAGCCGCGCTGCTACATGGTTTAGCGAAACTAAAGACCAATTTTGGCCAGAAGATGATAAAGAATGGGCAATTCGTAGTGCTATTAGAGTGCAAGATTGGCCAAAAGTCGTGGCGTTTATTGAGCTACTCAGTACAGAAAATCAAAAACAACGAATGTGGCTCTATTGGCGCGCCCGAGCGATGGAAAATCAAAGCGATAAAATTAAAGTGGTGCAAGCGATTTATCATCAATTAGCGATTGATGACGATTATTATGGTTTATTGGCAAAAGACAGGCTAGGCGGAAAAATTGCTAATCAACCCATCACTTACGCCATTACCGAACAAGATGTGGCTAGAGTGGCTAATCATGCTGATTTGCAACGAGCCTTAGCCTTATATCGTCTTAATTTGCGAACCGAAGCAGTGCGTGAATGGAATTGGGCGTTGCAAGGGGCTGATGATAAATTATTGTTAGCAGCTGCCGAAGCGGCGGCAAATGTCCGTTGGTATGACAGAGCCATTTATGCCGCCGAGCGCACCCAACAACTGCACAGTTATAGCTTGCGTTATGTTACGCCTTATAAAGACATTGTTAAACAATATAGCCAAGAGTTAGGTGTTGACCCTGCGTGGGTATATGGCTTAATTCGGCAAGAAAGTCGATTTGTGACCAATGCCAGTTCGGTAGTGGGAGCAGGTGGTTTAATGCAACTTATGCCCAAAACCGCACAATGGGTCGCTAATAAATTAAAAATTCCTTATTACAGTAATATGGTTAATGAGATAGATAACAATATTAAACTGGGGACTTTTTATATTAGCTATGTCTATAAACAATTAGATAGTCAGCCTGTGTTGGCAACGGCTGGCTACAATGCAGGGCCTACACGTGCTAGACGTTGGCAGTCAAATCAAGCTTTGCCTGTTGATGTTTATACCGAAACCATTCCCTTTACCGAAACCCGTGACTATGTCAAAAACGTCATGACCAATGCTGTGCATTATGCCTTAGGATTTAACGATGGTGCACAGTCGATTGTTGAGCGCATGGGGGGTGTGGTTCCTGCAAAAGACTAAAATGTTGGTTTTTTCGCAGAAACTTCATCCTTGTTTCACAAAAAAACATCACTAAAGAGCCATATCGCGTTAAAATGAGGCAATTTTTTAACTTGTAACAAGTTATGTGCTTATGAAAAGCTCTCGCAAAACGCAACGTGGATTTTTTGTTACCTTATTGTTATTACTGCTAATGTTGGGCATGTTATGTGCGATAGGGGTGGGTATTTATGCTTTATCTTTAGATGGTACAGTACGCCAAAAGTTTGAAGGTAAACGTTGGGCTATTCCTGCAAAAGTGTATAGCCGACCTTTAGAGTTATATAGTGGCGCGCCGATTTCAAAAGCAGACGTTTTGGCAGAATTGGCTTTGTTGCATTACCGTCGTCAAGATAATTACGAAGCAGCAGGTGTCTATACCGAAAAAAACGGTGAGTTGTATGTGCATACTCGTGGTTTTGTGTTTAGTGATGAAACAGAGCGCGCGCAGGTTTTAAAACTTAAATTCAATGGCAATAGCTTGGTAGATATTGCCAGTACCGAAGCTAACAGCAATTCGATTGTGCGCTTAGAGCCCTTGGTGATTGGTGGAATTTATCCTAAGCAAAACGAAGACCGTGTGCTTATGCAGCTTAAAGAAGCACCAAAATACCTTGAACAAGCCTTGTTATCTACAGAAGATAAAGATTTTTATCATCATTTTGGGGTGTCGATTCGCGGTACTTTACGGGCAATTTTTGTTAATTTGAGCAGTGGGGAATTGCGACAAGGTGGCAGTACACTGACTCAACAATTAGTAAAAAACTTTTATCTGACCGATGAACGGTCACTCAAGCGTAAAGTTAATGAAGCCTTAATGGCCTTGTTGTTAGAATGGCACTATGACAAGCAAGAAATTTTAGAAACTTATCTAAATGAGGTTAATTTAGGACAAAATGGCAATCGTTCTATTAACGGTTTTGGTTTAGCCTCGCAGTTTTATTTTGGACAGCCGATTAGTGAGCTTTCTTTGCATCAAGTGGCGTTATTAGTTGGATTAGTCAAAGGGCCTTCGTTTTATAATCCGTGGCGAAATCCACAACGGGCGTTAGAGAGACGTAATGTTATATTGTCTAATTTGCTTAAAGATGGCCATATTACACAATCACAATTCGACAAAGCTAAACTGAAGCCTCTTGGAATTTTAAAGAATCCAACCACAGGCTTGAGTATTTATCCTGCATTTTTAGATGTGGTACGTCGTCAGCTTAAACAGGAATATCAAGAAGACGATTTAAACTCGACTGGCTTACGCATTTTTACAACTTTAGACCCTCGTGTACAACAAGCGGCCGAACAATCATTTGAGCAGCAAGTGTCGCGTTTGCGTGGCTCTGGTAACAAGCGCGTGGCTCAATTACAAGGCTCAGTGGTTGTTGCCAATCCCGAAAGTGGTGAGTTGTTAGCAGTCGTGGGCGGCTATGGCACGTTTACTGGTTTTAATCGTGCGATTGATGCCTCACGCCAAGTAGGTTCATTGTTTAAACCAGCCGTGTATTTAACGGCTCTAAATACCGCTAAATTTAATTTAGTCACTCCTTTAGATGATAGTGCCGTGCAGGTGCAAAGTAGCACAGGCGATGTTTGGTCTCCCGAAAATTATGACCGTCAATCACATGGAATGGTGCCGTTATATGATGCACTGGCACATTCTTATAATCAGGCCACCATTCGTTTAGGCTTAGATGAAAAAGTGGGCGTTAATGCAGTCATTAGTACGCTTAAACAATTGGGCGTGACACAAGATATTCCTAGTTATCCCTCGATTTTATTGGGTACAGCTAATTTATCGCCTATGGAAGTATTGCGCTTGTATCAGCCTTTTGCCTCAGGTGGATTTCAAACTGCACCGCGTACCATTCGCGAAGTGGTGGACTCTAAAGGCAAACGCTTGACGCGCTATGGTTTAGAAGTCAAACAAGTTTATGACCCTGCTTCTTTATATTTAATTAACTATGCGATGCAACAAACCATGCGCAGTGGTACAGGTGCGAGTGCTTACAAAAAACTACCGCAAGAGTTAGTCATGGCTGGCAAAACAGGGACGACAAATGATGGCCGTGATGCATGGTTTGCAGGCTATACAGGCAATTATCTAGCAGTAGTTTGGTTAGGTAATGATGATAACAAGGCGACTGGTTTATCAGGCGGTGCGGGTGCATTACCAATATGGATAGATATGATGGCACGTTTAAAGCCTGTTTCACTCAATACTGTATTGCCTGATAAGGTACAATGGCAATGGCTCGAAAAAACGACTGGTAAACTGAGTGCTGAAGGTTGTGACAACGCAATTTTAGTGCCTGTATTGCCCGACTCGGTGACAGAAGTGAGTGAATGTGCTGCTAATAAAGCCGAAGTTAACGACCCTATCAATGCCATTTTAAATAGTTCAGTCAACAAAATTTTAGATATTTTTAGGTGATATGATGCGGCAATTTGGCGCAATAGTAATGTGTAGTATGGTGTTAGTAGGTTGTCAAAATATGCCTAATTATAGTTGGCCGACAACTCAACGTCCTAAAACAGTGATAAATAAACCTAAGCCTATTGTTAAAGCGGCGACAACACCAGTGATTCAGCCTACAAAGTCTGTTGTTAAAGAGCCAGAAATTGTCAAAGAAACGGTTTCAGCTCCTACAGAAGCAGTGTCTGTCCCGAGTAGCCCGTTAATACTTAAACCTGTTGCTGCCCCCAATGCAGGCAAAAAATTAGCTGACGGTCGTGATAGTCCTGCCGTACAAGGCTTATTAGCCAGTGCAAGTGATAGTTTGCAACAAGGGAATTTGGAGTCGGCAGCCATTAGCTTAGAGCGAGCGCAACGATTGGCACCACAATCGGCCACCGTTTATTTGCAATTAGCGCAAGTGCGTATGCAACAAGGTCGTGCTGTTGAAGCAGAACAGTTAGCGCGTAAAGGCTTGTCTTATGCACAATACAATAGTTTACAAGCTGCCTTATGGCGTTTGGTCGCAGATGCAGCAGAACAACAAGGCAAATTAGATTCCGCGCTCAGTGCCAAAAATAAAGCCATGCAATTAGAAATGGCAGGGGATAGAGGTTAAGTTTCGGCTCAGGGAACAAAGTCGGGGTAGCTGAGCAAAGTCGAAGCTACCACCAATATTTACCCCAATTTTGTGGGTTGGCCCAAAATTTAGCGTTGAGCCAATCAGGTACTTCTTTATAAGTATGAATGTCAAAGCCCCACGCTTGCCAGCCGTTTAATGCAGCAATACGTTTAAAACCAAAACCAAGCATGGTGGCGGTTGACCATTGTTGGCTATGCTCAGGGATGAGTACCAACACCCGTTCAGCCAACACATCACGTAAACGGCCAATGGTTAATTGGGTGTTTTGCGCTTCGTCATTATCGTCTATCAGCATTAAGGCGGCAGCAAAACGCTCGGTAAAAGGCCGATTCAATAGTTCTTTGCTGTTTAGTCGTTGTAAGTGGGCTTCATCTAAGCCTACACTAGCCAAAGGACAATCTAAGTGATTGCCAGTTATCAACCATGCTTTATCCGAACACTCTGCTTTTAATTGTTGCAATAACGGGGTAATGTCAGGCCACATTAGGGTTAAACTCTTTATGATATATCAAGGTATTTTACAAAAAATGCGTACTCAAGCGAGTACACCTGTTCATTATGAATTAGAGATGAACGGAATCCTACTGCCTGTCAATGATTATTTAGGAAAAAATATTTATATCAATCATACAGGACGAATTTTTTGTTTGAATTGTGGGCAAAAGACAACAAAGTCCTTTAATCAAGGTTACTGTTTTAAGTGTTTTAGAAATAGTGCATCGGCTGATATGTGTATTATGAAGCCAGAAACCTGCCATTATCATTTAGGGACTTGTCGTGAGCCTGATTGGGCGCAAAGTCATTGTTTTAGACCACATATTGTCTATTTGGCCAATTCATCTGGTATCAAAGTAGGTATAACGCGCAAAACCCAAGTACCTACTCGTTGGCTTGACCAAGGTGCTTCACAAGCTCTACCCATTTTAGAAGTGTCAACACGTCGATTATCAGGTTTGATCGAAGTGGTTTTTGCCCAACATATTGCTGATAAAACGAATTGGCAACGCTTGTTAAAAGCCGATGCCGAAGCTCAAGATTTAGCAGTGATACGTGATGAGCTGATGGAGAGATGTGCTAAGGATTTGGATGAGTTAGAGGAACAATTTCCACAGCAAATGAATTATCTTGAAGATATTGGTTTTAATTTTAACTTTCCCGTATTGCAGTACCCGAGCAAAATTAAGTCGTTTAATTTAGATACGACATCTGAAATTCAAGGAGTATTACAAGGAATCAAAGGCCAATATTTAATGCTTGATACAGGGGTTATTAACATTCGTAAATTTGGTGGCTATGAAGTCGAGTTTGGAGAGAGATAACAAAACATCTAGCTTAGCTAAAAGCTAGATGTTTTTTAATGATTTTATTGCAAAGTGCCTTGTTGGCTAGCTTGTTGAGCACGTTGTTGTTGTGCTTGAGCAAATAAGGCATCAAAGTTAACAGGCGCTAACAGTAATTGAGGAAAACTGCCACGGTTAACTAAGTCAGAAATCGCTTCGCGTACATAAGGGAACAAAATGTTAGGACAATAGGCACCGACTAATTGTGTTAACTGAGCTTCGGGAACGCCAGTAATCAAAAAGATACCTGCTTGTTTCACTTCTGCCACAAAAGCAGTGGCATTATCATTTTTAGCAGTCACGGTGACCGTGACTGATACTTCGTAATGAGTATCATCTAAACGTGTTGTTTCGGTGTTTAATTGCACATCCATTTCTGGCTTCCATTCGCCCAAAAATACTTTGGAGCTTGGTACTTCAAACGATAAATCTTTTACAAATAAACGTTCTAAGCCAAATTGTCCGCCTTGGTTTTGTTCATCACTCATGGTTATTTCCTGTTTTTAATTTATTGGGCAAGTAAAGGGTCTAACGCGCCTTGCCGCTCTAACGCGTATAAATCATCACAACCACCGATATGTTGGTCGTTAATAAAAATTTGTGGCACAGTGCGCTGCTTGGTACGCTCAACTAATTGCATACGCAAGTCGTGGTCGTGACTTACGTCAATTTCTTGATAAGCAATGCCTTTACGCTGAAAAAGTTGCTTGGCGCGCACACAATAAGGGCAAATTCGCGTCGTATATATCACAACTTGAGCCATAGTATGTACCTATTTTACTAAAGGTAAAGAAAGGGCTTTCCAATTAGAAATACCACCTTCGAGTTTAAAAACATCGTTAATACCATGCTCTGTTTTTAAGGTTTTAGCGGCTGTTCCTGCAACCTGTCCCAAATTACACACAAAAACAATCGGTCTATCTTTAGGAAAATGATTGTTTTTATCGTTGAGCTTGGCATAAGGGATATTATGGCTACCAGTAATATGCCCCTTTTTAAATTCAGTGGGGTCACGCAAATCAATAACAAGGGCTTTTTGTTTATTTATCAGGTTGCTGAGGCTTTGAGGGCTGATATTTTGACCACCGCGTTTACTTTCTACAATAAAAAACGCGATCAGCAAGCCAACAAACGCGCTGGCTAATACATAGTTATTAACGATAAATTCTACAAAACGCTGCATAATGGTTAACCTTATTAAAACGGGTGTGAGTATAACGTGCTTGGGCGTGTGGCTCTAGGTAGATTTACTCTCGGCCAACAAACGGTGCAGACTTTCTAAACGACGAGCGGAGACTTTACCCTCTGCAACCGCTTGTTTTAGGGCGCAATCGGGTTCACTTAAATGTTGGCAGTTTCTAAAACGGCAAGTACCATAAAAATCTTTAAATTCAACAAAACCTTGTTTAATTTGGGTTTCATCCAAATGCCAAATACCAAACTCTCTAATTCCGGGTGAGTCAATTAGTGCACCGCCATTTTCTAAAGAAAATAAACGCGTGGTAGTGGTAGTATGTTGTCCTAATAAGGAGTTTTCTGAAATGATGTTGACTTTTTGTTGAGCAGTTGGCAGTAAGGTATTGATTAAAGAGCTTTTTCCTACACCAGACTGCCCTACAAATACGACATTATGGCTGCCAATCCGTTGTTGTAATGGCTCTAAATTGCCAAAACAAGATACTTCGATGCTGTCATAGCCTAAGGATTGATATTCGGCTAATAAATCACGTAAACATTGACCTTCTTCATCGTCTAATAAGTCAGATTTGTTTAATACTAATAATGGTTTTATACCCACGGTTTCGCACGCCACCAAATATCGGTCTAATAAACTAGCAGAAGGAATGGGAATAGCGGCAAAAACGATTAAAATTAACGAAATATTGGCCGCAACTGGTTTTATTTTTTGATAAGGGTCAGGGCGAGTTAATAAGGATTTTCGGGGTAGTAAAGCACTAATAATACCAATTTTATTGGTGGTGTCGGCCTGCCAAATCACCAAGTCGCCTGTCACTAAAGCGTCTAAATTACTGCGTACATGGCAACGCCATATTTGACCTGCAAACTCACCTTCTAATCCTTGAACTTCGATTTGACGGCCATAATGGGCAATAATCAAGCCTTGTTGAGGGGGGCTTAAATGACTGTCATCAATGACAGGTTCTTTGGCTTTAGCAATACGACGTGCATGTTGTTGATGAATACGTTTGGTTTGCTGTTCGCTTAAATGGCGTTTGCTCATAGGCACTTTAAAACAACGAAATAAAAACGCCTATGATATATTTTTTATGTAGAATAGTCATTTTTTATGAGTAGATGGACTGTAAAGAATATGGCTATTAACAAAGAAACCAATTTAATTTGGATAGATTTAGAAATGACGGGTTTAAATCCCGATTCTGACCGTATTATTGAAATTGCTACCATTGTGACGGATGCTCACTTAAATATTTTGGCCGAAGGGCCGATGTTGGCGATTCATCAAAAAGATATTGTTTTAAATGCGATGGATGAGTGGAATACCCGCCAACATGGTCAGTCTGGTTTAACAGAGCGCGTGCGTCGTAGCACAATCACTGAAGCAGAAGCAGAAGCGCAAACCATCGAGTTTTTGAGTCGTTTTGTAGATGCCAAAAAATCACCGATGTGCGGTAACTCCATTTGCCAAGACCGTCGCTTTTTATATCGTACCATGCCTAAATTAGAAGCTTTTTTTCACTACCGTAATTTAGATGTGAGTACCGTAAAAGAGTTGGCTCGTCGTTGGCGACCCGAAATCATGCAGGGTTTTTCTAAAGAAAGTACTCACTTAGCCTTAAATGATATTCGTGATTCAATTGATGAATTACGTTATTACCGCGAGTATTTTTTTAGAGTGCAATAATTAATTTTGGTTTCGACTGCGCTCAACCACCTCGACTCCGCTCAAACAACAAACAATGTACCTTGAGCGCAGTCGAAGGGATATTTACAACGTGTTTGTCTAAGTCTTGGCGTTAAAATCGACTTTTTAGACTAAATTAATTTATAATACAGTTCCCTTTGTTTGTCTGTGGAGCACCAATTGCTCACTGTTTCTGATTTATGTGCAGTACGAGATGACCGAGTATTATTTGCTAAACTTGATTTTCAATTACAAGCTGGCGAAATTATGCAAGTGCTTGGTGCTAATGGAACAGGCAAAACCACTTTATTGAATGGCTTAATGGGGCTAGCACCTTTTGAGTCAGGCTCTATAGTATGGCACGGTGAAAATATTCAAGATAACCCAATCCATTTTAAGCAAAGTGTTGCTTTTGTTGGTCATTTACTCGGCTTAAAGCCTTTGTTAACTGCCATAGAGAATCTACAATTTCTTGCACAATTACATCAAAAAACAGTTTCTGTTAGCCACATAGAACAAGCTTTAAAAAAAGTAGGTCTATATGGCTATGAAGATGTACCGATTGCCTATTTATCTGCTGGCCAAAAACGCCGTGTTGCTTTAGCACGTTTATTTTTGCAACAAGCCAAGTTATGGGTTTTAGACGAACCTTTTACCGCCATTGATTTAGCAGGTGTTAAGGCTTTAGAGCAATGGTTGGTTGAACATGCGCAACAAGGTGGTATGGTGTTGTTAACCACTCATCATGTGTTCGCACCCGATTTCCCCTTAAAGCATTTAGATTTAGCACAATATCGTGTACAGGAGGGCTACTAATGTGGCCGTCTTTATGGGCTGTGATTCAGCGTGATGTCAAATTAGTCTCTCGGCAAGGTGGTGAGTGGTTAAACCCATTAAGTTTTTTCTTAATGGTAATTACCTTGTTTCCCTTAGCAATCAACTCTACACCCACAAAATTGGCAGCCATGGCAGGTGGCGTGGTGTGGATTGCTGCGTTGTTAGCTGTGTTGTTGTCGATGGATAGTTTATTTCGCCAAGATTATGATGATGGTAGCTTAGAACAATTATTAGTATCGCCCGCACCATTATCTTTGGTCGTTTTAGCAAAAGTGATTGCCCATTGGTTGCAAACGGGGGCATGTTTAACGGTATTAAGTCCTGTTGCTGCTTTATTGTTGCATTTGCCCAATGACGCGGCTGTAGCTTTGTTTATCACCTTGTTAATTGGCACACCCACTTTAAGTTTAGTCAGTGCTATTGGTGCGGCATTAACCGTCTCCTTAAAACGTGGTGGGGTATTAATTCCGTTACTAACCTTGCCTTTGCATATTCCTGTGTTAATTTTTGCCACCGCTGCTGTTCAAGCGGCGTTGAATGGTTTACCGATTGGTGGTTATTTAGCCTTGTTGGGAGCGTTTTTGGCTTTAGCCTTAACGTTGAGTCCCTTAGCTGTTGCAGCAGCATTACGTTTAGCCGTTGGAGGTTAGCGCATGTTTTTTCTAAAGCGTTGGTGGCAATTGTTTGAACAAACAGTCAGTCCCAAATATTTTTATAGTATTAGTGAACGATTTATTGCTTGGCTAAGCATATTAGCAGGTGTGTTAATTACGCTTGGCACAGTCTGGGGTTTGGCATTTGCACCAACAGATTATCTTCAAGGTAATAGTTATCGGATTATTTTTATTCATGTGCCTTCAGCAAGTTTAGCGATGAGTGCCTATTTTTTGTTGGGTATTTGTGGTGTGATTAGTTTGGTATGGAAAGTAAAAACCGCCGAAATGGTGGCACGAGCTGTTGCACCTATTGGGGCAATTTTTTGTTTCTTAGCCTTAGTCACAGGGGGCATCTGGGGCAAACCCACATGGGGCACATATTGGGTTTGGGATGCTCGATTAACTTCGATGTTAATTTTATTGTTTTTATATATGGGAGTAATTGCCTTATATAATGCCTATGAAAGCAGTGCCACAGGTGCAAAAGCAGCCGCTATCTTGTCAGTAGTTGGGGTGATTAACTTACCGATTATTAAATATTCGGTGGTGTGGTGGAATACCCTGCATCAAGGTGCAACATTTACGCTTACCCAAAAACCTAAAATGCCAGCCGAAATGTGGATGCCATTATTAGTGATGATTTTTGGGTTTTATTGTTTATTTGGCTTATTAACGATTTTACGTACCCGTAATGTGATTTTAGAACGTGAGCGCCGTAGCCAATGGGTAAAAGAATTAGTTAGGGCGGAAGCAACTAAAGGAGGTCAACGTGGCATTTAATTCTTTAGCTGAATTTTTTGCAATGGGGCATCATGGTGTTTATGTGTGGACATCCTATGGTTTAACCTTTTTGGCGATTGCTTATTTAGTCTGGCAAGCCAAAGCACAGCGTCAACGTTTTTTTAAAGAGCAAATTCAACAGTTAAAACGAGGTCAACAGCATGAATCCTAAACGTCAACGTAAATTGATGTTAATTATTGCGTTGGTACTAGGGATTGGTGTCGCTATTGGCTTGGCAATGTATGCCATGCGTCAAAATATCAATTTATTTTATACACCCAGTCAGTTAGCAAATGGCGAAGCCCCTGATGGCCAACGGATACAAGCGGGCGGGTTAGTGGTGCAAGGTTCTTTAGTCAGAGACCCAAATTCTTTAGCGGTGACCTTTATGATTAGTGACTTAAAAAAACAAGTGCCAGTCACTTATACAGGCATTTTGCCTGATTTATTTAAAGAAGGTCAGGGCATTGTGGCCAATGGTTATTTTAAAAATGGTCGTGTAGAGGCCGAAGAAGTTTTGGCTAAACATGATGAAAACTATATGCCACCGCAAGTAAAACAAGCCATTGAAGAGGCTGGTCATCCTGTGGGTAAGTAAATATCATTTATGACTTTAAATATTCAACAATTCCAACAGCTTGCTCGGCAATGTTTAAGCAATGACGATGCAACGCTAGAAATTGAGTTAATGTTGTGCCAAGTGCTTAATAAAAATCGGATTTTTTTGCGTACTTGGCCAGAGACATTATTAACAGAGACTCAATTAAATCAGCTTAATGAGTATTTGCAACAACGTCAACAAGGTGTGCCATTAGCCTATTTGTTGGGAGAGCGTGCTTTTTGGACATTGAATTTAACTGTCAATCCTGACGTGTTAATCCCACGATCAGACACTGAATGCGTGGTGGAAAAGGTTTTGGCTTTGGGGCAGGGTAAACAGTGGCGTGTGGTTGATTTGGGCACAGGCAGTGGTGCGATTGTCTTAAGCATTGCCAAAGAACACCCTGAATGGGTTGTGGTGGCAACTGACTTATATCCACAAAGTTTAGCAATTGCCCAACAAAATGCTGAAAAAAATCAAATTCCCAATGTTGAGTTTGTGCAGGGTTCGTGGTTTGAGCCGTTAACTGGTTTATTTGATTGTATTGTCAGCAATCCCCCTTATATTATCGAAAATGATCCCCATTTACAGGCATTAAGTCACGAACCACAACGCGCTTTGGTAGCTGCTGAACAAGGTTTAGCCGATTTGCGACATATTGTTCAATTGTCGGGCAGATTTTTATACGATCAAGGTTATTTAGTGTTAGAACATGGGTTTGACCAAGGCCAAGCGGTGCGTGATTTGTTACAAGCATCAGGATTTAGCCAAATTATGACAGGCCAAGATTTTGGTGGAAATGACAGATATACCGTAGGTCAATATGTTAAGTGATGATGAGCTACTCAGATATAACCGCCAAATTATGTTGCCCCAATGGGATATTGCCGCTCAAGAACGAATCAAAGCCTCTAAAGCATTGATAGTTGGCATGGGCGGTTTGGGTTGTCCTGCTGCTTTATATTTGGCCAGTGCGGGTGTGGGCGAGTTGTGGCTTGCCGACTTTGATACAGTGGAAGTCTCTAATTTACAACGGCAAGTGTTATATCGAGATAGCGATATTGGCTTAGCAAAAGCCCAAGCAGCGGCTAAACATTTGCAACAAGTGAATCCATATATTGCCCTTAGGCCAATGCTTGATGCTTTAAATGTCGATAACTTATTGGCCATTGTGCAGCAGGTTGATGTGGTATTGGACTGTAGCGACAATTTTACCACGCGTGATGCAGTGAATACGGCTTGTGTACAAGCCAATAAACCATTGATTTCGGCAGCTGCCATTGGGTTGAGTGGCCAACTGTCAGTGTTTGATGGAGGACATGAACATCGACCTTGTTACCGCTGTTTGTATCCTCAAGCCGATGAACAAAGTATGACTTGCAGCGAATCTGGTGTTTTGGCAACTTTGGTTGGTGTCATGGGAACTTTACAAGCACATGAGGCATTAAAATGTTTAAGCGGTTTAGGCGAGGGGCTGTACGGCAAGTTGCTACTTTGGGACGCAGATATGCCGACATGGCGCACACTCAAATTTCGCAAAGACCCCGCTTGTCCCGTGTGTGGCCAAAACAAAGAGGTGAAAAAATGAATCGTTATGCTACGTTTGGCAATGCTTTAAAAGGGATTGTTCGTATTGGTGAAACCAGTGCTGTTTTAGCCACAACAGGGCTTAGCTGGTTGCGTGGTAATCGTCCACCTACACCTCGGTTAGTTCGCCAAACCTTTGAAAGATTAGGGGCAACCTACGTTAAGTTAGGCCAATTTGTGGCTAGTTCACCCTCATTATTTCCGCCTGAATATGTCAATGAATTTCAATATTGTTTAGATAAAACCCAAGCCTTGCCGTTTAAATATATTCGCCAAGTGATTGAGCAAGAGTTAAAACAACCCTTAGACAAAGTATTTGCAACTATTGATGAAACGCCCTTAGCGTCTGCTTCTATTGCCCAAGTTCATGCCGCAACCTTAATCACAGGTGAGTCAGTGGTGATTAAAGTGCAAAAGCCTGATGTTAAAAATATTTTATTAACTGATTTAAATTTTATTTATTGGGCAACCCGTATTTTTGAACGTTTATTTCCAAAAATTAAATTTGCTTCGTTATCAGCCATCGTATCGGAAATTCAAGAATGTATGATGGAAGAGGTGGATTTTTATAAAGAAGCCGAAAACATCAAACAATTTAACGAGTTTTTAAAGGCCACTAATAATCCTTTAGCGATTGCGCCACAAGTGTACCCACAAGCATCCAGTTTGCGTGTGTTAACGATGGAACGTTTTTATGGTGTGCCATTAACCGATTTAGAAACCATTAAGCGTTATGCTAAAGATCCTGCAAACACTTTAATTAATGCCATGAACACATGGTTTTCCAGTTTAATGTTTTGTGAGTCATTCCATGCCGACTTGCACGCAGGTAATTTAATGGTATTAACCGATGGTCGTATTGGTTTTATTGACTTTGGCATTGTCGGTCGAGTTAAGCCAGATACATGGTCAGCAACGATGGCTTTTATGGAGTCAATTGGCACAGGTGACTTTGAAAAAATGGCCGATTCGATGATGAAAATTGGCATGACCAGCCAAAAAGTTAACACAACTGATTTAGCCAAAGATTTAGAAGTGATTTATCAAGCCTTTACCGTGGTTGATCCAACCAGTGTGTTAAATGGCGCGGTTAACGACAATGAAATTAATCAATTGATGTTGGAAATTGTTGCCGTTGGTGAAAAACATGGCATTCGTTTCCCACGTGCCTTTGCTTTATTATTTAAGCAAATTTTATATTTTGATCGTTATATCAAAATTTTAGCACCAGACATGGAATTGTTTAATGATGACAGATTACAGATGTTTGGTAGCTTGGAAGATTTAAGTCAACAAAAAACTGTTCATCGGGTATTGCATTAAACTGGTATAGCGATGGCCGTCCCCTCTCCTTGTAGGAGAGGTCTAGGGTGAGGTCTATAAGTAGCGTAATCAGCTCCAAAAATAGCCTTGATGACGGGTCAATATTTGGTCAGCAATATAGTGAGATAGCGCAGCAACGGTGAGCATGGGATGTTGTACCGCCAAACTTGGCAATAAACTTGCGTCACTGACAAATAAGCCACTTACCTCATAGACTTGTCCATAAGGGTCAACAACCGCTTTTTTACGGTCAGCTCCCATCCTACAACTGCCTTGAGCATTAAGCGAAACGAGACGCATCGAAAATAGTCCTAAAGCACCATAATCAATACTTTCAACAATATCATCTAACTCATGGACAGAAGTAGCTTGAATGCGCTGATAGGTTGGCAAATAAACACGTTCAGCACCAGCGGCAAAAAAGATGCGTCCTGCACGTTTTAAACCTTCTTTATACATGCCAAATTCTTCTTTGCTCATGTTCCATTCAATACGCTTAGCACCACCACGAATTGGGCCACTCCAATGCACAAAACCATGACCTGTGTCGGGCACAAGTACGTTAAGGGCTGAGAAGTATTTAAATTCTTGCATAAAACGAATATGGTCAACACCCAAAGACAATTCGTTTTGTGCCATTAACTGAACAGGCGCAGCTAAACCTGATTCCATCAGCATTTTGCCGCCTCTTTCCGTCAAAAACTCGTCAACGTGCATCCCCGCAAATGCACCACGCCAGCCATAAACCGGCACAGGGAATTTACCTAATACCACACTGGTAGGATGCAAACACAAATTACGTCCTAATTGGTCATTTTTATTGGGCACTTTACTACGTTGTAAGAGTAGAGGGGTATGAATTGCACCAGCTGCAGCCACCACAATTTGAGCATTTACCTTAATGTTAGCAACCACAGCATGGTTATTAGGGTCGATAATCTGACCCGAAACCCCCACCGCGCGACCATTTTTCATTAATATACTTTCGACATAGGTGTCGGCATATAGTTTGGCACCTGCCGCCGCCGCCCATGCCAAATAAGTCACTTGCATAGAGGCCTTACGGTCAGAAGGGCAGCCAGCCAAGCAGTGACCAGTGAGTGCGCATTGTTTGACGTTACGTGATTGGGGACGCCAAGACCAACCCAATGCCTCACAACCACGAATTACCGCGTTAGCACAGTCATTGATTTCGTGTGGTTCGTTGATGTGAACGTGCAGCCGTTTTTCGACTTTTTCGTAATAGCGGTTAATTTTGTTAGGAGCAAGCCCCTCAATGCCGTGTTCTGTTGCCCAAGATTCTAAAACATAATTGGGAGCGCGTGCGGCAATGGTGGCACTCACTACCGATGAACCGCCAACACAACGGCCTTGTAATACCACGGTATCGCCCACGGTATTAGTTTGTGTGCCAACGTCTTGATACAAGTTTTCGAGTGCCCATGCCATGTCTTCGGTAAACTCAGAACTGGGCACATAGCGGCCTGCTTCTAAAATAATGACACTTTTGCCTGCCGCAGCTAGTTCATGGGCAATGACTGCACCACCCACGCCCGAACCCACCACAACGACATCGGCATTTAAAACAATATCCTCACCACTACGAATATCACTGGCTTGCGTAACGGGAATACCTTCGGAAGGAAGTTCTTTATAAATCATGTGCGTATCCCTTAAAATTTGATGTTTTCTTCTTTGTCACGCGGTACAGGCATATTACCTAAACGACGAATTCCCCATTTTTTGGTCACAGGGCCATCGTATTCTAAAGATTGCCATGTACGAGGGTCGCGCCAATAAGCAATACCAAGTAAGGTTTTAAGACTGACGATTAAACCGCCTTGTAAAGCTAAACCGCTTTGCCAAACACGAACTTGTTGCAAAGCTTGCTGATTGCTTAGGCTAGAAAAGCGTTTCATTTTGTATAAGGTACTAAATTCGAGCGTTTTGGCACCCAATCCCAATAAAAAACGGGTATCGCTATTGAGACGGCCAACCATATTGTCAAGGTTTTCCATCACAGGGACATCGGTGGTAGAGGGCAAGTCACTAAAGCGGTCAGTAGGCAAAAACACTTCGCGGAGTTTGTTAAATAAACGGTATTCGGCTTCGCTCAAATGTTTAATCGTGGTTGGTACGCTAGTGTCTGCAAAGACTCGTGCAGGATAGCTGATTACAGTGGCTGCACTGGTTCCAATAATAAGGCCAGTTTTTAAAAAGCGTCGCCGTGACAAGCTGGCCAGTTGACCTTCAAGCTGAACAAGGGCTGGGTCTTGTTGTGACATAGTCATCCCCGAATACAGAGTTTTTAAGACTGGGCTTAGTGAGTTAAATCAGTCTTGTTTATTTGAATAGTTATTACTCTAAGCGCAGCCTAGCGTTGCGCTGAATTTATTGTTAGCCATGTAGTCTAGCTTAAACCGATGAATTATTTAAGTCTATGTTGGCTTAGTTTCATGTTTTTGTGTTACCGAAGGTTGGATATTAAGCGAAAGTGGGGCAAGTTCGCCACTGTTAATGGTAATTTGTGGAAAAGGAATTTCAATCCGATGTTCATCAAAGGCGTGTTTAATCACTTCTTGCATGGAGCCGCGTAATTCAATTACGTTTTCTTTGCGTGTCCAAATGTTAAATGATAAGTTGATGGCGGAGTTGGCAAAGTCCTGCACAATCACTTGTGGGCGGGGTTCTTCTAACACTAAAGGATGTTTATCGGCTTGTTCAATCAATAAGGCACGAACTTTGCTAATGTCTTCTTTGTAGCTGATACTTAGACTTATTGGAATCCGTCTAATAGGAAAACGTGTAAGGTTTAAAAGCTCAGCTTTAATCAGCTGTTCATTGGGAATACGAACATAGATATTATCAATGGTACGCAATTTAATCGACAATAAATCAATAGATAACACTTCGCCAGTCACGTTGTTAACGCTAATAAAGTCACCGACTTCAAAAGAGCCTTCACCAATCAAAAATAAGCCGCTAATTAAATTGGAGACGGAAGTTTGCGAGGCAAAACCAATCGCGACGGTAAAAATGCCTGCTGCACCCAATAATACGCCAATTTTAAAGCCCATTTCGTGCAGGCCAGAGACGGTAAAAAGCAGCAGTAAGAAATAAAAAATACTGCGTCGCCATACTAAAAGTTGATGTGGGCTAAGGCGTTGGCCAATGGTGGCAACAAAGGTGCTACTGACTAATCGAGCGACAAAATAGCCTAAAATTAATATCACGCCACCAATAATAAAGCCTTCAATTTTGTCATTGACGGGTAGGTTAATTAGGCGGTCTAAAAATGTATCGGGAGTTTTGGCCATGGTTATTAACTAAAAAAATGTTCAAATAAATGGGTAATATTTTCATCTTCATGTCGAGCTTTATTTAACAAAGTCACATTATTAGCGCGTGCATGAAAATACTTGCTAATTGTTACCTTAGGCGTACGACTATTATTAGGTTGTTCAACCTCTAATGTCGGAGTCCACAATCGCCCATCTTCGGCAACATACAACGATAACAAAGTCACAGGAATGTTAATGCGTTCAATCGGCAAACTTTTGGCCTGATGATTGATAATATGAATCGGTGTAACGGCTCTAAAAGGGCGAATTGGTAACTGCTCAAGGTCAAGCCGTGCCAATACCTTAGTGGCATAACACAACTCTCCCTGAATAGTATTGCTGCCAAACCAAGTATCCGACGGTCTAATAATAGCGGTATCTAATAATAAACAGTCATTCTCAGTCATTACATTTAGCCAAACAGGTGTACTCACAAACAAGGTTGTTTGTTGATGGGGCGCAACAAACAAAGCAGTAATCGGTTGAATAACAACAGATAAATCAGCCAGTTGTGGTTTAAGGCGAATACGTGCAGTGGTTTTATTAAAGGTATGGCGTTGTACAACGGTGTTGGGTGTGGCCAATAAACTAGATTCATTATCGGCCAGCTGCCGCCAACTGTGGTCATTTTCTTGTTGAATACGAGGACGGTGGTGGCTAATTTGCCATTCTTGAGCAGCACGTTGAATATGCAGGCTTAAACCGCCTAAATACCATGCTTTGCTCTCATTGAGGTCAAAATCAATCTCACCCCACCATGTTTGCTGTGTCATGTTGAGCTTATTCCAAAAAGATGGTTGTTACAGTTAAAAGAAATAAACAAAAAGCTATGCTGAGTAGATTGAGTCAACGCATGGTATCTATTAGACTTGCCAAAAAATGATAACTTGTGCGATAGATAGTGTAAATACATCAACTTAGCGTAGTAAAACAAGTTTGTAGTATAAAAACCTTGGAATTATGGTTTATATCAACAACCTAATTCCCTAAAATAGAGAAAGCAATTATGTCCCGTCAGGGTCAATTAGCGTATAGCTTTGCCAAACGTCATGGCGTATTACTTGTCAAACAAGCAGAAACGCAAGAGCTGCGTTTGTTACTGCGAGAAGATGTCAAACTTTCTGCTTTAATGGAAGTACGCCGCGTATTAGGGTCATTGACTGTCGAGCAGTCATTAGCCGCTACAGAGTTTAATCAACGCTTGGCGCAATCGTATCAAGGCGATGGTGGCGAATCACAACAGGCGGTAGATGGCTTAGAAGATCATCCTGATTTAGAAAGTTTGGCCGAGTCTGTACCAGAAACCGAAGACTTAATGGAGCAAGAAGACGATGCGCCCATTATTCGTCTTATCAATGCTTTGCTGAGCGAAGCCATTCGTTTAAGTGCCTCAGATATTCATATTGAAGCCTTTGAAAAGCGTTTATCGGTGCGGATGCGTGTTGACGGTATGCTACGCGAGATTGTGCAACCACGCCGTGAGCTTGCGCCATTATTAGTTTCTCGTATTAAAGTAATGGCAAAACTCGATATTGCCGAAAAACGTATTCCGCAAGATGGTCGTATTTCTTTACGTTTGGCAGGTCGCGAAGTCGATGTGCGGGTATCAACCTTGCCTGCCAATCATGGCGAGCGGGTGGTGATGCGTTTGCTTGATAAACAAGCAGGACGTTTGGATATTGGTCATTTAGGCTTGCAAGCAACAGACCATCAACGTTTGCGCGAATTGATTCACAAGCCACATGGCATTATGTTGGTGACTGGGCCAACAGGCTCAGGTAAAACGACTACTTTATATGCTTCTTTAACGGAACTTAATGATAATTCTCGCAATATTTTAACCGTTGAAGACCCGATTGAATATCAGCTCGAAGGCATTGGTCAAACCCAAGTCAATACCAAAGTCGATATGACCTTTGCGCGTGGTTTGCGCGCTATGTTACGCCAAGACCCCGATGTGGTGATGGTGGGTGAAATTCGGGATATGGAAACCGCCGAAATAGCGGTACAAGCCTCATTAACAGGTCACTTAGTATTATCTACTCTTCATACCAATACCGCTGTGGGTGCGGTCACACGTTTACAAGATATGGGCATTGAGCCATTTTTGTTGGCTTCGTCATTATTGGGTGTGGTCGCGCAGCGTTTAGTGAGAGTATTGTGTGTCAGTTGTCGTCAGGGCTTTCCAGCTGACGAGGGCGAATGTGATTTGTTAGGCGTCTCTCATCAATACGCGCCTACAATTTATCGCCCAGTGGGTTGTGATAAATGTAACTTTAGCGGCTATCGTGGTCGTATAGGTATTTATGAATTAGTGGTGATAGATGACACTATGCGCCGCTTGATTCACAGTCATGCTGGCGAACACGAATTAGAGGCGCACGCACGTACCATGAGCAGTAGTATTCGTGCTGATGGCATTCGTAAGGTGCTCAAAGGGGTGACTACTCTTGAAGAAGTGGTTCGCGCCACGCGTGAGGGTTAAGCATGCCAGCCTTTGATTATATTGCCGTTGATGCTCAAGGCAAAAAACAAAAGGGCGTGTTAGAAGGTGACAGTGCGCGTCAAATTCGTCAGCAATTACGCGACAAAGGCTGGTTTCCAACCTCGGTTGAGGCAGCCTCAAGCGAGCAAAGTAACACCGAAAAAACCTCGTTTTGGCAAAGTAACAAAGGCTTAACCGCGTATGAGTTGGCCTTAGTCACTCGTCAATTAGCGACTCTGATTCAAGCGGGCATTCCTTTAGAAGAAACGCTCAAAGCGGTCGCTAAACAAAGCGAAAAACCGCAAGTGCAAAGTTTGTTATTGGCAGTGCGTGGCAAAGTGTTAGAAGGGTATCCTTTGGCACAAAGTTTTGCGGCTTTTCCCAAAGCGTTTCCAGACTTGTATCGGGCAACGGTGGCGGCAGGTGAAAAATCGGGGCATTTAGATTTAGTATTGCAACAACTGGCCGACTACACCGAAAATCGTTTTGCCACTCAAAAGCAAATTCAGGGGGCCATGATTTATCCCATCATTCTCACAACATTAGCCTTGGCGATTGTGGTGGGTTTGTTGACTTATGTTGTGCCTGATATTGTTAAAGTGTTTACTAATTCGCATCAGCAATTACCCTTTTTAACCCGAGCCTTAATTGCCACCAGTAATGGCGTTAAAAGTTTTGCGCCTGTGATAATTATTGGTTTAGGCGTAGCTGGTTGGTTGTTTAGTAAATCGCTCAAAACCGAAAAAGGCCGTTATGCTTTTGATGCCTTTGTGCTAAAAGTGCCTTTGGTAAGACGTATCGTTAAAGGTGCCAATGCCGCACGTTTTGCCAGTACCTTGAGTATTTTAAGCAAAAGTGGCGTACCTTTGGTGGAAGCCTTGTATATTGCTGCTGCCGTTGCCAGTAATTGGCACATTCGAGATGCTATTTTAGACACCGCACTTAAAGTCACCGAAGGCGGTAATATGAGCCACTCGCTCGAAAAAAGCCGTTATTTTCCACCCATGATGATACAAATGTTGCGTAGCGGTGAGGCTGGTGGCGAGCTTGACGAAATGTTGGCACGTTCGGCACAAATGCAAGACCGAGAATTGTCGTCTTTAATTACTACGATGGTTGGTTTATTTGAACCCTTGATGTTGTTGGTGATGGCAGGGGTGGTGTTAATTATTGTGTTGGCAATTATGTTGCCGATTGTGAGTATGAATAATTTAGTGCATTAACAATAGAGGTTAACAATGAAAAATCGAGTACAACAAGGTTTTACTTTAATCGAAGTGATGGTGGTTGTGGTTATTTTGGGTATTTTGGCGGCTGTTATTGTGCCAAATGTGATTGGCAAAGACGAGCAAGCCCGTCGTACTTTGGCGGCAACCAGTCTTTCTAATGTGGCTAATGCTCTCGAAATGTATCGTTTAGATAATCACAAATACCCCACTACACAAGAGGGGTTAGAAGCCTTAGTAAACAAACCAGCATCGGCCAAAGTTTTTCCTCAAGGCGGATATTTAAAAAGTATTCCCAATGACCCGTGGGATAACCCCATTCAATATGTGTCACCGGGGGCTAATGGCAAACCTTATGAGTTGTATTCTTTTGCGTCTGATGGCCAAGAAGGTGGCGAAGGCGATAACGCTGATATTTATCATAAATAAGCACTAGGAATGCTGATGAAAAGAAATAGCACATCAACACAACAAGGTTTTACCTTAATTGAGGTATTACTGGTGGTGTTGTTGATTGGTGTGGTGAGTGGCATTGTGTTGTTGGCAGCAAGCCCTAATGATGCCTCTAGAGTGGTTGCTAATGAAGCCGAGCGTTTGGCCGATGCGCTAAGTTTGGCGAGTGAAGAAGCGGTTAATAATAATCAGCAAATTGGCTTATTATTTGACGAAAAAAGTTATTATTTTTTGACACTGGATGAAGATGAGCAAAAATGGCTGGTGAGCAACGAAGTGGCATTTGCACAACATGAATTAGCTCCTGTTGTGAGTCTGCATTTGGCCAAAGACGATACTCAAAAAGTCATGGCTTTAGACAAAGACCCTAAAGACACACAGCAAGCCCTGACACCGCAAGTATTATTTTTGTCGAGTGGAGAAAGCTCCTCGGTGGTCTTGGAGCTGGTTAGTGAAGATGGTAGTCAACAAAAAATTGTTGTTGATGACTTAGGCACAGTGACGCTCAACCCTGACGAACAAAGCAATGAAAAATAACGTTAAAGGCTTTACTTTATTAGAAGTGCTGGTGGCTTTAGCCGTGTTTTCGGTTGCGGCAATTGCCCTGATGCGTGTTAGCGAGTCGCAATTACGCATGAGTCAAACCTTAGAAGAAAAAACCTTTGCCCACTGGGTGGCCTTGAATATGTTGACCGAAATGCAAACGGGTCAAGATTGGCCAAACATTGGCGAGCAAACAGGTAAGGTTAGCATGGCAAATCGGGACTGGAAAGTGATTATGAAAACACAATCGACACCTGTTAGTCGTGTGCGTCGTGTCGATGTCAGTGTCGGTATTGCTCCCAAAGATTTTACCGATGAGATGCAAGAACTAACGTTTTTAACGGGTTTTATTGAACGTCCTATGGGCGCAAGTGCGGAGTAAAGTCATTATGCAGGCTGCTCGTGGTTTTACTTTGTTAGAGTTACTGGTGGCGGTGGCTATTTTTGCATTATTAGGGGTGGGTAGTTATCGTTTATTAGCGAGTACGATTAGTGTGCGCGACACTGCCAAAGCACATGATGCTGCACTGATACAATTACAACGTAGTTTTATTGTCATGAATCGTGATTTATCGCAAGCTGTGGCGCGACCAATCCGTGACCAATATGGCGATGCGGTGGCTGCGCTGGTGTTAAAAAATAATGTTTTGGAAGTCACAAGAGTCGGTGTGCCTAATCCGCTTAAACAAGTACGCAGTGATTTGCAGCGTGTGAGTTACGAAGTCAATAACAAAGGCGAGTTAGTGCGTAGTGCATGGCAACAGCTTGATAGAGATAGAGGCGTTACCCCACAACAAACTGTGCTATTAAAGCAAGTACAAAAGATAGTATTAAAAGTACATAATCAAAATGGTGGTACTAACTTAGAGTGGCCTGTGAGCTTGGGACAGGTTGATGACAAAACCAAGCAAGAATTACCGCGTAGTGTCGAAATCATGGTGGATGTTAAACCTTGGGGAGAATTAACGCGTATTTTTGCTTTGCCACAACACATTGAGCAAAAAAGTGCAACACAATAAACTGACACAACAAGGTGTGGCATTGATTACGGTATTGCTGATTGTAGCAATGGCAACGGTATTAGCGGTGGCGATGGTCAAAAGCCAGCAAAATTTATTGCGTCGCTCGGGCAGTGTTTTTAGTCAAGACCAAGCCTATTTATACACCTTGGGTGCAGAGTCTTTTGCTAAATCAGTATTACAAGATGATAAAGAAAAAGATAAAAACAAAAGTATTCCCCAAGATGCGCTTAATGAAACATGGGCTAAAAAGATTCCTGCTTTTCCAGTAGAAGGTGGTTTTGTACAAGCACAAGTTGAGGATTTGCAAGGGCGATTTAATCTTAATAATTTGCTGCAAGATGATGGTCAGGTCAATGTGGCTGCTTTGGCTGTGTATCAACGCTTATTAGTCAGTTTAGATATATCAGCTATGCTGGCATCTCCTGTGATTGATTGGTTAGATAAAGATAATTTGCCTTATGATAGCGATGGAGCCGAAGAAGATTGGTATTTACGGTTAAAGCCTGCTTATCGGGCGGCAAATCATCCTTTTGTATCCATCTCTGAGCTGGCATTACTGAGAGGTTATACGCCTGAAATTGTGGCAAAATTGCGCCCCTATGTTTGTGCCTTACCTAAAGCAACCACCATAAACATTAACACTGCACCAGATGCAGTGCTTGCTGCTTTAACAGATAATTTGACATTAAATATGGCAAAAGATATGGTACAAAACCGACCCAAAGAAGGTTATGGTTCGGTGGACAATTTTTTGCAACAAGCGATTTTTGCGACGCTATCAAGCGAAGATAGACAAAAAATAAGCCCATTATTGGGCGTAACTTCGCAATTTTTTAGTGTATTAGCCGAGTCAGAAATTGATAATCGGCGCAGAGTATTAAAATCGGTCATTGCTTTTGATGAAGAAGCGAATGCCCAAACAATAACGCGAGATTGGAGCCAGCAATGGCAAATCAATCAGCCCAAAATAACACCTAACTAAAAGCATAATACTGATGGATAATCTTTATATTCGCATTCCGACAATTAACGGTTTATGGCAGGGGTGGTTGGCAAGTCCCAACGTATTACAAGCACGCGCCCTTACACAAGACGAATTGGAAGCTATTATGGCTACCAAAGCAGTAAATATGCGAATTCATTTACTGCTGCCTACCTCTTGTTGTGTCATGGCTACAGTCAATGTCACTCGTCAGCAACTTAAACAATTAGCCAAGGAAGATATTTGCTATTTGTTAGAAGACCAAATATTAGGTTCGCCAGAGCAGTTGCATTGCGTTTATCAATCGCTTAACGAACAGCAAGCCTTGGTGTTGGGTATTCAACACACTGTACTTAAAGAGCTGATAGAGCCCTTTAAAGATATATCAGGCGAGTTGGTGTGTGCTGTCCCTGATATTTTTTTGTTGCCATCCAATACTCAAGGTTGGTCATTATTGGTTGATAATAGCGATTGTTGGTTACGTTTGAATGAGCATTGGGGGGTGCGTTTAGAGGCTAATGCCGCTATTGCATTATTAGACAGTGCATGGAGTGAGTTTCCAACCAGTCATATTCAAGTGTATGGTGATGTGCCTAGCGATATTCAATCTTGGATAACGGCACAACAACAAGTGAGTGTCGAAAATCTGCCGCCCCTTGAATGGTCACAACAATTTAGCCAAATTACGAGCAAACATCCGCTCAATGTTTTAAAAGGTGAGTTTAGCGTCAAAACCAAATCCTCTTTGTCTGGTTATTGGCGATATGCAGCCATTTTTGTGGGCATCTGTTTTTTAACTCAAATTGTGTATGATACTGTTCGTTTAGTGCATTATCAGGGTGTGATTAAAACAAGTAAAAAAGAAAGCGAAACCCTGTATAAATCATTATTCCCCAACGAAACTAGAATTGTTAATCTGCGTCGTCAAATAGAAACCCATCTAGCCGAGAAAAAGCAAACGGGGCAAGGCTTTGTGTCGATTGCAACGCGTGTCGGAGAGGTGTTACATACAGGAAATTGGCAAACCCAACGGATAGATTTTGATAATAATGGTTTGTTGTTAGAAGTTAGTGCCTTGAGCTTGAGCGATTTAGAACAACTTAGACAACAACTGAATAATCAAGGATTGCTAAGTGAAACTCTCAGTGCCAATAGTGAAGGTACGGGAATCCGTGGTCGTTTACGCATTAGTGAGAGTAGCTAATATGCCAAGTGTTATACAAGATTATTTGTCTAAATTGAGTCCCCGTGACCGACTAGCGGTTATTGTGTTAAGTGTCTTTGTGTTAAGCTCAGTGCTGGGTTTAATGAGTTTAAAGTTGTATCGAGCAGCCGAAAAAGCACAACAACAAGCAGCACAAGAAAAACAGCTTTATACATGGTTACAAGCTAATATTCCCTTGTTGAGTAGTGGTGCTGGCAATAATGGCATGTCAGTATTAGATACCGTGAGCTCCAGTGCAGGTGGTTTAGGGATTAACATGAAGCGTTTTGAGCCAGATGGTGAGCAAGTGCGCGTGTGGTTAGAAGGGGCAGATTTTGCTCAAGTGGCAAACTGGCTCAATAGCCTGTCGCAACAAGGGGTAACGGCACAAGAAGTTCATTTTGAACAAAATAATATGGGCTTAAGTGTGCGTTTGGTATTTGGACGATAAGGGCTTGTCCCCTTACTCTCTAAGATGAAATTCCCCTCCTCGGAGGGGTTAGGGGTGGGTTAAAATTGTGTAGATACCTTTGACCACAGGGAGAGTGTGCTTTTTAAAAACGATAGTTTAAGCCGACACTAAATACGCTTTCACGGGTATTTACCGTGTCGTGGGTGTGTTTATAATCATGATTTACGTTTAGCGCGACAACTTCGGTAATATTTTGCTTGAGTTGATGTTTAACACGACTAATCACGTTGTCTTCGCCAGCCTCTACGGTA
>JACKNZ010000022.1 GCA_024234595.1 Moraxellaceae bacterium | reverse complement strand
GTTCACTGTTCACTGTTCACTGTCTATATATTTCTCAGCAATCTTTCTAAACTCAACACTAATTTGAGGATGATTAGCGACTTGCTGCCAATAAAACCTTGCCCACTCAGACACTTGCAACCAAACATCTTGTGTTAAGTGCGTTGCTTGGGCAATTTTAATATCTCGCTCAACCACTTCGCCATGAGTCGTGGGGACAAAACGCATAGGCAACATATCGTAAACGGGTGCAAGGCTTAAACTAAAATCGTCCGCCAAAAAGAAACTTAAATTGCCGTTGTGCATATCTTCATTGGCAATCAAACGGCCAAAAGCAAAGACTTTTAAAATACATTGATAATCATCGCAACTAATTTTTTTTAAGTCTAACAAAGACTTTGCTTGCTCGTCCCACGCTTGGTTATGACCAATAAACTCGTTACTCACTGCCTCTAAAGACACCATGCCTTTACGTCCCAAACAGGAAGTACGGTCAAAACGTACCACTTCTAAAAAGGTACGCCCTTGGCTTTGCACAATCTGACTGCGTGCCGCAGCGATACCAACATGCTGCAAAGTTTGTAAGGCTAAATGTTCCGCAATTAACAAATCTGACCAACGCTGACCATTTGGGCTGCTCACAGGTGGGCTAAATTTAACTAATAACTCAAAGGCTTGCTGTTGCTCCACAACAAATACGCCAAATTTGGGTTGTTCGCCTGCCGCAGAAGAACGGGCAATATCTTGCCGAATCACTTTACACGCTTCTTGACCATAGGAGGCACGAGTTTTTAACCAACCATCATCGTCATCAGGTTGCATCACATCTTGTTGCAAGCGTAAAAAAGACACCCTACTTTCTTCACCCACCAAAAAATGACTCGGCTGCACAAAACCAAACTTTAATAAAAAGGTTAATACATCGTCATCTTGCCAATCTTGTAAACGTGGATTAAGGCCAAGCTGTTGATGAATCGCGCTAAACTCACGTCCCAAAAAGCCTTGTGGCCGAATATCCCACAAAAACCACGGCAAACTCTCGTAAAGCGTCTCGTTTTGGGTCAGTGCATCGTGCCACACAAAACCATGTGGATAAACGGCAATTAACTGCCCTGCCACACTGATGTTTGCTTGTTCATTAACTCGATACACAGGCCATTGACTACCCATATCACGAATCGGGCGTTGTAAGGCATATTGCGTAGCGCGGGCTTTGCCAATTTTAATGATGGCAGGCTGCTGTTTGACCAAACGCGATAAAGTCGGCTGCGAGATATTGAGTTGTTTGGTTAGCTCTTTGGCCGATTGCGGCTGTTTGGCTAATAGTTTGAACAAAGTTGGCTGCATGATGAATAGATTTTTTTGGGTTATTTTTATTATCTTATATCATATTTATGAGGATATTGACGTTTTTAATGAATAGATTTTTTAGTGGTGCATTTATACCTTATTTGCGCTAACATTGTACAAACACCGCTTAATAAAGAGGCGAATATCATGTCTAGCATACAACAATCTGTCCCGAATATACGTTCATCGCGCTTAGGTTTACGCGCAACACCTTTACAAGAGCAACTATTAAAAGAAGCCGCTTCGTTACGTCATCAATCATTAACAGATTTTATTTTAGATAGTGCTTGTTTAGCGGCAGAACATACCTTGCTTAATCAACGCTTATTTATGGTTTCTCAAGAAGAATATCAGCACTTACTTAACTTACTTGATGACGATACGCCAACAGAGAATACAGGGCTTGCTGATTTATTTTCGCGCCAAGCACCTTGGGAAAAAAATTAATGTTTAGTGCGCCACAGAGCCTACAAAAAACACACGTTATTAGTGATTTTGATTGTGGTAAAACCTCGTTAAATGACTGGCTTAAACGCTACAGTTTACAAGCACAACAAAGTGGCTCAGTTAAAACCTTTGCGGTTTGTGATGCACAAAAAGTTGCTGCTTACTTTAGTTTAACATTGGGGCAAATTGATACCTTTGATGCGCCTGACAGAGTGCGTCAAGGCATGGGGCAATATCCAATTCCTGTGATTATTCTTGCTCGTTTGGCCGTTGATAGACAATATAAAGGTCTAGGTTTAGGAACGGGCTTATTAAAAGAAGCCATTAAAAAGGCGTTAATTATTGCCGAACATGCTGGTGTACGCGCACTGATTACTCACCCCTTAGACGAAGAAGCTAAAACATTTTATTTACGTTTTGGCTTTATGCCTTCGCCTACAAATCAAGCGTTATTAGTTTTGTTGTTGAAAGATGCAAAACGCCTTGTGATATAACAAAGGGCGCAATCTGCGCCCTTTTATCTTAACCCACAAACACCCTTGCATTTCTAAACATACGCATCCACGCGCCATCTTGTTGCCAATCTTTTGGCTGCCAAGAATTTTGCACGCCACGGAACACACGTTCAGGATGGGGCATTAAAATCGTTGCACGACCATCACCACTGGTGACACTGGTAATCGCAAACGGAGAGCCATTCGGATTTAAGGGATACGTTTGTGTTGCTGCACCTGTCGCATCAGCAAAACGAGCAGCCACTAAACCACTGTTATTTAAGGCTTCAACATGGTTATGCAATACACGACCTTCACCATGCGCCACGGCAATCGGCATCACCGAACCTTCCATATCTTTAAAGAATAAAGACGGAGATTTTTCAATTTTAACTAATGACGTACGAGCTTCAAAAGACTCACTGGTGTTACGCACAAAACGTGGCCATAACTCAGCATGAGGAATCAAATCTTTGAGCTGTGACAACATTTGACAACCGTTACACACCCCTAAGCTAAAGGTTTCTGGACGATTAAAAAACGCAGTAAATTCATCACGCGCACGGCTGTTAAACAATACCGATTTTGCCCAACCGCCACCAGCACCTAACACGTCCCCATAGGAGAATCCACCACAAGCTACTAAACCCACAAAGTCACGTAAGCTAATACGGCCTGTTAAAATATCGCTCATGTGGACGTCAACACTGGTGAAACCTGCTTTATCAAAAGCAGCCGCCATTTCGATATGACCATTGACACCTTGTTCACGCAAAATTGCCACACGTGGACGTACACCTGTGTTAATAAAGGGCAAGGCAATGTCTAAATCTTGGTCATAACTTAACTTAGCAATCAAACCAGCTTGCGTATCATCAGCAATTAATGCGAATTCTTGGGCTGCACAATCGGCATTGTCACGAATGGCTTGAATACGATAACTGGTTTCTGCCCAATCTTGTTGCCATTGTGCGCGTGTACCTTGTAACACGGTTTCGCCTTGATAATGAAAGCGAATGTCTTGAGTTAGGTTAATGCCGCCTAATACTGACACAGCATTGGCTAAACTGGTGTTGGCAAATGCGGCTGTCACGGCATCAACATCGGCTTTGGCCACTTGAATCACTGCACCCAATTCTTCGTTAAACAACACAGCCGCTAATTGTTGCTTGCTATTTGCTAAAGCAGATAAATCAATCTCTAAACCGACACGTGCAGCAAAAGCCATTTCTGCTAAAGTTGCCACTAAACCACCATCACTACGGTCATGGTAAGCCAATAACTTGCCTTGTGCGTTAAGCGTTTGAATCGTGTTGAAGAAGTCTTTTAATAATTGTGGGTCATCTAAATCAGGCGCAACATTCCCTATTTGGCGATAGGCTTGTGCTAAGACAGAACCACCTAGGCGATTTTTGCCTTGACCCAAATCAATCAACATCAATACGCTGTCTACGTCTGTTTTTAATTCAGGGGTGATGGTTTGACGAATATCGGTGACAGGTGCAAACGAAGACACAATCAATGACAAGGGAGAAGTGACAGCTTTGTTTTCTTCACCGTCTTTCCAAACAGTACGCATCGACAACGAATCTTTACCGACAGGAATGGCAATATCCAAGGCAGGACACAATTCCATGCCCACGGCTTTTACCGCATTAAACAAGTTTTGGTCTTCAATGCCATAACCTGCGGCAGCCATCCAGTTTGCCGATAATTTAATATCGCTTAACTGAGCAATTTTGGCAGAGGCAATGTTGGTAATCGACTCACCAACCGCCATACGCGCCGAAGCACCTGCATCAATCACGGCTAATGGCGTACGCTCACCCATCGCCATCGCTTCACCTGTAAAGGCATGAAAACCGCTAGCAGTCACCGCGCAATCAGCAACAGGCACTTGATAACGTCCAACCATTTGTTCACGGGCTACTAAACCTGTCACCGAGCGGTCGCCAATGGTAATTAAGAAGGATTTAGAAGCGACGGTTGGTACTTGTAATACCCGTTTTGTGGCTTCGGTTAAATCAATATGGCTGCTATCAAAACTGGCTTGTTCAATGTGTTGGCTGTTAAATTGACGCGACATTCTTGGTGGTTTGCCCAACAACACTTGCATGGGCATATCGACTGCTTTGTTGGCAAAATGACTGTCACTGACTGTTAGGTGCTGCACTTTTTCAGCTTGACCCAACACCGCAAATGGACAACGCTCACGCTGACAAATGGCTTCAAATTCGGCTAAACGTTCTGGACGAACCGCCAACACATAACGCTCTTGCGCTTCGTTACACCAAATTTCGCGTGGGCTCATACCACGTTCTAAATTAGGAATCTTTCTTAACTCTAAGGTTGCACCTAAATCCCACTCGTGAACTAATTCAGGCATCGCATTCGACAAGCCACCTGCGCCCACATCATGCACAGAGACTAAAGGATTGTTGTCACCCATTGCCCAACACACATCAATCACTTCTTGGCAACGGCGTTCCATTTCGGGGTTATCACGTTGTACCGAGGCAAAATCTAAGTTTTCAGAGCTTGCACCACTGGCCATACTCGACGCTGCACCGCCACCCAAACCAATTAACAACGCTGGGCCACCTAACACAATCAGGCAATCACCTGCTTGAATGGCATTTTTTTGCACATGCTCTTCACGAATATTACCCAAACCGCCTGCAATCATAATCGGTTTATGATAACCACGGACTTCAAGCCCATTAACACCATTTACCGCTAATTCAAAGCTACGGAAATAACCACATAAATTGGGGCGACCAAATTCGTTATTAAAGGCTGCACCGCCCAAAGGCCCGTCAATCATAATGTCTAAAGCAGACACAATACGATTGGGCTTGCCATAAGCCACTTCCCAAGGTTGAACAAAATTGGGGATTTGTAGGTTGGATACGGTAAAGCCTGCTAAACCTGCTTTGGGTTTGCCACCACGACCTGTTGCACCTTCGTCACGAATTTCACCACCAGAACCTGTCGATGCCCCTGCAAACGGAGAAATCGCGGTTGGGTGGTTGTGGGTTTCAACCTTCATTAAAATATGAACAGGCTCATTGCTATAACCATAGGTTTTGCTGCTTGGATTTGGGAAAAAGCGGTCAGCTTGGTGACCAACAATCACTGAAGCATTATCTTTATAGGCAGACAAAATATTGGCTGGTGCATGATGGTAGGTGTTTTTAATCATGCCAAATAAAGACTTATCGGCTTTTTCGCCGTCAATTGTCCATTCAGCATTAAAAATTTTGTGACGACAATGCTCAGAGTTGGCTTGAGCAAACATCATCAATTCAACATCGTGTGGATTACGGCCTAATTGTTGAAAACTCTCAACTAAATAATCAATTTCATTAGGTGATAAAGCAAAACCAAATTCTTGGTTGGCTTGTTTTAAGGCTTCACGACCACCGCCTAAAATATCAATGCTTTGTAAAGGCTGTGGCTCATGTTCGGCAAATAACACTTCTGCGTCTTCGACACTGGCTAATACGCTTTGGGTCATGCGGTCATGTAATTTAGCGGCAACGGCTTGGCGTTGCTCTGAGGTTAATTCACGGGTGGTTTGTAACCAATAGACGGTAACACGCTCAACACGTTGTACTTTATCTAAGCCACTGTTACGCGCTATGTCTGTGGCTTTAGATGACCACGGCGAAATTGTGCCAATGCGTGGAGTAATCACAAACACGGCATCAAATTCACCTTCGCCAAAACCCTCGGCATTAAACTCTTCACCATAATGCAATAATTCATGTAATTGTTGTTGCTCATTATCATTTAACGTTTGGTTGACTGCAACGACATGGACAAAGCGACTGGTTAAACCAACAATACTTGGCTGTATGGCTTGCAAATCTGCCAACAAGCGTTGACTTTTGAAGGTAGATAAGGCTTTAGCACCACTAACAATTAACATGACATACTCGCTTGGGAAGAAGAAAGAACTTCATCGTGATTACGATTAACCCTCACTCTAACTCTCTCCCTCGGGGAGAGAGAACCCCCTCTCCTGTTGGGAGAGGGTCGGGGTGAGGGCAAAAACAGACAAAAACAAAGGTCGCACATTGTACCCGAATTGTGGCAAATGGTGGCAATCTGATTGTTTTTGGCCTGATATTTTTAGCCTACTTGCTTTATCTGTTTGTCATTTATGCACAAAAAATCGACAGCGATTCACAAACTTCTTGCTCAGTAAATAGCTACACTTTGACCTACATACTCATTACAAAAATGCTGCTGTTTGATTTTTAAGCCAAAAACGATTAAAATTCAACCAATAGCTTATGGGAGGTCGCGCATGTTAGGCAAATTGGCCTTGCCAGCCAACTACTTTACGCTCAAAAAAAGTGTGTCATTTAAACGTATCATAATGGCAACTTTGCTATTTTGTGGCTCAGTACTGTTTCATCCCTCTGCGTCTTATCACATCGACAAAGTGACTGACCGTGGTACTTTACGCGTGATTGGCATCGCCAGTCCTACCACTTTTTTACCTCATGGTGACTCAGGCACACGCGGCCTTCAATATGAGTTATTGCGTAAATTTGCCGAAGAACTCAACCTTAAACTCGAGATTATACAAGCCCCCAATGCCGAAGCGGTGGTACGCGCCTTGCGTGCAGGTAAAGCTGATATTGGTATTACTGGCCTAGCGAGCCGCGACCCGCGTCTAAAATCAGTATTACTCAGCAGCCCTTATTTGCAAGAGCAACAACAATTAGTTGGACATCAAGATAGTAGTACAACGCCTGATAACGCTCAAATTGCAGTTAGCCAAAACAGCATTGAACAATTTCACGTTCAAGATTTTGACCCCAATGCTGACATTGTCGCGGTTGCTAATGCCACACCTGACACACTATTGATGAAGTTAGAAAATGGCAGTGCCGACTATGCGGTACTCAATAAAGCCGAATTTGAGGCACGTCGTGCTGCATTTCCAGAGTTACAAGTTAAAGCTGCTTTAACCGACATTAAATTGGCTTGGGCATTACGTCCGCAAGACCAACATTTGCTTAAATTAAGCAATTATTTTTTACAGCAAAGTGCCACAGATGGCACTTTACAACGGCTCACTCGTTTTTATAGTCAAGGTGAGACCTTTAATCGTATTGGCGTAAAAACCTTTCAACGTGATATGCAAGCACGTTTGCCGTTGTATCAACATAAATTTGAACAACAAGCCGACAAGCACAATATGGATTGGCGTTTATTGGCTGCGATTGGGTATCAAGAGTCTAAGTGGAATGCCAATGCTATCTCTCCGACTGGCGTTGCTGGTTTAATGATGCTTACACAAGGCACAGCCAAAGAAATGGGCATTAGCAACCGCAAAAATCCTACGCAAAGTATTGAGGCTGGTGCGGCTTATTATCAGTTAATGACCCAAAAATTTGCTGATTCGGTGCGTGAGCCTGATAGAACATGGATGGCGTTAGCGGCTTATAATATGGGTTATGGCAATATTGTAAAAGCCCAAAAAATTACCCAACAAATGGGTAATGACCCGACTAAGTGGTTAGATGTCAGTCGTCATTTGCGCCAATTACCGCGTGCTGGTCAGGCGTTGGTGTATGTGCAAGAAGTAAGACGTTATTATGATGCTTTGTTGTTGACCAGTCATAAAAATCGTTGGGTGGCAAGTGTTGATAAGCGGCAAAATGCGGTGCAGTGATTATTTTTGTTTCTGTACTTCTCGTCTTGCCTTAAAAAAATCCGACAACTGTTTACTGGCCTCATCGGCCAGTAAACCACCTTCAAATTTAAACATATGGTTGTAATAACCAGTCTCTAACTGCCTTCTAGCACTCACTAAAGAACCAGCTTTTGGCTCAGTAGTAGCAAATACCACTCGACCAATTCGCGCATGAATCAACGCTCCCACGCACATGGTACAAGGCTCTAAAGTGACATATAACGTGCTGTTTTCTAATCGGTAATTTTTGATTTTTTGTGTGGCCTGACGAATCGCCACAATTTCGGCATGAGCCGTAGGGTCATGGGTAGCTATAGGCTGATTATAGCCCTCGCCTATTACCTGCCCATCAACTACTATCACCGCCCCTACTGGCACTTCGCCAACATCAGCCGCCTGTTGTGCCAAGCCCAAAGCCACACGCATAAACTGCTCATCTTGTGCAGTAAATAGGTTATTGTGAGTCAAGATAAATCTCAATAAGTGGCTTATTTACCCCCGAACGCACATACAAACGCAAATTATTAAAGGCTTGCATGGTTTGTTCTAGTAAGCGATTAAAATGGAGTTGCTCGGCTTGCGTGTCTTCTACCCTGTAGCCATCAAGGTAATTTATTTGCACCTGCATTAGGCCATACTCACCCATTAATGGCACTTTTGACCATTGCTCTAAGGCATTTATCGCCTCTTGTTGACGTAACAGCTCTAATACTTGACTTAAACTCGCAGGCCATGCTGGTAAACTATGACGTACAAAAAATAGTATTAGCTCTAGTAACGCGGCTTCAGCATTTTGGGTTTTGGCAGAAAGGGACATAGTGACGCTTCTAAACCTTGCAAAGAGGTAGTCTGTATGCAGCGCAGCGAAATACAGGAAAAACGCTTAAAAATCAACCCGTGTTACGTTGCACTTCACACGGGCTACCAACCCTATTCCCACTCAATCGTTGCTGGCGGTTTAGAGGACACATCATAAACCACACGCGACACGCCTGATATTTCGTTAATAATACGGTTAGATACCTTCTCGATTAACTCATAGGGCAAATGCGCCCAACGTGCGGTCATAAAATCAATGGTTTCTACCGCACGTAAGGCAATCACCCACGCATAACGACGTCCATCACCGACTACACCCACCGACTTAACTGGCAAGAATACCGCAAACGATTGACTGGTACGGTGATACCACCCTGCTTTGTGCAATTCTTCTAAGAAAATTGCATCGGCTTCGCGCAATACGTCAGCGTATTCTTTTTTGACCTCACCCAAAATACGCACGCCCAAACCCGGCCCTGGGAATGGATGACGATAGACCATATCGTAGGGCAAGCCTAACTCTAAACCAATTTTACGCACTTCATCTTTAAACAATTCGCGTAAAGGTTCGAGCAATTTGAATTTCATATCTTCTGGCAAACCACCGACATTATGGTGTGACTTAATAACGTGGGCTTTACCCGTTTTGCTAGCAGCCGACTCAATGACATCAGGATAAATCGTGCCTTGCGCTAACCATTTGATATTATTTAGTTTTGAAGACTCGCTATCAAAGACTTCAATAAACACACGACCAATAATTTTGCGTTTTTGTTCGGGGTCGGCAACACCTGCTAATTGCCCTAAAAACTTGGCTTCGGCATCTGCACGAATCACTTTAACGCCCATGTTTTTGGCAAACATCTCCATGACCATATCGCCTTCGTTTTTGCGCAACAAACCATTATCCACAAAAACGCAGGTGAGTTTATCGCCAATGGCACGATGTAATAATGCCGCCACCACCGAAGAATCTACCCCACCCGACAAGCCTAATAACACATGGTCGTCACCCACTTGTTCCCGAATACGACGAATACTGTCTTCAATGATTTGAGCAGGTGTCCACAAGTCATCACAAGCACAAATATCACGCACAAAACGGCGCAATAAGGCTTCGCCTTGTAGGGTATGAGTAACCTCAGGGTGAAATTGCATACCATAAAAGCGTTTTTCTTCGCAGCTCATAGCGGCAATCGGGCAACTTGGGGTGCTAGCGGTGATGTTAAAACCCTCGGGCAAACGAGTAACTTTGTCGCCGTGGCTCATCCACACGTCAATAAAACCTGTACGGTCTTCTATGCCATTGAATAGGCTGTCAGCTTGGTCTATCTTTACTTCGGCATAACCAAACTCGCGCACATCGGAGCCTTGCACCAAGCCACCTAATTGTTGCGCCATGGTTTGCATACCGTAGCAAATACCTAACACTGGCACACCTAAACTAAAAACCGCTTCGGGAGCGCGTGGGGTATTGGCTTCGGTGACGCTTTCGGGGCCGCCTGACAAAATAATGCCTTTGGGGTTAAAGTCGGCTATTTCTTCTGCGGTCATGTCATAAGCGCGTAACTCACAATACACACCTAATTCGCGCACACGGCGCGCAATTAACTGGGTATATTGAGAACCAAAATCTAAAATCAAAATACGATGGGCGTGAATATCAACTTGCATAGGAATACTCTAAGACTTAACCAACCCGATAATTGGGGGCTTCTTTGGTAATGGTAACGTCATGCACATGAGACTCTTTCATGCCTGCCGAGGTAATTTTGACAAATTGCGGCTTGGTACGCATTTCTTCGATATTAGCAGAGCCTGTATAACCCATTGACGAACGCAAGCCGCCCACTAACTGATGCACAATGCCACTCATTGGCCCTTTATAAGAGACACGACCTTCGATGCCTTCAGGAACGAGCTTTTCAACCCCTGCGGACGCATCTTGGAAATAACGGTCACTTGAACCTGTCGAGCCAGACATTGCTCCTAAAGAGCCCATGCCACGGTAAGCTTTGTAATAACGTCCTTGGAATAACTCCACCTCACCGGGGGCTTCTTCGGTACCTGCTAATAAAGAGCCAACCATAATCACATTAGCACCTGCGGCTATCGCTTTGGCAATATCGCCTGAATAACGAATACCACCATCAGCAATCAACGGAATTTGATTATTTAAGGCACGCGCTACATTATCAATCGCAGAAATTTGCGGCACACCAATACCTGCCACAATACGAGTAGTACAAATTGAACCTGGCCCAATGCCCACTTTTACCGCATCAGCACCTGCATTTAACAAAGCCAAGGCGGCATCACCTGTCGCAATATTGCCACCAATCACTTGAATATGGGGAAAATTACGTTTAATCCATGCCACTCGCGCTATCACACCTTCGGAATGGCCATGTGCGGTATCAACGACTAATACATCAACACCCGCTTCAATCAAGGCTTCTACTCGGGCTGGTGTGTCCGCGCCTGTCCCCACAGCTGCACCCACACGCAAACGGCCTTGCTCATCTTTACAGGCATTAGGGTACATTTCGGCTTTGCGAAAATCATTAACGGTAATTAAGCCTTTGAGCTTAAAGTCATCATCAACCACTAACACTTTTTCGATGCGATGTTGATGCAACAAGGCTTTGATATTGTCAGAGGACTCGCCTTCTTTCACCGTCACTAACTGGGCTTTAGGGGTCATGATGGCCGACACAGGTTGGTCGAGGCGTGTTTCAAAACGAATATCACGACTGGTGACAATACCCACCAAGTCATCGCCCTTAACCACGGGCACACCCGAAATTTTGTGTGCTTGGGTAAGATGTAACAATTCTAAAATGGTGGTTTCAGGATTAACGGTAATCGGGTCTTTAACCATGCCTGCTTCGTATTTTTTAACACGGCGGACTTCGGCGGCTTGGGCAGCAATATCCATATTTTTATGAAGAATGGCAATACCACCCTCTTGTGCCATGGCAATCGCCATTTTAGCTTCGGACACGGTGTCCATTGCGGCAGACATTAAGGGAATGTTGAGCGAAATATCACGCGTGAGGCGCGTTTTGAGGCAAACATTTTTGGGTAAGACGTTGGAATAGGCAGGAAGTAACAGCACATCATCAAATGTGAGGGCTTCTTGGACGATGGTTAACATAAACACGCCACTCGCGGACTAAAATTAAAGTCGGCTAATTATAGCCGCTCATGGCGTTTGGTTAAAGGGTTAATCTATTTGATTAAAAAGGCACATCTCACGAAGTGCCTTTTGTGTCATTAACATTATGGTTTAGAGCAACCCACTTGTACCACTGCACCTGCCGTTGCAAAGAAACTTGCTGACTGGCATTGCATTTCGGTAGTTACTGCAGCATTAGATGTTGGGTCTAACAAAGAGCCATGTCCGCCTTGGTTAAACTGTACCCATGTATTACTACCTGTGAGATTTTGTGAGTTAAAGCTTGTAATATCAATTTCGTTCTTAGTACTGAAACTCATCGTTTTAGCTAAGGCCGTATTACCTGACAGGAAGCCTGTTGCACCAACATAATCTTGGGTAGCAGAAGCTGCGCCTTTAACAGCGGCATTCGGTACTACTAAATCGTTTAACACTTGCGTAAAGTGAATGGGACGATTCATTTTAGCATTCATAGCAAAGTTAATTGGGTCACCACTATCAGTTAAGGTTTGAGCAAAACGCATAAAGGTTTCGTAATCATCGGTATTTTCTAAAACATTAATTTTAGCTAATCCATTGGCAATTTCTGGCCCATATCCTCTAGAAGCATCTAATAACTTGACGATTGCACCACCGCCCACCGATACCGAAGCGGCTTTGATTAAACTCGCATCTTTATCTGCCCCCAACGCGACTGTACCCACAATCGTTCCTAAGGAGATACTAGACAAATAAACACGATTAGTATTAACGTCACCACCTAATGTTGTATCAAGGTTTAGGTTTGCCAAATTTTTGGCCAATACTAAAATATCCGAAGCACCTTGACGTAAATTATCACGGCTAGAAATCGGATTGATTAAGTTAATAAAGTGTGTCCCCGAACCATCTACCTTGCCATCTACGGTAGGAACAAGCTTACCATCTGTACCAATACCCACAGGGTGTATATCAACATCAAAAGTACGTTCATTGGCTGTGATTAGCCCCGCCAACTCAGGCTTTACCGCCACAAATGGCGCGAGCAAACTGTTTTTATAAAAAGGATTATCTTTCTCTACATCTTTATCATCCTCTTTGACTGTGACTTTTGCAGGCAAACCATGCAATGGCAAATCAATGGCCACTGTCACAAAACCTGCTTTGGCATAAGTAGAAGCCACCGCAAAAATATCGGTACGGTTGCGAGTAATACCATGTTGAAAAATAACGACTGGCCAACCACCTTCGGGTTTAGCCCCTTTAGGTACAGTAACAATCATCGGAATTGTTTGTTCGCTTTGCTTAATGGGCATAGGGAAACAAGTAGTAGTACTCTTACTTGGTTCTAATTTAATACCATTTACCGTCAGACCTGCTGCATAAGCACCACAAGCATTTGGCTTGCCTAAAAATCCCGCCTCAGCATCGGGTTTTGTTGCATCGGCCTTCCAATAGCTACTTGCAATAGCGGTTGGTTTATCTGCGGTTGGCACATCTCCATAATAAGGCACGGTCACTGTTCCTACATAAACATCTGTTTGGTCAGAATTAGGTGGTGCAGTTTGTTCTGTAGCCCTTCCTGCGGTAATTAAAACTTGTTTAACAGTTTGGCCAATGGGTGCTGCTGCAATACTCCCTGCATCATTACTTTTAATCATCTTTGCCATTTCGTCCATGGTTTTAGTGGTGCTTTGGGTGGTCACACTATAGGCCAACAACACATTATTATCGGTTGCACCTACAGGAGCTAAAGCTTTAACAATTGGACGCACAAAATTGCGCAAAGCTTCTAAGTTTGCTTTTTCAGTCGCACTAAAACGCGCAAAATAACTATCTGTGACATTGGCTATTGGCGTATCACTGTTTAAAAAGCCGAACATATAACTTGGTTGCACCATACCACCATTTAAGGTTTTCACTCCTTTTTTAAGTAGTACAACATAAGTTGTATTAGGGGCAAGCGGTTTTAAAGGCTCAATTAACAAACGAGTACGTTGGGCGTTAATTGGCACTCCTGAACCATCTTTTACCGTAGAAGTTTCAATCGTAAAATCAGTACCATAAACAAGCGGAAGACCTGTTGAACGATTGAGAATAATTAAATTATTTGCCAAAGGATTGGTCATATTGGAGGCAACTGTTGCCATGTCCACAAAACCAAAAATATCAATAAACCACGAAGCAGTTGTGGAAAAACCATCTTGCAGATTAGCATTGGCAACAAAAGGTAAGTTACGGCTATTAGGAATATTTAACGTCGGCGTTTTTGCACCAGCAAACAAGGCATCAAAAGGGAATGGAATCACAGGGGTTCGGCCACTACCATCGGCTGCTGCAACCACAGGGTCAAATCCAACATAGGATTCAGTCACAACTTTTTGTTCTTCGTCATCACCAATACAACCCGCTAAGGACAAAGTAGCCGCCAAAATAGCCAGCGACAAACGATTTTTTATCATGATTATGCTCCGATTTTTTAGTATTCGTTTTTCAGTGAGCTTTTATAACGCTTTTTTATAGCAGACTTCAATGTGTCATTGTGGCTAATATGTTAATGCTGCATGATTCGTCGTTCTTTCTCTGCTTGCATAACATTTCGGTTATGCTCTAACTCCTCACGCATTTGTAATAGCAGTAATTTATCTTGCTTTGGTTCTTGTTGTTTTTGCGCTTCTGGCAATGGCTCCAAGCGACTAATTTTGCTCGTATCGACAGTGGTTAATTTGGCATTTTTGTTATCTGGTGTGGCCGAAAAATGAACCGTACCGTCTTCATCTTTCCATGTGTAAAGGTTATTTTGAGTATTTTGTGGTGCATTTATTTTTGATGTATATTTTTGCCATTGCGTTTTAAGCCAGTCTTGCTCCATCCAAGCCACCCCTGCAATTAGCAACAAAATCACGACTATTTTTTGTCCCATGTCTATGACTCCTGTTTGCTACAATTAACTCACTTATTTAAAGCTTACACAGCTATTGCTTGTTTGCTCAGCACAAGCACTTTTGTTAAACGCCTATTATTGTTTTATTATCTATCAAGTTTAAGGTATTTTTTAATGAAATTTATCATATTTGCTCTAAGTTGTATCTTTACTCAATATTGCATTGCATTGCCACAACAACAATTAACGGCGGGTGGCATTGCGCTCGTGCCATTGCCTGACTATAGCCCTGCGCATGTTCAAGTGTTATTTAATCAGCAAGCTGTGCCTGTGATACAACATCAGCAAGAACGTATTGCCATTGTGGGTATTCCTCTTAACACCAGCGACGGCAGTCAAACGCTGATTTTGCAAACACCTGACTTTATGGACACCTTAAGCTTTGAGGTACAAGCCAAAGACTATCCCGAACAACGAATTACCCTCAAACAGTCACAAAGTAACAAAGTCACGCCTAGCCAAGAGGAGTTAGATCGCTATAGTCGAGAAGCCACCGAGCAAAAAGCCGTCTATCAAAGCTTTAGCCAACATTCGCTGACATGGCCTTCGTTTAAAATGCCCATTAAAGGCCGTATCAGTAGTCCTTTTGGACTAAAACGTTTTTTTAACGACCAGCCACGTGACCCTCATTCGGGTTTAGATATTGCTGCGCCCGAAGGTAAAGCGATTGCTGCTCCTGCCGATGGCATAGTGGCACAAACGGGCGATTATTTTTTTAATGGTCAAACCGTCATGATAGACCACGGTCAAGGCATTATTTCGATGATGTGTCATCTAAGCAGAATTAAAGTCGAAAAAGGTCAAGCAATTAAACAAGGCGACATTATTGGTTTGGTGGGACAAACAGGGCGTGCAACAGGCCCACATTTGCATTGGGGAGTGAGTATTAACAATGCCCGTGTTGACCCATTGCTCGTGCTTGATAAATGAATAGTGTTTGTTATGTAGCCAAGATTGAGTGGCATTGCAACGATAATGCGCTTTACTTGGCTATGTTGCCTATACAAGAACAACAATACGCTCAACGATATGCTCATCCACAACGCTTGCGTAGTTTTATAGCCAGCCGTTTATTATTGAGGCGATGCTTATCGTTATATCATCAACAAAGCTTAGATTGGCGATTTTTGTACCACGATAAACGCTTGCAACTTGACTCTACTCAAACTCACTTGCATACCAGTATTAGCCACAGCCATGATTGGGTTGCTTGTGTGCTGAGTGAGCAAGCACATTGTGGTATTGATATTGAGCACACAGTCATGCCGTACAATTTTATGGCTATCGCCAAACGCTTTTTTGCCAAGTCTGAATCTGAGTATTTGCAACGACTCCAATCAACACAGGCATTTGTTGTATTTTTAGACTTTTGGACACGTAAAGAGGCTTGTGTAAAAGCTTGGCACAAGGGCTTAGCTCACCATTTGGCGCAACTCAGTTTTGATGTACATCAGCTTAACCCTGTGACTACTCCCGAATGTTATCAACACTTGCCCTTACAAGTGTTTTGTTTTCGTCAAGTTGACTGGCAATTAGCGGTGGCGATTCACAGTCACACGCCCCTCTCCATGCCACCTTTAGTTGTATTTGAGCGTGTATTAGGGTCTGTTGACACGCCCTAAGCTAACCAAGCACTTAAAATCATTTCTAGTTGTTGCCGTCTAAATGGTTTATTTAAAACTGCATCCATGCCTGCTGTCATACAGTTAACTTCATTATCAGCACTGGCATTAGCTGTTAAGGCGACAATCGGAATACGTCGCTCAGTTTCCTGCTCACGCCAGACTCGCGTTGCTTCGTAACCATCCATAATCGGCATTTGACAATCCATTAGCACCAATTGAATGCCCCCTGCATAAAGCTCATTTAAGGCTTCTTGGCCATTATTGGCACTCACCACCGTACAACCTGCGGCTTTTAACATCGCTTCGGCCACTTTGCGATTGGCAGGATTATCATCGACCACTAGGACATGAGCATTAAATACCGACTTTTTGCCATTAAATGCTACGGGTTTATTTTCTTGTGTTTCTCCACATTCGTTACAAATGGGTAGTACCACTTCAAAAGAAAAACTTGTTCCTACCAACAGTTCACTTTCGACGCGCAACTCGGCATGCATTAAACGACTTAAACGCGATGCAATCGCCAAGCCCAAACCTGCACCACCAAAACTTCGGGTATGCGAGCGGTCAACTTGGGTAAATGGCTGAAAGATATGCGCCAAAGCATTGGCGTTAATACCAATACCTGTGTCAAAAACTTCGCAATATAACTGTGCTTGAGTATCGTTATAACGACTAATTTTGGCCTTAATCCCCACTCGGCCTCTTTTAGTAAATTTAATGGCATTATCCAATAACTTGGATAAAATTTGCCGAATGCGCATATCATCGCCTTTGAGCCAAATATCGGTTTGACCTTCTAAGTCAAACACCAACTCCAACTCTTTGTGGTTGGCATCAATCCGAAATAAATCGCTCAAGTGTTGCAATAATACTTTTGGCAAAAAGGGGCGTATATTTAAAGCCAAACGTCCTTCTTCTACCTTAGAAAAATCCAAGACATCATCCACCAAACGCCGCAAATCACCTGTGGCAATGGTAGCCATTTCTACAAACTCTTTGCTACTTGGCGGCAAAGGCTCGCCATTTAACAGCTGTAAGCCACCCGAAATGGCATTTAAGGGTGTGCGTAACTCATGGCTCATCATCGCCAAAAACTCACTTTTAGCTTGATTGGCTTTGTCTGCGCGTTGACGCGCCATTGACAATTCATCGGTATTTTTAATTTGCAAGGTACGATGCTCTTCTAACATCGCGGCTAACAAATTAAGATGGTAGGCCAATGCCCCCAATTCGCCATCTTGTTTAACATAAACGCGCTGCTCAAACTGACGATTTTTGAGTGCTCCCACCAAGCCAATAATAGCGCGTAAGGGTTTTTCTAGCGCAAAAGCCAACCATAAACCAATACCACCAACCAGCAATAACACCACTGTTGCTAATGCAATGCTTTTGATAATAATGGCTTTTTCTTGTTGTAGGATGTAATCGGCACTAAATCCAATTTCGACACTACCTAAGACATTATCTTGACTATTGGGTTGTCGCTCTGCAACTAACCAATCGTTTTGATCTAAGTCAATACTTTGTTGATACACCAACTCTCGATAATATGTTTGTTCTTTAAGCTCTTTGGATGGCGTATTTTTGGCAAATAAGACTTGTGACGTTGGGTCTAATATTTTTACTGACAAAATACCTGGTTGAGCCAAAATAGTGTCTATTTGGGGCACTAATGAGTCAAAACTGCCCGACATAATCGAAAAATCGGTAGCTGCAGCTAATTGTGTGGCCATGATTTTGCCTGAACGGTCTTGCTCGGCTTGAGCATCTTGCAAACGCTCAAACACATGATAGGCCAACATAATCACAAACATTAAAAATGCAGGTAATGAAGTTAATAATAAAATACGGGTACGCAAGCTCCATTTTGAGGTTATGGCCATATGGGCAACTCCTCAACATGGATTTTTGTTTGTAACTCTTCACTGTTAAAGACGGGCAAACCTAATGATTTTGCTACTTGCGCGTTGATTCCCAGCTCCATTTTTTTGACTCGCCCTGCATTAGGTAATTTTTTTTGGGCAAGAAAATAACTGACACGCTGGCTAATATCTTGATTGACGCTATTTGCTGAGGCATAAAGAGTGGCCAATGCCCCTGCGTTAACAAACGCCAAACTAGGGCCAATTAAGGCTTTGTTTTGCCTGTAGGCCGCTAATAAGATAAAACGGATGGTTTCGCGGTTATAAATATTGATGTCAGGTTGAGCTAACAACACATCGGTACTGACCGCCAAGTCAGACACTTGACGACCAATACGCCCTTTATCCACCGTTTGAAGAACCACATCCACGCCTTGCTCTTTGGCGTATTGCTTAAACATCCGTAGCCATGATTGGTCTTCGCTATCCACGCCTACCAACATACCAATACGATTGGTTGCTGGCAGCATGGCTTTTATTAAGGCCAGTTGCATGGCTAAGCTTGGCGTCCAATAAAGTGCACTGTCTTTTTTTTGCAGTTCAATCGCTAAAGGCTGTGGCAGTACAAATAAAGCAGGTGGGCGTTCTTTGGGTAATTTGTCGATATAGTCTTTATTTAACACAATCAACAAATCTGCTTTTGCTTCTAGTGTTGGCGTAATCACAACTTGAATATCATCGGTGATATGTTGTGTTAAATGATTAGCTAATTCTGAGCTATCAGGTGTTTTGGCAGAAAAAATCTGAATCAGGGTCGCCGCATATAATGGCGATACACCGCACAGACTCATTAACCCTAACAGATAAAAAATGATTATTCTAGACATTTAAGCACCATCCTTTGTGCATAGTAAGCAAGCAAACTGCGGCGAAATCCTTGCACACCGTCCTGTGATTGACGTTGTAAAGACGCAAATGCGCAGTTGTTTTCCGTGCATAACATTTGCCCTACGATATCATGAAACTAATCATAGGCATAACTCAACTGAAGCCACATTTTGTCACGCGGGGCACCATTACTGCGACGTAGCTCTCTATCTTCGGTGAGGCGAATCTGCCACACCCCTGACAACTCAACATCATGTTTATGATACATAGACCATTTTTTAGCAAAACGCCAGTCTAATCTATCAAAATACAATCCACCGTCATCGGGGTCATTATAAAGTTGATTATAAAATACATAATTTAAACTCGACTGTACGCCACGTCCCGTATCGTACCACGCGCCAACATTGCCACTGTGCTTGGGTACAAAGTCAGTATTGTCGTTAAGTCCCGTAATATCATCGTAAGCATAATTGAGCATAAAACGCCAATTAGAATGTGGTCGCCATTGTGTTGATAGTTCTACTCCCCGTTGTTGATGCTTAGTCAGAGGTGCAATCACAAAATCATCAATCTCTAAATTATGCTCTGCGAGTCTTAAATCATCCTTAAAAATACGAATATCTATTTGTAAATTTTGACGCGGCAACTCGCCATAATAGCCAATTTCGTTAGAGACAATCCGCTCACTCGGTGCGCCATTGGTACAAATAGGGACTACACCTGATGGGCTATAGCTATCGGTTAATACACACGTTGTGCCTGTTGCTGCGGGGGCAATACCAATAAAGGGAAAATAACCGTCATATTTGCTTAAACTGCGGTCTTCGGTTTGGCCATAATATTGCCAATAAGCTTTGGATTCGCGTAAATCGGGTGTTCGATAGGCACGCGATGACACCACGCGCAAAGAGTGATTTGGCAAAAATCGCCAATTTAAGGCTAAACGAGGCGATTGTAAGTTGCCTGAATAATCATCATGTTCATCCATGATCCCTGCATTAAGTCGCCAGTCAGGCATAAATTGCCATTCGCCGTGGGCAAATATACGCCAAACGGTATTTTCGACTTCACCATTAAAATAATGTATTGATTCAGCGCGTGAGTTTTGAATACCTGCGCCATACACCACTCTTAAGTTTGGGTTAATTGTCCATGTATCTTGTAATTCTGCTTCTAAACGAGATTCTTTTTTGTTGATATCGGAAGTATAGTTTAATTCTTTTCCCAATACCCCATCAGGTGCAATACCACTACAACTCTTACCTAAATTTGTTTGTAATTTGGCGGAATTAACACCAAACTTGCAGGTAATATACCGCACTAGGTCTTTTTGCGCTTGTGTACTTGGAATCGACAGGTTATCAATTTTGGCGAAAATCGAGGCATCTTTTGTGCCTGCAATATCTTTCATCTCTCCAATAAATCTATCCGTTTCAACACGATTATTCACAAACATTTGTTGCAATTCGGGTAAAAAGAAACCTGCTGGCACAGCAACACGAATATGTTGCTTGGCTTCAAACTCTGAATAGTCACTGTTAAACTGCAACTGATGACTTTGGGTATTAAACTGCAAAGACAAATTAAGATAGTCTTGAGAGGTATTTAAATCAGGCTCGTCCAAAAATTCAACTAAACCACCCTCGGCTCGATTACCGCCGACTAACTCCGAATGCCCTGCCCCTAATTTAATGCTGCTTTGATTGCCATCTTCCCACAATAATTGACCATAAACCGCTTTTTGACGTTTGTCATCGGCATAAGAGAAAGGTTGAAAAACTTTAACCACATTACCATCAGGCTTTACAACATCGTTACCATTGGCATCTTTAAGTTTAACTTTCTCAAAATATTTATCAAAACCACTATCGGCACGAGAGTTAGCGGTTAAACGCCAGCTTAATTGATTACGCACACCTGCGGTGCTGACATAATTATCATTGATTCCTTGTCCACCCTGACGAGTATAAGCACGAACTTTTGGCAAATCAGCAGGATTTCGGGTAATGATATTAACCACTGCCAAAAAGCTATTTGCCCCATAAGCCGCCGCATTTGGCCCTCGAATCACTTCGATACGGTCAATATCATCTAATTCTAAAGGCAAGCCTATCCAGTCAACAAAAGCTAAACTTGGTTGAAAGACAGAGCGGCCATCTATTAACACCTGCATTCGTCGCGCCATATCGGCAGAAGTACCATGATAACTGACAAAAGCATCCCAGCCTTTTTCGTAGCCCACGACCATGCCCGGCACTAAACGTAACAAGTCGGGAATTTCACGCGCACCCGACTGGTCAATCATTTGTCTGTCAATGAGGGTAATAGAGGCTGGCGCATCGGCAATCGCTTGTTTTAAACGGGTTGCTGATAAGACCACGGGCATATCTTGGTCGCCAAAAGCAATATCTTCTTGGGCAATTACAACACTAGGAACAACAGAAACGCTAACAACACTAAGCAATAATAGCTTTTTCATACCTACCCCTAAAATGCCAATTAGGGGCGAGTGTTAGCCTCTAATTAGCGTATATCACGTTTTTTTTGTAACGCCGCATGTTTTCGTTTTTCAACTTGTGCTGGCTTTAACATGGCTTTGTCTTCCTTGTAAGGGTTATCCCCTGTTTTAAACTCCAGTTGTACAGGTGTGCCTTGCAGCTTTAATACTTTACGAAAGACATTTTCTAAGTATCTTTTATAATCTTTTGACACAGATTCCGTTTGATTACCATGAATTACAATAATTGGCGGATTTTGTCCACCCATATGTGCATAACGTAGCTTAATCCGCCGACCATGCACCAATGGCGGTTGATGTTGCTCAACCGCATCTTGCAAAATCTGTGTTAAACGGTTAGTCGGCACTTTTATCATTGCAGAGTCATAGGCACGATGAATGGAGGGATATAAATCGCCAACCCCAGTGCCATGCAACGCCGAAATCAAATGAATTTTGACAAAGGGCACAAAGTCTAAGCGTCTTTCAATCGCTCCTTTTACCAAGCCTCTATCGTACTCGCTCATGTTATCCCATTTGTTAATGGCTAACACCACCGCACGACCACTCTCTAAGGCAAATCCTAACATGTGCAAGTCTTGCTCGACAATCCCCTCACGCGCATCAAATACAATCACCACTACATGCGCATCTTTAATGGCTTGCAAGGTTTTAACCACCGAGAATTTTTCGACCGTTTCGTGAACTTTGCCCCGTTTACGCACGCCAGCGGTGTCAATTAAGGTGTATTTTTTGCCCTGTCGTTCATAGGGAATATAGATACTGTCGCGGGTTGTACCTGGCATATCATAAACAATGACGCGCTCCTCACCCAATAAACGATTAACAAGCGTTGACTTGCCAACATTAGGACGACCGACAATCGCGACTTTAATGCCTGTTTCTTCGACTGATAAGGCTAATGAATCTTCGGGAAATGGGGCTAATAAATCACTGATTAACTGAAATACGCCACGACCATGACTGGCTGCTGTTTGATAGACACGGCTAAACCCCAAACGATGAAACTCCGCCGTGGCCGCATCTTCATGCAAGCCATCTACTTTATTGACCACTAAGTAAGTGTGCTTATTTAAGCGACGCAAATGGTCAGCAATCATTTCATCTGAACCCAGCAATCCTGCACGCGCATCCACCACAAACAACACAATATCCGCTTCGGCAATCGCGGTTTTGGCTTGTTCTGCCATGTAGGCATCTACGCCTTCATCGTTTTCGCCTAAACCACCTGTATCAATGACAATAAAGGATTTATTTTCAAAACGACCATCGCCATACTGACGGTCACGGGTCAGCCCTGCAAAATTAGCCACTAGGGCGTTACGGCTTTTGGTCAGTTGATTAAACAGGGTGGATTTACCCACATTTGGGCGGCCAATGAGGGCAATAACGGGTTTCATGAATGAATGTCTCTATCGAAAAACTATTGAGCAACAGCACCAGCAAATGACCATGCGCTTAATTGGCCTTTTTGGGTATGTACCCACAGTTGCTGGTTAAAAACAGTCAAGTCAACGACTGCACCTTTGACACTAAAACGCCCTAATAGTTTACCACTGTCTTGCGCCATAATATGCACATAACCGTCATTATCACCTACAAGCAGATAATTATTAAAGCTGACAGGCTTAGAAAGATTACGCCATGCCAAGGCTTGCTGTTTCCAAAGCACTTGACCAGTTATTTTGTCAAAAGCAATGACATGACTACTGGCATCTACGGCAAATAACAGGCTTTCACTTTGCGCCAATGCACGATAACTGGATAAAGCTTGTTGCCATTTGAGTTGTGGTTTGGTGCGAACATTGAGTGCTGTCAGTTGCCCTTGATAACTGCCCACATAGAGTGTGTCATCATTAACTAACATGGCACCATCAATATCAACCATCCGCTCTAATTCGGAGCGACCATCAGGGGTTGCAACACGGCTTTCCCATTGCGCAATGCCTGTATTAGCATCCAGTGCCATCACTTTGCCTAATTCGGTTGTTACAATGACATTTTCATTCATCACCACTGGACTGGCATAACCACGCAAACTTAAGGCAGCAACTGGCGTATCAAATACCCATATCGTATTGCCTGTTTTGGCATCTAAGCCATAAACTTTACCATCACTGCTTTGCACAATCACTCGCTCAGCACTTTGTGCCGCTGCCGCCAATATCGGAGACAACAAGGTTTTACGCCATTGCATTGCGCCAGTATTGGCATCTAACAGCCATACGTCGGCAGTTGCTGTCGCCACCACAACACGACCATAAGCGGCACTCACGCCCCCCGTCACCGTTTGTTGTGTTTGTTGCTGCCAGACAGTTTTGCCTTGCACATCTATAGCCGCAATAACACCGTTATGACTGGCGGCATATAATTTGTCATTTTGCATGGCTAAATGAGGCGCAACTTCGGTCACATTTAAGCCTTTACCAATTTGCACCGTGTAAATTTTTTGAGCCTTTATTTGTTGTGTTTTAGCTGGCAATACTGGCAGGGGTGAAGGTTTGTGTTCATTAGGATTAGAACTACAAGCGGCAAGCGCAATAACAATTGCAGCTAGAGATAAACGCTTAATCAAGGACAACTCCTTAATAGTGAGATAAGGCTGAGTACGATAGCCTGTATGTAGCGTAGCGAAATACAGGCTTTCTACAGGTTTCGACTTCGCTCAACCACCACGACTCCGCTCAACCAACCAAAAATGCACCCTGAGCGAAGTCGAAGGGTTATGTCTTGGGTGAAATTTCATCGTTATAGTATAGTAGCCTGTATGTAGCATAACGAAATACAGGAAAATCAAATAGTTAAAACCTCAAATCCTGTGTTACGTTGCACTTCACACAGGCTACAAACTCACCCTTAAAAAGGGCAAGGCAGCTATAAACTTTTAAGAAGGTTCTTTAATCAAAGCAGGCTGCTTGATTTGTGGCATTTCTAACCCCACATCAGCCATTTTCATTTCTAACAAGGGACGTTGCTCTTGACGCTCAACGAGCACTTTAGCGGCTGCTTGATAGGCTTTTTGCGCACCATTAATGTCATCCGATGCTTTTAGCAAATCACCGCGCAATTCTTCACGGCTTGGCGTAAAGGCAGCATTGCTATCACCATTAAGAGCCGCTAATGCGCCTTTGCTATCACCTATTTCGGCCAACACTGTTGCCAAACGCAGAGTAGCGACACTTTTAAGACCAGCGTCCGCTTTTTCTTGATTTAACACAAAACGTAACTGCTTTTCGGCTTCTTTGTAATCTTTTAACTCAATCGCTCGTTTGGCCAACAATAAAGCTGCATTGCTTGCATAAGGCGTGGCGGGATATTCTTGCAATAATTTTTGTGCTTCACGCTGTAAATCGGTATTCGCGGCTTTATCCTCTGGATTAACAGCCAGCTTTTGATAGGCATCTTGCGAAGCCTGATAACTATTGGCGGCAATAGTGGCTGTTTGCAATTTATCTTGTTGCCAATAACGCCAACCTGCAAATACCGCTAAAGCAATACTTGCACCGACAATAATTGGCGTACCATAGTCTTGCCAAAAGCGTTTGAGGTTTTCTAGTTGTTCATCGTCATGTGTACTCACGCTTATGCTCCTAAATGCTGTGCTAAATATGTGCAAATATCTGCTTGATTAACTTGTTGCTGCTCGCCTGTTTGTAACCACTTAACCGTGACTTTTTGTTCAGCAACCTCATGTTCACCTAATAATAAGGCGGCTTGTGCACCCGTTTTATCGGCGCGTTTTAATTGATTCTTAAATTGACCACCACCACAGTGGCTTACAATACGATAATTTGTTAAAGAGTTCCTTAGTAGTTCTGCTAACAACAAGGCTTGATTAATGGTATTTGCCTCAGAAACAAGGTAAATATCGGCTTCGCTGCTGTCATTTTGTTGTTGTAAGGTATCCAACAATAAGACTAAACGCTCTAAACCAACGGCAAAACCGACTGCAGGCGTTGCTTGGCCGCCTAATTGTGTTACCAAACCATCATAACGACCACCCGCACACACTGTGCCTTGTGCGCCCAATGCGTTTGTAACCCATTCAAAAACAGTTTTATTGTAATAATCCAAACCTCGTACTAAACAAGGATTAACGGTATAGGCGACACCTGCCGCATCTAACACCGCTCTTAAACTGGCAAAATGTTGTAAAGAATCTTCATCTAAATAATCAAACAACTGTGGCGCATTGGCTAAAACTGCCTGAGTTTTGGCCTCTTTGCTGTCTAAAATACGCAAAGGATTGGTGTTTAAACGACGTTTTGAATCTTCATCTAAACTGTCAATATGTTGACTTAAATACGCGACTAATGCGTCTTTGTAAGCTTGACGAGACGCACTTTCGCCCAAGGTATTTAGTTCTAAACGCACAACCTCGCTCAAACCTAATTCACGCCACAAACGTGCAGTCATTAAAATTAATTCGGCATCAATATCTGCTGATTTCATGCCAAAGGTTTCAACACCAAATTGATGAAATTGACGATAACGGCCTTTTTGTGGACGTTCATACCTAAACATCGGCCCTGTATACCATAGGCGTTGAGTTTGGTTGTAGGTTAAACCGTGCTCTAAACAAGCACGCACACAACCAGCTGTACCTTCAGGACGCAACGTCACAGAGTCACCACCTTTATCTTCAAAGGTGTACATTTCTTTTTCAACAATATCAGTGACTTCACCAATGGCACGTTTAAATAAAGGCGTATTTTCGACAATCGGTAAACGAATTTCTTTGTAGCCGTATTGATGCATCAACTGTCTTAGTACCTTCTCAACCGCTTGCCAACGTTGTGTGGTGACAGGATTATCTTTGGTAGGGATAGGTAAAATATCATTCATACCACGAATGGCAGTGATTTTGGCAGACATGACGACATCTCAAGGCTTAAAACTAAAAACAGCGTAATTTACGCGACTTAAGAGCAATGAGCAAGAATTAACAGAACATGGAACAGGGAACAGGGAACAGGGAACAGGGAACAGGGAACAGGGAACAGGGAACAGGGAACAGGGAACAGGGAACAGGGAACAGGGAACAGGGAATGCTTGACAAACTCCTAAAGATTGTCAATCCTCTGCTAACTGCTAACTGCTAACTGCTAACTGCTAACTGCTAACTGCTAACTGCTAACTGCTAACTGCTAAAGCTAACTGCCACAGGACACGATGATGGATTGCCTCTTTTGTAAAATTGCCAACAAACAAATAAATGCCAAAGTTGCCTTTGAAAATGAGCGTGTGATTGCCTTTTATGATTTGTTTCCCCAAGCTCCTACCCATATTTTAATTATCCCCAAGCAACATTACACCACCTTAAACGATGTACCTGTTGCCGAAGGTGCTATTTTGGGTGAGTTAATGACTACAGCGGCTCAGTTAGCCAAAGAGTTAGGCGTGGCAGAATCGGGTTATCGGGTGGTAATGAACTGTAATGCCGATGGTGGCCAAAGCGTTTATCATATTCACTTGCATATGTTGGCAGGACGTAAATTAAGTTGGCCACCTGGCTGAAGGCGGCAGGCTAAAGCCACACCACAATTATCTTTGTTTTAAAGTTTTAGTAACCCGTGTGACAACACGGGATTTGTAAAAAAACCAAAACAAGCAATTGATTAGTAAGCCTCCCCCGTATTCCGCTATGCTACATAATGGGCTACAACTCCTTAGGGAGCACGTTGGTTGAGCGGAGTCGAAACCAACTCTCTGATTGAGAAAACACCATGAGACGTTACACTCTAGCCGACACCTTAATTGGCCATGTTGACCAAGTACTAAAAACACTCACCCCAAATACTGCCCCTGCGCTACGCTCGAACCCTGCCCAAACACACACAACACCGCCACTCGACAACCAGCAACAACAACTGGTTGCAGGTTTAATGCGCGTGAATCATACAGGCGAAGTGTGCGCTCAAGCGTTGTATCATGGTCAAGCACTCACCGCTAAACTACCTACGGTTAGAGAGGAAATGCAACGTGCGGCTCTTGAAGAACAAGACCATTTGGCATGGTGTGAGGATAGGCTCAAAGAACTTAATAGCCATATTAGCGTGTTAAATCCGCTTTGGTATGGTTTATCATTTGGCATTGGCGCAGCGGCTGGTTTGGCTGGTGATAAGTGGAGTTTAGGTTTTGTGGCAGAAACAGAAAAACAGGTTTGCTCGCATTTACAAAGCCACATGGCACAAATTCCAGACTTTGACCAACGTAGTCACGCCATATTGACCCAAATGCACAGCGATGAAGACCATCACCGCCAACAAGCCTTAGCCGCAGGTGGTGTAGAATTACCGCCACCCGTCAAAAAAATCATGGCTATTGTTTCTAAAGTGATGACCAAAACGAGCTTTTATGTTTAACAAACTTTTTCCAAAATCGCTAAAACTTAAATTACTGCTCAATACTTATTTGCCGTTTTTGGGTGCAGGCATTCAAATTAGTCACGTCAGCAAAGATTTTTTAGAAATTGACGTGCAAATGCCGCTCAATAAACGTAATAAAAACTATGTAGGCACGCATTTTGGCGGTAGCTTGTATGCCATGACCGACCCTTTTTTAATGTTGATGCTAATGGAGAATTTGGGCAAAGATTATATTATTTGGGATAAAGCTGCCCATATTGATTTTATTAGCCCCGGTCGTGGTACGGTATCGGCACAATTTAGGCTAAGCCCCAAGCAAATTGAACAAGTTAAACGCGCTGCCGAAAGTGGCAAAGCCATCTGTCCCGAATACACCGTCGAAGTATTGGGAGAAGATGGTAAAATTGTCGCTAAAGTGATTAAGACCTTGTATGTTAAAAAGAAGCCAGCAAAAACTTGACAATCCAGAAGGATTGCTCAAGCTGTTCACTGTTCACTGTTCACTGTTCACTGTTCACTGTTCACTGTTCACTGTTGCACAATCTCATAATCATGCGTAATCACTACCCCACCCGCGCTGAGCATGGCTGATGCTGAGCAATACTTTTCGGCAGATAACTCCACGGCTTTTTTGACTTGATTTTCTTTTAACTCTTTACCTGTAACAATAAAATGCAAATGAATTTTGGTAAACACCGCAGGCACAGCATCGGCACGTTCGGCACTTAACTCAGCACGCACATCGCTCACCTGTTGGCGTGCTTTTTTAAGAATGGTCACTACATCAAACGACGCACAACCACCCAATCCCATCAATAATAATTCCATAGGCCGTGCACCAATATTACGACCACCATATTCTGGTGCACCATCTAACACCACCGCATGACCACTACCTGACTCAGCCACAAATGACACATCTTTAACCCACTGAATTGCCGCTTTCATAAACTATTTACCTATTGCTCAGAATTTTAAACATCAACACGCTCAAAAAGTTTTTTTAGGACTTACGCGGTTATCGCTTTTTTGCTCGCTAATTTCAGCAAAATGCGTAAGTCCTGATTTTTTTTATTGCAAATATGCAATGCGAGTGTTAATTAGTTCGTAAATTTTTTACAAACTCTCTGTTATTGTACTCAATAAGTCTTATTATATAACGAGAAAAAAAGTAAAAAGCCACTTTGACCATGATGTTCACAAACAAATTGGGCTTTTTAACCATTAAGCGGTTAGGAGTCATCTCCCCTACCCCCAAACCAATAAAAATTTAACTGATTAGGAATACAATGATGGCCATTATTTCTGCGGCAGAACGTCTTCCCTACTTACAGCCATTTTTAGAGCAATGTCATTTGCGTCAATACCCTGCACGGGCAGCGATTGTTCATGCAGGAGATGCCTCTGACTCATTATTTTTTATTGTCAAAGGCTCTGTATCCGTAGTAATCGAAGATAGCGAAGGCCGTGAAATGGTGGTTGCCTACCTTAACTCAGGTGACTTTTTTGGCGAAATGGGTTTATTTGAAGAAAAACCCAGCCGTTCGGCATGGATTAGAGCCAAAGTCCCGTGTGAAATTGCCGAAATCAGCTATCGCAAATTTAAAGATATTGCCCGCCAAGACCCTGGTCTCATGTTTGCATTATCTGCTCAGTTAGCAGGACGTTTACGCGCTACAACACGCAAAGTCAGCGATTTAGCATTCTTGGATGTAACAGGTCGTGTCGCCCGTTGCTTGTTAGATTTATCGAAACAACCCGATGCCATGACTCATCCTGATGGCATGCAAATTCGGGTTACTCGTCAAGAAATTGGTCGGATTGTAGGCTGCTCAAGGGAGATGGTTGGCCGAGTGCTTAAATCACTCGAAGACCAAGGACTGATTAGTGTTAAAGGTAAAACAATGGTGATTTTTGGGACGCGTTAATCACAGTCAGGCTTCGACTCCGCTCAGCCACCCAAACACGCGCTCTGAGCTGAGGAGTAGCCTGTATGGAGCGTAGCGAAATACAGGTAATATCTTTTAAAACAATAAGTTATTGATTTAACATGACTAAAAACCCGTGTTAGCACACGGGCTACAAAAACTTGTCTCTTAAGCTAAATTACTTCCCAAAAAACAACGCTTTTAATGCCTCACCTGGTTCTGGTGCGCGCATAAAGGCCTCACCCACCAAAAAGGCATTGATACCATTAGCTTGCATTAAAGTCACATCGGAAGGCTGCAAAATACCACTTTCGGTAACAATCATTTTGTCTTTGGGTACGCTACGCATTAACGCTAAGGTGGTATTTAAACTCACCTGAAAAGTTTTAAGATTACGGTTGTTAATACCAATCATGGGTACAGGCAGTTGCAAGGCGCGTTCTAACTCACTTTGACTATGTACTTCGACCAAAACATCCAAACCAAACTCGACCGCAACACCATACAACTCTTTAAGTTGGCTATCTGTCAAGGCACTGACAATTAACAACACCGCATCTGCGCCTATCGCTCTTGCTTCAACAATTTGATACGGGTCAACTACAAAATCTTTACGCAACACAGGCAGCTCACAAGCAAAACGCGCTGCTTGCAAATAGCTATCTGCACCCTGAAAAAAATCGACATCGGTTAATACCGATAAACAAGCAGCCCCTGCCAACTCATAACTACGCGCAATTTGTGCTGGGTGAAAATCGGCTCGTAATACCCCTTTTGAGGGAGAGGCTTTTTTGATTTCGGCAATGACTGCTGGCTGTTTTTTATCAACTCGACGCTTTAATGCCTGATAAAAACCACGAGTCGGCATTGCAGTACGGGCGCGCGCCTCTTGTGCCGATAGTGGCAATTGACGCTGACGCATTTCGACTTCTTCAGCTTTACGCTGCAAAATAGTCGCTAAAATTTGTGAACTCATAATCGTTAATCTAAATAATTATTTAAGTCAGGACTTACGCATTTCACCGAAATTAGCGCGTTTTGTGAACATAAAACCGTTAAAAACGGTTAAAATGCGAGCAAAAAAGCGATAACCGCGTAGGTCCCAAGGGAAGCTATACCAAAAATGTGCGGCTAAAATCACGCAAGGCAACTAATTTTTCAAAGGCAAGGCCACTGTAAATCGCATCTTCGGCCATCGTAACGCCTTGTTTAATCGTAGTTGCCAACCCTGCCACATACAAAGCTGCCCCTGCATTTAACGCTATCATATCTGCTGCTTTTTGGGCATCTGTTAATTGACGTTTGTTAAGGGTATCTTGCAGTCGTGCTAAAGAGCTTGCCACATTATCCACACTTAAGCCTACTAAAGATTGCGTTTTTAAGCCAACATCTTCGGGGGTTAACAAATATTCTGTCACTTGCCCTTCTTTTAACTCTGCAACATAACTTGGCGTTGCCAAACTCAATTCATCTAAACCGTCTTGAGCATGAACCACTAACACGTGCTCACTACCTAAACGCCCTAATACTTCTGCCAAAGGACGACACCACGCTTTATCATAAACCCCTAAAACTTGGCGTTTTACCCCTGCTGGGTTAGTAAGTGGCCCCAAAACATTAAATAAAGTGCGTAAACCTAATTCTTTGCGTGGGGCAATCACATGACGCATAGCAGTATGATGATTGACTGCAAACATAAAGCCGACACCAATACTATCAATACAGCGTGCGGTTTGTTCGGGGGTTAATTGTAAGTTAATGCCTGCCGCTTCTAAAACATCGGCACTGCCGCTTTTGGAGGACACGGCGCGATTGCCATGTTTGGCCACTTTGCCACCTGCGGCCGCTACCACAAAGGTTGATGCCGTGGACACGTTAAACAAATTGGCACCATCGCCGCCTGTACCGACAATATCTACGGTATTAGCGAGTGACTGTAATTGTACAGGTACACATAATTCACGCATCACCCGTACTGCGCCTTCGACTTCGTCTAAGGTTTCACCTTTCATGCGTAAAGCGACTAAAAAACCTGCAATTTGGGCGGCACTGCATTCGCCAGACATTAAATGACGCATTACGTCTTGCATTTGCGTTAGGCTTAACGATTGACGATTTACTAATAAGTTTAAGGCTTGTTTAATATCCATTATTTGCCATCCAAAAAGTTCTTTAATAACGCATGACCTTGTTCAGTCAAAATAGATTCTGGATGAAATTGAACACCTTCTACCGCTAAAGTTTTATGACGTAGCCCCATAATCTCATCAATAGAACCATCGTCTAATTGAGTCCATGCGGTAATTTCTAAACAATCAGGGAGGGTATTTTTGTCAACGACTAATGAATGATAACGTGTGGCTGTTAAGGGATTATTTAAATTAGAAAATACACCAATATTTTTATGATAAATGGATGATGTTTTGCCATGCATTACTTGGCGCGCCCGAATCACATCACCACCAAAGACTTGGCCAATACTCTGATGACCCAAACACACTCCTAATAGGGGAATTTTACCTGCAAAATGTTGAATCACCGCCATTGAAATACCTGCTTCGTTAGGCGAACAGGGGCCTGGTGAAATGACAATATGCTGTGGTTGTAATTCTTCGATTTGAGCAAGAGTGATTTCATCATTACGATAAACGCGTACATCTTGCCCTAGCTCACCTAAATACTGAACAATGTTATAGGTAAAAGAGTCATAATTATCAATCATTAACAGCATGATTACGCCTTTGGGAGCTAAAAATTATTTAATTGATTATTGTAGCGTAAAATAAGCGTTTAATGGGGCTTTTAAACGATGTAATTTTTTAATTTACAACCAAGGGTTAACCAATGTGAGTCCACAATGCTCAAAGTCTTTGGTGTTGCGTGTGACTAATGTTGCTTGATAACACTCTGCAATCGCTGCAATTTGAGCATCACATTGGCTAATGGGTCTGCCTATTGTTTGTCGTGCTAAAACAACATTTACATAATGCGGCACCACGACAGTATCGAATGCTAAAACTTTATTAGCAAAGTCCTGCTCAAAAATTTCGACTACTGCTTGATACAAGATTGATTGACGTTTTCCCTCTGCCAACATTTTTACACCTAACAACATTTCGGCATGGCTAATGCTAGTGGTAAAAAGCTCTTGTTCATTTTGTTGAGCAAACCACCGCATCACCTTGTCATTAGGCTGTAGCCTTGTGAGTTCTGACAATACATTGGTATCCAGAATCATCATTCCAAATATGCCTTTATAGGAGTTGCCTCACGTTCAATATGGGGAAACTCCACTCCCCCTAAAGCCGCAAAACGCTGATGAATGCGTTGTGCAATATTCAAATCTTGATTGATTGATTGCTCTTGTAATGCGTTACGCAAAATCACCCGTACTTCTTCTTCCATCGACCAACCATGCAACGCAGCTTGGATACGCAATTTTTGTTTGAGTGTGTCATCTATTTGACGAATCGTTAGGCTTGCCATGTTATATCTCAATTTGTCATCATTGCTATCAATGATAGCACATATAAAACAAAAAACCCCGAACAAGTCGGGGTTAAACTTGAGAAGATTAACTGTTTAACTCCAGCTTGCCGCAATGACTGTACCTAGTGTGTCTTGATAGCTTTGAGGCAATGTGGTTTGCCCTGTTGCAGGTGGCGCAAAAGCGGCCATAGCATTTACTAAAGTTTGTACTTCGTTGGCCATTAAACGGCCATTTGCCCCCTCTATGCTAAAATTGGTGTTGGCATTACCGCTAAACCAATCAGCAATCAGCATTTTTTGGTCTGTTCCTATCAAAGAAACTTCAAGGTTGTTACCTTCTTGGCGCAACCACAGTTGATTGGCTGCAATGCCAGTGTCTAGTAAAATATCACTGCCTGTATAAGCACCTAATGAATCAAAATGCTGGGTGTTTTGCTGCCATAAATGATTATTGACCACATCTAGCACCATCGCATCACGCACACTGCCATCTAATAGCATGATGTCTAAATTGCCGTTATCCCATAACACACTACGACGTTCATCTTGGCCAAAGGTGTTTTTGTGGGTGGCTTGTTGTGTCCATGTTTGGCTGTTATCTTGGTCTAAGTCTAACCAGTCTTCTGTACCATTATCATTGATGTAACGTCGCCAATCTAAGCTGCCATCCGGTGATTGATGGCTGTTAACGGTGCGCCATGTTTGGCTGTTGTCTTGGTCTTCGTCTTGCCAATCCATACTGCCGTCGTTGTTGATGGTTAATATATAGTCTAAATTACCCATCGCGTCATAGTGGCGGTTTTGCTCCTGCCAAGGTTGGCTACCATCCGCATTAAGATTTAACTCATCGCGCGTACCGTCATCATTTACGGTGCTGATATGAGCTAACATACCTTCAACATCTAAATGGCGCGTTTGATTTTGCCAACCTTGCTCATTGTTGTTGTCATAATCCGTTTGGCTAAAGCTGCCGTTAGCATACATGGTTTGTTGCCAATCAAGGCCACCGTTAACATCACGGTGAATTTGAGTTTGACTTTGCTCCCCCATAAATACCGTTGTTTCGCCACCATCCGCACCTTGTTGCAACATCGGTTCTAACAAATCAGCCACTGTCAACGACACATCAGCAAAGTCTAGTATTTCGATATCAACAAGGGTGTCGGCACCATCTACGGCACTGCTAACACTAATGCTATTGTCATCGTTAATATCTATCATTGCCTCGGCAAAGTTACTCATAAATACCGCTGTATCAATACCTGAGCTGCCATCTAGCACATTGTTACCACTATTGCCTTGTAATATGTTATTAAGGCTATTACCTATGCCATTAATATCAGCACTCCCTGTGAGGGTGAGATTTTCAACATTATGCGGCAAGGTGTAAGAGATGCTAGACATGACCGTGTCAATACCACTAGCTGACACATTTAAGTCTTTAATAAAAACATCAGCAGCACTATTAGTATCTCCAGCCACTAAATTATCAGCACTGCTTAAAAAAGCCACTTTGTTACCACTCAGTGTCGCATAAATAGAAACGCCATTTGCCTGACTACCATCACTAGAAGTGCTAACGCGTGCAATCTCTCCAGTCGTTACATATTTAACAAAAATATCATCCTGACCATTGGTGTCATTAGCTACTAAGTTACTTGCCTGACTCCAAAATACGACTTGTTTGCCATCGGCAGAAATTTCTGGATTATATGATAAACCATTTCCCTCTTCACCTTCTTTGGTCAAACTAACAAGAGTCGTAAACCCAGTCATCAAGTCCTTAACAAAAACATCCCCAGTTAAATTAGTATCTCCAGCCACCAAATTGTCAGCACCGCTAAAAAAGACCACTTTACTACCATCCGCCGATAAGACAGGATTATAACTATCAGTATTAGCTTCTTGACCTTGAGAGTTTGTACTTACGCGAATTATCACTCCTGTATTTAAGTCTTTGACAAAGGCATCAACAGAATGGTTATTATCGCCTATTACTAAATTATTGAGATAGCTATGAAATGTCACTTTATTACCATCAGCAGACAACCTCATATGATAATAACCACCACTTGCCTGAACACCATCTACATCTGTATTAATCAGTGTAACTTCTCCAGTAGTAAGGTCTTTAACAAAAATATCCTCCTGATTGCCATTCATATCCCCTACAATTAAATTACTGGCTTTGCTAGAAAATGCGATTTTATTTCCATTGGCAGAAATCGTACCTAAACGACTATCACCATTTAACTGTCCACCGTTTACATCTGTACTTACTCTTGTAACTACTCCCGTATTCAAGTCTTTGATAAAAATATCAAAAGCATTATTGGTATCGTTTTCCACCAAATTACTGGCAGAACTTTCAAAGATGATTTTATTATCATTCGCAAACCAACTATTTCCCCAACCGCTATAGCTTTCACCATTTGCTTGATCGCCATTAATGCTCGTATTAACACGTGTAAGAATACCTGTATTCAAGTCTTTGATAAAAACATCGGAAAAACCATTAGTATCACCTGCTACTAAATTACTGGCACTACTTAAAAACACCACTTTATTACCATCGCTCGAAATATGTGCAAAACTATAATTACTACTATTTGCCTCCACTCCTTTAGTGCTTGTGTTTACTCTGATAACACTTCCTCCCTGTTGCTCTCTCACCACATCACCAATATTATCTACGATGTAAAGGTCATCGCCTGCTCCACCCTCCAAGGTATCCGCTCCTATTCCACCATCTAAAACATCATTATTTTCCGATCCTACCAAATTATTATTACCACTATCGCCATTTAAAACTGCCATTATTTTTCCCCAAAATAAAAAACCCCAAGCTTAAGAAGCTCAGGGTTGAGTTGTACTAATTAAAAATAAAAAAACCACACCTACCCATGTTATTGCATATCTTTTTTGTAGAATAACTATCCATGTCACTAGCACTCTCAAATCAGGTTTTTTTAGAGTGTAAAACCAAAAATAACAAAAGTACAGGCTAGTCAGTACTTTTATTATACAAAAAACTCCGAAAGAATCGGGGTCAAAACACAAAACTGCAAATAACTACCACACCTTAGAAACACCTAACTCCACATCTTGACTAGAATACACACTTGCGCCACCAGTCGTGGCATTATCCACCTGTGTTTGCCCTAACTTGGCGTGCCAAACCAAATTATCCACTTTCCAATTTGCGCCAATATCAAACGACATTGCATCTACCTCGGTGAGTGCCGTTGGCACAGGCAATAACACTCGGTACGCGCCACTGCCCTGCATAAGGGTACTGGTTAGACTTAATTGATTAGAAGCACGCCACTCACCAAACACCGTATGATTATGGCCATTGCTAGAGTAACGGGTATAACGATAACCCACATGGCCTAATTGCCCCTCCTGCAAATACAAGGTAGGCCCTAACTTAACCGCATCGTAACAGTCTTTGTCCTGAAAACATTGATGGCCACCACCCACACCTAACACAAGGCTACGGTTTGGCGGCATCTTGTAATCTAACTCATAAAAAAAGCCTGCACGCGGATACAAATTAGACGAACCAAGCTGCACCTGAAACACCTGAAAAGCCGCATCGGAAAGATTTTGGTAAACAGCCACATCAAGATTATTCGCAGGTTTGTTACGAATACCAACATCCCATTGCTTGTTTTCAAAGCCTAACACCAACGTACCAGAAGCACCTTTATAATTATTAAATACACCACGCACACCTACGGCAGTTGCCGACTCATAGCCATTATCCATATCTTGATAACGACTATATAATTTTACTTCATCGGCATAGCTAATAGCCGAACTCAAGACTAGCGCAATCATTAACGCTGGTTTCATGTTGTTTTTGCTCCTTTGTGTTGTTTATTCACCAACGGTTTAAATGTAGGACTCAGATTAGCCGATGCCCATAGGGTAGTAATGACCGCTTTTTCGTCTGCCACAGGCTTGAGCGACTGCATATAACGCCCCCAATAATAGCCTCCTTGTTTGGGTTTTAAGCCTGCTAATGCCCGTTGACATTGTGCTGCTTGCTGCGTACTGCCAAGTAAACTATATAAATTACGCAATAGTGCCGTAGAAACAATATCAAAATAAGGCGGGTCATTAACAATAAAGCCCGATTTGCCCGTACGCGTGGACAAATAACCTGCCAAATAATAGTGCTGTTTTGGCTCAATGAGTGATAAAAATTGCTCTACTTGATTATTTTGATGATTAAGTTTGGCAGCAATCGCGCAGCGCAACATATTATCAGCCACGACATTGTCTTTACTAAACCAAGCCCATTGTTTTTTATCGGGATAAAAGGTATCAAACCATAAGCCATTATCTGCCTGACTTTGCAGATAAAAGCCTAGTGCATCTTGATACATTTGATGCCATTGATTTTCGCCTGTGGCTTGGTATAAACGCTCCAAAGCTACAATCCACAAAAACTCGACACCATTACGCATGGTGTTTTCGTAGGCGTTAGCGGTGGTTAAATAGTTAAACGGCACAGGATAGGCTTGCGACCAAACTCCTAGGGCTTTGCCATTAAAAAAAGTCTTTTGCAAAAATTTGGCATTTTGTTGGGCATATTTAACCCAAGTATTATCGTTTAGATGTTGTGCTGCCTCTAACCAAGCATAAATCGCCACCAGTTGCTCACAGGCATACACATATTGCCCTGCCTCTAAGCCTTTTGGCGTGCTTTGATAACTACTTGCTAATGCACCTGCTAACTGACTATGCTGCTTGGCGAGTTGCTGCTGTGCAGTGACCAATGCTTTGGCACATTGCTGCAATAACACAGGCTGACCAACCTTGGCCGCCCAAATAGCGGTTTTGGCGGTGGCTAAGGGTGACAAAAAATGTGCCACGCCCTTGTCCATGTAATACAGCAAGCCACTTTGAGGGTCGCGCATTTGCTGCAACCATTGCAAAGTAATGGCAATATCATTATTTGTCACTAATAACGAAGATGTTTTATGGGTATTGGCATGACCATAAACGGCACACATGCTTGCTCCCGTTAAGAGCATAAATTGGCGGCGATTAAGATAATGATTGTTCATGGCCATTTGACTTGTGAGGAGTATGAAAAATCCAATCTTTACGCTGAAGCATAAAACAGGCTCTAATAATGGCAACAGGCCATACCAACAACGCAAACAGCGCACCACAAGCCGCATCAATGAGTCGTTGCCAGCCTGTTTTGGGTTCTGATTGTGGCGTTAGGGCATCGCCTAGCACGATATAAAACAAATAAAACAACAATAAAGCACCTGACCACGCTAATTGCCACGGCTGCGACATCAATCCTGTATTTGCCAAACAACATTGTTGCACCCCAACCAACGCCAACAGCAACACACTCGACAATAAGGCAAAAGGAAATAAATAATAACTACCTAGCTCAATACGGCGTAGGTCTCGCTGCCATATACCTCGACCAATTAGGCCTGCGGCATATAACAAACCACACCAAAAATGACCTGCCATCCAACGCGTGCGCTGCCGAATGGCAATACTCAAATTATCAGGTTTTTCATCATAAAATACCGCTTGATTTGCCCAAACCACACCCGAATTGTAACGCTGTAACAGCAAGCCATTTAGCTCTATATCTTCGGTCAAGGTTTTGGTTTTTGGCCATAAATCACGAAACACATCTTCACGAATCGTAAAACCTGTACCACACAACAAAGCAGATTGACACAATAAAGAACGACCTTCGTTATACAGTAAGGAAGAAGCTCGATACGCGGCCGACAAACCGCGTGATACCCAATTTTTGGAGACAACTAAGGGTTGATGATTAGCTTGTACCGCTAATACCGCTTGGGGCTGACTAATCACTGCTGCCATTTGCTGCAAAAAATCTTTTTTCACTAAATTATCGGCATCTAAAATTAAGATATAGCTGCCTTGCGCTTGAGCTGGCAAATGATTAAGCACATAACTAATGGCATTACGTTTGCCTACCCCAACTTGTGGCGTAGTATAAACCGTTGCGCCTAAGTGCTTGGCAATCTCGCCACTGCGGTCATTGCCATTAAACGCCACCACCACCTTAAAAGCGTGTGCAGGATAATCTTGTTGCAACATAGTTTTAACCGAGTTGGCAATCACTTTTTCTTCGTTATAAGCAGGAATAATAATGGTAAAAAAAGGCAAAGGCTTGTGTGGGTCATACTGAAGCATTGGCTGAGTGGCCATTAACCTTACTATCGCAAATAGCACAATAGGGCTTAAAATTAACACATAAGGTAATAACAAAAAGACCAAACTGGCTTGCTCTAAAAACTGCACGACATCTATATGACTAAAGGGCATATCGCGGACTATCCAGCCAAATAGCGATATGGTCGCAAGATATCCTACCAACAACACAAACATCAGTACCATTATCCGTGGCACATTGGACAATACCGCCAATCTCATTTCTGCTCCATATTTGATTTAGCTAATTAGCAAGTGCGCATTCAGCTAGAAGTTGTGTATTCGCAATACCATACGATTGCTTAAGGATAGTGACAATGCGCTGCGCGGCTTGACCATCGCCATAAGGATTTGTCGCTTGGCTCATTTGCTGATAGTCAATCGACTGATTGAGCAAGGTAGCTACTGCCTCAATGATGTCTTGGCTGTTTATGCCAACCAAACGTACAACACCTGCTGCTACCCCTTCGGGGCGTTCGGTGGTTTCGCGCATCACTAAAACAGGTTTACCCAAAGAGGGGGCTTCTTCTTGAATGCCTCCCGAATCGGTGAGAATGATATCAGATTGCTGCATTAAATACACAAACGGCACATAGTCGAGTGGGTCTAACAAATGAATATTGGCATTATTTGATAATAACTCCCGAACAGGTTTATTAACGTGTGGACTTAAATGCACAGGATATACCACCGTGACTGGATGGTGTTGTACCAAATGCAATAATGCCTGACACAAATCTATCATCCCTTGACCATGATTTTCGCGCCGATGACCTGTGACCAACAAGATTTTGCGCTGCTGTTGTTTGGCATTGCCCACACAGGAAAGCTGCACCTGTAGTTGCGGCACTAGACTGGCTTTTATGGTGGCTAAGGTACTAAATAACGCATCAATCACAGTATTACCTGTAACATACACCGTATTGGGCGGTACTTGAGCGCGTAATAAGTTATCTTTTGCCCAGTCAGTGGGAGCAAAATGCAAATCAGCCAACACCGTTGTTAAACGGCGGTTGGCTTCTTCTGGCCACGGCGCCTCTAGGCTTTTTGTGCGTAGTCCTGCTTCTACATGAGCAATGGCAATTTTATGATAAAAGGCGGCCAAGCTAGCGGCAAAAGTAGTGGCGGTATCACCATGTACCAAAATGCGATGTGGCTTAAAATCGGCAAAAACCGATTCTAAACCGCGCATAATTTTGTGGTGTAACTGAGTCAGACTTTGATTAGCTGACATAATGTTAAGGTCATAATCGGGTATGATGTTAAACCAAGTTAATACTTGGTCTAACATTTGCCGATGCTGCCCCGTCACACAAACACGCACCTCAAAACCAGACTCTTGCTGGAGTGCGTGTACCACAGGTGCCATTTTAATAGCTTCGGGGCGAGTGCCAAATACTAACAATAGTTTGATGCGCTGCATTTTAACTCCAACTTGCTGCAATCACTGTACCTAGTGCGTCTTGATAGTTTTGCGGCAAGGTGGTTTGGCCTAGTGCTGGCGGTGCAAAAGCAGCCATAGCATCGACTAAGGCTTGAACTTCATTAGCCATTAAACTGCCACTTGCTCCATCTATGCTAAAGTTAGTTTTGGCGTTACCGCTAAACCAGTCAGCAATGAGCATTTTTTGGTCTGTGCCTATTAAAGAAACTTCGAGGTTGTTGCCCTCTTGACGCAACCATACTTGGTTAGCCGAAATGCCTGCATCTAACACCGCATCACTACCCACAAAAGCCACACCACCCACCGATACATTAAAATGTTGTGTGACTTGCTGCCAAAGTTGGTCGCTATTGGCATCCAAAAACATGACGTCAAGGGTGCCATTATCCCATACTACGGTGCGTTTTTCGTCTTGACCTGCCGCGTTTTTGTGGGTGACTTGCTGCAACCACGGTTGACTGCTGTCTTGGTCTAGGTCAAACCAATCTTCGGTGCCATCATCGTTAATATGGCGTAGCCAATCAACCGCGCCTGTAGCCGTTTGATGACTGTTGATGCTTGTCCAAGTGTGGCTATTGGTATTATCTTGGTCTTGCCAATCTTCGGTACCGTCATTATTGATGGTACGAATATAGTCCAAATTACCCAAGGCATCATAATGGCGGTTTTGTTGTTGCCAAGGCTGGCTACCATCGGCATTTAGATTGAGGTCGTCACGAGTGCCATTGTCATTGGTGGTGCTAATGTTGGTGAGTGTGCCTGCTGCGTCCATATAACGTGTTTGGCTTTGCCAGCCGTGTTGGTTATTGTTGTCGTAATCGGTTTGGCTAAAGCTACCATCGGTATTAAGCACTTGTTGCCAGTCCAAATGACCACTAGCATCGCGGTGTACTAAAGTTTGGCTACCTTCATCGTCACCAAATACCGTCGTTTGACCGCCATCGGCACCTTGATTAAGCGTGGAGCTAAAAATTGCCGACACACTGAGGGTGGTATCGGCAAATTGCAGCATTTCGATATTGCTTAGCGTGTCTGTACCATCTAAAGCGGTATTCACGCTAATGGTATGATTATCAATGCGGTTAATAGTGGCTGTGGCAAAGTTTGCCATAAAAACGGCAGTATCAATCCCCAAACCACCCTCTAGCTTATTGTTGCCACTGTTGCCTTGCAGCACATTGTTGAGGCTATTGCCTGTGCCGTTAATATCGGCACTGCCTGTGAGGATTAAATTTTCGATGTTGTTAGGCAAGGTGTAAGAAATACTGGAAAGTACGGTATCTGTACCGCCACCACCTGCTTCAAAGTCCTTCACAAATACGTCTTGTTGACCGTTAGTGTCACCTTCTACCAAATTACTGGCGTTACTACTAAATATCACTTTGCTGCCATCGGCAGTAAATTGGGCGTTGGAACTCCCCGCATTACCTGCGGCACCATCACTGGCACTATTTACTAAGTTTACTGCACCTGTAATTAAGTCTTTAACAAACTCGTCCTCAACGCCATTGGTATCGCCTTGTACCAAATTGCTGGCTTTGCTTCTAAATAGCACTTTGCTTTTGTCGGGCGAGTAACTAATGAGGCTATAAATATCACTGTTACCCACCGTGCCATCTGCAGCACTGTTAATTAAGGTGAGCTTGCCTGTGTTGAGGTCTTTGACAAAATAATTAGGGGTACTGTTTTGCCCACCTTCGCTGAGCTTAAAAGCATATCCTGTAAACGCAATTTTGTTATCATCTAAAAAGTAAGCATCACCAATAAAATCAGTCCCTGCGGTGCCATCGGCTTGGCTATTCACCATTGTTAGGCTACCCGTGAGCAGGTCTTTTACAAAATAATCGGGGGCATTGTTGGTGTCGCCTGCGACTAAATTACTGGCATTACTCAAAAACAATACTTTAGTACCGTCTGGTGATAGCCGCAAATTATTTTGATAATAGTATTGATTATCAATCTGGCTGACACCACTGACCCCATTCCCCATCGTGCCATCGGCCGCACTGCTAATGGCAGTGACGACACCTGTGGCAAGGTCTTTCATAAAAATATCATAAGCACCATTGGTATCGTTAGCCACCAAATTGCTGGCATTGCTCATAAACAATACTTTAGTGCCATCCGCCAATAGCTGAAAGAATGGATTATAGTAGTCATACTGATTTGAAACTTGACTATTCGCTACTGTACCATCAACTGCACTTGTGACTACGGTCAGTTCAGCCGTATCGAGGTCTTTGACAAAAATATCATAAGAACCATTGGTGTCACCCGCCACCAAATTACTTGAACGACTACTAAAGACCACCTTATTGGTATTGGAAATAAATTGATATGTAGAGCCAAAGTGATAATTATTACCAACAGTGCCATCACTGGCACTATCCAATAACATCAGAGCACCAGAGGTCAAATCCTTAATAAATACTTGAGTACTGCCATAATAAATATTGTCACCTAGTAAATTGCTGGCATTACTATAAAACAACACTTTGCTGCCATCGGGTGAAAATACAGGGTTGAAACTATTCTGGTTACTCACCGTGCCATCAGCAGCACTACTCACTAAGGTTATCTCACCTGTAGATAAATCTCGTACAAACACATCCTGTTGATTATTGGTGTCACCTGCCACTAAATTGTTATCGCTGCTCACAAACAACATCTTAGTGCCATCGGGTGACAAAATACTATTTGACTGTGTATAGGAGTAAGTGACTGCGCCTGTATTAACATCTTTAGCAAAATAATCCCAAGTACCGTTGCTATCCCCTGCTACCAAATTGCTGGCATAACTGGCAAAAATCACCTTACTACCATCAGCCGAAAACATAGGTTGCTGACCATTTTGGGAATAATAACCATTACCCACCGTGCCATCAGCGGCACTGTTAACCAAGGTTGTTTTGCCTGTATTTAGGTCTTTGATAAAATAGTCAACGGCACGGTTTGTGTCACCTGCGGCAAAATTGCTGGCATCGCTCCAAACAACACTTTGCTACCATCGGGGGAGATTTGTAGACCGTTAGATAATATTATCGCTGTGTAACGACCATTACCGACGCAGTGCCATCACTCGCACTGTTAATCAGCGTGACTTTGCCTGATACTAAATCTTTAACAAATAAGTCATCCTCCATTGGTGTCGCCTCCGACCAAATTGCTGGCACTACTCACAAATAAAATCTTTAGTATCGTTGGCAAACCTCAAATTACCCCATATTAAGCATGATTATTCTCCATTTGGCTTGCTGCTAACAATAGATGTTAACCTGTTATTAAATCTTTAACAAAAATATCATAGCCATTAGTGTCACCTGTCACCAAATTACATCGGACTCTGACAAAAATACTTTTCTACTATCAGGAAAAAGAGGATCACCACTATAATCTGTACCACTTGTGCCATCACTGGCTATTTATTTCTATTAAAGCCCCGTCATAATATTTTTAACAAATATCCGCTGTTATCGCTATTGGCTGAACCTAAATTGCTTGAGCTGTTAAACAACACTTTGTGCCATCGGGCGAGATGCTGATAAACTACTACCCCATTACCCACCGTACCATCTGCCTTACTATTGAGCATAATGGTTGCTGCTGTACCCAAACCATCGGCTACCACATCGCCCACATCATCTACAATATAAACATCATCACCCAAACCACCGCGCATGGTGTCTGCACCTGCACCACCATCAATCACATTATTGGCATCGCCTGTTAACATATCATTGGCAGTGCCGTTAATTGTTATCGTATTTATTGTCATCACAGTTGCTCCATATGTTATTAGACAAAAACTTGGCTTAGGCAGGGTGGCGGATGTGGCTCATAATGCCTACTTGCATGGTATATAACAGCCTAACGCTATTGGCAAGGTGTTTGTGACGACAAAAGACTTTTTTGGTGGTTGAATGGTATCAAACATATATATAGAAAAAACCCCGAACAGTCAGGGTTTTAATGGCTTTAGCGAATGATTAGTGACCAGTACCGTTAATGGCTTTAGTCATGTCTTCAACCACTTTTGGCATCACCAAATACCATCATGGTTTTGTCCATATAGAACAAATCGTTATCTAAGCCTGCATAACCTGTAGACATAGAACGCTTAATCACCATCACGGTTTGGGCTTTGTATGCCTCCAAAATTGGCATACCATAAATTGGCGAGCTAGTGTCGTCTTTAGCCGCAGGGTTAACCACGTCATTCGCACCAATCACCAACACCACGTCAGTACCTGAGAAATCGGAGTTGATTTCGTCCATTTCTAAGATGTCTTCGTAAGGTACGTCTGCTTCGGCCAACAACACATTCATGTGACCAGGCATACGACCTGCCACAGGGTGAATGGCAAAACGAATGTTTACGCCTTCTTCTTTAAGCGTATTATACAACTCTTTCACCGCATTTTGAGCACGACCTTGAGCCATACCATAACCAGGAACGATGATAACGCTACTAGCATTAGACATTAAGAAACCTGCATCGTCAGCCGAACCTGAACGATAGTTTTTAGGCTTGGCTTCGCCCTCATCTGCACCACCAGCACTGGCCGTTGCAATACCACCAAACAACACGTTAATAATTGAGCGGTTCATGGCCTTACACATAATGTAAGACAAAATCGCACCCGATGAGCCAACTAAGGAGCCAGCGACAATTAACATATTATTTTCTAAGGTAAAACCAATACCAGCAGCAGCCCAACCCGAAAACGAGTTAAGTAAAGACACCACCACAGGCATATCACCGCCACCCACAGGTGCAATCCACATCCAACCAAAAGCCAATGCCAAACCTGTCATTGCCCAAAACATGGTCATGCTACCAGAGGTAAAATACATACCTCCACATACCAACATCGCTGCAAATAAACTGGCTTGGACAGGTTTTACCCAGCCACCTTTAAGGGTTTTTGCCCATTTTTTAGCAGCTAATTTGCCATAAGCAAACACCGACGCGGTAAAGGTAATCGCACCCACAAAACAACCGACAAACAATTCAAATTGATGCACTTTGGTCATGGCATGAAATTCAACGCCAGCCTCTGTTAAGGCAGTCGCATTTTGCAACTGTAACGCCACCAAATGATTGTTATGCAACACCGCAGCCACGGCAATTAACACCGCCGACAAACCAACCAAAGAGTGCATTAAGGCCACTGTTTCGGGCATTTGGGTCATAGGCACAGCGCGCGCACGAGTAATACCAACGGCTGCACCTGCAATCATAGCGACTACAATCATCCACACGACTGGCTGTTCTGCCACAAAAAAAGTCGTTAAAACGGCGATGACCATCGCCACCATGCCGTAGCGATTGCCCATAATGGCCGTTTTAGGCCCCGATAAACCGCGCAAGGTTAAAATAAATAAAATTGCGCCAACTAAATAAAACCAATTTGCTAACTCACGAATAAGTTCCATTGATTGCGCCCCTTATTTCTTTTTGGGTTTAAACATTTCAAGCATACGTCCTGTGACGGCAAAGCCACCAAAGATGTTAATGCTTGCTAAAAACACCGCAACCGCACCCAAAATACTAATTAAGTTAATACTTTGAAAAGTGACGCTACCTTCTACACCGATGGCAGGTAAACCCACGGTTTGAATCATCGCACCGACCACAATAATACTCGACAAGGCATTGGTAACGGCCATTAAGGGTGTATGCAAGGCAGGGGTAACGCCCCATACCACGTAGTAACCGACAAAAATGGCTAATACAAAAATAGTAATCGTTTCGACCATGTCAGCTCCCCTTATGCTTTTTTAGGAGGAAAAAGCAGTTGACCACTTTGAGTAATCAACAAGGCTTTTTGGATTTCGTCTTCGAGGTTAACCACCATTTGACCCTCTTTGTTGAGTAAAGTCGCGAGGAAGTTATAGACGTTATTGGCATATAAAGCCGAAGATTGTGCGGCTAATTGCGCAGGAATGTTAGGTGTACCAATGATTTTTACGCCATTGTCGGTCGTGGTAATTTGATTCAACACAGAACCTTCGACGTTGCCACCTGTTTCAACCGCCATATCTAAAATCACTGAGCCAGCTTTCATTTTGGCTACAGTTTCAGCTTTAATTAAACGAGGCGCATTACGGCCTGGAATCAAAGCAGTGGTAATTACGATGTCGGCTTGAGAAACTGCTTTATCAACAATCACCGCTTGGTCAGCAATATATTGTGGGCCGGGCATCCACGCATAACCACTGGCAGCGGCTTTTTTAGCGTTTTCTTTCTCTTCATCAGACATTGGCACATCAAGCCATTTGCCGCCTAAAGACTCAACTTGGTCTTTAGCAGTTGGACGTAAGTCTGTTGCCTCAACCACTGCACCTAAACGTTTTGCGGTTGCAATCGCTTGTAAGCCAGCAACACCCACACCCATAATCACCACACGCGCTGGTTTTACCGTACCCGCAGAGGTCATAAACATCGGGAATGGACGTTGATATTCGTCCGCTGCCATAATCACCGCTTTATAACCTGCCAAGTTAGATTGGGAGGATAAAACGTCCATATTTTGTGCACGAGACAAAGTACGTGGCAACAACTCTAAGGCAAAGCAATTTAATTGCTTATCAGCAAAGGCTTGCAAATTAGCATTACGATAAGGGTCGAACATGGCAATAATCGTTGCCCCGTCCTTAATCGACGCAATTTCTTCTGCGGTTGGTGCTTGTACCTTAAGAATGATGTCACTGGCATAAGCCGTTGTAGCATCAACAATAGACGCGCCTACTGCGCTGAAATTGGCATCTGGCAGACTGGCCTTTACACCAGCACCCGCTTGCACAACTACTTTATGACCTGCCGCCACCAATTTTTTGACGGTATCAGGCGTAGCTGCAATGCGTGTTTCGCCAGCGATGATTTCCGCTGGAATTCCGATTTGCATGATCAACCCTCAAGCTGAGTTTGACAATCTAGATGCTACTGAGTGCTTGCTTGGTGAATTCAGCACTGTATCACCCACAATTTAGGATTTATAGCTAGTTCTTTGAGCTTGTGACCCACTAGCCCCCACAAAAAATAAAAAGGCTGGCGATTGTACTCCAAGTTGAGCGATATTTTTAGCGTGAATACCAACATTTTTTATTTTTTTATGACATTGACTTGAAAAAAAAGACCTTTTAGGCTTGTCTGCCGAGTCATTTTAGCTTTTGGTGCCATGTCTATTTCTGTTTCTTCTGTAGTTAGCAACAAAAGCTACTGGCTGGGTACAGCTTGTGTGGCTGTATCGGCTTTATTGTTTTCGACAAAATCAGTTTTTGTCAAAATGGCCTATCAATATCACATTGATAGCACCATTTTATTAGCATTAAGAATGGCTTTTGCCCTGCCCTTTTTTGGGTTGATGTTGTGGTTTAATCGCAGCAAAACGCCAATAAAAGCCACTCGCCAACATTACATTGGTTTAGTGATGGCAGGGGTTGTTGGTTATTATGGCGCAAGTATTTTTGATTTTTGGGGCATGGAATATATCAGTGCGAGCTTAGAACGGCTGATTTTATTTATGTACCCGACCTTAACCGTGATTCTATCTGCTTTATTTTTACGCCAAAAAATCCGACCTAGTACATGGCTGGCGATTATGATTAGTTATACGGGCATGGCTTTTGTGTTTTTAGGTAATCAACATGAAGAGAGTTCGCATCTTATTTTAGGCAGCTGTCTGGTCTTTGCAGGAGCATTGGCCTATGCAGGCTATTTAGTGGCGAGTGGGGTTTTAATTCCACGATTTGGCGCGGTGCGTTTTACTGCTTTTGCCTTAATGATTGCCACGATCTGTTGTTTTATTCAGTATTTAGTGAGCCATCCCTTAACTTTATTAAGTCAATTACCGCGTGAAGTGTGGTTATTGAGTGCCGTTTTAGGATTTTTTTGTACCTTTTTACCTGCTATTTTATTAACACAGGGCATCAAACGTATTGGCGCGTCACAAGCCGCGTTAATTAGCGGCATTAGCCCTGTGATTACGTTGGCCTTAGGCGCGTGGTTGCTGAATGAGCAATTAACGTTGTGGCAATTTTTAGGTGCGGGTTTGATTTTGATGGGTGTGATTTTTATTTCTTATAAGCCTGTGAGCAGTGAGTAATATTGGATAATTATAGGACTAGGTACTATAATTACTATTCATTAAGCAGATATCATATGCGTATATTCAAAAATAAGCTGTTCGATAAATGGGCGTGTAAAGAAGGCATCACAGATAATATATTGCGTGTAGCCGTGACTGAAATGGAAAGTGGCTTAATTGATGCCGATCTTGGCGGCCACATCTACAAAAAACGCGTTGCCTTGCAAGGTCGGGGCAAACGAGGTGGCGCAAGAACATTGTTAGCCTATCGAAT
>JACKNZ010000021.1 GCA_024234595.1 Moraxellaceae bacterium | reverse complement strand
GAGGGTTTGATAAGTCATGTTGTTATTTACTCCTAAAAATCACCCTTCGACTTGTATCTTAACTCATGTAATGATTAGCTATCATTACTTAACGTGAAGAGAGCTTGCATCTTCGAGTAAAGCACAGACTTTGTAGCGAAGATTAAGCCCTTCACGTTTCTTATCACCCTTCCGACACTGAACGGTAACCAAGGGCAATTGACCCTGTATGTACAAGGCTAGTGGGTGATTTGGTGAGCTTAGGAGGTTATCATGTTTTATCTAGGTATTGATGTATCTAAAGCAAAATTAGACTGCTGTTTATTATTAGACAACACCACTTTTAAACGCAAAGACAAAAGTATTGCTAATAACCATAAAGGTTTCAATGAGTTATTGGGATGGATACAAAAACAATCTGTTGAATTCAGCAATGTGCATATCATCATGGAAGCCACAGGTGTTTACCATGAGCAAGCTGCTTACGCTTTGCATGATGCAGGGATTAAGCTGTCATTAGCTAATCCTGCTTATGTTCGTCACTTTGCCAAGGGGTTGGCCATTAAAACCAAAAATGATGGTATGGACAGCTTTGTTTTAGCGCGTTATGGCTTATCTACTCAGCCCTCATTATGGACTCCTGCCCCAATAGAAGCGCGTATGCTAAAGGCATTACTCAATCGCCGTGAGGCAGTGGCTCAAGACTTACAACGTGAGTGTAATCGTCAAGAAAAAGCGCAAGTTGCTTGCTCCCCTGAGAAGATTCAAAAGTCGATTGAAAACAGTATCACTTTTTTAGAGAAACAACTCAAGCAACTACAAGATGACATAGATGACCATATTGATAAACATCCTAAGTTAAAACAAGATGTTAAGCTGCTTGAAAGTATTCCTGCGGTGGGTGAGCGTGTCGGTAATACGATGTTGTCGGTGTTACATAATCACCATTTTGAGTCGGCTGAGCAAGTGGCGGCTTATTTAGGCTTAGTGCCTGTTGAATATCAGTCGGGTACGTCTGTGTTAAAGCGGCCTCATTTATCCAAAACAGGCTCGGCTTCTGTTCGTGCTACGTTGTATATGGCTGCTATCGTGGCGACTAAACACAATCCGCACATTAAAAAGCTTTATGAGCGGTTACTGGCTAAAGGTAAGTGCAAAATGTTGGCTATCGGTGCGGCTATGCGTAAATTGGTTCACTTATGCTTTGGCGTTTGGAAGAACCAAACGCCTTATCAGAAGGATTTTTTAGCAAAAACCGCATAAAATTACTTGACCCGAGAGACGGTATCTTCGCTCAGGGTACATTTTTTGTTGGTTGAGCTTGGCTCAGGGGGCATTCTTCAGTCGATTCGCTGTCAATTGGTGGTGGATAATTTAACCATTGCCCCAACACTTCAGCCGCATCTTCTAAACCTGTTTTTTGCAAAGCCGAAAATAATTGCACAGTAGCCACAATATTTTTGGCTTTGAGTTGTTTTTTCATCGCTTCTAAAGCGGCCATGGCAGGGCTACGATTTAACTTATCAGACTTAGTTAATAAAATATGGACATTCAGTTGCCGACGTTGCGCCCAATTTAATAACATTTCATCGTATTTTTGTAGCGGATGGCGCACATCCATTAACACAATTAACCCTTGCAGACTTTCGCGTTTAATCAAATAATTTTCGAGTTCTTTTTGCCATGCTTCTTTCATCGCCAACGGTACAGCTGCATAACCATAACCAGGTAAATCAACCAAACGGCGTTCTTCATCCAAACTAAAATAATTAAGTAATTGAGTGCGACCAGGCGTTTTTGACGCACGCGCTAATTGTCGTTGATTAGTCAGGGCATTAATGGCACTCGATTTGCCCGCATTAGAACGACCCGCAAAAGCGACTTCGTAGCCAATGTTAGGAGGACAAGCCGATAGGCGTGGTGCGCTGGTCATAAATTTGGCTTGGCGAAGTAGGGTAAGCATAGGGTGTTGAGCAGTCATGGGACATTCCAGTGAGGCAATCAAAACTTGCAGTGCACATAAGCATCTGTATTGTGCGCTGCAAGACAGCAGTCAAATTAGCTGCTAATGATACCTCAAAGCCTCTATTGGGTCTAAACGAGATGCTTTAAGAGCAGGATAAAAACCAAAAAATACGCCTGTTCCTGCCGAAATCATAAACGCTAACACTACTGCATCCACTGAAATGCCAATATCAGCTTGCCAAATACGACCCACTAAATGCGCACCACCCATCCCTACTAATAAACCAATTGCACCACCAGTAATCGAAATTACTAAAGATTCTAATAAAAATTGACTTAACACATCTTTTTGCCGAGCACCGATGGCCATACGAATACCAATTTCGCGGGTACGTTCGGTAACCGACACCAACATAATATTCATAATACCAATGCCACCAACTATTAAAGAAATAGAAGCAATTGCGCCCAATAATAACGACATAGTACGTGCTGTTTGTGCCGCCGTTTCGGCAATGGCAGCAAGATTATTCAGCGAAAAGTCAGCTTCGGCATCGGCGGCAATACGATGACGTTCACGTAACAAGTTGTCTAAATCTGATTCTAGTTGTGGCATGACTTCATCAGAGCTAGCTTGTACCAAAATCATGCGCACAGAATTACGAAAACGATTACCTGTTAAATAACGTTGAACAGCCGTGAGTGGCACAATCACGGTATCATCCTGATTTCGACCATCTAGACTTTGACCTTTACTGCCCAAAATGCCAATCACTTCAAAAGGAGTACGGCCAATACGAATGGTTTGGCCAATCGGGTTTTCATCACCAAACAAGGTATTGGCTGTTGAGCTACCTAACAGCGCGACACGGCGAGCTTGGCGCACATCACTATCATCAAAGACATTACCTTGTGCAATTGTCCAATCACGAGCCATTAAATAATCTGCGGTGCTGCCATAAATATCGCTGCTCCAGTTAACAGAGCCATAGACTAATTGTTGGCGAGCTTGTACCACAGGTGCACTGACATGTACGCCTGATAGCTCACTAATTGCTTTGGCATCATCCGCCGTGAGAGTGGTCACGCCACCACTACCTGAGCGTAAACCGCCCGAATTGCTCGATCCTGCTAAGACCACAAATAAATGACTACCCATGGAATCAATGGTTTTTTGCACTGCATCACGCGCACTTTGACCTAAAGCCACCATTAACACCACAGAAGCGACACCAATCATCATGCCCAACATGGTTAAAAAGGTACGCAAACGGTTGGCAGCCATTGCTAACATGGCTTCATATAACATCGAAATTAACATGGCCAACTCCGTTGATTTACCGTTTTATCTTCGACAATCCGACCATCACTAAACACCACTAAACGTTTAGCAAAAGCAGCAATATCTAGTTCGTGCGTGACCAAAATAATGGTAATGCCCTCATCATTAAGCTGGCAAAACAATGACATAATTTCGTGGCTGGTTTTGCTGTCTAAATTACCCGTGGGTTCATCAGCCAAAATTAAGGTGGGTTTATTTACTAAGGCGCGAGCAATTGCCACTCGTTGTTGTTGTCCACCTGAAATTTGATTGGGTTTATGGTGCATAACGTGGCCTAAGCCGACTTTGTTCAGTAATTCTTGGGCGCGCTGTTGGCGTTGGTTTTTGCTGATGCCTGCATAAACTAAAGGTAAGGCAACATTATCAACCAATGAAGTACGGGCTAATAAATTAAAGCCTTGAAAAACAAAACCAATCACTTGATTGCGTAGGTTGGCTAGCTGGTCTTTGTTGAGTGTCAAAACATTTTGGCCAGATAAATAATAATCACCAGCATTGGCTTTATCCAAGCAGCCTAAAATGTTCATAAAGGTAGATTTACCTGAGCCAGATGCCCCCATAATGGCAATAAACTCGCCTTGCTCAACCTGTAAATTCACGTCATGGAGCACAGGTAGCGCACCTGCTTCGCTATAGTAGGTTTTGGCTAAATGGCTCACACTAATCAGTGTTGGTGACATTATAACCTCCGCATCGCATTGTTATTGCTGTTGCCACTGCTTTTGCTTTGGGTGTCACCAATAATGACCTGACTGCCTTCTTTGAGGTCGCCCGATAAAATTTCGGTCACTTTACCATTGCTAATCCCTGTTTTAACGCTAACTTCTTTGGCTTGGCCTTGTTGTAAAAGATAAACCTTGGCAACACCACGCTCAGCCTTGTTGCGTTTAGTTTGTTTATTAGCGTCTTTGTCGTCGGTTTTAGGTTTAAAACGTAAAGCAGCATTAGGTAATAACAACACGTCACGGCGCTGTTCTAAAATAATATCCACATACGCGGTCATGCCTGGTAATAAATGTAAGTCTGGATTATCAACATCAATCACCACATCATAAGTAACAACATTTTGTTGGGTGGTTGGATTTAAGCGAATTTGGCGAATTTGGCCGCTAAAATCGCGTTGTGGGAAGGCATCTACTTTAAACGTCGCTTGTTGGCCTTCTTTTAACTTGCCCAAATCGGCTTCAGAAAAATTGGCATTGATTTGCATTTTGCTTAAGTCTTGAGCAATTTTGATTAGCGTTGGCGTTTGAAAACTAGCGGCGACTGTTTGACCTTCATCAATATCCCGATTAATAACTACCCCCGAAACAGGCGATAAAATGCGTGTATTGGCCAGATTAACTTTGTCACTTTGGACTTGAGCTTTAATTTGTGCAAATTGTGCTTGATTAGCGGCTAAATCGGTTTCTGCTTCATCAAGTTCTTGCCGAGACAAATAACCTTGTTGAAATAACTCACGTAAACGTTGGGTTTTTTGTTGGGCTAAATGGACTTTCGCCTGAGCACTCGCCAAAGAAGCCTGACTTTGTGCCAATTTAGCACTGAGCAGATCGGGGTCTAATTCTAATAATAATTGCCCTTGTTGCACGTGATCATTAAAGTCAACATAGAGTTTTTTAACAATGCCAGAGACTTGTGTCCCTACACTAACCACCCGCACAGGATTGAGTGTGCCAGTTGCAGTGACACTTTGGCTAACATCACCTTTGCTTAGCGCTTGAGTGCGATAGTTTTGACTGGTTTCTGGTGTATGCCATGTTTTATATCCCCAAAAACCCCCACCAATGATTAACACTAACGCCGTTAAAACAATAAAAATCTTTTTCATGGTGATATCAACTCATTGAGTATTAAGCAAATTGATAGGTTGCCCTAAAACATAATTCAATTGATTACGTGCAATTAAGGCATCATATTGAGCCGCAACGAGCTGTTGTTGTTGGCTGGTGAATTGGTTTTGGGCTGTTAACACATCAAGTAGGGTGCTTAGGCCGACTTGATAACGTGCGCTTGCCATTTGTGCGGCTTTTTGGCTGCTATCAATGCCTTGTTGTGCGGCATCAACCGTTTGTAAGGCCGCTTGTAGTTGATAAAAAGCTTGCCAAACTTGGCTATAAATTTGTTGTTCGCTGCGTTGTAAAGCGGTTTCTTGTTGCTGCTTTTGAATCTCACTTTGTTGAATTTTGGCTTGAGTTGCACCACTTAAATCAAAAGGCACATCAACACTGATACCAAGACCATAACTATTCGTGGCTTGGCTATCATTTTGTTGCCAATTGCTATTTGCACTCACGCTAACGGTAGGTTTTAACGCCGTTTTGGCACTTATAATCGCTTGTTCAGCCGCTTGTAAATTGGCTTTAGTGGCTTTGATTTCACTGCGTTGGCTAATCGCCGTTTTTAGCCAAGACTCCAATTCTGCTTCGCTAAATAATGCTGTGTTTTCGGGTGTCTTAATGGTTATTAAGGAGGGAAGTTGTGTGGGAATCACACCCAATAATTGAGCCAGCAGCCCACGTTGGCTGGCTACCTCACTGTGAGCTTTTACCAAACTAAGTTGTGCTTGTGCCAACGCAGATTTAGCTTGTAGCACATCTAGCGGCGTGCCAACACCTGTGTTAAAACGCGCTTCAGCACGAGTTAAACTTTGTTGATTAGTTTTGATGCTGTCTTGGTAAACCTGAATTTGGCTTTGTGCTTTTAAAACGTTTAGATATGCCTGAATAACTTGAGTACTCAGCTCGGCAATTTGACTATCTTTATTCCATTGCGCTTGTTGTAATAACGCATTTGCTTGTTGTTGTTGTGCGGCTCGTTGGCCAAAATCAAATAAGATATACGATAAACGTGCTTGTAAGCCCAAGCTATTGTTATTTTGGCCTGCACTATGGCTATAGTTGCTTGAGCCTTGTAGCGATAACGTAGGATAGTTATTGGCTTGACTGATGGTCACCGCCGCTTGTTGATAACGAAGCTGTTGCCATTGTTGTTGGGTGTCGGGATTATGGCATAAAGCATAGTTGACCGCCTGATCAACATTGAGTGATGAGCTAAGGGTAGGGCAAATACTGGCCGCATTTGCTAGCACATGATACATACTTGCAATAACAAAAACCCAAGAAAATTTAGATACAGACATCTGTGGTCGCCTATGTAAAAGAGTTCTACATCAAAGTAAATAATGCTGGCAGAGGGCTGGCACAAGAGTAATAAAACTATATTGTGATAGTCTAAAACGTTTAGATAGACAAAAAGTTTACATAAAATAGGAGTTTTTTTGCCTTTGTGTTACAACTAAACCATACTCAAAGATAGTTATAGATAGAATATGTAAGCTGTCTTCAAGCTAATAAGATGTGATTTGCTGTATTTTTGTACAATTTTCGGCTGTAACAATAATACTCATATTATTTAAGGGTATTACAGGGCGTTACAGATAAGCTATAATCGCGCAACGGTTAGAACCGTGGGAGAACATAAATGAAGAAGCTATTAAATTGGGCTGTCTTCCTGAGTGTCTTAACGACTGTCCCAGCTCATGCAGCCGACATTGAGGCAAAGTACGCTAAGTCCTGTGCGACTTGTCACGATGCAGGGGTATTAGGTGCGCCCAAAAAGGGTGATAGTAGTGCATGGCAGTCACGTCTCAAACAAGGGTCAGATACTTTGTTATCCCGCGTTCAAAATGGCTACAAAAATATGCCAGCCAAAGGTTTATGTAACGATTGTAGTGAAGAGGACTACATCGCCCTGATTAAATTCATGTCTCAGTAACAGGGCTGACGGCAATCACCTCAGCCCCCAATAAGCTATCGGAAGCTATTATGAAGAAGTCTTTTGCTGCTTTAGTTGCCCTTGTGTCTGTTACAAGTGCGTTTGCAGGTGGTATGCCCAAAGGGGATGCAACGGCTGGACAAGCCTTAGCGGCTCAATGTGCTGCTTGTCATGGTGCAGATGGCAATAGTGCCGCGCCTACTTTTCCTAAACTTGCAGGACAAAATGCCAAGTACATCTACAAGCAATTGCACGATTTTAAATCAGGTCGTCGTAATAATGCCTTAATGATGCCAATGGCGGCAGACAAAACCGATCAGCAAATGGCAGATTTGTCGGTCTATTTCTCGCAACAAAAAGCAGGTGTAAACTTAGCTGACCCTGCATTAGTGGCTAAAGGTGAGCGTTTGTATCGTGGTGGCAATCCAGCAACAGGACTTGCCGCTTGTGCAGGCTGTCACGGCCCATCAGGTAAAGGCAATGCTTTAGCGGCCTTTCCAAAATTGGGTGGTCAACACGCGGACTATGTTAAAGCTCAGTTAATTGCCTTTCGTGCCGCAGGTCGTGATGATAACACCGATCAAAAGCGTGTTAACGATGCAGCCAAAGATGGTGAACAAGGCATTATGCAAATGGTGGCTGCTAAGTTATCTGATAAAGAAATTGATGCCTTAGCCAATTATATTTCGGGCTTACACTAATAAGTCTGTTAAAAATGCCCCGATAATCGGGGTATTTTTTTGCACACAAAAAGCACACAGTTACCAATCAGTCAGTAACGTATTTTTGTTTTATGCTAGTGTTAATTCATGATTTGTGATTTTTTAGCGAATCCTAGATTATTATGCAGCATATTGTTGAGGGGTATTATGTTTAAAAAATTAACGGCAATTGCCTTATTATCTATTGCGCCAGTATTAGCCTTTGCTGCCAATTTTGTCGAAGGCAAAGACTATAAATTATTAGCCAATCCCACGCTTAATCCAGCTGGCAAAAATATCGAAGTGCGTGAGTTTTTTTGGTATGGCTGTCCACATTGTTATCGTTTAGACCCTCATATTGAATCTTGGCTTAAAACTAAACCTGCCGATGTGGTGTTTGTACGCACGCCTGCATCGTTAAACCCTGTGTGGGAAGGCAATGCCCGTGGTTTTTATGCGGTTGAAATGATGGGGGTACTCGACAAGGTACATGTGCCTTTATTTAATACCATTCACGAAAATCAAGCCCGTATTTTTGATGAAGCGAGTTTGGCTGCGTTTTATCAGCGTTATGGCATAGACTCAGCCAAGTTTAAAGGTTTATATAACTCGTTTGCGGTGTCTGGTAAGGTCTCTCAAAGCAAAGCCTTAGCACAAAAATACCAGATTGAAGGTGTGCCTGCTGTGGTTGTCAATGGCAAATACTTGATATCGGGCGAAACAGCCAAAGTATTGCAAGTGACCGACTTTTTAGTGGCTAAAGAGCGTGCAGCTCAGCCTAAAAAATAAGCTTTTTGCCTATAAAGCCCACTGTATGTGGGCTTTTTTCTGTCAAAATATAAAGCTAATGTGATGATATGGAGAGCCTTCGTGAAGTTAATCGCCTCTTTAACCAGCCCATTTGCGCGCAAAGTGCGTATTGTATTGGCCGAAAAGCAATTAGAACATGAGTTAGTGGTCGATATTCCTTGGAATGCAGAGACCCAAGTACCACAATTTAATCCGCTTGGCAAAGTGCCTGTATTAGTGATTAACGAGCAGGAGCATACCTCGTTATTTGATTCTCGTGTGATTGTGGAGTATTTGGAGCGTCTTGTTCCCAGTCCTGTGTTGATTCCTAAAGCTGCTGAGGCCTATATTCAAACTAAACGTCAAGAAGCCTTAGCCGATGGCATTGCCGATGCCGCGGCTACGATTTTTATTGAGCAAAAACGTTCTCAAGCCTTACAAAGTGCCGAGTGGATAGCACGCCAACAGCAAAAAATAGATTTGGGCTTGCAAGCGATGTCGCAAGTGTTAGGCGACAAGCTGTTTTTTGTGGGTGAAGAATTGAGTTTGGCCGATATTAGTAGTGTGTGCTGTTTGGGCTATTTAGATTTGCGTTTTGCTGAGATTGCATGGCGCAGCCAATATCCTAATTTAGCCAATTTTATGACGCGTTTAGCTGACAGAGAAAGTATTAAACAGACAATCCCGATGGTGTAACTAAGTGCAGGGCGCATTGTAATGCGCCATTCTGATAATGGCGGATATATATTATCCGCCTTGGGTTTGTTTATGCAGGTGTTTACTTCTCAAACGCCGCTACACCACCAAAATTTGCCGTACTTTGGCCAACTTCAGCTGTCAGTTTGTAATTTAGACCAATCATGCTACCGTCTTGTCCTGCAAAAAAGCCATTTGCTTCGCAACTAGCACAACCAGCACTATTAACCGTCAGATTACTCAAACTAAAGTTAGCATTGAGTGGGCTTTGACCTTTAAAGTTAATATTACCTAAAGCACCTGCACCAAAGTTCATATCCATACTAATAGCATTATTAGCCGTACTCGCAAAATCAACACGCATAGTGCTACTGTTTAAAACACTAATCCCTGATAAGGGGCTGATGGTATTGGCAGGAGAGCCAGCCGTTGTTGGGGTAGTGAGTGTGCCTGTGGGAGTGGTGCTACCTGCATGAACATAGGTGACGACACCAGAGCTTGGCAAACTTGCTGAAGGTGTACCAATCAGATAATGCACGGTATCGTTAGCACCAAGAGTCGTTACATTATTGCTAGAGCCAACATTGACCTCGGCATTTTGCCAACGCCCCCAAGATAGTGTTTGTTTGTAATGAGTGACTTCGGCTGCACTATTGACACTGGGGGTAGATTGATAGCCGTAGTCAGGCGTACTACCTGTACTGCTACCCGATAACCAAACTTGGCTTTGGCCATCAAATTGGGCACTGACAGCATTTGTTTGATTCAAGTTAATCCCAATTTGAGGATTGTCATTGATTTGACTGCTGAGCAAAGCTTTATAAACGGCTGAGTTATTATTAGCCAGTACAGAAACAGGAATCACAAAATTAGCATCTTGCTTAAAGGCGGCTACACCTTGAGTTTGGATAAATAAGCCATTATTTAAGCTGTCATTAAGCGCATTTAACGAGTAGTTAAGAGCAGCCCATTGCGCGGTATCACCTACTAAAAAGCCTGTTGCTGTGCCTGAGCAGCCTAGGTTATTACAGGCATTGCCTGAGCCTAATTTGATGTTCAAATTGCCAAAGTTAAACGTACCTGATGCGGCTAAGTCGGTTGTGCCTGTTGCAGTCAACGATTGGCTATTACCTGTGCTTGGTGTGAGTTGTAAATTAAGGTTGAGGCCAACTTTGTTGCTGCCAAAGTTAACATCTAAATAACTTTGATTAGTGATTTGTGCTTCAATGCTTTGTGTGCTATCAACGGTAGGCTTTGTACCACCTGCAAAGCTATAAATCACACGGTTATTAGTAGGTAGGTTGAGGGTAGGGCTACCAATAATATAGTGGACTTGTTGTTTGTTACTGAGGGTATAACTGTCCTGAACAGGGTCATTAAGGTCAACACTGCCATTGCTCCAAACTCCCCATGTTAATAGTTTGTCGGCATGTTGAATTTGGCTAGTTTGAGCAGTTTGCTTAATGCCGTATAAATCACTGGCATTGTTATTGTTGTTATGGAACGCCAGTTGTAGGCCACCTGTACTGCTATTAAAAATGGCGGCTAAATTGTTAACTGGATTAGGAATAACACTAATACCTGCATTATTGCTAAATAAGGCAGTGTATTTGCCCGTTAAGCTGCTTTCTACTTTGGCATTGTTATCAATATTGCTCACAATAGTCGTGCTTGCGCCGCCTGTGAGTGCGGCCACACCACCAATATCCGCTAAATTATTAGGACGGTCGATAAGATATATTGTGCCTAGACCATTACCCGAAAAGAAGCCTTCGAGGTTGACTGGACACAAATTATTGGCACAAAGGCTATTGTTGCCTGTGCTGGCAAAAAAGTTATCTTGTACACCGTTGAGCTTAAAGGTACTCAGTGTTTGATTAAGGGCTAAGTTTAGTGGGTGATTTTGGGTGCTGGCGGTATAGCTCACACCCTCTAAAGATAAAGCCATATTGACCGATAACAACGGTTGAGTGTTTAAGTCAATGTCGATATTGAGTTGGGTTAATTGGCCTACGCTTTGACCTGCACGGGCAGGAGAGGCTTGGCTTAAGTCGGCTAATTGGTAGCTAATGCGCTGATTTTGTCCTAAATTTTGTATGTTTGTTGTGCCAACAATATAGGGTATAAAGGTGTTGGCATCTAAGTTGAGTGTGTTGATATTAACGCTGTTGTCAGCAGTGGCCATTGAGCCGTTTGTCCATTCGCCAAAAGATAAAGAGCCGACTTGTTTAACGCCACTAAATTTAACGGGCTTAGTCACACTGCGCGTATCTAATAACAAGGTATTGTTGGCATCGCTACTAATGAGTCCTACTAAGTTACCAACAACTGTCCCATTTTGGCTAACGCTGTCATAAGCGGCATAAATGTTTTGTAGTACTCTATTTTCGGATGCACTATCAAGCAAGCTGGCAAAATGACTTAAACGTGGTTCGCCATTAACACTTTGAATAAAGAAAGGAAAAATCTGTACTTCAGGTTGGCCATTACCATTGGTCTGATTGCTTTGCTCCAAATTCTTATTGGGTGCTAATACATCTAAACCAAGATTTATCTCGTTATTGGCAAGCTCTTGTGGTGGTGTTTGCTCATTATTTTGTTGTTCTTCGGTGGGTTGAGGCGGAACAGCTTCGGCTTCGGCCATTACGCCATTTTCGGCGGGTTCGGGGGCTTTACCTTGTTGCATTTGAAAGGTTTGCCCGACGTTAATATCACGGTTGCCAAATTCATTACTAATGTTAACAATGCCTTTGTTAACCGTCACCAATAATCGACCATTAGGCTCTTGGGTGGCGGTATAACCTGTACCCCTAATGCCAATTGTACCTACAGGTGTTTTAACTTTGTAATTAGCACGATTGACACGGCCAATTGCACCACTGACGGTACGCATACCACCACGAATAAAATTAAATAATAATGAGCCATCTTGTGGCCGATTGCGATTAAAAGCGTAATTGTCTAAACCAAACACGGTATTGGGTTGTAAAGACATTAAGCTGCCATCGGTAAAACGAATTTGCAGACGGCCTGTGCCTGTTTCTAAACGCTCGCCACTATTAAGCAGCTCACCTCTGTTTAATACACGCTTGCTACCATCGTTACTAATGGCAGTGACTTGCCCCGATACAAAAGTCACACGGCCTGCAACTTCGGCAATCGCTTGGCCACAAGCAAAACTGGCAATAACAGCGGCTAATAATCCTTTATTAGATAAAAAATGTATGGATTGTTTCATGATTTTTCCTCCTTGTTACAACGACATACGAAAATCAACACCAAACACATGGCGTGTAAAGTCGTTGATAGTGTGATTGGCATTGGTTTGGCTGTAGGTGTAGTAGGGCTGTAAGCTGTATTGAGGCTTGATTTGCCATGTTAAGCCCAAACTAAATTGGCTTTCGTCATCTTGACGAGCACTATTAAAAGGGGCAACCAACCAAGGATTGCCTTTAACATAATCGCGTTGCTCAATACTGGCGTGTGCATTTAGGCTAAGTTGTGCGTTGTAGCTAAGGCTGCCACCAAGGCGAAAGCCTTGAAAGTCATAACTAAAATAATCAAATTGACTGTCGGTGGTGCTTTCTTGTCCTTGATACAGACTGGCATAAAAAGAAGGCGTAAAGCGTGCATTAAGTGCTTGAGAATAGGCTAAGCCAAGTGTGCTGCGGTCAGCATCGCGTGCAGCTTGAGTATCGTAACGAAATTGACTGAATTGGCCAAATACTGCAACTTGTGCATCATTGGCTAAGGGGTGTTGTGCTTGCGCCAATAAGCCCATCATATCGCGATAATCTTGCCCATCTAAGCCCATTTTTTGCAGTTGAATTTTGCCTTGTAAAGCGGTATTGCCGATATTTTTGAGCAAGCCTGCGTTAGCATTAGCGGTATAAGTGTCAAATTCGGGGTTATTAAAAACGGCTCGGTAATCAATATTGCCTTCTAAGCTAGCCACCAAATCGGGATTAAATTGATAATACAAGGAGCTACCCACATCAACATTGGCAAAAGCACTGCTTTGGCGATGTGGAACAATTAAAAATACGGGTTGATTGTTGGTAGAGGGCAGGGCAATACGCGAGTTTTCGGTAGCACCATTCACATTGGTATCGTGGCCTGTACTTAACTTTAGGTAATGGCGTATTTGGCGTTGTTTGTCGGCTTCGACCTTTTTGGTCAATCCCAAGTATTGCTCTACTAGCTGTTTGACTTCGGGAGGTGGATTGTACTGTTTGATAGTGTCTAATTCTTTGCGGCTGCTAACGGTTTCACCCAACGCTAAATGGGTACGCGCCATTTGCACGCGGCAGGGGCCATTGTTAGGCTCTGCGCCTAAGCAACGTTCAAAGGCAAAGGCAGCTCGGCTTGGCTCGCCTGCTTCTAGCAGTGTCAGTCCATATAAATAATCATAATCAGGTTGACCTGCGCGTTCATCTTCAAGAGGAGCGAGTAAATCATAGGCTTGAATGTATTTGTTGGTGTTTATTAACTTTTGTGCCTGATCTAAGACACTATCGGCAAATACTGGCGGTATGGTTAATAGACTCATACTCAAAAAAAGTCGATGAAGGCGCATAGGGCTCTTTCCCTGAAAAAAAGTTTGCCTAATTTTAATGCGCTTTGCGCGCTTGTGCTATGTTTGATTTACAAATTTGTAGTTTTGGCGAGAATTTAGAAAGCCAAGCTCGTTAAGAGCTTGGCCTAATGCGTGATTAACTACCAACATTGGGTACAAATGGTTGTGGATTGTTAAAGCCAGCAACCCCTTTAACATCCATAGACGCTGGTTCAGTGGCTTCAACCGTGCCTGTGATGTTATACGTTAAACCAGCAGCTGCTGGAGCAGTTTGTGTGCTTTGGCCAATCGGACTCACATCCCCAAAAAACAAACCATGTGCCGAAGCAGTGCAATCTATACAGCCTAATACTCCAGTGGCACTGCTAGCGGTGACATTTAAGTCATTAAAATTAAGATTGTTGCTAGCACTGGCCAAAGATGTTGAGCCAAAGACGTTCAAAGACTGTAAATTACTGGCCTTTGTAAAACCGCTGACAGTAAAGTTAAGCTCAGAGGTATTGCGTCCAAAATCAACCACTAAATTACCGCTAATCACTTGGCCTATATCGTGACTAGTGACAGTTTGTTGACTAGTGCCTGTGCCAAAGATTGCGCTCGCTGTACCACCTGCTAGGTTGTAACGAACGCTACCAATATTGGGAATACTAGCATCAGGTGTGGGTAAACCAATTAAATAGTGAATGTTGTCGTTTGCTCCCAAAAGAACTCCACCATTAGCATCTTTGCCAATATCAACACGGCCGTTTGTCCAACGTCCCCATGACAAAGATTTGGCCGCATGACCAATGTCTTTGGTTTCGGCTGCCAAGGTGTTTGCGGCATTGAGTGCGCCGTAAAAATCTTGGGCAATTTTTTCACTACCTTCGTTATTGACATGAAAGGCACTCATCAAACCATTGCTTTGACTGTCAAACACGGCTGCCAAGTTTGTGGTGTCGTCGACAACAACATTACTATTGCTGCTCTTAAATAGCGCGCTGTATTTGCCATCTAGGGTTGAGGCTAAACTTTGAGGATTGACTTCGCGGTTAATGACACTTTCGTTACCAGTTAAAGCGGCAACACCGCTCAATAGTGTGCTTTCATTTCTGAATATTTCGTAAACGACCCCCATGTCATTGCTAGATAAAAAGGCAGATAGGGTAACAGGACACTGGTTATCGGCACACAAGCTTGCCGTACTGCTAGATGCATACAAACCATTACCTTCACCAGACAAAATAAATCCGCTAAATTTTTTGTCAAAACTAATATCAAGTAACGGAGCTTTGTTAAGTTGGGCGTGGTAGTTGATATTATTGAGGGTAGCTGCCATGTCAACCGACACTAAAGGCATTAAGTTGAGGTCAATATCAATATTAAGCTCTGTTAATGTGCCTGCCCCTTTTGCTAAGCTACCAGCAAGGCTATAAGAAGCCTTCATGTTGTTACCAACCACTTTTTCGGCTGTTGTACCCACAATATAGGGCATAAATTGAGCGTCAGACAAGGTAAGTTGTTGTACTGTTCCTAAATAGGGGTCAACCACAGACGCAGTGCCATTTGTCCATGCACCAAAAGATAAGCTGCCAATTTGCTGTACATTGCTAAACTTGAGATTATTATTACTGCGGACGTTTAGTAATAGTTTATCGGTCAGATTGGGATTTTCTGTGTCAGTGAGTGATGTTCCTAGTACACGTATTAAGTTGCCGACTGTTTTGCCGTCGACAGATAAAGCATCGTAGCCAGCAATCACATTAGCATAAATTTTGACCCCTGATGACCCCTCTAACAAACTACCAAAACTACTCAATCGTGGAAAACCATTAACAGTTTGAATAAAGGGTTCTTTGGGTGGCTCTTCTATAGGAGGCTCTTCATTTTTCTGTTGTTGCTCTTCGATATTTTTTACTGCTAGTAATTTGCCATCTTTATCGACTTGATTCGCAAAGACAAAATCAGGTTTTTGACGGTCATTTTGGCCATCTTGATTCTCTTTGTTTTGCTCTTGTTTTGATTCAGGGTCATTGGCACGCGCACCTACAGACGTGCCTTTAGGGGCATTAGTTGGAGCTTTGCCAGTATCAACCTGAAAAGTTTGACCAGCACCAACATCACTATCGCCAAAATCATTGGCTAAATTAACAATACCACTGCCTACCGTGAGTAAGAGTCGGCCATTGGGTTCTTGAGTGGCTGCATAGCTAGTACCACGAATACCAATAGTGGCAACAGGTGTTTGCACTTTGTAGTTATTACGATTAACTTTACCAATCGCACCGCTAACCGTACGCATACTGCCTCTAATAAAATTAAATAGCAGTGAGCCTTCGTTGGGTTTAGCCTTATCAAAAGCGTATTGGTCTAAATTGAACACGGTATTAGGTTGTAGCGAAATAAAGCTACCATCGGTAAAACGAATTTGTACCCGTCCAGTATTGGTTTCGAGACGTTCACCACTGTTAACCAATTCACCTTTTACCAGATTACGACGTGTGCCATCGGCGGTAACGGCTTGTACTTTGCCCGATACAAAATTAACTCTGCCAGCAATATCGGCTAATGTTTGACCCGAAAACAAGCAAGCAATAAAGGCGGTTAATAAACCTTTGCCCGTTAAATGAGGATAAGTATGACGCATGATGAATAGACTCCCTGTTACATATCAAAGCGTAAATCGACATTAAACACGTGGCGCGTATAGTCGCTAAATGCAATGTTAGATTGGTTGCTAGTATAAGTATAGTTAGGTTGTAAGGAGAGGTGCGGATTTATTTTCCAGTTGATATTAAAGCCAATATTGCTTTCTTTGTCGTTACGATTGACCAAAAATAAAGGATAAACCGCATCGTTATGTTTACGCTCTTCGTAGCTAACTTGGCCGTTAAGACTGACATTAGGCATTAAAGATAAACCACCACCAGCACGAATCCCTTTAAAGTTTTGACTCAAAAAGGCAGATTTAATTTCGTCAACATCTTCGCTACCTGTATAAAGACTGGCATAAAAAGAAGGTGTCATTGCCGCATCAATCACCCCTGAATAAGCCAAACCTACTGTTTTACGGCTGCCGTCACGCGCGGATTGACTGTCGTAGCTGAGCTTGTTGCCTTGAGCAAACAGAGCCATTTGGCCATTACCTACACCGCCTTGTACTTGCAGCAAGTTACCTAATAATGTGCGATAGTCGTTGCCATCAAGCCACATTTGTTGTGCTTGTAGTTTGGTTAACAGGGTAAATGACTCTAAATTGAGAGCCATGCCAACACTACCATCTAGGGCTTGATAGTCAAAATTGTGGTCGGCAAAAAAACTACGCGTTTGGGCATTGGCATCCGCCAATAAACTTACGGTGTCATTGGCTTTATAAACAATACCACTGCCAGCATTCAAGCTGGCATAAGCAGAGTCGTTAGCAGTGGGGTTAGTAAACCCTTTGTATTGAGGTAAAGCGGCTGCAAATTTGTTTGCATCATCAGGCGCACTGTTGATATTACTATCATAACCTACACCCACTTGGGCATAAGCGGTAATACGGCGTTGCTGTTGTTTTTCGAGGGTGGTCACTGCGCCCAAATATTGATTAACGATTTGCTGTACCTCGGCAGGGGGATTATAGGCTTGTACTACTTCCAACTCGGCACGGGCATTATCGGTTTCACCTAAAGCTAAATGGGTACGCGCCATTTGTACGCGGCAAGGGCCATTTTTTGGCTCAACCGCCAAGCATCGCTCAAAGGCAAATACTGCATTTTGAGGATTGCCAAGCTCTAGTAATGAAAGCCCCAATAAATAATCATATTCGGGATTACCTGCTCGTTCTTCTTCGAGTGGGGCGAGTAGCTCATAAGCTTGATTAGCTTGTTGGGTTTGAATGAGGGCATTTGCTTGTTCTAAAACAGAATCGGCTATTGCAGGCAAACTGGCACTGATGGCTAGTGCAACAAAAAGGGGCTTTAAACGCATAATTACGTTCCCTGATAAATTAAAAAAGACAAGCCGCGAGGGGTAATGCTGGTCAGTTAAGCATTTTTTGTTGGTTTCGACTACGCTCAACCAACTAAAAATGCACCCTGAGCGAAGTCGAAGGGGTATTTTAATGGAAAAATTTCCCTTAACTGACTGGCATTGGGTCACAAGAGGCATGTTTGTTAAGTCTTAAAATCGTTGTGCTTTATTTATACTCTATTAGTGTAGTGATGATAAGTGTTTTGCTCAAATCAAGAGCTATTTTTTTAGAGATTAGGCGATGGGTTTGACGTTTTTTCACTGCGCCAATGTTTAGCACCCACAAAAATGAGCCGTAATTGTTTGACAGCACGCATACTTAATTCGTATTGCAAGCGCACTTGTTGTGAGGGCAGGGACAAAATTTCACCGCACCAGTTAATCGCGGTGTTGATAACCAAGTCAGCAATCATTTGCAAATCTTCACTGGGTAAGTTTTGCATTTCGGGAAAAAGTCTAAAATCGGTACTTAAGTCATTGGCAAAATGATTTAACTCTCGTTGAATAGCCTCTCTAATTTTGACAGAACCACTCCAGCGTTCACGCGCCAAAAAGTCAAAATAACGGGCTTCTTGGCGTACATATAACAAAAACATCATCACCGAGCCTTTAATGGCAATGTGTCCTGCGCCTTGTGCTTTGAGACGTTCTTCGCGAAGTAATTTACGAAGACTTAAACAAACGTCATCTACTAAGGCTAAGCCTAACTCGTCCATATCTTTAAAATGACGATAAAAAGCAGTGGGTACAACGCCTGCTTCTCGTGTGACTTCGCGCAAACTTATGTTAACAAAGCTTCGGCCATCATTCATTAACGCCAGCGCGGCATCAAGTAGGGTTTGTCGAGTTTGCTGCTTTTTTTCGTCTCTAAGGCTCATGGCTATCTATCTACTAAAGACAACTGTTCACTCATTTTAACAGAATATAGCTGGGTGTGCTAACGACCCACTATGCAAATGGTAAACAGGAGATTATCTGTGTACACCTAATTCAGCTTGCTTGATAAATTGATGGGCATAATTTTAGTGATGGTTGTTTTCTCGACGTTGTTTAAACTCTTTTGGGATTAAAAATTATCACTGTTCACTTTTGTATTATTTGTTTAAATACAATTATTTAATGTAAGTTTGATTCTGTTTTATATTTTTTATCTAAAAAATTAGTGTACAAGTGTTGACTTATTTTTAAAGTGCGATATATTAAGTGCACAGATGTTCACTTTTGTAATTGGGAGACACCAAGATGTCAGCACTAAATCCAGTAATCGGTCGTTTTTTAGGTAGTGTCAAAGAAGATTGGGTTGACTTTATGTTGGCTCATGTTGACCCAATGATGACGGTTAAACGCGTGATGGCACGTGTGGTGTCTATTGACAGTGAAACGCCAGACATTAAGCGTTTTGTATTAAAACCTAACAAACACTGGCAGGGTTTTAAGGCAGGGCAATTTGTGTCGGTTAAAGTCATGATAAACGGCAGTTTCCATGAACGTTGCTATAGCTTGGTTAATGCGCCTACCGACAATGTGATTGAGTTAGGTATTAAACGCCAAGCAAACGGCAAAGTGTCTAATTGGATGCACGATAATCTTCATGTTGGCGATGTGATTGAATTGGGTGCTGTCGGTGGTGACTTTGTATTGCCCAATGTGTTGCCAAGCAAATTATTATTGATTGCAGGTGGCAGCGGTATTACCCCCGTTTATAGCTTGTTGGCAGAAGCCTTAAAGCGTCAAGCTGATTTGGATGTGTCGGTGGTGTATTACGTTAATACCGACAAAGACTTAGCGTTTGCTAACGATATGGTCGAATTGGCAGTTAAGCATCCTTCTTTAAAATTAAATTATGTATTAGCGAGCAGTGGTGAAGCAGGACGTTTTAGTCAAAAGCAATTAGCTGATGTTTGCCCTGATTTTGCTGAGCGTAGTACCTATTTATGTGGCCCACAAGGCTTAATGGGTGCAGTAACTAAGGTTTGGGCAGACAAAGGTATTAGCGACAAATTGACTCAAGAAGTGTTTGGTTTGCCTGCGGTTGACCCTAATAAGCCGATTAACGAAATGCCAATTACCTTACGTCGTAGTCAGCAATTATTGTTAAACACTAAAGCAACTTTATTGGAAAGTGCTGAAGCGGGTGGAGCAAAACCTGCTTATGGCTGCCGAATTGGCATGTGTAAAACCTGTAGTTGTACCAAAGTATCGGGTGTTGTGCGTGATGTGATTACAGGTGCGATTGATGATCAGCCAAATACGCAGATTCGTATTTGTGTGACTGAAGCTTTAAGCCCTGTGACTTTAGATATTTAAGTAAGTTTTCTCCCGATAAAGGGCGAGAAACAGACAAACCGAATTAAGATTAAGAGAGAATTATCATGTCAACGATTAGCAAAAGCCGTGATTTAAGCTTAGAAGAAATTGAAGCCTTTGGTGCAGAGTTAGATGCTTTACGCAAAGAAACGATGGCCAGTTTAGGCAAAAAAGAAGCCGACTATATTTATGGCGTGCGTAACTTTGTGCGTTATAGCGAAATTGCAGGTCGTACTTCCTTAATGTTGGGTTGGTTGCCACCATTCTGGTTGGCAGGTACAGCAATTTTGGGGGTTTCTAAAATTGTTGAAAATATGGAATTAGGCCACAACGTCATGCACGGTCAATATGATTGGATGAACGATGCATCACTGCGTGGTAATGATTACGAATGGGATACCGTCTGTACCGCAGATAACTGGCGTCATACCCACAACTTTATGCACCATACTTATACCAACGTTCGTGGTATGGATCATGATATTGGTTATGGTGTGTTACGTTTGTTTCCAGAGCAAAAATGGGAACCACGCTTTTTAGCAAACCCCTTAATGGCGGCCATTTTAGCGGTGACTTTTGAATGGACATTGGCTCTACAATCTTTAGAGTTAGAAAAAGTCATGAGCGGTGAAAAAACGTGGGCAGAAGTTCGTGAGCAATTTAAGCCAATTGGCGCAAAAATGCGTAAGCAGTTCACCAAAGATTATATTTTCTTTCCGTTAATTGCTGGCCCGATGTTTATTCCTGTGATTACGGGTAACTTTTTTGCCAATATGATTCGTAACGTTTGGGCATTCTCGATTATTTTCTGTGGTCACTTTACCGAAGATGCCGAGACTTTTCCAATCGAAGTGTTAGAGAACGAAACACGTGGCCAATGGTATTTACGCCAATTACGTGGTTCTAGTAACTTAACAGGCGGCAAAATTATGCACTATATGAGTGGTAATTTAAGTCATCAAATTGAGCATCATATGTTCCCTGATGTACCTGGTATGCGTTATGCCGAAATGTCAGTCAAAGTCCGTGAAATTTGTGAGCGTTATGGTCAACATTACAACACGGGTTCTTTTACTAAGCAATTTTCGACTGTGGTAAAACGTATTTTTAAATATGCCTTACCATTTAGCCGTAAAGTTGAAGACTCAAGAGCAGAAACGATTGTTGCCAAAGCTGCTAAGGTTATGCCAATTTCCAAGAAAGTAGCTTCTGTGAATAGCATTGCTGCCTAAAAGTCCAGTTTTGACTAAGCTATACATCTGCTGGCTGACAAGGAGTGTTGTAAGGGACTAGATTTTGTATGTTTTTGGCCTCTGTTTTCTGGTTCAGAGGCTAAAACTAAAAATAGCACAAAATAAAGTCAGTATTTGTGGTGCTGCACAAATAATGAGGTGTATAGTAAAGTCAAATTAAAAAATAAAGGAGCATTAAGATGAGTAAAACCTTAACCCGTTTAGAAGCATTAAAAGACCTTGTACAACAAGCTATTGATAAGGGCGCAACGTCGGTTGAGCAAATTCACAAAACCATTGCTGAATTGCCTTTTGCAGTGTTAGAAAAGCAAGGCGTTTTGGATGTTGATAGCGACAAACGTGATGAATTATGGGATAAAAGTTTTGGTCAAGTCTATGACGCTATTCGCCGTGTTAATCAAGAAGTCGGCGAATTGGCAACCCAAGCCTTTGAAACCATTGAAGACCAAATGATTATTCAAAAAAACATTGCCGAAGCTGACGAGGCACAAGAAACAGAAAAAAAGTGATTGAATCGCCTGTGATGGTAGAGCCAAAAAGTCGAGTGGTTTAATCAAAGGCTAGGTGTTAGCACCTAGCCTAAACATTTAGCATTGACAAGCACAGGCACTAATCAAAGCATCAAGCAAATTACTGGTACTAACAACACCAACTAATTGCTCATCTTCTAACACAAAAACACGATGAATTTCTCGTTCTCTGAGCAGTTTGGCAACATCAGGCACAGAAGTATTGCTTGCAACCGAAATAATATGTGGTGTCATAATCTGAGCAACAGGGCAGTTAATATCGGCGTGTTGAACTAATTGCACCAAATCCTCATGGCTTAATTCATAACTGGCGTATTCACCATAACAAGACACGCCAATTAAACGTTCTTTTTCAACAGCAGGCAAATTTTCAAAGCGCAACACATCACTCATGGTTACTACGCCTTTAAGTTTGCCCTGATAGTCGGTGACAGGTGCGCCTGTGATGCGGTGTTTGCTAAAAAAATCTAACAGCATTTTGACTGACCAAGTATCGTGTGCGGTCAATACAGGACTGGACATAATATCTTTGGCGTTTAGTTGGCATAGTGACGTAGCGGAACTATTCATCTCGTTCTCCATTGTATTGGGTCTTATGACGCTCTTTTTTGAGTATAAAAGAGAGATTGATATAGAAGATATTAGCCACATGACTAGGAAACACCACAAAATTGCCGAATCTGTCATCAAAAATGGCTTTTTTTATCAAGACGAGCGAGCGTGAGCGACAAAAAAGGGTAAAATACGCGCCTTATTTTTGGCTGTTATGAGAGTGGTGTTATGCGTAAGCCTTATGTGTTAATTATTTTGGATGGTTTTGGTCACAGCGAAACCTCGGACTCCAATGCAATTAAAGCGGCGCATACGCCTAACTGGCAACAAATTTTACAAGAAAATGCCAATGGTTTAATTTCGGGCTCTGGCGAAGACGTCGGTTTACCTGATGGTCAAATGGGTAACTCCGAAGTCGGTCATATGAATTTAGGGGCAGGACGTATTGTTTATCAAGACTTTACCCGTGTTACCAAATCGATTCGTGATGGTGATTTTTTTAGCAATCCTGTGATTACATCTGCTGTTGATAAAGCCGTTGCCAATCAAAAAGCGGTGCATATTTGGGGCTTATTGTCCGAAGGTGGTGTGCATTCCCACGAAGATCATTTACACGCCATGGTCAAATTGGCGGTTGAGCGTGGCGCACAACAGGTTTATGTTCATGCTTTTTTAGATGGTCGCGATACGCCACCCAAAAGCGCAATGCCTTCGTTACAAAAAATGGATGCTGCCTTACGTGCGACAGGTAAAGGTCGTATTGCCTCGATTATTGGTCGTTATTATGCAATGGACAGAGATAATCGTTGGGAGCGAGTGGAACAAGCGTATCGTTTAATGACTGAAGGTGTTGCTGAGCGCACCGCAGCCACAGCAATGGCAGGTTTAGAAGCCGCTTATGCCGCAGGTGAGAGTGATGAGTTTGTTAAAGCCACCGCGATTATTGGCGAAGGTGAGCAAGCCGCCTTAATTAAGGATGGTGATGCGATTGTGTTTATGAATTTTCGTGCTGACCGTGCGCGTGAAATTTCCAGAGCCTTTGTTGATAACGAATTTACAGGCTTTGAACGTCGTATCCGTCCGCAGTTAGCCGAATTTGTCATGTTGACCCAATATTCTGCCAGCATCAAAGCACCTGTGGCTTATAAGCCTGAAAACTTAAATAATACCTTAGGTGAGTACTTAGCTAACTTGGGCAAAACGCAATTACGCATTGCTGAAACCGAAAAATATGCCCATGTGACCTTCTTCTTTAGTGGTGGCCGTGAAGAGTTATTTGCAGGTGAACAACGCATTTTAGTGCCATCTCCCAAAGTGGCGACTTATGATTTACAACCTGAAATGAGTGCTTATGAAGTCACTGACAAATTAGTGGCGGCGATTAAATCTGGCGAATTTGATGCCTTAATTTGTAATTATGCCAATGGCGATATGGTAGGACATACAGGTGTGTTTGATGCGGCAGTAAAAGCGGTTGAAGCCTTAGATGTGTGTTTAGGTCGTTTGTATGCGGCGGTTAAAGAAGTCGGTGGCGAAATGATTATTACCGCTGACCACGGTAACGTTGAGCAAATGATGGATAACCAAACAGGCCAAGCCCATACCGCGCATACCTGTGAATTAGTGCCATTTGCCTATGTGGGGCGTAAGGCGACGATTAAACAAGGTGGCGTGTTGTCGGATGTTGCCCCCACGTTATTAAGCTTAATGGGTATCCCTGTGCCTGTCGAGATGACAGGTAAAAACCTGATTGATTTGCAATAACAATAACACGACACAGCAAACTGCTTGAAGGCATGACGAAAGAGAGTAAGCTTGTTACTCTCTAGTGCTTGTGTTGCTTGTAGAAAGTTTGGATTTTTTATGAATAAAGTTTTGCCTGTCATTGTTAGCCTGTTCGTTTTACACAGCCCACTTTGGGCGGCAGAGCTTGCACCAGCCGCCACACCAGACACTGCTACTACCGACAAAACTGCGCCACAGCCACCGCTGCCGCTCAGTGATTTACGCACCTTTGTAGATGTCTTTGAGCGTATTAGGCAAAGCTATGTTGACCCTGTTGACGACAAAACTTTATTCGAAAATGCCATAAAAGGCATGCTGACTTCTCTTGACCCACATTCTGCCTATTTAGATAAAAATGATTATTTAGACCTTAAAGCACAAACCACAGGTGAGTTTGGCGGTATAGGGGTAGAAATTGGCATGGAAGATGGTTTGTTGCGCGTCATTAGCCCCATAGATGACACCCCTGCCGCCAAAGCGGGTATTCAGGCAGGCGATTATATTATCAAACTCGAAGATAAAGCCGTTAAAGGCATGACCATGAACGAAGCGGTTGACATTATGCGTGGCGACATAGGTCAACCCCTTAAACTGACCATTCAGCGTAAAGGTGAAGCCCCCAAAAAACTCACTATCATTCGCGCTAAAATAGAAACGACCAGTGTCAAAATGCGCATGATTGGCGAAGATTATGCCGTGGTACGTATTAGCCAGTTTCAGACCCATACAGGTCGTGACCTTGATAAAGTGCTAACTCAACTCAAAGCAAATACCATCCCCTTAAAAGGTATTATTTTAGACTTACGCAATAATCCAGGTGGCGTATTAGCAGGGGCAATTAGCGTTGCAGACAGCTTCCTAGACAAAGGCTTAGTGGTTTATACCAAAGCGCGTAGCGAAGATAGTATTGAAAAGTTTGAAGCAACTGAGGGGCAAATACTGCCCAATATTCCTTTATTAGTCTTAGTCAATGGTGGTTCAGCCTCGGCCTCCGAAATTGTAGCAGGGGCATTACAAGACCAAAAACGCGCCATTATTGCTGGCACAACCACCTTTGGTAAAGGTTCGGTGCAAACTGTGCTGCAAATTAGCGAAGACAAAGCCATTAAAATGACCACTGCGCGTTATTACACCCCTAATGGCCGCTCGATTCAGGCCGAAGGCATCAAGCCCGATGTGCTAATAGAGCCAGCTAAAATTGAATTATTGGGCAGTGTCGAAAGCTATAAAGAGGCTGATTTAAAAGGACACTTGGCCAATCCTAATGAGCAGGCCGATGCCACCAATAATTTTAAGCCCAGTGATGAACAATTAGACCAAGATGCAGCTGCGCCCCAAAAAACAACAGCACCAGACAACGCAAGCTCTAGCAAAAAGAATAAAAAAGATAACAAAGGCAGCAAGGTAAATACTGCAAGCGAAAAGGAACTTCCTAATAGTAAAAAACCGATACTGTTAAATGAAAAAGAACTCGCTGAAGACGATTATGTGTTGTATGCCGCCTTAAATATTTTAAAAGGTGCAGCTTTTTGGCAGCCAAAACCATGATGATGGATGATGATTTTCCTAAAAATGCCGCTGTTTTGCAGGCCGAGGCAGAAGACCGCGAAATAGTGATTGATACCTTGACGCGTTCTTTTTGGGATGACCCGATGTATAACTGGTTGGCCAAACAAGATGTTTATTTAGGTGCACGTTTTAGAAAAATTTTTGAAATTTATTGGGATAGGTTTGCGTGGCCGTATGAGCAAATTTGGACAACCGAAGACCGTTTAGGGGCAGCTTTGTGGTCACCGCCTAATTGTTGGCAATTAGGCTTAGCTGAGCAGTTGGCGTTTTTGCCTGATTGGATAGGCGTAACTGGTTTAGGTCCGTTGTATTCGCGTTGGCGGGCGGTGGATAACATTCAAGCTAAACATCCTCATGTGCCGCATTGGTATTTAATGGCGGTGGGGGTTGCACCCGAAGCGCAGGGTAGGGGCTATTGCTCAAAGCTACTTAAACCCGTGTTAGATATTTGCGACCGTACCCAAACGCCTGCCTATTTAGAGAACTCTAAAGAACAAAATATTGCTATTTATCAGCATTTTGGTTTTGAAGTGACCGAAGAAGTGGCTGTGGCCAAAGATGTTAAGTTGTGGTTAATGTGGAGAGAGGCGCGCTAAATGCAACGCTCCTCTTTCCTAGAGCATCAAAGTTTTATTAGGGCTGTTTGTTTGAGACTTTAATTGTTTCGACCAACTCTTTTGCGGCGCGACGAGCTAATTGGCTTCTTAAATCATCAAGACTATCAGCAGACTGATTCTTGGAGTCACATCGGCCAGATGTAATAATTGGAGAAATTAGCTCTGTTTCCATCAGTGGTGATGGAATGTTAAAGGATTGACCTTTAGCGCGTAATTCACGTGCCAAGGGTTGGTTTGCTTGGTTAATAGCGTTTTTAATTTGATAATAATTTGTTGAAAAGGTTCTTTGCCCTAACTCTATTGTTAACGGGTTTATGTTGGACTGCCATTCATTTAATTCATGGTTACCAATCCAAACAATCTCTCCTGTTTGTACATGAATTAATTGAGCGTTCAACTCAACTGCTAAAGGAGAGCATTTAATAACAAATTTATCATCACTTTTTGAATCTATTAGAGATGGATATTTGCTAAGAAAGTCACGCACAGATTCTAGATGGCGCAAATCAATACGCTTGATAGCATTCTTTTCAGTTTCAAAATTATTAATTTGCAAAATATAATCGGCTTTTACTTCGCCTGATTGTGCTGCACGAATCACTTCTGATATATCTGTTAGTTCTTTTTCTCCATCATTACGGGCGCGGCCAGCTGAGTGATTTTCTGATTTCTCGTAAAGCTCCTTAACCTTTAACATATAGTCATTTTCTGTAATTTCATCAGCATCAAACTTACGTTTAAGATCTTCAAAAATAGGCTTCATGTCATCTGTCATTCGAGAGCGTAAACAGTAATAGTCACTAAATTTACAACGTGCTGAGTCTCTTAAATCTCTAAGTTTTGCCTCTAGTTTAGATCTACTAACGACTCTAAATCCTGTACTAATAAGGACTCTTTCAATTTGCTGCTCTGCTTGGTTAAAAAAGTCTTTAGTTTTAAAAGAGTCATCAGACTGTTGTGTTCTATTGTTATTTAAGTTGGCTTCGGGCACATTAATAACAATTGTACTACCCGCTAAAACTTGGTGGCTGGCCATTTGAACAACATTATCGTTGAGAGTTTTATTGTTAGTTGTTGGAACAGTGACGGAGACTTTATCAATCTTGATTTCAGGCTCGTCTGGTATAGTTAGCATTGGAGCCAATTTGGGTGCACAGCCAGCCAAGAAAACAGAGAGTAAACACGTTGTCATTGAGACGAATTTTAGATTGTACATGATTTCATCCATTTGAAGAAAAGGCGATATATTGTCAAATTTTTGTGATGAAGGACTTTTTAGCAGTATGAAGTTAAATCTCGCGCATCACAATACCTTGCTCACGCAAAAAGGCTTTTGCTTGAGGGACGGTGTATTCGCCAAAGTGAAAAATACTAGCGGCTAATACTGCATCAGCACGACCTTGCAAAATACCATCAGCCAAATGCTGCAAATTGCCCACACCGCCAGAGGCAATCACAGGCACATTCACCGCATCGCTTACTGCACGAACCACGCCTAAATCATAGCCATTTTTAGTGCCATCTGCATCCATACTGGTTAATAAAATTTCGCCAGCACCGTACTCTGCCATTTTAATCGCCCATTCAACGGCATCAATGCCTGTATCTTTACGCCCACCATGGGTAAAAATATCCCACTTGTTAGGAGCAATGCGTTTGGCATCAATCGCCACCACAATACATTGTGAGCCAAAACGGTCAGCTGCTGCACGTACAAAATCGGGGTCATATACCGCAGCAGAGTTAATACTGACTTTGTCTGCCCCTGCATTGAGCAAATTACGAATATCTTCTAACTTACGAATGCCACCACCCACCGTTAACGGCACAAATACTTCGGAAGCCATGCGTTCAACCGTTTTAAGCGTTGTGTCGCGGCCTTCGTGACTGGCAGTAATATCCAAAAAGGTAATTTCATCAGCACCTTGTTGGTCGTAGCGTTTGGCTACTTCAACAGGGTCACCCGCATCACGAATATCTAAAAACTGGACACCTTTGACCACACGGCCTTTATCAACATCTAAACAAGGAATAATACGTTTGGCGAGAGTCATGGTAACAACCTGTCAATAATATGTTCCCTCCCTTAAATTAGAGGAGGGCTAGGGTGGGGTATCCTCCCTCTCCTTATTAAGGAGAGGGTTGGGGTGAGGTCAACTCCCTCCCAACCTCCCCCTGATGAGGGGGAGGAGTAGAATTATTCAGCATCCGCTAATTGTTGCGCTTCAGCAACGTTAATCGTACCTTCATAAATAGCACGGCCTGTAATTGCACCAATTACGCCATCATGCGCAACGGTTTTTAAGCGAATAATATCGTCTAAGTTAGTCACCCCACCTGAGGCAATGACAGGTAAACCACTGGCGCGTGCTAAAGCCGCAGTTGCTTGTACGTTAACACCTTGCATCATGCCGTCACGAGCAATATCGGTGTAAACAATGGCACTAACACCTGCCTGAGCAAAGTTTTTAGCGAGGTCTTCTGCTTTTACTTGAGAAACTTCAGCCCAACCATCCGTTGCCACCCAACCATCTTTGGCATCAATACCCACAATAATCCGACCATGAAACTCACGACAAGCATCAACCACAAATTGAGGCTCTTTAACGGCTTTAGTGCCAATAATGACCCACGTAACACCCGCTTTAATATAAGACTCAATGGTTTCTAAAGAACGAATACCCCCACCAATTTGAATGGGCAGTGCAGGATGTTTTTTGGCAATGGCTTTAACGACTTCGCTGTGAATGGGCGTGCCTGCAAAAGCACCATTTAAATCAACGAGGTGTAAACGACGTGCGCCTTGTTCTACCCAATGTGTGGCCATGCCAACAGGATCATCGGAAAACACGGTGTTATCTTCCATACGGCCTTGTTGCAAACGTACACACTTACCATCTTTAAGGTCAATTGCAGGGATAATTAACATAAAATTCTCAATTTAATGTTGGCGGTGGTTAATGGCTTCGACTCCGCTCAGCCAACTTCGTTCCCTGAGCGGAGTCGAATAAGGGCGTTCTCTGAGCGGAGTCGAAGAGCTAAACACGCCATTCAACAAAGTTTTTTAACAACTGTAAGCCCATTTTTTGGCTTTTTTCAGGGTGAAACTGTACGGCAAATAAGTTGTCGTGGCTAATGGCGGTGGTAAAGTCCAAACCATAATGACTACGGCCAGCAATTAATTGGCTATCAGCAACGTCGACATAAAAACTATGAACAAAGTAAAAACGGCTGTTTTGTGGAATATCTCGCCATAACGCATGATTAATAGTATGGTTTACTTCATTCCAACCCATGTGTGGCACTTTTAAGCGTTGGCCATTTTCAACCAAATCATTGCCAAAAAATTTAACCTTACCGTTAAACATCGCCAAACAATCAACACCGCCATTTTCTTCGGAGTGTTCCATTAAGGCTTGCATACCCACACAAATGGCTAACACAGGTTTTTGGCTGGCTGCTTCACGTACCTCAGCATCAACACCAACCGCTTTCATGCCTGCCATACAATCACGCATTGCTCCCACACCCGGAAAAACCACACGGTCAGCCGCACGCACTAAAGCAGGGTCATGGGTAATAATGACTTTACTTGCGCCAACGTGTTCTAAGGCTTTGGCGACAGAGTGCAAATTACCCATGCCATAATCTAAAACTGCAACGGTAGTCATTATAAGCTACCTTTGGTTGAGGGCATTTGACCAGCCATACGTGGGTCTAACTCAGCAGCCATGCGCAATGCGCGGGCAAAGGCTTTAAAAATACTTTCAATTTGGTGGTGAGTGTTGCGACCACGAATATTATCGACATGAATGCCAATTTGTGCGTGATTGACAAAGCCTTGGAAAAACTCATAAAACAAGTCAACGTCAAAACCACCGACACTGGCGCGGGTAAATTCAACATTAAAATCAAGGTGTGGACGGCCAGAAATATCAATAACTACACGCGATAAGGCTTCGTCTAGTGGTACATAAGCATGACCCACACGACGAATGCCTTTTTTGTCGCCAATGGCTTGAGCAAAGGCTTGGCCAAGGGTTATGCCGCAATCTTCGGCACTGTGGTGATCATCAATCTCGATATCACCCTTGCACGTAATGTTAATGTCTATTAAACCATGACGCACAATTTGGTCGAGCATATGGTCTAAAAAGGGCATACCAGTGTTAAGTTGGCCTTGACCTGTTCCATCAAGGTTGATATGGGCGGTAATTTGTGTTTCTTTGGTATTACGAATCACGTCAGCTTGGCGCGCTGTCATCTTATTTGCCTTTGCTAAAATCACAAACATCAATTATAACGTGCTTAGACAAATGATGTTAGTTTTTTGAGAAGAGAGTAAAAATATGCCTGTGATGGTAAGTGCCGAAAAAAATATTAGCCCCGAATTGGCACAAGGGATAACTAAGTTATATGACACTAGCCCTGAATTTGGCAGTGGTGCTGAAGCACTCGACAAAGCGCAGCAGATTTTAAATGAAGATGGCGTGTTGTATGTGGGTTGGTTTAATGCTAAGCCTGTTGCATCCATCATGGCTAGTGGCACAGCAACACAACGACTGATACACAATATTGTGGTGCATCCTGCTAATCGTGGTCGTGGTATTGCCGATAGATTGATGGCTGAAACCTGTCGTTTGGAACGAGAAAAAGGTGCAATACATTTTGTCGCAGGTTGTACAGCGATTGCACGTTTATTGCGTATGGATGCCGCACGTTTGCAAAAAAACGCTAAATAGAGTGTTTTGTGAGCAGTTGAGGATTAAAGAGATGCTCATTTTTAAAAAGCCTTGACGATTGAAAATCTTTAGGCTTTAATACGCCCCTCAAATGTGGCTCGGTAGCTCAGTTGGTAGAGCGGAGGACTGAAAATCCTTGTGTCGCCGGTTCGATTCCGGCCCAAGCCACCATGAATTCAAGAAAAGCCTTGCAGCAATGCAAGGCTTTTTTATTGCCTAGAGAAAAATAAAAACCCGCATACAGCGGGTTGATTGTGGTTAGTTGGCTAATGGTTTGTGTTTATTATCTGCTTCGGCCACTTTATCACTTTTCCAACCCGGCCCTTTCACAAACACTCGAAAGTCATAACCACTCGCTTTAAAGTCTTTGAACATATCAGCCCATTCATGCACTTGTAAGAAAAATGGATTAAGTGAATGAGGTTGGCGTTCAGTTAAACCATAAGTAATGTTGCCTGCTTTTTCTTCAGGAACAAAAGTACCAAACAATTTATCCCAAATAATCAATACGCCGCCAAAGTTAGTATCAATTTGTGCTGGTCGACTGCCATGATGGACACGATGATGAGATGGTGTATTTAAAATAAAACCAAACTTGTCTAATGGGCTGCGCGTTTCGGTGTGTAAAAAGAATTGATAAGCTAAGTTTAATTCAATGGCAATTGTCACCCAGTTTTTATCAAAACCGACTAAAGCCACAGGAACCCACCAAAATAACCATGCGCCATTAAATACCATGGTAAAGTTTTGGCGTAGGGCAGTTGAATAATTCATCCGTTCGGCTGAATGATGAGTGACGTGTGACGTCCAAAACCAACGTACTTTGTGCATCATAAAATGACATAAATAAAAGCTGGCATCGACCACCAAAAAAATCAAAATAAGGCTAAAAATGCCATGCACTGGTTTATATTGAAAACCAAATTGATATACCCAATCAAAAAACACCCGAATAAATAAAGCAACAGCAATACCATCAACAATTTTATAACTTGCGCCCATCATCATGTTGGTAATCGTTTCTTTAAACGAGTACATTTCAGGACGGCCTTTTTTGTGCCAATAGTATGCTTCAGCCGCAATGACACTAATAAATAATCCACCAAACAAGACGATAAACATTAAGGCATGAACAACATCAGACATGACTTGAACCCTCTAAACTTTATTTTGGGACTTACACGCTTCACCCATTGTTATCTCTCTCCCTCGCCCTGTGGGAGAGGGTTGGGGTGAGGGTAAAAATGTAAATCACTTGATGAGGTGTATTTTGTCGTTTGTTTGTTATACTGTATTGACAGTATTCGCCATGTTTTTAACAGTAATCGCCAATAAGAGGACTATATGCAAGGTGTTTATGTCGCTAGTGATTTGGCCAATTTATTACGTGCCTATTTAGATAAACATCAGATTGATGCGCCCAGTATTCGTCATCAATTAGCCGCATGGCCGCCTCATGCACAAATGCCCATGAAAGTATGGTGGCAATTGTTAGAGGAAATGCAAACGTTATTACACGAGCCAGCTTTAGGCGTAAAAATTGGCCAATGTGTGCAGCCACAACATACGGGTGTATTGGCGTATTTGATTATGCATTGTGCAACCTTGGGTGAGGCTTTGTTGCATTTTCAACGTTTTCAAAAGCTATTGCACAATATGTCAGACGTATTATTAACCAGTCATCAGCAAGCCCTAAAACTGAGTTGGGATTTGAGTTTAGGTGCATCAACGCAATTGTCTGATGAAGTGTTTATGAGTGGTTTAATTACTTTTGTTAAGCAGATGGTGCAAGGCATGGGGCTGCAACCTGTGGCGCTACATTTTATGCATCCTGAGCCTTGTGATCCTCAGTTATATCAAGAGTTGATTGGCTGTCCTGTATTTTTTAATGCCAAACAAGTGTCGATTGATATTCCACTCGAAGCATTGAGTTTAACGATTAATAGCCAAAATCCTTATCTGTTAGAATTGTTGGCTAAACAAGCTGAGGCATTAATTGACCAATCTGCTCATGATGATTTGTTATTGGAAACGATACGCCGTTTTTGTGCTGAGCGATTGCATCAACATGTGCCTACTTTGGATGAAGTAGCAAGCACCTTAAATTTATCAACACGCACTTTGCATCGGCGTTTGGCAGACAGAGGCTTAAATTTTCATCATTTATTAGCCGAAACCCGTTTTCGTTTGGCTAAACATTATTTGTCTGACCCCCGTTTACAGCTCAATCAAATTGCTTTGTTATTGGGCTATTCCGAGCAAAGTGCGTTTACCCGCGCATTTAGTGCATGGGCAGGCATTTCACCCCAACGTTTTAGAAATAGGTCTCCCTTTGGGAGAGGGTTGGGGTGAGGGAGCTATTTCACATGACTAGGCAATGGGGGTGGGCTGTGACTAGATTTGGGTTTTGGTGGACGTGCTTTGAGTTGTAAGGCTTGAACCAAGGTTTTTTGGATATCTTCACAACGTTTAACGTCAGTATCCAAACTTTGATAGAGCATGCCTTGGGTATCTTCTAACACCACATGACATAAATCATATTTAGGGTTAGGGGTAACAGCATCAACATATTTTAATTGGTGTGCTTGAAAGCTTTGTCGATAAACATCAGGCACAGCTAAGGTAATGGTGACTTGTTGGCCTTGTAAGCTGAGCTGATAAAACATGGTGCTTAAATTAAAGGTGCTAAACGTTGCTGTTGCGGTTAATAACAACACCGCTAAAGCAACCATAATCCATTTAGAAATGCCAAAAACTTTATAAACCAATAAACACACTAAGAGTGTTAAAAGTGTACTAATTGCCAAAATGGGATAAATAGATTGGGCAATTTGTTCAGCACTACCAAAAATAAATGTCATGGGGAGTCTCTTAAAAGTTTTTGTGGCTCTTTGGAGTAAGACATTACGGTAACAACCTCGCGAAAAGTGCAGTTACCGTTGAGGTTACCGTAAAAATGGATTAGATGGTATTAAGGCTCTTTGGATTTGATTGTGCATAAAAAACCGCTAAGTAGCGGTTTTTATTAGGGTTTTGAGTTTTTTGTAGCTTGTTGAAAGCTTGATTGGTGGGTCTGCACGGACTTGAACCGTGGACCAAAGGATTATGAGTCCTCTGCTCTAACCAACTGAGCTACAGACCCGCTCGCGGTGGGGCGACATTATAAGCATAAGTTTTTTAAACTTCCACAATTACATAGTATTTTTTAACATTTTCAAGCACTTCAAAAATACCGCAAAAATTAGGCGGAATAACAGCCGCATCACCTGCACCAATATCAATAAAAGCACCTTGGCTATCGTGTAAACGCACTTTGCCTTCAATCACATTAAAAAATTCTTGCTTATTAGGGCTAAATTCAATGCGCCATGCGCCAACCTCGCACGCCCATATACCACAATTCATCTGAGGATGCTCGTATAGGCTATGGGTTAAGCGTTGAGGATTGCCTTTAAACAAACGCTCGGTTTTAGGATAATCAATGCTTGCTTGTGAATGTTGTTGCCCTTGTCCTGCTACAAATAATGCCGCCATCATTAAATCCTCCCCCCATAAATAAAGCACTAATTAAAGTTGACTTTGCTGCGTCATTCAAGCATATCTTTGGCCAATAGTATTTTATATGTTTACAGTGTAAACTTGTATTTTTAAAAAATTAGCCAAAGGTATTTGCCATGAGCCAAGCATATCCTCATTTAATGCAGCCCTTAGATTTAGGATTTACCCAACTCCGTAACCGCGTGGTGATGGGGTCAATGCACACAGGACTCGAAGACCGTTTTTATAATTATCCCAAATTAGCCGCGTTTTTTGGTGAGCGTGCTAAAGGGGGCGTGGGTTTGATTGTCACAGGCGGTATTTCGCCTAATCGTGAAGGCTGGTTGTTGCCCTTTGGTGGCACCATGAATCGTATTACTGACGCGGTTAATCATCGTTTAGTGACTCATGCCGTTCACAAAGAAGGCGGCAAAATTTTAATGCAGATTTTGCATGCAGGCCGTTATGGTTTTCATCCTTTTGTGGTGTCAGCTTCTGCCACAAAATCACCCATTTCGATGTTTAAACCGCGTGAAATGTCTGAGCGTGGCATTGCTAAAACTATTGCTGCGTATGGTCGTTGTGCGCGTTTAGCCAAATTAGCAGGTTATGACGGTGTAGAAATTATGGGTAGCGAAGGCTACTTGCTCAATCAATTTTTGTGTGCGCGTGTTAATCAGCGTGATGATGAATGGGGCGGCACTATCGAAAATAGAATGCGTTTTCCTGTTGAAGTCGTGAAGCGTATTCGTAAAGTGGTGGGTAAAAATTTTATCATTGCTTATCGTTTGTCGCTGTTAGATTTGGTGGAAGGCGGCAATACATGGGATGAAGTGGTGACGGTGGCTAAAGCTTTAGAGCAAGCTGGCGTGACTTTACTTAACACAGGCATTGGTTGGCACGAAGCGCGTGTACCTACTATTGTGACTTCTGTACCTAGAGCTGCTTTTGTTGATGTCACCGCACGCATTAAAAAAGAAGTGTCCATTCCTGTCATAGCCTCTAACCGTATCAATATGCCTGATACTGCCGAAGCGATTTTGGCCAATGGTGATGCCGATATGGTGCAAATGGCACGTCCTTTCTTGGCAGATTCTGATTGGGTAAACAAAGCGGCTGCCAACAAAGCCGATGAAATTAACACCTGTATTGGCTGTAACCAAGCCTGTTTAGACCATGCTTTTAACAATAAACGTGTCAGTTGTTTGGTCAATCCGCGTGCTTGCCACGAAACCGAATTAGTCTATATCAAAACCTCTAAAGCTAAACGTGTTGCGGTGGTGGGTGCAGGGCCAGCAGGTTTATCGGCAGCCACAGTGGCCGCAGAACGTGGTCATTATGTGACCTTATTTGAAGCTAGCTCAGAGATTGGTGGTCAATTTAATGTCGCCAAACAAATCCCTGGAAAAGAAGAGTTTTACGAAACCATTCGTTATTTTGGCCGTCAATTAGAGCTAAAAGGCGTAACAGTTAAATTAAATCAACGGGTATCGCGTGCCGATTTAGAAGCACAAGGTTTTGATGAAGTGATTGTGGCGACAGGCATTGCACCACGCAAACCACCGATTAAAGGTATTGACCATCCTAAAGTCTTGTCGTATTTGGATGTATTGCGCGACAAAAAGCCTGTCGGTCAACGGGTAGCGGTGATTGGTGCAGGCGGTATTGGTTTTGATTTAAGTGAATTTTTATTGCACGATGCTTCGGTGAGTTTGCCCATTTCTACCCAAGCATGGTGTGCCGAGTGGGGTGTTGATTTACAAGCCAAAGTCGAAGGCGGTTTAGTTGAACCCGAACACAAAGCTCCCTTACGTCAAATTTATTTGTTGCAACGTAAAGAGTCCAAAGTCGGTGCAGGTTTAGGCAAAACCTCTGGTTGGGTACATCGTGCGGTGATGCAAAAAAATAACGTGGCGATGATGTCAGGTGTGGAATACCGCGAAATTAACGATAATGGTTTAGTGATTGCCATTAACGGTAAAGAGCAGTTATTAGCGGTTGATAATGTGGTGATTTGTGCAGGGCAAGAGTCTTTACGCGAATTAATGCCAGCCGAAGGTCAAAAAACCAAAGCGAATTATCATTTAATTGGTGGTGCTGCACTGGCAAGTGAGTTAGATGCCAAACGTGCCATTAAAGAAGGCGCAGAATTGGCGGCACGTTTGTAGTGTTTATATTCTTGAAAGTGTGTACCCTGCACTGCTCAGGTGCAGGGGTGAAATAAAGAAGATATGGGGACGATTTTTTAAAAAGATATGCTTAATCGCGCAAAAACTCTTTAATTTACGACCCACTATCTCAATAGTATATTTATCTCTCTGCAATTAAATGCAATCAGCTAATTGTAGCGCCAAACTGACTAAATATAGTCGGCTTCAAGGCTTCTTTAACGCTTGCTACATCAAAATCTCTAGAGTCTTCTGGCAGGCGCACCAGAATGGGCAGTAAAGAGATTCCATTGTCTCCTTTAGGGAATGCGTAGTGACGAACATTTTCGTCTATACCAATCAAACCTTCAAACTCAAGGTAAATGGTAGTACGTTTGTATTTTTTAGGAATACGAACAATGCTAACTAAGGTTTCTTTGGATGTCTGCTCTAATCTTTTGCGAAAAATTTCAGGGTCTGGCAGCTTTTTATTTAAGCACTTATCCCAAAATTTTTGCCAATCACTACGTTTAGATGCCAATTCAATTTCTTGGTAAGCATCTTTAATTTTTTGCTTAACAATACGAATTTTTGGTGCAGCATCATCAATGATTTTTTTTAGTTCATTAACAGGTTGATTAAAGTCAAGCTCTGGATTTTCATTAATAATATATTCACTATCAGCTGTAAAAATACTATTTTTGCGCTTTTCTAGTAAACGCAAATAACACACCAGTTTAAATTCCATTTCTTGACTTTTGATACTCCAACGTGCCGAAGATTGATAGTAAAAATCACGAATATCGCTTAATAGTTCGATTAAAAATGATTTTAAACCAAAAAATAAATATTCATAATCATCGGGTGTTTGAGCAAACTCTTTTAATACTCTGTTGGCTTTTCCTAATGCCAATAAACTAAGATTTCGTTCATAGTCGCGTAAGCGAAACTCAATCAGTGTTTGTAAATTAGTGCCGTCGGCCTCTAAAGGTTTAGTTAATAAAGGGAGTAAATAGGTTATTTGACAGTTTTCAAGGCTATCCACAAATTCGATGACTTGATTAGTCAGTTGACGTTGTAAAGTAACGACACGTGTTAAATCTTTCTGAACCTTAGTTTGGTAAGTAGGTTCATGGATTTTATGTTTATCAACGGCCAAAATATTAAAATAAATAAAGCGACCACCCATGACATTATCATCTAACAAAAAACGACGAACGGAGTAAGGGTCTTGTTCAAATTTAGCGACCTCACCAATAAAGAAGAAATAACGCTCTGTTGATACAACCCCAAGTCGGCGTACTTTAGCTTCATTAAATAATGTGGTTTTAACAAACAAAAGTGGGTCTTGTTGTAGTTCACGTACTGGTGTCGTGCTAAACCAATAGCTAAGAACCTTTTCTTTAATAAAAACTTCAATGATATATGTTTTGATCATATCAACAGTTAAGCCGCGCTCACTCGGAGGGGGGTCAAAGTCGTGTTCACGTAATTCTATAGCAAAGTCATATAAAAAGACTTCTGCTAGGCGCAATTTTTCTTTTTGTAAGGCAAAATTATCTTCGGCGTTGATGTTATTAATTAACTCAATACCTGCTTCTAAAGAGTCGGCTATTGTTATAATGTTTCTCGTTTGCTTAATATTGCTAACGATTCTTAAGAGTTTATCAAGAGCAGATGAAATAGGGCGACTCATCAAAACTTTTTTTGCATCAGCTAAGGTAAGTCGTCCCGAAAAAACCAGCTTGTTATCTGGCGTGGCAATAATATTTTTAGGTTCTAAAATAGTCTTATAAACACGGCGTCGTGAGTCTTCGTCAAGCTTATCTAACAAGTTAGGTATTTTATCTTGCCAATCACGACTAAAAACAGGGTGAATATCTTTTAGTAGGCGAATGATATCTAAAACGGTCAGTGCTTTTTTTACTTGCTCCTGTATTTCCAATTTAGGTGCGCTTGGAAGTTCAGTAGGTTTAGTCGTGATTTTTGTTTCTGCAAAATGATCGACCGTGTTTTGTGCTTGTGGTTTGGCATCAGAAACCATATCACAAAAATCTGGATGTAAATCAAAGTTTAAAGACTCTTCTTTTAGCAAAGATGTATTTGGTAAATCTTCTGTAGGGTTTAAGTTGTTGTCGATGTCTAGTTGAGAGATTGATTTTATTTGATGAATAATAGCTTGATAATGACCTATTAAATCACTCATATTCTTATAGCGGTTATCAACATTAGCTTGTAAACAAGTATCTATAAAGTCAACAAGTAATTTAGGAAGCAACCTTTGTGGGTTAAGCTTTTGCCGCTTGGCAATGTCAATAGGAGTCATTATGCTATATTGACACAAGGCTGTAGGTAATTCGTGACAACTATTAAATAGTTCAAAAGCAATAATTCCTAACGCAAAAATATCCACACGAGCATCAATCACTTGTCCTAGACTTTGCTCTGGAGCCATGTAGGAGGGTGTACCTAATGACATACCTAATTGGGTGCTGTCTGACGATTCAATTTTGGCAATACCAAAATCTGCAATTTTAATACGATCATCATCTAATACGATGATATTAGCAGGTTTAATGTCCCGATGAATAATACCTTGTTGATGAGCATAATTTAGGCCATCACAAATGCTCAAAAACAAACGGTTAATTTGTTCAAATGATAATTTTTGTTGTGTTTTTAATAAATTTTCTAAGGTATGACCGTTGACAAACTCCATGACAATATACGGAGTGTTGTCTTCTTGTTGGCCAAAGTCGTAGATGGCAATAATATTTTGATGTTGACAACGTGCAGCAGCAGTTGCTTCGGCTTTAAAACGTTTTAGTAATTCTGCGCCAGAATCGCCTAATAGAAGATGATGATGAATGGTTTTAATGGCAACGGTTCGATTGATACTACTATCAAAACCTTTATATACTATGCCCATTGCTCCATGTCCTATAATACCATCAATATGGTACTTACCAATAGACTGAATCATCATAAATCTCCTTAAATATAGCGTTGACAAAAGTATTATAACATATATATGCTCTGTTTTTATATTAAAGAAATGTTAATATTAATGTTATCAATGGCTTAATGATAAAATGCTGTTATATTATTTATCAAGAATAATCCCAAAGAGTTATCTATGAAGTTAATAATTAAGATGTTGTTGATATTGGTGTTGTTTTTGTTGCTAGCGGAGCGTTATAAAAATTTGGATGTTGTTGGCCAGCAGACTGTACAGTTATCAAAAGATGTGGAAAAGTTAAATGAATCAATGGCTCAGGCAGCTTTGTTAGATAGTGATATTTATGGTAGCCCAGTAGAAGAACAAGAGCCACTGTCAGATATACAGTTACAACAAATTGCACGTCAGCAAGCTTGGGAAGAGAAAAATAATGAGAATTATGTAAAGTTGGGAGATGTAGTAGTTTCTAAAGAACAATTACCTGTTATTAAAACGACAGACTTAGATTGTAAAAGTTGGCAAAATAGTCATTTGATAGAGCCTACATCTGAAAAAGAAAAATATTTAAAACAAAATTGTCAGACGCATTAAAAATACTTCAATTGTTCTTTTTTCACATGACACACTCATCACTTTGGGCGTATATTCGAGCTATTTTAGTACCATCGTGCATTATTAGGACTTACGCGGTTATCGCTTATTTGCTTGCACTTCAACCGTTTTCAACGGTTTTATGCTCACAAAACGCGCTAATTTTGGCAAAATGCGTAAGTCCTTATTACAATTATAGGAAAAACGCCCATGAGTTCTTTTTTAGTCACCAAAACCAAAGCCAAAGCCCAATTAGTGGGTATTAAAGCTGCCATGACACTCATTCCCGCGCCAAAACCCACCATGTTTGCAGGTGAGGGTGCATCGTTAAAATTGTGTCAGGCGGTGGGGGATTTTGGCCATCAACACATTTTGATTGTTTCGGACAAAATTCTTAATCAATTAGGCGTATTAAGTCCTTTAGTTGAAAAATTACAAGCCAGTGGTGTCAAAACAACGATTTTTGATGGTGTTTTGCCCGACCCAACTCTAAGTATTGTTGAAGCTTGTTTGCAACATTATAAAGTGTCAGGTTGTGATTCGGTGTTGGCGGTGGGTGGTGGCTCATCTATTGATGTGGCAAAAGTGGTGGCATTGGCGGCAACCAATAACAAAACACCGCAACAATTAGTGGGTATTTTAAAAGGACGCAAAGCCAGTTCACCATTGTATGCTATTCCAACCACCGCAGGCACAGGTTCAGAAGTGACCGTAGGGGCGGTTATTTCGGACGATAAAACCCATCAAAAAGGCTTGGTCTTAGACCCTAAATTAGTGCCTAGAATGGTGGCCTTAGATTCAGCCATTATGTCGGGTATGCCGCCTAAAGTGACAGCCGAAACGGGCTTAGATGCCTTAACCCACGCGGTAGAAGCTTATATTAGTGATATAGCCACCTCTGAATCTAATTTGTATGCCAGTGCAGCGGTAAAACTGATTTTTGAAAATTTGCGTATTGCATACAATGAGCCCAAAAATTTAACTGCGCGTGAAGCAATGGCCTTAGCCTCGCATTATGGTGGTTTAGCACTTAATATGGCAGGTTTGGGCTATGTACATGGTATTGCTCATCAATTAGGGGGACATTATGGTTTGCCACATGGCCTAAGTAACGCCATTGTCATGCCGCATATTTTAGATTTTTCGCGTCCTGACATTGATAGTAAATTGGCAGAATTAGCACGTTTTGCAGGTTTAGTCACTCAAGAAACCTCAACACCTGTTGCGGCACAGGCATTTATGGATGCCTTACTCAAATTGATGAAAGAGTTAAATATCAAAACCGTCGTGCCTAATATGCAAGAGTCTGACTTTAACGATATTATGCAAGCAGCATTTAAAGAAGTACATGGTACTTATGCGGTACCTAAATACATGACCGAAGAGGATTGTTTGCAGATATTGTATGTGTTATCTAAGCAAGCCTAATACAGCAGTTAGCAGTTAGCAGTTAGCAGTTAGCAGTTAGCAGTTAGCAGTTAGCAGTTAGCAGTTAGCAGTTAGCAGTTAGCAGTTAGCAAAAATGCTTGACCATTTACATGAATAGGTCAAGCGTTTTTTGATTAAATAATACTAAAGCTGAGTCCAGCATATTGATTTAACCGAGAGATTAGCTTGTTTCCCATTGCGGTTGCAGGTGTCCAAAAACCGCCATCAAGGGCATTTTTGTCCATATCTAAGGCTAAACAAACAGCCGCTTCGCCCAAAATTTTGGCGGTAGAGCCATAACCTGGGTCGCGGTCACCTGTGACTTTAGCTTGTAAGCGTTGACCGTTAGCGGTGCTGCCTAATAATCGAATATCATAAAAACCACGTTCTTGCTGTTGTGGTGTAGGGCCTTCGCCAGCTTTAGGTAATACAAATTTTTCGAGTAAGTGGCGAGTGGGTGGCAAAGCAACAGCACTTACAAAGCAACCCAAACCAACGGCAGCTCCAACCGCCATAGCACCCCCTGCAAAGCCTTTTTTGGTCAGCATCGTTTCGTCATACACAAAATCAGTGCCATAAGCATATTGGCTCAACGCATTACTGCGATGCACAACTTTGGTGTTGATGCCTGCCATAATAAAAGGTGCAGCCCATGATTGAGCGTCTTCATCAAATTCGGCAAATTGTAAATTGGGTTGTTTGGGTTTATTGCTGCCATCACGCGGACATAGCGCATAAGGATTAGCTAATAATTTGCGCAATGCAGCATCGCTAGCTGCTTCTTTAATCAAACCGACCATACTGCCAACTGTGCCGCCTGACATGCTGCCTTTAATGGCTTTAACGCGCAATTTGACTCGTGAGCAAGCTTGGCCAAATTGTTGTTGTGCCTGTTGTTGTAAATAATAAGTACCTAAGTCAGACGGCACAGAATCAAAACCACAACAATGAATAATACGCGCACCACTGGCTTTGGCATCTGCCTCATAAGCGTCAAGCATACGGGCAATCCATTGTGGTTCGCCCGTCAAATCACAATAATCCGTACCTGATTGAGCACATACCTTGACTAAAGTAGAACCATATTGGGCATAAGGCCCCACCGTCGAAACGATGACTTTTGTTTGTTGACACATGGCCAGTAACGATGATTCATCATCGGCATCGGCTAATAAAATCGCAAGATTTTTGGCTTGTGAGCCTAAACTTTGCCTTAAATCGTTGAGCTTAGTAGGATTGCGACCAGCAATCGCCCAACGTAACTCGCGATTTACACCATGTCGATTTAATAAATACTGTGTCAGTAATTGCCCCACAAAACTGGTAGCACCATAAACAATCACATCATAGTTTGACATCTTGTATCTCTAATAGATGAATTTAAAGTTAAAAATAATCTTTAACACGTCTTGATGCCACTGTACATAAACAATTCCAAAAGAGTACTTTACAAACCCACATAAAAAGTGTGTATACTAGCTAAGGCACAATTTTTATAAGGGTATTAACATGAACTTTAGAGTTGCGAGTCTTATTTTTACCATTGCTTCTGTCGTCACAGCAGGCATTTTAGTCACAGCGGCTTTGGTGATGGGTTATGACGATGCCAAGTCAGTCTGGTTAGCAGTAGCGGCAGGGATAGGGGCTTCGATACCGATTACTTTTGTGGTCACTAATCAGTTGATTGCATTTACGGCAAAATTGAAGTGAGTAGGTGGATGCTTTCTTTTATATAATCCTTTGACTGCGCTCAGGGAGCGTTTTTCGCTGTTGAGCGTAGTCGTGGTGCTTAATGCAGTTTGACGGCAAAAAGTTGTCTAATATCTGCGGCATTAAACACATATTCATGATGGCAAAATTGGCAATTTAGGCGAATATCACCTTGCTCCGCCAAAATATCCTCACATTCGGCTTGGCCAATACTGACTAAGGCGTTGGCTGTCCCCTCTCTGGAGCAAGTGCAACTAAAGCTTACTGACTGCGCTTCGGGCAAGGTGACTTCTTCTTCATGATACAAGCGATACAAAATTTCATCGCTGGTTAACGCTAATAACTCCTCGGCCTTAACGGTTTGAGTGACTTGCACTAATCGAGACCAACGGTCAGTGTCTTCATCGTGTTGTTGAGGGAGGGCTTGCAACAATAATCCTGCTGCCTGTGTTTCGTTGGCGGCTAACCAAAGTTTTGTGGGTAATTGCTCAGACTGTTTAAAGTAGTTTTCTAAATAATCGGCCAATGTTTTGCCTGTTAATTCTACGATTCCTTGATAGCGTTGCCCATGCTCAGGTTCAAGCGTAATCACTAATAAGCCTTCTGCCAATAATTCGGCTAATGTTGCATGGTCAGCGCAATCAATTTCTTCATTGAGTTGAGCAATCGCACGTACTTGATGATGATGATTGCATTCGGCCATCATCATGGTCAGCGCGCCCTTACCACGCGCTTGTAAGCTTAAACGACCCTCAAGTTTGAGGGTGGCGGTTAATAATACGCAGGCGGTGACAAATTCACCCAATAAACGCTGAATGACAATAGGATAAGCGTGACGTGATAAAATCTGTTCTAAGCTCTGTTGTATTTGTACAATTTCGCCTCTAACGGGACTATTGGCAAAATAAAAGCGTTGGCGAATATCAGGCATGGCTGTCTCAATGATTAAAAAGCTAAATTCATCGGTATTTTAGTGCTTTTTAGCAGCTTTATTTGTGAAAAAATAGCAACTATTTTAGGATGCGCCCACAAAAGTTAAAATTTAAGCAATTTACAGTGTTCATTACTGTCATATAAAAGCTTAATTGGGTAGAATAGGCGGCAGTTTGATACAAAAATATGCTTTTGTTGAACACGAATGCTTGACCCAATTCACACAAATCGCTACTTTTGCAGAGTTGTTGGCAATTTAAGAAAGGCATTCTTGACAAACTGTATATGATATTAGCCGTGTATGCGCTAAATTGGCTTACAAATAGTTGCACTAGGCACAGATTTCCTAAATCAGGAGGAACTTAATGAAACTCAATCGGATTGCTCTCGCTGTGATGTTGGCCGCTCCTTTGGCAATGTCTGCTCATGCGGGCTTATACAATGTAACTCCCTTAGTAGGTTATCACTCGCCAGATAAAGGCGACTCTGGTGGCTATTTGGGCGTTGCTGCAGGGGTTAAACTGTTTTCAAATGTGTCTGTCGAAGCCGAATATGGCAAGGCATCAGATGCAAAAATGTTAAATGGTAATTTATTGATTGCTCCCCAATCTTGGGTGAGTGGCAAAATGTCTCCTTATGTATTGCTTGGTTTTGGTAAACAAGACTTAGATTACATGATGAATGGCACAAAAATTGACACAACCGATACCACTATGAATTTAGGTGGTGGTGTAATGTATGCCATTGATGATAAATGGTCTTTCCGTGGTGAGTTACGTGCGATTCATAACTCCGATAAAAGTTTACAAGACTATTTGTTGTTAACAGGTCTGCAATACAGTTGGGGAGAGTTAGCACAACAAGCAGTGGTTGAATATTTACCTCCGCCTGTTGAAGTGTTACCTGCTGATGCCGATGGTGATGGTGTGGTGGATGCCAATGACCGTTGTCCAAATACCCCATTAGGTTGGGAAGTTGGCACAGATGGTTGCCCATTGGATTATGACAAAGACCGCGTGCCTAATAGTATCGACGAGTGTCCAAATACCCCACTAGGTATGCAAGTTGGTGCTAATGGTTGCCCCTTAGATGAAGACAAAGATGGCGTGTCTGATGCCAAAGACCGTTGTCCAGGTACAGCACCTGACATTATTGTTGACGATAATGGTTGTGCCAAAACCGTTACCACACAAACCAAAGAAGCCATCAAAGAACAAATCAACATTGTCTTTGATAGCAATCAATCCATTATCAAGCCCGAGTTTAAAGGCGAAGTGGCCAAAATCGCCGATTTAGCCAAAGCCAATAGCAAATCATTTATTACTATCGAAGGTCATACTGACTCTTCGGGTAATCCAGCTAAAAACAAGGTGTTATCACAGGCGCGTGCCGCTGCGGTAATGAATATGTTGATTAGTGATTATGGTATTGAGGCAAGTCGGTTGACTGCAGTGGGTTACGGTGCAAGTAAACCTGTTGCCAGTAACGCAACTGCCGAAGGCAAGGCGCAAAACCGTCGAGTGATTGCGGTGTTGACTGCTGAAAAAATCAACACTGTTACCACAGAGTTGAAAAAGCCAGCCAAAAAAGCCAAAGGCAAAAAAAGCAGCAAAAAGAAAGCTAAAAAATAATTTAGCGTCTTTTTGAGTCTGTTATGTAAAAGCCACCCTAGGGTGGCTTTTATTTTTTGCAAAATAAAAAGCACGAATTGCACAAGTTGTCATCACACTTGGGGTATAATGCGCGCCTTTTCTAGCAACACTTGGCTTTAGATACACTATGTCCATTCAAAACCTGCGAAATATCGCAATCATTGCTCACGTTGACCACGGCAAAACCACACTGGTTGATAAACTTTTGCAACAATCTGGCACATTAGGCGACCGTGCAGGTGAAGTCGAACGGGTCATGGATTCTAACGCTATCGAAAAAGAACGCGGCATTACCATTTTGGCTAAAAACACCGCCCTTAAGTGGAATGACTACCGCATTAACATCGTTGACACACCGGGTCACGCCGACTTTGGTGGCGAAGTTGAACGTGTATTGAGCATGGTGGACTCGGTGTTATTGTTGGTTGATGCGGTTGATGGCCCAATGCCACAAACTCGCTTTGTGACCATGAAGGCCTTTGCGCAAGGCTTAAAACCAATTGTGGTGATTAACAAAATTGATAGACCAGGTGCGCGTCCTGATTGGGTGATTGACCAAGTATTTGATTTATTTGACCGTTTAGGTGCAACTGACGAACAATTAGACTTCCCGATTGTTTATGCTTCGGCACTTAATGGCATTGCTGGCTTGTCGCCAGACGACATGGCACAAGACATGACGCCATTGTTTCAAACCATTGTTGACCGTGTTAGCCCGCCGCAAGTGGATATGGACGGTGCCTTCCAAATGCAGATTTCCTCATTAGACTACTCTAGCTATGTGGGCGTGATTGGGGTAGGGCGTATTCAACGTGGTAAAGTTAAAACCAATACCAGTGTTGTGATTATTGATAAAGACGGCAAAAAACGTAATGGTCGTATTTTACAAATCATGGGTTATCACGGCTTGCAACGTGTCGATGTTCCCGAAGCTGCCGCAGGTGATATTGTTTGTGTGACAGGTATGGAAGGTTTAAATATTTCGGATACTTTGTGTGACCCACAAAATGTCGAAGCCTTGCCAGCATTAACAGTTGATGAGCCAACTGTTTCGATGACTTTCCAAGTCAACAACTCGCCTTTTGCAGGTAAAGAAGGCAAATTTGTGACCTCTCGTGTCATTAAAGACCGTTTAGACCGTGAATTGATTCATAATGTTGCTTTGCGTGTTGAAGCCACCGACAGTGCTGACCGTTTTAAAGTGTCGGGTCGTGGCGAATTGCATTTGAGTATTTTGATTGAAAATATGCGTCGCGAAGGCTTCGAGTTAGGTGTATCTCGCCCCGAAGTTATCATGAAAGAAATTGATGGTGTGGTAAACGAACCTTTTGAAGCCGTTATTTTTGATGTCGAAGAACAGCATCAAGGCGCGGTGATGGAGCAGTTAGGTTTTCGTAAAGGCGAAATGACCGATATGGTTGTTGATGGCAAAGGCCGTGTCCGTATTGATGCCACCGTGCCATCGCGAGGTTTAATTGGTTTCCGCTCTGAGTTTTTAACACTCACCTCTGGCACAGGTATCATGACCTCCAGTTTCTCGCACTATGCCCCCATGAAGTCGGGTGGTGTTGCCAAGCGTCAAAATGGCGTGATGGTGTCGATGATTCAAGGTAAAGTATTGGGTTACTCGTTGTTTAACTTACAAGAGCGTGGCCGTTTGTTTGTTGACCCTGGTGTCGAAGTGTATGAAGGCATGGTGATTGGCCTTAATGCCCGAGGTGATGATATGGCGGTTAATCCGACCAAAGGCAAGCAATTAACCAATATTCGTGCCGCTGGCTCAGACGAAAACATCGTATTAACGCCACCGATTAAGTTTACCCTTGAGCGTGCTTTAGAATTTATTGAAGATGATGAATTGGTTGAGGTAACACCACAATCTATTCGTATCCGCAAAAAGTACCTCACCGAGAATGAGCGTAAACGCATGGGACGTGCATAATCGTTAAAACTAAAAAAGGCATCTACTGGATGCCTTTTTTATGTGTATTCGTTCACTAAATTATTTGTTTTAGAGTGAAGTTGTTCACAAAATAATGAATACTTTCTGCAAAGTCTAAAATACTTAACTACTATCAGTTCACATTCAACAAAGCCAAGATATCAATACCATAAATGATACGGCTTTTAATCTTTTCAGGACGTTATAGTTAGCAAAAATCTAAAATTAACCACGTCCTAGTACATGGAATATTGTGAGGATAGTTGTGATGAGTACAGCATACACCATTCGTTTTGTTACTACAGTTAATCGTGACAAAGCCTTGCTTAAGTCAATATTAGCTACTTTTGGCCATCAACGTGACGTTGATTGGGTTTATCAGCCAGAAGGAGTGGTTGATGTGATTATTTTGGATTCGGATGAATGTTCGGCTCAAGATATTTTAGATGCCCATCAAATGACCGACGAAATTGTCTATTACACGCAAGATGCTTCTATCGCCAATAAAAAGCATTTTATGTTAGCCAAGCCCGCACAGGCACGTCATTTTGTGCAGCTTTTGGAGCAGGTTCAACAACATTTGCAAAATAAACAGCAAAATTATACTCAGCCGCGTATGATGGCTTTGTCTGACGCGCAGATGCTTGCTTATTAGTGGGCTTTAGTGTTTTTATTGTGTTACAACTAAAGTATGTAATAGTGCTTGACGCTAATGGGTGCTATATTCTTAAATTATCTAGGTTTGGCCTAAGATAATAGGCAACCGCTATATGTATAGATTATTTAAGTTGAACTTGTAGGAAGGATATCATGGCTTCGAATTATATTATTTCTGTTATTGCCGAAGAACATGACAAGGCGTTAATTAAGTCACTGTTGAACACGTTTGGCGACCGCGGTGATAATCAATGGCGTTATCAAGAGCATGGCTCTGACTCTGATGTCATTATTGTTGACTTTGAGTTACATGCTCAAAAATTACCCTTAGCGGGCGCAAAAGCAGGGCATATTGTGGTTGCTTATTCGCAAAAAGCACCTGTGAACTCGCCAACGCCGTTTATGTTGGCTAAGCCTGTGCGGGGGCGTGACTTTGTTAAGTTATTAGAGCGTTTAGAGGATGTATTGACTGCTCACGAAGAAGACGAGTTTGCCAAAACGCAACGTCGTATTGTGTTTTAATAAAAAAGCCTCCCTATTGGGAGGCTTTTTTGTTTAGCCAGTAAACAAGGCTTTATTGACCACAAAGTGACAAGCAATGCTTAGCGCATAACCCAAAGCTATCGCCCACGACCATTTAAGATGGCTAAAAAAGGTGTAATAGCCTTTAGCTTGTCCCATCATGGCAACCCCTGCCGCAGAGCCAACCGATAACAAACTACCCCCTACGCCAGCCGTTAAGGTCACTAACAACCATTGGCCTATACTCATCTCTGGATTCATTTGCAATACCGCGACCATGACGGGAATGTTATCGACCACTGCCGATAGCATACCGATTAAAACGTTAGCGATAGTTGCTCCTAAATCGTTATAAAGCAAATGAGAGGCAAGGTCTAAATAGCCCACAAAACCTAAGCCTCCGACGCACATAATCACGCCAAAGAAAAATAACAAGGTATCCCATTCGGCTTGTGCCACAAATTTAAAGCTGTCAAAAGGATGAATATCACCGAGTTGGCCATAATGAGCAGTATCTGTATGTTTGCTAATGTGAGTGTGAGACAAATAGTAGCCGTAAAACTTCAATAACGCCAAGCCTGTCATCATCCCTAAAAAAGGCGGTAAATGTAAAAAGCTATGAAAAGACACGGCCAAACTAATGGTGACAATAAACAAGCCCAATACAATCCATGCACCGCGTCTAAGTGGATTATCAGCATTATTGCTAGGCGGTGTTTGTGCGCTAATTGCCAACGACATACAGGCGGCAGGTACTAAAAAATTGACCAAACTGGGTAAAAATAAAGCAAAAAATGTCCAAAACTCAACTAAACCTTTTTGCCATACCATGAGGGTAGTAATGTCACCAAAGGGGCTAAAAGCACCACCTGCATTGGCAGCAACGACAATGTTAATTGCCCCTAAACTAATAAATTGCGGATTATCTTTGCCTACGGCCAATAACACCGCACACAACACTAAGGCAGTAGTTAAATTGTCGAGTACGGGCGATAAAAAGAAGGCACAAAAACCCGTTAGCCAAAATAGTTGACGATAACTGAATCCTTTGCTCACTAACCATACGCGCAGTGCATCAAAAATACCACGTTCGGTAATGGCATTGACATAAGTCATGGCCACTAATAAAAACAGCAATAACTCGCCATATTCTAATAAATAATGTTTGACGGCGTGTTCGACTGCATTGGTATCGCCTGTCCAATTAGCCGCTATCACTATCCAAATTAAACCTGCACCTAGCATCACAGGCAGTGATTTTTTGATATGAGTTTGCTCTTCAAAAATCACGCATAAGTAAGACAAAATAAAAATAGCCAAGACGATAAAGCCGAGTGGCTGATGGGTAAAGTCTTGCCCTGTATTAGCAAAGCAAAGCGAAGGTAAGCCAAGACTGGCACTCGCTAACAACAGTTTTAGCATAAACACTCCATTGGTTTTTTGATGATTACTTTTGGAGTGTATGCTGATTTTAAAAAAAATATAACGGCTATTTTAAAAATAAGCTCAATACTTCATTCAAATAATTAAAACCTAAGTCTGTGCATTTTATATATTGCTTATCTAGAGTTAGCCATTTTTTGTGAATGGCGGGTGTAATTTGCACTTCAAGATTTGACCAAGCTAAACCTGTTCTTTGCTCAAAATAATCAATTGGTACACCGTCTTTGAGCCGCAAGGCATTCATCATAAATTCAAAATATAAATCTTCGGGGGCAATTTTTTCTAAGCCTAAACGGGCTTGTTGTAGAGGTGCAGCCGCTAAATAGTCTTTGGGCAAGCGCGTTTTGCGGTATCTAAAAATACCCTCTGGCGTAGTGACTTTGCCATGTGCGCCAGCCCCTATGGCCAAATAGTCACCAAATTGCCAATAGTTTAGGTTGTGTTTGCTGGGGCGTTGTTGGCTATAAGCCGATACTTCATATTGCAAAAAACCTGCTTGCGCCAGTTTGTGTTGTCCTGCCTCCTGAATTGTCCACAAGATATCATCGTCAGGTAGGGTGGGCGGTTGACGATAAAATGCGGTGTTAGGCTCGATGGTGAGTTGATACCACGACAAATGTGTAGGATTAAAACTCAAAGCGGTTTCAATATCTAAAAGCGCATCTTCTAAAGACTGATTAGGCAAGCCGTGCATTAAATCCAAATTAACATTGCTAAAACCTGCTGTTTTGGCGAGGCTAATGGCATTAAAGGCATCTTGTTGCGTGTGAATTCGTCCTAAAGTTTGTAAGTGTTGCGGGTTAAAACTTTGAATACCCAAGGACAAACGGTTAATGCCTGCTTTTAAGTAGCCTTCAAAATTGTCGTGTTCAACGGTGGCAGGGTTGGCCTCAAGCGTAATTTCGCAGTCATCAGCAAAGTCTAGATAGTGGCGTAATTGCCCAAACAAGTCTTGATATGTTTGCCCCGAAAATAACGAGGGTGTGCCGCCACCAATAAAGACACTGCTAATTTGTCGTCCTTGTACCCATGCTAAATCGGCTTGCAAGTCAGCAATTAACGCCTCGGCATAGGCTTTTTGGGGTAAACTTTGTGGACTGGTGTGTGAGTTAAAATCGCAATAAGGACATTTTTTGACGCACCAAGGCACATGAATATATAAACTTAATGGGGGCATAAATAATGGCTTATTGGTTAATGAAGTCGGAGCCGACCGTGTTTGGTATCGACCATTTGCAACAGCAAGGGGTGGCATTATGGGACGGTGTGCGTAATTATCAGGCACGCAACTTTTTACGGCAAATGAAAAAAGGCGATATGGCGTTTTTTTATCATTCTAATTGTAAGGTGGCAGGTATTGTAGGCTTAATGCGGATTGCTAAAGAAGGCTACGATGACCCAACGCAGTTTAATCCTGAGCATAAATACTATGACCCCAAGTCCAGCGTAGATAAGCCGCGTTGGACGGGGGTAGATGTAGAGTTTGTGCAAAAGTTTAACGAAACCTTGTCATTAACTGAGTTAAAAACCATGCCAGAATTAGCCGATTTGCCGTTGGTGCGGCAGGGTAATCGTTTGTCGTTAATGCCTGTGAGCAAGGAGCAGTGGAATGTTATTTTGGCGAGGTGTAAATGATGGGTGTAGGTGGTAGAAACAGGCAACAATATTAAAATAAATGGCAGTCATATTGCTTGATGATGGCATCGTTGGACATAAAGATGCAACTCTGCTGTAGAGCTTGTGTAATCAACATGCTGTCAAAAGGGTCGCGGTGAATATAAGGCAAGTCTTTTAAAAACAAGGCGTCTTGGGCGGTGTAGTCTAAATAATCAAAGCCCATTTGTTGAATTAAATATAATAAGTCCGCTTTTATGTTGAGCTTGCCGATGGATTGTTTAATCATCAATTCGGCAATACTAATACTGCTTACTAAAATCTGATTGGCAGGATTTTCGAGCGCATTAATTTGTTTTGGCGTGAGCTTTTCGGGAGCATCTAATGCCCATAGCACAATATGAGTGTCTAGTAATATACGCATAGTGGACTTGTTTAAGGCTCTAGTTTTGACTGATAAAAATGCTCAATGTTGGCCTCATCGGTACTAAAAATATCCTCTTGATAGTCAATTAGGCCTTTAGCAATACCGAGTTTACGTTTAGTTGGTCTGTTATGAGGCATTAAATCGACTAAGGGTAAATTATTTTTGGCAATAGTAATGTGTTCGCCATTACAGGCACGTTCTACAATGCTTGATAAATGCGCTTTGGCCTCGGCAATGTTAATAATCATATTAAGGCCCTCTGTTGCTGCTGTTATTTTAGACAGTGTTGGTCAGGTTGGTCAAGTTGCCTCTCTAAAACTCGTATCTTGCCAACGCCGCTTTTAACTGACTCATCGCCTGTCCCCGATGGCTAATTAGATTTTTGAGGCTAGGCTCAAGCTCGGCACTGCTACAACCACGCTCAGGCAACCAAAATAACGGGTCATAACCAAAACCATTCTCGCCACGTTTTTGTGGCAAAATCTCGCCATGCCAAATGCCTTGGCAAATAATCGGTAACGGGTCATGAGCATGACGCAAAAATACTAATACGCACACAAACTGTGCCTTAATAGGTTCAGCACCTCGAAACGGCAACAAGTCAGCCAGTAACTTTTCGTTATTGGTACTATCTTTTGCACCTGCGCCTGCATAACGTGCCGAATAAATACCCGGCCCCCCATTCATCACGTCCACACACAAACCCGAATCATCGGCCAAGG
>JACKNZ010000020.1 GCA_024234595.1 Moraxellaceae bacterium | reverse complement strand
TAACTGCACCGATGTTTGTAACGCACATTGCGTCAATGCCCATTGCAAAATATTATTTTCGACTAAACAGCCTAAATGGCTAACGCCTACATCTTCGGCCAAAAACTGCAATTCGCCGTGTCCATGTTGCTCACGCACCTGCATGCTGGTAAATGGTGCATAACGTTTTTGTTTAACCAAGTCCCATGCACCAAGATGACTAAACATATTTTGTGTGGCGCGTGTTAAAGCCGATACCCGAGGCTGATATGAGGCTTGATTATCTGGCTCGACAATCAGGGCGTTGTCTATCAATACAATGTTCAAATTTAGGTGTTGCAATGAGGCCGCTAAAAAGCTACCCACCATGCCCGCCCCCACAATCACAATATCCGCTTGCACAATTTATCCTTTCATCAGTTGTTCAATATCAATCACAGATTTAGGCGCAGCATCGGTTAACACTTCATGCCCTGTTTTGGTCACTAACACATCATCTTCGATACGAATGCCTATACCACGCCATTTGGCAGCCACCTTGTGATTATCAGGCGCAATATACAAACCTGGTTCGATGGTTAATACCATACCCGCTTCTAACTGTCGCCATTCATCTGCCACTTTATAATCACCCACGTCATGGACATCCATACCTAACCAATGACCTGTTCGGTGCATATAAAAGTCGCGGTACAAACCTTGCTCAATATTGTCGTTTAAACTACCTTGTAATAAACCCAAGTCTAATAAACCTTGGGTCAAAATTTCTACGGCAACGGTATGTGGTTTATCCCAATGGTTATCGGGATGAACTTCGGCTATTGCCGCAAGTTGCGCCTCTAACACAATGTCATATAAAGCTTTTTGCTCATCAGAAAAACGACCAGACACAGGAAAAGTACGGGTAATATCGGCGGCATAATGGTCAAGCTCCGCCCCTGCATCAATGAGCACCAAATCCCCTTTTTGCATTTGGCGACGGTTGTCAACGTAGTGCAAAATACAAGCATTATGACCCGAGCCAACAATGGTGTTATAAGCAGGTGCAACACAGCCGTGACGCATAAACTCATAAATCAGTTCTGCTTCGAGTTCGTATTCGTACATACCTGCTTGTGCTTTTTGCATGGCTTTAATATGGGCATTGGCACTAATGGTTGCTGCTTTACGCATGACGGCTAATTCTTCGGCACTTTTATACAGTCTAAGCTCATGCAGTAAATGATTGAGCATTAGCAATTCGGCAGGTGCTTTAGCACCTTGACGGGCTTTGGCACGAATACTGTTGAGCCACTGAATCACTTTATTATCAAAATCGGCTTGACCACCCAAATTAACATACAGCTTTTTTTTGCCTTCCATAAGCGTCGGCATAATTTCATCTAATTTTGAAATGGGATACGACTCATCTGCGCCATATAATTCGATTACACCTTCTAATCCTGCCCTATAGCCGTCCCATAATTCACGCTCTTTGTCTCGTTCTCGGCAAAACAACACCACTTCGCCCAATGGACGATTAGGAATCAGACACAATACCGCTTCGGGTTCGGCAAAACCTGATAAATAATAAAAATCACTGTCTTGGCGGTAACGGTAATCGGCATCTCGATTACGAATATGCTGCGGTGCGGCAGGTAATATGGCAATAGAGTCCGCCCCCATCCATTGCATTAAAGCATTTCGGCGTTGACTAAATTGTTGTTTTGGTAAGAGAGAATGCATGGTTTTACTCTACTTAATTAAGTATAGAGATTGTTGATGTATATTAGTTATTCCTTCGACTTCGCTCAGGAAACCGTGTTGGCTGAGCGGAGTCGAAGTCTTACGCAATTTTTTAATGTAATTGTTCATGTTGCGGACGATGTTCTTCGGGTGGTGACATTTCTTCAAACAAATGCACCACGGCAAAACGCACAAACTCATGCAGCTCCATATAGGCTTTTTCGTCTTCTTCGGTTTCGGTTTCAAAATCACCGCCAACATGGACAATATTAACAATATCTTGCAGTGTTTCTTGAATATCGCCTTTTTGTAACCGAGCATCATCACCGCGCACCGCCAAACCAAAGCCCGCTAACAAGCCCTGACACCAATCAGCCAAAGCAATTACTCGCTCTTCTAAGGTATAATCATCATTGGGTAACAAAGGTGTAAAAATTATTTCCGAAGCACCTAATGCCTCTAGCGTTGCTAATTGTATTTGCCATACACTCGCAATCAGTGCATCATCAAAGGCTTGGTCGGTTTCGGTATGTGCCTCCAACAATTTAATCAGTTGTTGTTTATTAAGGCGCACACCAGCCGCTAACAAACCCGAAATAAAACCGTGCATTTCGCTGGCAGTGACCACTAACTGCAAATCTTGTAACATATGTTGCAACGATTGCAAACTGGGAACGGTAGCAACTGGGTGCATAATAAACTCTCACATTGACCACGGTTAATTTAGTTATTGCTATATTAGCCGTCAAACTCATGTAGTGCGACAAAAAAATGCTAGAACAAGATTTTCGCGCGTTAAATTCGCGCATCGACAGCCTCATTCAAAAGGTTCAAGCACTCAGTGCCGAGAATCAGAGTCTTAAACAAAACAGCGGTGATACTCGCCAATTACAAGCGCAGTTACAGGCATTGAGTGCCGAAAACCAGCAACTTAAACAAGCCAATGTTGACACACGTCAATTGCAAGCGCAATTAGATGCCTTAAAGGTCGAAAATCAGCAGCTGAAACAAGCCAGTGGCGATACTCAACAATTAAAAGAAAAAGAAGCCGCTTGGCAAGCAGAACGCAATAAACTGATGGCCGAAAAAGAAGAGCTTAGTCGTAAAAACGACCATGCTCGTGCTCGCGTCGAAGCGATTATTTTGCGCCTAAAAGCCTTAGAAAGCCCTGAAACTTGACCGAATAATAATTTAAGGAATCCACTTATGTCCACTCAAGCCATTGACGTGATGATTTTTGACAAAAGTTATCGTATTGAAGCACCAACTAGCGAACAAGAAACACTCAAACAAGCGGCTAAATATCTTGATGAAAAAATGAAAGAAATTCGTCAAGCTGCGCGTGGCCTAGAAGCCGAACGAGTAGCGGTATTGGCAGCACTTAATATTTGCCATGAGCTTTTTGAAAACAAAAAACAAAATGACATGGCTCAAAAAATGGGTCAAGCCTTACAAATGCTCACAGGTAAAATTGATAAGGCGTTGGCGTAATAAAGCTAAGCAACTGAAAAAAAAGGTTTTTGCTGTGTTTTTGCTCAAACATCTCGCAAAAATGTAACAGAAAAAGCGTAATGCTTGCATCTTATGATGAGTTCGATATACTAAAAACATCTCTGGAGTGTGCGCCAATCTATCGCGTCCCCTGAGCCGATAATTTTCTTTTCGGAAATGACGTATTGTCTGTGGTGTGCAGGTCTGCCAAGTTGCAAAACCTCTGGTTCAGAAAGCCTAAAGCGGCATACTCTTTTCCACCTTGAACCTCTGGGTTCAAGGGTCTAGATGGATAGCGGCACTTTGGAGTCCCCTTTTTGTGATGTCTGATACATTAGTTCAACGCCAACAGCTACGTCGTCAATTGCGGCAAGCTCGTCGTCAACTCTCTCCTTATCAACAACAACAAGCTAGTCAACAAATTACACTCCGCTTTGCGCGTCTTTTAATTTTTAAGCGCGCTAAACGCATTGCCTTTTATCAGGCGAGTGATGGCGAACTTAATCCACAGTTATTGATAAAACTGGCTCTCAAACTAAAAAAGCATTGCTATTTACCTGTGTTACAACGCTTTCCTAATCAAGAGTTGGGCTTTGTACAAATTAAACATAATACTCGTTTGCACAAGCATCGTTTTGGTTTTAAAGAGCCTAAGCATCAACCACGGTTATTTATTCATCAATTAGACTTAGTTTGCTTGCCGTTGGTGGGATTTGATAAATATGGCCATCGTTTGGGGATGGGTGGTGGGTTTTATGATAGAAGTTTGGCTAAAAAAAAATTTAGCCAAGTATATAAACTAGGCATTGCCCACGATTGTCAGCAGCTCACTGCGCTTGAAGCTGCTCCGTGGGATATAACACTTAACGCGGTGTTAACCCCTACTCGCTGCTATATCGTTTGATTGTGTCAGACGTAAACGGCGAGCCGATTCTTTAACATCGCGGTCAGTCATGGTATCGGCATATTCCAATACTGCGCGCGCATATTCTTGATTTTGTCTAAACCACACTAAATCAATCACTCGGCCACTGGCTCGACGCAAAGCAATATACAAATTCGTTTGTAATGCCAATTCCTCATCACTATAACGGGGTGCAGCCACCCTGACAGTTGACATATCAACTCCTCTCTTTAGGACTTAGGCCATACATACATCCGTCCTGATATATTTATATGATTCAAAAAATAACCAAAAACCACTCAACTATTGGCATTTTTTGTCGAACAATAAAACAACAATTCCAACATTTTAGTCAGCCCTCTCACAGTACCACGCTTTAATTGCTCTTTACTGCACAATAAGAACAACTTAGGACTATACCTAGGTGCTCAGTTATAGTTAAAATCGGGCAGTTAAACTCCAATAATAAAATGATGATATTAACGACAAGATTGCAATTAACGTTGATATTCTTCAATCAGCAGCAGGATTAGCGACAAATGGCCAAAATATCTTTCTCGTGGAAAAGTGACTGGGTGGTTGGCCTCGTCATTGCTGGTGTCATGGCAGCACTGTCTTCTTCCCCTCTTCTCGAAAATATCGAACGTAATGCCTACGATGTCGGCGTTAAATCGAGTGTGCATGACGCAGGCGACAAAGTTGCCGTTATTGCCATTGATGATGAGAGTATTGAAAATATTGGTCGTTGGCCGTGGCCTCGCAGCTATTTAGCCCAAATGATTGCAGGTTTAAATCAAGGTGGTGCTAAAGCGGTTGGTGTGCCTATCTTTTTGTCTGAGCCGCAAATTGATGCTGGTTTAAAGTCGATTCGTGAATTAAATGATTTTTATAATCAAAACCTTGCCTCAATGACCGATAATAATGCCATTGGTGAATTAGGCATGAAATTAGCCGAGGCAGAATCGACACTTAATACCGATCAGCAACTCGCTGACAGTATGGCAGCGGCAAAAAATGTGGTACTGCCCATGCAATTTGTTTTAGGTGAGATGCAAGGCCGTGCCGATACCAAACTGCCTGATTATGTGACTAAACATCATATTAGCCCCGAGAATATTCGTGATAATGTCGATGCAGCCACGCTTAATATGCTACCGCCCGAAACCAACTTGGCTGTTCCACCCATTCCAGTATTAGGTGAAAGTGCCGCTTTATTAGGCCATTTAAGTTATAACCCTGATAACGATGGTGGAGTACGTACCGAGCCGCTTGTCGTGAGTTATGACGGTGATTTGTACCCTTCGTTGGCCTTAATGTTGGCAGCCAAAAGTCTTAATTTAGATGCCAAAGACATTAAAGTTAATTTAGGCGAAAGTGTGCAACTGGGCAAAATCAACATCAAAACTGATGCCTTTTCGCAAATGCGTACCTTTTATTATGGCGATGTTCACGATGCCTCACCTTTTAGAGTTGATTCTTTTTATGATGTGGTCAGTGGCAAAATCCCAGTTGATAAATACAAAGACAAAATCGTTATTATTGGCCCAACCGCTTATGGCCTAGGTTCACCACAAGTCACGCCTATCTCGCCCAAAATGGAGCCTGTGTTAATTTTGGCACATAACGTTGCCAGCATTTTAAACCAAAACTTTTTTATTGTGCCTGAGTGGAGCAGCTTGTTACGTTGGGGTTTATTTTTGTTAGGCACACTGTATTTATGCGTATTACTGCCACGTTTATCGGCTAAACACGCGGCAATGGTATCATTGGCCTTTGTGGTCAGTTTATTTGTGGCTCACTTTGCCCTAATGACTAGCTCTGGCATTTGGGTTCCCTTGATGTTACCTGCGGTCTTAGTGATTACAGGTCATGTGTTACTGACTACCAAACATTATTTAGTGACCGAAAAAGCCAAATTACGCTCAGACGAGAAATCTTCAGAATCTAACCGTATGTTGGGTTTGGCCTTACAACAACAAGGCCAACTCGATATGGCCTTTGAAAAATTCCGTCAATGTCCACGCGACGAATCTATTTTAGATGTGATGTATAACTTAGCACTAGATTATGAGCGTAAGCGTCAGTTTAATAAGGCAATTTCGGTGTATCAGTACATGGCTGATTTTGCCCCTGACTTTAGAGACCTCAAAGATAAACTAGCACGCGCCAAAAAACTCGAAGAAACGGTTATTTTGGGTGGTAGCAGTAGCTCTGCCACTAACTCCACCATGATTTTAGACCCTAATAGCGACGAAAAACCAATGCTTGGCCGTTATCAGGTCGAAAAAGAACTCGGCAAAGGTGCGATGGGTGTGGTGTATTTGGGTAAAGACCCCAAAATTAACCGCGTGGTTGCAATTAAAACCATGGCTTTAAAAGAAGAATTTGAAGCCGACGAATTAGAAGAAGTTAAAGAACGCTTTTTCCGCGAAGCAGAAACAGCTGGTCGCCTCAATCATCCCAATATTGTCACTATTTATGATGCAGGTGAAGAACACGACTTAGCCTATATTGCGATGGAGTTTTTGAAAGGCCACGACCTTGCCCGCTATACCAAATATGATAATTTGTTGCCCTTGCCCAAAGTGATAAACATTATTCATAAATCGGCTTTGGCATTAGATTATGCTCATCAATTTAATATCGTTCATCGTGATATTAAACCTGCCAATATTATGTATAACCCCGACAATAGCGAAGTCAAAATTACCGACTTTGGTATTGCGCGTATTACCGACTCTAGCAAAACCAAAACTGGAACAGTATTGGGTACACCAACTTATATGTCTCCTGAGCAATTAGCTGGCAAAAAAGTCGATGGTCGCTCGGACTTGTATAGTTTAGGGGTGATGTTTTATCAAATGTTGGCAGGTACAGCTCCCTTTAGAGCAGACTCTATGGCGGCATTGATGTTTAAAATCACTAATGAACCTCATCCCCCCATTTTTGAAAAACGTCCCGATTTAGAAAGCCAACTGCCCTGTTTAAGTGCTGTGATTGATAAAGCCTTAGCTAAAAATGCTGATGAGCGTTATCAGACAGGACGTGAATTTGCCCGCGCAATCAAAGATTGTGTTGAATCTTGCGGTCAAAAACACGTTTAAACTCAAGGAGTGATATACACCTTGAATACCTTAATCATGGTTGGCCATACTGACGTTGGCAAAACACGCACCAGTAATGAGGACTGCATTTTATGTATGCCCTCATTGGGTGTGGCGTTGTTAGCTGATGGCATGGGTGGACACAGTGCGGGCGAAGTAGCCAGCCGCACTGCGGTTGATACCGTTAGTGCTATTTTAAAACAGACCACTCGTGGTGTGTCGCCTCACGAAAGACTCGAAACCGCGCTACAGGCAGCGCACGCTATTATCCGCGAAAAAGCTAAACACTCGGTGCGTTGCCGTGGTATGGGAACAACTTTTGTCGGTGCACTGATAGAAAACGGCTATTTACATCATGCTCATGTCGGTGATTCACGCTTATATTTGTTGCGCGATGAGCGACTGATGGCCGTGACCCATGACCATTCTTTGCTGCAAGAATTTATTGACCAAGGTTTTTATAGCCGTGAAGAAGCGTTAGAAAAGGTCTCTCGTAATATTTTGACCCGTGCGTTGGGTTTAGAACCGAATGTGACCATTGATTACGATTATCTCAAAATCAATACAGGAGACCGCTTTTTATTATGTAGCGATGGCTTGTACGATATGCTCTCCGATAATGAATTGGCTTCTTTGTTGGGACGTACACATGATGTCGAAGGCATTGCGCTGGATATGTTAGAATTAGCCAATGCTCGTCGAAGTAAAGATAATGTCTCGGTCATTGTTATTGCAGGTCTTTAAGGTTTTTTTATGTACAAATTTATTCTTTCTGTTTTATGTATTGCCATTTATCAAAGTTCTTATGCCGCTGGTTTGGTGATTGAAGAGAAGTCGCTCAGCACCGCACCTACCCCAGCCCCCGCTGCACCAGCCACTATTCCTACCGTTGATAACACGCCCACCATGCAATGGCAACTTTATCAAAAAGTACAACAATTGCAGCAAGAATTACGCGAGTTAAACGGTGCTTTAGAAGTACAAGCCAATGTCATTGAGCGCATGAAGCAAGACGCGCGTAATCGTTATTTAGATTTAGATCAGCGTATTAGCGAATTAAACAATCGCACAACTAAATTAGAAGCCAACGCAGTAACACCCCCTACTGTTACAAGCGACACTGCGACTGCCACGCCAGTAACTGTAGATACTAAAACAACGCCCGTTATCAATCCTGATGACGACAAACGCGATTATTACGCCGCCTATCAAACCTTTAAAAATGGTGGGCCTAATAAAGCCATTAACCCAATGCGTAATTTTATTAAAAACTATCCACAAAGCACGTACATTCCTAGTGCTTATTATTGGTTAGGTGAGTTTTATTTGGCAGCTAGCCCTGCCGATGTCAATAATGCCAAAAAGAGTTTTAAAATAGTGATTGATAACTATATCGACTCGCCCAAAGCCTCTGCTGCCATGTTAAAACTGGCCAGTTTTGCTGATGTTGATGGCAAGACTACCGAAGCCATAAAACTTATGCAGCGGATTATTAAAGAATTTCCTCAGTCCGAAGAAGCCAAAGCTGCAAAAGTGTATTTAACCGCTCAAAAAGTGGCTGTGCCTGAGGACAAAAAAGCCGCCACATCAACCAAAACAACAGATAAAGCAAAAAAATAAGCTCTTTTGTTAGTTGTAGCCCGTGTGAGGTGCAACGCAACACGGGATTACAGCAGTTTTAAAGCGATAGTCCATTGTTTTTTAGTATTACAGTCAGTGGCATTAGCGTTAGCCTAATGCACCGTTATTTATTTTAAAATCATCATTAAGATTAACTTTCATCGTTAAACATGGCGGAATACATTCCGCCCTACGCGAGCTTTTTTGTAGTAACAATAATTTTGACATGATTACTTTTCGTAATTACAATAGTTCAATGTAATACTGGATATAAACATGATTAGCTATGACGAAAGCAAACGTCTAATTAACCTTGAAAAGCATGGTTTTGACTTCGTTGGTGCAGAAAGTGTTTTTGAGAATTTTCATATTACATGGGAAGATGCTAAAGAAGCCTATGGTGAAGTGCGTTATCAAACATTAGGCTTGTACGGCAATATCGTGGTTGTGATGATGGTGCATACGCCACGCAACGAATGTGACCACATTATTTCTATACGTAAGGCGACTAAACATGAGCAAAAACGCTATTGGCAAGCCTACCCCAACTGATTTAACAGACTGGGCTAGAGTAGCTGCTATGTCTGATGAAGATATTGTTTGTGATGATGAAAACCCTGCGATGACTGATGCAGCATGGCAAAATGCCGTCATGAAAGTGGGTAAACGTGCCGTCGGTCGTCCTGTCTCTAATAACCCCAAAGTATCGACTACCGTACGCTTGTCTCCCGAGGTTATTGCCTACTTTAAGGCCACGGGTAAAGGTTGGCAAACCAGACTAGATGCTGTGTTGCGTGAGTATTTACAAACGCATCCTATTTGATGATAAAGAAAGCTACCCCGTGATTGTTGCACGCAATTCGGATTATATTGCAAAAAAGTAGCCTGTTTGAAACATGGTTGTAGGGCAGAATTGGTAGCCCGTGTGAAGTGCAACGCAACACGGGGTTTTTTAAGCAAAACAGTTATTGTCGTTAGATATCCTGTATTTCGCTATGCTGCATACAGGCTACGGCTCTAAGAAACTGATTTGACTAAGCGTACATAACCTTTGAGGTTTGGATCATTTTTTATGTCCTGTACGCGTGGCGCATCGTATATGGTAGGGTTATCAACGTTTGTTACACCAACAATCAACGGCTCATCTAACCGCACAATCCATTGATAAAAATTAGTTTGTGTAAGTTCAAAATAATCAAACCCATTTTTGGTAATATAGCCAATGCGTTTAGTAAACCTGAGTGTTTTTAGCTCGTCTAATGAAGGTAAGCGCCAACCCGTATGTTTAAGTTCTTCTAATAATTTTAAAACCTCTTTCCAACTAAGTTTTTGAGAGTTTCCGATTACTTCGCCATTGCGCCATTGTTGACCTATACAACAACGCTGCCAAATCAGATGTGTTTTAGGGTCATGCCACTGGCTGGCCAGATTCATGAGTTCTTCGGGGGTTTGCGGGTTAAATTGTGCTTGTAAGGCATTAATTCTGATTGCCTCAGCCTGCTGCTCTTGCCTTTTTAATTCGGCCATTTTTTGGCGGTAAGTTTGTGGATTAATGTCTTCACGCAGGTATTTGACAAAATTATCCCATTGTTCACGCATGGGTTTATTGTTGTTACCTGCATCTCTAGCAAACGTCCTAAGCTCAATGGCCAATTGCTCAAATTGCGGGTTGTCAGCCAAACGTGCAACAATTAAACGATGTGGGGCATAATGTTTATCGTGTGTTCGCTTAAAAGTAGGGTTGGTGTTACCATTCATTAATTCATCTAATTCTTTTAGAGTAGTCGCACCATCAAATATACTAATGATATTAGCTTTAATAATCTTCACTTCTCGTTTAACGTCACTCATGCTAGTTTTGTATACCTTGCAATTTGTAAAGTCGTAGATGTTATTTAATGCTGTCCCAAATACCGTAAAAACTTCACTTTGCGAAAAAGGAAATAGACGATAAATCTCCTCACCTAAATTAGAAACCATTCTAAAGTAAATATTTTGGCCAAAATAGGGGTTTCTACCTACATAAGAAAACTCAATGTATTGCTGACCTATTTCAACTTCCCTCATAAAAACACTGTCTGTGCCATTTTCACCTATCCACTCTGGTTTTTCTATGCGTTTAAAACCAAAGACAGATAGCTCCATGTCAAACACATTATTTGCCCATTTATGGTATTGTTTTAAGGTTTTAGGCAGGTTTTTGTCTTCAACTTGTGGCACCTCTACCGTGTTTGGTGTATCGTCTTCTACATATTCGTCGTCTTCATGCTCTCCTGCACATAATGCTTGCCATACCTGTTTTTGCTCAGGTGGTAGTATTTTTCCATGCGGCATAAAAGCCAAAATAAGCTCGGGTGCAACAACAATTAGGCCTCTAGAGGTTGCGTACTCAACGGTTAGTTGTAAGGCTTGCTCCCAATCATCGTCAGGCAAATCGAGTACTAAAGCAATTGTTGTTTGCTCATTGACCGCATAAATGATGCTATCTAAAAAATCAAAAACATTTTCTTCTAGTTCATCCTGATGTGCATCAGCATATTTGGCCATTTCTTTAGCAAAACGCTTTAAACGATCACTCGGCTCATCTGAGGCTGTGGCGTATTTCTCGGCCATTTCTACCGCTTGCTGATAATCTTTGGGTAGGGCTTTATATTGAGAATCCCAAATATAAATTTCGTTACGATTGGCCATTATTACTCTCCTCTTAATTTCAAATTTTATTTTAGGTTAAAGCATCCTTGCTTTATATCTTAACACTTCTTCACCACCAACCCTGTCAACACCGCCAAATTTGTCTCATCTTCTTGGCTAGCCATTACTTGCGGTTGCAGTGTAATACCCACTTGTGGCACACACACATCCCAATTGATTAAACCACCACGAGTTAACGCAAAGGTTCTGAACCATCTTCTCTTTTTAAACGCGCAATGCCTTTCGGTTATTGCGCCCTACCACTGTTTCTAAAAACATAATCGTGCTCTGTTTTTATGCTAAAATTCGCGCCTTGTTTTTAGCCTAGGCTTATACCGTGACCAGCATGTTATCGTCCGAACTGCGTTTGACCGAAATTTTTTATTCACTTCAAGGCGAAGCACGTACAGTCGGTGTTCCTACCGTTTTTGTACGGTTAACAGGATGCCCTTTACGTTGCCAATATTGCGACACCACTTATTCGTTTACAGGTGGCGAAAAATACACCCTTGCGCAAATTTTAGAGCAAGTGGCTAGCTACGGTGCGCGTTATGTATGCGTCACAGGTGGTGAACCCTTAGCACAACCCAATTGCTTATTATTATTAACTGCCTTGTGCGACGCAGGTTATCAGGTGTCTTTAGAAACCAGTGGCGCATTAGATGTTAGCCAAGTCGATGCGCGTGTGAGCAAAGTGCTTGACCTTAAAACGCCAGACTCAGGCGAATCACACCGCAATTTATACGATAACATTGCTTTTTTGACCGCCAATGACCAAGTTAAATTTGTGGTATGCAGCAAACGTGATTATGACTGGGCGCGCTTTAAAATAGACCAATACCAACTCACACAACGCGTCAGTGACGTATTGTTGTCACCCAGTTATGGTCAACAAAACCCAACCGAATTAGCCGAATGGATTTTGCACGACAAACTTGAGGCAAGATTACAACTTCAACTCCACAAATTTTTATGGAATAACGAGGCAGGCCATTAAATGACTCCATCCTCCAAACCGCGTGCCGTTGTGTTGTTATCAGGTGGCTTAGATTCGGCCACTTGCTTAGCTCTGGCACAACAAACATATGACTGTTATGCCCTCAGTTTTGCCTATGGCCAACGTCATAACAGTGAATTAGCCGCCGCCAGCCGCTTAGCCACAACACTAGGCGCAAAGGAACATCGCATTATTAACATTGATTTAGGCGGTATTGGTGGCTCTGCCCTGACCGACACCTCTATTGCCGTACCCGAACAAGCTAGCGAAGGCATTCCTGTAACTTATGTGCCTGCACGCAACACGGTATTTTTATCTTTTGCTTTAGGCTTTGCCGAAGTCATTAACGCCCAAGCGATTGTGATTGGCGTCAATGCCGTGGACTATTCGGGCTATCCCGATTGCCGTCCCGAATATATTGCAGCTTTTCAGCAGCTTGCTAATTTAGCAACTAAATCTGGGGTTGAAGGTCATAAACTGGTGATTGAAACACCGTTGTTGCATTTGACCAAAGCTCAAATTATTCAACAAGGTACACAAGTGGGTGTGGACTATAGCTTAACTGTGTCTTGTTATCAGGCCGATTTAGAAGGCAAAGCCTGCGGTAAATGTGATAGCTGTCGCTTACGCAAAGAAGGTTTTTTGGCGGCAGGACTTGCAGACCCCACGCGCTACCGTTAAAGTCGGGGATTATTTTTTACATTTGTAGGATAAAGCATGGAACATCATTTAGTCTTAGCCGCGTTGGGTGGTGACAAAACGGGTATTGTTGATGAAATTTCGCGTACCGCCACCGAATCAAAATGCAGTATTGCAGATAGCCGTATGGTGGTCATGGGGCAAGAGTTTTCGATTATCATGATGCTGTCTGGCACATGGGATGCAATTGCTAAATTTGAAAGCCAAGTCCATCACTTAGAAGAACGTTTACATTTATCTATTATTACCAAACGTACTCAAGCACGCGCTCCTCAACGTGAATCTGTTCCGTATCGTATCGACGTGGTGGCATTAGACAACCCCGGTATTGTTCACGACATTGCTAACTTTTTTGCTAGTCAGCAAATGAATATTGAAGCCCTAGAAACGAGCACCTATGCCGCTCCACATACAGGCTCACCGATGTTTGCCTTGAGTATGGTGGTTAATATTCCTGCTAAAGCTCATTTGGGTACACTGCGCGAAAACTTTATGTTGTTTTGTGATGACCGCAATTTGGATGCCATTTTAGAACCCTATAAAAACTAGAGAGATATTATGCCCTTACAACTTGGCGATAGCGTACCCGATTTAGTAGTTGATACCACCTTGCAGCAACAAAGCTCGCTCAGTGCACTGATTGCTGGTCGTGCTGCGGTGATTTATTTTTATCCTAAAGATGCTACTCCTGGTTGCACTACCGAAGCGCAAGATTTTAGAGATTTGATGCCCGAATTTACGGCATTACATTGTGTAATTATTGGCGTGTCGCGAGATAGCCTTAAATCACACGAAAAGTTTAAAGCTAACGAATGTTTGCCCTTTGATTTAATTAGCGATACCGATGAGTCGGTTTGTCAGGCATTTGATGTGATTAAACTCAAAAATATGTACGGCAAACAGGTCATGGGTATTGAAAGAAGCACCTTCTTTTTTGATAAACAAGGCAAATTACAATATCACTGGCCAAAAGTTAAAGCCAAAGGTCATGCGGCTGAAGTATTGGCAAAGATTAAAGAATTGATTTGATTACATCTACTTTTGCGTTGGTTTCGACTTTGCTCAACCACCACGACCTTGTTCCCCTAAGCAGAGTCGAAGGGCAACCACCGCAACTTCCCCTGTGTTACGTTACACTTCACACAGGCTACAAACACTCAACCAACAAAAAACTCCCTCCTTTTTAAAGGAGGGCTGGGGAGGATTTTAAAAGTACCACTTTAACAAGCCTCTACTCCCCTTTTTGAATCTCAAAACAAATCTCGCTGTCATTCTCGGTAATACTCAGCAGCTTATGAGGACTGCGTTGCAAAAACGCCACAAAATCACGTTTAGACATTGGGTCAGTGGTCATCACGGTTAACACTTCTGCCACATTGAGTTGATGCAAACTCTGCTTTAATTTTAACAATGGCATAGGGCAACGCATGCCACGCGCATCAAGAACATTCATGGTGCTTTCCTAATGATTTTTAATACCTATTGATTATGGCGCATTTTTTACGGTCTTTGCTATGTGTTGGGCTGCTGTGGGGGCAAGCAAGCCTTAATCATGCTCAAGATACAAACACCTTGCCCGATTTTGCCACATTTAGCGTCAATGCGGCGCAAGAATACGCCCTTGGCCGACAATTTTTGCGTGAGTTACGCGCCAGCACACCTGTTTTAAGTGACCCTCTCATCAATAACTATTTAGAAAACCTCAGTTACAAACTGGCTTTTGCCGCCCAAAGCAAACATCAACAATTACAATTAGTGTTGTTACCTGACCGCAATATCAATGCTTTTGCGGTGATGGGTGGCGTAATTGGCGTTAATGCAGGGTTATTACTATATGCCGATAACGAGGCCGAAGTGGCAGCAGTATTGGCTCACGAGTTGGCACACATTGACCAACATCACTATGCGCGTGCTAGTCAAGCACAAAGCGGTGATAGCTGGCTATATTTGGCAGCTATTTTAGCCAGTATTGCCTTAAGTAGTGCCAGCGACAGTGATGCAGGGTTGGCATTGGGTTTATCTACTCAAGCAGCTTTAATTGATAAACAACTCAGTTATAGCCGTTTGCATGAGCGCGAGGCCGACCATTTGGGTATGCAAACTTTGTTGGCCGCAGGGTTTAATCCACAAGCGATGGCCGATTTTTTTGTTAAAATGGATAAACAAGTACGGGCGTTAGGCTTTATGCCCGAGTTTTTGTTAACCCATCCTTTGAGCCAAGAACGGATTGCCGATAGTACCCTCCGCGCCCGTCAATTACCGCAAACTGGCACATTGACTAGCCTAGATTATCAGTTAATTAGAACCCGACTACTGGCGATTATTAACCCTAAAGACCGCGCTAAGATTTCTGCCTTGCAACAACAATTACAAGACAATCCCGATAACCAAGTTGCTAGACTTGCACTGACGTTTTTGTTACTTAATAGCGAAGACTATGAGGCGGCACGACAACAGGTTAAAAAACTTCGCCAACAGTGGCCACAACGCATTGATTATGTGATTGCAGAGGCCGATATTGAGTTAGCCGACAATCAAGCTCAAACAGCCTTAAAGCTTTTGCAGCAAGCCTTGCTGTTAAACCCTAATAATGATGCGCTAAGATTTTATGCTGCAAATGCCGCTATTAAAAATAAACAATACGAGCAAGCGTTAATATGGCTTAAACCTTTGTCTTATGAACGCCCCGAAGACCCGTATGTGTGGCAAAAATTGACCGAAGTGTATCAAGCCCAAAAAGACGGTTTAAATTTGTTAAGAGCGCGTGCCGAATATAGCTTTTTGTTAGGTGATATAGAAAAAGCACTTAAAGACCTTGAGCAAGCACAGCGTTTAGCGCAAGAGAACTATCCTTTGCTGGCCAAAATTATTAGCCGCAAACAGAATTTGTTAGAGATAAAAGCCAATAGTAAGAAGTTGCGTTAGAACTTGTATATTAAGGCTTAATTGGAGTAAATTCTAAGTGTAAAACTGATAGGAAACGCTCATGGACGATTTATCCCCCTCCGCCCTCAAAGCCATTTTGCACTCCAAACGCGCCAATATGTATTACCTTGAGCATTGTCGGGTGATGCAAAAAGATGGCCGCGTGTTATACCTCACCGAAGGTAAAGACGAAAACTACTACTGGAACATTCCGATTGCCAATACCACCGTGATTTTACTTGGCACAGGCACATCCATTACCCAAGCCGCCATGCGTATGTTATGCAGTGCAGGCGTATTGGTGGGCTTTTGTGGCGGCGGAGGCACACCGTTATTTGCAGGGGCAGAAATAGAATGGCTAAGCCCCCAAAGCGAGTACCGTCCCACCGAATATGTACAAGGCTGGCTAAGTTTTTGGTTTGACGATCAAAAACGCTTACAGGTTGCCCAAGCCTTTCAACAAGCGCGAATAGATTATTTAAGCCGTATTTGGACAAAAGACCGTGACTTGCAAGGCGAAGGCTTTTATGTAAACGATACCGACATTAGCACTGCCCTTGCCACCTTTAAAAATGATATTAGCAACAGCCAAAAAATTGGTGATTTGCTTAATGACGAAATGCTCCTCACCAAACGCTTATACAAAGCCGCCGCCACGCGTTGCAAGCTTGCAAATTTTGTACGTGACCGTGACTCCAGCGATACTGCCAATGAGTTTTTAAACCACGGCAATTATTTGGCCTATGGTTTAGCGGCTACCACGTTGTGGGTTTTAGGCATTCCACATGGTTTTGCAGTAATGCACGGCAAAACGCGGCGCGGTGCCTTGGTGTTTGATGTGGCGGATTTGGTTAAGGACACACTGGTATTGCCACTGGCTTTTATTTGCGCCAAAGAAAAAGCCACAGAGCAAGAATTTAGACAGCAAGTGCTACAAAAGTTTACCGAGCATAAGGCGTTGGATTTTATGTTTGAGCAAGTTAAACAGGCGGCTTTAACAACAAAATAGCCTCCCTCTCCCACTGGGAGAGGGTTGGGGTGAGGGGTAATTCTTAGACCTCACCCTAGCCCTCTCCTACGAGGAGAGGGGACTTCATCGTTATATAAAAAATGTGTGGATAACTCCCTTTTTTAAGGAAAACTTATGCTCGTTACCTTTGTAAGCCAATGCGACAAAAAAGCCATTAACCGTACACGGCGCGTGCTAGATGCCTTTGCTAATCGTATTGGTGACAACACTTGGCAAACGGTGATTACCGAAGATGGTTTATTGGCAGTTAAACAACTATTACGCAAAACTGTAACTAAAAACACAGCAGTGGCTTGTCATTGGTTGCGCTCACGGTTGCGGAGTGAGTTGGTATGGATTGTGGGTAATAGAAATAAGTTTAGCAAAGAAGGGTTTGTGGCGGTGAATTTTACTAGCAAAGAGGTGTTTATGGATATTGTGAATATCAAACCACAAAAAGATGTATTGTATGCCAATACACATTATCAGCCGTTAATTGAGCATTTATTTGCGGTGGGTTATGTTGCACAACAACTGTGTTTGGCGGTACTAACAGAAAACAAAGAAAAATTTGCGCTCAGTGCTTTTATTGTAGGTTGCTTGCATGATGTTGGCAAAATTGACCCACAGTTTCAAACATGGGTCACTAAAGATAAAAGCAAAACTTTTGTTGCCGAAGATGGCCAACACATTGACGATAACAAATTCAGTTTTGACAAACACCCACGCCACAATGAAATTTCTTATGTGGCATTTAAAGCCTTTGAACAGCACGCTGGAAAAAAATCCGCGATTAACCCAGCACACAAACGCTATATTGAACACGTTATTTATTGGCATCATGCCAAACCTTTTCGTAAAAATGATAAAGGCAGCAAAAAATTCGATAGCCTTAATGATATTTATGAAGTGTTTGAGGCAAGCCTTAACAACAAGATACAAGCGTTTTTTGAAAGCGGCTTTAGTGTTTTAGAAAAGGTAGATGCGTTAGCCGCCACCTACACTAGCACCCATGAATCTATTTTAAATAAACTCAACTGGTCAAAACCTGAGAGCCAATTTGTGGAAGAACTTAATACTCAAGGTATTGGCTTACCAGCATTTAAAGTTTATTCACCAAATAAAGAAACTTTTGATAACTTTGCTAAAGAAGCCAAAGATAATGGTAATTGCAATGTGATTCGTGCTTGTGTGATTACTGCTGACCGACTTGTATCCGCTTTATCAGCTCCTGCCCTACTGCATCACATTAAAAATAACTCTTTACTCGAATTAGTCACTAAAGCATTAACCCTTGAGAGCAATTTAAGCAGTCAAATTAAAGACTACCTAACACAGTTTCCTAATAGCGAAAGAACACAAAAACAGCATGAAATAGCAAAAGAGCTGAGCGATAAAGATTCGGTTAGCGTGTTAGCTGGTGCCGCAGGCTGTGGCAAAACAAAAATTGCTCTTGAATGGGCAACACTCAAAAATGCCCAACAAATTATTTGGATTTGTCCGCGTGTACAAGTGTGTCAAGGTATCTTTGATGAACTCACCCAACATTACCTGCCTAATACCAAGATTGAAATTGCCACAGGTGAATTTAAATTTACTAACACATGGGATAACAAAACGCCCGAAAAAGACTACTTTTCGGCCGATATTATCATTACTACCATCGACCAAATTTTGAGTGCCATTATCAGCCATAGCAAAATTGATATGCTGATACAGTTTATGAATGCTCATGTGGTGTTTGATGAGTACCATGAGTACGTGACTGAACCCGCTTTTACTTTGTTATTTGCCGAACTGATTGCCTGTAAAAAACTAAGAGAAAGGCAAGCCAACACTTTATTAGTCTCGGCTACGCCACATTATTTTTACTTAAAAGAAGTATTAGGCATTGATAGTGATGATGTAGCAGTGATGCCCTCTTTTAATGAGTGCCTATATAAAATTGAATTTTGTCACTTTGATAGCAAAATCCGTGATGAATCCAACCCCTTTTACAAGCCACAAACCGATAAAACCTTTGTAATCAGCAATACCGCCAAAACGGCTCAACTGAGTTTTATTCAAAATCAACAGCAAGAAAAAGGTAGCATTTTGCTGCACTCGAAATTTAAAAAGAGCGATAAAAAACAACTTTTTGAAGAAGTTTATGACTCTTTTAAGCGTGATGGCACAAACAAGTACCGTATTTTACGCAGTGGCCCGATTGTGCAAGCATCGCTTAACATTAGTTGTGATTATATGGTGAGCGAGATGACGACTGCCGAAAATATATTGCAGCGTTTAGGACGACTTAATCGTTTTGGGCTTAATAAAGATACTATCAGCGTGCTGACTATTGCTATTACCGATAGCGTTAGTAAAGGTAAGTGTGTTGATGGTAGTGCCAAGTTTTTACACTCGCTCAATAGTTTGCAATCGGCAAAGGCTTGGTATGACTTACTTGCTCAGTTAGATGAACAACCTATCAAGCTCGCACAACTTTACCAAATATATACCGACTTTTATCAGTCAGAACAGTGCCAAACAGCGGTTAGGAGTGACTTACTTGCTGCCATTAAAACAAGCATTAACATTCTGACAAATAAAGTTAATGAACCGCTTGTGATGCCCTCTAAAAAAGCCCAAACCGAAGGCCGAGCCAAAATTAGCAAAAACTCCTTGCGTGGGGATAATCGTTTTGTGCAAATGGCCGTTTGTGATGTCAACAACCCGACACAGCCTGTCGTTTTAAATCGTTACACCTATCAATTTGCTGTTAATGATACTGAACAATTTGATAATCTGACAGAATCACTCGATACCATACGCAATTATGGTTTAGTTGATTATATGGCTCAACGACACGCAAGAATTGATAAAACAAGCATTATTGAAGGGATTCCTGCCAACAAAGTGACGGTAAGAAAAATACTATTAGAAAACTTTGCGCGTGACCCCGAATACCCACTTTATTTGAGTTATACGCCTGATGATTTACTCCATCAGTTAGGCGAAAAAACCGCACCAGCAGAAGCTATTTATTATGTTGAGTGCGACAAACAACCTATTGGCATGATTGCCATGAAAGACTTATTAAACAACAACGAGGACTAAAACATGAACAAAGTAACTGGCATTAAAAGCGTGGACTTTAAAATTACCGCTTTTGGCTATGGCGTAGTTAATTGGAATGGCCCAACAACACTCACAGGCGATGATGGCAAAACAGTGGACAATCACACTCTACCCAAATTGCGAGGTTATACTAATTTAACGGGTAAAATTAAAGAAGAAACAGGCTACAAATATAAAAAACAAGCCACTGACATCGACTTTAGTCAAACGCCGTTGTACATAAGTCAAAATTGTATTCGTCACCATTTATTCCGCGACCAAGCCTTTGACCTGCATTATGCCAAAGATAAAAATTTGACAGATGTATTAGCCTCTATAACGGGCTTGATTCGTGGTTATGTTGTGCCATCAAGTCAATGTAAACGCACCAGTCCTTTATTACTTGAAGATTTTATTGACCAATTAGGCAATGGTAATTTTGAGCAATTTGGTCAAGCTGGCGAACGTGATAGCACCTCCTTTTTTTCTAAAACCACCTTTGGCGATACCCAATATACCGCTTACGGCTCAATTAGCATTGAGCAATTAGAATTTATTTCTTTAGACAAAAAATTTGACCGTGCTGCCATGATTGTTAAAGAAGGTGAAGGAGAAAAAATTGCTCAAGTAGTACAAGATTTTATTAAATCATTAGACCCTAACCGCGAGCCTAAAGCTGTTTTTCATGCCAATTATGTGCGTAACGGGACTATTTTTGAGGAAGGCGAAGCGGGAATTTTGCTTGATAACACAGCGATTGATATTTTGGTTCAACACACACTCAATATGATAGCCGAGCTGAATATCAAACAAGCCAAAGGCTATATGTATGTTGATAGCATTGAAGTTGACTACAACGACAGCAACAAAATGATGCGTATTAAACGCTCGCCTGATGCGATTAACCCCACGCCCGAATCAGATTACGCTGTTTATTTTTATGCCAAATAGGTGACGACATGAAAATAACCATTGAATACGAAGCCTCTTGGCGAAACTCTTTTTTAGATGGCTCTAATAATGAGCCGTTACCTAAAGGTGGACGTAACTTTGTTGGTTCAATGACCACGCTAAAACAAGCTGGAAATTTTATGCAACATTCCATAACCAAAAATACGGTCATGGGTGTTTTGAATCGTTTAATTGGCGACCAACAAAAGCTATATCAAGCAAGATTGCAACCCAATTACTACTTTGCAGATATTGAGACAGTGTTACAAGATACAGATATTGTCGATAAACCCTTAATAACCAACGAAATGGCTTATATTCGTAATGTGTCTGGGAGTACCGACCAAAACACCTTCACAGGCTTGATTAAAACCAATGACCCTTGGCTAACATCTTCGTTTTCTGAAGATTTTTGGCGTGTATTATGGCTAGAAGGAGAAGACTTACTGAAGTTTATTTTGAACAAAAACTATGACATCAGTAGCCATAAACCAATTTTAGAACCACTCGCCATACTTTCAAAATTGGAAGATATAAAAAAGGCTAAACTACCGAATACTGAAAACGCAACGACAGCTAAACTGTATTTTTCTAGCAAATATCCAAATTTCTCCCCAAAAGAGAAAAACAGCATTTATGAAGCCCTACCATTTTATTGCTCAGCTTTATATTTGCAGCTAGAAAGATTGTCAAACATTTTTGATACTTCTGAAATTAGAGCTGCTAGAGGAGGATTAACTGGCATATCACACAATGGTTTTACACCCAAAAATCTTATGGAGCGTTTTACAACAGGGAAACAAAAACTGGTTTGGGGCAATCCTTACATACTCAAAGAAAAGAAAAAAGGCGAAGGTGAAGTCACCTCTATTTTAAGCAAAGCCAGTGGCACGCTAGAAATCAATCTTGATATTTCTAAAGAAAAAGCCAAAGAACTCGCCACCTTAATTGATAATGCAGGTGTATCGGCTTTTTATTTGGGTAAAAAAGGACTGGCGTATGTTAAAGATATTCGTATTTAGGAGGCTCACACCATGAAGCATTACATTGAACTAACACTCATGGATAACCCTGAGTATTCGTTATATGAACTTTGGTCAACCCTCTACACCCAACTACACCTTGCCTTTGTTGAGCAAAAAGACACACACGACAAGACTCCGTATGGGGTGTCTTTTCCGCAATATCGGCTTGATGCCAACAAAAGCTTTGGCTGTTTGGGTAGCAAAGTGCGAATTTTTGCCAACACCACACAAGCGCTAGAGCAACTTAACCTTGGCAAATGGCTAGAGCGACTCACTGACTATGTGCATATTACTTCAGCCAGAGAAACGCCCTTATCCAAAGTCACAGGCCATGCCATATATAGCCGCGCCGTACCCAAAGACAGCCTAGACAAGCGCATTGCACACCAAGCACAACGGCGCAACATTAGCTTAGAGGAGTCAGCCGCTCACTTTAAAGACCATTGCTACACCACCACCCTTGCCGAGCCGTTTATTAGCTTAAAAAGTTTGAGTGGTCAGCATTTGTTTAAGTTACACATTAAAAAAACTGTTGTCGATGAGGCAACGCTGGGCAAATTTGGCACATACGGTCTTAGCAAAACCGTGTCTGTACCCGAATTTTAACCCAATGTTTTGGAAGCTCTTTAACAATATAATAAAATCAATGAGTTATAACCTTGCTCTAAAACTTGGGGTATTTGCTACTTTTAAGGGTTAAAGCACTGTTATAGCTTGTTTTTTTGGTGTAAAGTTACTGTTCACCGCCACATAGGCGGCTTAGAAAAACATTCCCCACCCTGCTGGGGCTTTTGCTGGGTTCACCGCCACATAGGCGGCTTTAGAAAAAGGTTTGTTCACCGCCACATAGGCGGTTGTCGTTCACCGCCACATAGGCGGCTTAGAAAAACAAAGTGCGGCATAATTACGCAATTAAATGTTCACCGCCACATAGGCGGCTTAGAAAAAAGTTCACCGCCACAGCCACGTTCACGGTTCACCGCCACATAGGCGGCTTAGAAATTGGGTAGAAAATTGACTTGTTGGTTCACCGCCACATAGGCGGCTTAAATTAAATACTTTTGCCAAATGCGTTACATGCATGTATAGTGTTCACCGCCACATAGGCGGCTTAGAAAAAAAAAATTTTTAAATTCACCGCCATTGCATGTTCACCGCCACATAGGCGGCTTAGAAGCACCGCAATGCATGCTTATAGGCGGCTTATTGAATGTTCACCGCCACATAGGCGGCTTAGGCTTAGCCGTAAATAGAGTTCAGTTCACCGCCACATAGGCGGCTTAGAAAAAGCTAATCATGCTTGCTAATACGTTTGATGGTTCACCGCCACATAGGCGGCTTAGAAAAAATGCAAATATTTGTTGCATGTTCACCGCATAGGCGGCTTGAAAACTACCATAGGCGTTCACCGCCACATAGGCGGCTTAGAAAAAATAATCAGCTTGGTTTAAAACAGCTGTGCACCGTTCACCGCCACATAGGCGGCTTAGAAAAAATTTATGCGGCTTCAATCAATCAAATGGTTCACCGCCACATAGGCGGCTTAGAAAAATGATGTTGATGGTTGCTTCAGCTTTGCAGCGTTCACCGCCACATAGGCGGCTTGTTTGGCATTAGCTGCTTTGGCGTTCACCGCCACATAGGCGGCTTAGAAAAAAAGCGCTGCAAAGCGTAATTAAAGTTCACCGCCACATAGGCGGCTTAGAAAAAAACCATCAATTGTGCATGAATTTGTTGTAACGTTCACCGCCACATAGGCGGCTTAGAAAAATTCACCGTTCCGCATTTAATTTTTTACTTTTTGTTCACCGCCACATAGGCGGCTTAAAAAATTTTTAACGACAGCCTTTTTTTTGTTCACCGCCACATAGGCGGCTTAGAAAATAGTTCACCACATAGGCGTTCACCGCCACATAGGCGGCTTAGAAAAAAAGAATTGGCATTTTGCAATGCTATGGTTACCGTTCACCGCCACATAGGCGGCTTAGAAAATTATTAAAAAAGTTCACCGCCACATAGGCGGCTTAGAAAAAACAATTTTTTGCGTACAGTTCCGTTCACCGCCACATAGGCGGCTTAAAAAAAAACGGCATCGAAACATCATGGTTCTTTTTTGTTCACCGCCACATAGGCGGCTTAGAAAAAAAAGATTGTTATATTTAGGCGGTAAAAATTGTTCACCGCCACATAGGCGGCTTAAAAAATTGCAACAATGGTTGCGACAATTGTGTAAAAAGTTCACCGCCACATAGGCGGCTTAGTTTCGCTAAATTCAAAAGTAAGTGCAATTAGAAATTCGTTCACCGCCACATAGGCGGCTTAGGCTTAAATTAAAAGCCAGTTCACCGCCACATAGGCGGCTTAGAAATTGTTTAACGCGATATAGTTATGAATTTTTTCATTAGTTCACCGCCACATAGGCGGCTTAGAAAAAAAAAAACCGAAAATCTTGCAGCGCCGTTCATTGGCGGTTCACCGCCACATAGGCGGCTTAGAAAGAAAAAATTGATCATTGCAACTTGCATCAGCTAACGGCGTTCACCGCCACATAGGCGGCTTACCGCCAAAAAACAAAGTTCACCGCCACATAGGCGGCTTAGAAACAATAATAAGTTTTATGCACTTAATTGTTAAGTTCACCGCCACATAGGCGGCTTAGAAAATGTTTAGCATTGTTTTGTATTTGTTCAGTTGTTGTTCACCGCCACATAGGCGGCTTAGAAAAAAAAGCGTTCAATCGGCACATGTCGCTTACTGGCGTTCACCGCCACATAGGCGGCTTAGAAAAAAAAATATGCAAATATTGATATATTTATAGTTCACCGCCACATAGGCAGTTCACCGCCACATAGGCGGCTTAGAAAAACTGTTCACCGCCACATAGGCGGCTTAAAAATCAATGCACCCTTTTGCATTGTTCATGGTTCACCGCCACATAGGCGGCTTAGAAAAAGTTTTGACATACGGCTTAAGTAAAGTTCACCGCCACATAGGCGGCTTAGAAAAAAAGGCGTTAGTTCACCGCCACATAGGCGGCTTAGAAATTGCATGCAATAAAAGTAGGTTCACCGCCACATAGGCGGCTTAGAAAAAACGGTTTTTCAATTTTGACGTATACATAGTTCACCGCCACATAGGCGGCTTAGAAAAAACATAACACATGTAAATTGACAGGTAAGTTCACCGCCACATAGGCGGCTTAGAAAAAAAACTATTTATGTTTGCTTGCATGCGTTCACCGCCACATAGGCGGCTTAGAAAAAGCTTTTTGTTTTTTGTTTTGTTGCAATTCGCACCAGGCGGTTCACCGCCACATAGGCGGCTTAGTTCACGTTGTTCACCGCCATAGGCGGCTTAGCATGAACACAATTTTGAAAACCTTCATTCTTTCGTTCACCGCCACATAGGCGGCTTAAAAAAATTAGCGCATAGCGGCAGAAACGTTGTTAAAATGTTCACCGCCACATAGGCGGCTTAGAAAAAAAAAGCAAGTTCATTAGGCGGCTTAGAAATGAATAGTTGCACGCTGCCAATTAACGTTGTTCACCGCCACATAGGCGGCTTAGAAAAATATTGGTAACAGCATGAGTTCACCGCCACATAGGCGGCTTAGAAAAAAAACACGTGTTTTGGTTCAGATGTTCATTGTTCACCGCCACATAGGCGGCTTAGAAATTAATCTCATGCAGTTTAATATGGTTAACATTGTTCACCGCCACATAGGCGGCTTAAAAAAACAGCAATTTGTACTAGATTGTTATTAGTTCACCGCCACATAGGCGGCTTTAAAATTGAACAAAATTTTGCTATGTTCACCGCCACAAGGCGGCTTAGAAAGTTCACCGCCACATAGGCGGCTTAGAAAAATGCTTGGCTTAGAAAACCAAGCAATGCGTACATGTTCACCGCCACATAGGCGGCTTAGAAAAATGCAAAAAGCTTAAACTGAATTTGTTGGTTCACCGCCACATAGGCGGCTTAGAAAAACGACAACAGCCAGTTCAGCACCGCCACCGCCACATAGGCGGCTTAGAAAAACTTTGCAAACAGTTTTAGTTCACCGCCACATAGGCGGCTTCACCAAATTTCATGTTCACCGCCACATAGGCGGCTTAGAAAAGAAAGTCATGGTCGTTTTGCGGCTTGAAATGGCTATTCACCGCCACATAGGCGGCTTGGCGGCTTACAATTTATTCATCCAAAACAGTTTGTTCACCGCCACATAGGCGGCTTAGAAAAAATCAGCGAAAAAACAATATGCGATAATGTAAGATATTGTTCACCGCCACATAGGCGGCTTAAAAAAATGCCAAACCGAAAATCGCGATAGTGTTCACCGCCACATAGGCGGCTTAGAAGCGTTTGGCGTAGTGGCGAAAAATTTTTTTCATAGTTCACCGCCACATAGGCGGCTTAGAAAATCAATTTATATTTGCACTTTGTTGATAGCTGCAAGTTCACCGCCACATAGGCGGCTTAGAAAAAAACAAAATTCAGTGTTGGTTGATTCACCGCCACATAGGCGGCTTAGCATCACTTTTCCGTACGGAAAAGGCCGTTCACCGCCACATAGGCGGCTTAGAAATCAATAAATATAATCAAAGCATGTTCACCGCCACACAGGCGGCTTAAAAGCGTCGTACCTTTGTTAAAAGAAGTTCACCGCCACATAGGCGGCTTAGCCAATTCCAAATATTCAGCCCAAAGCACATTAGCGTAGCAATTACCGCGAAAATTGTTCACCGCCACATAGGCGCTTAAATTTGTTCCAAAGCGTCAATTACTGCGTGCTTGAAGTTCACCGCCACAAGGCGGCTTAGAGTAACCGCCACATGCAGGCGGCTTAAGTATTAACGCAATGTTCAAATTCACATAGGCGGGCTAGAAAGAAATACATGAGCCTGATTAAGTTCATGCCACAAAGCTTAGAAATTCATGGCGCGTAGCGCAGTTGTTGTTCACCGACACTAGCGGCTTAGCAAATCAACATTATTTTAGATTCAGTTCACGCCACATAGGCGGATTAGAAATAGTGGCACTTAATCCCATTTGCTTCAAAGCCACATAGGCGCAGTCGCATCGCATAGAAGTATATTGTTCATACATAGGCGGTGGTTGATAGGGGCTATTAGAAGTTCACAAATTAAGCAGCGAGGACGTTGTTTACATGTTGGCATGGTTATTAAAAGGTACATATTTCAGCAGCAGCTTACCGCCGCGATAGAGCAATGGCCATTATAACAAAAGCGTATTCACAGCGTCTAAAGGCGATGGCGCAATATAACCGATTGTTGCTTATTGGTCATTTAAAACAAGACTTTAGATTATCCCGATGCAGGCTGAAAGGGAGTCTTGGTGACCGTATCAATTTACTGATGGCGGCTTGTGCATGGAACCTCAGAAAGTGGCTAGTCGCTTTCTTTTTTTCAGAATTTCAATCAGCCTTTTTGAGCATTTTCGTCGTACTGAGCTTTAACCCCGTGACGATGCGTTGCGATATACAATATATTGCTGTTTGCTTCACTCCAATTGAAACTCTTTCTTAAAAAATGCCTTTTTTCAGCACTGACTAAGTATATTGATGTTCACCGCCACATAGGCGGCTTAGAAAAATTTAACGCGCAAGATAACAATGATTTTGTAGTTCACCGCCACATAGGCGGCTTAGAAAGACAATCGAAGAAGTGGCAGAGGATTGGGGGCGTTCACCGCCACATAGGCGGCTTAGAAATGCAAGCGGTGATACAATCACTTTGGCAGCACGTTCACCGCCACATAGGCGGCTTAGAAATAATTATCAAAGTGGCAGCTCATCGCAGATAAGTTCACCGCCACATAGGCGGCTTAGAAAGTCCCACTTGAACCCGAACAACTAGAGGCCGTTGGCCAGCTCTTAAAAGAGACCGCTATGTTAAGCCTGTGCGCCTTTGGGTATGTGAGGTAATAAAAAAGGGGCTATAATGCCCCTTATCTACTGGAGTAAATATCATGACTACCAAAGCCAAAACAAACAACACCATGCCCGAGAAAATCGTACTTAAGCCTAAAGCATTGGCTTTGCTAGAGAAAGTAAGTACCGAATTAAACATAAAGCCCGAAGCCGCCATTATTCGCGCCTTAGAGTTATTGGACAAAGTAAATTATTTAGATAAAACATTTTTTGAGGTAGGCGACGCTAGAGAGGGTAGCAAGTGAACATTATTTTAGATTCGGGCTACTTAATAGAGCTTTTTAGCCGTAGTGGAAAATATCATCCCACGGCAAAAGAGGTTTTAGTCGCATCCGTAAGCCGAAAGTATAAATTTCATACTTTGTGGGAATGTTTAGCCGAAGCCAGCCACAAATTAAACAGCGAGGGACGTAGGGCTATGTTGGCATGGTTAGCGCGTGAAAAGGTACATATTCACAGCAGCCATACCGCCGACCTTTTAGCAATGGCCGATTATATACAAAAGTATTCGGAAGCGTCTAAAGGCGATGGCGCAGATATAACCGATGTTGCTATCGTTTTTTTAGCCGAGAAGTTAAAGACCGTGCATATTTTTACCGTAGATGAAAATGATTTTAGAGCGTATCGCACCCGAAACAATCAACCGTTTAAAATAATATGGCTCACCGAAGCCCATAGACAGCTTGCCAACTAATAACACACCACAAACCGCGCCAAGGCGGTTTTTTTATGCCTGTTTTTTAAAAATCGTTGTGAAAAATGAGAATATCTTGCGCTTTTTGAAGCCATACGCCAAGTTAGCCACAAGCCACAAACAAGCCTAAAACAAGGCATTTTTAAGCATTCACACAGTTCACCGTCACATAGGCGGCTTGAAATCTCAGCAATTATTTAGACTAACAAACCCCACACTCTCACCCTTTTGCACAGTCTGATGCGCCTCAATAATCGCAAAACCATCTGCCCACACCGCCGATGACAGCACCCCACTACTTTGATTAGCATGCTTTTGCAAACGCATTCCATCCGCAGTAGCCACTAATTGCACACGCAAATATTCTCGACGGCTTTGGGCTTTTGTCACTTCAAAGTCACAAGCCACTGGCACAGGCTTGGGTATCACGTTATGGCGTTGCCCTTGTTTGTATGCCAAAAACACCCGCGCCAATATGTTAAACGTGACAAATACCGACTGAGGGTTTCCTGGTAATCCCAAAAATGGCGTATTGCCAATAGAGCCAAATGCCAACGGTTTACCTGGTTTAATGGCGATTTTCCACAAGTCTAAATGGCCAATCTGAGTTAACGCGGCTTTAACGTGGTCTTCTTCTCCTACCGACACGCCACCTGTTGTCATCACAACATCGGCTTGTTGGGCTGCTTGCTGCAAAGTGTTAATAGTGTCGGTCAAGTTATCGGCTATCACACCACCATCAATCGCTTCAAAGCCATATTCAGTTAATAAATTATGCAGTAACACACCATTGCTATTATAAATTTGACCTATTTTTAGTGGCTGATTGGCAGCTACTAATTCATCACCTGTACAAAAATAGATGACTTTTAGCCGTTGATAAACCGCCACTGTGTCTTGGCCAATGGTGGCAATTAAACCCAACGCAGCGGCATTTAATGGTTGTCCCTGACGTAAAATTACATCACCTTTTGCAATATCTTGCCCTTGTGGTCGAATGTTAGAATTTAACGTTGGCCATGAAAGAATTTTTACTCGTCCATCTGCCAATAGCTGACAATTTTCTTGCATGACTACCGCATTGGCATTTTGTGGAATCACTGCGCCTGTAAAAATTCTCGCGACTGTGCCGCGCTCTAATGCTTGTGGTGCCGTACCTGCGGCAATGCGTTGACTAAGCACAAAACTCGCATCAGCACGAATATCTTCAATATTCAGCGCGTAACCATCCATTGCCGAGTTGGCTTGAGGCGGCACATCTAAACTCGCCACCATATCTTGCGCCAACACACGGCCTAATGCCTGATTAACATGAATATATTCAATACGAGGCAGAGTGCTACTCGCTGCCTGTTGCAACTGCGCTATGGCTTCATCAACAGGCAATAAACCGTTACTTGGGCAACAATCAGTCATTAACCACGGCTCCCACATTGCTCAGCTTTTTTAAGATTAGGCACAAAGTTACAAGGCCGATGTTGGTTGTCGAGTTGTTGCGATAAAATATTTATCCATGCGGTTTTGCAAGCATTGGTCGAACCAGGCATACAAAAAATCACGGTGTTATTGGCCATGCCTGCAAGCGCGCGTGATTGCAAAGTGCTAGTACCAATTTCTATCATCGAATAATGTCTAAAAATCTCGCCAAAACCCTCAATGTGTTTATCAAACAATACGCTCAATGCTTCGGGAGTGCTATCTCGTCCCGAAAAACCTGTGCCACCTGTGACCAAAACAGCCTGTACATTGGGACTGGCAATCCAAGCAGAAACGACTGCTCGCAGTTGATAAATATCATCTTTGACAATCTGTCTATCAGCCAATTGGTGTCCTGCACCTGTGAGTGCATCGACCAAATATTGACCCGACGTGTCGGTTTCTAGGCTACGGGTATCAGAGACGGTTAATACCGCAATTTGTAAAGGCACAAAAGGCTTATTGATGGCAGAATGGCTCATGTTAAAAACTCTTATGATAAATTTAAAAGCATAATTAGCAAAGTTCCTGTGTTATCTAATAACTAATGATTAGTTTGCACTTGAGACTCATCAAAAATATCATCTAAAGTCAATTCTTGAGCTAATTTTTGATGTTGCTCAACATAGTCGCCTTGACCTGTATTAAACTGATTATAAAAACGTAATGTATTAACAATCCCTATTTTATCAATCAGCAACTTATTAACGTCTTGGTTAATGCTACCCAAAGATTTTATTTGTGCATTCATAATGTTAGCTCATCTATCAATCACAATCAATTAACCGCCCGTCATATTCATAAAACGCACAATTTGCGGCTCTTGCGCTAAATCAAAATGATGTCGCTCTGGTTTTAAGGGCAACGCCTTAAACAAAGTATCAATTAAGGGCTGGTCATCATCGACAAAATCACGCAATGGGACTTTAAGGTCGGCAGAATGTTCGTTACCCAAACACAATAATAATCGGCCTTCTACCGTGACGCGCACGCGGTTACAGGTATCACAAAAATTATGGCTATGGGGCGAGATAAAACCAATACGGCTATTGCTATCACTCATACGATAATAACGTGCTGGCCCGCCTGTGACATCGGTGGCCGCCAACAAAGGATAAACGACACTAATTTGTTGGCGAATATCGTCATTGCTAATAAAGGTTTGGGCGCGCTCATGCTCGGTAATTACACCTAAAGGCATTTCTTCAATAAAGGCTAAATCGAGTTGTTGCTGACGCGCAAAATTAACAATATCTAAAATTTCATCGTCGTTACGACCACGCATCATCACACAGTTTAATTTAATGTGTTTAAAGCCTGCCTGTTGTGCCGCTTTAATGCCTGCCAACACCTCACTCAGTTGACCTGTACGGGTAATTTGCTTAAAGCGTTCGGGCTGTAAACTGTCTAAGCTAATGTTAATACGGCTTAACCCTGCGTCTTTAAGGGGCTGAGCTAAACGTGCTAATTGAGAACCATTGGTGGTTAAGGTGAGCTCTTTAAGTCCTTCTAGGGCAGCGAGTTTTTGTACCAACCAAACAATATTTTGTCTAATCAATGGCTCTCCGCCTGTTAAACGGATTTTACTCACGCCTAAACTCACCAACACGCGCCCTAAACGATACAATTCTTCTAGGCTGAGAATGTGCTGACGTGGCAAAAAAGTCATTTCCTCGTCCATGCAATACACACAACGAAAATCACATCTATCGGTCACCGACAAACGAACATAAGTAATTTGACGGCCAAAACCATCTATTAAACGCGTATTTTGCATATAAAATCTTACATCAAAGCCTATACATCAGTTGTAGCCTGTTTTAACTCAAATTGCCATTGGCCTAAAGTACAGGTTCGGATTATTCTTTAGCCATTTTGGCCAACTGCCAAAAATGTTCCATTTCACCCAAATCAGTTTGACTAAAATCTTTGCCCACTTCACGCAGTTTATCTTCAATAAAATTAAAGCGTTGCGTAAACTTATTATTAGCCAACTTTAGGGTATGTTCACAATCTAATTTTAAGTGACGTGCCAAATTGACGACACAAAATAACAAGTCACCTAATTCTTCCTGAATAGTGTCTGGCGTATGTTCAATAGCGTGTTGTACTTCGTCCAATTCTTCTCTAATTTTTAAAATCACTGCCCGAGTATCGTTCCAATCAAAGCCCATTTTGGCTACGGTTTTTTGCAATTTTTCGGCACGAGTTAAAGCAGGCTGGCCTGTGGCTACGCCATCTAATAAATATCGACGTTGTTTGCCTTGTTGTTGCTGTTCTTGAGCTTTAATGCTTGCCCATTGTTGGCTCACTTGTTCGGGGCTTAAATCATTTTCTTTTTTCAAAGACATGAGGATGACGACGTATCATTTTTTGGCTAATGGCATTAACTACATCATCAAAATTAAAAAGCTGTTGTTCTTGGGCAATTTGTGCCTGAAACACCACTTGTAATAACAAATCCCCTAATTCTTCGCACAAATGCCCATAGTTTTGCTCGGCAATGGCTTCGGCGACTTCGTGTGCTTCTTCAATAGCATACGGGGCAAGTGTCGCAAAGCTTTGTTGTTTATCCCAATTACAACCGTTGGGAGCGCGTAATTGCGCCATGATTGCTTTTAAGTCTTCAATACCATAAGCCATTATTTTTTCTCTTTAAAATTGCCAAAGTACAAGTTTGTTCTATGTTTGTACTTAAGGTCAAATCTTTGTCACTAATCATCAATAGTTTGCCTATATCTGTCAGTTTTCATCAATAGTGATGTTTTTGATTGTTCTACAATTTTACCCTTAAAAATGAGGTCATTATCCATGAAAAATATCCTATTTATATTGTTTGCAAGTATAACTATTCAACCATTGTGGGCAGACCAAGCCCAAGATATTGCTCAAGCCGCAGATAAACAACTTCATGGTTATGGCGATTCTTCGGCAAAACTTAAAATGACCTTGATTAGTGCCAACAATAGTACCGCCAGCCGTGAATTGCGCGTTAAAAGTCTTGATTTAGGTAAAGATGGCGACCGTAGCTTATTGATATTTGATACACCTCGCGATGTGGCAGGTACTGCCCTGTTATCACACACCCAAGCCACAGGTGACGATTTGCAATGGCTGTATTTGCCAAGTTTAAGTCGGGTAAAACAAATTTCTGGTCGCAATAAATCAGGCCCATTTATGGGGTCTGAGTTTTCATTTGAAGATATGGTCATTTCGTATTGGCAAAAATACAGCTATAAATTGATTAAAGAAGAAAAATGCGGCAGCAATAATAGCCTTAGTTGTTATGTGCTAGAAAAAAAACCTATTGATAGTAACTCTGGCTACAGCAAACAACTGGTGTGGATTGATAAACAACAGTATTTGCAACACAAAATTGAGTTTTATGACCGCAAAAACAGCTTGGCCAAAATTTACACGGCGATTGATTTTAAAAAATATGCCGACAATTTGTGGCGACCCAGCCAAATGTTAATGGTTAACCAACAAAACAAACGTCAAACCCGTTTAGAGTGGTCAGACTATCAATTTAAAACAGGATTGAGTAAAGAGGACTTTAGCGAAAACGCCCTTAAACGTCAGCAATAAGGACATTTGTGATGTTTCGTGTGTCTTTAACCTTAGCAATACTCAGTGCGCACTGTGCATGGGCATTGCCTATTGAGCAAGAATTGCAATTACAAACAACGGCTTTTTTTGAACAAGGGGCACAACAGCAAAGCCAATATACTGGCTCATTGGGTTGGCAAGCTCAAGCAAGTGGTCAATTTAACAGCCAGCAATCTTATAAAGTGCGTTTATTTGCCCGTTATGACGAGCAAGACAGTCATCGCTCTTATGCTGATATTCGCGAAGCCTTATGGACTTATGCCCATCAACAATGGCAGTTACGCGCTGGCATTGGCCAAGTATTTTGGGGCGTCACCGAAGGTGTGCATTTGGTTGATGTGGTTAATCAACGTAACTTGTTAGAAAGTGTTGATGGTGACGTTAAGCTCGGGCAGCCCTTGCTAAATGCTAGCTTTGAGCAAAACCAACATTTAGTTGACGTGTATATACTGCCCTTTTTTAGACCACAACCTTATGCTGGCAATGCCCTGTTTTTTGCCGAATGGGTCAAAGACCATTTTAGAGATTTGGCCGAAGAAGTGACCAAATATTCTAACTATGCGACACTGGTACAAATTGACCCTCATGTCATGGGTCGCAGTGTGCATGTACAGTTTATTTATGAAACAGGTGATGCCGCTGGCCAAAATATGACCACCACTTGCACATGGCAAGCCTGTAAATGGATTATGAAAGCCTTACGCCGTTTTGATGGTTTACGCATCGAAAACTTTTTGATTGAATCTAACTTTTCTAACGATAAAAAAGTCACCTATCAAACTTTTTTAAAAGGTCGTGGCATTAGAGTCGTGGCAGAGTGTTTACTCGATGCCCAAAGCTGCGAAAAAGTGTTAAAAGTCACCCCTAAACAATTAGTCACTGCCTACCAAAGTTTTGTGATTGGTTCGGTGGGCGCTGGCATGATTGGTATTAACATCAATGTTGCTAATGTCATTGGTGCCATGTTTACCGCATTAGGGCAAGATATTGCCTGTGTTCACGAATCCTCGTTGGCACAATTACACATCGAACTCACCGAAGATAACTGCGCTTACTGCACCCTCACCTTACCTAGTTTAGTCATTGGCACGGTAGGTGGTGGTACTAACCTGCCGCAACAACGCGAATGTTTAGAAATGATTGGCTGTGCAGGGCCAAACAATGCCCACAAATTAGCCGAAGTGATTGCTGGTTTTTGTTTGGCCTTAGATATTTCTACTTTATCCGCCATTGCAGCCGACCATTTTGCCCGCGCTCACGAAAAATTGGGACGTAATCGTCCTGTTAATTACCTTAAAATGGGTGACTTAGATAACAACTTCTTTAATCTAGCGTGCAATAACTTGCACCCTGATTCGCCTGTGATTGTTGATGCCATTAGTCAAAAATATCAATCCAAAGGCTCTAGTATTATCACTGAATTAACCTCGCAAAAAAGCAATAAACTGCTCGGTCACTTTCCCTTTGTGTTAAAAAGCGTTGATGGCCAAAAACAAGAGGTGATGGTCAAAATTAAACCGCTAGATGAAGAAGTGATTATCATGCTTAACAGCATGGCAGCAATGTGCGACACCCGTTTAGCACAAGCCTTTAACCACTTCCGCCACCAAATTGGCTTTAAGGGTTGCCATATCAAAGAGTTAGCGGTGATGTCGCAACTCGACCCTCGTTTTACAAAACACGCCCCCAAAGTATATGGCGTGATTGAAGATGCCGAACGCGAAGCCTACGTCATTGTAGAAGAACATTTGCAAGATGTAGAGTTGTTAGATACTGCCGATGACACCCACGAATGGACAAAAGCCCATTTAGAAGCCGCCATCAAAGGTATTGCCGAAGTCCACAGTATTTGGTACGGCAAAGAAGATGAACTCAAACAACAACGCTGGATGGTTGACTACCCCACCGCACAAGGCATGGAAGAAAAGTTACGTTTGTGGGAATTATTAGGTGTTCATGCGCGCGAGGAGTTTCCCGAATGGTTTTCAGAAGAAGATTTAGAAGCCTATCGTGAGATTGTCCATAACATCAAAGATTGGTGGCCAGTGATAGAAGCCATGCCACGCACCTTGATTCATAACGACTTTAATCCGCGTAACATTGCCTTTAAGCGTGATGAACAGGGTGAATTGGTGTTGTGTGCCTATGACTGGGAGTTAGCGACTCTGCATCTACCACAACATGACTTAGCCGAGTTATTAGGCTTTACCTTGTTTGACCCGATTGAGCGCGATGAGGTGGACTATTATTTAGAATTGCACCGCACCGAACTCGAAAAACATTCTGGCCAACAAATTGACCGCATCATGTGGCGTCAAGGTTATATCCTCGCCTTGATGGACTTGTTAGTCAATCGTTTACCGATGTATATGATGGCTCACACCTTCCGTCATTATGAATTTATGGAACGTGTCTATCGCGCCTTCCGTAATTTATTAGAAATAGAAGGAGTTGGCCAAAAATGAGTCCTTCTATATATACAGCCGAAGACGCTTTATTTTTAAGTCCTGATTTATTAGGCGGTAAAGCGGCTAACTTGGCATGGATGACCCGTGAGGGTTTTCCTGTGCCACGTTGGTGGGTGGTAACAACCGCCGCGTTTAAACAATTATTAAACGAAAATGGCCTCAGTGATTGGATTGAACAAAGCTTAACAGGCTTTAATCACAGCGAAGATTTAACGGCCTTAGAACCGATTGCCGCCGCCATTCGTGAAAAGATTTTAGCAGCAACCATGCCGCAACCATTAACACAAGAGCTTAAACAGTCTTTTGGTCAGTTAGAGAATGTCTATTTTGCAGTACGTTCTTCGGTGTTGGGTGAAGATGCTCAAGGTGCGTCTTTTGCAGGCCAAATGGATAGCTATTTGTTTCAGCGTGGTTTAACCGCCATTGAAGAAAGCTTATTACAAGTTTGTGCCAGTGCCTTTAATACGCGCGCCTTACAATACCGTTTAACTAAAGGTATTGCCTTAACCGACATTCGTGCCGCCGTCATTATTCAAGAAATGATTGAAGGTGAAGTGTCTGGTGTGATGTTTACCGCTAACCCCTTAACAGGCAATCGTAAACAATGTTTAATCAGTGCTGCTTGGGGTGTGGGTGAAGGCATCGTTGCAGGTATTTGTAATACCGATGAATACACCATTGGCTTATATGACAGCCAATTTGAGCAAAAACTCGCCGACAAAGACCTTGCTGTGGTGTTTAACCATGAACAAGGTCGTGGCACGCTCGAAATTCATGTTGAAGACAACAAACGCCATATTGCGTGTTTAAACTAACAATCAAATCCAGCAATTACGCGATATTGGCAAAGCCATTGCCGAACATCGTCGTTTTCCGCAAGATATTGAATGGGCGTATCGTCAAGGGCAATTTTATATTTTACAAACACGACCAGTGACGCATTTGCCTGCGCCAACCCAACCCACAGACCGTCGTGTAGTATTTGATAATTCCAATATTCAAGAATCGTATTGTGGTGTCACTACCCCATTAACCTTTTCTTTTGCCAACAATGCCTATCGTACCGTTTATGAACAAACCATGCGTGTGATGGGCGCACCCGAAAAACAAATTCAAGACCATCGCGATATGTTGGCGAATTTGTTAGGTTTGGTACATGGTCGGATTTATTACAATATCAACAATTGGTATCGGGGTTTGTTGTTGTTGCCAGCCTTTAAAACCAATAAGGCCGACATGGAACGCATGATGGGTCTGACTGACCCTGTGGATTTGGTGCAAGATACCCAACTCACGACAGGTCAAAAATTACGCAAACTGCCACAAGTATTAGTGGCATTATGGCGATTATTGCGTGGCTTTAAAAAGATGCCAGTGTTGGTGCAACAATTTAGGCAAATGTTTGATACCGTTTATCACAACATTCCACGTAAAGAACTACATACTTTCACCACAGGTGAACTGGTCGAAAAAGCCCACTACTTAGACCGTGAATTATTGCAAAAATGGACAACGCCCATCATAAATGACTTTTATGTAATGATGATGAATGGCAACGTCCATCGCACCTTGGTGGCTGCTGGTTTTGAGCAACCTGCTGTTTTACAAAATAATTTACTCTCTGGTGAAGAAGGTATCGAAAGTACCGAACCAACCAAAATGTTGTTAAGAATGTGTAGTTACATTCGCCAACAAGCACATTTACGTCAGGTTATTGAAACGGGTGACAACAAAAATTTGTTAGAACGCGTACAAGTGCATGATGCTAATTTTTATCAGCAATGCCAAGAATACATCGAAAAATATGGCGATAGAACCATTGGTGAACTCAAACTAGAGTCGATTACCTTACGCCAAGATGCCAGCTTTTTGTTTGCTATTCTTAAAAACTATTTAAGTCGTGATGACTTAACCTTAGAAACTTTATCCGCCAACGAAGCACGGTTTCGTCAAGAAGCCGAACAACAAGCGTTTACTGCCATTGGCCAAAAACTGGGTCAACGTCGTTTGCGTCAGTTTAAAACGCATTTAGCCAAATTGCGCGATGCGATTCGTAATCGTGAAAATATGCGCTTGGCTCGCACCCGCATGTTTGCCTTATATCGTGATGTGTTTTTACAAATTGGTGAACAATTTGCCAGCGATGGTTTGTTAGAAAATGGCCGTGATATTTTTTATCTGAGCTTAGAAGAAATCTATGCGTGGTATGATGGCCGTGCGGTGCAAACCAACATCAAAGGTTTAACCCAACTCCGCAAAGCCGAATATCAAAGCTATGAGCAACAAGACTTACCACATCACTTTTGGACGTATGGCGTGGTCTATCATCACAACAGTTATCAATATCCCTATCAAGAAAACATACAACTTGATGGTGACTTACAAGGCACAGGTTGTTACCCCGGTGTTGTGGAAAACAAGATACGTTTGATTTTTTCGCCTGATGACGAATTGTCGCTCAATGGCCAAATTTTATGTACGGTGCGTACCGATCCGGGTTGGGCACCCTTGTTCCCAACCGCAGGCGGCATTTTGGTTGAGCGTGGCTCAACCCTGTCACATTCAGCAGTTGTCGCCCGTGAATTAGGCATTCCTGCCATTGTTGGTATCCCAAACATTACTAAAATTTTACACGATGGTGAATTGGTCAAAATGGACGGTGCTTTAGGCACAATTATTCGTTTGGAGGAGCAAAATCATGGCTAACTATATGGCTGAGTGGAATACTAAACAGGCATTACCAGAAAGTTTTGTAGCGTTAGCACAGCAAATTTATCAAAACGACCCACATTGGTTGGGCGAAGATGAAGCCAGCTTACGCGCCCAATTTAGCGCACAAAATACATGGTTTGCTGATGGCAAAGCATGGTTAGGTGTGATTGAAAACCAAGCACGCGTAGTTGGTTTTGTTAATGACAAACAAATGGTTGATGGCGAAAAAGCAGCTTTTTTTGGTTTTTGGGAAAGCACCGATAACTTGGCTGCAAACCAACAATTGTTTGCCGAATTAAGTGCATGGGCAAAAACACAAGGTTGCACTCGTTTATATGGGCCAATTAACTTTAGTACTTTCTCCGCCAATCGTATTCGTATTGATGCTTTTGAATATGGCGCATTTTTGGGCGAACCGTGGAATCCGCCTTATTACAGTAAACTGTTAAATGCTTTAGGTTATGAAGAGCGTTATCGTTACTTATCGACCTTTAGCCCACTTGATGAAATTTACGAGTTTGTACAAAACATTTATTTGCCCATTAAGCCTTTTGTAGAGCAAAAATTTGTTTTTGAAGCTATGACACCTGAGTTTTGGCTCGCACATTTGCCGCAAATGTACAACTTTGTAAATAATGTCTTTAGAGAAAACTTTGCTTATACGCCCATTGATTATGCTGCTTTTGAGCGTTTTTGTGGCCAAAGTTTTGCTAATAAGTTTTGTCCTAAAACCTCAATTTTGGCAAAAACACACGAAGGTGATATTGCAGGCTTCTTTTTAGTCTATCCTGATTACAGTAGCTTAGTTAATCCCAAAAATCCGCAAGCGATTAAACTCAATGATATTCGTTATAACGAACATTATCCTTTAATTGCAGAAGGCAGTCGGATTGCGTTAGCAAAAACAGTGGGCGTTGCCAAACCCTATCGTGCCTTTAACTTGTTTACCTCCATGAGCTGCGAGCTGACCATGCGCTCTAAAGGCCTTTACGATATGATGTGCGCACCGTTAATGCGCTCTGACAATCCCTCGGTCAGCTTTGCTGCCAAATATGGCAAATCACGTGTACATCACTATGCTTTATATCAAGGGACATTATGACTACTGGCGTTAATATCTGTACTCGTATTTTTGAGCATTGCCAACACAAGCCCGAGCATTTAGCTTTGCGTATTCCTCATATGCAAGGCTTAACTTATTTGGGTGAAGAAAGCATCAGTTATGGTGAGCTTGGCGAACGCTGTGCACAAATGCAAAGCGCGCTCAAAAAACTTGGCCTTAAAACGGGTGACAGAGTATTGATTTTGGCCAAGCCTAGCACAAACACTTATATACTGATGTTAGCTTTATTTGGTTTAGGCATCGTCCCTGTTTTAATTGATAGAGGGATGTCTAAACAACGAATTTTTGCCTCTATCAAAGCCAGTAAAGCAAAAGTTGCTATTGGTGAAAAGTCTATTTTACGCTTGTGGTGGATGTTTAGACCCTTATGGTCATTGCCACGTTATGCCTTTGACGGCCAAGCATTGGGGGTAAAAAACCTCACAAGATTGTATTCTCGCTTGCAAGATGTGCCACAATGTGAATTATTGCCCCCCTCAGCACATGGTTTAATTACTTTTACCTCAGGCAGTACAGGCACACCCAAAGGGGCAGACCGTACCCACGGCAGCTTAATAGAACAACATTTAGCAATTCGTGCTCATGGTAACGACCAAGCCGATGACATAGACAGTCCTTGTTTTCCTGTGGTGGTATTACACAATTTATGTTGCGGCATTAGTACCGTTATGCCTTGTTTAGACTTGGCGAAACCTGCCCATACCGATGCCGAAATGGTGATTCGTTACTGGAAAAAACACAAGGTCACGCGCATATCGTCCGCCCCTGCTTTTATTCAAGCCATTTGTGAATATGCACTGGCAAAACGCATCCAACTGCCCGACATTCGTAGTGTGATTGTGGGCGGCTCGACCATTCCTCATGCACTCACCCTAAAATTAGACAGTGTTTTTACCCAAGCACAGATTTTATTGGTCTATGGCTCAACCGAAGCTGAACCGATTGCCCATCTTAGCCTATCTGCACTACGCAAAGACTGGAACACTTATGCAGGACATTTGGTAGGTAAACCTGTTGCCGAAGCCGAAGTCTGCTTAACAAATCCTGATGCCAAGCTTGATAACGAACAAGATGTACAACAATCACAGGTCGCTGTTGAAGATGTGGGCGAAATTTTGGTATCAGGCAAACACGTATTACAAGGCTATATTGATAACCCCGAAGCGAACCGCGAAAGTAAAATTCCTCGTGCTAATGGCTTAGTATGGCACAAAACTGGCGATGCAGGTTTTTTTGACACGCAAGGCCGTCTATGGCTAGTGGGTCGTATTAAAGATGCTTTGTTAATTGACGGCGAACGCATTTATACCTTTGCCCCCGAAAAAGAGTTAGACGCGCTGGCCAATATTGTGCGTAGTGCCTTAATACAAACGCCTCAAGCCATCGTGTTGGTGTTACAAACTCAAGCAACTCGCAATTTTCAACAAATTTTAGCGGTTTTGGCTAAACATCATATTCATCAAGCGCAATATGTATTGATTGATGAAATGCCAGTCGATGGCCGCCACAACAGCAAAATTGACCGTGTGCAGCTTAAAAAGCAGCTAGAACAAGGCAAACTAAAACCACAGCCTTTTGCCGTAGAAGTCCGTTATGAACTGCCATAACCATTTTATTATTCGCTTAAATTGGATCGATTTAATTACCCTGAGTGGTGTTTTTACTGCGTCGTTGGCAGTCGTTGCTGCCTTAAATCAAGCCATTTATTTATGTGCTGCTTTGCTATTTTTGGCCATGCTTGGCGATGCTTTAGATGGTTTATTAGCCCGAAAGTTTAAACTAGAGCGCAACTTTGGCCGTTATCTCGACGGTTTTATGGATGTACTGATTTATTTGGTTGCCCCTTGTTTAGCCTTGTATTTACATGGTTTTAATGGCTGGTGGGCAATGTGTTTGTGGCCAGTTTTATTGTGTGGTTGTGTGCGTTTAGCGGTGTTTAATGATATTGGCAACATTCAAGAAAGTAATGGCCTTGCCTATTTAGGTATGCCCGTTTTTTGGAGTGTGTTTATTTTTGGGACGTTTTTGTGGCTAGAATTATTTTTAGATAAAACCATAAGTTATAGCTTACTAGCTATTAGTTTGCTGCTATTTAGTTATGCGATGGTCATTCGTCGGCCTTTTTTTAAATTCAAAAAACTATGGCACATTTTGTTATTAACCGTGGGCAATAGTTTAGTGTTTTTGGCAGTTCACTTTTGGTCGATTTATCATGCTTAATGACATAATTTTGGCCTTTTATTTACATATTCCGATTGTGATTGGCGGTGTGTTGCACATGGTGGTGGTGAGTCGCCAGTATTTATCATCATTAGCCACACCCATTTATAGTCCGTGGTTTGGCGCAAATAAAACATGGCGTGGTTTTGTGGTTGTACCACTGTTAACGGCTTTTGGCGCATTATGTGTTTGGCCAATTGAGCAAAGTCTGAGCCAGTCAGTTTACCCACAAGGTTTTGGTTTAATCTTGACAGGCTTTTGGGCTGGTGTGGGCTATATGTTGGCTGAACTACCTAACTCTTTTATTAAAAGAAGATTAGGCATTGGTGCAGGTCAAGTGCCAGAACGTGGCAAATACATGGTGATACTTGCCGACCAACTCGACTCGGGTATTGGTTTTAGCATTGCTTATTGGTGGTATTTGTCGTTATCGGTGCAGCAGGCTTTACTTTGCGCCTTAACTTTCCCTGTTACTGCATTGATTGTTAAGCGTTTGTTGTTTATGGCAAGATTAAAAAAGAGTGCAACTTGATAAGTTTTGTAGCATGTGTAAAGTGTAACGTAAGGCGGAATGCATTCCGCCCTACGCTTGCTGATATTTCACCTGCTTTAAGTTTGTTTTCATCAATAAGTCCACTTGCATTAGCTTGTGGTTGTGCTATATTTTTACTTGCCTGCTCTCCGAACGTCTCGGACGCTTAAGCGGTGGACTGTGTTATCACAGGTGCAACTGGCGCGGAGAGAGGCTTCTTATACATTGTTTTTAGCTCGCGTAGGGCGCATTAGAATGCGCCCTACACAAACTCCCCCCCCCAATAAACCTACACCAATTTAAATAGTTGCCGCCTCGAACCACCTTATAGCACATCACCACATCACACTATATAATCCCCCAATATATATCCTCACCCCCTCATGTTGTAGAAAATAATATGTCTTTTGATTTATACGCCATTGGCAATGCCTTAGTAGATAGTGAATACCTTGTAAACGATGACTTTTTACAAGCCCAACACATTCAAAAAGGTCAAATGACCCTCATCGACCAAACACAACAGCAACAGCTTATTACCGCCCTAGAACAACAATTTAACTGCGCTAAACGCGCATCGGGTGGCTCAGCCGCCAATAGTGTCATAGCCTTTGCTGCTTTAGGTGGTTCGGCTTTTTATGCCTGCAAAGTAGCTAATGATAATAACGGTGATTTTTATTTGCACGATTTGCGTGCCGCAGGTGTTCAAGCTCCGCATCATGCCCAAGTACAACAAGGCATCACAGGCACTTGTGTGGTCATGGTTACGCCCGACTCCGAACGCACAATGCACACTTTTTTGGGAATTACCGCCGAACTTAGCCCACAAGAGCTAGACTTAGAAGCCCTCAATAAAGCCCGATTTTTATATATCGAAGGTTATTTAGCCACCTCCGCAAGCGCACGTCAGGCCGTTGCTGCCGCGCGTGACATTGCTAAGGCACAAGGTATCAAAACCGCACTCACTTTTTCTGACCCCGCGATGGTGCAATATGCGCGTGATGGCTTAAGTGAGATGTTGGCCGATGGCGTGGATATTTTGTTTTGCAACGAACACGAAGCCAAATTATGGGCAAATACTCAAGACCTAAACCAAGCGATTAACGCATTACATCAAATAAGTCCATTATTAGCCGTCACTTGTGGCAGCCAAGGCGCGATTATCAGCCATAACGGTCAACAAATTGCTATTGCTCCTGTTCCTGTGACTGCGCTAGACTCCAACGGGGCTGGTGATGCCTTTGCAGGTGCATTTTTGTATGGCCTAAGTCAAGATTGGTCACTCAGCGATTGTGGTAACTTAGCCTCAAAAGTCGCGGCACAAGTGGTGAGTCAATTTGGCCCTCGTCTTGCCACCCAACAATACCAACTTTTATTAAAACAATAATACTATGCTTAGATTGTGCGCCCTTGCCGATATTCCCGATAACGATGCGCGTGGTTTTAGAACAGCGCAAGGCGAAGTGATTGTGGCTCGTCAAGGCTTAGCCGTTTATGGCTATCTTAATCGTTGCCCACATATTGGCATTGGCCTCAACTTTCAACCCGATGTCTTTATGGATTTAAGCTACCGCTACTTGCAGTGTGCTAATCATGGCGCGTTATTTAGGGTCGAAGATGGCTTTTGCTTGCGTGGGCCTTGTCATGGACAATCGCTTAAATCAGTACCATTGGTCATCGAAAAAAGCATTGTTTGGCTGATTAACGAATAAAAACTTGCGTTTACGCCTTGTATTTTGTTAAATCGCCCCCTACTTTGACAAGCAAATTTGCAGAATTTTAGAATTACTGCTATAGCTACTAAGGGTTTACGCTGTTATTGTTGCTTTTTTATTATCAATAACGCCGTGCCATGCGTGAACCCTGTATTTTATGTTTATTTAGCCCGTTTAAGGAGCAAAAAAATGGCCACAGTCGCAGCAGTGAAAGCCCCTACAAAAACAAATCTAATTTATGGCTTTGCACCTTATCAGGCTAAGCCTGATGAAGAATATATGAATTCGGCACAACTTCAGCATTTTAAAAATATCTTAAATGCGTGGAAGCAAGAACTGATGGAAGAAGTTGACCGCACCGTACATCATATGCAAGATGAATCTAACAGTCTGCCTGACCCTAACGACCGTGCTACTCAAGAAGAAGAATTTTCTATTGAGCTGCGTACCCGTGACCGTGAACGCAAACTGATTCGCAAAATTGATTCCACCCTTAAAACCATTGACAATGGTGAGTATGGTTTTTGTGAAGAGTGCGGCGTGGACATTGGGATTCGTCGTTTAGAAGCACGTCCTACCGCCACCTTGTGTATTGACTGCAAAACACTTGCCGAAATCAAAGAAAAACAAACTGGCGGTTAAATCTATCCAATCCCTCTCTCAATAGGGAGAGGGCGTTCTTAATTTGTATGCTATGTACATTGGTCGTTTTGCACCCTCTCCTACAGGCGCATTGCATTTAGGCTCACTGCTCACTGCCCTTGCGAGTTGGTGTGATGCGCGCGCAGCTCAAGGCAAATGGCTACTCCGTATCGAAGACATTGATACGCCTCGTATTCAACAGGGGGCTGTTGAGCATATTTTACACAGCCTTGAACACTATGGCCTGTATTGGGATGATGAAGTCAGTTATCAAAGTCAACGTACCTGCTACTATCAGCAAGCCCTCGATATACTCCAACATAAACAACTTATTTTTTGGTGTACTTGTAGTCGTAGTCAACTCGCGCAAACTGGTTCAGCGATTTATACAGGTCAGTGCCGCACACAACAACAATTTAAAGCCAATGCCGCCGCACGTTTGGCCGTGCCTCAACCAAATTGCCTAATTCAATTTAATGATGGTGTTTTTGGCGCACAATACGAAGACATTAGCCAAACGGTAGGTGACTTTCCACTTTATAGACGAGATAGCATTTTTACCTATCAATTAGCGGTAGTGGTGGACGATGCCTTACAGGGTATTACTCATATTGTCAGAGGTGCAGACCTACTCGATAACACAGCACGACAAATTTATTTACAACGCTGCCTAGATTATCAAACACCGTTTTACAGTCATATACCGTTAATAGTCACATCTAAAGGCGAAAAACTGTCTAAACAAACAGGTGCAAAAGCCTTAGACTTTACTAATCCGTCCGCCACCTTGTGGCAACTGTTAGTTTTATTAGGCCAAAACCCACCAAAACCGCTACAATACGAGGCTAAAGAAGATATATTAACTTGGGCAATTAACCATTGGGATTTATCTAACATTCCCGCCACCCTCAAACTGATAACTGATAACTGATAACTGATAACTGATAACTGATAACTGATAACTGATAACTGATAACTGATAACTGATAACTGATAACTGATACAGGGTGCATCATGTATATAGACCGATTAGTGCTAATTTTTATTGCAGGGGCCTATTTGCTATCCCCTGCCGTGATTGAATGGTGGAGCCTAGGCGGTGCAGCATGGGCACGGCCTTTTATTATTTGGCTGCTTTTAATTTTGATTAGCTATTGGGTTAGTAAAAATAGAGACCTTCATGATCTTTGATGCACTGGGTTTATTAAGTCTAGGTTTAGCCTATTTAATTTTTTTGTTTTTAATTGCTCACTTGAGTGAATCAGGCTTATTTTCGACCAAATGGATACGCAACCCTACGGTTTATGTATTATCTCTTGGTGTATATATTAGTGCATGGGGAGTCTATGGTGTTGTAGGTTTTGCCTACGAAACTGGCTACAACTTTTTGGCTTTTTATTTAGGTATTTCGGGGGCGTTTTTATTAGCCCCCGTATTATTAAGCCCGATTTTGCGACTCACCAAAAATCATCAACTGAGCTCTTTAGCCGATTTATTTGCCTTTAGGTATCGTAGCCAATGGGTTGGCTCATTAACCACCATTTTTATGTTACTGGCCTTGCTACCTTTACTTGCCTTACAAATACGTGCGGTCAGCGACACAGCCAACATCTTAACCCAACAACAAAATCATTATGGCGTAGCGATTATTTTTTGCTGTGCTATCACACTTTTTACCTTGTTATTTGGTGCAAAACCGCTGACTCCTCAATACAAACATGATGGATTAGTGGTCACAATAGCCGTAGAAGCGATTGTTAAATTAGTGATGATGCTTACGGTAGCAGGTTATGCCTTGTTTAGTGTGTTTGATGGGACTGATGGCTTAACACAATGGTTAGCACATAACAAAGACGCTCTCGAACTGCTCTATATTCCACTTAAAGAAAACGGTATTTGGCACAGCTTAATTTTAGCCTTCTTGTTTTCGGCAGTGGTCATGCCTTATATGTATCACATGGTCTTTACCGAAAACTTTCAACCACGTTCATTATTAACCGCCAGCTGGGGCTTTCCACTCTATTTGTGGTTAATGGCTTTGTGTGTACCACTGATACTATGGGCAGGAATAAAGTTAGAACTCGGTGTTAACCCCGAATATTTTACCATTGCCATCGCCCAAGCCAGCCAAAGTAGTTTGTTATCATTATTGGTATTTATAGCGGGCATTTCGGCGGCCAGTGGCACGATTGTAGTCACTTTATTATCGTTGTCGTCGATGGTGCTTAATCATGTCGTATTGCCTTTAGCCCAACCCTCGCCCGATTACAATTTATATCATTGGTTAGTGTGGGTCAGACGACTACTGATTGTTTGTATTATGGGCTTGTCGTATGCCTTTTATGGTTTGTTTACCTTTGAACATACCATGACCGAAATGGCTATTTTAACCTTTATTGGCACTTTACAGTTTGCACCAGGTTTAGTGAGTGTGTTGTTTTGGCCACGTGCTACCCGTGCAGGTTTTTTGGCTGGCCTAAGTGTTGGCTTATTGATTTGGTTTAGCGTATTAGTCATTCCTTATATTCTTAATTTGCCCAATTTTTTTACGCAACTGATTAGTATTAACTTACGCTTTTTTGAAGACCCTATTTATTGGCATCATATTGGCTTAGGCAGCACCATTGCCAATGCCGTGGTAATGTTTGTGGTATCTTTAATTACAAAACAAACAGCATCAGAACAAATGGCCGCCGACAGTTGCGCGGTTGATAATTTGCGTCGTCCTTATCGCTGGTCGCTCAAAGCCAAATCGGTAGAAGATTTTATTAACTCCTTGAGTGAAGTTTTAGGCCGCTTAACCGCTGAACGCGAAGTTGAACAAGCCTTAATTGACCTGAGTATGAGCCCCGAAGAAACTCGCCCTTATGCTCTGCGACGATTGCGCGACCAAATAGAATCTAATCTGTCTGGTTTATTAGGACCTTCGGTTGCTCACGAAATTTTAGACACGCATTTATCGTATCAAATACGCCCCGAAACCCCTGCCAGCGAAGATATTCATTATGTCGAATCTCGCTTAGAAGAATACAAACATCGTATGTCTGGCTTGGCTGGCGAATTGGATGCCTTGCGTCGTTTTCATCGTCAAACCTTGTATGATTTGCCGATTGGTGTTTGCTCATTAGGACGTGACCTCGAAATCATTAGCTGGAATCGTACCCTCATGGAAATGACGGGCATTAGTGATGACCAAATTATTGGCTCGGGCTTGCATGATTTACCAGAACCGTGGCAATCGCTGTTGAATGATTTCTTGCACAGCCCTAACGTACAACTATACAACCAAGAAGTTGTTAGTCAAAGCCAAAGCCGTTGGTTTAACTTACATCGTGCCTTTATTGGCGAACACGAAAAAGCAGGCGATTTAAGCAGCAGTCAGGTGATTGTGTTGGAAGATGTGACCGAATTGGAGCGTTTAGAATCACAATTGGCGCACAACGAACGCCTTGCCGCTCTTGGACGTTTGGCAGCAGGTATTGCTCACGAAATTGGCAATCCCGTCACTGGTATTGCTTGTTTAGCCCAAAACCTCAAAGCCGAATATACTGACCCCGAAATTATCGAGGCCAGCACCCTCATTCTCACTCAAACACAGCGTATTACTAATATTGTGCGCTCATTGGTCGGCTTTGCCCGTACCGATGCCCATATGACTGCCAGCACTTATAGTGCCGTTAATTTGCATAATGTCATTAGTGAGGCTATTAACTTGTTGCAACTTTCTGGCAGCAAAGATTACCAATTTGATAATTTTTGTACCGATGACATTTTAGTCAGAGGCAATGCTCAACGCTTAATGCAAGTATTTGTTAATTTGCTTAGTAATGCACGCGATGCCAGTCCTCCTGCCAGTCATATCATTGTCGAAGCACATACCAATGGTAATTATGTGCATATTGATGTGGAAGATTTTGGTCATGGTCTGCCCGAAGGCACTATTCGCTCTACCCTGTTTGAACCTTTTGTCACGACAAAAGAAACAGGCAAAGGTACTGGTTTAGGCTTAGCCCTTGTGCATGGTATCATTGGCGAACATGGCGGTAAAATTCAATTGATGGATAAAGCCGATTATGACCAAGGACGTGGTGTAATTGTACAAATTACCCTGCCGACATGGACAGATGATATGGCGAATGAAGAAGCAAACTCATGAAAAACATCTTAATTGTCGAAGACGAAGTATTGATTAGAACGGGGCTACGCCGTCTATTACAACGCCATCAATATCAAGTCAGCGAAGCAGGCTCAGTTCACGAGGCCACTAACAACTATCGTCTTGACGAATTTGATTTAATCATCACCGACTTACGTTTACCGGGGGAATTAGGCACAAGTTTAATTGAGTTAGCCAAACCGACCCCCGTACTCATTATGACCAGTTTTGGCACCATGAAATCGGCTGTGGATGCCATGAAACAAGGTGCGGTGGACTATATATCTAAACCTTTTGACCACGACGAAATGGTCATGAGTGTGGCGCGAATTTTACGCGAGCAACAACTCAATCAAGAAAACACCGTTTTAAAGCAACAACAACAAAACACCACTATTACAGGCATTATTGGCTCATGCCCTGCCATGCAAGAATTATTTAGAAAAATCAGCCGTGTTGCACCCATGATGTCAACGGTATTAGTTCGAGGCGAATCAGGTACAGGCAAAGAATTAGTTGCTAAAGCCCTGCACCAAGAAAGCCCACGCAAAGACCATCCGTTAATATCGGTTAACTGTGCCGCCATTCCTGAGACACTCATCGAAGCCGAATTATTTGGCTACGAAAAAGGCGCGTTTACTGGGGCAAACGCCCAACGCAAAGGCTTGGTAGAAGCAGCAGACGGAGGCACATTGTTTTTAGACGAAATTGGCGAACTGCCACTCGAAGCACAAGCCCGATTATTGCGCCTATTACAAGAAAAAGAAGTACGTCGTTTAGGCGCGACTCAAACTCGTTCTGTTGATATACGTTTGGTTGCCGCCACCCATCGCAACCTCAAACAACTCGCTGCCGAAGGCTTATTTAGAGAAGACTTATACTATCGTCTTAATGTCATTGAGCTTATCATCCCGCCACTGCGCGAACGTGGCAGTGATATTATCGAAATTGCTCAAGCCTTATTACAAAAAACCTGTCAAAAATTGCATGTTAATCCCTTGTCTTTTGACGCAGAAAGCCTTGCCGCCATGCTTGCCTATTCTTGGCCGGGCAATGTACGAGAATTAGAAAATGCTATTGAACGTGCCGTCATTTTGGCCGAAGGCAAAACAATTAGTCCTGATTTATTAGCGATTGACCTTGATATTCCTATTCTTAGCAAAAATCCAGAGCCGCGTTTTGACCCTGACACCACCGTTAAAACACAAGCTAAACCGATGTTCACCGAAGTACCTGATGCCAGCAATCAAAAATTATCAGAAGCCGAATTTCAGCAATTCATTTTAACTTATCAAGAACAGCTTTCGGAAACCGAGCTTGCTAAACGATTAGGGATTAGCCGCAAAACGTTGTGGGAAAGACGACAACGCATGGGTATTCCGCGTCATCGTTCAACAGGTGACTAGCCTTTTGGATATAACTTACCGTCAAACTCATCCATATGCGGATAACGTAATGGCGTTAAACTGTCTAAATTTGCTAAATAATTTTTATAATCCACCAAAATTTGTTCGCGTGCTTCGGGTTTAATATAGGGCACATGATAGCCAATAAACGGTGGCAACACCTCAAAACCCACATACGCTAAAGTACCACGCAACAAGGGACGTAACATACCATCCACCAACTCACCATGAATAGCTTTTTCACCAAACATATGTTCACGACCACCCAATGTGAGTGTGACTAAAGCTTTTTTACCTTTTAAGCCGCCTTGGTCATAAAAACGCATACCGCCATAGCACATCCCCGAAATTAACACACGGTCAATCCAGCCTTTTAAAATTGCAGGCACAGAAAACCAATATAAGGGAAAGTTAAAAATCACCAAATCCGCTGCTTTTAACTTTTCTAACTCAGCCGCAATATCAGGTGCAATCGCTTGTTGTTCGTAGTTATGACGTTGTTCTAAGGCATACACCAAATACTCAGGATTTTTGCGCTGGGCAAAATCCTTAGCAGAAGCCACAGGATTCCAATTCATCTCATATAAATCGGACACCTGTACTTGATGACCAGCCGCAGTTAATTGCTCAGTTGCTAAATGCATCAAGGCAGTATTAAAGGATTTTGCTTCAGGATGGGCGTGAATAATCAAGACATTCATCATTTATGCTCAATTTAAACTAAAAATGGGCTTGATTTAAGCACCAAAGTACCAGTATAAGCAACTCAGTTAAGTAATTTTTAGGAGTAAATAACAACATGACTTATCAAACCCTT
>JACKNZ010000019.1 GCA_024234595.1 Moraxellaceae bacterium | reverse complement strand
CCGTGCTATTGCTCGTGAACAACAAGCACAGCAACAGCAGCAGTAAGCAACTTTACATAAATTACCCCGTATTCATTTATACGGGGTATTTTTGCTTAGCTCGCAATTAACAAACGTAACATACGGCGTAATGGCTCAGCGGCACCCCATAATAATTGGTCGCCAATCACAAAAGCAGAAATATACTCACCGCCCATGTTTAATTTACGCACACGCCCCACACCAATATCTAATTTGCCAGTAATAGAAGCTGGCGTTAATTCTTTGACAGAAATTTCACGCTCATTAGCAACCCATTTAACCCATGGATTACCTGATTTAATGATCGCTTCGATTTCATCCAAAGGTAAATCTTTTTTCAGTTTTAGGGTTAAGGCTAAGCTATGGCAACGCATGGCACCAATACGCACACACAAACCGTCAACAGGCACAATCTCGGTATTGCCTAAGATTTTGTTGACCTCTGCTTGACCTTTCCATTCTTCTTTAGATTGACCATTATCTAATTGCTTATCAATCCACGGAATTAAGCCACCTGCTAAGGGTGCACCAAAGAACTCTGTGGGTACGTCTTGACGAATAGACTGAGCAACTTTTTTATCAATGTCTAAAATGGCAGAAGAAGGGGTAGCCAACTCATCAGCAACGCTGTTATACACTACGCCCATGCCTTTGAGTAGCTCGCGCATATGATTTGCACCGCCGCCAGAGGCCGCTTGATAGGTCATAGAGCTGACCCACTCTACCAATCCTGCATGAAACAAACCACCCATGCCCATTAACATAATTGAATTAGTACAGTTACCACCAATATAGTTTTTAACGCCTGCCACATAACTATCTTTAATTAAATCTAAATTCACAGGGTCTAATACAATCACCGCATCATCTTGCATACGCAAGGTAGAAGCCGCGTCAATCCAATAGCCGTCCCAACCTGCACCACGCAATTTAGGGAAGATATCAGAGGTATAGTCGCCACCTTGACAAGTTAAAATCACGTCCATACTTTTGAGCGCATCAATATTATATGCGTCCAATAAAGGTGTTGCTTTGATACCCCCAAACTCAGGAGACATTCCGCCTGCATTACTGGTAGAAAAATAAACTGGCTCAAAATGTTCAAAATCATTTTCTTCAACCATACGTTGCATGAGCACAGAACCCACCATGCCACGCCAACCCACTAAACCTACACGCATTTTGTTTTCCTCGTTCATCGCCCTCGCTCCCCATTGACTAAGGGGCAGACTAAAAGGCGGTAATCTGTAGAACCCCACCCTAACCCTCCCCTAAGTTAAGGGAGGGAACATGCTCCTCACCCTAATTTAGGGGGAGGCTGGGAGGGGGTAAACTTAACTTAAATAGCAGCAACCACTGCATCGCCCATTTGGCTAGTACCCACTTTTTGTGTACCTTCAGTCCAAATATCGGCGGTGCGTAAACCTTGGTCTAACACCTTACCAACCGCATCTTCAATCGCTTTAGCGGCAGTTTCTTGGTTAAAAGTATAACGCAACATCATCGCAACCGACAAAATTGTGGCTAATGGGTTGGCAATGCCTTTGCCTGCGATGTCAGGGGCAGAACCATGACATGGTTCATACATACCCTTTTTGTTTTCATCTAAAGAAGCCGATGGCAACATACCAATCGAACCCGTCAACATAGCGGCTTCGTCCGATAAAATGTCACCAAATAAGTTACCCGTAAAAATCACGTCAAACTGTTTAGGAGCGCGTACTAATTGCATGGCACAGTTATCAACATACATATGGCTTAACTGCACTTCTGGATATTCTTTAGCCACTTCGGTCGCAATTTCTTTCCACAATTCAGTGACTTCTAAGACGTTAGCTTTATCCACTGACAACACTTTTTTGTTGCGTTGCATCGCTAATTGGAAAGCAACATGGGCAATACGACGGATTTCACTTTCGCTATATACATCCGTATTATAACCTTGACGTTCACCACTTTCTAAGGTGCGAATACCACGTGGTTGACCAAAATAAATGCCACCTGTTAATTCACGCACAATCAAAATATCCAAACCAGCAACAATCTCAGGCTTTAAGCTAGAGGCAGAGGCTAATTGTGGATATAAAATCGCTGGGCGTAAGTTTGCAAATAAGTTTAGTGCAGAACGAATCTTTAACAAGCCACGCTCTGGACGAATAGAACGCTCAATGGTATCCCACTTAGGACCACCGACTGCACCCAATAAAATAGCGTCCGCTTTTTGCGCAGCGTCTAAGGTTTGGTCAGGTAATGGCACACCTGTCGCATCAATTGCACAACCGCCTAATAGTTCGTGGGAATATGTGACATCTAAGTTAAATTGTTGATTGACTTTATCTAACACTTTAACGGCTTCGGCCATAATTTCTGGGCCAATACCATCACCCGCTAAAATAACAATATGTTTGGACATGTTTCTTACTCTTTAATCTGATTAACGCAACGCATTAAATACCCATGGACGAGCCACTTTTGCTTTTTCTTCAAAGGCACGAATGTCTTCGGCTGCTTGTAAAGTCAAACCAATATCGTCCAAACCATTTAACAAGCAATGACGACGGAAAGCATCTACTTCAAAGCTAAATGCTTCGCCATTTGGGCGAATCACTTGTTGCTTGGCTAAATCGACCGTCAACTGATAACCTTCGTTGGCTTCACATTCTTTAAATAAAATATCCACTTGTTCTTCGCTTAATACCACAGGTAATAAGCCATTTTTGAAACAGTTGTTAAAGAAAATATCGGCAAAACTTGGGGCGATAACAGCTCTAAAACCATATTCATCTAATGCCCAAGGTGCATGTTCACGGCTAGAACCACAACCAAAATTTTGGCGTGCTAATAACACTTGTGCGCCTTGATAACGGGCTTGGTTTAACACAAACCCAGTATTAATCGGACGTTTGCTACAATCTTGATTAGGATAGCCTTCATCCAAATAACGCCATTCATCAAATAAATTCACGCCAAAACCAATGCGTTTAATCGATTTCAAAAACTGCTTAGGAATGATTTGGTCAGTATCGACGTTTGCGCGGTCTAAAGGCGCAACCAAACCAGTTAATACGGTAAATGCTTGCATAATTTTATCCTCTTAGAAGCCACGAACATCAACAAAATGACCTGCAATCGCCGCCGCCGCCGCCATCGCTGGGCTGACTAAATGCGTACGACCACCATTGCCTTGACGACCTTCAAAGTTACGGTTTGAGGTTGAAGCACAATGTTCACCAGACAATAATTTGTCAGCATTCATCGCCAAACACATTGAACAACCTGGTTCACGCCATTCAAAACCTGCTTCGGTAAAGATTTTGTCTAAACCTTCGGCCTCGGCTTGTTTTTTTACCAAACCAGAACCTGCAACCACCATTGCTTGTTTGACGGTATTGGCCACTTTACGGCCTTTAATCACTGCCGCCGCAGAACGCAAATCTTCAATACGTGAGTTGGTACAAGAACCAATAAACACACGATCTAATTTAATATCGGTAATCGCTTGTTCAGGTGTTAAGCCCATATAGTGATAAGCACGTTGCCAAGAGCTACGTTGTACCGCATCGTTAGCACTGTCTAAGGTCGGTAATTTAGCACTAATTGGCAATACCATTTCGGGTGAAGTTCCCCAAGACACTTGCGGCTCAATGGCATTACCATCTAATTCAACCACCGCATCAAATTGAGCATCAGCATCAGATGTTAAGCCCTGCCAATAGGCGACGGCTGCATCCCATTGCTCCGCTTTCGGGGCAAATGGTTTGTCTTTGAAGTAAGCAATAGTTTTTTCGTCCACCGCCACCATACCGACACGCGCACCCGCTTCGATAGCCATATTACACACAGTCATGCGGCCTTCCATGCTCATGTCTCTGAACACTTGACCACCAAACTCAATCGCGTAGCCTGTACCACCTGCCGTACCAATTTTGCCAATAATCGCTAAAACGACATCTTTAGCCGTCACACCTTCGCCTAATACGCCGTCCACTTTGACCAACATATTTTTGGATTTTTTCTGCACCAAACATTGAGTCGCTAACACATGTTCAACTTCGCTAGTACCAATACCATGAGCTAAACAGGCAAATGCGCCATGTGTTGCAGTATGAGAGTCACCACAAACTACGGTCATACCAGGTAAGGTTAAGCCTTGCTCTGGGCCAACCACGTGAACAATGCCTTGACGCTCATCAAAAATATCAAACTCAACCACACCAAACTCTTTGCAGTTGTCATCTAAGGTTTGTACTTGAATACGTGAGGTTTCGTCTTTAATACCAGCAATGCCTTGACTACGCTCTTCTTTATCAGTTGGCACATTGTGGTCTGGCGTGGCAATGTTGGCATCTAAACGCCACGGTTGGCGGTTGGCTAACTTTAAGCCATCAAATGCCTGAGGACTGGTAACTTCGTGCAATAATTGACGGTCGATATAAATTAAACAAGAACCATCATCACGTTGCTTGACTAAGTGGTCATCCCACAATTTGTCATATAAGGTTTTGGCTGACATGGCTATTTCCTCGCACTGTAGTGAATAATGCGATTTTATGGCAGCCTCACAAATAAAACAATTTTATAATTTTTATAAATTAGATAACTTTTTGGAATAATAAAGTCGTTCAATCAAACTAAAACGCGGCTGCTCAATGCCATCCACAACAACCTTTTCTGTAAACATGGCTAATGGCCGCACCCAATACGAAAAATCACCATATAAAAGCCGATAAACCACTAATTTTTCTTCGGTTTCACTGTGCGTGGCAACTGCAATGGCTTCGTATTCTTTGCCTTTATAATGACGATAGCGTCCCAACACTAACTCTGTCATGAAAAAATATCCACCAATGTCAAAGGCCCTGAGCCATCCTTCCAGTACAATTCGCCACCTGACTCAATAAACTTTTCTAGCGCAGTACGCACCACCCCAAAGGCTAAATTTAAACATTGAAAAGAATCTACACCAGGCACATTAACCACATTAGGATACAAACCATCTAGCGCAATTTTGGACTGCCAACGACTTTCTAGGGGTTCAGGCAAGCCCACTTGCAATTTCACTAAGCGAAACTCACCACTTTTTAGTTTGGCAAGTACTTGCCGCTCGCCAATAACATATTGCACCATGGCTGGTTTGTCGCTCACCATTTCATCTCACTTATACATTCATGGTCATATTGATTACGCTCTTCGGTACGAAAAGCCTTAAAACGCAGCTCATCTCTTTTTTTATCACAACGTAACTTTTTTTGAGCCAAGGTCTCTTTAGCTGCTTGTTTAGCCTTACTTTTAGCTACATTAGATTTGATTGACTTAGTTTTAATGGTTTTAACTTTGGGTATCTTGACAATATTTTGTGTAGAGTCTGACACATCCACAACGGTGCTGCTTTGTCCTGCGCTACTCGCTGCATCACCAAAATGCCATTGGCCATTTGCATCTTGCCAACGATACAACTCCTGCGACATTAACTGTTGATGACCAAGCAAAAACAATAGCATAATAACAAGACGCACTTTAATATCCTTATTGAAATAGCCTAAGTTTTTGATTTTGACATCCTCCCCTAGCTAAAGCAAGGGGATTCCTCCTCCGAGACGCTCATGTCCGAGCGCGAGAATGTTCTTGGCGGCGTTAATGTCGCGGTCATGCAGTGTACCGCACTGCACACAAGTCCACTCTCTTATTCCAAGTCCTGCTCTACCTTTCGGACTGTTTTGGCGTGAGCCGCAACACGAGCAAGTTTGGGTGGTATAGCTTTCGTTGACTTCTTCAAACCATACCCCTGCGTTCTCGCATTTGTACTTGAGTAGGGTTCTAAACATTGTCCAGCCTGCATCCAATACCGATTTTGCTAGTTTAGTTTTGGCTAGACTTTTGGCGTTGATGTTGCCAACAAATATCGCGGCGTAATGTTTAACTAATTTTGTACTTTCTTGATGTAAGTGATTATGTCTAATCTGTTTAATTTTGGCATGAATGGCTTTAACACGCTTTTTGTTTCTGGCGCGTTGGGCAATACCTAATTTTTTCTCATATTTTCGGTAAGTGCGTTGTGCTTGAATTTTTTGACCATTGGAGAGCGTGGCAAGGTCTTTTAGACCTAAATCAATACCCACACTTCGACGTTGCTCAGTGACCGCGCTAGGTGCTGGCTTAGTGAGCGTAGTCGAACTATCAACCACTAAGCACACATACCAACGGCCACGACTATCTTGTACAAATGCGCCTGTTTTAACCGTATATTTATTTAATCCGTAACTATCCCACAAACTAAACCAGTGATGATTGCCGTATTTGATTTGTCCATGTTGATATTTTATGGCTGTTTTTTTGAAGGGTATCCAGCCCAATGATTTTTTGGCTGAGTGAGGATTCGAGACACGCCATTTGAGTTTGGCTTTTTTGAATTGTTTGCGTCTTAAAACCAATTCTTCGGTAATGGCTTGTATGGTTTGGCTGTGAAGATTTAACTCTTTTGATGCCCCTGCTGTATATTTGGCAATATCAAAGGCTGAAAAAAACTTGCCTGTTCGTTGTAAGTGCTTAAAACACAAGTCATTCACATAATTCCAGACAAAATTAACTGCCGATGCTAATTGATTGAGCACCTTGCTATGTTTGTCTTTTATCCGTAATTTAAGTGTTTTCATGGGTTGATTTTAAGAGTAATTCATCGTTAAAACAAATGCTTTTTTAAGGTCTTATTCTGTATTTCGACTTCGCTCAATAACCAAAAGGCGCGAGATTTTACGGCGAGGTTGATAAAACCAAGACATTAAAACTGACAAGAGACAAAAAAAACAACTATCCAAAGCCACACAAATAATATACACTTGTATATTATATCAAGACATAATGTGTACCGAGGTTATTATGGCCGCTTTATCCCCTCCTTTTTCGGGCAGTCTCAATAGTTTATCATTGGTTGCCAACACCTTTGTTCATTGTGTGCCTTTGTTTAGTTTAGCGTTGCTTAAAACGATACCTATTGCTTCACTCCAAAAAATATGTACACATGGTAGCACCAAAATTGGCGAATCATGGATTGCTGTTAACAGTCATATGCTGGATATTACACACCGTACACAATATAACATTACAGGCGAATTAGACCATATCGACTACAATGGCTGGTACATGGTCATTGCCAACCATCAGTCTTGGGCAGATATTTTTATTTTACAAAAAATCTTTAATCGCCATGCCCCCTTTTTAAAATTCTTTTTAAAACAAGAGTTGATTTATGTCCCCGTCATGGGATTATGTTGGGCGGCCTTAGACTTTCCGTTTATGAAGCGATATAGCAAAGAATTTATTGCCAAAAACCCACAGTTAAAAGGCAAAGATTTAGAAACTACTCGCAAAGCCTGCGAAAAATTTAAATATACGCCTGTGTCGGTGATGAACTTTTTAGAAGGAACTCGTTTTACTCCCCAAAAACACCAACGCCAACAATCGCCCTATAAACATTTGCTTAAACCTAAATCCGCAGGTATGGCTTATGCTCTTAGTGTCATGGGCGAACGAATTGACACCCTGATTGATGTCACCATTCACTATCCCAATGGTCGTCCAAATTTTTGGGAGTTTATGAGTGGCAAGTCACATCAAGTGAACATCCACATTCAAACTCGCCCTATTCCTGCAGAATTTCATCGTGGTGATTATGAAAATGACCCCGAATTTAGAAAAACTTTTCAGTCTTGGATTAACCAACTTTGGCAAGACAAAGACCAAAAACTGGAACAATATTGCATAGTGAGCAGTGAGCAGTGAGCAGTGAGCAGTGAGCAGTGAGCAGTGAGCAGTGAGCAGTGAGCAGTGAGCAGTGAGCAGTGAGCAGTGAGCAGTGAGCAGTGAGCAGTGAGCAGTGAGCAGTATTATGCAAAAATCTAGTTTGTTGTACAACATCCTACTAATTTTTTATAAAATTGCTTATAATTGAAGACATAACACGGCTCATATCACGATAATCAACGCCATACAATAGTCGTATTAAACCTTTTGTCTATTTTTGCGTGTTGTAACATCTTTATGCTTGCCAAGCCTTTTATATTGTTCTAGGATTCATCTTAATAGTCCAAAGGCTAATTTTTATCCATCAAAGGAGTTATCCCCATGCGTAAATCATTATTGGGAATCTTATTAGCAGCTACTTTATTACCTACTACTGCTGTTTACGCAGCAGGCGAAGGTGCTGCCAAAGCTGCTTATGAAGCAAATAAATCAGACGTCAAGGCAGCCATTCAAAAAGGTATTGATGCAGGTTTGAGCGTTGAGCAAGCTATGGCAGAGTTACTAGAAAGTGACCCAACCAATGCGTCTGCTATTGTTGCTGCTGCTGTTGCTGTTGCGCCTAACCGTGCTGCCGCTATTACTGCTTTTGCTGTTAGCAAGGGTGTTACACCTGCCGTTGCAGCAAATGCAGCAGCCAGTGCTCTTCCTCCCGCACAACGCGCTGCTGTTTATACAGCAGTTGGTTTAACACCTCCTGCCACTCAAAATCAAGGTGGTTTGTTAAGCGGTGGCGGAACGACAAGTGGTACTACCGTTATCAGTAATGGTAACACTGGTTCTACTGGCGGCGGTGGCGGCGGTAGTGGTAACACAGGCACTCGCTCTTAATAATGCGCTAGCTCGCCTACGCTAAAAGGGTCTTTTAAGACCCTTTTTTATTGCTCACTTACCCTAGTTTTTTTTATGTCTCGTTTTTTGTTTATTTTTTTTTGTGCCATTTTACTTTGGTCACCCTTACCTCTCGGTAGTCATCGGGTATGGTCAGCTGCCTTACTTGAATTGTTGATTGCCGTGCTGTGTGCTTTATGGTTATTGTCTCTGTCTAAAGAACAAACCATTCCGCGTGCATTACGTCACAACAAAATCATTATAAGTCTATTTTTTGCTATCCCCTTGTGGACAGCTATTCAGCTTGTTCCCTTGCCACCAGATGTCATTGCGTTTTTAAGTCCTACCCATAGTCAATATATTACTGCAACAGATAACTGGCAGCCCCTCTCTTTAGATACTGGTGCAACACTGTATAAATTGCAAAAAAGTATTGCCTATGCGCTATTTTTTGTTTTAGCTTTGGCTATTGTGAATACCCCTAGTCGTCTTAATACCGTTGCCCAACTGATTGTCATTAGTGGGGTTTTACAAGCAGCTTATGGCGTTTTAGTGGTGTTGGGTGGAAAATCATTTGATATTTTGTCGATTGCGGAGGCTGGTGGCAGAACTCATTTAGGCTCGGCTAGTGGCACTTTTGTCAATCGTAATAACTTTGCAGGTTATTTAGAAATGGCCATTGCCCTTGGTATTGGCTTATTGATTACTCAAATTTTACTTAATAAAGATAATTTTGCAGGTTTTAGAGCCAGTTTACGCAATTTTATATTTACCATGTTAAGTGGCAAAGCCCGACTAAGGGTGTTTTTGGCTCTCATGGTGGTTGCACTGGTATTATCGCATTCACGCATGGGCAATACTGCTTTTTTTGCTAGTTTAGGTATTTGTGGTGTCATAGGTTTATGGCTTTATCGCAAACATCAAAAATCTAAATCTTTGGCCATTTTATTTAGCAGTTTAATTTTAGTGGATGTGCTGATTTTAAGCTCTTGGTTTGGTTTGGAACAATTAGCCAAACGATTAGAAACAACAGATGCACAACGCGAAGAGCGTACCTTTGTGTTTCAAAACAGCCTTGATGTTTTACAAGATTTTTGGTTAACAGGCTCAGGAGCTGGTAGTTTTTATAGCATCTTTCCTAACTACCGTGACAATCAATCATGGTCATTTTATGATTTTGCCCATAATGACTACTTGCAATGTCTGATTGAGTACGGCGTGATAGGTTGCCTATTTTTTGCGTTAATTGTGGTGTTATGTTTTACTAAAGCCATTAAAGCACAACAGCAACGACATACGGCAATTTTAAAAGGGATGGGCTTTGCCGCGATGATGGGCATGATGAGCATTATGATTCATGCTAGTACCGAATTTAATTTTCAAATCCCTGCCAATGCTCTGTTATTTACTTTATTATGTGCTATAGCTTGTATTGCACATTCAATGGAACAACAAGAGCATAACTCCAAACGTTCACGCTCTACATAACAAATAGGGGGTAAATATCCCCTATTTTTTTACATAACTGGCAGGCACACTAAGATTTTTTATCAAAGGATGTTTATTATGCCAAAACTGCCTATTGCCTTCGTATTGTTTGCTTTAGTCAATCCATTGTACGCGGCTGATACCCCTATTTATCAGCGTATTGATTTTCAAACCGAAGTTGATAAAGAAATTACTAATGATTTATTAACGGCTTCTCTTAGTGTTGAATTAAATAACAAAAATCCTGCCCTATTAGCCAAAGAGTTAACAACCATTACCAACGATGCGCTCAAAATGGGGACAGCATATAATACGGTAAAACTCACCAGTGGTAATCAACAAACTTACCCTATTTATAATGACAAAAACAAATTAGATGGCTGGCGAGGTCGTGCCGAAATCATGGTATCAAGTAAAGACTTTAAGGCAGCAGGTGAGTTAATTAGCCAATTACAAAGTAAATTGCAGCTTAATAACTTAAATTTTAGTGTCGCACCAGAGACACGCCGTAGTGCCGAAAATCAACTGATTAGTGAGGCCGTTGCTGCTTTTAGAACACGCGCTGATAGTATTAAAACCGCATGGAATGCCAAAAGTTACAAACTGGTGCAAATGAATTTAGGCACAAGCAATAACCAACCACCCCACCCTATGTATATGGTGCGTGCCGCCAAAATGGATATGATGGAGGCTGCTCCTGCAGCGGAGTATTCAGGTGGCCAAAGTCGGCTTAATGTGCAGGTGTCGGGCAGTATTGAGTTAGAGAATTAATCACGGGAAGAAAGCCCTCCTTTTTCAAGGGAGGGTGGGGAGGATTTATACCCTTGCCTGAATCATTAAATCTTTCATTTCTTTAACTGCTGCCTTAAAACCTACAAATAAGGCATGAGCCACAATCGCATGGCCAATGTTTAACTCGTTCATGGCTTTGATTTGGGCAATCGCTTGCACATTATGATAATGCAAACCATGCCCTGCATTGACTACTAATTTATGATTAGCGTATTCAGCTGCGGTGATAATACGTTGTAGTTCATGCGCTTGTACGCTTGGTGTTTCTGCTTGTGCATACGCACCTGTATGCAGCTCAATGGTGGGTGCGCCACAGGCGATGGCTGCATCAATTTGTGCAGCTTCGGGGTCAATAAACAACGACACATCTATACCCAATTTGCCCAAACGCTGACAAGCCGCTTTAATTTTGGCTTGTTGTCCTGCCACATCTAAGCCGCCTTCGGTGGTCAGTTCTTCGCGGCGTTCTGGCACTAAACACACATGAGCAGGTTTAATCTGCTCGGCAAATTGCAACATTTCTTCGGTAACAGCAATTTCAAAATTCATGCGTGTTTGTAGCATTTGCGCTAGTAAACGCACATCACGTTCTTGAATATGGCGGCGGTCTTCGCGTAAATGTAACGTGATACCATCTGCGCCTGCTTCTTCGGCTAATAATGCCGCGTGTAATGGCTCAGGGTAACGGGTGCCGCGCGCTTGACGCAAGGTAGCAACGTGGTCGATATTAACACCTAATAAAATACTCATTTATATATCCCCTGCCATAACTCTCTACTTTTTAACGGTTTATTACCTAATTGTGCGGCCAACGCGGTGCGCAAGATGAGCTTAGCGGCCTGCTTACTTTGAGCTTGTGTCCAATCTTGTGCAGCTATTGCTAATAAAGTCTGCCCTTGCCAGCTCATTTGTGCCGAATCTACTTTAACAATGCCATGCTCTGCTTGGTATTGGTAATAGCTTAACGCAATAATAGGTTGTTTAAGATAGTCTAAGGTAAAATCAATGGCATAGCCTAACTCTTGCAATAAACGCATCTCGAATTGACGCAATAATGGCTCTAATAAATTGGCTTGATTAAGTTGTGCAATGGTATGGGTATATAACACAAAAAGCTCGGTATGCGCTTCTTCTTCTGCCAGTAACCTAACCAATAATTCGTTAAGATAAAAGCCTGCAAACAAGGCATTGCCTTCTAACACCAATGGCTGACCTGTTGCTTCACATTGACTAATGCTTTTTAAGGGATTCTTGCCGCGCCAAGCCACTAAACAGGGCTGAAACAAGGGCGGCAGACGTTGGCGCATAACCCCACGAATCAAACCATGTTCTAGACTAAAGATATCAACCAAACGGCTTTTTTCGCGGTAGGGTCGGCTATGCAATATAAAGGCATGATTGAGTGGAGCTAATGACATACTAAATCGTGTCCTGTATTTCGCTACGCTGCATACAGGCTACATATTGATAAATCAGTGTATTACACATCACCATAACCCAAACTCTTGAGGGCACGCTCATCGTCTGACCAACCACCTTTAACTTTTACCCATAAGGTGAGCATGACTTTATGTTCAAAAAGTTTTTCCATGTCTAACCGAGCGGCTTGACCAATAGTTTTAAGTTTTTGTCCACCCTCACCAATCACAATCGCTTTTTGACCGTCACGCTCAACCAAAATGGTGGCATCAATCCGATATAAACGCCCTTCTGTCTTAAAACTTTCAATTTGCACCGTTAAGTCATAAGGCACTTCGTCACCCATCTGACGCATGATTTTTTCACGAATCATTTCAGCGGCTAAAAAACGCTGTGAACGGTCGGTTATTTGGTCTTCACCGTACATCGGTGGCGCATAGGGTAAATAACGCCCTACTAGCTCATGTAAGGTAGGCAGATTATGACCACGCAACGCAGACAAGGGAATGACTTCCGAAAAATGACGCTTTTTATTAAGCGTTTCTAAATGTGGCAATAATACTTTTTTATCCGAGAGGGTATCGACTTTATTGACCACCAAAATCACAGGCGTATCGACTCTTGCTAGCTTTTCGAGGACTAAATCATCATCAGGTGTCCATTTGAGGGCGTCAACGACAAATAAAATCAGGTCAACATCTTTGAGCGCACTTTGAGCGGCTTGATTCATTAAACGATTGATAGCACGCGGCTCGCGTTTGTGCATACCTGGGGTATCAACATAAATCGCTTGAATATTGTTTTCGGTCACGATACCCAAAATTTTATGGCGTGTGGTTTGTGGTTTACGCGAAGTAATAGACAGCTTTTGCCCTAATAAATGATTGAGCAAGGTGGACTTGCCAACATTAGGTCGCCCGACAATCGCTACAAAACCACAGCGATAATTTTCTGCATTTACATTTTGGTCATTACCAAAAAAATTTTCTATCAGTTGCTCGGACATTTATTCGATACCTAATTGTTTTAACACTTGGGTTGCAGCAGCTTGCTCGGCATGGCGACGACTATTGCCAATTGCTTGAACGGGAGCGATAGTGTCAATGACACATTGCACTTGAAAAGTTTGATTATGGTCTTCGCCTAATATCGCACTGACGGTATAAACAGGCAAACTTAAATGACGTCCTTGTAAATACTCTTGTAATCGACTTTTAGGGTCTTTAAGTACCGCTTCTTGCGCAACCTCTTGCAAACGCTGTCCATACCACAATAACACACAGTCACGACAAACATTGATACTCGACGAATCTAAATAAATTGCCCCAAGTATCGCCTCTAGGGTATCTGCCAAAATAGATTCACGTCGAAAACCACCACTTTTAAGCTCGCCAGCCCCCAAGTGCAAATAATCACCTAGTTTTAGATGGCGAGCAATTTGGGCAAGACTATCTTGCTTTACCAAGTTGGCGCGCAGTCGCGTTAATCGCCCCTCTTTTTCTTTAGGAAACTGTTGATACAAATATTCGGCAATAATCATTCCCAAAATGGAATCGCCAAGAAACTCTAAACGCTCATTATTATGATTGCCACTGACACTACGATGAGTTAAAGCGAGTTTGAGAAGGTTTTCATCCTTGAAAACGTAAGATAAGGCACGATACAGACGTTGATAAGTTGATGTCATTCGGTAAATCCATCTGGCTTATCGGATGTATAAGATTTTTTGAAGTGTACCACCACATCTAAATTGGCCATTAAATTTCTGCGCTCTTCATAATCAATTTCTAACATTAATTTGCCACCATCTTTAAGCACCGTCATTAAATCATCCACTTTACGGTCACGTAAGCCATTCATTTCCATTTGCGCTTCTAAATCTTTTTTAAATTTAGGCACCTCAAATTTATCGACCTGAGTTTCGCGGAACTTGGCTTCAATCATTTTGGTTAAGGTAATATAATCCAAATAGATAGGCCCAACAGTTGCGGCTACTTTAATAAGCATCGCAAAAAAACTTACCCCAAACAAAATTCCCCAATACGACAAACCACGCTGTAATGAACGCATATCTGACTCCAGTTCTAAATTTATTATTCAATAGCACCATTACGATGGAAACTTGGCACGTGTAAACCAGGTTCTTTGTGAATCCAGACATACACCGCTTTGCCCACAATATTTTTTTCGGGTACAAATCCCCAAAAACGGCTGTCATTACTATTATCACGGTTATCACCCATCATAAAGTAATGCCCTTCTGGCACAGTATAACCCCAAGTTTTACCTGCTGGATAGCGGCCTACTTCTTGACGAATACTGTGTTTTTTGCCGTCTAGGTTTTCGATAAAATACTGTTGCCAAGGTTCAACGGCTGGCTCTTGTGACACGAGTGTACGCTCAACCACCTCACCATTGATATACAGCGTATCGTTGGCAAAGTTAATTTTGTCACCTGGTACGCCCACTACTCGCTTAATAAAGTTCATGCTGGGTTTAGGAGGAAACTTAAACACCATGACATCGCCACGTTGTGGTTTGCCAACAGGCATAATTTCTGTGCCAATAACAGGTAAACGCAGGCCGTAATTGTATTTGTTAACCAAAATATAGTCGCCTACTTCGAGGGTTGGCAACATAGAGCCTGAGGGAATGGTAAATGGCTCAAACAAAAAAGAGCGTAATACCCAAACCACAGCCAAAACAGGAAAAAACGAATAGCCATATTCGATGATGATATTTTCTTTGAATGGCTGTGGGGTGTGAGCAGTGTCTTGGGCTTTTTTATGCTGCTTAAAGATGAGTTTATCGGCAACACAAATCAAGCCTGCAATTAAGGTCAGTACCGTTAAAATAAGTGCAAAATCAAAGTCCATTATCTGTCCACCTTTAATACCGCCAAAAAGGCTTCTTGAGGAATTTCAACACTACCGACTTGCTTCATGCGGCGTTTGCCTTCTTTTTGTTTTTCGAGCAGTTTCTTTTTGCGCGACACGTCACCACCATAACATTTAGCTAACACGTTTTTACGCATGGCTTTTACGGTAGAACGAGCAATAATTTGACTACCAATCGCCGCTTGAATGGCGACATCAAACATTTGACGTGGAATCAAATCTTTCATTTTATCGACTAAGGCCAAACCCCGATGACGCGCATCGTTAGCGTGACAAATCATCGCTAAGGCATCGACTTTTTCGTTGTTGATAAGCACATCGACCTTAACCAATTTGGCAGCTTCAAAACGGTTAAAGCCATATTCTAACGAGGCAAAACCGCGCGAGGTAGACTTGAGTTTATCAAAAAAATCTAATACCACTTCGGCCATTGGAATATCGTAGCTTAATGCCACTTGATTACCCAAAAACTTCATATCTTTTTGCACACCACGACGCTCAGTGGCTAAAGTCATCACATTACCGACATAGTCTTGTGGCACTAAAATATGCACTTCGGCAATCGGTTCGCGTAATTCTTCAATAATCGAACCTTCGGGCAATTTTGAGGGGTTATCGACATATACAATATCGCCGTTTTTCTTTTTGGCTTCGTAAATTACCGTGGGTGCCGAGGTAATTAAGTCGAGATCATATTCGCGCTCTAAACGCTCTTGCACAATTTCCATGTGCAACATACCCAAAAAGCCACATCTAAAGCCAAAGCCTAGCGCATCAGAAGATTCTGGCTCAAAAAACAAGGCCGAATCATTGAGTTTTAGCTTTTGTAAGGCTTCGCGAAAGGCTTCAAAATCACTGGAATCGACTGGAAACACCCCCGCATATACTTGTGGTTTGACGGTTTTGAATCCTGCTAATACTTCAACATCGGGCGTGGCATGATGCGTAATGGTGTCACCGACTGGCGCACCAAAAATATCTTTAATCCCTGCAATCACAAAGCCTACTTCGCCAGCTTCTAGACTGCCTGTTTCGCTATGCTTAGGGTTAAACACGCCAACGCTAGTGACATAATGCGATTGACCTGTACTTTTAACCAACATACGGTCGCCCTTTTTGATGCGGCCATGACGTACACGCACCAAAGACACGACACCTAAATAGTTATCGAACCATGAATCAATAATCAGTGCCTGTAACGGAGCCTCTCTGTTACCTGTGGGGGCAGGAATTTTAACAATCAATTCTTCTAATAACTCGGCAACACCCAAGCCTGTTTTGGCACTAACGCGACACGCTTCGCTGGCATCAATACCAATAATTTCTTCGATTTCGTGTTGTACACGCTCTGGCTCAACTTGTGGCAAATCAATTTTGTTTAACACAGGTAAGACTTCTAAGCCTTGCTCAATGGCGGTGTAACAATTAGCGACTGACTGAGCTTCTACACCTTGCGCGGCATCAACGACTAACAAAGCCCCTTCACAAGCCGCTAAAGAACGGCTCACTTCATAAGAAAAGTCAACGTGACCTGGCGTATCAATAAAGTTAAGCTGATAACGATTGCCGTCTTTGGCGGTGTGATACAAGGTGACAGAGTGTGCTTTGATGGTAATACCACGCTCACGCTCTAAGTCCATAGAGTCTAGGACTTGTGCCTGCATTTCGCGGTCTTGTAAACCGCCGCACATTTGAATAAAGCGGTCGGCAAGGGTGGATTTTCCGTGGTCAATATGGGCGATAATAGAAAAATTGCGAATGTGATTGATGTCTGTCACAGAGGTTTACCAATAGGGCGAAAAAAGTTGCGGCATTGTAGCAAAAAACAAAGACGAACACATTAGGGGCGGTTGAGGTTTTAGTTGCCCTTTCCTAGTTAGCGTTATCACACAAAACTATACTTTAACCCCGTATTTTGCCATGCTGCAAACGCGGCTACGGCAAAATTGGAGTTGTTTTGTGCCTCAACCACACGCTACGTATCTATTTAAGCCTTAACTCTATTGCTATTGCCTTTAATTGATGACGTGATTGTTTCTATAGTTGATGACCTGATTGGATATTGCCTTAAAACATTACCAGCCTGATACACCATAGCCACAATATCATCTATGGTTTGGGTACAAAAACGAACAGACAGCCCCGTATTTTTTGCCAAAGCTAACAAATGCTCTCGTGTTGGATGCAGACTTTCCCCTTCAATATCCATTTGATGATGACCATGTAAACCTGTATTAAAAGTAAGGTCATACGCAGGGGATAGCTGCCATTCGCCACGAGCATTCATTAAATACGAAAAATTTTTGGTGTGGTCATCTCTATTATTCATACACACATTAAACACACAGCGTGCGAATGCTTTTTGTACCTCTTCTTCACTTTTGGTCATAAATCGTGTCATACGCAAGAAAATATTATAACTACAATCAGGAATACGAAAGTTAGCATGTAATCCGCCAGCGAGACTGTGCATAGGAATCCGACTCTCACCTTGTCGGTCAAAGCGTTTAATGACTAGCGCACTCAAGGTATTATTCACAGATAACAAATGAAAGTCTGGCACCTCTAAGCCACATTCTTTAGCCATTTGCAAATAAGCGGCTTCAATCGCACACACTTCAAGATGCTCACTTTGTGCAGGAAATTTTACCAACCACGGTTCAGCTTCATCAAAAAGTTGTGTACTCATTTGCCTTGTCATTGGCTCGTAATATACTAAAGCTTTTGGTCTCGCTCCTTGAGGCGATCCGCCAGTCAGTGCTAACTCAGCAAGCACTTTAGTATCTTGATCTTGTTGTACTTGCACAATCGCATTAGCAAGATCAGAAAAATTCAGGGCAGTCATTTGGTCATCAATATCCATGGTGGGCAAATAGGATAATGCGCCCATCGTATGCTCACCGAGAAAAGCAAGACGTTCAAAAGGATGAATTTGATATGGTTCGCGTCCATGATATTTTTTAAAATAACGATCCATTAATAGCATTCCCCAACCATCAGGCAAGCTATCAGCAAAAAGCCCTGCTAATTGCAGAGGCTGTGTTGGAAAACTATAAGTTTGATGAGAGAGTGGCAAATAACGAGGAGAAAGCTCCAAACCTTTAGCGATTGCATCGCTTGAGTATTCAAAAAGCGTTTGTTTGCCATCTGATACCAGTGTGCCAAGCAACCAGTGGTCGCCCCAACCCTGATAGTAAACATGCAGTTTATAGAGTGTTTTTTGCATGGGAGTCTTCTGCATCGTTTAGGTCACTTTACGTGATACGCGCTTACGCCCTTTTAAGGCATGTTGCTGTTCCAATTGCTCAATGGTCGTGATTTTGGCTTGCAACAAGGTGTTCAAGTCTTCAACCTTACCAAGAGCCATCACTAAACGAATAAAATTGCTAAGTGTTGTGCCTTCACCCTGTTCAAAGCGTTGAAGTGTAGCAACACCAATCGCTGCTTTTGCGGCTAATTGTGCTTGTGACAGACCTTGGGCAAGTCGTATATCTGCTAAACGTTTGCCTAATTCGGTTCTGATTTCTGGTTCGGTTGCAAAATCAAATTTCATATAGTCATTATATCATTTTTGATACTTATAAGAAGTATATTATCAATAAAATATCATTTTTGATATTTTATAATATCGGTAAATTTGACTCGCTTCGCTACTAAACAAATAGATTCCCTCCTTTTTTACAGGAGGGCTAGGGTGGATTAGATTACTTTTTACCACCCTTTTTATCTGTAGCTTCGATACGCAAGGCCACGATACGCGGTTGTCCTGCACGGTTGATTAACACAGGCACTGCCTTATTAGCAGGCAGTTTTTTGGCTACTTTGATAAAGTCTTGAGTGTCTTTAATACGTTGATTGTTGACACGCAAAATCACATCATTAGGGCGAATACCCGCTTCGGCGGCGGCACCATCTTCGGCCAAGCGCAATACAACCACACCCTCTTCAAGTTTAAGCTGAGTTTTTTCTTGCTCATTCAAATTACGCAAACCAATGCCCAAACTGTTTAAATCTGGTTCAGCCGCTTGTTTTTCGGTATCAACTTCATCATCTTCGGGCAAGGCAGCCACTTCAAACTGCAATTCTACTTTTTTGCCTTCGCGTAACACCGTCAAAGGCACTTTTTTGCCGACTTTAGTGCGGCCAATCATTTGTGGCAATTCTGACGATAAATCAATATCTTGATTATTAAACGATAAAATAATATCGCCTTCTTTAATACCTGCTTTTTGAGCAGGGGTGTCAGGCAGGACTTTGGCCACTAACGCGCCTGCTGGTTTTTCTAAACCATAGGCTTCGGCCAAATCACGGTTAATATCTTGAATTACAACCCCTAAATAACCACGCGACACTTTACCTTTGTCTTTAAGCTGTTCCACCACATCCATCGCCACATCAATGGGAATGGCAAATGCCAAGCCCATATAGCCACCAGAACGGCTATAAATTTGTGAGTTAATACCTACCACTTCGCCATCAGCATTAAATAAAGGCCCACCTGAGTTGCCAGGGTTAATCGCAACATCGGTTTGAATAAATGGCACATAAGATTCGTTAGGCAAGGCACGAGATTTAGCACTGACAATACCAGCCGTTGCCGAATAGTCAAAGCCAAATGGAGAGCCAATAGCAAACACTGACTGCCCGACTTTGAGTTTTTGTGGATTACCCACTTGTACCACGGGCAAATTTTCGGCTTTAATTTTTAATAAGGCGACATCGGTACGCTCGTCTGTACCCACCACTTCGGCTTCTAGTTCGCGGCGGTCGTTGAGCTTAACAATCACTTTGTCGGCATGGTCAACGACATGATTATTGGTTAAAACATAACCTTCTTTAGAAATAATAAAACCTGAACCAAAAGATTGACGGTCACGTTGTTGCGGCGCGTAACCAAAATCATCACCAAAAAAACGCTTAAAAATATCGGGTATTTGCTGTTGTTGCTGCAGGGACAAATTGCGTTTTTTAGCTTTGGTAGAAGCACTGATATTAACCACTGCAGGCGCATTTTTTTCGACCAAATCCGAAAAATCCACCGCCACCGTACTTGCCCATGCTGCTGATTGCAGCCCAGCAACACAGACCACTCCCACTAACCATAGACGCACTTTTTGTAATTGATTTTGTTTCATGCTTAAACCCCTTTTATTTGTTAAACATTCGTAAGACAAAAATCTGTAAAAGAAGGCACTAAAAATAAGAGTTATTTATCTTTGCTGATATAGGGGCTATGTAACTTTTTTAAAGCTATTTAAGCTTTTTGATAACTATTGGTAAATAATTGTGCTTTTGTGTTTGCGTCAAACGTTTAACCAACACTAAAGCGACAATACTCATGACGATGCTCGCTGTGACTGCTCCCAACTCTCCTGCCATATACTGCCCTAACAACGCGCCTAATACCAATGCCAATAATGGCACAAGATATAAATAAATCAGTCCCTTCCACAAAGTATTTTCGGCAATGTATATATCCACGCTATCGCCAATCTGTAATAGATGTTGATTGGCATCAACTTGTATTGTGAGTGTTGACGCACTGTTTAGCATGGAGGAAGAACTACAAGCAGTCTTTTGTTGACAAGCACCACAGGCACTCATGCGTGCGACCGCTACCCACACCCGATGTTGTGGGTCAATTTCGACCACTGTTGCACGTTGATTAGCCATACTTACCTCAATCCAACGCAAAAAAAGCCGACCCGACCTGATTTTATCCTGATTGTCTTATGCTTTGTACTATTGTACTAAATCAGAGTGCTTTATACTTCGTCGCAAATGTATGACGGTTTGACTAAATTATCATGAATAATGTTGACTATGATGTGTTAATTATTGGCAGTGGCGCGGCTGGTTTAACTTTAGCCCTAAAATTGCCACAGCATCTAAAAATTGCCGTTTTATCAAAAGCCTCCACTAGCGAAGCCAGTACTTATTATGCCCAAGGGGGTGTTGCTGCTGTCTTAGACCAAACTGACACCACCGACAGCCATATTCAAGACACGCTCATTGCTGGGGCAGGTTTATGTCATAAAGATACCGTCACTTATACCGTCGAACATGGCGCACAAGCCATTCAATGGTTAATTCAAGAAGGGGTACGTTTTACCCTTGATGACAGCGAACAATTGCATTTGACACGAGAAGGAGGACACTCTCACCGCCGTATTATTCATGCTGCTGATACTACAGGCATGGCTATTTCGACAACCTTAGTGAAGCGTGTGCAAGAAAGTGACCATATTGAACTGTTAGAAAATCGTGTTGCAGTTGACTTGATTACCACCAAAAAACTTGGCTTTACAAACGAAGCTAATCGAGTGGTTGGCGCGTATGTCCTCAATCAAGAAAGCAATCGTGTCGAACGTTTTAGGGCGCGCTTTGTGGCATTAGCAACGGGTGGAGCAAGTCGTGCTTATTTTTATACTTGTAATCCCGATATTGCCACAGGCGATGGCATTGCAATGGCTTGGCGTGCAGGCTGTCGTGTAGCCAATATGGAGTTTAATCAATTTCATCCGACTAGCTTATATCATCCACAAGCTAAATCGTTTTTGATTACCGAAGCGATGCGTGGCGAAGGTGCATTATTGCGTTTGCCAGACGGTGAGCGTTTTATGCCGCGTTTTGACGCGCGTGCGGAGTTAGCCCCGCGTGATATTGTGGCACGTGCGATTGATTTTGAAATGAAGCGACTCGGCATTCGTTGCGTGTATTTAGATATTACCCATAAAGATGCCGAGTTTGTGACCAGTCACTTTCCTAATATTTATAAAACTTGCTTAAAGTATGGCATTGATATTACTAAGGATTGGATTCCTGTGGTACCCACCGCTCACTTTACCTGTGGCGGGGTAATGGTTAACTTGGAAAGTGAAACCGATATTACCAACTTGTATGCCATTGGCGAAACCTCGTTTACAGGTTTACATGGCGCAAACCGTATGGCCAGCAACTCTTTATTAGAATGTTTTGTATTTGCAATGGCGGCGGCTAAATCTATTGAGCAACGCTTAGCACAAACCCCTCCACCACCAAATTGCCCACAATGGGATGACAGCCAAGTGCGTCATGCCGATGAAGATGTGATTATTTTGCATAACTGGGACGAATTACGTCGTTTTATGTGGGATTATGTGGGCATTGTGCGGACTAATAAACGATTGGAACGGGCACTGCGTCGTATTGAGTTATTAAAAGTCGAAATTGGCGAGTATTACAGTAATTACAAAGTGTCGCCTAATTTGTTAGAACTAAGGAATTTGGTGCTGGTTAGTGAGTTGATTGTACGCTCTGCCCTTGCGCGTAAAGAATCGCGTGGTTTGCATTACACTTTGGACTATCCGCAATTAAATAGTGATTTGGTGGATACGGTGTTAGTTCCTCCTGAGTTTGAGCTAAAGCAGCAAGAAATTGTGCAAGTTGCTCTACAATCCAAGGTTTCCTAAACGCAACCGTGCCTGTAATTTACGATAATCACCCGCTTGTAAACTATCAGGAAACAATATTAAGCGATAAGGAATTTGCAAGGCTTGGCTATGGCACTGCAATACCACCAAATACCGCCACCACATGATGGCTGATATTTGCACTTTAAGACGTTGGCCATTGGCTAAATACACAAACCAATCACCTTGCTGGGTACTTAAGCGAATCACTTTTAAGCGTGTATGCCTTTGATATTCAAAGACATATAACAAAATCAACAATACCGTCAATGTTCCTGCAAGCCATAGCGGAATATACGCCACCCACACAGCAAACACGGCCACAATATAACAACACAACACTATTCCCTGTTGCCACAAAGACACCTTAATGGGACTGTCCAGCTCCCACGCGCTCATGTATCACTCCAATAATATGGGCTAAATCGGGGTCTTGAGGCTGCTCATACCCCATAAACCACGCCAACAAATCAGGGTCTTCGCATTTAATCAATTTAGCAACCATTGCTTGTTCATTGGCAGGCAATAACAAATAATGGTCGCGCATAAACGGCTCAAAAAAAATATCTAACTCTTTTAAACCACGTCTTGCTCGCCAAAACATCGCTCGTTCGGCATCAGTTAACTCTCGCATTTTTTATCTCGCTGATTTTGTGAATCTATTATATGCTTTACGCCATTAAAAACCTACGCTGCTGTTTCAAGAGGATATTATGTCCACCATTATTCGTTTAACGGATAGTATATTAACCATTCAAGGTGCTGATGCACATAAGTTTTTGCAAGGGCAAACCACCACCGATTTTAAGGAAGTAACGCCCGAGCAATCTCGCTTAGGAGGTTATGCCAATTTAAAAGGTCGCTTGGCATTTAGTTTTCGTGCGATTGAATGGCCTGCTCAACAGCTTAATTTAGTGATTAATCAGGCGTTATTAGCCATTGCAAAAAACACCCTGCAAAAATATATTGTCTTTTCTAAAGCACAAATTAGCACACCCGATACAAATGTGATTGGTATTTTGGGTGCTGATAGTGACAAATTACTCAGCGAATTATTTGGCTTTTGTCCGACAATAATCAATCAAACATTAAGTAATGAGCAAATTAGCCTGACTCGTGTGGATGGTGATTCTCGTTGGTTATTATTAGTCAAATCAGAATTTAGTGAAACGGTATGGCAACAACTCAGTCAGCAAGCAACGATTGCCTCAATCAACGATTGGCGTTTGGCGCAAATTGCGGCAGGTGAAACCCCCATCCTCGCAGAAACAACCGAGCTGTATCAGCCCCAAGAATTAAACTATTTAGCTTTAAATGCAATTAGTTATAACAAAGGTTGTTATACAGGCCAAGAAATTATTGCGCGTTTGTATTTTAGAGGCAAACTCAAACAGTGGACGCATCGTTTTAACGTTAAGCTGCGCGAATTACCTGCGCTAAATACGGTTATTTATGATGAATCTGGCCACAGTCAAGGCCATGTGGTGCTTGCTGCGCAAGCGGATGCACAGAGTGTTGAGTTGTTAGCGATTGTACGTCACGATTATGCCGACAAGGTGTTTTTGGGTGATGAAAAGCGACCTTTGGAGTTGTTGCCTTTGCCTTATGTGGTGGAAGTGAAGGAGTAAGCTGTAGCCCGTGTGAAGTGCAACGTAACACGGGAACTTTGGTAGAGTTAGGACAGTTGTAGGGTGCATTAGCGATAGCGTAATGCACCTTTTTTTATTCATCATTAAGAATATTTTCATCGGTAATAATGATGCAATGCCCTTCGGTTATTGCATCCTACGCGTGCTATAATCGTAAAAGACAACATGAGAGGATAAAATCATGGCTTCTGTAGAAATGTTAGAAAGTCAAATTGCGACCCTAGGCGAGGCTGATTTTAAAAAACTTGCCGTATGGTTTCATGAATTCGAAAAGCGTTTTGATGCATGGGATAAACAAATGGCTAATGATGCCGAATTAGGCAAACTTGATATATTGGCTAATCGTGCGCGAGAGCATCGCCGTGCAGGCAGGATGACCGAAATTTGAAACATTATGCTTCGCCTGATTTTTGGGAGTTGTTTTATCGTTTACCTGTTGATATACAGCTTTTGGCCAAAAAAAATTATGAATTGCTTAAACAAAATCCGCGTCACCCCTCTTTGCACTTTAAAAAGGTAAAAGCACCTTATTGGTCTGTAAGAGTCAGTGCGGATTATCGAGCATTAGCTATCCAAGATAGCCCTGATGTGTTTGACTGGTTTTGGATTGGTACGCACGCTCAATATGACCGACTAATCCGTTAGCGAAGCTGAAGCCCGTGTGAAGTGCAAGGTAACACGGGAGTAATAAACCCTGTATTCCGCGATGCTTCATACAGGCTACTTACTAGACAATGGAGAGTATTCGTTTATCTAAGCATCCAACACAATTCTTGCTGAATCAGGATAAGAGGTACACAAATACACCGCATTACCCAACTGATTGCCCGCAATTTTGCCTTCTTTAAGGGTCAGCTTACACGTTCCACACATACCTTTCTGACAACCAGATTCCAAATTAATTCCATACTGACGAGCAATTTGCAATAAACTTTTGCCTTCGTCTTCGGTCGTTAACTGAATATGTTGATTAAGATGTTTAAAATAAATGCTCGGTTGCACCACGTTAAAATCTAATTTTCCTGTATCTTCACTATCAACCGTCACAAAACGCTCACAATGCAATTTGGCTAAATTAAAATTCGCAGCCACTAAAGCATTAATCATGTTATCCATAAAGCCTGTTGGCCCACACAAATATACATCTCCTTCTAACAAGTCAGGGTACTGAACCAATAAATTTTCAGCAGTTAACAACCAATGTTGTGAGTCGGTTTCTTGCGTAAATGCCACTTCAACAGAAACGCCTTGAGCTGGCCATTGCTGATTTAAACTATTAGCAAAAATCACATCTTTTTGCTTAGAAAACTGGGCATAAATCGCTAAATCAACGGATTTATTTTGTGCTAATAAATCACTGATAATCGAATAGCAAGGGGTAATGCCCGAACCTGCACAAATAAACAATAATTTTTGCTGTTGCTTATACGCAAAGTCACCTTGGGGTAAATTGAGTTTGACACTCTGTCCCACTTGTAATTGCTCGGTTAAATAACTCGACACAACACCGTCCGCTTGTTTTTTTACGGTAATGCTAAATGTGCCTTTGGCGGTCATCGGTGACAAACTGTAATAACGATGATGCGACTGACCATCTATCTCAAGCACCAACTCAACAAACTGACCTGCTTGATACGTTTTCCAATGTTGATTGGGTAATAAGTGAATGGTTCTTACCCCATCAGCTTGCGTTTCAATGGCGGTGACTATCGCTTTTAAATCGTACGTCCAAATAAAATCGTTAAACCAACGATTAAAATCGGTCATAGTATTGCTGGCAATATAATCAATCCAATCACGGCTAACTTTTTGTAATGCCCATTGATTGGCAAAATTTAATGCTTTGTTGAGCATAAAAAATCCTAAAAGTCTAATCAAAGTTTGATTTAGCCCTCACCCCAACCCTCTTCCACAGGAAGAGGGAGTTATATATGAGAGAGGACTGATGTCAGGGAAAGCTTATTTTTTAGTTGGAAATGAATATTTCCAAAATACGGCGGTATAGTTTTTAATGGCCTTTGCCCAACTATCATTACACTTATAAGTTAGATTGTATTTTTGGCACAGAGCTTTGACATCTTTAGCCATGTCGGGATAACGGTGTGAAGGCGTGTCGGGAAATAAATGGTGTTCGATTTGATAATTCAAATGTCCCCACAAAATGCTTTGCCAACGATTGCCTTTAAAATTTACTGAGGATTCTAACTGCGATAAATACCAACGGCCTTTGTGGTCAACGGCTGCTTCGTCTTGTAAGTCTTCGGTAAAGTGTGTGGCTTGAATGGTCATACCAATCCAATAATTGTTAATGGTATCGGCTAAAAAATTACCTGCTAACACTTTTAAAGCTGAACGACCTGTCAGTTTCGCTAACAAAGGAAAAACCAAATATTCTTTAAACAATACGCGATTCACCGAGCGAGAGTGCATTTTTTCGCGTTGTTCTTTGCTGGCATAACTGGTATCAACGACGGCATAACCTTGATTACCTGTATCAAAGGCTTCGGCACGATATTCTTGGGTAAAACCTAAATTTTGTGCGTTAAAACGATATAACATCGTTGGATAAACCACGCCAAAATATAACGGCACTTGCCACAGATGCGACTTTTGCCACGGTACTAAATCGTTAGTACGCAACAAACCATGATTGAGGTCTGGGTCTTTTTCATAGACATTAGTATGAACGTGGTGCATGGCATTATGCTCACGACGCCAACCTTCTTCATCAATCGGTGCTTTCCACTTAAAGTTGTGGGAATGGAATTGGGGAATTTCGGGGAAATAATCATATTGACCATGCAACACATTGTGGCCAATTTCGATGGCTTCGATGTTGCGATGTAAAAATAGAAAACCAACACCCGCACCAAAGGTTAAGGGATTACGGCTTGTCCACAATAAACCACGGCCTAACACCTCAAAAATCCGCGACTTTAGACGCAAGCCTTTAATATAGGCCACATCTTCCGCCCCCATTTTTGCGCGATGGCGTTGTTTAATCGCTTCAAATTCCTGTTCAATTTGATTATAAAAAGCATCATCACGAACAACTGTATTTTGTTGTTTAATGGGCTGTGGTTTATTAAGGGTTTCTACCATAGTTGCGACCTAAACTAAACAGTCAATAAAAAAAGCCGCTTATTCTAATGCTTTCTTAACCAAAAAAATCTATATATCCTTTAAATTTGTGTACAAATGTATAGATAGTTTTTTTGATCGTTGATGTGAATAATTTATGACGGATTAATTGTTTGAATGAGATTATTGTGTTGAGTTAGTTTGCTAGGCTCATTTGCTAAGGCTCGCCACGCATCTTTTAATTGGTACTGATTGAGATACTGATAAAATTGCTCAATTGCTAATGGGAACAATGAGTTAAGATGGCAGTCTCGACGTAAATTACATTCTATGCCCAAACAGTCTATCACCTTCTCATCATGCTCCAAGGTTCGAATAACTTCACCAATAGATAAATACATGGCTTCGGGATGAATACGAATACCGCCACCTTTGCCTCGTGTACTAATAATCCAACCTTGCTGCGCCAAAAAATGACTGACTTTCACTAAATGATTTTCAGAGATATGTAAATCATGGGCAACTTGGGCAATGGTATGTAATTGATCACTGGATTTGATTAAATACATTAATAAACGTAAGCCGTAGTCGGTAAATTTATTTAATTGCACAATTTGCTCTATCTATCAAAATCTTGAGATGACAATTATACCCTTCTTTTATGGTGTTTTGTTGAGTGTGGCTGTTGGGATTATTCAATCTCAACAGCCTTTATTTCTTTGGTTAATGGGGCACACCACCTGTGCCAAATGCTTCACTATGGATTTGTGCTGCATTGATGCCCAATTTAATCAAGGTTTTTTGTTGCTCTGCCATAAATGGCATCGGGCCACACAAATAATAATCCGCATCTTTGGGCAATAAAGATGGCTCAACATGATTTAAGTCTAAACGCCCTGCAATATCATAGTCTTGTCCCTGCACATTGCCTTCATGTGGAAATTCATAGGCAATACACGTTTTGAATTGTGGATATTGTCCTTTTAATTGATCAATATGCTTTTTCATGACATGAACTTCGCTATTACGACAGGCATGAAAAAATTGTACTGGTTGAGGCATTCCTAAACTGTCCAATTGATTCAACATAGCAATCATGGGAGTTAAGCCAATACCACCACTGATAAAAACATTCTTGTTGTTTGGATTAATTAAAAAGAAATTTCCTGTTGGTGCTGACACTTCAATTTCTGCGCCTTCTGGCAATTGGTGCAAGGTATTAGAAACCCAACCTGCCGCTTGATCGGCATTATTGCCTTGTTCACGCTTAACCGAAATTCGTAAATAGTTCGGTTGTGGGTGGGTTGATAAAGTGTATTGACGAGGTTGTTTAAGACCCAACTCCTCAACAAAGACACGCACCGAAATATATTGCCCTGCTTGATAGGTAGGTAATGCGCCACCATCAACAGGCTCAACATAAAAAGAAGTCACTTCTTCGCTTTCTACTGTTTTGCGAGCGATTTTAAATGCTCTCCAGCCCAACCAACTGCCTTTGGTTTGTTGGTGCTGTTGGTAAATTGCGCGTTCTGTTTGAATAAAAATATCAGCTAATTGGCCATAAGCGATTGCCCATGCCTCAATTAATGGATGATCCATAGCAATGCCTAAGACTTCACTAATTGAATGTAATAAATTTTCGCCAACAATACTGTAATCAGGTGCTTGAATATTTAAACTCACATGTTTATTGGCAATCAGCTCAACAACAGGCATTAAAACCGCTGGATTTTCTATATTTTCAGCATATGCCAACACAGCATTCGCCAACGCTTGGGCTTGTGCTCCACTTCGCTGGTGCCCCAAATTAAATACTTCTTTTAGGTTCTGATGATTACCCAGCATACGCTGATAAAAATGCTTGGTTAGCAAAACCCCATTTTCTCGTAAAACGGGTACAGTAGATTTTACTAATTGAATTTGCTCTGGTGTCATGGCTCGCCCCTTTGGTAACAATACAATTAAATATAAGATGTATTTAAAATACACCTTATAAAATATTTGTACAAGTGAATTAATTGACTCATTCAATTGATGCTTGCCAATATACCATAGGGGGTATAGTATATTAGCTATAAACAAACAACAGAGGTAAAGATCATGACTATTAATGCGGGCTTACGTTTGGTAGCAGGTACATTTGTGATTATTAGTGTATTGTTAGCGCACTTTGTCAATCCGATGTGGTTTTTGTTTACCGTATTTATTGGCCTAAACTTGATTCAATCTGCGTTTACAGGCTGGTGTCCAATGGTATGGTTATTAGGCAAATTGGGCTTTAAACGCGAAGTTGTGGTTAATTGATTTGGAGTATCCCATGAAAACTGCTTTAGTCTTAGCCAGTCTCACCTTAGTTACTTCGGTAGCGGCTGCACCCTTAAAAACGACCACGGTGAGTTATCGTTTGGTGGAAAACACCTACGATACGGTGGCTAATGCTGAAGCAGAACGTCAATCAACAGTCAGCGCACAAGTGACTGGCCGTATTGTCAGTATCTTTTTTAGAGCAGGCGATAAAGTCCAACAAGGTCAAGCGATTATGCGTATTGATGCCGCCACCGCTAATGATGATGTGGCAGGAATGCAAGCGCGGGTGCGTGAAGCCGAAGTACAACGCGATAATTTACAAAAGCAATATCAACGGATTAAAGAATTGTTTCAACAGCAATATGTCGGTCAAGCACAACTTGATAAAGCCGAAGCTGACTATAAAAGTGCTGTTGCTCAAGTAAATACCTTACAAGCAGGTCTTAAACAATCAACAACTAACCGCAACTTTAGCACCATTAATGCCCCCTACTCTGGCGTGATGTCGGCATTGCATGTTGAAGTGGGTGAAATGGCTTTTGCTGGCAAACCATTGGCCACAGGTTATGATCCACGTTATTTGCGCCTAAGCAGTCATGTGCCTCAAAGCCAAATGTCAGCCATTCAAAGTTATAACAAAGCCTATATCGAACTCAACGGCCAAAGCTCATGGTTAAGTGCCTCAAAAATAACGTTTATTCCCACTGCTGATGCCCGCACTCACACTAGTGAAGTGCGGATTGCTCTGCCCGAAAATAGCGCAGTTTTACCCAATCAACTCGCCAAAGTGCATTTTGTCGTTGGTCAAGAACAACGTTTGGTTATTCCAAAAGCCAGCGTGTTGCAACGTAGCGAATTAAATGCGGTGTATGTGATTAAACCAAAACAAAAACCGCAACTACGTCAAATTCGTTTGGGTAAAACGCTTGCCAATGGTTGGGTTGAAGTGTTGGCAGGTTTAGAAGCAGGTGAAACCATTGCCCTTGAACCGATTGCTGCTGGGTTAGGAGTCTAAACTCATGGGTATTTCAGGTAAGTTAAGTCGCTTTTTTTTGCGCTCACAACTCACACCCCTGTTGGCGGTGATTGCCTTTTTGCTGGGTTTGTTTGCCTTAGCCGTTACGCCTCGTGAAGAAGAACCACAAATTGATGTGACGATGGCTAATGTGATGATTCCATTTATGGGAGCAAAAGCCAGCGATGTTGAACGTTTAGTGGCTGTGCCTGCCGAGCAAGTGTTGTCACAAATTCAAGGCATTGAACACGTTTATTCGGTCTCTAAACCGAATATGGCCTTGTTAACCGTACAATTTAAAGTCGGTGTCGCGCGCAACGAAGCCATTGTGCGTTTATATGAAGCGATTAATAACAACAAAGATTGGTTAAACCCACAATTAGGCGTTGGCGAACCCTTAATTAAAACCAAAGGCATTGATGATGTGCCGATTTTGTCGTTAACCTTATGGCAAGCGCAAGGCAACAAAGGTGCTTATGATTTAGGTCGTATTGCCCATAGCATCGAATTAGAGCTAAAACGGGTTTCAGGCACTCGCGAAGTATATAGCATTGGCACATCCCCCAGAGTATTAAACATTGAGTTAGATAGCGCACGTTTACAAGCGCATCAGCTCAGTGCTTTAGAAGTCAGTCAACGTTTACAACAAAGTAATAGTGCCTTAACTTCTGGTGACTTAGTGGCCAATAACCGTGTAACTCATATTGAAGCGAATGATTTTTTGCGTTCTGCTGAAGATGTTGGTCGTTTGGTAATTGCCGTTAATGATGGCCAAGCGATTTATTTAAATGATGTCGCCACCATTCACGATGGTGCAAGCACCGCCAGCCAATACAGTTGGTTGGGGACAGGCATGGCTGCCGCACAACGAGGCATTAGCCAACAAGGTGAATTTCCTTCTGTTACTTTAGCAATTAGCAAAAAAACGGGCGAAAACGCGGTAGATGTGGCGGAGCGCGTGTTACAACGGGTGAATAGCCTAAAAAACACGATGATTCCTGCCGATGTTGAAGTGACGGTCACACGCAACTATGGCGAAACAGCCAACGAAAAAGCGCAAAAACTGATGCAAAAATTATTGTTTGCCACCTTATCAGTCATTGTGTTGGTGTTTATTGCGCTTGGCAAACGTGAAGCGGTGATTGTCGGTTTAGCAGTGTTATTAACCCTTGCCGCGACTTTGTTTGCTTCGTGGGCATGGGGCTTTACCCTCAATCGTGTGTCTTTATTTGCCTTAATTTTTTCGATTGGTATTTTGGTCGATGATGCCATTGTGGTGGTTGAAAACATTCACCGTCGGATGCAATTAGACAATAAGCCTTTAGCCGAAGTGATTCCTGCGGCGGTTGATGAAGTGGGTAACCCAACTATTTTAGCCACGTTTACGGTGATTGCTGCGTTATTACCGATGGCCTTTGTCAGTGGTTTAATGGGCCCTTATATGAGCCCTATTCCGATTAATGCCTCGATGGGTATGCTCATTTCCTTGTTTATTGCCTTTAGCATTACCCCGTGGTTGGCTTTAAAATTGATGGCCAAACATACCCCCACCAGTAGCCATGACAGCCACGAAGTCCACTCCCCTTTAGAGCCAGTCTTTAGAAAAATCATGACGCCTTTTTTGCACCCACAACAAGGCCAAAAACGTCGTCATGGTTTGTATTTGGGCATTGTCGTATTAATTGCCTTAGCCATCAGTTTGGCAGTGGTGCAATGGGTGGTGTTAAAGATGTTGCCCTTTGATAATAAGTCTGAATTTCAAATTTTGGTTGATATGCCGACAGGCACACCTGTAGAAAAAACCGCCGCCGTATTACACGATTTAGGCGCGTATTTAGCCACCGTTCCCGAAGTCACTGATTATCAAGCCTATGCAGGTAGCAGCGCACCAATTAACTTTAACGGTTTGGTACGTCAGTATTATTTACGCGCTCAAGCCGAACAAGGCGATATTCAGGTTAACTTAGTGGATAAACATCATCGCCACCAACAAAGTCATGCTATTGTGAGTCGTATTCGTGCCGATTTGCAAAACATTGCCAGTCAACATCAAGCGAAATTAAAAGTGGTTGAAGTGCCACCCGGCCCGCCTGTGTTAGCCCCGATTGTGGCTGAGATTTATGCACCAGACCAACAAAGCCAACAACAAGTGGCCACCTTGTTAGAAGCCAAATTTAAGCAGCAGGCTGGCATGGTCGATATTGATAGCACGGTTGTCGCCCAAGCCATGCAAAAACGGCTATTGGTTGACCAAAATAAAGCCATGATGTTGGGCGTTAACTCGCAAACCATTACCCAAACGCTACAACTGGCCTTAACAGGCCAACAAAGCAGCGTGTTATTTGCCAACGATGCCAAATATGCTGTGCCGATGCGTGTCAGTTTGGCAGATAACGACAAATCACAATTAGCCAACATCTTAAAATTACAGGTTAAAGCGGATGATGGCTCGTTAATTCCTTTATCCGAATTGGTCAACATTAGCGAAGAGCCATCTGAACAAGCGATTTATCATAAAGACTTATTGCCAGTTAGTTATGTGTTTGCCGATTTTGCAGGAAAACTGGATTCACCGTTATATGGTTTGTTTGCCATGCGTGACGGTTTAGCGCAATTAAACTTGCCCTACTCGGCCAAACTGACGGAGTATTTTATTCGTCAGCCTGATGATGCCTTGCGTGAGTTTGCCATTAAATGGGATGGTGAATGGCAAATTACCTATGAAACCTTTAGAGATATGGGCATTGCGTATGCGGTGGGTTTGGTGTTGATTTATTTGTTAGTCGTTGCTCAATTTCACTCTTATGCCATTCCTGCGGTGATTATGATGCCAATTCCCTTAACCATTATTGGCGTTATGCCCAGCCATGCTCTACTAGGCGCACAATTCACCGCCACCTCGATGATTGGCATGATTGCCTTGGCAGGGATTATTGTCCGTAATTCGATTTTGTTGGTAGATTTTATTCAATTAAAATTAGCCGAAGGCATGGCCTTGGATGAAGCCGTGATTCAAGCTGCCAGCACACGCGCTAAGCCGATTATGTTAACAGGTTTAGCCGCTATGTTAGGCGCGTTGTTTATTTTGGATGACCCGATTTTTAATGGTTTAGCAATTTCGTTAATTTCGGGGATTTTGGTGTCAACGTTTTTAACTTTGGTGTTAATTCCCTTGTTGTATTTTGGCTTGCAAAAAAGAGCAAGCCAAACTTAGGTGTGACAATATGCCACATCCCCCCAAATGACTATTTATCATATAGTTACATGGTGTACTCATAACATGGACGTTAGCTTAAACAAGTTGTGTTATCTGATTAACAGTAACCCCGCTGATTTATGAGGGCTACCTAACAATGAAATCTAAAAAGCTCTCTGCACTACAACGAGATATTCTTATCATTCTCGTTATCAAACTTTGTCTGCTCACTCTTATTCGTCATCTATATTTTTCTGAACCCACTGCAAAACATATGCAGGTTTCTCCTCAACAAATTCAACAACAACTGTTATCCCCTTCTTCTCTTATTCAGGAGTCAACACGATGAATGAAGTTGTCGAGCTGTCGCGCCTACAATTTGGTGCGACTGCTCTATTTCACTTTTTATTTGTGCCGCTAACCTTGGGCTTATCATGGATTTTATTTATTTGCGAAGCCACTTATGTGATGACTGGCCAACAAATTTACAAAGACATGACTAAGTTTTGGGGCAAATTATTTGGTATTAACTTTGCAATGGGCGTGACCACAGGCATCACTCTCGAATTTCAATTTGGTACAAACTGGGCTTATTACTCGCATTATGTCGGAGATATTTTTGGTGTCCCACTAGCTATTGAAGGTTTAATGGCCTTCTTTTTAGAATCGACTTTTGTCGGTTTGTTCTTTTTTGGCTGGGAACGATTATCAAAATTACAACATTTAATGGCGACTTTTTTGGTTGCTGTTGGCTCTAATTTATCTGCGTTGTGGATTTTAGTCGCTAATGGTTGGATGCAAAATCCTATTGGTGCAGACTTTAACTACACCACCATGCGCATGGAATTAAGTAGCATGGCCGATGTGTTTTTTAATCCAGTCGCACAAGTCAAATTTGTGCATACCGTTGCCGCAGGATATGTCACTGCTTCCATGTTTGTGTTAGGTATTTCAGCTTATTACTTATTAAAAGCTCGTGATGTTAATTTTGCCTTACGCTCTTTTGCTATTGCCGCCAGTTTTGGTTTAGCGTCGATTTTATCGGTGATTTTGTTAGGCGATGAATCGGGTTATACCGCAGGTGAAGTGCAACAAGTCAAACTAGCAGCCATTGAATCAGAATGGGAAACACAGCCTGCCCCTGCCTCGTTTACGTTATTTGGCATTCCCAATCAAGCCGAAGAACGCACTGACTATGCGGTCAAAATCCCCTATGCGTTGGGGATTATTGCCACGCGCTCTTTAGATAAAGAAGTTAAAGGCTTAAAAGAGTTACGCCTTGAGCATGAAGCCAAAATTCGTGATGGCATGATTGCCTATGGTGCGTTATTACAGCTAAAAGCAGGCGAAAATACCGCCGAAGTGCGTAGTCTATTTGATGCCCACAAAGTCAATTTAGGCTATGGTTTATTATTAAAAAAATATACCGCCAATGTCACCGATGCTACTGAGGCACAAATTAAACAAGCCGCTCAAGATACCATTCCACAAGTTGCGCCGTTATTTTGGTCATTTCGGATTATGGTGGGCTTAGGCTTCTTTTTCTTATTTGTGTTTGCCGCGGCTTTTTGGTTTTTATCGACCAAAAACCTTGCGCCACAACGTTGGTTGTTATGGTTATGCGTGTTTTCTATTCCTTTACCGTGGGTTGCAGCCGAAATGGGCTGGATTGTGGCTGAGTATGGTCGTCAACCGTGGACAATTAGTGGCATTTTACCGACCCATTTATCGGCCTCACAGCTCGATAAAAGCCAGTTAATTTTTAGTATGTTGGGCTTATTAGGCATTTATAGCTTTTTGTTTGTTATTGAGATGTATTTGATGCTCAAGTACATCAAACTAGGCCCTGCCAGCCTGCATACAGGTCGTTATCACGGCGAAACCACTATTGAACAAGGAGCAAACAACCATGTTTGATTATGAAACCCTAAAATTTATTTGGTGGATATTGATTGGTGCTTTATTTGTAGGCTTTATTGTCACCGATGGTTTTGATTTTGGAGTAGGTGCGTTATTACCCATTGTTGCTAAAACTGATGAAGAACGACGCGTTGCCATCAACACTATTGGCGCAACGTGGGAAGGCAATCAAGTCTGGTTAGTCACTGCGGGTGGTGCTTTATTTGCTGCATGGCCTTTAATTTATGCGGCCTCGTTTTCGGTATTATATATTCCGTTAATGTTGGTTTTATTTGCCCTATTTTTTCGACCTGTTGGATTTGATTATCGAAGTAAAGAGAACAACCCACAATGGCGACAAGCATGGGATTATGCCTTGTGTTTTTCGGGCGTAATACCCGCCATTTTGTTTGGTGTTGCTGTGGGTAATTTATTTATTGGTTTGCCCTTTCAATTTGATGACAATATGATGGTCAGTTATACAGGCCATTTTGTTGATTTATTGAATCCATTTGCCTTGTTTTGTGGTGTCGTATCATTGAGTATGATAGTGCTACATGGCGCAAGCTACTTACACTTACGCACCGAAGGCCAGGTCGCAGAGCGCGCGCGTCGTGTTGCAATTATCACAGGTTTAAGCACCGCTATTTTGTTTAGCTTAGGTGGTTTGTTTGTTGCTCAACTAAAGGGCTACCATATCAGCAGTATTCCCGATGTTAACACACCCCTTAGCCCGTTAATGAAAACCGTTGACCGTAGTCAGGGCAGTTGGTTAACATTTTTACACGTTTACCCTGTACTATGGCTAGTTCCGTTAACAGGTATTTTAGGCGCATTATTTAGCAGCTTTGCCGCCTACCAAAAATGGACTGGTTTTGCCTTTATTAGCAGTGCCAAAACCAGTGCCGCCATTGTTGCCACCGCGGGGGTTGCTTTATTTCCTTTTGTGTTGCCATCATCCAGTCATCCTCAAAGTAGCTTAACTATCTGGGATGCCACATCCAGCTATTTAACGTTAGAAATTATGTTGGGGGTTGTCTTGGTGTTTTTACCCATTGTGCTGGGTTATACAGCATGGGTATATTACATGATGCGTGGCAAAATCTCCGAGCAAACCATCCGTGACAATCAACATGGATTATATTAAGAGGTGATGTATGTGGTACTTCAGTTGGATGTTAGGTTTAGGTTTGGCAGTATGTTTTAGTATTTTAAATGCGATGTATTTAGAATCTAACTATACCTTTGGTCGCCGTACTGAAGAAGGCTCTAAACAACGTTTTGAAGACTTTAAAAACAAAAGCTAAGTGATAAAAAGCGTACTGGATTCAGTACGCTTTTTAATTTATATAAAAGCATCGTGGGTTTTCGTACCTCAACCCACACTCCCCCTCACGCATACCGCGTCAATAACTCTTTAACTTCACTCATTCGTTGAGCCGCTTCTTGTTGCTCATCTAAAACATTACTCTCAATCACACAGGCCAACATCTCAAAAAAAGCCTTATCTAAAGCACGACGCGCAGCGGTCATTTGTTGCAATACTTTTTCGCAATCGGCATCGGGCTGTTGAATCATTTTTTGAATACCACGAATTTGCCCCTCTACGCGGGCAAGACGTTTTAACAATTCTGTTTGTTGCTTATTTTCAGGCTTATTCATGGTAAATCACCTATAATTTATATACCCCCCATAGTATCACAACTTATCAATTTTGCAGTGTTTGTTGCTGCCAAATCTTCACAATCATTAGCGCAGCAAACACACAAACTCCAGCAGCTATGCCATAAACTAATGTTGCGCCCCACGCTACCCAAACCATACCTGTCAACCACGAACCAATCGCGACCCCCAAGCCCCATAAGGCACTATAAACCGCTTGCCCTTGCCCTTGTTGGCCTGCATCAAACTCCCTAAAAATAAACTGCATTGCTACGGCATGAAACACTGCAAAACTAAAAGCATGTAGGGTCTGTACTGTCCACAATAACCACGGTACATTCACCGCCAGCGCAATCACCCACCAACGTAGTGCAGCTAATAACAAACAGGCCATAATCAGTTGTAATTCGGAAAATTTGGCTAATAAACGATGGGTTTGGGTAAAAGCTATGACTTCCGCTAATACGCCCAATGACCACAACAAACCAATGGTACTTCGGCTATAGTGGTGTTCTTCTAAATACAAACTAAAAAAGCTGTAATAGGGTGCATGAGATAGTTGCAATAAAAAGTGAGCAGCAAAAAAGCTCCACAACATGGGTTGTTTGAGTAAATACACAAAAGCTTTGCGTTGTTTGCTGTGTGTTTGTTGGGGGGGACTAGGAATAATATAACTGCATAACGCTGCAACCACTGCCGATATTAACAACAAAATCGGTAACCATTTGACACTGATTACATCTAACAAATAACCAAAACCAGCTACCGTGGCAATAAATCCTAATGAGCCCCATAAACGTATTTGACCATACAAAGCACGTTGTTCTTGAAGATGACCAATTGTCACTGCTTCAAACTGGGCTAAAATGGCATTTTGAAAAAAGCTATAGGCAAACAATACGGCTGCCATTAACCAAAAATGACTGCCAACAAAAAAGATTCCCGCCCAAAACACCGCCACCATGCTTGCGCCCAACCTCACAAGCTCAATACGTTTGCCTGTACTGTCGGCTAAATAGCCCCAAAAATTTGGCGCAAAAATTCGGGTTAACATGCCTATCGCCATTAACTGACCAATGGCTTTTTCATCAAACTGGAGCTGTTTTAAATACAAACTCCAATAGGGCATAAAACCGCCAAGTACCGCAAAATAAAAAAAATAAAAGGCCGATAACTGCCAATATAAAGTGCGTGAAATGGGCATAAAATTGCCTAAAATACTTGAAAGAGATGCAATTTCGTCTATTATTGAAGGGGTCAGCCCTCTCTTGCGTTGCCTATGTAAAGCGTTTTCTCCTTGCGCTATTCATCGGACCTCCTTCTTCGCAACAGAGGGCTTTTGTTTTTACGGTGCAATCGGTGTTAACGGCGGAATCACATCGGCATTTTGCGCACGATGACGCAAAAAGTGATCCATCAACACAATCGCTAACATCGCTTCGGCAATCGGTGTTGCACGCACACCCACACACGGGTCATGGCGACCTTTGGTCAGCATCTCAATCGGATTACCTGCTAAGTCAATACTTTGACCTGCGGTAGTAATGCTGGATGTGGGTTTTAAAGCAATCGACACCACAATTTGTTGGCCGCTCGAAATACCACCTTGTACACCGCCCGAATGATTGGCGGTAAAGCCTTGTGGGGTTAACTCATCACGCGCCTCGTGGCCAAATTGCTCAACCACGGCAAAACCATCACCAATTTCGACTGCTTTTACCGCGTTAATACTCATCATGGCGTGGGCAATATCGGCATCTAAACGATCAAATACAGGCTCTCCCCAACCGACAGGCACATTATCAGCGACCACACATAAACGTGCGCCACAACTTGTGCCATCACGGCGTAATTGAGTAATTAATTCTTCAAATTGGGGCACGACGTTTTTGTCACCACAAAAGAACGGATTTTGATTGACATAATCCCAATCTAACTCAGTAGCTTTAATATGGGCGATTTGTTGCACAAAACCGCGAATGATAATACCAAACTTCTCAAATAAATATTTTTTGGCAATACCACCTGCGGCAACACGCATCGCGGTTTCGCGCGCAGACGAACGACCACCACCCCGATAATCCCTAAAACCGTATTTTTGGGTATAGGTGTAATCAGCATGACCAGGTCTAAAGGTGGTGGCGATATTGCCGTAATCTTTCGATTTTTGGTCGGTGTTTTCGATTAACAAGCCAATGGGCGTACCTGTAGTTTTGCCTTCAAACACGCCTGATAAAATTTTAACTTGGTCTTCTTCTTTACGTTGCGTAGCAAATTGAGAAGTACCGGGTTTACGGCGGTCTAAATCCAGTTGTAAATCCGCTTCTGTTAATGACAAGTTGGGTGGCACACCATCCACAATCGCCCCTAATGCCAAACCATGTGACTCACCAAAGGTGGTGACACGAAATAATTGACCGATAGTATTACCTGCCATTTATACCGCCTCCTGAAACATTTGTTGATAATCACGACATTGTTCAGCCGTTAACGCAAACACACCAGAGCCACCCTTTTCAAACTCAATCCATGTAAAAGGAACTTCGGAAAACTCTTGGGCTAACGCCCATTCAGAATTACCCACTTCCACTACTAACAAGCCATCTTCTGTTAAATGGTCTGCGGCTTGTGCCAAGATTTGACGCACAATATCTAAACCATCAGCACCTGCGGCTAAGGCTAATTCGGGTTCTTTTTGATATTCATCAGGCAAATCGGCCATATCTTGAGCATCAACATAGGGTGGATTGCTGACAATTAAGTCATAACGTTGATTAGGTAATTTGCTAAATAAATCCGACTCAATCAAATTAACATTATCAATCAAGTTATGATGCTCAACATTAACTGCTGCGACAGATAAAGCATCTAAAGAAATGTCTGTGCCATCAACAATGGCATCAGGAAAGGCATAAGCCAAGGCAATGGCAATACAGCCTGAGCCTGTGCATAAATCTAAAATACGTTGTGGCTCTTGCTCGATGTAATCGACAAAACGGTTGTTAATTAACTCGGCAATTGGCGAACGTGGAATAAGCACGCGCTCATCGACATAAAAAGGATGACCACAAAAATAAGCCAAATTTAGTAGATAACCTAAAGGAATACGCTGATTAACGCGTTTTTCGATTAACTCAACAATCGCTTGTTTTTCGCTGCGTAACAATTTGGCATCTAAAATTTCGGGGTCAGCTGACCATTGCAACGATAGACTTTGCATTACTAAAGCACTAGCTTCGGCAAAGGGGTCTTCGCTACCATGACCAATATGCACGTCTGCACCGCGCAAACAAGTGACAGTAAAACGGATAAAATCACGAATGCTTGATAACTCAGTGACTGCCTCTGCCAAGGTGGTGCTGGCTATTAACTGGGTGTCTTCCACGCCAAATTCCTCACAAATAACACAATTGCCCTATTGTAACAGTGTTCAAACAACTTCGCTTGCGTCAAAATATCAGGCTGCATTTTTAGTCTTATGTTTGTTATATCTGTTATGAAAAATAAATTACTGAGCGATTTAAAAAAAACCTTAGTTGCCGAAAAAATTGCCACGCCTTTGCCTACTGCAAAAGCCAAACTCGCACCTATTCAACAAGCCGATGCCAATTTAACTGATGAACAATTATTAGCCAAAGCCATGCACGGTGTCACTCCATTACAATTAGAAGCCACTGCCCCCACACATCTCTCAAAAAAACTCGATGACAACACCTTATTGCGTCGTGCTGCTGCCGAAGGTGCCAAAGACATGGCGCAAGAGGCGATTTCGGATACCGTTGCTTTGCTTAATCCTGTGGCGAGTGAGGCTATCTTAAGTTTTAGAAAAATAGGCATTCAACAAGGCCTATTCAAAAAGCTCAAAGATGGCCACCTACCGTGGCGCGCAGCCGTAGATTTGCATGGTTGTACCGTTGAGCAAGCGCGACAAGCGGTATTACAAATTATCGCAGATGCCCAACAAGAAGGCGTTACGGTCATTAAAATTGTTCACGGCAAAGGTTATAGTCAGGGCAGCCAAGGCAGCTTATTAAAAACCTGTGTCAATGGTTGGTTGCAACAGCATCGTGCAGTATTAGCTTTTCATAGTGCATTAGCAAAAGACGGTGGCAATGGCGCAGTATTGGTGTTATTAAAAAAACAACAACAAAACTTAGAGACGAAAAGGTAAACATTATGTGGCATTACTTGGCACTCTTATGTTGTACATTGTTAAGCCTATGGACGACATCCAGTCATGCCACGATTACCATTGATGAAAACTTCAAACACGCGGCTTTGGGTAAAGAGCTCAGTTATTTTTGTGACCCTAGCAACCAACTCAGTTTAGAACAAGTAAAACAAAAAACGTTTTCTCCTGTTGCCAAAGCACAAGTTTCTTTTGGTTATAACCAACCTAGCTGTTGGTTTAGATTTAATTTAATCAATCAATATGGTTTTCCTGTACAGTTAGTTCTATCAAACAATTACAATACTTTTGACCGAATCGACATTTTTTTTAAATTGGGCGACACATTTCAACAAAAAAGTATTGGTGATACCGTTGATTACTCAAGCCGTGAATTACAAGTAAGTATATTAGCCGCACCCATTGATTTACCTGCGCGTAGCGAAGTTCAGTTTTATATAAGAGCACAAACCACAGGTAACTTTTACTTACCCCTCGAAATTAGTACCTATAATTATTTTTTAACTGCTGGCAAACAATACCAAAATATTTTAGGCATTGGTTACGGCATTGTTATTGGTTTATTTTTATATCATTTATTTTTATTTTTTTTAACCAAAGAAAAAGTACAATTTTTTTACATTTTATATGTCAGTTGCACCTTATTATTTTTTGCCAGTCAACAAGGCTCTTTATTTCAATTTTGGCCACACGCAGGTCAATGGAACCACCTGTCTTTTTATAGCTTTTGCTTACTTGCGCTTAGTTCGGGGCTGTTTTTTTCTCGTTTATTTTTAAATACCAAAAACAATATCATGTTACATAAATGGATGAAGTACTCTGCTATTGCATTAGCTTTATCCAGTGTTTTTCATATTTTTGTACCAACATCTTTGGTGGCAATCGTCTGTTCGATATTTGGCATATTGCTCATTATTGCCTTATTTATTATTGCCTTAAAACGTTATTTTGAAGGTTTGGCCGAAGCCACTGTATTTATTATTGCTTGGGGATTGCTGTTAGCTACCATTACCGCCATGATTATTATGATGAATCTAGGTATGGGTAATATCAATATTGCCATGTTATTAGCACAGCTAGCCTTTGCCGCACAACAAATATTATTATCCATAGGATTGGCGCAACGGATTAACAGCTTAAAACAACAAAAAGAACAAAAAGAAAAAGAAGCCGCTATTGCCTTAGCCGAAAATCAAGCCAAAACCGACTTTTTGGCACGCATGAGCCACGAAATAAGAACGCCAATGAATGCTGTGATAGGTGTAGCGCAGCTTTTAGAAGCAACGCCGCTCAATGACTCCCAACAACACTATATCAATTTGCTCAAAAACTCAGGCAAGTTATTGTTAGGTGTGATTAACGACATTCTTGACTATGCCAAAATAACATCGGGAAATATTGAACTCGAAAAAACCCCCTTTAATTTGCCAAAAATCCTATCTTCAACCTATCAAATACTTTCTACCAATACTCAAAGCAAAGACATTGATTTAATTTTTGATATTGAACAAGATATTCCACAATGGATAGAAGGCGACCCAATACGCTTACAACAAGTTTTATTTAATTTATTAAGTAATGCCATTAAATTTACCAAACAAGGCGAGATTAGATTACAGGTTAAACGCGTATTTCAAATTGATAAAAATAGCGTTAAATTACAAATTATTATTAGCGATACTGGTATTGGGCTTAATAAAGAACAGATTAAATATATTTTCTCTGCTTTTCATCAAGCCGATGCCTCTACCACCCGAAAATATGGCGGCACAGGCTTAGGATTAGCGATTAGCAAACAACTGATTGAGTTAATGGGTGGAACCATTAGCGTTAATAGCCAGCTTGGCAAAGGCACTCAATTTAGCATTTTATTGCCTGTATTATTAACCCAAGAAATCCCTACTATTACCAATCCTTTACAGCCCATTTTACCGTGGGGTGATTTTTATCAATTAAAAGTGCTACTTACTGAAGATAATACCGTTAATCAACTGATTATTAGCTCCTTGCTTAAACAAATAGGCATAGAAGCGGATATCGCCAGTAATGGCGAAGAAGCATTTAGCTTAGTTAGCAAAGCCTCCCCTGCTTATGACCTCGTGCTAATGGATTGTGAAATGCCCATTTTAAATGGCTTAGAAGCAACCAAACAAATTCGAGCATGGGAAAAACATACTCAACGCAAACCAGTGCATATTATTGCTTTGACGGCACACGCCCTGCCCGAATATCAGCAACGTTGTCTTGCGGCTGGCATGGATGATTATTTGACCAAGCCCTTACTGCTCGAACAGCTCATGGTAAAATTACTGCCTTTAGTCACACCCAAGCCTCTCGTTTGATACTTGTAGGTTTTACCCACGCAGCACTTTAGGCTAAGGTGCGCGCTATCAATCATTTAAGAGAGTATCCTTCGATGGAACAAGCTTATGCAAGCCTGATTACAGCCATTGGCGAAGACCTTAATCGTGCTGGTTTGGTTGACACGCCTAAACGTGCCGCCAAAGCCTTTCAGTTTTTGTGTAAAGGCTACAACGATGACCTCAATACCATCGTTAACAATGCCGTTTTCCCCTCTGATAATGACGAAATGGTGATTGTTAAAGACATTGAGCTTTACTCTTTATGTGAGCATCATTTATTGCCGTTTATTGGCAAATGTCATGTCGCTTATTTGCCTAGTGGTCAAGTGCTAGGTCTGTCAAAATTTGCGCGCATTGTTGATATGTACGCCCGTCGTTTACAAATTCAAGAAAATCTCACCAAACAAATTGCCGATGCTGTTCAGCAAGTGACTGGTGCAAAAGGTGTTGGCGTGATTATTGAAGCCAAACATATGTGTATGATGATGCGCGGTGTCGAAAAACAAAACTCGGTAATGAAAAGCTCGGTGATGTTAGGACGTTTTAGAGATAACGCCCAAACACGTAATGAATTTTTGAGTTTGATTAGGGATTAAATAACTCTTTAACCAATGCTGCCGTTTTGAGTGGGTATTCTAGGGGGAACATATGCCCTCCTTCGGTGTAATACAACGCAACGGGCTGTTGTTGCACCAAACGCTCAGGATGGCCTGTATTGGCAAAATGACTGTCTTTGCCGACTACAATCGCTGCTGGCATGGTGAGCGGTTTTCGATATTGCCACGTGTTAGTGGGGACATTTCTAAAAATAGCCACTTCAGTCGTTACAGGTATCGTCAAACATACCCCTTCAGCACAGTCTTTAAGTCCATACTCAATATAATCGGCAAAACATTGCTCATCAAAACGCTTAAATAAGGCTTTAGGACGCAAACTAGCCGCTGCCTCGGCTCGGCTTGGCCAAATATCGCGTCGGTTTTTGCTTTTGCCTGCGGGGGTCATGTTATCGGCTTTACCCAATAATTTGGCAATGTGCAAAGCATAGGACGTGTAACCGTTAATTAACGGTGGGTCTAACATCACCAACGATTTAACCAAATGCGGAAAACGATGCGCCACCATATAACTGGTCATTGCACCCAAGGAATGCCCCAAGACATACACAGGCTGCCCCTGACTTTGACGCGCAATAGAGTCTGCCACCTGCTCTGTAAGAGAATGCCAATGATTATTAACAGGATACTGAGGGTCTAAGCCAATAATTGGAATATTCACCACCTCAAAATCTTGGGCTAATACCGCCAACATTTTTTGATAGCAGGCAGAAGGCACGCCGTTGGCATGAGCAAAATGCAAAATTGGCTTGGTCATCACATAGATTCTCTGATTACAATCACAAATTGACTGTAACACAGTAATCCTTAAGATAAGCGTGACCAGTGAGTTTTAAATTTTTGGAGACTATTATGAGAATGCTACTACTAACCATTATCAGTGCTACTTTGTTGAGTGCTTGTACCCAAGAGCAGCAAAATCAAATCAGTCGTAGTATTCAAAATTGGACTGGCACCAATGGCGTTTTAGAAATTTATGCAGGTGATAAATTAGTACGCCGTTTTGTAAAAATTGACAAAATGACCACCGCCACAGGCACAGATAATGGTGTTAACCGTCCTTATCGTTATGGTTATGGTGTGTTAGATGAAAACTTAAATATGGTTGCTGATGCAGGCGAAAAAAAAGTCTATTTTGAAATCAGTGACTACAGTACACCGTATGTGTTTTTTGAAGCACCTCGCTAAAAACTTTAAATTATACTGTTAAAGGTGGGGTACACTTGAGTATTTGTAGTGGATTTTGAAATAGTATCAGAGATTAGGACTTACGCACGAAAAACACATAACCTATTGATGATTCAGGCGAAGATTATTTGTTTCCTTCTGCTTTATTTGCCGCCATTGATTTGCCGCAGGCTGTCGATGTGTTACTTCATCAACAACATGCTGCTTAGGCGGCCATAACTCCGTTGAATCCATGCAAAAAAAAATTAAGCCAACCTAGGGCGAAATACATTACGCTATGTTTAACGATAAAAATTATTCTTAATGATGACGTTAATATAAAAAAGGTGCATTACGCTATCGCTAATGCACCCTACTTTTACTGACCTCAACGTGTTAGAGCCAAAAAATAAATAACAGGACTTGTACCATGTCAATGCTACCTCATTATATTGTTGTGTGGGATACCGTACAACACGGCACAGCCAATAGCCTAGAGCAAGCCACCACAATGGCAGCTCATTTAGCCGAACAAACAAGTGAATTTAATCCTAAATTTATTCAGTTTGCCAAATATGTTCAAAATCACTTTAAAACCGCAGAAGGAAGTGAAAAAAGTTATTTTTAGACTTTGATAATGAGGCTAAAGAAAGTAAAACAGCCGCACTGATGGTAGAGCTACCAAATGATGCATGGCAATCTATGTTAATGTGCATGGTCGATGCCGCCACACGTTTAGGCTTAGCCATCTATGATGAAGACATTCAAATGGCTTTTATGCCGCCCAATGTCGTCTTGCCAACACATCGTCTTAACGCATGGGAACAGCTAAAAAGAGAGGTCACTCAACCTCGTTTTCCACAAACGATTAAACAATTTAGAGCATGGATCAAACCTTTGCTTAACGACCTATTAGCCAAAAATGGTTTTGATACTACAGGCGTAGAAGGGCAGGATGACAATGTCACATACACTAAAAAAACTGCTTTAGGCACACAGTTTTTTGATATTCAATATAATTCAAGATATAGAGGTGAATTTGGCATCAGTGTTATGTTTGGTATTTCGTGTGACATTGTCAATTTAATCTGCAAAAAATTTAATCTACCTCCCTATAAAATTAGCCCATACAGAATTCCCTCATACACATTCAGCATTACACTTGAACATTTGTTGCCTAGTTGTAATCGTCTTGGTGGTCCTATATCACAGTACCAAGAGCCAAATGATGTTTATGAGTTTTTAGGCCATGTAGAAAGCATTGTTTTTCCAATATTAGCGTTAGCTGAAGACATCAACAGCTTAGATAAACTCATGAATGGTGATTTAGATAATGGCGTAAACGACAGTATAAAAGATAAAGTAGCAGCAAAAATGAATATTGGACTTTTCCGACAAAGATTAATTGTGGCGCGGTTGGCGAATAATTCAGATTTTGAAGACTTTGTAATAAAGTTTAAACCAAAAGCACCAGATGCATTAATCACTCAGTGGGAATATCTTGTTAACTATCTTCGTCAAGAGATTAAACCCATAGAGCAGTGGCCTGAAGGTTTTTTAACACAGTTACAAAATGACATTTTGCCAAATAGCGAAGGATTTCCAACCACAAAAGAGCCTTTTCGTGAGCTTCTCAAAACCAAAATTGGTGAGTTAGTTAGTGACTATGGTTTTGTGCAAGCTGAATCAGTTGAAAACTCTGGTCGCTTTATTATGAGGTATTGCAAAACCATCAATATGGGTAAACTTATGCTAAGCGTATTTTGTGAAGACGTACATAATGATAACTTTATATCGCAAATACGCCTTAACATTAAAGAATACAATATGATAGCGATTGCTAAAAAGGCGAACTTTTCAGCTGATGTAGAGTGGGACAGTGGTATTGTCTTAATATCTAAGCCTAAAAATCTTTACATTTACAACTGGACTACACTGAATGAGCTACTCTCTATAATCAAAGAAATAGCTTTGATCTGGTTAGATGGAGTAGATGACATTAAGGGTATTGATGCGCTGCTTAATGGGGGTAAAGTTGATACAGCAGCCAAAACAGACTCTTATGGTTATTTTTATGATTTTTATGCCCTTATTACAGCTCGCTTAGTAAATAACCCTAATTTTGAAGAATTAGCTGTTACCTTAGGTACTTATGATGCAAGTACTAGTCATTATTGGGGTAAATACAACGATATTATGAGGAAGTTATGGCCAAAACTGGTTAAATACTTGCGTGAAGAGGTTAAGCCTTTGGTTTAATGTAGAATTTATACCTGTTATCCAATTTCGTGTTGGATAAAAGGCATTTGCAAATAAACACCAAACCAAAAGCAAATAAAACAATGCCGATTTTAGAACAACTCCATTAAAATTGCCGCTTATTTTTGACCCTTTGCTTGTAGATAGTTGGCCACAGGTTTACACTTTATAACGTATTAAGTTATTTTGTGTAAATCTAGATGACAAAATCTGAAAAATTACTTTACGTTTTTGCAAGCTCAGTTAAGGCAGGAGGAGGCATTCATCATGCCTCAGAACTTGCGTTTATGTTAGGTGAAGCCCATACACCAGCCTTTACCAAATTTCTTGCTGACTGTGTTAAAAAGGGCATTATCAGAAGAGTAGCGCAAGGTCTATTTGAAAGCCTATTAACCCCACCCGAGCCAACAACAGCCCTTTATAAAATTATTAAAAAACTACGTGGTAATGTCTTAACTTATATTAGTTTAGAAAGCCAACTTAGCTATACAGGTGATATTTCTCAAGTCATTATGGGTAGAGTAACCGTTGTCACTAAGGGCAGAAGTGGTACTTTTTTTACGCCTTATGGAGTAATAGAATTTACCCATACCAAAAAGCCAGTCAAAGATATTGCGCCAAATTTGTATTTTGATACCGATATAAATATGTATCGAGCAACAGCCCAACAAGCACTCGCTGACCTTAAACATTGCAATCGTAATCTTCACATGCTGGAGGGCTAAGATGTTAAAACAACAGATTCAACAAATTGTGGCAGAAAATCCAGCATATGCCGCCATTACACCTGTCATCGAAAAAGAAATTTTGCATCACGATATTTTAGCCGTCATGGTTAAACAAGGTGCTATGCAACAACTCACTTTTATTGGCGGTACTTCGTTGCGCATGTGCTACAACAGTGCGCGCTTATCAGAAGACCTTGATTTTAATGGCGGACATGATTTTAAGCCTTCTCACTTTAATGGCCTAGAGGTTGACATTCAGCAATATCTTCAACATAAATACGAAACGACAGTATGGGTTAATAAACCTAATCAACATAAACAAGGTAATACGTCTTCATGGACAATTAGTATTATCAAAGAGGCTACACGACCAGATTTACCACAGCAAAAAATCCATATTGATGTTTGTGCGATTCCCTCTTTTGATATACAAAAAAGGCCATTGTTGAATCATTACAATATCATGGTTTCAACAGAAGGGATTCTTGTGCCTGTACAATCCCTTGAAGAAATATTGGTTGATAAGTTGATAGCATTGGCGTATCGCGCACGACGAATTAAACCCCGTGATATATGGGATATTGTGTGGATTAAACAGCGTGGCGTAGTTTTATCAGAAGCACTTTTTGATCAAAAATTAGCAGCAAGAAACAAGCAAAAACAAGCGTTTATTGAGTTGCTCAAAGTGCAGCTTGAAAAGCTCAGGCAAGATGATGAAGTACACGGCGACTTTAACAAAGAGATGAGCCGCTTTATTCCAAAGCAGATAAAAGAGCGAACAATTGATAATCCTGATTATTGGTTTTATGTACAAACAGAAGTGTGTGATGTGGCAAATAGTTTAATCAATAAAAGCTTAGTAAAAAACAAATTTGATATGGGCTTGTGATTTTTATAGATAAACCACAGCTAGTCAGAGAATCGTATTTTTCTTCGTCATCATTCAGCTCGCGTAGGGCGGAGTGTATTCCGCCATGTTTAACGATAAAAATTATTCTTAATGATGACGTTAATGTAAAAAAGGTGCATTACGCTATCGCTAATGCACCCTACTTTTACTATTAGGCAACACCTTCTATAACATCTAATTTAACAATAAGTAGCTTGTAGTGTGTTGATAACTCATCAATTTGTGGCCATGTATTAAGCAAGAACTCTCTAAGCTGTGCCAAACGCAAATTACCTATCTTTAACAAAACAACGCGAGGTGGAGGCTCTGACAGCATCATACGCTCCGAAAAATCCGCATCTTTAGTCACAATCGTTAAAGCGTTCACACGGGCATAATCCCACACCATACTATCTGGCCACGAGTCATCATGATTAGCAACTAATTCAAAATCAGAGTGATTCCACAAACTTAGGCGATTTGGTAAATTAGCATCAATTAAAAAGCGTGCCACTTTTATGCAACTCGCAACACATCATAGCGTTTAGACATCAACAGGCTTGCAAACTGCAAACACGCACGAATGTCTTCGGCCTCTAAAAAGGGATACTCTGCTAAAATCTGTTCTTGAGAGTCGCCTGCACCTAAATACTCAATGATACTTTGTACTGTAATACGCTTACCACGAATGATAGGATGACCATTACAAACGTCAGGGTCAATAATAATACGCCCCTCAAAAAAACTTAGACGCTCCATAAGGTAACTCCTCACATTTCAAAAACATCTTAAAATCGTATCACATATTAGCACGGTAGGGCGCATTATAATGCGCCATTTCAAGGCATAACGATGGCACTTTTTACTAACTTAAATAACATGGTGCATTACGCTATCACCAATGCACCTTACAGCCAAAAAATCCATTCAAAATCAATAACTTTATTATTTAAACCATCATAATCCCGTGTTACGTTGCACTCCACAACGGGCTACAACCACTTCAAAACATACATAATCCGCGTATATCACACGAGCTACCCATGTTTAGCCAAATGATGACTTAATGCTTCTCTAACAGGTTTAAATGAGCGTCGATGTGCCATAATGGGCCCATGCTCATACAAAGCGGCAACATGCTTAACGGTTGGATAGCCTTTATGCTCATTAAATCCATAATGAGGATACTGCTCGTGCAAAGCATCCATTTCGGCATCACGTGCTACTTTGGCCAAAATACTAGCCGCACTAATCGCTGGTACTAAACCGTCACCTTTAACTACCGCCAAACAGGGATAGGTTAATATCGGGCATTTGTTACCATCAATCAGTACATATTCTGGATGAATGGATAAACCATTAACAGCTCGCTGCATGGCTAACATGGTTGCTTTTAGAATATTGAGCTCATCAATCTCGTGACGCTCAGCTCGGCCTAAGCTCCATGCTAAGGCTTTGGCTTTAATTTCTTCGGCTAATAATAATCGCTTTTTTTCGCTGAGTTTCTTTGAGTCATTTAAGCCCTCAATGGGATTATTGGGGTCTAAAATCACCGCAGCCGTCACCACCGCACCGACTAAAGGCCCTCTACCGACTTCATCAACACCTGCAATGTATTGATACTTTTGTAAAATTTCTGCCAGTTCCATTATTTATCCTCTAGTAAATCACAAATGGCTTGCGCGGCTGTTTGACTGCCATTAGCCTGTAATTGTTGATGTAACTCGGTAAAACGTGACACTAATTGTTGTTGCTGTTGCGGTTGTAAGCCTTGTGCAACGGCTTGACTAATGTTATCAGCCGTCACAGCTCCTTGCACTAATTCGGGAACTAACATTTGATTGGCTAACAAATTGGGCAAACTAATGTATTTGGCTTTAGCCATCAGCCTAACAATTAAATACGTTAGCCATTGTAATTTATACACCACGACCATTGGTTTTTTTAAGAGCATTGCCTCTAGGGTGGCTGTCCCCGAGGCTAACACCACCACATCGGCAGCGGCCATGACCAATCGTCCTACCCCTGCACCATAACTATCATCAAAAATTTGGGCTTGCAAACCGCTTTGCGCTAATAATTCACTGATTTGTGCTTTGCGCAAATTGTTAATAGCAGGAATAATAAAATTTAACTGGGGTTGCTGCTTTTTGAGGAGTAAAGCTGCTTCAAACAAAGGTTGCGCCAAACGCCCTACTTCGCCACCACGGCTGCCCGGTAACAAGGCAATATAACGCTGCTGACTATCTAATGCTAATTGTTGTCGTGCTGATTGGGTATCATTGCTCAAAGGCAAACTGTCAGCCAAAGGATGACCCACAAACACCGCTTTAAGTTGGTGTTGGTCATAAAACTGTTTTTCGAAGGGTAACAAACACAACATCAAATCAATTGCGGCTTTAATGCCATGTATTCGTCCTTGTCGCCATGCCCATACCGAAGGGCTAACATAATGCACGGTTTTAATCCCTGCTTGTTTGAGCTGCGGCGCAACACGCAAATTAAAATCGGGCGCATCAATCCCAATAAATACATCAATTTTTTGAGCAATAAAACGCTGCACTAATTCATCACGAATCGCAAATAACTCTTTAATTCGCCCCAGTACCTCGACTAAACCCATGACCGATAATCGCTCTAGGGGAAACCAAGTTTCTCCACCTGCCGCTATCATTTGTGCGCCACAAATCCCCACAAAACGCGCATTAGGATAACGCTGCTTGAGGGCAGTGATTAACCCTGCACCCAGTGTATCGCCCGAGATTTCGCCTGCCACAATACCAATCGTGATAGGACGTTGATTAGGCGTAGTTGGGTTGATGCTGTTGTTCATAATGTAAAATCGCGTGATGTTCGGCTTGTCTAATTTGGCGACATAATTGTGCCACTGTTAAGCCTTTATGCTTTTTGTAAGTGTTAATAATTAAAATAAATTCAACAATCATAGGTTTATGCGAAAGACGTGCCGAGCTGACGCGGTAACGCTTGTGAGCATAACAGACTAGCTCAGTATGCCCTTTACTTAAAGCCAATGCTATCAGGGCTTCTAGACTAATTAAACCTTCGGTACTATAACTTGCCAAAATATAATGTGCTTGCACCTGTTGTAATAATTGTTCAAAAGCCTTTTCCACCTCATTTTTATAATTAAATGGACTCCGTCTTTCGCTACGCCAATCTTGTCTAATCGCGCTTTTATTGCGGCCTTGAATTTTTTCGCTTAATAAAGGCTTATCCCATAAGGTTAAACTATTTAACACATGATAATTGCTAGCATAACTATGTTGATTATAGGGAGGGTCTAAATAAGCAATATCAACCGCTATGGTACTCTCTGCTAACTCTTGAGCTAAAGTTATCGCATCTTGCTGATAAACCTGATTGGCACGTTGGTTATCATAAAAACGAATCGGCTTTAATTCCAGAATAGATAAAATTCGACTCAAGGCTGTGCCTGTTTTACCGCCCCAGCCTTGATGAAAAGCCTTAAATACGCCACTGGTATTACTGGTATAACTGGCCTGAAACAATAATGGGGCTAACAAACAGGATTTTTCATAAGGAGTAATCAGTTGCAAGCTGTCCCATTGTTCAATTTGCTCGCGCATCGCGTCTAAACGTTGACCATTGACACGGGTATAAAACAAACGGTCTATATTGACATCAAAATAGTCATCATGGCTTGGACATAAATGCCGCGTCACCCAATCTTCAAGCGGATTAAGCGCATTGAGATAGGCAATGACATTATCATACCCCCCCAATTCCATAAAACTCGGTTCATAATTGCAGGCAATATAAGACTGATTGAGCGCGGCGGCATAAGGTTCCCAATCATTACTTAGCACCCTAAAGCCCATTTTTTTGGCCATACGCGATACCACACCACTACCTGCAAACAGATCTAAAAAAGTGGCCTGCCGTGGATTGATGCTGGTTTGGTTAATCGCCTGCATAATCATGTTTAAGACACGGCGTTTATTGCCAATATAAGGAATAAGCTGTTGAAAGACATAATCCTGCGTGGTGGCTGCCGCATGTTGGTCTTTATGGTAGCTAAACATGAGAATACTGAGTGGGGCTGTCCCTCTCTATGCAGAGAGGGTTAGGATGAGTGAGAGCTAATTCAAAAACAAATTAACGTGTAATACCACGCGTCGAGGCTTTTAAAGTGTCTATAAACACTGCGACTTCGGGGCAAATGGGTAAAATATCTTGCTCAAGCTGTGCAATAGCCACTTCTAAGGTTAAACCTTGACGATACACTATTTTATAAGCACGTTTTAATAAGCCTATCGTTTCGCTTGTCCAACCACGACGACGCATTCCCTCAAAATTCATGCCCATCGCTTGAGCAGGGTTTCCAAACACCATCACAAAAGCAGGAATATCTTTGAGTACCAAGCTTGCTCCACCCGTCATGGCATAAGAGCCAATTTGACAAAATTGATGTACGCCTGTATTTCCGCCGATAATCACGCTATCACCCACTTTGACATGCCCTGCCAAGCCTGCATTATTGGCAAAAATGCAGTCATTACCGACAATACAATCATGGGCAATATGGGTATTGACCATCAATAAATTATTGTTACCAATACGAGTCAAGCAATTATCTTGCACAGTACCGCGATGAATGGTGCAGTTTTCACGAATGGTATTATTGTCACCAATTTCTAAAAAAGTCTGTTCACCTTTGTATTTTTTGTCTTGGCAATCTTCGCCCACCGTCGCAAACTGAAAAATGCGATTATGTTTACCAATCGTGGTATGACCTTTAATGACGACATGCGGGGCTATTTCACAGCCTTCACCAATTATCACGTCAGCACCAATAATACTATAAGCCCCAATCGTAACACCTTCAGCAATTTGGGCAGAAGGGTCAATGATAGCCGTTGGATGTATTGTCATTTATATTACCTGCTCAGCTACCAAAATATCGGCGGTGGCTGCTAACTCGTCTCCGACCATTGCTCGGCATGAAAATTTATGAATATGACGTTTGCTAGTCACAAACTCAGAATACAAGGTCAAACAATCACCTGGTACAATTTGACGTTTAAAACGGGTGTTATCAGCACCCACAAACAAATAAATATGACCATCGGCTGGCCGTTTACCACTGGTTAAAAATCCCAACACTCCCGATAACTGCGCCATTGCCTCTAAGACTAGCATACCCGGCATCACAGGGTGATCAGGAAAATGACCGCCAAAAAACTCTTCGTTTATAGTGACATTTTTATAGCCCTTAACAGAACGTCCTAGCTGTATATCTGTTACCCTGTCAACCAACAAAAAAGGATAACGATGCGGCAATAAAGTCTTAATATCATCAATAAACAGGGGCAAAGAAATACTATCAGTGGTCATAACCAATCTCGGCTTATTTACTCGGTGCTAATTGTTGCACAATTCCTTCGAGTTCGCGCAGCCGTTTTGCCATTTCATCGAGTTTTTTTAATCTAACGGCCATTTTTTTCCAGTTTTCGGTACTATCAAAGGCAGTACCTGAAGAGTAGCTCCCTGCTTTAGTGATGGATTTAGTAATCATGGTCATGCCTGTAATATGCACCTTATCGCAAATTTCAATATGACCAACCAAACCTACCCCCCCTGCTAACACACAATGTGCGCCAATTTTGCTACTGCCCGAAATGCCACAACAAGCGGCAATCGCGGTATGCTCGCCTATTTGTACGTTATGGGCAATTTGCACTTGATTATCAATAATTGCGCCAACGCCAATAATCGTATCGTCTAATGCGCCTCTATCAATGGTGGTATTTGCGCCAATATCACAATCATCATGCAATACCACTCGCCCAATTTGAGCAATTTTGTGCCACCGTCCTTGATACGGTGCAAAGCCAAAACCATCATCACCAATCACTGCCCCCGAATGTACCGTGACTCGATTGCCAATCACACAATCATGGTGAATAACGGCATTAGCACGAATACGGCAGTTTTTGCCAATCGTCACCCTCTCACCAACAAAAGCACCCGCCTCTATGATGGTGCCTGCACCAATCACTGCTTCGGCACTAACGACCGCACAAGCACCAATACTGGCTGTTGAGTCAATTTGCGCTAAGGCACTGACTGAGGCTTGTGGATGAATACCCGCCACACCTTTGGGGGTACGGTCAAAATAATGGGTTAATTGAGCATAAGCCGCATAAGGGTTAGCCACTATCAACGCCTGACCTTGATAGCCCTGTGCATCTTCGGGGCGTAATAATACCGCCCCTGCCTGAGTAGTGACTAAAGCTGAACGATATAAGGCATTGGCTAAAAAGCTTAATTGATTAGCTTGCGCGCTTTTTAGCGTCGCTAACCCTGTGATGAGGTAGTCTGCCTGACCTTGAATGCTTGCCCCTACTAACTGAGCAATCTCTTGTAAAGTCCATGTTTTCATTAGCTTTTACTCGTTAATAGGGGCTGTGGAGCGTTGAATTACTTCATCGCATTAAGTTTATCGGTAATCTTTTTGGTTAAATCAGCTTCTGGCGCAGCAAAAATAACATTTTTCTTTTCGATGATAATATCGTAATTCCCTGCTTTGCGTAATTCTTCAACCACAGTTTCAGTTTTGGGAATCAACACTTTTAACATCTCTTGTTGAGCATCATTGGCTCGCTTTTGCACCACGTCAGCTAAGCTCTTAAACTCATTAAGTTTAGCTTCTGCTTGTTTTTGCAAATCACGTTTATCTTTATCACTCATTACCGAGGCATTTTTTTGAAATTTTTCTTCAATACCCGCAATATCTTTACGTAGCTGATCTAAACGATCACGTTGTGGTTTCATATCGGCATTGATTTTATCAAAGGTCTTTTTGGCCATATCGGTTGCCAAAATCGCTGCTTGACTATCAGCCACCGCCACATTGCCTGCCAAAACAGGGGTTGCTAATATGGCACAAACGCTGGCCGCAACCAAAGATAATGTAAAACGCATACCCTCTACTCCTCGTTGTTTAAATAGTCACCTTAGAATGGTTGACCAATGGTAAATTGAAAACTTTGTTTTTCGTCTGTCGCTTGGTCATTAAATGGTCGTGACAAGCTAAATGACAAGGGGCCGATGGCGGTTAGCCATGCAATTGATACCCCCGCACTGTAACGCAAGTTAGATAAATCAAAATTATACGGTGGATTATTACGATAATACACCATCCCCGAATCGACAAAAAACACCGTACGCAATTGTCGATAATCTTTAGCAAATGGCGTAGGCACAATTAACTCAACCGAATTTTCGACTAAGACATTACCACCAACCACTTCGGGGTCTGGATCACCGACAAAAGACGGACTGCGTGGCCCCAAGGTATTATCACGATAACCACGCACTGAGCCATAACCGCCTGCAAAATAGTTTTTATAAAAAGGCAAACTGTCGCCATAGCCTAAATCAGTGCGTAATCTGACCACAAAGTCATCGTTTAACGGCACATATAATTGGCCATTGTAAGAAACTTTTAAATAATTGACATCACTCGGTGGCACTGCAAATTCTAATAACAGGCGTTGTGAGGCACCACTGGTGGCAAACACGCCACGATTCAGGGTGCTATAGCTCCAAGAGGCTGTACCTGTATAAGTGGTAATACTATTACCATGTTCAGCGACAAAGTTTTTGACTAATTGAGAAGCGAGTGTGCCTAAAGTCAGGTCTGTCTGGTCAACACCCAAGGAAAAACTAATACTTTTGGTTTCGTCGATGGGATATCCAAAACTTAAACTCGCCCCTTGGGAGTCAGTGGCATAACGACTCACATTTAAAGAGTCTAATTTAGTATTGCGATAATACAAATTATAACCGCGGCTGACACCATCCATCGTAAAATAAGGGTCTAAAAACGAGATGTTATAATTATCACTGGTTTCGGAGCGGTTAAGGTTAATACCGACTTTGTTACCCGTACCCAAAAAGTTATTTTGACTAACGCCTAAACTAAAAATTGCGCCTGAGCCACCCGAATAGCCAATACTCGCGGTTAATGTCCCTGAGGGCTGTTCTTCAACTTTAACATTCAAGTCAACTTGGTCAGTGGTGTTTGGAACTTTAGGCGTTTCTATGGATACCTCTTTAAAAAAGCCTAAACGCTGTAAACGGAGTTTAGACAAATCTATTTTGTCGGTTGAAGCAAGCGTGCCTTCAAACTGACGCATCTCGCGCCGCAATACATGGTCATCAGTTTTGTTATTGCCAATAAAGTTGATGCGTCGTACATAGTTTTGCTTGGCTGGATTAACAAACAAACTTAAATTAACTTTTTTATTTTGCTCATCTATATCGGGAATCGCATTGACTTCGCTAAACAAATAACCTTCTGTTCCTAAGCGTTGTTTCATCAATTTACTACTAGCCGTCACTAATTGCTGAGAGTAAGTTAGGCCATTTTTAAATAAAATAAATTTTTGTAACTCTTGCTCACTCACGGGTAACTCACCCAATATTTTAGTGTCACCAAACTGATATTTATCGCCTTCGTTAATACTAATATCAATAAACACGTGTTGTTTATCTTGGCTAAGACTCACTTGATGGGAGTTAATGGCAAAATTGATATAGCCTCTATCTAAATAATAAGAGCGCAAACTCTCTAAATCTCCCATTAAACGCTCACGCGCATATTTATCATCCCCTTTAAAAAACGAGGTTAAATGACTCTTTTTGAGCTGAAAACGTTTGAGTAATTCTTTTTCGCTAAACGCCTTAGCACCAATAATATTGATGGCGGTTATACGCGCTGACTCACCCTCATTAACATTAATTTCAATCGCTACTCGATTGCGTGGTTTAGCAATTTGTTGTACATCAATGGTGGCATCATAACGGCCTTGCGCCAAATATTGACGCTGTAATTCACCGCGAATATGGTCGAGTGTGGCTCGCTTTAAGACCTCTCCCTCGGTTAAACCTGCATCTTTAAGAGCCTTCATTAAGGTATCGCTATCAATCGCTTTGTTACCTGATAACTTGATAGATGCAATGGCTGGTCGCTCTGTGACCCGAAAAATCAAATCATCTTCATCACGTTGAGCGATGACATCCTCAAAACTGCCTGTTTTGAATAATACTCTCACTAATTCGGCAACCTTAGCGTCATCGACTTTATCGCCATTACTAATAGGTAATTGTGCATATAAACTGGCAGGCGACACACGCATTAAGCCCTCAAAACGGACATCTTTAGCGGTAAATTCATTATCTGCAAAGCTGGCTGTGGCTAAACAAGTGCTGCTAACACAAAGAACAGATTTTACGAATTGACGATAATTGTACATACAAAAAAAATCCACTAGCCAAACAAACGGCTCAAATCATTAAAAATCGCTAACAACATTAAACTTCCCATCATGGCTATTCCTATTTTTAAGCCCATTTGTTGCACTTGCTCGGATAAAGGTTTTCCTGTCGCTGCTTCGATGGCGTAATACACTAAATGCCCGCCATCAAGTACTGGAATTGGCAATAGATTGAGCACGCCTAAACTGACACTGAGTAAGGCCATAAAGCCTAACATCGGCTGCCAACCCATTTCGGCACTATGCCCCGCCACTTTGGCAATGGTAATTGGCCCACTTAAATTATCTAAGCCAATTAAACCCATGAGCATTTTTCCTAAAGAACTTAAAGTCATTTCAATCAGGCTATAGGTTTTTTGGCAGGCTTTGACTAAAGCAGTAAAAACATTGTATTGACGCTGCTGAACATATTGCGCTGGAATGTTAATTTCTTGCTGTTGCAAACCTATGCCTAACTTGCCCTCTTTGTTACCAAATTGGTCACGCTCTAAGCGAGGGGTTAAGGTCAATTCAATGAGTTGTTGCTGGCGTTCTACCTGTGCCTTAAAGGTTTTTTCGGGGTGGGTACGTACCACTTCGACAAAATCTTGCCATGTGTTAATGGTTATTCCATTAGCGGTAATAATTTTATCGCCTGATTTTAGCCCTTGTGTCGCGGCTGCACCATTAGCAACAATCTCACCAATAATGGGTTTTAATAAAGGCTGATAGGGCATAAATCCTAGTGAGGACAAAGGGTCTTGGCTACCTTTAAGATAATTCTTTATTTCAAGTCTAATCGGCTTTTCAAGTGTCGAATTGGCTGATTTGACCGATAACAGCACGGTTCCCGTTTCTCCTGCACGGTCAACAAGGGCGTAACTTAATCCTTCCCAATCCGAGACCGCTTTACCATCTACGGCGACAATTTCGTCACCCACTTGTAAACCAGCCGCCATGGCAGGGGTATTAGCTTTAACACTCCCGACCACGGTTTTGAGGGTTTCGGCACTTTGTAAAAACAATACCCAAAATAGCAACACCGCAAAGGCAAGGTTAATCAAAGGGCCTGCAGCAACAATCGCCATACGCGCCCATACAGGCTGACGGTTAAAGGCTTTGGGGATATCTTGGGGAGGGACTTCACCTTCACGCTCATCGGCCATGCGCACATAACCGCCTAAAGGGATGGCAGCAATTTGATAATCGACACCGTCTTTGCCACGCCATTTGGCGAGTGCTGGGCCAAAACCTATCGAAAAGGTTAATACTTTAACGCCTAAACGACGTGCCACCCAAAAGTGTCCAAACTCGTGTATTGCAATCAAAGGGCCAAGCACAATTATAGCGGCAAGAATAATCTGCAAAATACTCATAAATAAAACACTAATGATAAGTAGATAACCATTGCAGAGCGTAACGACGCGCTTGTTGGTCGATGGCTATTATTGTGTCGAGATTATCAACAACACTCATTGGCAATTGTGTAAGCACGGCCTCAATTAGCTGCGGAATTGCAATAAAAGGTAATTTTTTGTGTAAAAAAGCATCGACTGCCACTTCATTAGCGGCATTTAAAATGGCAGGGGCACTACCTCCTGCCTGCATCGCTTCTCGGGCTAAACGCAAACAAGCAAAACGGGACTCATCGGGTGGATAAAAATTAAGCTGATATTGACACAAATCCAAAGGCGATACCCCTGCGCTAATACGTTCAGGAAAAGCCAAGGCATGGGCGATTGGCGTACGCATATCGGGATTGCCTAATTGCGCTAAGGTTGAACCATCGGTGTATTGCACCATCGAATGAATAATACTTTGGGGATGAATGACTATTTGCACTTGCTTAGGCTGAGCATCAAACAACCAACAGGCTTCAATAAATTCTAAACCTTTGTTCATTAAAGTCGCAGAGTCCACCGAAATTTTGCGCCCCATCACCCAATTAGGATGTTTGCAAGCTTGCTCGGGTGTGACTTGTGCTAATTGTTCAGGTCTAAACTCTCTAAAAGGCCCGCCCGATGCCGTTAATAAAATACGCTCTACCCCAACATTGACCAAGCCTTGGGCATAATCACGGGGTAAACATTGAAAAATAGCATTATGCTCTGAGTCAATAGGCAATAAAGTGGCCTTGTGCTGAGCCACCGCTTCCATAAACAACTGCCCTGCCATCACCAAGGATTCTTTGTTGGCTAATAACACGCGCTTGCTTGCTTTAACCGCTGCCAAGGTAGGCAATAAACCTGCTGCTCCTACAATGGCCGCCATAACGGTATCACACTCGCTATGCGCCGCTACCCACGCCAAAGCTGACTCCCCTGCCAACACCTCGGTACGACACTGAGCGGCTAATAAGGCTTTTAAGGTAGGAATATCAGTTTCTTGAGCAATCACCGCATATCTTGGTTGATATTGATTGCACAATACCGCCAACTCTCCCAAACGGCTATGTGCCGTTAAGGCAAATACTTGATAACGTTCAGGATGCAAATCAATCACCGCTAAGGTGCTTTTGCCAATCGAGCCTGTTGCCCCCAAAATGGTGATGCTTTGCATGACTTAAAAGCCTCCTGCCAACCACCATCCCAAGGCAAATAAGGGCGCAGCGGCGGTCAGACTATCAATTCTATCTAGCGCGCCACCGTGACCCGGAAAGATGTTTCCTGAGTCTTTAACCCCTGCTTGACGTTTAACCATCGATTCCAATAAATCACCTAGTACAGACGCTAATACCGTTAAAAACGACAACCCCACAAAGGCCGCAAAACGCAAGGCGGGTAATTGCAAATAAATAGCAACGCCTACTATCAATGCGCCTGTGACACACAATCCGCCCACTAAACCTTCGATGGTTTTGGCAGGACTAACACTAGGAGCTAATTTATGTTTGCCAAATTTACGTCCTGCAAAGTAGGCACCTGTATCAGCGCCCCAGACCAAGCAAAACACATATAACAACCACCACGGCGAGGCTTGATGCAAATCGACTAAACCTGCCCATGCAGGAATCAATAAAACCAAGCCTGTTGGCACTAAAAATACAGGCCGCGCCCACCACTTTGCAGACTCAGGAAAAGCCATCACGGCGCGTAAAGCAATTAACCAAAACCCCACCGACAACGCGTAAAAAGGCTGTTTAATAAAGGCTAATTGAGGAGTGTTAATGGCTATTAACGCCAATGCCACTAACAAGGCATAGCCTAAACGAGCTGGCTTATTTGTCCAATTCATGAGTGCTGTCCATTCCCATGCACCGACTACTACAATCGCCCCTGCAAAGGCCATAAAAGGTGTTTTTTGCTGAGCAAAAAAGATACACCAAATAACAATTGGCACTAAAATCAGTGCCGTTAATACCCGTTCCTTAAGCATGATGAGACTCCACTTGCGCGCTGGTACGACCAAAACGACGTTGACGAGACGCATAGTCTGCTAGTGCGGCATCTAAGGCACTCTCATCAAAGTCTGGCCATAATAATGGGCTAAAATAAAATTCAGCATAGGCGGTTTGCCATAGTAAAAAATTACTGATGCGTAAATCACCACCTGTTCTAATCATTAAATCCACAGGCGGTATATCACTCATTTGGATATGCTGCTGATAATGTGCCTGAAACTCTTCACTTGATAACTGCGTGGGGTCTAACTTGCCTTGTTGTACTTGTATGGCAATTTGTTGTGCTGCATGAGCAATGTCCCATTGTCCACCATAACTGACGGCAATCACGAGAGTCATGCCTGAATTATTAGCGGTTTTTTGTTCAGCATCACGCATACCTTGTTGCAATAATGGGGCAAAACGACTTCGGTCACCAATAAATCGTACACGCAAGTTGTTTTTGTGAAGTTCGGCGACGCGCTTATCGAGGGCATGAACAAATAAACGCATTAACAATCCGACTTCTTGCTCGGGTCTGCGCCAGTTTTCGCTCGAAAAAGCAAATACGGTTAAGACCTTAACCCCTCTTTTGGCGGCATGCTCAACAATTTTTTGCAATGCCGTTTCGCCTGCTTTGTGGCCTGCCCCACCGATTAAGCCCTTGGCTTTTGCCCAACGGTTGTTACCATCCATAATAATGGCAATATGCGTTGGCAAACTGCCAACATGACTGTTTATATCGGGTGCTAAACTCACAAAAAAACTCCTAGTAAAACTAACACAAGCATATTCCCTCCCCTATTTTAGGGGAGGGCTAGGGTGGGGTTTACATACCCCCTCCCTACCTCCCCCTAAATTAGGGGGAGGAGATTTCTCTCATCTTTTCTAAGCAGTTATCAACCTAAACAAAAGGCGGATTACTCCGCCTCATGATTCATCATCACCCTTGTATTAAACTTGCATTAACTCAGCTTCTTTAGCTTGTAAGGCTTTTTCGATGTCGGCAATGGCTTTGTCGGTAATTTTTTGCACATCTTCGCTGGCTTTGCGCTCTTCATCTTCCGAGATTTCTTTCTCTTTTAATAGCTCTTTAATATCCGCCAATACATCACGACGAATATTACGCACCGCCACTCGCGCATTTTCAGCTTCGGCGCGTGCCATTTTTTGCATATTACGGCGAGTTTCTTCAGTGAGTGCAGGCAAAGGAATACGAATCACATCACCTGTTAAGGGGTTTAAACCTAAGTCCGAGTTACGAATGGCTTTATCAATCGCGCCAATCATACTGCGTTCATAAGGCTGTACAACTAAGGTTCGAGCGTCTTCTACCCCAACATTAGCCACCTGATTAAGTGGAGTGTCTGCACCGTAATACGGCACCATAATATCTTTTAAAATCGCTGGATGGGCGCGACCTGTACGCACTTTAGAAAAAGCCACATCTAAAGACTCGACACTTTTGTGCATACGCACTTCGCAATCTTTTTTTAAATCGTTAATCATAATCTGTGTTCCTTATCGTGGCTTATTGCCAATCAATGTACCTTCGGGATGACCAAACACCAAGTTTAATAACGCCCCTTGTTTATTCATATCAAATACACGCAAAGGCATATTTTGGTCACGACATAAACAAATGGCCGTTAAGTCCATCACCCCAAGTTTTTTATCTAACACTTCATCAAAGGTCAAATAGTCGTATTTAACGGCATTAGGATTTTTATGTGGGTCAGCATCATACACACCATCAACTTTGGTGGCCTTTAATACTACGTCAGCGTTAATTTCGATGCCACGCAAACAAGCGGCGGTGTCTGTGGTAAAAAAGGGATTACCTGTGCCTGCCACAAACACACACACATCACCACTTTGCAAAGCGCGTGTTGCTGCACGTCTGTCGTAATGGTCAACCACACCACTCATAGGAATGGCCGACATGACACGCGTTTTAATATTATTACGCTCAAGGGCATCACGCATTGCTAAGCCATTCATGACCGTTGCCAACATGCCCATGTGGTCACCTGCCACACGGTCTAAACCTGCTGCTTGTAAGGCCGCACCTCTAAATAAATTACCACCACCCAGTACAATGCCAACTTGTACACCAATCCCCACTAATTGCCCTACTTCTAGTGCCATTCGGTTCAGAATCTTAGGGTCAATGCCCATATCCGCAGCACCTGCTAAGGCTTCACCCGAAAGTTTTAATAAGATACGTTGATAGGCTGGTCGGCGTTCAACCATGACAGACTCCTTAGCGAATATTGGACAAGTGGCGCATCTTAGCAGAAAGCGGCAGCGTGCAAAATAGATGCACGCGATTAAGGTGTTTTAACCCACTGCAATACTTTGGTGCGTAACTCCTGCAAACGAATCGGTTTACTCATAAAATCATTCATGCCTGCCTCAAAACAAGCCTCTCTATCGGTAGCCATAACGTTGGCCGTCATGGCAATCACAGGCAAATCGGCAAATTGCTCAATTAAGCGTAACTGGCGTGTGGTTTCTAAACCATCCATAATCGGCATTTGCAAATCCATGAGCACCACATCGTAATACACACCCACTTGCTGCAATAAACTCAAAGCCACATGACCATTTTCGGCCACATCCACTTCTGCGCCCAGAGTCTCCAATAATTTAACCCCAACTAATTGATTGATGGTGTTATCTTCAACCAACAATATCCGATAAGCTAATAATGGCTTTTCTTCAATAGTGATATTTTTGTCGGTAGTAGTGGTGATAAGCGACAATAAAGTTTGCTCATCTATTGGCTTGGTGAGTGTTGCTGTAAAATCCATCATACTACCCAACATGGGGTCGTTTTCTTGCCACGGGGTTTGCAACAATACCTTAGGCACATCACTCGGCAAATAGCGACTGTATTCTTCAGTGGCAAAATCCGCATCTAATAAAATATAGTCATAGTGAGTGGCAACTATCTGACTGTGCTCATTAAGAGCCGTTAAAATATCGACTTGCCATTGCAAACGCTCTGCAATGGACTTTATCGCTAAGGCCGCATGTTGATTATCATCTAAAATCAAGATGGAACGTCTAGTTGTGCTTTTGGTAGCGATTGACTGTTGTTCTGTCGAAGGTGACACATAAACAAAAATATCAAAACGACTCCCTTGATTCGGCTGGCTTTGAACTTTAATTTCTCCATCCATTAACTCAACAATACGTTTAGAAATAGTTAAACCTAAGCCTGTTCCACCAAAGCGACGGGTCGTTGAAGCATCCGCTTGACTAAAGGCTTCAAACACTTTGCCCAGTTGTTCGCTACTCATGCCAATACCTGTATCACGCACCCACAAATGCAGTTTTATCTTATCGGCTTGTGTTGTGGGCATGGCAGTAATGCCAATCTCAATTTCGCCTTTGGCACTAAATTTAATGGCATTACCCAATAAATTGGTTAATACCTGATTAAAACGTAACAAGTCGCCCATGAGCATGGTGGGTACATCGGGGGTAACATAAAACAAGGTTTCAACGGGCTTATGCTGAGTGGCACTTAATACTAAACCACGTAATGGCTCTAATAATTGAGCAACAGTAAAAGGCTGTCTTTCTAGTTCTAATTTGCCTGCTTCTACTTTAGACAGGTCTAAAATATCATTTAAAATACCCAGCAAAAACTCACCAGAGCTATAAATTTTGCTGAGATAATCGCGTTGCCGTTCATTAAGTTCTGTTTTTTCTAAAAGAACAGCTAAGCCCAAAATACCATTCATGGGGGTTCTAATTTCGTGACTCATATTGGCCAAAAACAAACTTTTGGCTTTAGTCGCTTGCTCTGCCGTTTCTTTGGCCTTTAATAAAGCTTCTTGATTATGTTTTTGTTCGGTTAAATCAATAAAGGCAACTAAATTAAATGAACCAATCAAAATAGCGTGAAAACGAATATAACGCTCTGTACCATCTCGACAACACACCATCGCTTCCATTGGTTCAAAAGGTTGATGCGTTGTTTTAGCGGCCTCAAAACGCTCAAACCACAATGTTTGAATTTTCTCGCGATAACTTGGGTTGGGATAGGCGACACGCCACCAATCTTCGACATCATGTAACTCGTTGGGACGATAACCAAAAGTTCTGATAAAACTGCGATTGAGCATTTTAATAATGCCCACCTTTCCTTTAAAGATGGCAAAGGCCACTGGCGCGTGTTCTATCAGCACTCTAAAACGCTTTTCACTTTCGGCCAAATCTTGCTGTGCTCGTTGCGCAATCGCTTGTCGATTGAGTAAACGCTGCCTAAAGTAAATAATTACCGCCAACATAAACAGTAAAACACTACCTAACATCACCAGTAGCACCACATCTGGATGCAAACGCCACACGTCTTTAAAATACATCTGTTGTTTATGAACGGCTAACCAACGTTGACGAATGGTTTGATGTTCTTGTGGGCTAATATCGGCTAGTGCCTTGTTGAGAATAGCGACAAATTCTGGCCAATCATTACGTACTGCAATGGTTAATGGCGACTCAAAAGGAGTGACTGCCGCTAGCTTAATACCTGTTATTTGTAAATGCTGTACCGTATAAGAGGCAGATGCATGATTGGTCACTGCATAATCAATACGTTTTAAGGCTAATGCCGAGAGTAGCTCTTGAATATTGGCATATGGTACACGTTGAATTTTTGGAAAGTTTTTTTGTAATACTTCATCGGCAAAATAATTAGCTTCTACCCCCACACGCTGCCCTTGCAAATCTTCGAGTTGGCCAATAAAAGCATCATCAACGCGGGTTAAAATCACCACAGGAAAAGAAATATAGGGTTGGGTAAAATTCCAAACTAAACGTCGCTGAGGAGTTTCGGCAACCGATGGACTAATATCTAATTTTTTTTGTTCAAGAAGCTCTTTAACTTCTGTCCATGACTTATCTTTAGTGACTTCAAGACGAATACCCAGCCGCTGAGAAATTAACGCCATATAATCGGCACTAATCCCTGTATATTGCTGCTGTTGGTTCACAAACTCATAGGGCGGCCACGCAGGGTCTATCCCTACTCTAATGACAGAATGCTGCGACAACCATGTTTTTTCTTGAGGACTTAGCTCTAATCCATAAGCAAAGCTCGTTAGCAAACAACATATATTTACAACTAACAAGTGGTATATTAAGGTCAATCGCCTCATCGTCGGTTTCCTAGCGAAAACTTTTTAAGCACCCTATCATATCTTAAGGTCAGTGTCCGCTAAAGCGTTTGGCAAAAACAAAAATACCCGCATAAGCGGGTATTTTTTGGCACAGCCAGCTAATTACTTAGCGGAAGCAGCCACTTGTGCCGCTACTTCGGCAGCAAAGTCCACTTCTTTTTTCTCAATGCCTTCACCCACTTCTAAACGGGTAAAGGTATTGATAGTTGCGCCTGCTTTTTTAACTAAAGCACCAACGGTCACATCTGGGTCTTTAACAAACGCTTGTTCGGTTAAGCTCACTTCGGCTAAATATTTTTTGAGGCTACCTTCAATCATTTTTTCAACGATATTGTCAGGCTTGCCAGATTCTTTAGCTTTAGCAGCATAAATTTCTTTTTCGCGGGCTAAAACGTCAGCAGGAACATCGGCTGGGTTAATAACCATTGGATTACTAGCCGCAATGTGCATCGCGACATCACGACCTAAATCAGCATCACCACCTGTTAAGGCAACGGCAACACCAATTTTTAAACCGTGAATATAGGTAGCAACCACATCACCTTGTACCAATACTGCACGACGAACTTGAATGTTCTCGCCAATTTTTTGCACTAAAGCAACACGCGCTTCTTCAACAGTTAAGCCTTCGCTGTAGCTTAGACCAGCAATCGCAGCAACATCAGTTGTGCCGTTAGCCAAAGCAATTTGTGCCACATTATTAGCAAATTCGGTAAAGTTAGCGTCTTTAGCCACAAAGTCTGTTTGGCTGTTGACTTCTAACAATAACGATGTTTTGCCATCCGCACTGTTAGCCACCAAAATCGCGCCTTCGGCAGCGACGTTACCTGCTTTTTTAGCGGCTTTGGCTTGGCCAGATTTGCGTAAATTATCAATCGCAACTTCGATATCACCATCGGTTTCGGCTAATGCTTTTTTGCATTCCATCATACCCAAACCAGTACGGTCGCGTAATTCTTTAACAAGCGCAGCAGTAATATTTGCCATGTTCGTTTCCTCTTAACATTTGGGGGTTATTGATAAAAAGAAAGGGAGACCATGCTCCCCTTCCTTTTTGTGTACTTAATGCATTAAGCACTGGCTTCAGGAGCAGCTTCTTCAGCAGTGGCTTCGGCTTCTTGGCGACCACCTGCTTGAGTAGCAGCGTATTCTTTGCCTTCTAAAATGGCATCAGCCATTGAGCCAGCATATAACTGAATTGCGCGAATCGCGTCGTCGTTACCCGGAATAATAATATCCACGCCATCAGGATTAGAATTGGTATCAACCACACCAATCACTTTAATACCTAATTTACGCGCTTCTTGAATCGCAATCGCTTCGTGGTCAACGTCAATGATAAATAAAGCGTCAGGCAAACCACCCATATCTTTAATACCACCAAAGCTCTTTTCTAATTTTTCCATTTCGCGAGTACGCTCTAAGGCTTCACGCTTGGTTAATTTAGCAAAAGTGCCGTCTTGCGCTTGCACTTCTAATTCTTTAAAACGCTTGATAGATTGGCGAATGGTTTTCCAGTTAGTCAACATACCGCCCAACCAGCGGTGGTCAACATAGGGCATACCACAGCGTTGCGCTTCGGCACGAATAATGCCAGCAGCCGCACGCTTAGTGCCCACAAACAATACTTTGTTACGCTTAGAAGCCAAGTTGTTGGCATAATTTAAGGCATCATTTAAAGCAACAACGGTATGCTCTAAGTTAATGATGTGAATTTTATTGCGTGCACCAAAAATGTATGGACCCATTTTTGGGTTCCAGAAACGGGTTTGGTGACCAAAATGTGCGCCAGCAGTGAGCAGGTCGCGCATAGAAACTTGTGCCATGATTAACTCCAGTTAGGGTTAAGCCTCCATATATCCCAACTACCGACCACTTAAAATCTTTAAGCAGCACCCAATAATTGTGTCGATATATGTGCGTTATGAGTAAATTTAATTTAGACTTACGCGCCAAGTAATTAAGCACGCGCTCATCTGTTTAATCTTTGTACAAAATAGTTTTTACACAAAGAAGGCGCGCTTTATACCATAATCGCCCTTTAGCCTCAATCGTGATTTTTAATTTTATGACTGTCTCTCTTAAAACTGCCGAAGAAATTGCCAAAATGCGTGTTGCAGGCAAACTTGCCGCCGATGTCTTGATGATGATTGGTACTTATGTTAAAGCAGGTGTTAGCACCGAAGAACTGAATCAAATTTGCCATGATTACATTGTCAATGTGCAACATGCCATTCCTGCCCCGTTAAATTATCGCGGCTTTCCCAAAAGTATTTGTACTTCGGTGAATCATGTGGTGTGTCATGGTATTCCGTCAGACAAAAAAATTCTTAAAAATGGCGATATAATCAATATTGATGTCACTGTCATTAAAGATGGCTATCACGGCGACACCTCAAAGATGTTTGTCGTGGGTGAAGGCTCTATTTTGGCAGAGCGTTTAATTAAGGTCACTCAAGAATGCTTGTACAAAGCGATTGCCTTAGTTAAGCCACAATGTCGTTTGGGTGATATTGGCGCAGTGATTCAAAAACACGCCGAAAGTAACCGTTTTTCGGTGGTGCGTGATTATTGTGGACATGGCATTGGCCATATTTTTCATGAAGAACCGCAAATTGTTCATTATGGTAAAGCAGGCACAGGCATGGAGCTGATAGCAGGCATGACCTTTACCATTGAACCCATGATTAACGCAGGTACGCATCATACTAAACTACTGCCCGATAATTGGACAGCCGTCACTAAAGACCACAAACTTTCTGCCCAATGGGAACACACCTTGCTAGTGACTGCCACAGGCGTTGAAGTGCTTACTGCCAGACCCGAAGAAGATTTTAGTTTTTTAAATACCTAATTTGAGCAAAGACCACCATGCAAACGCCTAGTTTGATTCCCAATGTGTTAGATGAGTCGCGCTTAACCGAAAAAATTATTGCGCCGAGTGTTTATCGTGAACTCTTAAAAAACGCTCAAACGCAATTATGGACACGTTTTAGTCAAGGTGAAGACGTGCGTTTGCTGGTGCAAGCTCGTGCCGTGGCGGTTGATAAAGTTCTTGAGCACGCATGGCAGCGTTTTGATTTAGAGCAAGAAGCACAAGTCTCTTTATTAGCGGTTGGTGGCTATGGCCGTGCTGAGTTACACCCTCACTCCGATATTGATGTGCTGATTTTGCACAGTGCCCCTACCCTGTCAGCTATTTTACAAGAGAAAATCAGCCAATTTATTACCTTATTATGGGACTTGGGTTTGGACATTGGCTCCAGTGTTCGTTCGCTAGAAACCTGTATTGATAAGGTCAATGAAGATGTGACCATTGCCACCACCTTTTTAGAAAATAGAACCTTATGTGGTGACGATGGCTTGCGCCAAAATTTATTAACCTTGCTTGCGCCTTTGTGGTCAGATGCGGTGTTTTTTGAAGCCAAGCGCGACGAGCAAATTGCCCGCCATCGTAAACACAATGATACCGAATATAATTTAGAACCCGACCTTAAAAATGCACCAGGGGGTTTGCGTGATATTCAAACCATTTGTTGGGTCACTAAACGTCACTTTCAGACCAACAACCTATATGACCTAGTTAGCAACGGCTTTTTGACCGAATATGAATACAAACAACTGGCTGAAGGTGAGCGTTTTTTATGGAAAATACGCTTTGCTTTGCATCACATTGCAGGACGTAACGAAAACAAATTACTCTTTGATTATCAACGCACCTTAGCCAAAGAATTTGGTTATGTCGATAACGATGCTAATCGTGCTGTTGAACAATTTATGAAACAGTATTATCGGGTGGCCATGAGCTTGTCGATGCTTAACGAAATGTTGTTACAATATTTTGATGAAGCTATTTTAAAGGCCGATGAACCCGCCAATATCAAAGTGTTATCCGAAGATTTTCAGTTAGTTAACAATCAACTTGAGGTACGTCATCACCAAGTTTTTGCCCGTAACCCCAGTGCCTTAATGGAGTTATTTGCGATTTTAGCCGATGACGATGACATTGAAGGAGTGCGCGCCAGCACCATTCGTTTGATTATGGTCGAAGCGCGCAAAATCAATGATGACTTTAGAAATAACCCACAAAACAAAGCCTATTTTATTGAGATTTTACGCTCATCGCGTTATTTGTTTTCGACCTTAAGACGCATGAAGCGTTATGGCGTTTTGGGTAAATATCTGCCTGCTTTTGGTGCGATTATTGGCCAAATGCAATACGATTTATTTCATATTTATACCGTTGATGCCCACACCTTGTTGGTCATCAAAAATATGCGCCGTTTTCGCTATCCCGACACCCAAACACAATTTCCTTTAGCCCACGAAATTGTCCAAAACTTGCCCATGCCCGAACTACTGTATTTATCGGGATTATTTCATGATATTGGCAAAGGGCGCGGTGGCGACCACTCCGAATTAGGTTCAGTTGATGCCATTGAATTTTGCTTAAATCATGGTTTATCGCAACGCAGTGCCAATATGGTGGCATGGTTAACGCGTAATCACTTGTTAATGTCGCTTACTGCACAAAAGCAAGACCTTAGCGACCCTGATGTGATTTACGAGTTTGCTCAAAAAGTCGGAGATATTAGCCACTTAGACTATTTGTATGCACTCACTGTAGCCGATATTTGCGCCACTAATCCTAAATTGTGGAATTCGTGGCGAGACTCGTTGTTACGTCAACTTTATCAACAAACACGACGTGCTTTACGTCGTGGCTTACATAATCCCGTTGATTATGAAGAGCTGATTATTGAAACCCGCATCACCGCCACCGAAATATTGCTTGTTCAAAATTTTGAAGAAGAAGCGATTAACGCCGTTTGGCAAAATCTAGGTGATGATTATTTTTTGCGTGAAACTGCCAAAGATATTGCATGGCATACTAGCGAAATTTTACGGCATGGCGATAGTCACGCGCCTTTAGTTGCGATTCAGACTAATCATCACAAGGCCGCTGAGGGAACAACTCAAATTTTTATTTACACCAAAGATTTGCCCAATTTATTTGCTGCCTCGGTAGCCACACTTGACCAACAACACGTCAGTATTTTAGATGCGCGCATTATTACCGCCTCTAATTTTTATTCTTTAGATACTTACATTGTACTAGATGAGAATAATACGCCTATTACGGATGAAGCCCGTTTAGATGCTCTCAAACAAGAGCTGATTCACGCTTTATCACAACCTGATTTATTTCCTAATATTGTGCATAAACGAATGCCTCGTCAGCTTAAACACTTTAGGGTTAATACCGAAATCAATATCAGCACCGATATTCACAAACAACAAACCATTCTCGAAGTTGTCACACTCGATAGACCGGGTTTGCTTGCGCGGATTGGTTTAATTTTTATGGAACATGGTGTTAATCTACAAAATGCCCGTATTGCCACCTTAGGCGAGCGTGTCGAAGACGTATTTTTTATTAGTGACCGTCACGGACAACCCATTTCTAATCCCGAACTTTGCCAACAGCTTGCTGATGCTTTACGTCAACAACTTGATACAGCGAATGACATCAAATGAATCCAGATTTAGCCTTATTACATTCTTATCCCTTTGAAAAATTAGCACAACTATTTAAAGGCTTAACGCCCCCTAGCCATTTTAAGTCCGTTGCTTTGTCGATTGGTGAACCCAAACATCCTTCCCCTCGTTTTGTCATTGACATTATTAACCAACAAGCCAAACATTTAGCGACTTATCCAAGCACTAAAGGCATTCCTGAATTGCGTCAGGGGATTGCTGATTGGTTATTGCAACGCTTTAAACTGAGCAGTGTTGATGCCGAAAACCAAGTATTACCTGTTAATGGTACACGCGAAGCCTTGTTTTCGTTCACTCAGGCGGTCGTTAATCGTCAACACGATAAACCTTTGGTAGTGATGCCCAATCCGTTTTATCAAATTTATGAAGGTGCGGCCTATTTAGCAGGTGCAGAGCCTTACTTTTTATCTTGCACCGCCGAAAATAACTTTATTCCTGATTTTGATGCTGTCCCTGCCGAAGTTTGGCAACGTACCCAATTATTATTTATTTGCTCACCGGGTAATCCAACAGGTACTGTTTTAGACAAACAAACCTTAAGCAAGTTAATTGCACTCAGTGATCAATATGGCTTTGTCATTGCCTCTGATGAGTGTTATTCCGAAATTTATTTTGACGAACACAACCCACCCTTAGGTTTATTGCAAGTGTGTGCCGAATTAGGTCGCCACGATTATAAAAATTGTGTGGTGTTTCATTCTTTATCCAAACGCTCAAATTTACCGGGTTTACGCTCGGGTTTTGTTGCTGGTGATGCCAATATTCTCAAGCCTTATTTGTTGTATCGGACGTATCATGGTTCAGCCATGCCTGTTCAACATCAATATGCGTCTGTGGCGGCATGGCAGGATGAACAACACGTTATTGAAAATCGTGGCCAGTATAGACAAAAGTTTGCTGAATTTTATGCTATCGTTAACCCTGTTTTACCACTCACCATGCCCGATGCAGGTTTTTACTTTTGGGCGAAAGTGCCTGATGGTTTTACCGATGAAACCTTTGCCCAGTTCTTATACCAAAAAGCTCATATTACGGTATTGGCTGGTCGTTATTTAGGTCGCACCGATCATCTTGGCCAAAATCCTGCCGATAATTATGTGCGTATGGCCTTGGTTGCCCCTGTTGCTGATTGTGTGGATGCTGCACAGCGAATTGTTAATCTTTTAAAAAGTTGATTGGTGTTTTTTGTTTGAGTAAGTCCCCTCCTCGGAGCAAGGCTATCAAGTTTAACCCCACCTAACCTCCCCTTGAAAAGGGGAGGAATATCGCAAACCCTATAAAATATTGGGTTTTTAGGAAGTCTCCCCCTGATAAGGGGGAGATTTAGAGGGGGTTAAAATAACTGTTATTTAATTAGGAGAAAATCCATGTCCCTGTCCGATATTATTGTTCAAGCTTTTGAAGACCGCTTACAGTTTAGCCCAACAAATGCCCCACAAGATGTGCGTGATGCGGTTGCTGAAGCCATTCAATTATTAGATAGCGGCAAAGCCCGTGTTGCCGAAAAAGTAAACGGTGAATGGGTTGTTAATCAATGGTTAAAAAAAGCGGTGTTGTTGTCCTTCCGCTTAAACGACAACGAACCTTTGTCTGGCGGCAGTGCGATTCAGTTTTATGACAAAGTACCAACCAAATTTGCCGACTGGACAGCCGAACAGTTTAAAGAGTCAGGGATTCGTGTTGTGCCACCTGCCACTGCTCGTCGTGGTAGCTTTATTGCGCGTAACGTGGTGTTGATGCCTTCTTATGTCAATATTGGTGCTTATGTTGATGAAGGTTCTATGGTTGATACATGGGCAACCGTGGGTTCTTGCGCACAAATTGGTAAAAACGTGCATTTGTCAGGTGGTGTCGGTATTGGTGGTGTGTTAGAGCCATTACAAGCCAATCCAACCATTATTGAAGACAATTGCTTTATTGGCGCACGCTCTGAAGTGGTTGAAGGCGTGATTGTTGAAGAAGGCTCGGTGTTGTCGATGGGCGTATATATTGGCCAATCTACCAAAATTTATGACCGCGAAACAGGCGAAATTCACTATGGTCGTGTGCCTGCTGGCTCGGTGGTGGTTTCTGGTTCTTTACCATCAAAATGTGGCAAATACAGCTTATATGCGGCCATTATTGTCAAAAAAGTTGACGCTCAAACTCGTAGCAAAGTGGGCTTAAACGAGTTGTTGCGTGTTGATTGATTAACATAACGGTAGGGGCATCCCTTGCGGTTGCCCTTACGTTTATACAGGGCAACCACAAGCCCCCACCCCTACGGAATCAAACATAAAGCTGACTTACCCTGTAATACCGCATCTATACACAAGCGCGCATCTAAAGTCGCTAATTTACCACCATTATGTACCGCCAAAGCTAGCAAATAACTATCAGTAATTTGTCCTGATTGTAATAACCTCGAACTGTCTACATAACGTGTGTCCATTAAACTAATATCGTCATGCCAAAATTGATGACCTGATAACTGTCGTAACTGTTGCAATATAGGCACAACAGCGACTGGACTTCCTAATGAATTGGGATAACGCGGATTACCGACAATACGCAATAAACCATTTTCGGTGGTTGCACAACTTGCCCATGCGTGTATGCCCTGTGTCGCAAACCATTGATGGGCGCGGTCGTGATGGACATGATTCGCATCAATTAAAGCAATGAGCACATTAACATCTAATAAATAGACAGTCATAACAACTCATCACGCAATTGGTTAACTACTTCTAAATTAACAATTTGTGGATTAGTGGGTGCTTTAAGTAAAGGAATACCGTTACGCTCTTGAATAGGTTGTGTTTGACGAATCAATGATTGGCGAGCAAATTCAGAAATAACTTGTCCGATGGTTTTGTGCTGCTGTTTCGCAAATGTTTTAGCAATCGCAAGTACATCATCATCAATCATTAAAGTTGTACGCATAATTAAACTCTGCTTTAATTTGGTGTAAAATTAGATTAAAACATCAAACATCAAACATCAAGCATTGATCAAAGGAAATCGCCCATTATGCTCACCATTTATGGTATTAAAAACTGTGACACCATGAAAAAAGCTTTTACATGGCTAGACGGTCAAGGCATTGCTTATCAATTCCATGACTATAAAAAAGCAGCTTTAGATGAAAAGACCTTAGACGATTGGTTAAATCGTGTGGGTTGGCAAGCGATTGTCAATCAAAAAGGCACAACATGGCGCAAGTTAGCTTTGGATAAAAATACTTTAGATAATCAAAGTATTAAACCCATTATTTTGCAAAATTTAAGCATGATTAAACGTCCTTTGTTGGTGTTGGATAATAACGAAATTGTGTTGGGTTTTGATGTGGAACAATGGCAACATTTCGCCCCTTCGACTATGCTCAGGGCTGGCCAAGCTCAATGACCATTTTTTGTGATTAAATTTATACTTCAACACTTGTTATGTAGGGTGGGTTGACGAAGGAAACCCATCTTATAAAACTCATCGTGGGTTGCGTACCTCACCCCATTCTTCCAAGCTATTTAAGGTACAAACTGTAAAGCATTACTATTTTGACTGACTGCCTGCCAACACATTTCTGGAGTTTTAAAGTGGTTGGGGATATACTGTAATGCTGTCGCCTCTGTTTTTACGGCTAACTCACAAAATTCCAGCGTAACAAATTGTTCAGGAATGTATTTCAAATTTTTTATAATATCACTTCCCACTCCCAACACATGCATACAGTAATCAAACCTCTCTTGAATTAATACAAGCATACTGGTCATTTTTTTTATCTCATCAGGTACAAATCTAATATTTTGAAGAGATAGCCTCACCGCATAACAACAGACTACTTCTGTCTTTAATTGGATGGGTAGGAATGCAAACAGAAAATCATCTACCTTTAATAATTGTAAGCAAAAATCATCATTTTGATATTTTTTAGGAAGGTGCTTTAAAAAATCAGTTATACCTTGAAAGTGATTTGCATGTAGTAATATTTTATGTATGGTCTGAAATTTTTCTAAAACATAAAAAATAGCTGTTTTTTCATATTTTTCTAATAGCAACATACATAACTTATCAGTCTTTAACGAATCTGGAATATATCTAATATTTTCTAAGTTTCTAGAGATAGCCAATAGACATAATTCTGTTGTAATGAAGCTGCTTGGAATGTGTACCAATAAAACACCTTGCTCTATAACATAATGGCACATAACATCATCTTTATGGATACTTGGTATTAAACACCATACATCCAGCATTTGATATTTACTTTGCAGCATTAGCCAACAAATCTCCTTTGTTTTTAATAAATCTGCTATAGATTTAAAGACTTCAAATTGCCCATAATGACTTGTACATGACTTTAAGGCGATTAATGCTAATTCTTCACATTGGATTTTCTCAGGTAAATCTTGATAAAGCAGGCCATTCTCCTGTAACACAACCTTGTACGATTTTTTTGCTAGTTCATAGTGAACCACATTGTCAAAAAAATATTGGGGGGTGTGATATGCCAATAATCTCACTGTTAATTTAGAATTATCAAGATTATCTTTGATGACTGACAATACGAACTCATCTGTCCAAAAAACATTTGGAATAAACTCAGCCACATCAACATTGGTACTTAATGCCAATTTACAAAAATCTTCAGTGATTATTTCTCTTGGTATACGACGAAAATAGTCACTATTTTTTGATATAACCAATAACCATTCTTCTCTTGTTTTTACTTTTTCGTCTGTAGTTTTTGAATAATATTTTTTATTTTCCTCTGTTAATGCACTAATAAACACTTGCTCGGTTTGCTCATCTTTTGGCACACCCTTAAGAAAATCTTGATTTTCATTTATTCTTACTAATCTTCCTATATCGTCCCACCATCTAACGGCAAAACGGATCTGCAACCCCAAGAAATCAGGTTTAAGAGCCTTTCCATATTTTTGCTTAAATGAATACAACATAAACTTAAAAAGCTCTAAATTTCTTTGTTTAAACGGCACATATTTTATGGTTGGCTGAAAAGGCCAAAGATAACCGGAATCAAACACGTGTGCTTGAGCTAACAATTGACTTAGTGCGAATTTACAAAGCTCTTCTGTGCGTAATTTGTTCGATACATATTTTAAAGTTTTGTGATTTTTAGATATAGCAAATCTACATAACTCAGGCGTTTGTAATTCATCTGGCACATATAACAATGCATTTGCATTAGTCTGTACAGCCAACAAACACAATTCATGCGTTTTTAATTGTGGTGCAACAAATCGTAAATAACGAGGGCAATGCTTCACCGCCATTAATGCCATTTCAGCCGTTTGCTCATCATAGGGAATATGCTTAATTGCTCTTTTATCATTATGTAAAGCCAACCGATAAAGCTCTTTATTTTTCAACTTACCTGTTTTTTCTACTTCGGCTAAATATTTTCTAAAACACTCATCCTGTATCATTGTTAATATTCCATTTTAATTTGTTTTTCCAGAGCAAAAACAGTGGGTTTTTCAACCCACCATCTCAATCAATGCCCACCATGCTTCATTTTATGAATTTGCAATGCCTTGTACTGAATCAATCAGAAAAACTATTTCGTCATCACATCACGCATTTTATGGAGCTTGCCACGGATTAATAACCAACACGTGAGCTGCCTCATAGGGAGCCGTATCGCGTGAGGCCACGATATAGCCGCGTGAGGCGGCTATCGCCGCAATATAACCATCAGGTGTGGGAAAACCACGCCCATTGATTTTAGCCGTCACCGCTAGATTAGCATAGCATCGTGCTGCCTCCGTATCAAAAGGCAAGACGCGGTTTTTAAATAACATTAGCAGACCATCCAATGTCTTTTCTAACATATCCTTGCGCTTGCCAACAGGAAGTGCCGCAATACCAAATAATAACTCGGCCAATGTGACACTTGATAAATACAGTGTTTCGGCCACTTGCCTATTAAGCCAAGCGCGTACCTCTGGGTTTGGCTCTGGTTTCATGGCTTCGGAAATGACATTGGTATCAAGGACTATCATTCAAACACCAAGGGTATAGCAGGTGTGCGGTCTCTTACTTTCTCCAAAATCTCAACATCGTCATTGCTAAGCCCAATGTTTTGACTTAATGCCGCAAGTGCATCGCCTAAACGAAGTCGTGTCTCTGGTTTAACCGCCATTGCCAAAATTTCACGCACATAGGCTTCTGTGCTACGCCCATGTTGCTGTGCTTGTATTTTTAAAGCGCGATGTACGTCATCGGGCAGATTGCGTACCGTTAACATAGCCATGACTTCCACCTCACCACAATAACTTTTAATGCATTCATTTTAGATATGTGCTTTCAAAGCCGCAAGTGCGTTGACCCATCAGTTTACACACTATATGGTTTAAACGATGAAGAAATAGCCATTATAGAAAAACCCTAATTTTAGTGATGGGTCAATGCCTTACCCAAAACTAAACACTTGTAAAAATGCCCCCAAAAGATATACTCAAAAAATAAGTATATCTTTTGGAGTGTATCATGCAAGTCTGTAAATGGGGCAATAGCCTTGCAATTCGTTTACCTGCGGTTGTTGTCGAAGCATTAGCCTTACATGAAGGCGATGATATAGAAATTAAAATAGCCGATTCGCGTCTTTTTGAAGTCAGCAAAAAGCCTAGTAATCAAGAAATTTTGCAAAAGCTACGTCAATTTAGAGGCAAATTACCTGCCGACTTTTATTTTGACCGAGATGAAGCACATGAAAGATAAGCACTTTGCAGATACCAATGTGCTGTTATATTTACTTTCGCAAGATAGCCAAAAAGCCGATGCTGCCGAAGCTATATTAAATACAGGGGTGACTATTAGTGTGCAAGTGCTAAATGAAACGACTCAAATATTACGGCGTAAAGTCAAACTATCATGGTCAGAGGCTCATGAGTTTTTGGGTTTAATCCAATCTTTATGTCGTGTAACACCGCTTACTCTACAAACACATATTAAAGGGCTTGAGCTTGCGGAGCGTTATCAATTTTCGGTATATGATTCGATGATTGTTGCTGCCGCATTATTGGCAGATTGCCAAATTTTGTACTCTGAAGATATGCAGCATGGTTTATTAGTTGAAGGCCGACTGTTGATTCAAAATCCATTTTCTAAATCATCTTAAACTTTAGGGTGGGTTCTTAAACCCACCATTTCAATCAATGACTATTCAAAACTTACGCGGTTATCGCTTCTTTGTTCACATTTCAACCGCTTTTAACGGTTTTATGTTCACAAAACGCGCTAATTTCGATGAAATGCGTAAGTTCTATACTATTTATGCTTCATTTTATGAATTTGTGATGCCTTATATTGAATCAACCAATCTGTTAAAGCGATAAAAATCACTGACAGCACCAAAATACAGTGAATAGTCACTTCCCACTTTAAGGTATGTTCCGAAAGGTTTTTGGTATCAATAAAACTACGCAACAAATGAATTGACGAAATACTCACCAAGGCCATACCTAATTTAATTTTAAGTACCCCTGCATCAACGTGGTCTAACCATTCAGGCTGGTCGGGGTGGTCATCAATATGCAAACGACTGACAAAAATCTCATAACCGCCAATAATGACCATCACCAATAAATTGGCAATCATCACCACATCAATTAACGACAAAACAATCAATAAAATATCATTTTCGCCATAAGAGCCAAAATTAACAATTAAGCCCGATAACATAATAAAAAACTTATAAGCATACACGCCCAAAGCCACAATCAGACCCAAGTACATTGGCATTTGCAACCAACGACTCCAAAAGATAAACTGTGCAGCGCCTTTGGTAAACTTAGCACTCATAACGACTCCAATATTAATAGGACTTGCGCGGTTATCGCTTTTTTGCTCACATTTCAAACCTCACGCCATCTGTTGTAACTTGTTACTCTTCGCTATGCTGCGAGTTTCCAAGTTAAAGCACAGCTTCACAGATGGCATTCAACGATTTTATGTTCACAAAACGCGCTAATTGCAGTGCAATGCGTAAGTCCTGATTAAGACTTTACTTGCCCAACATAACGCGGCATAGTTTAGAGCTTATCTTTTGGTTTTTGTATCCACTTGTTAAACAAGTGACGGGATTTTTTGCATAATTATGTCACGCGTTTATTTACAAGTTGCCTTGCCTGTCCCTTTACATCAACTTTTTGACTACAGCATTCCTGCCAGCTTTAGCCATACGCCACATATTGGCGCACGCATTAAAGTACCCTTTGGCAGACGCGAATTAATTGGCGTGATTGTGGGAGTGACCGAAACCCCCGAATCACCTATTCATAAAATAAAACCCGCCCGACAATTGATTGATGAACATTCCTTATTCCCCCCACAACTGATGCAATTATTAACATGGGCAGCACAGTATTATCATTACCCCATTGGTGAGGTGTTTAGCACCGCTTTGCCAACCCTATTGCGTCAAGGTGAAGATTTATACGACAACCCGATTCATTGGCGTTTAACACCTGTTGGTTTACAAATTACCGCTGACACCCTAAGCCGCTCTGCCAAACAACAAGCTGCATGGTTAGCACTTGAGCCACATCAAAGTCACGGTATTAGTGAAGATTTTTTAAAGAAAGTTCAAATTGAACGCGCGACGCTGCAAGCCTTAGCCAAAAAAGGTTTTGCCGAAGAGTTTGGTCAATTAGCCATTCAAACAGGCACACCACAACTCAAATATGCCGAATCCCCCTTAGTTGCCAACGAAAGCCAAACAACAGCCATTCATGCTATTACCGAACATTTAGGCCAATTTAAAAGCTTTTTGTTAGATGGGGTGACAGGCAGTGGTAAAACTGAAGTGTATTTGCAAAGTATCGCCTCGTGTTTAGCCAAACATCAACAAGCACTGGTTTTAGTGCCTGAAATTGGCTTAACCCCGCAAACCGTCGCTCGTTTTCGCTCTCGTTTTGCCGTTGAAATTGTCATGCTGCATTCAGGCTTAACCGATAGAGAACGTTTGCGTGCTTGGCGACGTGCGTATTTAGGTCATGCAGCAATTGTGATAGGCACACGCTCTACCCTATTTACCCCCATGCCACATTTAGGTTTGATTATTGTGGATGAAGAACATGATTTATCCTTTAAGCAACAAGATAACTTTCGCTATAACGCGCGTGATTTAGCGATTTTTCGCGCTCAGTTAGCAAGTTGTCCTGTGGTGTTAGGTTCAGCGACCCCCAGCTTAGAAAGTTTGGCTAATGCCAAACAAGGCCGTTATCAGCATTTATTTTTAAAAGAGCGTGCGGCAAACGTCTCGCAACCCACCATTAAATTGATTGATTTACGCGGTCAAAAACTCCAAGCAGGTTTAAGCCCTGCATTAAAAGAAGCGATTAGCCTTCGACTAAAAAAAGATGAACAAGTGATTATCTTTTTAAATAGACGAGGTTTTGCACCTGTTTTGTTGTGCCATGATTGTGGTTGGCAAGCTAAATGTCCGCGTTGTGATGCCAAGATTACTCTACACCGTAATCCTTTGCGTTTGCATTGTCATCATTGTGGCTTTAGTCAACAGCCACCCAATTTTTGTCCCGAATGCAACAGCAAAGAATTAAAAGCGATTGGTGCTGGCACAGTGCGTGTTGAAGAAGCCTTACAAGAGTTATTTCCCAAAGTGCCGATTCATCGTATAGATAGAGATAGCACTCAACGTAAAGATAGTTGGCACAATTTATATGCTGACATCGAAAATAACAAAGCCGCGATTTTGGTTGGCACACAAATGTTGGCTAAAGGTCATCATTTCCCCAATGTGACGTTGGTTGCGTTATTAGAAGCCGATAGTGGTTTGTTTGGGGCAGATTTTCGTGCCAGTGAACGTGTTGCTCAATTAATTACCCAAGTGGCAGGTCGTGCAGGTCGTGCACGTAAAGCAGGTTTGGTATTGTTGCAAAGTCATCAACCTGAGCATCCGTTATTGCAGCAATTATTAAGCACAGGTTATCAAGGTTTTGCTGAGTTGGCGTTAGCTGAGCGCGAGATGATTGGTATGCCACCGTATGGTTATTTAGCCTTAGTGCGTGCCGAAGCCCATTATCCTGAAATGGCACTCAACTTTTTGACCGAGGCGATGAGTCGAGGTCAGGTACTAGATAATGCCCCTGAGTTTTGGGGGCCTATTCCTGCACCCATGGAAAAAAAGGCAGGGATTTTTAGAGCGCATTTGCTGTTAAAAAGTAACCAACGTAGTCGCCTTCAACAGTTTTTGCATCGTTGGTTAACGATTATGAATGATTTACCTGAAGCAAAACGTTTACGTTGGCATATTGATGTAGATCCGCAAGAGTTGGCTTAGTGGGTAATTTGTATCCAATTTTCAACCGTTAATAAAGGATAATCTTTAAAATCTGCTTCATTATTGGTCACTAAAGTTAATTGTTGACTTAAGGCGTGAGCAGCGATTAAACGGTCTAAGGCATCACGTTTTCTATCGCGTACTAAAGCACGCAACACACCATACTGCTCGGCCGCTTGTTGCTCAAAAGACAATACAGGCAAAAAACGCAATAAATTATTTAAGGCAGCTTCGGCAGCACTACGCATCTGACTATCACGCTCTACCCCATAACGTAATTCTGCCAAAGTAATACTAGAAATAACGACATCACCATATTGCAAAGTAGCAAATTTTTGTACCACATGAAGCGGCTGTTTTTGTATTAAATGAATACAAATATTGGTATCTAACATATAACGCATTATTGCTCGCCCTGTTGCCAATCCCGCTCGTATTCAGAGTGCGTATCGCGCCCTTCTGCCATAAACCCTTCAGGAAAAGCACTAAATGCCTGCATAATTTGCGCTAAAGATTGTGTTTTAACAGGTCGAATCACTAATGTGTCACCATGACGCTCAATGTCAACTTCTTGTATATCAGGCGTAAATTGGAAATCTTTAGGAATTCTTACTGCTAAAGAATTACCACTTTTAAAGATACGAGTTAGCATACTTACCCCTCACTTTCTTAATGTATATACATGATATACATAATCCATAAAAAAGCTAGACGCAGTAAGCTATTATCAAAGCACCTTTGTCTCAAACGATTGACCAACTACCGACAACACCAACTCATCAGCACATTGCAAAGCTGCCACGCCTTCAGGCGTGCCAGTCAACACAATATCACCTGCTTGCAAGGTAAAAATTTGGCTAATATAAGCAATTAACTCATACACAGGCGTAATCATGTCTTGAGTAAAACCATGCTGACGGCTTTGACCATTCACCGTTAAGCTAAATTCTGTTTGGGTAATATCCTTAAACTGCTCAGGCCTAATAAATGGTGATAATGGACACGCACCATCAAAGGCTTTGGCAACTTCCCACGGATAACCTTGTTTTTTAAGCTGATTTTGTAAATCGCGCAAGGTTAAATCTAAGGCTAAACCATAGCCAGCAATCGCTTGCGGCACCTCATCAACACTGATTTTGCTAATCGTTTGACCAATCAACACCGCAATTTCGGTTTCGTGATGACAAGAGCCACGATCTTGAGGAATACTAAAACTGGGCATCAGTGGCACAATGGCGGTACTTGGTTTTAAAAACAAAATTGGCGCGTCTGGCACTGTATTACCCAATTCTTTGGCATGAGCGGCATAATTTCTACCCACACACACGGCTTTGCCAACAGGTAAATCAATCTTTTCGCCATTTAACCACTGATGCTGATAGCTCATTATTTAAGTGCCTCGTGAATCAAAAACAAACGGTCTTCGCCAAAATACAGTTCATTATCCATCACAAAGCTTGGCACGCCAAACGCGCCATAAGCAATCGCTGCTTCGGTATTGGTTTTTAATTGATTTTTGATGTCTTCTTCTTGGGTTTTGGCGAGTAATTCCGCACCTACTAACTCGGTGAGCAATTCGGTATTGGTCACGTCCAAACCTTGTCCCCAATAAGCGTTATATAGTTTATGGGTTAATGCAGGACGCTGTTCGTCACTGGCGGCACATAATACTCGTTGTACAGTCACCGTATTGGCAGGAAAAGCCGCAGGCATTTTAAGAGGAATACCGTAATAAGCCGATAGACGCTGTAAATCTTTAAACATATACGGGGCTTTGGCAGGCACAGTAAAGGCTGGCCCTGAATTACCTGTAGCCTTAAAAATACCGCCCAATAATGCAGGTCGCCACACCACCTCAGCTTTGCCTTCAAATTTAGCCATTTGAGTGGCGGCAATATAGCTATAGGGGCTAACAATATCGTAAAAAAATTCGAGCTTTTTCATGGGATTCCCTCTTGTTATCTTTAGGACAACCACAAGGGTTGTCCCTACAAAACTTGCTCTCTCCCTTCGACTCCGCTCAGGGAGCAGAATCGTGGTGGCTGAGCGAAGTCGAAGCCTACTTCACATCAAAAATCTTACCACGATTAATAATGTTATTAGGGTCAAACGCCAATTTAATCGCTTGTAAATAAGCAATTTCTTCGGGACTACGGCTATAGTCCAAATACGGCTTTTTGGTCATACCCACACCATGTTCTGCCGAAATAGAACCATTGTACTTTTGCACTGTTTCAAACACCTTCTTATTAACCACTTGGCATTTGCCAAAAAACTCATCTTTGGTCAAATTGGCTGGTTTTAAGATATTCAAGTGCAAGTTACCATCACCAATATGACCAAACCAAACAATATCAAAGTCTGGATAGTTTTCTTGCACAATGGCATCAATATCGGCAATAAACGCAGGAACGTGGGTAATCAATACCGAAATATCATTTTTGTACGGGGTATATTTGGCTATCGTTTCAGAAATATCTTCACGCAAACGCCACAAGTTTTGGGCTTGGGTTTCATTTTGGCTCATTACGCCATTAATCACCCAACCCTCTTCCATACATTGCTCAAACACTTGCATGGCTTGTTCTTCAATAGCAGGCGATAAGGCTTCAAACTCTAACAAAGCATAAAACGGTGTTGCTTCAGGAAAGGCACGCTGTACGTCGCCACTGGCAGTCACACATTGCACCGCTAAATCGGAGAAAAACTCAAACGCCGTTAAATCTAACTTGGCTTGGAAAGCCGATAAAATTTTCATGACCGAATCAAAGTCAGGCGTACCCAACACCAACACACGCAAATCACGCGGTTTACGTTCGAGTTTAATTTCCGCTTCGGTAACAAAACCCAACGTGCCTTCTGCACCAATAAACAAATGGCGTAAGTCATAACCTGTAGCATTTTTCATCATGCCTTTATTGAGGTGCAAAATATCGCCTTTACCTGTGACCACGGTTAAACCCAAGACCCAAGCACGAGTCATGCCGTATTTAATAACCTTAATACCACCCGCGTTAGTGCCGATATTGCCACCAATTTGGCTAGAACCTGCCGAGGCAAAATCTACGGGGTAATACAAGCCTTGCTCATCGGCAAATTGTTGTAATTGCTCAGTCACCACCCCTGCTTGTACTTTGACCATACGGTCAGCGGGATAGAACTGAACAATTTTGTTCATACGGTCAAAGCTAATCACTACCTCATTATTGGCGGCAACTGCCCCTGCGGATAAGCCTGTGCGACCGCCTGATGGCACTAAAACAATATTTTCCTGATTGGCCAATTTGACAATCGCTTGTACTTCTTCTGTCGTTGCAGGAAAAACAATGGCACTCGCAGAGGGGGTGTAGTGTTTTGTCCAATCACAGCCCCATGTTTTTAGGCTGTCAGCATCGGTTTTAACACGAGTTTCGCCAACAATGGCTTGGAGTTGGGTGATTAAAGCGGGGGTTAGCATCAAAAATTCCTACCACAAATCAAAAATGAACAGTGCTTATGTCTCTTGTGAGTATTGCTCATTGGAGATACAGCCTCTGCTTATGCTATCATATCGCGCTTATTAGACCTATGCTGCAAATGCTTTTAGGTTTAGCCCCCTTTTTTACGGCCTTCAGGAACTGTCATGAGCCAATTATCGTTAGATAAAGCTAAAATTCGCTTTTTATTGTTAGAAGGTGTCCACAAAAACGCCCTTGATGTGTTAAGCAACAACGGCTACACCAATATTGAATACTTACGCGGTGCGCTGGATGAAGACGCGCTCATCGAAAAAATTAAAGATGCTCACTTTGTGGGTATCCGTTCACGCACACAAATTACCGAAAAAGTGTTAGCTGCTGCTAATAAACTGATTGCTATTGGTTGTTTTTGTATTGGTACTAACCAAGTCAACCTTAAAGCAGCCATGAAAAAAGGCATTCCTGTATTTAACGCGCCTTACTCTAACACCCGCTCTGTAGCCGAATTAGTGTTGGCCGAAGCCATTTTATTATTACGCGGTATTCCCGAAAAAAATGCCCTCGTGCATCGTGGCGGTTGGTCAAAATCAGCCGAAGGCTCTTACGAAACACGTGGTAAAGTGCTGGGTATTGTCGGTTACGGTAGCATTGGCTCGCAATTATCAGTGTTGGCCGAAAGTTTAGGTATGCAAGTCATTTATTTTGATGCCGTAACTAAATTACCGTTGGGTAATGCTCGCCAAGTAGGCTCAATGAACGAATTATTAGCTCAAGCTGATGTCGTTTCTTTACACGTACCCGAATTAGCTTCTACCAAAAACATGATGGCTGCCGAACAATTTGCCCAAATGAAAAAAGGTAGCATCTTCATTAATGCGGCTCGTGGTACTTGTGTGGTGATTGATGACTTGGCGGCGGCTTTAGAAAGCGGTCATATTGCAGGTGCGGCGATTGACGTGTTCCCTAAAGAGCCAAAAGCGAATGACGAAGAATTTTTATCGCCATTACGCAAATTTGATAACGTCATTTTAACACCACACATTGGTGGCTCTACCCTCGAAGCTCAAGCTAATATCGGTTTAGAAGTGGCTGAGAAATTTGCTCGTTATTCTGATACAGGCACAACCTTATCGGCGGTAAACTTCCCCGAAGTGGCAATTCCTTTACAAGCGGGCAAACATCGTTTGTTGCATATTCACAATAACGTACCGGGTGTGTTATCTGCAATTAACCGTGTATTTGCCGAAAACAATATCAACATTTCTGCTCAAAGCTTAATGACTAACGAAGCGATTGGTTATTTGGTGATGGACGTTGATGCCGAATACTCGAATGTGGCTTTAGAAAAGTTACAGCAAGTTGAGGGGACGATTAGGACACGCGTTTTGTATTAAATACATCCCTCACCCCTGCCCTCTCCCAGTGGGAGAGGGTTATTTAACCCAATTTTCCAATTTTAAGCTTTCTACTCTCTCAAATTCACGCGTGTTATTGCTCACCAAAATTAAACCACTGGCGCGTGCATGAGCAGCAATCCATAAATCGTTTGCACCAATTAATTGGCCTTGTTGACTTAATTCGGCTCTAATCTGCCCATAATGTCTGCCTACGTCATTATTTAATGGCAAAATAGGAATCAAACGAACTAATTCCTCAAGTTCTTGCAATACTTTTTGCGTATATTGGCTTTTATATGCCCCAAAAACCAATTCACCCCATGTAATCTGTGAAATAACAGCATCACCCACTAAAAGTGTTTTGAATTTATTTAGCACTTCAATTGGACGATGCTTCTTAATGTAGATGCAGATATTCGTATCTAATAAATAAGTTGCCATTACCACTCTTCTCGCTCTTGAACGGGTAAGTCCTCACGCCCTTCGGCAAAAAAATCATCAGGTAACTGAGTTAATATATCAAACACACGGGTTAAATCTTTAGTTGGTTTTTTTAATATCAACTCATCACCACGTTGAAAAATCTCTAACTCCTCAACATCAACTCTAAATGTCTTTGGCAAACGTACGGCTTGGCTATTGCCCGATTTAAATACTTTGGCTAAGTCCATGATAACTCTCCGAAACAATGTATATACTACAAATATATACTTTTATAGTATTTATGCAAAAGGTTATTTTAGAAAAGGCTACCATTATTATTTTGTCTTGGCTCTTTTGAACCACGTCAACCCCAATAAAATCAACAATTCCCACCACACATTGCTGCCTGATGTAGTGTCTTCAGTCACTGCACTTTCTGTTTTAGGCACTTCAACTACAATCGGCTTTTCGGTTTCTTTTGGGATTGGTTCAGGGTATATGATTGATTTTAACCAATCATCAAACATAGCAAGACGTGTATAAACGCCTGCATAACCTTGCTGGGCGCAACCATTACCCCAACTGGTTATGCCAAGTAAGACAGGCTCAAAAAAATTATTGTAGATAATTAAACCTGAGCCGCTATCGCCTTCACAGGTATCGCTTGACGTTTGCGCATCAATGGCATTAGCACACATCATGCTTAGTGTAATTTGTTGAGGATTGTGTAATGAGCCTTGCGCCAAACAATGTTCAATTTTGAGTGCTGCTTTTTGTAATTTAGAGGGATACAAGGCTTCAAAAACTTTTTCTTGAGCAGTACAAGCTTCAATATCT
>JACKNZ010000018.1 GCA_024234595.1 Moraxellaceae bacterium | reverse complement strand
TCTATCAACAGTATGGTTTAACGGCTTGTTTATGGATTTCCACGCTATTTATTGCCTTTGCTGCGTTGCTTTCTTTGGGTTTACCTAAACATCAAGCCAGTAATGACGCATAATTTTCTGACAAAAGCTCGTTGACTAGACAACACCCTCTACATAAGTTAAAAAAGTTTTTTAAGAAATACAAAATTAGAGAACATTATGGATACGCCTTTATTCTCACGCACACCCTTATTAACAGGTCACGATGTAGAAAGCACACGCCAAGAAATGTTGCTTTACTTCTTAGACACGTTTAACCGTTATGAATCACTGTTTGAGTGCTTGGCCAACGAAGAAGCCTACTACAAAAAACCGATTAGCCTACGTCATCCCTTAATTTTTTATTTAGGCCATACCGCCACTTTTTTTGTCAACAAACTGTTATTAGTGCATTTAATTGACCAACGCATTAACCCACGTTTTGAGTCAATGTTTGCCGTCGGTGTGGATGAAATGAGTTGGGATGACCTTAACGATGCCCATTATGACTGGCCAAGTGTTAATGAGGTTAAAGCCTATCGCAAACAGGTACGCACATTAGTTAGTCAACTAATTCAAGAAGCACCACTCACCTTACCCATTAATTGGCAAAATCCGTGGTGGGCAATTGTCATGGGGATAGAGCATGAACGGATTCATCTCGAAACCTCATCGGTATTAATTCGCCAACATCAACTGGCTTATGTTAAACCACACCCTGCATGGACAGCACACCGCCAAACAGCTCAAGCACCCAACAATGAGTTAGTCACCATTCCAGCAGGCCAAGTCACGTTGGGCAAACAAAAAGACGATGCCTATTATGGTTGGGACAATGAATATGGCCAACACCATGCCGATGTCGCTAGCTTTCAAGCGAGTCGTTATTTAGTCAGTAATCAGGAGTTTTTAGCCTTTGTTGCCGACAATGGTTATCAACAAGCGGCTTATTGGAGCGAAGAAGGTTGGGCATGGCGTGAGTTTGCCCAAGCGCAATATCCGACTTTTTGGCGCAAACAAGGTCACGATTGGCAATTACGCTTAATGACCGAAGAAGTCCCCATGCCTTGGGATTGGCCTGTCGAAGTCAACTACCACGAAGCCAAAGCCTTTTGTCAGTGGTTAAGCCAACAACAGCAACAACAAATTCGTTTACCCAGTGAAGACGAATGGCAACGCCTGTACCAATATGCCCAACTTGACCATCCTTCTGCCAGTCAACGTTGTCAGGCGAACTTACATTTAGATTATGCAGCGTCGGCTTGTCCTGTCACGCAGTTTCAGCATGGCGAATTGTTTGATGTCGTGGGTAATGTGTGGCAATGGACAGAAACGCCCACTTATCCGTTTACAGGCTTTGACGTACATCCGATTTATGATGACTTTACTACCCCCACCTTTGACGACCGCCATAACCTAATCAAAGGCGGCTCATGGATTTCTTGTGGCAACGAAAGTCATCACAGCTCACGTTATGCTTTCCGCCGTCACTTTTTTCAACACGCAGGCTTTAGATATATTGTGGCTGACCATCAACCAGTATCAGTCAGCTCACGTTACGAAACCGACAAATTAATGTCCGAATATGCCGAATTTCATTATGGCGATAGCTATTTTGATGTTGCCAACTTTAGCCAAAGTCTTGCCCAACTGGCCATTGCACACATGGGCAATCGCCCTGCTCGCCATGCCCTTGATTTAGGTTGCGCCTCTGGTCGCGCCAGTTTTGAATTAGCCAAACATTTTCAGCAAGTCACTGGCATTGATTTTTCGGCACGTTTTATTCAACAAGGCGTACAATTGGCCGAACAAGGGGTTTTACGTTATGCGATATGTGAAGAAGGCGAATTAGTCAGCTACAAAGAGCGACAATTACGCGATATAAACTTGCATCATGTGCGCCATAAAGTCAGTTTTTATCAAGGTGATGCCTGTAATCTCAAAGCCCAATTTACCGACTATGACCTCATTTTTGCCGCCAATTTAATTGACCGTTTATATGACCCCGCCAAATTTTTAAGCACGATTCATCAACGCTTAAATATGGGTGGGGTATTAATGATTGCCTCACCCTATACATGGTTAGAAGAACATACACCACGCGCCAACTGGCTAGGTGGCTTCAAAAAAGATGGCGAAAGTTTTAGCACCTTTGATGGTTTAAGCGCGATACTTAGCAAACACTTTAGATTAATGACCGAACCGCAAGCTGTGCCGTTTGTGATTAGAGAAACCAAACGTAAATTTCAACACAGTATGTCGGAAGTGAGTTTTTGGGAACGTATTCAATGAGTTATAATTTTGACCAAATCTTAAATCACCATCAGCAAAACAGCATTAAGCACAATGCCAATCGCCAATTTTTTGGCACAGACGATGTGTTGCCGTTGTGGGTGGCAGATATGGATTTTGCCGTTGCACCTGCGATTAGCCAAGCGATTCAACAGCGCAGCCAATATCCGATTTTTGGTTATACCTTTTATCCCGAAACGATGTATCAGGCGTTGATTAACTGGTTTAGTCAACGTCATGGCTGGCTGATTAACCGCCAACACATTATTATGACTAATGGTGTGGTGACGGCGATTCATGCGGTCATTCAAGCACTGACACAAATTGGCGATAAAATCATTATTCAACCGCCTGTTTATCCTCCGTTTTTTCGAGCGTCACCACCTGCCAACGGCAACTCTTGCTCAATCCTTTACGTTATCAAGATAATGATTATGTTATAGATTTTGAGCATTTAGAATATTGCGCCCAACAAGGCGCAAAAATGTTAATTTTTGCTCGCCTCACAATCCTGTGGGTCGAGTGTGGACAAAAGCCGAGTTGGAGCAACTGTTAAGCATTGCACGCCGTTATCAACTGATTATTTTAGTGACGAAATTCATGCCGATTTAGTCTATCAACCGCATCAACATATTCCCTTAGCGACTTTAGCACATGAAGATGATGTGCTTGTTACCGCGATTGCCCCCAGTAAAAGTTTTAATATTGCAGGTTTAATGTTGTCTAGTTTGGTGGTGAGCCATGCACCAAGCCAACAGGCCATCAATCAGGTGTTACAGGGTTTACATTTAGGCAACTCTAACCCTTTTAGTATTGTTGCTTTTGAGGCGGCTTATGCACATGGGGCTGATTGGCTTAATGCTGTGTTAGGCTATTTGCAAGCCAACCGTGATTTTGCCCTAGATTTTATCGCACAACATTGCCCACGTTTAAGCGCAATTTCACCACAAGGCACATATTTATTATGGCTAAATTGTCAGCAATTGGGCTTAAATAATCAGCAGTTACGGCAATTATTTACCCATCAAGCCAAAGTTGCACTCAATGCAGGTGATACTTTTGGTGAGGTCGGTAGTGGTTTTATGCGGTTAAATTTTGCCTTGCCTAGAGTGCAGTTGGCGAAGGCTTTGGGGAGAGTTAGTCGTGTGGTTAATAGTTAGAAGTTGCTCATGTGCGGTGTAACCAATATCTAACATATAATGGATTTCCATACAGATATTAACATCTAAACAAATCTGGCACGGAATAATGAAAACCATCTTTACATTTTCAGAAGCTCACCTTGTTCAACATAATACGACAAATCAAAAATCAACGATTTAATCTCATCCAAGCTATTACCAAGACATAGCTCAGAGATATATTGCGAACTGACCATATCAAAGTCATGTTTTATCTCGCCGAGAATGGTATTTCTTACATTCTCCTCAACAACAAAGGCAATTTGCTCCATCGCCAAACCAAGCTTTTTCTGTGCTTCTTTCCTCTTTTGCTCTTTATTGTTCCAGTATCCCATTGCCAAACCACCTGCAATACCGAAAAATGCAAATGGCAGTGCAACTGCACTAATTCCCCCTACCAAAGTGAGACTACTTGCATATGGCCCAAACCATGCGCCATAAGCAGCTATACCCAACCCTAAAGAGCCTGCTATAGTCCCGCTCTTTGCAGCAGAATCAATCATGGATTTTTCAAGGGGAATAACTGTATCAAAAAGAGTTGAACTGATGTCGAGATGTAGTCTCTCATCTTCAGCAGATTGAAACGCATTGAATCGAGATAGCAGTTTAATTGATATCCGCTTAACCGAGTCAGCAAACTTCGTCCGATACATCCCTCTTAAATCAGTTAAAGTTTTATCGTAGAATTGATTTGCTAACCCTTTGAAAACCTCGTCTGCCTTCTTTTCGTAGCCATCAGACACCAATCCAAGTAACTGACTATCACTTGAAGAATTCATCTTGAAGCTTACAATCATAGAATTCAAATTTGACAAAACCGAAGCCTCAAGTTCTTTTCTTTCCAAAGCCAAATCGGAAATATGCTCTTTATGCTGTTCGATTAGAAAATCAAGTCCACGAGCTATTGAACGATGGATTGCCAAATCTCTTCTATTTAGCGCACTCAGAGAATCGTAGATGCTTTCATTTTGAATAGACTCTGACTTTGCATTGATCTTCTCGACTAGAAATTTTTTAAATGTTGAAAAACCACTTTCAACATCTTCTGCAACAACATTAATTGAAACAGCAGATAAGGCAAACACTTGTGAGAAATACTCACCTAAAGCCCTATCCACATATCTCACTAATCGGTCAGGTGAGCCATCAACCTCATCAATCTTATTGATTACAGCAACCATGGGTTTTCCAAACATGGCAATTTTAGATACCTCATCAGCGATATCCTTTTGTCCTAAATGATTAGCATTAAAGACCCACACAATAAAATCTGCTTCCTGCATATAGTCACTTGTAATTGTCGCGTTTTGGCTAGTAATTGTTGCCAAGCCAGGTGTATCAATGAGATACAACTGCGTAAAATTATTAACAGATGTATAAGTAACAACCTTCGAAACACCATGAGCTGCCGCATCAGTCAGTGCTTCCAACTCAATTAGCATGTCCTCAATTGATACTGATTTTCGAACTCCATTATTATAATGTACTTCGCAATGATCAGACTCTGCATAGCCCGTCTCAAAAATAGTAGAAGTAGCTTCAAGAACATTAGTCGGGGAAACCTTCATACCTGTCAGAGCATTTATTAATGTTGATTTACCTGACTTCACCTCTCCAACAATTACAACCTTGAGTTTAGTGTTTACCTTTTCTTTTAAGATGATTGCTTCCTCAATGCACTTGTCCAGTTCCGCAGTGCGTTGAACTGCTAGCATTCTATTTTTACTTAACACCCTCACTGGTGAAGACTTAAAATGATCGATAAGCAGCATACAACTCTTAAGCAGGGTCATGTTTATCGCTCCACAATAGAAGATTGATTAAAGAAGGAGCTTCGATTCGCTTACTTGCAATGGCATCAAGATCATTACCAATAAATATCAAAGACTCATAGTTGGAGCTTGATCCATGCAGACTGGAAAAGCTATCCTCACGCACGGAGTTAACCTGAGACTCAATATTTCCGATCATGAGTTCAAGACTTTCCTCAATCTTTCCACTCATTTCAGCAAGGATTTTATCTTTATGAGCATTAAAAACCCTCTTCATCTTAAGTCCATTATATGCCAAGCTCATCCACCGAGTTATACCCGTAGAGTGTGCAATCGCACCTAGGACTAAACCTATGGGGTTAGCCAACAACACGACCCCCAAGCCAGCCAATAATACGCCACCAACCTCACTGTCATTATTTACATTAACACTTAATTTGATATCGCTTATCGATTCAACCTTATTAATAATGCTACAAGTATCAGCCGCAACATCAGCAAATTTATACTCAGTGAACCGAGAAATTTTAATGCCTCTATTTCTCAAAGCAGTACACCTGTCTGCATAGCGAAGCCGAAAATCCACAAAATGTTTTCTCAAGGACTGCTGCTCAACAATACGCGTCATAAAAAACTTATTTTGCTCAGAAGGCTCTTCGATCTCAAGAAATTCCGATATATTATTCTCAATATTATTTTTAATGCGATCACTTAAAGTTAACACCAAATCAGCTAACGATTGATGTATCTCATTTTTAAGCTCAACAAGATTGTCATTAAAGACGGAAAGAACGTCCAATCGTTTTTGATTGTCACAAATGAGTTTTTGTTTATATGAATTATATGCCTCAAGCGAAGCTGCAACTAGAGCACTTGAGTTTTCATCCTTAATTGCGAGGCGACTATTCATTCCCTCATTATAGAAACAGGACTTGATTATTCCCAACAGTTTTTTATGATGTGCATCAATCTCACCTTTATCATCGAGTGATTTCAACGCTTTTCTTGCCGAAAATGGAACGACATCAACGAACCGCTCTCCGAAAATCTTTTTTGCCTCAACAACAATCCTTTCAATTTTCTCATTGTCTCCATCTGGTACAGCACTATCAATTCTATTAAGGACTGCGATAATATTCTCAAAACGCTTAACACCTGCCTGATTTAAAGCAAAATCAAGTTCGTCAAGCATCTTCTTTGGCTTACTCGCTGACAGAGTACTTGCATCCAAAACCCAGATTACACCATCGGCTTGATGATAGTAGTCACTTATATCTTCTCGTTGATCTCCTCCATTGACTTGCCATAAGCCAGGTGTATCGACAACTACAAAATCTTCTAAAATCGACTCAAGATTATTAATTGAAACGGGCCAGTGAATCTCCCTCACATTTGACCTGTAGAGATATTTATGAAATAGCTCTCGCTTTAGTTGCTCTTTATCTTCAATAGATGCGATTACCTTAGAAAGCTCTTTGTACTTTTCGTAAACCACATCCTCAGACTTTTCACGCAACTCCTCTTCCTTATCAACAATTCTTTTGGCATCATCAATCCCAATCTCTTGAATGCTTCCATCCCTATAAATTACTTTTGCATTTGTACCAATAGACTTAACAAATAAATCCGTCTTCCATGTTTTAGGCAATATATCCATATCCGCCACACGCCTTGTAATCAACGCATTTATTAAACTAGACTTTCCAACCTTACCCATCCCAACCACCACCAACTCAAATGGCAAACTCAAACCTTCGCGCAGGCCTTCTATTTTGGACTCCAAGTCCAACAAAGACAACTTCAAACCACCAATAAACTTTGGTTCACCGCCAGAATTATCTTTTACCATTTCAAGTTGATGTCTTGCCCGCTGTATACAGACAATTCTCTCCTCAAGCAAAGAAGTAATCGCCTTACGCTCAATCTGTTTCAGATAAACAGGAACACTACTAGCAATTTTTTCCCTTAGCAAAAGCCATGATTTAAAAATCTCATTCTGCTCACTAACGTTATTCATTGCGAAGTTCCTGTTCAAAACACGAAGTAGTAAATACCACCAAATACGGCCGCAATAACTAGCGCAGTCGCAATGTTGGATATAATCCCATGTATGGCATCAACACTATAAGTAATACTTTTTACTTGCGCTGAAAATCCGCTAACATCCTTTTGCATCGACTCTAATCCCTTCTTCAAGACAGCCATATCTTTTTTATAATCAACAAGAATATTTTCAATCTTATTGATTTTAGCTTCAACATCCTCCTTACGTTTAGAGTCACTATCTTTCAATACCTCCCGTATCATCAAAGGAATTGAGTCAACTTTAGAGTTAACATTTATATTACACTTTTCAACAATCTTTGATATTTGCAAAGTATACGAATTAATAAGTTCTGGGTTCATTGACTTAACAGCAACTTCTGCCGAAATCTTACTAATAAGTTCGTTGAATTCCTTGACCAGTTCATTTCCATTCAATTGTTCATTCACGATCTACCTCCTATTTTTGTTATTTTGTAATGGTTTAATATAATACATTACTGTTTGTCCGTCTTGCTCAATGGTCAATTTTTACAGTACGTTTAACATCAAAGCTCCCTGATTATTTTCCCCACGCATAAAAAAACCCTTTCTGTTTTTCAGAAAGGGTTTTTTGTATTTGGAGTCTGGCGATGACCTACTCTCACATGGCGAATGCCACACTACCATTGGCGCGGAGCGGTTTCACTTCTGAGTTCGGGAAGGGATCAGGTGGTTCACACTCGCTATGGTCGCCAGACAAACTGGTTGAGTTTGCGCTGTGCGCTTACTCTAATTCGTTGTCTTTGCTAAGTTGGAATTTTGTCTGTGTCATTTTTACGTTTATGCTGTATCTGTTTCGAACTAAATCAACGCGTAAGGCGCAATGTATTGCGCCATTTTATTAAAACAAGGTGCATTACGCTACCGCTAATGCCGCCCTTGTATCTTACCTTGCCCTTCACACAAACTACAATGTTCAATCCACCCAAAACCCTATCACACCAAAACAAACCCCAATCATGGCACAAAATATGCTTAATAATTTTTGAGTTTGGGCTTTATGCAACGCATTGCATACAAAATCTTATTAAAAATAACAGGAATTTTTGATACTTCCTGTCTAAGCTAAAGTAAGTGAGTCCATTTAAAAACTGACAACAAGGGGTTTACCATGAGTTTGTTTCATCATTATCAAGCGCGTTTTGACCATAGTCGTCCCGAAGAGTATAGCTTAGAACAATATCTTACACTTTGTAAAAACGATGCTACTGCTTATGCCACCGCTGCCGAACGACTGTTGATGGCCATTGGTGAACCCGAAGTCATTGATACCAGTAAAGACCCTCGTTTATCGCGTATTTTTTCCAATAAAATGATTCGCCGTTATCCTGCCTTTAGCGAATTTTATGGCATGGAAGAAGCCGTAGAAAAAATCGTTGCCTACTTTAGACATGCTGCCCAAGGCTTAGAAGAACGCAAACAAATCCTCTATTTATTAGGGCCTGTCGGCGGTGGCAAAAGCTCCTTAGCCGAACGATTAAAGGCTTTAATGGAAAAATCGCCATTTTATGCCATCAAAGACTCTCCGATTAACGAGTCCCCTTTGGGCTTGTTTAACATCGAAGAAGATGGCGATATTTTGGAGCAAGATTACGGCATTCCCAAACGCTATTTACGCGGGGTGATGTCGCCGTGGGCAGTTAAACGCCTTAAAGAGTTTGGCGGAGATATTAGCAAGTTTAAAGTCATTAAAGTTTATCCTAGCATCTTGCATCAACTGGCCATTTCTAAAACCGAACCCGGTGACGAAAACAACCAAGATATTTCTGCCCTTGTGGGTAAAGTTGATATTCGCAAACTCGAAGATTTTCCGCAAAACGATGCCGATGCCTATTCTTTTTCGGGCGGTTTGTGCAAAGCCAATCGTGGCCTAATGGAATTTGTTGAAATGTTTAAAGCCCCTATCAAGGTGCTACATCCACTTCTCACCGCCACCCAAGAGGGCAACTATAACGGCACAGAGGCCATTGGCCCGATTCCTTTTGATGGCATCATTTTGGCGCACTCTAACGAATCCGAATGGCAAAATTTTAAAAATAACAAGCATAACGAAGCCTTCATTGACCGCGTGTTTATAGTTAAAGTGCCATATTGCTTACGCTTTAGCGAAGAAATCGAAATTTATCAAAAACTGATTGATAACTCCTCACTCAGCCAAGCCCCCTGTGCGCCCGACACCCTTAAAATGTTGGCACAATTTACGGTATTATCACGGCTTAAAGACCCCGAAAACTCCAGCATTTACTCCAAAATGCGTATTTATGATGGCGAAAATCTCAAAGACACCGACCCACGCGCCAAATCGCATCAAGAGTACAAAGATGCCGCAGGTGTGGACGAAGGCATGACAGGTTTATCGACCCGTTTTGCCTTTAAAATTTTGTCTAAAGTGTTTAATTACGACCATGCCGAAGTGGCAGCCAACCCTGTACATTTATTGCATGTATTAGAAACTCAAATAGAACAAGAGCAATTTGCCAACGATACCCAAGCCCGTTATTTGCGTTTTATTAAAGAGTTTTTAGCACCGCGTTATGTCGAGTTCATTGGCAAAGAAATTCAAACTGCTTATTTAGAGTCTTACTCCGAATATGGTCAAAATATTTTTGACCGTTATGTGCAGTATGCCGATTTTTGGATTCAAGACCAAGAATTCCGCGACCCCGATACAGGCGAGATTTTTAACCGTCAAGCGCTTAATGAGGAGTTAGAAAAAATCGAAAAACCTGCGGGTATTTCTAATCCTAAAGATTTTAGAAATGAAGTAGTCAACTTTGTGTTACGGGCGCGTGCTAACTATAACGGCAAAAATCCGTCATGGTTGTCTTACGAAAAACTCCGCGCCGTGATAGAGAAAAAAATGTTCTCCAACACCGAAGACTTGTTGCCTGTGATTTCCTTTAACCCCAAAGCCAACAAAAACGACCAACAAAAACATCAAGATTTTGTCCATCGTATGGTAGAGCGTGGTTATACCGAAAAACAAGTACGCTTGTTGTGTGAGTGGTATTTACGCTTTAGAAAAGCGCAGTAACTCCAAAATGTGTTCCCCTCCTCGGAGGGGCTAGGGGTGGGTTATAACAAACGGTAGAGCTATGTTAGTAGCCAAAAACACACCCCTAAATCCCCTCTCAAGAGGGGACTTGTGCTAAAGGAGAACCCATGAGCTATATCATCGACCGTCGTTTAAATGGCCGCCACAAAAGCATGGTCAATCGCCAACGCTTTTTAGACCGCTACAAAGCACAAATACGCGAGTCCGTCGCCGATGCCGCCAGCAAACGCAGTATCACCGATATGGAGCGTGGCGAGTCGGTATCGTTGCCGACCAAGGACATTTCCGAGCCTGTGTTTCATCATGGTCAAGGTGGCGTGCGCGACATGGTGCATACAGGCAACAAAGAGTTTGTGACAGGCGACAAAGTGCCACGACCACAAGGCGGCGGTGGTGGTCAAGGCAGCGGCAAAGCCAGCAATCAGGGAGAAGGCGAAGATGAGTTTAGCTTTACCCTTACCCAAGAAGAGTTTTTAAATTTTTTGTTTGAAGATTTAGCCCTACCCAATTTAATTAAACGTCGCCTAGCAGGTGTCGAAACATGGGAATGGCAAAGTGCAGGCATTGTCACCGAAGGTAATCCTGCCAAAATTAACATTGTGCGTAGTTTACGTGCTGCCACCTCACGGCGTATCGCCTTAGGCACGGGCAAAAAACGCAGTTTACGCGCCAAAGAGCAAGAGTTAGCTGAATTATTAGCACAAGAAACCTCTCCACAAACAGTCGCACGTATTGCCGAGTTACGCGCCGAAATTGCCAAACTTAAAATTCGTTTAGAAAAAATCCCCTTTATCGACACCTTTGACTTGCGTTATAACCATCATATTAAAGTGGCTAAACCCTCTGCCCAAGCGGTGATGTTTTGCATTATGGACGTATCTGGCTCGATGAGCCAAGCCACCAAAGACATGGCCAAACGCTTCTTTTTATTACTGTATTTGTTCTTAAAACGTAACTACAAAAAAATCGAGGTAGTATTTATTCGTCATCACACCAGTGCCAAAGAAGTTGACGAAGACGAGTTTTTTTACTCGCGCGAAACTGGCGGCACGATTGTTTCTAGCGCACTTAAACTGATGCACGAGATTATTAGCAGTCGTTATCCGAGTGAAGAATGGAATATCTATGGCGCACAAGCCTCCGATGGCGATAACTGGAGCGATGACTCGCCTCTTTGTCAAAAAATTTTAGAAGACCAGCTATTACCTGCCCTGCAATACTTTTCGTATATCGAAATCACACCGCGTCAACATCAAGCCTTGTGGGTCGCTTATGAAGAAATTCAACAGGCTTACCCCGAGCACTTTGCCATGCAGCAAATTATTGAGCCAAGTGATATTTATCCTGTTTTTAGAGAATTATTTGCGAGGAAACCTGCATGAGTGAACACGCCAAAAATTTTATTTCAACAGGCTCAGAATGGTCATTTGAGCTGATTGCCGAATATGATGCCGCCATCAAACAGATTGCAGAACAAGAGTTTGGCCTCGACACCTATCCTAATCAAATAGAAGTGATTTCGGCCGAACAAATGATGGACGCTTATGCTTCAGTCGGTATGCCGATTGGCTATCATCATTGGTCTTTTGGCAAACACTTTGTCAGTACCGAAAACGCCTATCAACGTGGCCAAATGGGTTTAGCCTACGAGATTGTGATTAACTCCAATCCGTGTATTGCCTATTTAATGGAAGAAAACACCATGACCATGCAAGCCTTAGTGATAGCTCACGCTTGTTATGGTCATAACTCTTTTTTTAAGGGCAACTATTTATTTAAAACATGGACCGATGCCAGTAGCATTATTGATTACTTGGTATTTGCCAGAAATTATATTCGCAAATGCGAAGAACGCTATGGTGTAGCTGAGGTTGAGGCATTGCTTGACTCTTGCCACGCCCTGATGAATTATGGCGTTGACCGATACAAACGCCCCTACCCCATTTCAGCCGAAGAAGAAAGACTACGTCAAGAAGAACGTGAAGCGGCATTACAAGCACAAATTAACGAGTTATGGCGCACTATTCCCATTAGTCAAAAACAAGATAATCCGCAAGACAGCGCGCGCTTTCCCTCTGAACCTCAAGAAAATATTTTGTATTTTTTTGAAAAAAACGCGCCACTGTTAGAACCGTGGCAACGCGAGATACTGCGTATTGTGCGCAAAATTGCCCAATATTTTTATCCACAACGGCAAACACAAGTCATGAACGAAGGCTGGGCAACCTTTTGGCACTATACCCTGCTTAATCGTTTATACGACAAAGGCTTGGTGAGTGATGGCTTTATGTTAGAGTTTTTGCAGTCTCATACCGCCGTTGTTTATCAACCCAGTTTTGACAAGCCTTATTATCGGGGCATCAATCCTTATGCCTTGGGTTTTGCCATGTTTTGCGATATTAAACGTATTTGTCAACACCCTACCCAAGAAGATAAATACTGGTTTCCAGACATGGCAGGCAAAGATTGGCTAACAACCGTCAAATTTGCCATGCAAAATTTTAAAGATGAGAGTTTTATTCAACAGTTTTTAAGCCCCAAAATCATGCGTGACTTTAGAATGTTTAGTGTATTAGACGACCACAAAAAAGACGCACTGCATATTAGTGCGATACACGATGACAGTGGTTTTAGGCAACTGCGCCAAGCCCTGTCACAGCAATACAACTTGAGTATGAATGAACCCAATATTCAGGTATGGAGTGTTAATTTGCGTGGCGACCGCTCGATTACCTTGCGTCATGTTCGCGAAAAATCTCGTCCACTTGCCGATAGTAGCTCGGCTGTGTTGAGGCATTTACATTTTTTATGGAAGTTTGATGTGCATTTAGAATGTTGGGAAGACAATCGTTTAGTCGAAACACATTCTTTTACCCAACAAGGCATAAGTATAAAAAAACATTAACGACCACAATACTAAGAGTTAAACGCTTATCGCTTTTTAACTGGCTTTATCAAAATTGCCAAAAAACCTTGAGCTTTTTGCTTGCTGAGCGAAGTCGAAGCAAGGGCTTTATGCTCACAAAACACGCTTGTTTCGACTTAACTCAACCCAAGGTATCAATAAAATCAGCCAGCACGCTGTAAGACAATCCAACCATAAAATTATTTTTAGCCTACGTTTGGACTAAAATGTGCGCGTTATTCTTTTAAAATGCCGCTAAATATCTACATATCACCTTTTGCGTAATTTGTTAATAGCCGTATAATGCAAGGCTTGTTACTCTGTCTTTGTGTTAATAAAAAGAATAACAGCCAAATCCCAAAGGATGTGCGCCCATGAAAACAGTTGCTAATTTATTTGCTCAAACTTATGCCAAATTAGGCTCAGACCACCAAAAAGACCGCCATTTTATGAGTTTGGAGCGTTTAGCACCCGACGAAGACCCCTATTGCACTTTTGTCAAACGTGTTGAAAGCGTGGCACAAAACGAATATTGGATTGCGCGCGAAAAAAACATTCTGATGTTATTAAAACGTACGCCTCATGTGGTCAGGCTACGCAAAGAAGAAAAAAACAACGAATCCTATCAAACCATCAAAACCAAAGATGCAGGCATTTCTTTAGCTCATTGGTTACGCACCAAACCACGCTTAGCCGACAGTGACACAACCCTAAATCATCCCTTTGTTCATGCGCATTCTTTTTTGCAGCTTGCCAAAGGTGCACTTAATGCCCTTAAAGAAATTCACGAAGCAGGCGTTATTCATAGTCAATTGCGACCAGATAATCTGTGTATTCCTTACAACCCCTACCCTTACCATTTTGATACCAGCCTCAATTTAGACTACAGCAAAATCACGCTCATTGATTTTATGTTTGCGGTCAGCAATACACTTAAATTATCGCGTTTTTTACCCGTCACCATCAGCAGCACACCTTCTACCCAATCGACACTCATCAAGCACGCGCTCAAGGCTGACCAAGAAAAACGCCAAGCCGATGTGATTCAACGTATTGATTACAGTGTCGATTTATATGCCCTTGGTTTTATTTTACAGCAGATTTTTCAGCAAGATTTGATTTATCCTCAAGGACTTGAGGCCGAACTATCAATGGGTATTCATCGTGTTATTACGCAATTATTGAGCTACGATGAAGGCATTCCCGATAATATCAAAGTACGTTATTTGCATTTATTGCCCCATAAAGACTATTTGCTCGAAGTAGAACAGCTATTAGAAGTGAGCTTACAGGGTATTACTGCTGGCAATATGAATCTGTTATTTGACCCTGCACAGTTTTTAGAGGCTGATTCGGTATTTCATTTAGATGAACCGATTGTTGACCTTGACATCGCCCAAAGCCCAACACTCAATACCAATACCGCCCAAACAGGCACTAATATACCTATTATCAATCCACCTCCATTAGTAAAACCGATAGAGAATACTCCCATGAAGGATGCTCAAGCCAGCCAACAAAATTATATCGAAATCAGCAAAGTAACCGTTATTTTGTTAATTGTTAGCTTACAAATTTTGTATGTTATCTACACCGAAGGAAACAAATTAGGCTTAGATGTCGTGTCATCAATGGGGGCAGTTATTTCTATTGCTGTTGGCTTAATTATTGCCAACAAACTTTTTAGTCCTCCCAAGCCCTTGCCCAAGTTACAACCTATAACTATAGAACCCAATAATAACAATACTGCGCTTACCGCCGAAGGAGTCGTTGCTATGACCAATGCTCAAGATAATAATAGCTCACCACAGCATGAGGATGAGTTACAAACCGAGCAACCCATTAGCCCACCTGTAGAGTCTGAATTAGACACCCTGCAAGAACAATCATCAAGCACAGCAGAGGCCATGCCTTCTGCCACCATTGATAGCGAAGTCAACACCAATGAAGCTCACATTGATGAAAGCAGCACTGCGAATAAAGAACCAGAGCCTGCCTCAACTGAGGCCGTGCCACCAATCGTGCTACTTAAATCTGCCAGTGCAGCTACCGCTCAAACCGAAAGCAAGCCCCTCGAAATCAACAAATGGTTAGTGATTGCTGTCGTAGTCGCTTGTCAATTAAGTTATATTTGGTACACCACCGATTTAACAGGCAAAGCCAAACCCTCACCAATGGCCGCTACGCCTACCGAAACCCCCGAACCAACCGTTGCTATCGAAGAACCTTTGCCCGACTTAGAGCCAATGCCTAGCGAAGCTGCCCCCCTAGAAGACATGACTGATATCGACAGCAACAATAACGACAGTGCAGCTGCGAATATTGAATTATTAAGCGAGGCCAGTAGCGTTAAAACTCCTGAAATTGCACCTGCTAAACCCAAAAAGCCAAAAGCCACAGAAACAGATAGCAGCAGTAGTGTATTATTGTCAGGCAGTCCAACGGCTGAGCCAAAAGCTAAAAAAGTCAAAGAACCAACCGTCAGCAAAGAACTGGCCGAAAGCAAACAACCTGCTATTCCATTGACCAAAGAGCAAGCTCAAGCAGCAGACAAAACACCCCCTGCTACTATTGATGTTGAAGAAATCACTGCTGCCAAAAGCAAAGCAGAGAGCAAAACAGACACGGCCAATGCCGACAGCAAAGCTGCCAGTGACAAGCCTTCACCAAAATCCTTAACACGCGGTTTAGCCGAAGCACAAAACGTTATGGGCTGGTCTTATTATCATGGCAACAATGTTAAACAAGACTATGAAGAAGCCTTTAAATGGTTTCAAAAGGCCGCTAACTTAGGCGAAGCCAGTGCGCAATTTAATGTGGGCATGATGTACGCTGCGGGTACTGGCGTTAAACAAGATTTAACCGAAGCCGCTAAGTGGTATCGCAAATCTGCCGAACAAGGCAAAGCCAGCGCGCAACTTAATTTAGGCATGATGTACATTAGCGGTCGTGGTATTCGTCAAAACATCGAAGAAGGCAAAAAGTGGTTAACTAAAGCCGCTGAGCAAGGTGATATGACCGCTAAAGCTAATTTATCGTGGTTAATTCAACAGGGATATGTTAAGGACGAGCCTGCTGGCGAATAATCGCCAACCCAACCCTCCCCTGACTTGGGGAGGGAAACATCAAGCATTCAATGCTGCTTTTAATAGCCAAATTCACTAATGATGAACGACCGTTCTAACTTCTAACCATTCAATGATATCGCTTATGACCTGTTCGGCACATTTATCATGCAACAAATCGTGCAAGGCATCGTAGGATTTAAGCGTTTTATCTTGGCTACTTGCTTGCTGATATAACTGCTCACTGCCTGTTACTAAGGTGTCTTTATTGCCTTGCAAAGCCAAAAATGGCGTACTAATTTTGGCCAAACGTGGTGCGATATGAACACTCGCCATCAGCAATTCTTTACCTGTTCCAGCCGCCATTTGACCATGATAAATAAGCGGGTCACTATCATAAGCGGCTTGCTCATGTGCCAAACTAGACATACTGTTAGGCGGCAAGGGGGCAACAGGAATACGCGGTAAAATACCGCCAATAATCCATGCTAAAAAAATATGCGCTTTGGAGATTTTTTTGCCAACCGCTAATGCACCTGCATTAAAAATAACCCCATCGACATCATGATGACCCAATAAATAATGTGCTGCCACACAAGCACCTGTGCCATATCCATGGACAAACAGGGGCACGCTGCGTAGCTCCGAATGCACCACCTCAATAAAAGTGGTTAAATCGGCCACCCAATGCTCAAAATCGCTAATATAGCCGCGCTTTCCTTCTGATTGACCATGCCCCATAAAGTCAAAACCATAACAGGCATATCCTAAATCGGTTAATTTGCTCACCAGTGCTAGTTCACGATTAGAGTGTCCAGCCCAAGTATGCACAAATAATACTACTGCTTTGGGATATTGCTCTGGCCACCAACGTTGAGCAAATAAGTTTTTTCCACGACTCATAAACGCAAAGGTTTTATGGCGCATTTGGGCAGACTCCTTAAATAATTATATTCTAAGCTTTTGTTTTGTTTGCTACTTTACTCTAAATGCCATTTTTTAACTGCTAAACACCCCTACATTTTTTGTTTTTTTATACACTTGTATTTTTAACTGCGGGATGAATTGGCTTGCAAGGCCACATGATAGGCAATTTTTGCCCAATGCAGCATTAGCTCCTCATCATCAAATGCGTCTGACGGGCATTGATAATAATTCAAATAACAAGTTTTGCCTTGTTTTTGATAGCTAAACGCTAATAAACCTTGTGCTACAAACATCTCTTTTGTTTGCTCATTGACTTTAAAATACAGGCTATCATCAACAATTAAAGCAAACATGACACTATTTTTGTAAATACCATAACCACCAAACATGGCTTTGCACGATACTGCACCTAGTATTTGCAAACTATCTAGCACAAATAGCACAAATTCGGGTACTGGCTTAGGCATGGCATAAACTGTTAAATAATATTGAGATACTGCTATTATATGGCACGAAATCTAAAAATAGGGAGCAAGGCATGAATATTATTATTGTAGGAGCGGGTATTGGCGGCCTCACTTTAGCCTTGTGCTTGTTGCGTCATGGGCTAAAAGTGACTGTTTATGAGCGTACCCATACCCTTGCAGAAGTCGGGGCAGGTATTCAAATTGGCCCTAATGGGGCTAAAGTATTTGAAGCCTTAGGGTTATTACATGAATTAGAGTTGGTTGCCTTTAAGCCACAAGCGGCCGAAATGCGTATGGGTGATGATACAGGGCGAGTGATATTTTCGTTAGCTTTAGGGGCACAAAGCCAAGCTCGTTATCATGCCCCTTATTTGGCTGTTCATCGGGCTGATTTACAACGCATTTTAGTACAAGCAATTCAACATCAAGCTCCCGATGTGATTAAATTAGGTTATGAACTAAAAGATTTAAGCCAACAAGACCAGCGTGTCACGCTAACATTTACCAATGAAGAATCCATCACTGCCGATATTGTAATTGGTGCGGATGGCGTACGCTCAGCCGTTCGCAAATTATTATTTAATATTGAAGATGGTCAGTTTTCGGGCATGGCGGCATGGCGCATGACCGTTCCTAGCTCTCGCTTACCCAAAAACTTTGTGCCACCCAAAGCAACAGTATGGGTTGGCAAAGACCAACACGCAGTCACTTATTATGTGCGAGGTGGTCAACTTGTTAATTTAGTTGGGGTGGTTAAACAAGCGCATTGGCCATATGATGACTGGACATGTCAGGGCAGCAAACAAGACATTTTGCAGGCATATCAAGACTGGCATCCCATTATTAAAACTGTTTTAGAAGCAGGTGACGATACCGAATATTATCAATGGGCTTTAAGAGATTTACCTCCCCTAGAATATTGGTATAAAGACCATGTTTGTTTACTGGGGGATGCTTGCCATCCGATGTTGCCGTTTATGGCGCAAGGCGCGGTGATGGCTATCGAAGACGCGTGGGTGTTGGCACAACAATTAAAAGCCACACCAAATCAACCACAACGCGCTTTTGAGCATTATCAAAAATTACGCAAGCCTCGTGCTTCCAAAGTACAAGCCACGTCTAAACGCAATGGCCGCTTGTACCATCAACATTCTGGAGCAGGACAATTATTGTTTTATTCGCCTTTGTGGTTAGTCTCTCGTGTTAGCCCTGACTTTTTTGCCCAACAATTAGATTGGTTGTTTGCCGAGGATGTGACCAAATATTAGCCCCAATTTTTAACAATTGCCTCGGTCAAAGACGATAATGGCACTTTTTGTTGGCCGTGTTCATCAAAATTGCTGGGGCTTAACCACTGTTCAAAAGCGGCCTTTAACACAGGCCACTCTTCATCAATGGCTGCATACCATGCGGTATCACGATTACGCCCTTTAGACACTGTTGCCTGCCTTAAAACCCCTTCAAAAGAAAACCCAAAACGCTGTGCCGCTTTTCTGGATGCCTGATTAAGCGCATTACAACGCCACTCATAACGACGATAGCCTAACTCAAAAGCGCGCTTCATCATCAAGTACATAGCTTCGGTTGCTAAACTTGTTTTTTGCATTTTGGGCGAGAACATTAAATGCCCGACTTCTATCGAACCATTCTTGGGGTCAATCCGTAAATATGCCACTACCCCGACCGCTTTTTGGGTATTTTTGTCGATGATGGTATAAAACTGCGGGTCACTGGTAAGTACCGATACCCTTAACCAACTGCGATATAACTCAAAACTGGCAAAAGGCCCATAGGGCAAATATGTCCACATTTTACCTTCTTTGTCCAAACTGTTTGCCTCGTATAAAGCGGCAGCATCTCTATCTGGCACTAAAGGGTCAATCACACACAAACGCCCTTCCATTGCCTCATAAGGCGGAAAAGGGGGTGGACTCCATGAGGGGACTAATGCACCTACGGCTTGACCTAAAGTATTTGTTTGATTAGGCATTTTTTTCTCTTGTTTTTATTGTAAGTAAAAAGGCGAGTTAAACTCGCCTTTTGCAGACACGGACAATAAAGAAGCTTAAGCCCAAGCGCGTTTTAACACTGCCAAGGCATCCTCAACACTCGCCTCTTTAGGATTAAAGATAATAGCTCCATCATTAACTGTCAACTCTGCGACCTGACGTAATTGGTCTTCGCGTACTTTGCCTGTTTCGGTTAAGGTGCGCGGTAACTTGCAACGCTGATACAACTCATCACGCATGGCACGAATATGGGCAATGGCTTTAGTGGCACGTTGCGCCTTAGGGGTTGCTGCAAAGACTTCTTCACCTGCTAAATACAATAATAACTCGCCAATACGCTCACCATTAGTCTCTTGGTTGTATTCTAAAACATAGGGCAAAAATAAACTCATGCACAAGCCATGAGGAATATGGCACACCGCCCCTAAAGAGTGACCTAAAGCATGAACTAACCCGACCATTGAGTTAGAGAAGGCCACCCCTGCCATCGTAGAGGCTTGTGCTAACTCTAAACGACCATTAGCATCTTTAGGATTATCCATCACCGTCATTAAGTTTTGGCTAATTTTACGAATTGCTGCGGTGGCATAAGCATCACTCATGGGGTTTGCACCCAAACAGGTATAGGCTTCAACGGCATGAGTTAAGGCATCCATCCCTGTCATGGCGGTAATGTGTGGCGGCAAGGTTAAGGTCATACGCGAGTCTAAAATCGCGGCATTGGGCATTAAAAAATAGGAGGTAAACGGTAACTTAACGCCTTTGTCGGTATCGGCTACTACAGCGACCATCGTCACTTCTGAGCCTGTGCCTGAGGTGGTTGGCACCACAAAAAATGGCTTTAAAGGCTTGGGCAAATTGTGTGCGCCCGAATATTTTAATAAATCATCGCCACCTTCGGTCACTAAAATATTAACGCCTTTGCTGGTATCAATCACTGAGCCGCCACCAATGGCAATAATGGCATCACAATTATTTTCTCGATACATGGCAGCCGCTTTACGTACGGTTTGCAAACTACTGTCGGGTGGCACATCGTCAAAAATAGCCACGACTTGGCTTTCCGCGCCTTCAAAAGCGGCCGCAACGTGTTCTAACAAGCCAGCACCACGCACACCTTTATCGGTGATAATCATGGGGCGTGTGGCTTGTAAGGTAGAGAGTTCAAAAGGGATATGCTCTAAAGCTTTGTGACCTGCAACGATTTTAACGGGACAGAAAAACTCATAATATGACTTGGCCATGTGTTAGCTCCTATAAATTGGGGTCTTTACGCTGATTTATTTATCAATTTAGCGACTTGTGGGGCAATGGTCGGTAAATCTTGATTGAGAAAATTTTTGGCAATTAAACTATAAATACGAACGGCTTTTACTAATTTTTCATCTAAGCCTAAATCGGTGGGATAACGCTTAACGGCTAACTGTGCCACTAATTTGGGCAAAATCAAGGCTTCCATTTTGTCTAAGCAACGCACTAAACGAATCGCATGAGAGACTTCGCCATCTGCCACCATACGGTCATTAGCAAAAGCGCGTGCTGTACCCTCTTGAAAACTAAACACTAAAAAGGCGTGAGATAAATGCTTAAACTTGACGGTTAAATCTGCTTTACCTGCAAAATCTTTGACTAATTCTAAATGACCACCAGCAATCACTTTAGCGGTAAAACTAGCCCCATTAGGCAACACCACCATACGAAGATAAAATCCAACAGGAAAGCCCGACACTTCACGGCGCACTTCTTCGTCCACAAAACTGGTGGATACTAAACCACGACCAATCACATCCATCATCAATGCCACATAAGCACGTTGTAGCTCTAATAAGATTTTTTGTTTGTTCACAATTATCCTCTCGTCAAATATAGATACTTTTTTGGTACAAGACCTACAAAGCCTCAATGCTAAGGTAGGTCTTTGATTAAACCATTGACAGTATCACTGTGACCGCTGTTGAGCAATAGATGTTTTCATCCTACTAATGCAAACGTTTTTTGCTAAACACTAAACTGCCCTGCTGCACGTCTGCCATAATGGTATCCCCTGCCACAAACTCACCTGCTAATAGCTTTTGCGCCAAGGGGTTTTCGAGACCTGTTTGAATAGCGCGTTTTAAGGGACGTGCGCCATACACAGGGTCATAACCTGCCACTACCATTTGTTCCATCGCAGCTTCGCTTAACTCTAATTTAAGGTCACGCTCGGCTAAACGACTGCGTAGCCGTTCGAGTTGAATCTCGGCAATACCGCGAATTTGCTCCTCTGCCAACGGATGAAACACCACCATTTCATCAATACGGTTAATAAATTCTGGTCTAAAATGTTTGCCCACCACCTCTAACACCGCTAATTTAATATGGTTGTATTGCTTATCTTCGCTCAAGCTACGAATCACATCCGAGCCTAAGTTAGAGGTCATAATAATCACGGTATTTTTGAAATCTACCGTACGACCTTGACCATCGGTTAAACGACCATCCTCTAATACTTGCAATAAAATATTAAAGACATCAGGATGGGCTTTTTCGACCTCATCTAATAACAATACCGAATAGGGCTTGCGACGTACGGCTTCGGTTAAATAACCGCCCTCTTCATAACCGACATAACCCGGTGGCGCACCAATTAAGCGTGACACACTGTGTTTTTCCATAAACTCAGACATATCAATCCGAATCATCGCATCATCGGTATCAAACAAGAAATTCGCTAATGCCTTACACAATTCGGTTTTACCGACCCCTGTTGGCCCTAAAAATAAGAAGGAACCACTAGGACGATTGGGGTCAGACAAGCCCGCACGCGCACGACGCACCGCATTAGACACTGCTTCGACGGCTTCATGCTGGCCAACAACGCGCTGATGTAAAGCTTCTTCCATACGCAATAATTTTTCGCGGTCACCTTCCATCATTTTAGCCACAGGAATGCCTGTTGCTTTGGAAACGACTTCGGCAATTTCTACCTCTGTGACTTTATTACGCAATAGTTGATGTGTGCTTTGCTCGGCATCATCGGCTTGATTAAGTTGTTTTTCCAAATCAGGAATCACCCCATATTTCAGCCTTGCCATTTCATTGGTGTCGCCTTTACGTTGCGCTTGCTCAAAGGCAAACTTGGCTTTTTCCAATTCTTCTTTAATGTTTTGTGAGCCTTTAACACTGGCTTTTTCAGCCTGCCAAATTTCGTTCAGGTCGGCATATTCACGCTCTAGCTTTTGAATTTGGCCTTCGACTAACTCTAACTGTACTTTTGAGGCTTTGTCTTCCTCTTGTTTTAAGGCTTCACGCTCCATTTTTAATTGAATAATACGTCGGTCAAGTTTATCCATGACTTCAGGTTTGGAGTCCATTTCCATCCGAATCCGTGAAGCCGCTTCATCAATTAAATCAATGGCTTTATCTGGCAGTTTACGGTCAGTAATATAACGATGCGACATTTTGGCGGCGGCAATAATCGCAGGGTCAGTAATATCCACACCATGATGCAACTCATAACGCTCTTTTAGGCCACGTAAAATAGCAATGGTATCGGTCACACTCGGCTCATCAACCAAGACTTTTTGGAAACGTCTTTCGAGGGCAGCATCTTTTTCGACATATTGACGATATTCATCTAAGGTCGTTGCTCCAACACAATGCAGTTCCCCACGCGCTAAGGCGGGCTTGAGCATATTGCCTGCATCCATCGCGCCATCGGCTTTACCTGCACCCACCATGGTATGTAACTCATCAATAAATAAAATAATATTCCCTTCTTGTTTGGCTAAATCATTCAGCACTGCTTTTAGACGTTCTTCAAATTCGCCTCTAAATTTTGCACCTGCAATCAATGCGCCCATGTCTAAAGACAACACTTTTTTATTGCGTAAACCTTCTGGCACTTCGCCGTTAATAATACGTTGTGCTAAACCTTCAACAATCGCGGTTTTACCCACACCGGGTTCACCAATTAACACAGGATTATTTTTGGTACGCCGTGCCAATACTTGAATGGTGCGGCGAATTTCGTCATCACGACCAATCACGGGGTCTAATTTGCCTTTGGCGGCACGCTCGGTTAAATCAATGGTGTATTTGCTGAGGGCTTGACGATTGTCTTCGGCATTGCTGTCGGTCACGGGCGCATCTCCGCGTAATTGTTGTATGGCTTGGCTAATTTTTTGCTTGTTCGCGCCTGCTTGTTGCAGTGCTTTGGCAATGTCATCATTTGCCTCTAACATCGCTAACAACACTAATTCACTGGCAATAAATTGGTCTTGACGTTGTTGGGCTAATTTATCGGTGAGGTTTAGAACACGTTGTAACGCCTGACCGACTTGTACCTCGCCTGTCGGGTTATTGAGAGTGGCGACACGATTAAGTTGTTCATGTAACTTTTGCTCTAAACTCGGCAAGTTTACGCCTGTTTGTTGTAGCAAAGGACGCACCGAGCCACCTTGCTGTTGCAATAAAGCCAATAATAAATGTACAGGCTCAATGGTGGTGTGGTCTTTGCCCACCGCTAAGGATTGGGCTTCGCTAATGGCCTGTTGCAGTTTGGCGGTAAAACGGTCAAATCTCATTGTTAATTCCTCTTGTTATGTTGTCTTGTCATCACACTCGACAAACAAGACTAATCACATATAAATACTAGGGATATTTTAGTAATGAGGTATAGACCATAGATTTCAAGAGTCAATTTTCTATTTTTATTTTGATTTTTGCGTAGCCTTGAAAATGGGCAGAGGATGCCCATTTAGGGGGAGTTATTCGCTCTCAATAGTCATCCCTGCTGCTTTGGCCGCCCGTGTACCACCTGTTAAAATAATCACTTCACGTTGGCTATCAAGACTTTCAATCAGCTTAGCCGCTCTGCCTGCTTTTGTACCGCCACCACACAACACATAAATAGGTTCTGCGACAGAAACAGTCGCTAATAATTCGGCATTGATAGTTTCTAATGGTTGATTTTGGGCATATTGAAGATGCGCCTCTGTATAGGCTTTGGTATCACGCACATCCCAAATTGTATGGTTTTGAGTTGGGATAAATTGAGTAATGTGAAGCTCTTTAATCATAGTGTTTTGGCTCTATTTGCAAGGGTAATCCGTACTCATCAACATGGTGTTCTTTGTCTATACGCACCGTTAGCGGCAAACCAAAATCTTGAGCCAACAAATCTAAACCATCAATCACTTGGGCTAAGTTTTTAACTTGTAAAGACTTAAAACAACTTTGGCGATAATCAGATTTTTGTTGAAATGAAATAACAGCCTTTTTTAAACACAAACGTACAGGATAGGCAGAATCGGCTTTTACATAAGAAGCTTCAGGAATAGCCGCTTGCAAGCGCAGCATGGCTAAATCTATTAAATCACGAGACTCAATGGAGGAGTCATTCCAACGGTCAGCATTGGCTAATAATTTTTCGGCGCAACTATCAATAAAACCTAAACAGGGTATTAACGACCAAGATAAAAATATGGGAGCATCTAATTGAATGCGCGCTTCGGCAACAATCTCAAATTTAATCACTGTCTCATCAACAACTACCGCAAAACGAATACCATATTGGTCGGCTTTTATTTCTCGTGGCAGCTCAATTCCTTGCCGAGACTTAAAAATCGCCTCATAACCCTTGTCCATTACCGCTAAACGTAATGCTTTATAACCTTTTCCAACAGGACAAATAAAATCAATGTCTTTGCTCCAACGATACTCTCCATATCGTAAAGAGAGCAAAGTACCACCACCAAAATAAGCACCTATTTCTTTAAAAAAATCGGCATCTAGGCAGTTTAATATCCGCTGTATTTTTTGATGATGTTCAAGCTCAAACATTAATCACCAGCCATGACTTTTTAGCTAATGCTAATTCCCTAACAAAAGATAATTCTTCCCCCTCCAAATCGGCCACTATGCCTTTATACTGCCAACCACGCTCATAACGAGACAACATTTCATCAAGCGTAAAGTGGGTAACATCATCTGTTTGCCAACAAATCGCTTGTAAAAAAGGCAGTTTTTTAGGAATAATCAAGGGAGTATTCATGGCTGATTGACTCATAACTTTTATAGGAATTAAGCGGTTATCGCTTACTTGCTCATATTCCAATCGTTTTCATGGTTGCTAATCATTACATGAGTTAAGATACAAGTCGCAGTAACGATTTTATGCTCATAAAACGCGCTTGTTTCGACTTCGCTCAAGACAAGCATTTCGGCGAAATGCGTAAGTCCTGTTGTATTCAGATTATGTCATCTTACTTGACAACGTTCCACCCCTCAATAACTTCGACAACCTCTCAGTAATTATACTTCGACAGCACTCAGCAACCGAGAGTTAGGCCACTAATTAAGCCGACATTGTAAAAACAGGCCAACGCTGGCTAATTTGTTTTTGCTGATTATCAAACACTACAATATCGCCAAACTGCAAAAAAACTGCTTCGCTTTGTTGCGGTCTAAAAAACACATAATCATTAACCTGTAGTCCCTGACTAGGCGAACCTAACCAAAGCTCTTGATTACTAGAGCGACCATACAAAGCACTTAACGCCAAGCCTTGTGGCGACACAGGTTTAGCCAACCAATTACCACCATGAATAAAGTAGCCTTGTTGATTATTGACATCCCACCAACGACGTAAGCCATCCGCCCACTCAATGGCTGGAACTAAGGCAGGATTAAGAGCCTTTAACACAGGCGTGGCAATAAAACAGGCAGCTTTGTGCTGACTTAAGGTTGCCAAATCAAAATCACAGGGTTGCACAAAGGCTGTACCCACAGCAATTTCATTAGCTACAGTACCTTTAGCATGTAAGGTATAGGTTGGACTCCCTCCTGCATTTAAGGTTAGCTGCTCAGCGGCATAACCTGCTTTAGTCAAAACATCTATCGCTTGTAGATAAACTTCTTTAAATTTATGCCATGCTTTTTGTTGCAAGCTGAGGATATTAGGCAATTTTCCAACGTGCGCCTCGTAACCCATTAACCCCGAAACCACCAAGTTAGTATTGGCTTTGGCCTTGTTAACCACTTCGGACAACTCTGCCATATCACTAAAGCCACCTCGATGCAAACCCACATCTAACTCAAAGTTTAATTTTAATTTAACATCGAATTGGGCGGCCAAGGTGGCATATTCATTAAATCTTTCTGCAGAATCTACTAACCACTGAATACGTGGTAATGCAGTATGATTTTCTTTAACAGCTAACCATTGTTGCACCGCTAAAGCGGCAATCGGTTTACCCAATAAAAAATCACCTTGAGGATACGCCTGAGTCACGGTGGTCAACATTGGCAAATTAAAGACCATAAAGCGTTGGCTATTTAATTGCTGACTTAAATAATTCAACAAATCTAAAGATGGCAAAGACTTGACCACCAAACGTAAGGCTAATGCAGGTTGATGACTGGCTAATGATTTTTTAACTTGTTGAATATTATGGTCTAAGGCTTGTTGGTCGATGATTAAAGTAGGTTGTGCTAAACCTGTTTTTTTTAAAGCCTGACTCATTTCCAAAAAATACGAACTATGTGGCGCACCATGATCACTGGGCTTAAGCGCAATGCCCGTTGCTACCGCACCTAAACCTGTGGCCACCATTAACTTTCGACGAGAAATCATGCTAAACCCCAAATCTTTTTGGTGTAGTTATTAACGAATTTATTTTGAGGGTCTAATTGCTGACGAATGGCTTTAACTTGCTGCCATTGGGGATATAACAAAGCAAAATCTTTGTCAGCTAATGAGTGCATTTTGCCCCAATGTGGGCGGCCACCATAACGCTTAAAAATCGGTTCTATTAAACTGTATAAAAACTGATAGTCATCTTCGTAATAAGCATGTACCGCAATTGAACCTGTATCTTGTTGATAAAATGGTGATAACCATGCACGTTCATCGCCCTTAATCACTCGCGCTTCAATGGGAAAAAAAACGTCAGAACGCTGTTTCTCTATCACCTCAATCACTTCTTTGAGTGCGGCAATTTGGGCATCTAAAGGCAAATGATATTCCATTTCATGAAAACGTACCGAACGCTCAGAGGCTAATAATTTCCAACCATAATCAACCGCGTATTCAGTACCATGATTATCGGCCACCATTTGGGCAATGCGTCGGCGCAAGCTAGGCGACCAACTGACATAATCACGCAACTTTTTTAAATCCATTAACGAATCCATGTCTTTGTCTTCACCGCGTGGCGTGACGGCTTTATCGGTTTGGTTATGCAATACTTTCATCGCCAATCCCGTAAATGGGATATAAAAAAATTCTGCATTACGATTTTTTTGATATAAATCAGGCCATTCGGCAAACAACTGCTCAACGGGCAACATGGTCACTTGGCGTTCGGTATGTGCCAGTGGCCAATTTTCTAAGGTGTATTCGGTCACTACCCCAAAGCTACCCAAGCCTACTAAGGCCGCATGATAAATTTCGGCATTTTCGCTAGCACTGCAATTTAGCTCCTGACCTTGAGCCGTCACCAATCTAAAACTTTGCACCCGACCATGTAAAGCAGGTAAGGCATAACCACTGCCATGTGTGCCTGTGGCAATCGCTCCTGCTAGGGTTTGTTTGTTGATGTCAGGAATATTAACCATGTCTTGGCCAACTTGCTCTAATAGTTGGCCTAATTGCTGGAGGCGTGTGCCTGCTTTTACTGTTGCTGTGTATTGTTGTGCATCATGGCTAATTAAGCCCGAAAAGCTGTCTAAGGCTAATAATGTGCCGTCTGTTGCACACTGTGCATTAAACGAATGACCTGCACCGACGCAACGAATTGGTGCTGTACTATTGGCTAATACCGTTTTTAACTCTTCGAGGGTGCTAGGGGCAAGACGTTTGCTGGGATACGCATATTCGCTGCCTGCCCAATTTTGCCAAATATAATGACCTTGTGCACTTTGGCTGGCAGGGACAGGATGATTAGGGGCTTTATAACAAGCAGATAAGGCTAAACTTGCTCCACTCGCAGCACTAAAACTTAAAAACTGGCGACGATTTAACATGATATTTTAACCTCGTTCCTCTGTTTAGATGCCCTCCCCTAATTTAGGGGATGGTTAGGGAGGGGTATATTATTTTTGAGTTTGAGCAGTGGCCATATAAGTAATCATGGCTTCAAAATCAGGTGGTGTACAAGTAGCACACAAGCCTCCTGCAGGCATGGCATTAAAACCTTGAATGGCGTGTTGTACTAAAGTGGGTAAGCCTTGTTCTAAGCGTTTGTCCCATGCCGCTTTGTCGCCTACTTGTGGTGCGGGATTTGCTGGATTAGCATGGCAAGTTTTACAGCTTTGCTCAAATAGTTGTTGTTGCTGCTCGCTTAAGGTGATTGGCTGCAAACTAGCCTTGTTGCCACAGGCCGACAATACCAAAACCGAGAGACTTAAAAACAAAACTTTGTGCATGTTAAAACCCCAAAAACACTTTTACTATTTTTGTATTCTAAGAATTAGCGTGATGGGATACTAGCACAGGCAGGGACAACAAAGGGGATATTTTCGGCCATTTATAAAAAACGAAGCAATCTCTTGGTATCGCTGTTATTCTTAAGAATATTTGGAGATGTAATTGGAATAAACATGGCAACTGCACCACAAATTCACTTACTCAGCGAACAACAATATTTAGCCGATGAGCTTCAGTCAGAAGTCAAACACGAATATATTGATGGCCAAGTGTATGCTATGGCTGGTGCGCACGCCAATCACAATCGTCTTTCTGCGACTTTAGTACGAAAAATTGGCAATCACCTTGAAGGCAAAACTTGTCAACCTTATGCCTCAGACATGAAAGTTAAAATTGGTAGTAAGTATTTTTATCCTGATGTGATGGTTGATTGTAGTGATAATACTGACTATTTTACCGAAAGCCCTAAACTAATTATTGAAATTCTCTCTAAATCGACACGTCGTACCGACAAAACCATAAAACTAATGGCTTATACTCAAATTCCTACTTTAGAAGAATATGTGTTAATTGATCAAGATATTGTTGAAATAGAAATATTACGCAAAAACCAACATTGGCTGCCCCAAAGTTATTATCTAGGTGATAAGGTGACATTTATGTCGATTGGACTCACCCTGAGCGTCGAAGATATTTATCAACGGGTGCAAAATACTGATATGTTAGAATGGTTAAACCAAGCTCATTAACTAGCCCTGCCGATAACCTTGTGGCGAAACCCCCATCCAACGATGAAAGGCACGTCTAAAACTCGCTGCTTCGCTATAACCCAACACCGCAGCGGCTTGTTCTACCGTCACACGTTTATTGGCTAATAGCTGTTTAGCCAATTGTTGACGCACTAGCTCAACTTGCTCTTGAAAATCGGTTTGAGCTGCTTGTAACTTACGTCTTAAGGTACGTTCTGACATGGCCAAACGTTTAGCAACTTCGGGCATACTTGGCCAATAATTAGGGCTAGCTCTTAACTCCTGTTGCACACGTCGGACAATTTCATCGACACGCAATACATGATGCTGTTGTTCTGCTAATAATTGCTGGCACAAAATTAATAATTGTTTGGCAGTCAGTGCATTGGCCGTTTTTAGGGGTAAGGACAACAAACGTTTGTCCATGCTAAATTGGCAATCGGCTTGTTGGTAATAAATTGGACAGCGCAAATAGTCTTGTAAGGCGTGATGATAGCTTGGTTGTTGACCGATAAAATGGACAAATAACGGCGAAAAATCTTCACCCATTAACTGCCTTGCCACATGAGTAAACCCACAAATTAACTCCTCAGGGGCAAACTGCGCCAAGGCGGGCAATGGATAATCTAATTGTGCACAAATAATAAATTGTTCAGGCTGCTCTAATGCCTCTAAACGCATAAAACTACTGGTTAAACGGTAATAATCTAAACCGTATTTAATCGCTTCGCCCACGGTTGGCGCACTTAACATCGCGTGTCCCAGCACACCATAGCTGGATACATTCACTTGAATACCAATAAGCAAACCTAAATCAGCAAATCCTTGCTTGTACAGCAGGTGTAATAAACGCTCATAGTCATCGGCTGCCAAACGACAATCATCGACATATAACAATTTTAAGTCATCAACAAGCAAACAGGCCGCTAACTGCTGCTCACTCACCCCCATTTTTATCGCCCACTCCACTAAGACGATAGCAATATAAGCAGGAATATGACGTTGTTGTGTTATGTGCATTTTTATCTTGCTCAAAACGGCATCGTTTAACAAGGTTTTTTGATATTTTTGACTTATGATAATCTTATACCACACAAGCTCATTAACCATAGGCCAAAAATTTTATGTTAATCGACCGTATCAATAAATTTCTTCCTTATATTAAAACAGGTGGTCATCGTATTAGCGTCCCACGTGACTTAAAAAGTATTACTACTATTAACAAAGACCGTGAATGTGCCCCCGAAAGCTTAGGGCTATCGTCCTCGGCGATTGATAAAATTTGGCAAAGTGTTGAGGCGTACTACAAAACGGGTTTACATCCTGCAATTACCTTAGTGATTCGTTATAAAGGCCAAATCGTCATGAGTCGTGGTTTGGGTTATAGCCACGTGGGTGCAGCAGGTGAATCGCCTGATGATGGGTCCAAATTAGCCACTGCCGACACGCCTTTGTGTTTGTTTTCTGGCTCTAAAGCCATTAGTGCCATGCTGATTCATAAATTAGCTGAAGAAGGAAAACTCAATATTCACGACCGTGTGAGCCAATACATTCCCGAATATGCCTCTCATGGTAAACACTTAACGACCATTCATGACTTATTAACTCACAAGGCAGGCATTCGCATTATGCCAATTGCCAACCCCACGCCAGAGTTAATGTATGACTTTGATACCGTAGTCAAAGTTTTAGCGGAGTCACCTCCTGTGGGCGACCCTGCCAAAAAGCAACAGGCGTATCATGCAGTGACTGCGGGTTATATTTTGGGAGCGATTGCTCAAAAAGTGTCGGGCGAAACCCTGCCCCAATTATTAGAGCGTATTTTAGCGAAACCTTTAGGGTGCGAGCACTTTACTTTTGGCATGGCCGAAGAGCGTCGCCATCAGGCAGCGGTCAGTTTGCCGACAGGTTTAGACAACGTGCCTGTGATTAGCAAAATGCTTCATCATATGTTAGGAATTAGTGACCGCGATATTACTTCTGCCATTAACTCACCACAAGCCCATGAAGCGGTTATTCCAGCAGCCAATATTTATTGCAGTGCCGAAGAAGTGTGCCGCTTTTATCAAATGTTATTAGATAAGGGACTATGGCAAGGACAAGCTGTGTTTAAACCAAATACGATTGCCGCTGCCACACAACGCGGAAAATTATTATTTGACCACTCTGCCAAAGCCCCCATGCGTTATTCGGCTGGTTTTATGACAGGCGAAAAGCTGTGGAGTATTTTTGGTGCTAATACTGCGCAAGCTTTTGGACACTTGGGCTTTATTAACATTTTGTGCTGGGCAGACCCTGCGCGTGATATTTCGGTGGCTTTTTTAAACACAGGCAAATCTTTAGCCCCCGAAGGTTTTATTGGTTTTGCCAATGTCACCAGTACTATTAGTTCTGTTTTTAAGGTGAAATAAAAAATAACCCGCACATAATGCGGGTTATTTTTCGATTGCGCTGTGGGTTTCGTTCCTCAACCCACACTACTAATCACTTAGATTTACTCACCATATAATCAACAGCATTTTTAATTTCTTTTTCAGTACAAGCGGCACAAGTACCTTTAGCTGGCATAGCTCTAATTCCTTTTAAGGCGTGTTCATATAAAGTTGGGGTACCTTGAGCAATACGGGCTTTCCACGCTGCTTTGTCACCCAACTTTGGTGCGCCTGCAACACCTGCACCATGACACATCGCACACACCGCTTTATAAACATCCTCACCTTTACGGTCTGGTGCGGCAAAACTAGCTTGGCTGGCTAACAAACCGATGCTAGCAAGCAATAACATCATTTTTTTCATGTTTAAACTCCAAAGAACAAATAAAAAATCGCCTTAATATAGCCATTATAAAACAAGATAAAACATTATTCTCTGCGACAAATTGTCGCCTTGTGATACAACAACCATCTAACACTCATCATACCCCTGTTTTTTGTAAGGTTAAATGTTTTTCTATCACCGTCATCAATCTATCCGCAATACCAAAACCGTAGGCTGCATCAATCTCACGAATGCAGGTAGGGCTGGTGACATTAATTTCGGTAATATAATCGCCAATCACATCTAAACCCACAAACAACAGACCACGCTTTTTGAGTTCTTGACTGACTTGGCTTACCAACCAATAATCACGCGGACTCAATAATTGCGGCACACCACTGCCCCCTGCTGCCAAATTGCCACGCGTTTCGCCTTGTTGTGGTACACGCGCCAAACAATAAGGTACAGCTTGGCCATCTATCACCAAAATTCGCTTATCGCCTTTGGTAATTTGGGGAATATAACGCTGCGCCATCACAGGCAACGTGCCGTTGTGAGTCAGTGTTTCGAGAGTTGCACCAATGTTTAAACCTTGATGTTGTAGTCTAAAAATACCTGTGCCACCCATGCCGTCCAATGGTTTTACAATCACATCTTGATGTTGTGCAATAAAAGCTTTGATGCGCTGCATTTGGCTCGTGACTAAGGTGGGAGTCATGCAATGGGCAAACTGAGTCGCAAAGAGTTTTTCGTTACAATCGCGCAAAGATTGCGGTTTGTTGACCACTAAAACGCCTGCTTGCTCGGCTCGCTCCAAAATATAAGTGCTATAAATAAAGCGCATATCAAAGGGCGGGTCTTTACGCATTAAAATGACATTCATTTGCGTTAAATCGGTGCTTTGTGCTGCGCCTAATTTATACCAGTGTTGATAATCTTCAAACACTTGTAGCGGCTTTATCTCGCCATACGCTCGACCATTTTCAATAAACAAGTCCTCTTGCTCGGCATAAAACAGCTCATAGCCGCGCTTGGCGGCAGCCCACAGCATGGCAATGGTAGAGTCTTTTTTAATATTGATATGGCGAATATCATCCATAACCACCAATAATTTAATGCTCATTAAATACCCTCTGCCCATTGGTCTAAATCACGCGCACCATATTTGCCTCGATAGGCTGTCATGGCAGCCACTAACTCCTGATGACCACCCTGCTCGCGCAAATATTCAACAATCAAATCTAATTTAATAATCGACACCACAGGAATATGATGTTGTTGCACAATTTCTTGAATGGCCGATAACTCACCTGTGCCACGCTCTTGTCTATCTAAAGCCACCACAATCCCTGCTGGAATGGCGTGTTGCTGTTCTAAAATATCCAGTACTTCCCTGATAGCTGTGCCTGCGGTAATCACATCATCAATAATCAATACCCGCTTACCTTGTAAGGCTGCACCCACCAAATTACCACCTTCGCCGTGGTCTTTGGCTTCTTTACGATTAAAACACCACGGTTTGTTAATGCCATACTGGTCGTGTAATTGCACTGCGGTGGCACTGGCAATGGGAATGCCTTTGTAAGCTGGGCCAAAAATCACGTCAAATTCAATACCAGAATTTTTAATGGCTTCGGCATAACATTTGCCCAAGGCAGACAACGCCAAACCATCTTGAAATAAACCCGCATTAAAAAAATACGGACTTTTGCGGCCTGACTTGAGGGTAAATAAACCAAATCTTAAAACATCACGATACATTGCCAATTTAATAAAGGCTCGTTGATATTCTTTCATAATAATTACTTCTGCTCACAATGATGATGCGGTTATCATATTCACCTCGATACTATTTAATCAAGGCAAACTATTCATGCGTGTGGTTTCGGTTAATGTTAATGGCTTGCGCTCGGCCACCAACAAGGGCTTTTTTGACTGGCTAGAGCAAAGTAATGCCGATGTGGTGTGTTTGCAAGAAATTCGCATTCAACATCATCAATTAAATTTAGAACATCAACCACAAGGTTGGTATGTACATTTTTTTCCTGCCCAAAAAGCTGGCTATGCAGGCACGGCCATTTATTCGCGTCAACAACCCAACGCCATTGATAAGGGTTTAGGCTTTGCATTATGTGATGATGAAGGGCGTTATATCGCGGCACGTTTTGGTCAACTGACCATTGCCTCGCTGTATTTGCCTTCTGGCTCTAGCTCGCCCGAAGCACAAGCCAAAAAAGATGATTTTTTGAGTCAATTCTTGCCTATCATGCAACAATGGCGTGAGCAAAACAAATCCATCATTATTTGTGGTGATTGGAACATTGCCCACCAAGAAATTGACCTTAAAAACTGGCGCGGCAACCTTAAAAACTCAGGCTTTTTGCCCCATGAACGTGCTTGGTTAGATACCTTGTTTAATGAAGTCGGTTATGTGGATGCTTACCGCAAACTACATCCTAGCGAAGAAGATAATGCCTATACATGGTGGTCGAATCGTGGCCGAGCCAGACAAAATAATGTCGGGTGGCGCATTGATTATCAGATTATTAGTCCTGATTTGGCTGATACGCTGAGTCAGGCTAGCGTTTACAAAGATACCCCTTTGTCTGACCATGCCCCGTTGATTATCGACTATCAATTTGACGTATAGTGCCACAATAGGGTATTTATAGATTATTCGTACATATCTTTTTTATTTTTAGGATAAATACCATGAAAAAAACATTTTTAATTTTACCTATTGCCTTACTGGCTACTTTATCCGCTTGCAGCACCACGCCCAAAGGTGACACTTTTGCTGGCCGTTTAATGACTCAAGGTGGACAGGCACAAGCGATTGCCAAGAAATGGGACAATGGCAGCACAATGGTCACAAAAGGCGCGAAACTTAAAGAAAAAGGCCAACAAAATATTGCAGATGGTAAAGAAATGATTACTAAAGGCGAAAAAATGATGATTGACGGCGAGCAAATGATGATTGACGGCAAAAAAGAAATGGCCGATGCCGAAAGCTCTTATGAAACCTTACGTGCCAATCCTGTTCCATTACCAACACCAGCAACAACCGCACCATGAGTAAACCTGCACTTGATGCCGCCACCTTAGCCAAATGGCGGCAAGATATTGTTTTTTCTGACAATGTATTAGGCGATGATTATACCTTTCATTCAACGTGGGGGATATTTTCGCCCGAGAGTTTAGATGAAGGCTCATTATTATTACTTGACCATGTGGAGTTTAAGCCAACCGATAATTGTTTGGATGTCGGTTGTGGTTATGGCATTTTGGGCATGGTCTGTGCCAAAAAAGCCCCTCAAGGTACGAGCGTATTAGTGGATAAAGATTTTGTGGCTGTCGATTATGCACGCAAAAACTGCGACCATAACAAGCTACACAATACCGAAGTGATGTTAAGTAACGGCTTTAGCGCGGTGGGCAATCGCAAATTTGATATTATTTTGTCTAACTTACCTGCTAAGGTGAGCAAAGAGCAACATTATTTGTATTTGTATGATGCCTTTGAGCATTTAGAGGTGGGTGGTCGCTTTTATGTCGTGACTATTAACGGCTTGCGTGACTTTATTAGCCGTACCTTTAAGGAAGTGTTTGGTAATTATAGTAAATTAAAACAAGGTAAGACTTATACAGTTGCTATGGCAGAGAAACAGTGAACAGTGAACAGTGAACAGTGAACAGTGAACAGTGAACAGTGAACAGTGAAGTTGTACGATATCCACAAGGATGTGTAAACATGATACCTAATAGTGTAGCTTATGATAAAGCCTATCAACTAGCGATTAGAATAGTAAAACTTTGCCAATACCTTAATCATGAACATCGTGAGTATGTCATATCGAAACAGGTTTTGCGCTGCGGTACATCGATTGGAGCAAACCTTGCAGAGGCTAATGGGGCTATCTCACGCGCTGATTTTTCAGCTAAAGTCAGCATCGCATACAAAGAGACTTTAGAAACAAAGTACTGGCTTTCGTTATTAAAAGATAGCCAGTATTTGGCTTTACCGCTATATACCAGTCTTTTTGCCGATGCCGACGAAATCGCCAAAATACTATTTGCTATCCTACAAAAAACACGGATAAACTGCTAACTGCTAACTGCTAACTGCTAACTGCTAACTGCTAACTGCTAATAATCCACCATAAACACCGCTTGCATATCACGCATATCTATCCCCGCTTGTAACAGTTGTTCAAAGTCACGGCGTGGCATGGGTTTAGCAAACAAATAACCTTGCATGGTGTTGCAACCACGACGCAACAAAAAATCGGCCTGTTCAGTGGTTTCAACGCCTTCCGCAACGACATTTAATTTTAAATTTTGTGCTAAACCAATAATCGCGGCGGTAATGGCGGCATCGTTGGGGTCATTGATAATATCCTGCACAAAACCTTTGTCGATTTTTAATTCATCAAGCGGAAAACGCTTTAGATAACTGAGTGAGGAATAGCCTGTACCAAAGTCATCAACCGACAAATAAATCCCCATATCTTTGAGTGCTTTTAAGGTTTCGACCGTTTCTTGAACATCGGTCATCAAAATACCTTCGGTTAGTTCAATCACTAAGCAGTTTGGACTCAACGACAAATCAGTGAGGGTACGCTTAATATCAGGCAACAAATTAGGATGGTTAAAATTTGCGGCTGACAAGTTAATGGCCAACGGGACTATCGGCATTCCTTGTGCTTGCCAGTCATGATTGATTTGGCAGGCTTGCTGTAACACCCAAGTACCCAATTCGACAATAAAACCCGATTCTTCGGCAATCGGAATAAAGGTTAAGGGGGAGACCATGCCCCGTTGTGGATGTTTCCAACGTAATAAAACCTCGGCCCCGACAATAATCCCTGTCAATGGATTGATTTTGGGCTGAAAGTACAACTCTAATTGGTCTTGCTCAATGGCTTTACGCAAATCATTTTCGAGGGCAAATTTATCTAACACCACATCATTCATGGTTTTATCAAAAAATTGATAGGTATTACGCCCTTTATCTTTGGCGGCATACATCGCCAAATCGGCATTTTTTATCAGGGTTTCGACGTCGGAGCCATCTTGAGGCCCTAAAGCAATACCAATACTAGCCGATACTAATACTTCTTGCCCTAAGCCTTCGATAGGCTGTGCAATCGCGTCTAAAATACGCTGTACAATTTGAGCAGCATCTTCTGGCTGATCAATATCGGTCAAAATAACCGTAAACTCATCACTGCCTAATCGAGCTACCTGCTCAGACTTTTGATCATCTTCGTAATGTAATGCAGCAACATCGCAACCACGAATACAGGAGTTAATACGATTACCAATCGTTTGTAACACAATATCGCCTGCAGGTTGACCCAAGGTATCGTTAATGCGTTTAAAACGGTCTAAGTCGATAAACAACAAGGCACATTGAGTATTTTGGCGTAAGGCGCGTTGCAATTCGTGTTGCAATAACTCCCTAAATAGTTGTCTGTTTGCTAAGCCTGTTAAATTATCATAATAAGCAAGGCTGCGAATGCGCTTTTGAGCATCTACTAACTCGGTAATATCTTGGGTAATACCTTCGATATAATCAATTTCACCTGTTGGCTTAGTAAAAACACGCGCTTGCTCATGCAACACGCGCATGCCATTGTGGGGGGCAGAGATTCTAAATTCTTGCTGATATGATTGTGCATGTTTTTTTGCTTGTTCTAATGCTTTTTTGACTCGTACTTGGTCTTCGACATGAACTTGCGGCAAAATGGCAAACATTGAGGCAGGTAATAAGGCTTTGTCAGCACCATAAATACGGTAATACTCATCGGAGCGTTCGGTTCTATCTTCTTGTGGATACCATTCCCAACTGCCTAAATGCGCTAAACGCTGAGCATTAGCCAAGGCGGTTTCGCTGTGAGTTAACTGCTCGAGAGTACGGCTGGCTCGCAAAATATAATGGATACGATAACCCAATAACTTCCATTTAATCGGTTTGGCAAAAAAGTCAGTTGCTCCACATTCATAGGCCTGCACAATCGACTCGTTATCGTCTAAACCTGTCAGCATAATAATAGGCAAATGCGGTGCAGAGGCGCGTATTTGCTGACAAACACTGTAGCCATTTAAATCGGGCAACACCACATCTAACAACACTAAATCTGGTTTATGCTCCGCTGCCGCTTGTAAACCCAAAGCGGCAGTTTGAGCGGTAATGACAGTAAATCCTTCTTCTGACAAGAGTTGTAAGGCAATCTCGCAAATGACTTTGTCGTCATCAATAAGAAGAACTTTTTTTTGCGCCATAACACTATCTACCCAAAACTGTAAGATGTTTTATTCTTTAAGCCATCATACAAATAAAAATCTATAGCACAGCTAATTTACCAATTAACTGCTGGTATTGCTCATGCAAATTGTTGAGCAAACTGTCAAACTGCATGATTTGCTGCCGCTTTGCAGCGTATTCTATTTGTTTTGCAATATCGGCGAGTGCATAAGCACCTATCGCTAAGGAAGAAGACTTTAACGAGTGCGCCAAACGAAAAGCCTGCTCTAGGTCTGTGTTTGCCAAGGCAGTGCTAATTCCGTTAACCATTGTATTAGCTTCTTGCTGAAAAAGCGCAATGACACGCTTTACTAATGGTTATGCTAATCCTGCTGTGCCTCCAAGCGTAACTAGCACTGAAATATCTAATATGTTTAAATGTGGAGTCTCTTGATTTAACATACGAGGCAACTTGTATGATTGTAAAACATATGTGTGGATTTTAGGCAATTGTTGTTACGAACGATAGCAAAATAGCGACAAAATGCGTCACACCCACCTTATTCTTGTGTCCCACTTTGGACACAAGCTGTCAAATATCGTCATACGATTTTATGATTAGCTCATTTTGTACAAGCGTACAATATCAAAAAATCATTTATGATAACCGCATCACATTTTTATTTTAACGGCAGAATTGCTTTTATACACCTGTATCAAAAGCAATCTATCTGAGTACCATTATGCTAATGCTTGTTGTTGGGACTGAATCAAGGTTTTAATCCCCTGCTCCGCTAATATCAACATAGCATCGGCTTGTTCTCGGCTAAATGGTTTGCCTTCGGCTGTGCCTTGCACTTCCACAAAGCCACCTTGTTGACTCATCACCACATTCATATCGGTATCACAATTAGAGTCCTCTTCATAATCTAAATCTAATACCGCTTGCCCTTTAACTACCCCCACCGAAATAGCGGCAATCATTTGCGTTAATGGGTCATGTTTAATCATTTTTTTGGCACGCATATGGTTTAAGGCATCAACCAATGCCACTGCTCCACCCGTAATAGAGGCTGTGCGTGTGCCACCATCTGCCTGAATGACATCACAGTCAATGGTAATGGTATGTTCACCTAATTTTTTTAAATCAACCATCGCACGTAAGCTACGGCCAATTAAACGCTGAATCTCTAAAGTGCGACCACTTTGTTTGCCTTTGGAGGCTTCTCGGTCATTACGGGTATGGGTAGCGCGGGGCAACATACCATATTCGGCGGTAATCCAACCCTCACCTTTGCCTTTTAAAAAGCGTGGCACACCTGCTTCAACAGAAGCGGTACATAAAACTTTAGTTTCGCCAAATTCGATTAGCACAGAACCTTCGGCATGTTTGGTAAAATGGCGAGTAATTTTGACGGTACGCAATTCATCGGGATTACGTCCATTACCCCGTCTAAACACCGCGTCTTTAGGAATAGATGCCACTAAGGCTTGTTGTAAATTGGCCATTTTTAATTCTCAATAAATAAACAGATTAACTAATACAAACAGTTTATGACTTACGCGGTTATCGCTTATTTGTTCATGCCCTCACCCTCCGCTATGCTCCTCCCTCTCCCTGAGGGAGAGGGTTGGGGTGAGGGTGCAAAACACGCTAATTTCGGCGAAGTGCGTAAGTCCTGAATTATTAGCTCAATCTATGACAAAATTTTGCGCCAATTATACGATGAAGTGGCTACAATCGGATGTTAAGAATTATTTTTTTTGAGGTTTAATGATGATTTACAGCATGACGGCTTTTGCCCGCCGCGAGTTAAGAGGCGACTTTGGTTTGCTAGTGTGCGAAATTCGTTCTGTTAATCAACGTTATTTAGAAGCCAATTTACGCTTAGCCGATGTGGTGCGTGAATTAGAAATGCCCTTGCGTGACAAGTTACGTCAACAACTAAGTCGAGGCAAAGTCGATATTTGGATTAAACACGAAGCGATTGAAAGCAATTTATCTAATATTCATATCAATCAAGAACTAGCAACACGTTTGGTAGAAGCGGCCAGCCAAATTGACCAATTGGCGCGTCATGCTGCGCCACTGAATGCCGCTGATATTTTGCGTATTCCGGGTGTAGTATGTGTGGCTGAACCCAATCAAAAAGCCCTATTAGCAGCTACACAAAGTTTGTTTAATGATACCTTGAGCGATTTTGTGGCCATGCGCCAACGCGAAGGCCAAGCCTTACAACAGTTTATTGCTCAACGCTTAGATTTAATCGCCCTTGAATGCACTAAAGTACGCGAGCGTATGCCACAGATTTTGGCCTATCACCGCCAACGGATGCTCGACCGTTTACATGATATTAAAGCCGAACTTGATAACGACCGTTTAGAGCAAGAAATGGTGTTATTTGCCCATAAAATTGATGTCGCTGAAGAGCTCGACCGTTTAAGTGCACATTTGGTAGAAATTAAACGGGTATTGCAACAGGGTGGTGCAGTGGGACGTAAACTCGACTTTTTGATGCAAGAGTTAAACCGAGAAGCCAATACGCTGGGTTCTAAATCGGTGAGTGCTGATAGCTCGTTGTCTTCGGTAGAACTCAAAGTATTGATTGAGCAAATGCGAGAGCAGATTCAGAACTTGGAATAAGCTATCAAGCCATGTTTTAAGGTGTCAAACTTAATAATTAGCCCTTGTATATCAAGGGTTTTTATTTCTTAACGTGTCGCAACGTGTCATAAAATCACCTATACTGAGTGTAGCTAATTGGGTGGTAATTTTTAGAAAGATTTACCAATAGTCAATTTTACAATGTGATTCATGGTCAATTTACGAAAGTTAGTTAATCAGTAGAATATAATGCGCAGCATTTTAACACCCTTAACATGGCAAACACTAGAAACCCATTTAAGCAAGCCCTTAGATGATGAAGGCAAAGAGCGAATTTTAGATTTAATAAACCTGTTTTATGTGTTTAATCAATTTGAAAAAGCGATGCCTACACTAACAGATGCCGAATTAAGAAAACAACTTCTTGAGTTTAAGAAAACGGCACAATCACTCATACCAAAACCCTTAACACCATTAAGCGAGCAATCAAGCAACGCCATGATAAAGGCTTATAAAACATTAGCTAGTGATGTTAAGGCGCATCTTAATTATCCGCTATTTCTAATGACACGCAACACCGCCACCGAAGGCTTACACCCAAGCCAATACTATTGTGCAGCCATTATTTCTTTAGAGCGATTGCCTACTAAAAAAACATTAACGAATAAGAAGGGAGCAGGTCGAAGTGATGCAGGAAATAAACAGATTTATAAAAACATATGGAGGCTATGGGGTGATTTAGGGGAAACCAATACAAAGGTAACCGCTACCGATACAAACATTAGCCCTTTAGTGGCATTTACACATGAGTTACTTGCAATAGCTAAAACTTGCAATGGTTTTGGTTACAGCTCAATTAGGCAGAACTTAGCAAAATACAAAAAAGGTTAATTGTTTGTCTGGCCTTACAGCGGCAAGGCTTTAGAGAGGTAAAAAAACCTTAATTGATTGCTTATTTTTTTGTTTTTTATACAGACAAAATGACACTTACTTAAACAAGAGGTGTCAAAAACATGAAACAAGACAATTATGATGTATTACCAGTAATTCACAAAAACCCCAATATGGTCTATAATCATCTGACGACTCCCCCCTTGACCGTTGCGTTTAGCGTATATGCTCTAGGGGCGACAGACCGCCTTATGGCGGTTTTGTCATTTTTGAAGGATACAAAATTGAAGACTATCGTTTTTATTGATGGTTATAACCTATATTACGGTCTATTAAGACGTAGCCCTTATAAGTGGCTAGATTTATATGCTTTGTTTCAAAATCACGTCTTACAAAACGCCGAAGTCATAGAAGTACGCTATTACACCGCTCCAGTCTTAGCGCGTATGAGTGATGACCTAGAATCACCTAAACGCCAACGAACCTACTTACAAGCCTTGCGTAAACAACAACCTCAAAAAGTAACGATTCTTGAGGGAAAGATGATTGCAGCAACACCATTTTCTCGACTTGTAGAACCCATAATAGACGTACCACATATCAATAAAGTGCAAGTTTATAGCTTTGAAGAAAAACAGAGTGATGTAAATATGGCAGTTGATATGGTAATTAGTGCTTTAACAGGTGCTTGTGAGCAAATTGTTGTATGTAGCAACGACTCCGACTTAAAGGCTGCCTTTATGCGTATTAAACAATATGCACCGCAAATTAGATTAGGTTTAGTTGCTCCGATTAAAAATGAAGATTCACGTGCCATATCAAAAGATTTAGGCCAATATGCAACTTGGTCAAAAGTGTTAAGTGTTGTGCATTTATCTAATGCTCAATTACCCGATAAAATTCATAGTACCGCTATAAGAAAACCTAACACTTGGTAGTGACAAGCTTTAGCTCTAACGCCTCGGCGGCGTTAAATTAGTTCTTAAAGCCAACTCATGTGCAGGTACAGGCAAAGGTTGCGTCTGTTGGTCATACTGACGCTGATTTGCAGGCAAGGCAAACTGCTCGGCTAGTTTGGCAAAACAGGTTTGAAAAGCAGCTAACGTCCATTGGCCATAAATGGTATGGCCGCCTTCATAAGCTTGTTGTTGATATTCTTCGTAGGTGGTGACATAGCCCATATAGTCATTACAATAAGTACAAATTAACACCTGTTCAATGTTTGCAGTCGCTAAGGTTTGTGCCACAGTTTGTACCACCCGCTGCCCTGCAATAGTCGTAAACTCACCCGGACAACAAACAATAGCTATATTGCCTAAACGAATAATTTGAATGGGCAATACCGTTGGCACCATTGCGCTTTCCTTCATTGCTCCTTTCGCCGCTTGCCGTTTTAACTCTGCTACTAAAGGATCGGCAATCGCAGGCACCATTAATTTATCAATCGCTTGCCCCAAAATTTGTTTGCGCCCTGCTTCGAGCATAATGTCCTTAACGCCTTGTGCGGCATACAATCGCCGATAATACGGCTCATCTTGGGCCAAACGGCGTTTTTTGAGCCATCGCGCTAGTTGCTTGGCAACTTTACCAATAGCCATAGGCATACCTGGTCCATCAACAGGTGTACCTGTAAAAAACGCCACGCCATGACATGGCTCACTAGTAAAGGCTTGCTGTTCGCCATTGGCAAAACGAGGTTCAGCATGTTGATTGCTTAAATCGACATAAGTCAAAATGGCATCAAACGCGCCTGTAATGGGTAAACTGGCTTTTTCAATTATTTGTAAGGCGTGTTGTGCTTGCAGGCGACCATTTTGCTCGGCGTATATGTATTCGCTCTCTCCCTGCCATTGTTTGCGCCGTGCGGTTTGATTAACACCATGATAATGAGGAGAGACATCACCTGCTGTTGCTTGGGCAAAAATTGCCACAGGTGCAGCAACGCCTTGTTGCGTCAATGCGGCTTCGGCAGCCACCGCCGCATAACCTTTGTTATCGGCACAGTATTTGGTTTGATTGTTGCCCACCGCCGTTGCATGAACCCCAAACAACGATACAAACGCCGCTACTTGTCCTTGATGACGAATCGCTAAAACAGGCATTTCTCGGTTTAAGGCTAAATGACATTGCTGATGATTTAATTTGCTCACTTCAGGATTACGATTATACGCCTCTAACGATCGATTCCATGCCACTGCTGTCGTTTCGGCAAATGCCGCATGTGCCAAGCTCAGCTCCACAGCTTGTAAATGAGTACGTGCTGCTAATAATGCTTCAACCGTTGCTAACACAATTTGCTGTAAATTATCTGACACAAAACCGGGGGTCACCACATTATACAAGGCATCGTGAGTGCATCCGCCCGGCCCTGAATGGGTATGCGTACAGGTTAAGACTAAACGTTCTGGGTTAAAGCTATCGCCAATTGTGTCTTGGAGTTGACGAATAATTGTGCTACGCATGGCATAAGTAATGTAGCCTAAATCTAAACAACAAAAGGCTATTTCATTACCCTGTTCATCTACCAACCAAATAGCGCGCGCAAATAACGGCGTTTGTTGTCCCCATGCACGGTTATGCCACATACCATAGCCCATCATCGCATAGCCTTGCGCTTTGACGCGGATTTCTTGTTTTGACCACCCTGCTTGGTACATAAAAACCTCTTGTTGTATTTTTAAGGCAATTCTTTCATAAAATCCATCATCAACGCCACGATTTCCTCGTTTTTTTCACGATGTGGCACATGATACGCCCCTTCGACCATCCACCATCGCCCCCGACCACTCACCGAGTGTGCAATAGTTTGCGGATGTGCCATGCTGCCATATTCATCAAACTGGCCATGAATCGCCAACGTTGGACAAATCACCTTGGGCAACACTTCTGCTAAAGACCAATCATCAAAAGCCGCATCTAACCAAGTATCCAACCATGCCGATAACACCCACGCCGATTTTTGGCCATGATACTTAGTTAAACGCGAAAACTGTTGTGGGTCTGAAAATTGTATTTTTGCTTGTTGCAAACCAACTCGAGTATTCGTTTCGGTAAATGCTTGAGCAGCAATGGTAATCAAACCTTGGCAATCTTGTGGATAAGCCGCCGCACAATGCACTGCCATACTTCCCCCCACACTATGCCCCAACACCACAAACTCTTTGATATTCAGCTGCTGTTTCACCCTTGCAAAATCGTTTTTTGCTTCATCTTCAATAAAACTAAAGGCAATTTTTTCAAGACGTGCTGATGATTGACCAAAACCCAACCGATCATAAGCAATCACTTGTCGGCCTAAACACTGTGCCAACTGCCTCGGAAAATCACGCCACACCGCAATACAGCCCAACGAATCATGCAACAACACAAGCGGAGCTAAGTTTGCTTGATAATTCAGTGGTGTCCAAATTCGACTAAAAATTTGTCCTTGAGAATGGTTGATGTAAATATCTTGATGGATACAGCTCATGGCACTAGACATTTTTTAACTCAACAATTTATTTTAGGATGAAATGTATCTTAAAAAACAGTGCATAATCGGACGATGGTGTAATAGCTTAAGTTTCGGGCGGATTAGTTCAATGAATAAAGTTGGCGTGGTGTTATTTGATGGTTGTTGGGGGTCTCAACTCATGACCATTCTAGATTTTATGACTATTTATCAACGTCTTGCTAATAACAGAGTCTTGATTAACTCTGTCGATTATCAACTTTATGCTCTTAACCAAATTGGAGTCACTTTAGCTAATGGTATGCGTGTAGAAACTCAGCCATTAACAGAGACAACAACACATGAATTACTCGTCCTTGTGGGAATTGAGTATGGCCATTTACAACAAGTATTAAACAGCAAACAACTACAAAACAGCGTGTTAGCTACCGTACTACGCCAAAGCAAACGTGTGTTAACGCTATCCACGGCGAGTTTTTTGATTGCAGAGTTAACGTTGTGGCCAACACACCCACTCGTCACTCATTGGCAATTTGAAGGTATTTTTCGACAACGCTACCCACATTACTCACTTAAAAGCGAGGTGGAATTTGTGGATAACGGTCAGTTGTGCAGTGCAACAGGCATTAGTGGGGCGTTGTATTGTCTTAGCCAATATTTATTGCGTTTTGGCCAAAAGAATCTTGTTGAACGTTGTTTAACTATTATGAGTAAAAGTCTTGATAGTACTGAACATTTATGGTTAAGCGAAAGTTTTGCCTACAAGCAACATGCCTATACTCAAATCTTAGCCATTCAACATTTTATTGATCGTCACTATCCAGATAATCTCTGTTTAGCTTTTTTGGCCAATAAATTTCATCTCAGTGAAAGCACCTTAAAAAGACACTTTAAATTAGCGACAACCCTGAGTATTTCTGATTATTATCAACTAATTAGAATTGCTCGCATGAAATATTTATTAGTTAATACCACATTAACTATTGAGCAAATTTGCCAAGAAATTGGTTATGCCGACTCCCGTTTTGCTAGACGCTTATTTGTTAAAATGACAGGGCAATCGGCCAAGGCTTTTCGGCAAAACTTAAACAATCAACTTTAATCTTTCTCCAAACCTTTATGCAACTGATGCACACCACGCCACACCAAAAACACGCACACAGGTACAGACAAACCAACCCATAATTCGGCATGTTGTAGCCAGCCCATATCGGCTGCCGAAAGTACCATATATTTGACCAAACCCACCAAGTAATAACTAATGGCCGCCACCGACAAGCCTTCAACCGCTTGTTGTAACTGTAACTGCACTTTACTGCGTTGATTAAGTGATTGTAGTAACTCTTGATTTTGCGCCTCTAAAGTCAAATCAACACGGGTACGCAACAGTTCACTGGCTCTATCAATACGCTGTGACAAATCATCTAACTGCTCACTCACCGACTCACAGGTTCTAAAGGCAGGCGTTAAACGACGACGCAAAAACTCATTAAAGGTTTGCAAGCCTGTTACTTCTTGTTCGCGTAAATCGGCCAAACGGCTCATCACCAAATCATAATAAGCGCGGGCTGCCGAAAATCTAAAATTACTATCGGATATGAGTTGCTCTATACGTGCTGCTAAGGTCGAAAGCTGGGCTAATAAACGTTTTTCGTCCTCTAAACTCTTAATGTTATTCATTTGCTGGTTAATTGATGCTAACTGCGTGTCCATCGCTTCCACTTCGGGGGCAATGGCACGCGCCATCGGAAAAGCTAACAATATCATCATTCTATAGGTTTCTAACTCAAATAATCGCCTGACTAAACGCCCTGTTTGACACGGATTTAACTGTTTATTTTGCACCAAAATACGGCCAAAACCGTCACTATGAATACGATATGCCGTCCATAAACGCGCGTCTTTATCGCCTGTCCATGAGCTAATCAAACGATGCCCTTCAAAATAATGACGCAAGGTATCGGGTGATGAGGCTTGCTCAGGCATGGCAATAATGTCTATGTGTTGGCCACTGATAATTTGGCCTGTTAAACCTGCCAACCATGTTTCGGGCAATAACGACAAGGCGGTATGGGCAAAAGGTTGTAATTTATCGGCACGATGAATCACGGTGTAAGTCGAAAACTCAGTATGACGCTCCCAACGCAACTCAAAACCACCAAAACTTTGGTAATAACATGACGAACCTTGGGCAGGTGGCGGGACTGCGTAACGCTCACACAAGGCTTGTAAATGCTGATACTCGGCATCGGTATTTTGGCCATTGTGCAAAATAGCCAACTGCGAAATGCTGCTGCCCTCTTGTACCACTGGAAAAGGCCGCGTATGCAATTCGTTAAATAAACGCTCGCGCTCGGGGTGAAAATGCAAAGCCGAGACATTGAGGTGTGTCATGGCATGAGTGCGATTTAATATAGCTGGGCTTACAAACTCCGTCATAATGATTCATCTTCCTACAAAATGGACAATGACGCGATTTTACCGCAAACTTGGCGTAATTTTCACTTTTTAAGAACAACACTATGTCTGGAACATTATTTATTGTCTCTGCCGCTTCTGGCACAGGCAAAACCACCTTAGTCAAAGCCTTGTTAGAAAACTGCCCCAACCTCAAGGTCTCTATTTCTAACACCACCCGTCCCAAACGTGACGGTGAGCTTGATGGCGTACATTACCATTTTACCCCCAAAGAGCAGTTTGTGAGCATGATTGGTGCAGGTGAGTTTTTAGAACACGCCGAAGTGTTTGGCAATTATTACGGTACTGCGCGGCAGATGGTCGAAGATAGCCTTAAACAAGATACCGATGTAATACTCGAAATCGACTGGCAAGGCGCACAACAAGTACGCCAAAGTTATCCCAATGCCGTGTCTATTTTTATTATGCCTCCCTCGCGTGATGCTTTGCGTCAACGACTACAAAATCGTGGCCAAGATAGTAGCGACGTGATTAACCGCCGACTGGCTGGTGCAATTGACGATATGAGTCATTTTGTCGAATTTGACTTTGTGGTGATTAACGATGACTTCGATACTGCCCTTGAAGAGTTAATTGCCATTGTCAAAGCCTCACGCCTGCGCCAAAAAATTCAAGTTATTCGTCATGCCGAGCGCATTGGGGACTTGTTGTCTAGCTCAAGCTAGCCTAAAATCAAAGGTTCGCTATTTTTTGTACTATAGAGGTTATGCTCATGGCTCGTGTGACGGTAGAAGATTGTTTAGGTGCGGTGGACAATCGCTTTGAATTAGTATTAGTGGCTGCCAAACGCGCTCGTCAGTTGGCAACAGGCAACAAAGAGCCTTTTTTGCCGTGGGATAATGACAAACCAACCGTGATGGCACTACGCGAAATTGCCGAAGGCTTTATTGACCGCCAATTTTTGACTCAAAAAGTGGAAGAAGAGCCAGAGGACGACTTATTTTTGAGTTTAGACACTCACACCACTTTTTAAGTGCTTTAACTGGGGGCAAGCTGATACGCCCCCAACGCTGCAAATGAGGACGCATGAACACAGCCTTAGATGTACTTAGCTCACATCTTGATAGCTATTTGGCAGCAGACCAAGTAGCAGCTGTTCGTGCCGCCTATTTTTTTGCCGAACAAGCGCACGGCTCACAAATGCGTCGTGACGGCAGTCCTTATATTACTCACCCTCTTGCTGTTGCCGAGATTTTGGCGCAAATGCACATGGATCACCAAAGCCTGATGGCGGCCATGCTCCATGATGTAATTGAAGATACAGGTATTAGTAAATCCGAACTTGCCAAAATGTTTGGCACAGAAGTGGCCGATTTAGTCGATGGCGTCACCAAGCTCGAAAAAGTCGGGCATTTGTCTAAAGCCGAAGCCCAAGCCGAAAACTTACGCAAAATGATGTTAGCAATGACGCGCGATATTCGGGTGATTATCGTCAAACTTGCTGACCGTTTACATAATATGCGTACTCTTGAAGTGCTTCGAGCCGATAAACGCAAACGTATTGCCCAAGAAACCCTTGATATTTACGCCCCTTTAGCTAATCGTCTAGGGATGCACGAGGTTCGTACCGAACTCGAAGACTTATGCTTTTACGCACTGTTTCCAATGCGTGCGCCCCTGATTCAAAAAGCCGTTAAGGTTGCTTATGGTAATCGCAAAGAAACCATCGCCAATATTCAACGTACTTTAGAGACCCGTTTAAAAGAAGCGGGGATTGACGCTCAGGTTCTAGGCCGCAAAAAGCATTTGTTTAGCATTTATCAAAAAATGAAAGAAAAGCATAAGTCCTTTAATGAAATTATGGACGTTTATGGTTTTCGGATTGTGGTTAACAATGTCGATACTTGTTATCGCACCTTAGGCGTTGCCCACAATTTATTTAAACCCGTACCTGGTAAATTTAAAGATTATATTGCCATTCCTAAAGCTAATGGTTATCAATCGTTACACAGTGTGCTTAAAGCTAAAAGTGGCGTACCTGTCGAAATTCAAATTCGCACCGAAGCCATGGAAGCTATGGCCAACAAAGGCGTTGCTGCCCATTGGTTGTATAAAGACGGCGTAGAGAATCGCTCCCAAGCACACGCGCAAGAATGGCTATCGTCACTGATTGAATTACAAAAAAATGCAGGTAACTCGCTCGATTTTGTCGAAAATGTCCGCATTGATTTGTTTCCCGACGAAGTCTATGTTTTTACCCCCAAAGGCAAAATCCTCACCCTGCCACAAGGTTCAACCCCTGTCGATTTTGCCTATGCTGTTCACTCTGACATTGGTAATAGTTGCATTGCCGCCAAAGTTGATGGCCGTTTAAGTCCCTTAAGTCTAGTATTAAGTACAGGCCAAACCGTGGACGTGATTACTGCGCCCAGTGCCATGCCTAACCCACATTGGCTTAACTTTGTGATTACCAGCAAAGCGCGCAGCAATATTCGTCATGTGTTAAAAGAGCAACAACACAGTCAGTCGGTTGATTTGGGTAAACGCTTATTAGACAAAGCCTTAGCCGCCTACAACACCCAGTTAAGCGATATTGCGCCAGAAATTATTTCAACGGTACTCAAAGAGCTTAACTTTGCCAATACCGATAATTTGCTCGAAGATATCGGCTTAGGCAATCATGCGCCACAACTGATTGCTCGACGTTTGCTGCCCGATGCTCAGCAAGACCCGATTCACCCAAGCTCCAAACGTCGCCTAGCGATTAAAGGTACAGAGGGCTTGGTATTGGCTTATGCGCGTTGTTGTTATCCTTTACCTGGTGACAGTATTTTTGGCTATTTAAGCTCAGGACGAGGTATTGTGGTGCACCGTGATGTTTGCCATCATTTAATGAGTGAACTACGCGACAATCCCGATAAATGCGTGCCATTACAATGGGATAAAAACGTTAATCGCGATTTTAGCAGTGAACTACGTATCGAACTCATCAATCAACGCGGAATGTTGGCCGAAATTGCTCGTGAGGTGACGCTGAGTGAAGCCAATATCGAAAACATTACCATGAGTGATAAAGATGCGCACCACGCAGTGATTACCATGAATTTGGAAGTCAAAAACAGAGTGCATTTAGCCCAAATTATTAAGCGTATTCGTATTTTAACAGGCATTGAAAAAGTCACACGCTTTAAAAGCTAATAATTTCTGATAAGCACTCATACAACATCTTCTACATTTTTTTTCTTAATAAAACTAAAACTCTCCCTACCACCAAACAATTCATCCTTTTTTTCATACTTTTTGGCATATTTCTTGTGTGATTCAATTCACAAAATTGCTACAATCCTGATATCTACTGATATATGTGGGCTTTGCAGAGGAGCTGGTGTTTTGTTGTTACGTTTTATCGTGTACTTGCAATGCTTACTTTGCTCTTTACTCTACGCGGACACACCTCCCAGTGTTGCCTTGTTTTATGGTGCTCAGCCACCATTAGCGGAATTGCGCGCTTTTGATGTGGTGGTGGTTGACCCTAATCACGCCAATATTTCACCTCAGCACTATAACTCGCCCTATAGTCAATTATTTGCTTATGCCAGTGTTGGCGAAGCACATCCAAGTTCAGCATATTTTAAGCAGATTCCTCAAGCATGGCTCAAAAGCCAAAATCATGCTTGGCAAAGCACCATTATTGACCAATCTGCACCAGACTGGCCGCAGTTTTTTGCCAATACGGTGATTGCGCCATTATGGGAGCAAGGTTATCGGGGCTTTTTTTTAGATACTTTAGATAGCTATCAATTGATTGCCAAAACGCCTGAGCAAAAAGCCCAACAAGAAGCAGGTTTAAAAAGCGTTATTAGAGCAATTAAACAACGCTGGCCAGAAGCTAAACTGATTTTTAATCGTGGTTTTGAAATCTTACCCGAAGTGCATGATTTAGCATGGATGGTTGCTGCCGAGTCTTTATATCAGGGATGGAATGCCAACACCCAACGCTATCAAGCCGTGAGTGCCGCTGATAACACGTGGCTTAGTCAAAAACTACTAGATATTCATCAACAATATCAACTGCCTATTTTGGTGATTGATTATGTGCCAAGCCAACAACGTGATTTGGCCAAACAAACTGCCAGCAATATTCAAAAGTTAGGGTTTAGTGCATGGGTGAGTAATCCTTCTCTTGATGCCTTAGGCATCAGTAGTGAGGTCGAGGTCTTACCGCGTAAGGTATTAGTGATTTATAATCCTGCCGAAGCACCTGATTTGCATTATCAAGATGTAGTACGTTTTTTAGGTGCACCTTTGGTGTATTTAGGCTTAGTGCCTGAATATATCCCTTATAATAGCACCCTCCCCCAATACGATTTAACAGGTCGTTATGCAGGCATTATCAGTTGGATTAACAGCGATGATATAGCCACCAACTCCGCCTACCCTCAATGGTTGACTAAGCAAATTCAACAGCAAATACCAGTGGCTATTTTTAGTCGTTTTGGCGTAGCTCACGACAGTGGTTTGTTGCAAACATTAGGGCTTAAGTATCAAGAGTTAGAGCCTACACAATCCTTACAACTAATGGCTCAAGATACTATGATGGGCTTTGAGTTTCCCGTTACTGCACGCACTCACGATATTTATCCCGTTAGCCTCAATAATAAAAACAGCACTCCTTTAGTCAGTCTAACAACCAAAAGCCAAGCAATGCAATGGCATCCTGCGGCTTTAACCTCATGGGGTGGCTACGCCCTTGCGCCTTATGTGGTCGAAATGTTACCCGCTAAAGATGCAGGCGAGCGATGGGTTATCAATCCGCTGAGCTTTTTGACTAAAGCACTTAAATTAGATGAGCAACGCCCGATTCCTGATGTCACCACCGAAAATGGCCGCCGTTTGTTAATGGTGCATATTGATGGTGATGGCTTTATGAGTATTGCCGAACGTCCCGACCGCCCTTTTAATGGTCAGGTGATGTTAGAGGACTTTTTTAAACGTTATCAAACACCAACTACTATGTCAGTGATTGAAGGCGAAGTTGGCAAAACAGGCTTGTATCCCGAACTCTCGCCACAGCTCGAAAAAATTGCTCGCGATATTTATGCCCTACCGTGGGTTGAGTTAGCAAGTCATTCATACTCTCACCCTTTTTATTGGCGTAAAGCCGAAGAAGCGGCACAAGATGGCGAAGATTCTGAGTCGTATCACCTACCGATTAAAGACTATATTTATAATAGTCAGCGCGAAATCAAAGGCTCAATCAATTATATTAATCAACAGCTTGCCCCTAAAAATAAACAAGTTAAGGTTTTTTTATGGACAGGTAATTGTGTTGCCACACCTGACGCTTTGGCAGAAACCCTAGAGGCAGGGGTGTTAAATATGAATGGTGGTGACACTACCATTACACGTAGTAATAACTCATGGACGCGGATTGCAGGACTAGGCATAAAAAAAGGTGATAACTTTCAAGTATTTGCACCTAATCAAAACGAAAATGTGTACACAAATTTATGGACAGGCCCTTTTTATGGTTTTGAGCGTGTTATCGAAACCTATCAACTTACCGATAGTCCATACCGCTTTAAGCCAATAGATATTTATTTTCACTCCTATTTGGTGTCAAAAACTGCTGGCGCAAACGCTTTACACAAAATTTATCAATGGGCGTTAAAACAACCCGTTTTTGCAGTGTATAGCTCGGAATATATTAAAAAGGTGTTAGATTTTAATGATTTTGTAGTAGCACGAACCCCACAAGGTTATCGCTTTAGAGGCAATGGCGATTTACGCACGATTCGTTTAGCGAATGCGCCTTACATAAATTTAACCCAAAGTAATTCGATTGCAGGTTTTAACCAACATAATCAACAAAATTATGTGCATTTAACCCAAAGTAACAGCGATATAGTGCTACAACAAAATACCACTACGCTGCCCTATATTGAGTCTAGTAATGCCTTTATTAAAAACTTTAATCGTCAGGGCAATGACTTATTTTTTGATTTAACGGGCTATCAGGCCATTCAATTAACACTCGCTAATGCGGCACAATGCCAACTTAAGCAAGGGAAAAAAGTATTAAACACACGTCAGATTGGTTCACGTTTATTATTAGAGGATACCGCCCATGAGCTTACCGCGCTCAGGCTTTCCTGCCGTTCCTGAACGGCTACGTTTTGCCACTACAGGACAAATTATTGGCTTTGGCTTGCTGACCGCCTTAGTGTTTACGGTGATTTATCCTGAGCATAGTTTGCAACGACATTTAGAACGCTCGGCACATACCGACACCGTAAGTATTGCTTATTTGTTTGCGTGGTTACGTGCCGACCCTAACGACCATCACTTGCGCATTTTGTTAGCGCAACGCTTGTTTGATAAAGGTGACATTAGTCAATCGAGACAAATTCTCAACCCTGTGTTTAAAGTAAAAGACCTTAAGCAAGAGTTACACAGTAAAGCCGACATTTTGTTATTAAATCTTTTAGAACGCCAACTGTGGACTTATCAACCTCAATCGGCAACATTTAATAATGCACTCAAACATTATTTACAGCAATTACGCAAAGTAAGCCACTACTCGTGGCCGCAAGAGCGACTCGAAAAATTTGCCAAAAATGCCTTTGATTTTGGTGATACACAATTAGCCAAAGAACTGTACTACCAACTGATTTTTAGTGCTAAAACAGTCAATGTTGAATGGTTTGCTAATATTGCACGTTTATATTTAGCACAACAACAATACCGTGCGGCGGCACGTAGTTATTTGCAGGCCATGCCCTACACCACCACCTTTGCACAACGCAAACAGTTTTTTTTATCAGGCGTTAAAGCCTTGCAGTCTGGTAATTTGTTACCCGATGCGGTGGATGCTGGACAAACTTATGCAGGCATGTTATTAGCTGATACCGAAGTTTTGGAGTATTTAACACGCCTTGCACTGGCAGCTAATCGTCCTGATATTGCTCAATATTATGTTTCTTTATTGCTAAAACAACGTATTAGCCCAACAGGAGCTAACCCATGAAATGGCCTTATGCCCTGTGTTTACTTAGTTGTGCTTTAAGCAGTTATGCCGAAACGGACATTTCTCAACAAGCGAGCGCGCCCCAAGTCGGCTTTAATGACTTGCAGTATCGTTTGGGTTATGAGGTGTATTTAGCCAATAAAAACTTGGCTGCCGCATGGCAAGTAGCTTCTAAAGCCATCAGTGCCGAACCCAATAATTCCTTTTGGTTGCAACGTTTTGCACAAGTCTCCGAATGGATTGGCAAACCTGTCGAGGCCTTAGATGCATGGTATCAATACGCTCAACTCAGTAACGATAATGCTGCGTGGGAGTCGGTAGGTCGTTTGGCCGAGGCCTTGTATAACGACAATTTGTTATTGGCCTATCAAAAACGCTTGGTTAGTTTGCAACCCAATAATCAAGACGCAATTTTAAAATTAGTTCAGGTATATGAGCGTTTAGGCCAGCCCAACGAAGGTTTGAATTTTTTAGCACAACTAGTCACTAAAAGTCAGGCCAAACGTACTTTGTTATTTGCTGATGCAAATTTAGCTGAGCGCGCAGGTCAAGACGACCGTGCCATTACTGTCTATTCACGTTTAATCAATGATTTTAAGCCGCTAGATAGTACATGGGTATTGCGACGAGCGGCATTATGGTTTCAACGAGGTAAAGTGTTAGAAGCATGGCAAAGTCTCAATCAAATAGAAGCGATGATTGCGCCACGCGACGCGGCCTATTGGCACACTTATGCGGAGTTATCGCGCTTATTAAACAAAAAAGACATTGCCGAACGCGCTTATCAACAACTCACCAACGAGTTTGTATTTGGCGATGGCGACTTAGTTAACTTTGCTAGCCTACAAAACGATAGCGCCCCCATCAATGCAGCCTTTATTAACGAGCTTTCTTATCGTTTATATAAACGTGACAATGCCGTCATTAGCTTGTTATACCTCTACCAAAAAGCCCATTATCCTCAAGGCATTGAGCGTTTTTTGAGTTTATTATCACCTCAAGAACTGGCCAAATTTGAGCAAAACCCACTCTTTTTGGAGCAACGGGGTCAATTTTATTGGCAACAAAAACAACTCAATTTGGCACAAGCAGACTACCAACAGGCATTAGCACTTGCACCACAACAAAGCCGATTATTACAAGCCTTTGTTGGCATTCTTATCGAACAAAAGAACGATGTACTACTCAAAAAAGTCTTGCTGACAGCCGAGGGTACAGCCAAACGACAAACCGCTTTGTGGCAAACATGGGCATTGGGCTGGCTGCATTTGCAACAAGCGCAACGTGCTTTACCTTTTCAGCAAGCCTATGTACGTTCACAAGCACAAGATTATTTAGCACAATTAACTTTGGCCGAGATATTAGCTAACACAGGCAATGAGCCATTAGCAAACAGTATTCGTCAAGCTTTGTGGCGCAATAAAAACACTATCACGGATGAAGCTTCTACCGAACAGTTACGCCCCTTAGAAGATAGTTTTTTTGCACTATCACTCAATCAAAAAAATGCACAGCAAAGCCAAGCTGATTTGCAACAATGGTTGCTAAAACGCACGATTTATCGTCCTTTTGAACAAGAACTGGTTCTAGGCTGGTTACTTAACCACGAAAATTTTGACAAAGCACAAGATTGGATAAACCAACAACCCACAAACGTTGCTATTCCAACATGGGCAAGTTTGAACTTGGCACTGCGTAACCACGACACACCAGCTCTAAATCAATTGCTCAATGAGCACGTTGAACGATTGCCGATTTATGACCGTATCGAGGCAGCGACACAAGCTAATCGTCCTGATTTAGCCGAAAGTTTAGCCTTTAACACCCAAGACGATTATCCTTTAGATGATGAGCTACAACGTCGTTATAGCGATTTGTTAAGTCCTCGCGCACATATTGCCAGTCTTGATATGTCTCAGCAGAAATTGGGGGCATTAGACTTACAACAACAGCAATTATCATGGGCAACACCGCTTAGCCCTTTGTGGCGTTTACAGGCGACGCTCAAACACTATCAAGCTCACAGCTCTGATAACAACATCTTAAATTCGCAGCTACCCGACGGCCAACAATGGGATATTACATGGCACTTTAAAAACACACAACAAACATGGCAACTAGCCATTAGTCAAATCAATGCGTGGGCAAGTACCACAGGTTGGCGGATTGAGCATGATTATCGACTGGATAGCAAACTCAGCTTCAATTGGCAGTGGCTACAACATCAACACAGTACAGAAAGTACAGGGCTACTATTAGCAGGCAGCAAAAATCGTTGGGGATTAGGGTTGAATTGGGCAATCACAGGCCGCGAATACCTCAACAGTCAGTTTTTTATTGATGACTATCAGAGTCAAGACGGCCAAGCCTTGGGCAGTGGTCAAATATTACAACTAGAAGCAGGTCATCGACTGTTTGCCGACCAAAGTGACCATGTGCTTAAAGTTAATCTGAGTGTGGGTAAATTTAATGCCAACGCCACGCTGAATCCGCAACTTAATAGCCTTGCACCCTTAGGGCAAACACTGACGACAGGCTTTTTTATTCCTCAAGATTATCAGCAAATAGGCATCGCATGGGCATTTAGCCAAGTAAATCCGCAACAATATCAACGTGGCTTGCGTATTTTTGGCGAGTTAGGCGCAAATAGCTCCAATATCAATGGCATCGGTTTTAATGGCCGTTTGGGGCTACAAAGTCCAGTCATGGGGAATGACAAACTACGTTTAGAAATCATTCGTAGCCAAAGCGGACAACAAAATGGCGAATCCTCGCAAGAGATTCATCTTAACTATCGTTTATTTTATTAAGAGGCAACCATCATGAGCTGGCAAAAACTAATGACTTTGAGCGCGCTACTCAGTCTCAATCTATTAACGGCATGTAGCACCTTGCACACCACGCCTACCGCCAATTTAGACAAAAAGGCACAATGGGCTTTACTTCCTGCTATCAATAATACCGAAACGCCACAAGCAGGTGCGCGTTTAGATAGCATTACGGCCAGTTTGCTACGTGTGCATGGCGTACAAAATGTCGCTTATATTGGCGTAAATGGTGCGAGTAACGAGGTGCTGTTTGAGTTAGCTGACCGTCGTCAACAAAATGCTGCCCTAGCAACGGCCAAAATTACTGGTGCAAAATATGCGGTGGCCGCCAGTGTGGACGAATGGCGTTACAAAGTCGGTTTAGACGGTGAACCAGCCGCAGGCATTACCCTCAATATTATTGACTTGCAATCAGAGCAAGTGGTGTGGTCAGGTACAGCCGCCAAAACAGGCTGGAGCCGCGAAGCGGTGAGTGCCGTGGCTCAAAAAGTGGTGGATGATTTGCTTAAATCGGCTGTTAACCCTTAATTTTTTAGGATTACTGACTATGCCCCTTACGCTTAGCCGTCGTCAAATTGCCGCTATTTTAGCCCCTAAACAAGCTAATCAGTTAATGCTGTTTGAAATTGCATTATTTACTTTTGGCACAATTGGTCTTGGTGCATGGTCTAATCCTAATGACCCTTTTATGGTCGAACTAGCCTTTCCGTGGTTGTGGCTAGCACCCACTATTTTGGGTTTACGTTATGGCACATTGGCGGCTTTTGGTTCGATTGGCTTGATTGCAGGAGCTTGGTCACTGTGGGATTTGTTAAGTACCAATACTAGCCCTTTCCCTGCCCACTTTTTTATGGGTGGTTTGATTTTGAGTTTGATTGCAGGTGAATTTGCCGATGTGTGGATTGTGCGGCTTAAACGGGTACGCGAAGCCAACGGCTATTTAAATGAGCGTTTAGAATCCTTAACGCGACGCCATTATTTGCTCAAATTATCCCACGAGCGACTAGAGCAAGATATGCTCACCAAACCGATGACCTTGCGCGACTCGATTATGCATATTCGGGAGATTATGGTCACAGGTTTACAAGACCCCAATGCTCTACCTCATGCCAATGCCGTTATGAATCTGTTAGCGCAAACCTGTCAGCTCGAAGTTGCGGCCTTGTATCCTGTGTATCAGGGTAAAATTATACCTCAAGTGAGTGCAACACTGGGCAGCCCACAAGAGATTGATGTTAACGATGCCCTCATCAATTACGCGCTCGAAAAAAATGAATTAGCTCATTTGCAAAGCGAAGATTTACAACAGGCTGATAGCCGTTATGTGGTTGTTGCCCCTCTGTTAGCCACCAACCAAAAGTGTTTAGGCATATTAGTGGTAGAAAGAATGCCCTTTTTATCGCTTAACCAAGAAACCTTGCAGTTTTTGGGCGTGTTACTGGGTTACTATGCCGACAATGTACAACTCGTACCATTAGCGATGAAAATTCTGCGTGATAATCCCACCTGCCCCATCGAATTTGCCTCAGAATTATTACGTTTAGAAAGAGTACAACGCGAAAGTGGTCTGCCTTCTAGTATTACCGCTTTTGTGATTTCGGATAGCCCACATCGACAAGATATTTTTGCCGAAATGATACGCCAACGCCGTCAAATGGATATTAACTGGGATATTCGACTCTCTGACCGCGATATTATTATTACCATGATGCCCTTACATGGCGATGCGGCAGTCACAGGCTATTTATTACGGACGCAAAAATGGCTCAAAGAGATGTTTAATGCGCCTCATTTTAGTGATGCTAAAGTGACTCCCTACACCGCCTTGGTTAATGAACGTCCAGCAGCCGAATTACTCAATAATTTATTAGAACGCTGCTTAGTCAAACAACATAGCTAACGAGAGCACTATGGCCAGCACCAATGTTAAACTCGGCATCACTGCCGTCACTTTAGAAAGTGCGGCAATCGCATTATTACTATCCAGCACCAGTAACGCGCTGATTTATCAATACTTTGCCTTACATATTTTGGCGTGTGCCGCTATTACCCCCTTGGCGTGGTTACTATTACCTAAAAACTATCAGCAACCGCGTGTGTGGGTAATGTTATTGTTGTTTAATTTGGGTTTTTTTATTCCTGTGATTGGATTATTTGGCTTTGCTATTGGCTCATTGATAGCGAATTGGCTACCTTTTTTTAGAACAGAACATCGTTTTCAGGCGGTGGAAGCTCCGCAATATGAAATGCCCAAACATGCAATAGAAGCTGGCTTGCGCTCAGGACGGGTACGCCAACAACTAAGCGACAAAAGTACACCAATTGAACTACGCATGAAAGCCTTACTCGCTCTACAAAGTATGCCTGCACGACATGCCTCAGGCATTTTACGCGAAGCCTTAAGTGACAACTCAGATGATTTACGTTTACTGGCTTATGGCATGCTTGATAGCCGCGAAAAACAACTGACGCATCGTATTCAAGAAGCGTTACACACATATCAACAAGCCCAATCCAGTGCCGAGCGTTATTTGCCAGCACGAGAATTGGCCGAACTGTATTGGGAGTTGGTGTATCAAAATTTAGTTCAAGGCGATATGCGCAATTTTGCCCTCGAACAAGTGCAAAAATATACTACCGAAGCCCTTAAAGAAAAAGTCAAAGACGCAGGTTTGTGGGCAATTTCTGGCCGTATGTGGACATTACGCGGTGATTATATTCGTGCAACGGGTTGTTTTAGTACTGCCATTAAACAAGGCTTTCCCGTATCACGTGCTGAGCCTTATTTAGCCGAACTCGCCTATTTGCGTAAAGATTATCAAGGCACACGTCGTATTATGAAAAATCTCCGTGAACGCGGTGGCTCTCGCCCCTTACTCATGGCTGCCGACTATTGGGGACAATAAATGACCATTATCAAACAAGGTCAATCTGCCGATATTGGCTTGTTACTCGAAGGCACATATCCCTATGTAAGTGGCGGCGTGTCTAGCTGGGTCAATCAAATTATTAAAGGCTTTCCCGAATATACTTTTGCCTTATGTTTTATTGGCAGTCGTGCCGAAGACTATGGCGATATGCGCTTTCAGCTACCCGATAATGTCGTACATTTAGAAGTACATTATTTGCACGAAGCTCATAGCAAACCGCCCGTCATTAAACGCAAAGGCAATCCACAGGTATTTAAAGAAATTCGTTGTTTGCATGATGCCTATCGTCAACCCGAACGCCACCAAGAACAAGAAACGTCTTTATTAAATAGCATCATGCGTCACCGCTCCGAAGGTCGTTATGCCGAAGATGATTTTTTGTATAGCAAAGAGGCATGGAATTACATTACCGAACAATATCGGGAACATTGCACCGACCCCTCTTTTGTCGATTATTTTTGGACAATTCGCATCATGCACGCGCCCATTTGGCGGCTAATGGCGCTCACCGAAAGTTTTATTCCTGTCAAAGTCTTTCATACCATTTCAACAGGCTATGCTGGCTTTTTAGGCGCGTTAATGAAGCAAAAAACAGGCAAACCGCTGATTTTGTCTGAACATGGCATTTATACCAAAGAGCGTAAAATTGATTTATTTCAGGCCGAATGGATTCGTGACAATCGCGGCACACTCGCTAAAGACTCTAGCGAAGTCGCTTATTTTAAAAACTTATGGATACGCTTTTTTGAGGCTTTAGGCCGTGACTGTTATCATCATGCCGACCGCATTATCGCCTTATACGAAACCAATCGCCTACGCCAAATTAAAGATGGCGCACCGCCAGAGCGCACCGAAAACATTCCCAATGGCATTAACCTGCCCCATCTCGAAAAAGTTCGCGCCAAACGCAGCGACACTATCCCCATGACGGTGTGTTTAATTGGTCGCGTTGTGCCTATTAAAGACATTAAAACGTTTATTAGAGCCATGCGTACCGTAGCCAATCAACTGCCCCAAATAGAAGCATGGATTGCAGGCCCAGAAGATGAAGACCCCGAATACGCCGCCGATTGTCATAGCTTGGTCACAGGCTTAGGTTTAAACAATCATGTTAAATTTTTAGGCTTTCAAAAAATAGACGAATTATTACCCAAGGTTGGCTTATTGATACTTAGCTCCATTTCGGAAGCCTTGCCACTGGTGATTTTAGAAGGGTATGCCGCAGGCGTACCTTGTGTTTCTACCGATGTGGGTTCGTGCCGACAACTCATTGAAGGCTTAGGCCCGATTGATAAATCCATTGGCAACGCTGGTATTGTTGTTGGCATTGCCAACCCTAGCGAACTCGCACAAGCGATTATTTCTCTTTTAGGCAATCCCGAACAATGGCGTGCCGCACAAGTTGCAGGGATTACTCGCGTAGAACGCTATTACACCCAAGAACAAATGTTTAGCCGTTATCGCACCGTTTATCAAAATGCGATGGATTCTTCTAATAACACCACTTGTCCCCGAGGAAAACGCTAATGGCGGGTATTGGTTTTGAACTGCGTAAACTATTACGCAAAGATAGCTTATTGGGCATGATGCAAGCCTATGCCTATGCAGGCATTATTAGCTCTGGGCCTTGGGTATTATCCATCGTTGGCATTTTAGTCATTGGTTTAATGAGTGCCGCGATTGTTGTCCCCGAATTTTTGATTACTCAATTTCAAGTGAGTGTCACTTATCTTGTTGCTTTAAGTTTAATTTTAACTGGCTTTGTTCAACTGGCTTTTACCCGATTTACCGCTGACCGACTGTTTGAAAAACGTGCTGATATTATTTTACCCAATTTTAACGGTTTATTATTTTGGGTAACCGCAATTAGTGGCTTTTTAGGCACATTGGCTATCCTATTTTTATTTCCACAACAAAGCATTATGTATCGCTTATTAATGTTGGCGGGATTTGTGGTCATGAGTGATATATGGATTGCCACCATTTTTTTATCGGGCATGAAACAATACAAAGCGATTTTAAATAACTTTGCCGTAGGTTATGGTTGTACGGTAGTTTTTGCCTTATTACTGCGCCCCTTTAGGCTTGAAGGCTTATTGGGTGGATTTGTGTTAGGACAGTTTATCTTACTGATTGGCATGGTTATTTTAATTTTACGCAACTACCCTTCTCGTTATTTTATTGCCTTTGATTTTGCCAAAAAGAAACAATTTTTTTGGAGCTTGGTTTGGGTAGGCTTTTTTTATAACTTTGGGTTATGGCTCGATAAATTTATGTTTTGGTTTTATGAACCCACTAGCCAACCCATTATTGGGCCACTACGCGCCTCTTTAATTTATGATATTCCTGTTTTTTTGGCATACTTATCTATTATTCCGGGTATGGCCATATTTTTGGTGAAAATGGAAACCGACTTTGTCGAATTTTATGATAATTTTTATAATGCGGTGCGCGAAGGTGGCTCTTTAGAATATATGGAAAAAATGCGTAACGAAATGGTGTTTACTATTCGGCAAGGCATTTATCAAATCATTAAAATTCAAAGTATTACCATGCTTGGTGTGTTTGTGGCAGGTGAGATTATTCTGAACTTTTTAGGTATTTCGCTGCTGTATCTGCCGCTACTTTTTGTGAATTTAATTAGTGTCGGTTTGCAGGTGGTATTTTTGGGTATTCTTAATGTGTTTTTTTATTTGGATAAAAGACGCATCGTGTTATTGCTCACCGCCTTATTTGTGATTTTTAATGGTATTTTTACCGCAATTACCTTGTATTTAGGGCCTAAATTTTATGGTTATGGTTTGGCGGCTGCCTTGCTAGTGTGTATTATGATTGGCTTTAGATTTTTAGATAGAGATTTTGACGAACTCGAATACCATACGTTTATGTTGCAATAGGAATACATCAATTATGTCTCGTACCATTATTAGCACTCCCCACGCGCCTGCGGCGATTGGCACATATTCGCAAGCCGTTAAAGTTGGCTCTACTGTATATTTATCGGGTCAAATAGCTCTTGACCCACAAACCATGCAGCTTAAAGAAGGTATCGAAGCGCAAGTTATTCAGGTATTTGATAACTTAAAAGCGGTGTGTGAAGCCAGTGGCGGTAGTTTGCAAGATATTGCTAAGCTCAATATCTTTTTGACCGATTTGGCTAACTTTGCTTTAGTTAATGAAATAATGGCGCGTTATTTTGTACAACCATATCCTGCACGTGCGGCAGTGGGTGTTGCGTCATTACCACGCGGCGCACAGGTAGAAATGGATGGGGTAATGGAGTTGGCTTGATTTTATTGTCATTCGTAGAGTGACGTTAGCCTAATACACTATTATATTTAAGTTAGAAAAAATTCGCCTTTATAGCTTTAATAGCGCATTATAATGCGCCCTACAGCTGACACTGACGTATTCAAAATAATACGTCAGCCCCTACCATCAAACCGCCTCTTGTAATTGTTGCAAAATAGCTGGATTTTCGAGGGTAGAAATATCTTGGGTGATTTGTTCACCTTTGGCGATAGTTCGCAGCAAACGACGCATAATTTTACCCGAACGTGTTTTGGGTAAATTGTCGCCAAAACGAATATCATCAGGTTTAGCAATCGCACCAATTTCTTTGGCAACCCAATCACGCAACTCCGCCACTAAGGCTTTTGCCTCATCACCTGCGGGTCTTGCGCCTTTTAACACCACAAAAGCCACCACCGCTTCGCCTTTAATGGGGTCAGGACGACCAACCACCGCCGCTTCGGCAACGAAGCTATTACCTACCAAAGCGGACTCTATTTCCATGGTTCCCAAACGATGACCAGAGACGTTTAACACATCGTCAATCCGTCCCATAATCCAAATATAGCCATCGGCATCTTTGTGTGCAGAATCACCTGCCAAATAATATTTCCCACCATACTCTTCAGGAAAATACGATTTTTTGAAGCGTTCTGGGTCTTTCCACAAGGTACGCACTTGGGAAGGAAACGGTTTTTTAATCACTAAAAAGCCGCCTTTGCCCTTCTCGACTGGCTCGCCTGCTTCATCAATAATATCAACCATAATTCCTGGAATCGGCAAGGTACATGAACCCGGTTTAGTGGCAATCGCCGCAGGTAAGGGCGTAATCATGTGGCTACCTGTTTCGGTTTGCCACCATGTATCCACAATCGGACAACGACCACCACCCACAACTTCGTGATACCACATCCAAGCTTCGGGATTAATTGGCTCACCCACCGAACCCAATAAGCGCAAAGACGATAAGTTATATTGCTTAGGTAAATCACCACCTAATTTAATTAAAGAACGAATGGCTGTGGGTGCGGTATAAAATGTCGTGACGCGATGACGTTCAATCATTTGCCAAAAACGTCCTGCATCAGGATACGTTGGAATGCCTTCAAAAATAACTTGCGTTGCCCCAACAGCAAGTGGCGCATAGGCAACATAACTATGACCCGTAATCCAACCTACATCGGCTGTACACCAAAACACATCATCAGGACGATAATCAAAGGTTAATAACATGGTATTAACCGCACCTAACAAATAGCCTGCACTGCTATGCTGGACACCTTTGGGTTTACCTGTAGAACCCGAGGTATATAAAATAAATAAGGGGTCTTCGGCATTCACCCATGTTGGCTCGCAGGTTTCGGGTTTGCCTTTAACAAGGTCATGCCACCACATATCACGACCAATCGTCCACGGCGCATCTTCATGCACCACACGTTTATACACAATCACGCGCTCAACACAATCACAACCACCCAAAGCTAAAGCTTCGTCTGTGGTGGCTTTTAGAGGCACAATTTTGCCACCACGCACGCCACCATTGGCGGTGATCACAATTTTTGCACCTGCATCAATAATGCGTTCTTGTAAACTTTTTGCCGAGAAGCCACCAAACACGACTGAATGAATCGCACCAATACGCGCACAGGCTTGCATCGCCACCACTGCTTCGATGCTCATCGGCATATACACCACGACGCGGTCGCCTTTGGTTACGCCTAAACTTTTTAAGCCATTGGCAAATTGACACACCAAACGGTGTAATTCGGCATAAGTAACTTTGTTGACAGTGCCATTATCACTTTCAAAAATCAGGGCAATTTTATGAGCTAAATCGGGCAAATGACGGTCCAAACAGTTATAAGAGACGTTTAATTCACCATCGGCAAACCACTTATAAAATGGCGGGTTACTTTGGTCTAATACTTGGGTAAATGGTTTATGCCACGTTAAACGCTCGTTGGCTAATCCTGCCCAAAAACCTTCATAATCGGTTTCGGCTTGTTGGCACATGGCTTGGTATTCAGCGAGGCTTTTAACACGCGCTCCTGCCACAAACTCAGCACTGGGGGCAAATTGACGATTTTCGTGTAATACGGATTCAATAGACATCTTGTTCTCCTTAAAATTTTTACTTAATTGGTATCAAAGGTCAAAATTTATAGCACATTTAACCTCTTTGGACTTACGCGGTTATCGCTTATTCGTTCACATTTCAACCGTTTCCAACGGTTTTATGTTCACAAAACGCGCTAATTTCGGCGAAATGCGTAAGTCCTGAGCTATTTGTTTATGACAACATACAGAGAATTTAGGCTAAGTAGGCCAATTAGTTTTTCTTTTACGTTATTTTTTGCTTGGTTAGTATGTTTTTTTAGGTCAGCCAAAACAAAAAAGCCGTTTGATGAAACATCCAACGGCTTTCATTGCTGAGAACTAACAATTATTTGGTCAATACATACTGCACCAAATTGTCAACATCGGCTAACTGATTAGCACACCAAGGATGAGGTGTTGCAGGTAAGCCAATCGGTGTGGCTGAACCCATTTCATAAACCCCATATTCACGACGCATTTTTTGATAATCCCAATAATAATTATCACTATCCCAAGGCACTTTCACAAAATACTTATGACGTTCAATAAAGCGGTTGCGCTTGGTTGATGGGTCTTCAGCAGTATATTCTTTATTACGATACACTCTAAATACGTCGCCTTTACGGTTTAAGTCTGGCCATGCTGCGGGTTGGTCGGGTGAACCTAAAGCAGGACGGACAGGTGTATGAATGGTGTAATATTGGTTATATAACGCTGAGCCTTCGACACAACGATCAGGATTAACTAAATCTTCTAAATTACGCACATGACCATCGGATAATAAACCGCGTGATTGCACCCAATACATATCACGTAAATACGTTGCACGAATGGATTGTTGGTCTTTTTGATAAATGGTCGGGGCAAAGAAACGTCCCACTTCATCTAAACGGAACATCCGTTCATTGGTATTTGCACCTACTTTATCATTATGGCAACTGCCACAATCACGATCAAAAGCCACTTTACCCTGATTAACCGCCGCAACTACCCCTGCATAAGCTTGCCAACCTGCTTGAACAAATTGACCTTCACTTAAACTGGCATTGCCTGTTTGTGCGGCTAACTTATTGCTGGCTTTTAACCAACGATACAAACCAACATTAATTAAATCTTTATCATCCGAATCTAATGTGGTCATATAAGCCGTTAAGGCTTTTAGACTATTGGCATCCATTGCCCCCATTGCACCATCTGGCTCTTCGGAGTGAATATACGATCCTTCAAAACCTACATACGATTCGGTATGAGATAGGGAACGACGAATTGGCATATGATTGGTGACATTAGGAATGGTCACTGGTGAAAACTGATAGTCATTATCTGTTTCGCTACCCTCACCCACCATACGCACAATATTGTGTTCACCTGTACCTGCTGGCATATAATACAACAAGGTGGTTTTATCAATATCGGCTTCCCCTGCTGCCCATGCAGGCCCTTGCTCTTTGGCTTCAATGCCTTTAAAAGTGGCGGTGGTTGCGCCTGTTTTGTCGCCCAACACTGTCCACTTCATACTCCATAAAGGATTGGGCAATCCTGCAAACACCTTAGTGACTTTTTGAGTCGGTGTTTTTTCGTAACTAATGCGATAACCATGACAGGAGGCACAATTAAAACCAGCCCAACTGCCATTACCTGTATAGGGATGGCTAGACTCTGCATTACGATAACCTACCCAACCTGTATTTTTGGTCATGCCTTTGGTTTTTTGAGGTGTGATTAATAAAAAACCCGGAATGGGATTTTGCATGGGATAGGGGTCAAAAGCGACATCGTTAATCGCTTCGGCAGGCACTTCACCCGCAACGGTTTTATAAGCCCCAAACAACTTAGCAGGGTCGGCCACTTGGCGCGTAATCGGGTCGGTGGTTTTATAATTAAAAATCTTATTCCAATCTAAATCGCGCATTTTATGCGCCAAGCCAATATTGTAGTCATACGACCAAAATATTTTTCGTCCCAAACCCACCAAATCATTAAAGCCACTATTCACCACCGTCACAGGAATCGGTTGAATGGCTTTTGTTTCGGCTGATAACTGCGAAACCACATCACACTTATGTTTAAATAAATTACTGGTAATACGTTTGGTTTGGGCATCAATAACGTTATGCGCCCCTGCCTTTAACAAAGAAGGCATGGGTGCTAAACGCTTTTGCACCTGCAACACAATCGGCCCTTTGCTCACATGAACAGGCACACGAAACTTCACTTCGCTGTCCGTCCACGAAATAATATCTTTTGGCCAATTACTACGCTTAAGATTTATTTCGTAGTTAACTTGTGCAATCAAATCTAACAACTGATTATACATACTCAAATCAGTTTCTAGGATACGACTGTTACCAATCATAATTTTGCTAAAATCAATATCCACACCTGAGCCAAAGCCGCTACCCTGCAAGGTAATGACATCATTGGGTTTAATGGTGGGTGCTGTAGTTGAGCCTGCCTGCCAAACTAGCACCCCATTCACCAACATTTTATTGGCAACAGGTGTGGGAAAATTTGCGGCTGATGCAGCGCGTAACGCCTCACGATTGGCATCAAAATTACACACTTTTTCTTGATCAGGAAAACTAGGTGCAGCATGGCTCAAACCTGCCGAAAGCACCCCTGTACATAACATGGCTATTTTTGTTTTCATTGTCGTTCTCTGCGCTTGATAAAAGACAACCGTCTAATTTGGCGCGAATAGTAGCAATGTTTTTATACTATTCTCCCCCTTCCAAAGAGTAGTTTTTGTACATTTTTTGGCTACACCCCTACTTTAGGAGGGGGATGGGTTTTGTGTTATAAGCTATACTTTACTCAACAATAAAAATAATTTTTTATCCGACCACATGGATAAGCACGATGAACTCTTTAAAACTCAATTTGTCTAATAGCAGACTACAACGCCTTGAATTATTAGACTTATTAAACCATAGTCAAGATTTTAGCCTTACCCTATTATTAGCCCCTGCAGGCTGTGGCAAATCAACTTTATTGCAACAATGGCGACAACAAAATAGCCATTTAGCGTTATCTTGTTTAAGCCTAAATCGTCGCCATCAAGATGCTGTTGTTTTTTTACGACAGCTCTATGACAGCTTAGCCAAAAAACTAGTGCAACTTAATCTACTTTCTATCAATGCGCTAAGTGCTAATCTGACACAAGCCGATAGTTTGGCTGACTCGCTACTCGAAAGCTTTATGCTGATTGATCACGATTTTTATATCATGATTGATGACTTTCACTATGCTTCTGCCCCGATTATTCAAGAGTTATTTTCGTTACTATTAGCCGATTTACCGAGCCATATTCATTTTATTATTGCTACTCGTAGTTATCCTGACTTTTCTTTAAGTCGCCTAAAGCTTGAAGACAAATTACTGGTAATAGACAGCCATGATTTGCGTCTGCCAATAGCCCAACTCAATGAGCTTTGTGATTTGCTACAACAACCGCAACTCAGTAAATCAGAAGCTGATGAATTGAGTCGGCTCACCGAAGGTTGGTTAGCTGGTATTAAATTAGCACTATTAGCACGCGCCAAAACAGGCATCTTGAGCACCCAAAATCTGCAAGGCACGCAGCCCGAAATCATTGATTATTTTGTCAATGTTGTTTTGCATGAACTTGCTAGTGATTTACGAGAATTTTTATTAGCTAGTTCATTGTTCAAGCAATTTGACACTGCACTGATGCAACATATTTTGCCGCATTTAGACGCCCAGCAACTATTACAACGGATTATTCATAAGGGTTTATTTATTATTAGTACTGACGATAGCCAAAGCAGCTATCGTTACCATCCTTTATTTAGAACTAGCCTTAAAATTCATTTACATCAACACCAACCACCCAGTTATATCGAACATTTGCATCGTTGTGCCGCCGAATACTTTTTAATTCACAATGATGGCGAGGCAGCCTTACACCATGCCCAACGCCTAGCTGATAAAGCCTACTTTTATCAGGTATTAGAAAAATGTTGTCAACATTGGTTTAAAGAAGGCAAGTTATTACTGATGCTCAACTGGCTCGACAAACTAGAAGCCATTGAGCGTTTATCTCATCCTAACTTAGCGTTATTACAACTATCCGCGCTAATTTTTTCGCGTCAGTTTGCCTTGGCTCAACACCTATTACAACAAATCAAACAACACTTTTTGGTAAATCCACACTCCGATTTACAAGAAACCTTAGACTTTTTAGACCATATTTTTGACTTATTTGAGCAAGACATTTACGAAAATCGTGATGCTGTACCTGCACTTGAACACCAAATAGCCCATCAAGATTTTAGGGATGCTTCGCCTGTATTTATGGCACGTCACGCCATGCTTAGAGGCCAATGTGAAGAAGCTATTCGTCAGGCTCAACATGGCAAAGTATTACTACAACAGCTTGGTCATGAGTATATGGCCAGTTTTGCCGACGTGATTATGATTTTATCTGAGCGCGAACTTGGTCATATTTTAATTGCTCGGCAAATGACTCAAGATTTTTTTAATCAATATGCTCGCCAAGAAAACACTCCTTGTTGGATGAATGCAGGCACGTGTATGGCCGTGAGTTTATATGAGCAAAACCGTCAGCAAGAAGCTAAAAGCCTTTGCGAAAAATTGCTAATGGCGGTGGACTATGCCTGTGCAACCGAATTGGTATTTTATGTTTATGTTACCCTAGCAAGATTACAAGGCAACCAAAACCCACATCGTGCGAGTCAATTACTGTTGCAACTTAGACGTATTTTGCGCCAAGGTTGTTATCGCCGTTTACTTAATCAACTATTAGCCGAAGAATTAAGTCACGCACTCAGAAGTAACAAAATCAATCAAATCAAACAGATTGTTGATGACTACGAGTTGCTTGAGCAAATTCAAGCAGGGACTTGGCAACATTCACCTAGCCACTATCAAGAAAAATGGGTTTATGGTGGCATTGCCGCCGCGCTCTATTTACGCAGTAAAAAACAATACGACAAAGCCCTCACCATTTTGGCACTGATTGCAAACTATTTAGGCTCGACTCAAATGCGTACTCGCTTAGTCGTGGTTCGTGCCAATCAAATTGTTATTTGGTCACTACAAGGACAACACCAGTATGCCAAACAACAGTTAGTTGAGTTGTTTCATAGTGTCGGTTTGCAGTGCGGTATTAAAACCGTTTTTGATGAGGCTCCCTTTTTTGCTGATTTAGTACGTGAGGCTCACGAAGATGGCTTGATTAATTTACCTGACATTTATTTGCAGCTTTATAAAGATGTACTTTATCCAAACTCTTTAACCTTAGAGCCTCAAACCAAAGCCTCTATAGAGGAACTTACCAGCAAAGAATATGAAGTGCTTGCCTTAATGCAAAAAGGTTTAAGCAACAAAGATATCAGCGACGTTTTGAGTATTTCTTTATCCACTACCAAATGGCACGTCAAAAATATTTTTGGCAAATTAAATGTCACTAATCGCGCTTCGGCAGTGTCGTTGTCTTTTAATAAACGCTTATAAGAGTCATCATTGATGAATAAATATCTCAGCATCGTATTCACTGCCTGCTTTGTGCTTGGTGCAGCTTATGCTTTGTACTACGTTCGAGCAGATAAAACACCAACTATCACAATAGCTGTCTCAGGTAAAAATACAGCCCCGCAAATTAAAACGACTCAACCAAACCTCACCACCACACAAACACAACACTTACGCTTAAGTCACCCTATTGTCACTCTCCATAGCGAACAACAACAATTGATAGCGAATTTGACTGTAGAGTATCGTGGCATTGATAGACATAAAACAGGTTCTTTAACCGTCAGCGGCACACCCAAACTAGAAGAACAAAGCAAACGTTTTTATTTGCAAAATCCTAATATCAACAATTTGGTTATTGAAGGACTGGATGACTCTCTTAAGCAAGCCATACATCAAGCTGTTAAGCAATACTTTAGTCAATACGCCGTTTATGCCCCTTTTGAAAATAATGATAGCTTGCAAAAGCAAAGTTTGGTTTATTATTGGTAACCCGTTTATGCAATTATCATACTGATATAAGGACTTTATTTAAGACGCGTTTTTATAATAACTGCAATGGAAAATCCCATGATGCCAACCGAACTCGCACTGCCAAATCAGCTTGAGAGTCGGCATTGTGCATCGCTTCATCTAAACTAATTAAACCCGCTTTATACAATCTAAACAAAGATTCATCAAATACTTGCATACCTTCTTCGGTACTTTTACGCATAGCATCTTTTAATTCGTATAAACGCCCCGCCACAATTAAATCCGCAATATAAGCCGACTGTACCATTACTTCTGCGGCTAAGACCTGTTTGCCATGCGACGGTAATAAACGCTGACACAACACTCCTTTTAAATTCAGAGACAAATCAAGTAATACCTGCTCACGCATTTCTATTGGAAAAAAATTTAATAATCGACTAATTGCTTGGTCGGCAGTATTTGCATGCATGGTAGCTAAACATAAAATACCTCCGTCGGCATAAGCCACCGCTTGTCGTGCTGTTTCAAAATCTCGAATTTCGCCAATCACAATCACATCAACCGATTCACGTAAAACATTTCGCAAAGCATCATTAAAACTTAAGGTATCAAAACCTACTTCACGTTGTTCTATTAACGCTCTACTGTGATTAAAAACATATTCTATCGGGTCTTCAATAGTCAAAATATGACCTGTTAGATGTTTAGCCCGATGTTCTATCATCGCCGCTAAGCTTGTCGTTTTACCTGAGCCTGCCATGCCTGTTACTAATACTAAACCGCGTTTAAGCATAGCAAAGTCAGCCGCTTGTTTAGGCAAGCCTAATTGCTCAAACGATAAAACATGGTCTTTAACATGACGAAAAGCAATAGATATTTGGCCTTTTTGATAATACAAATTGACCCTAAAACGACCAATACCATCAACAGATACGGCTAAATTTGCTTCTTTTTGTTCACTAAACGCTTGTCTTTGCTGTGGTGATAATAGCTCTAGGGCTAAGGTTGCTGTTTCTCCCTGAGCAAGTGGTGGCGCATAAGCAATATGCATAACCCCATTTACTTTTAAATAGGGCTTATAACCCGCTGTTAAAATCATATCTGAAGCCCCTTGTTGCAACATCATGCTTAACAAATTACGAATATCAGCCATTACTTTTCCCCACTTAAGCGTGACATATTGACGTCTATTAAAAGGATACTTATGCTCAATCAAACTGCTTACATGGCTCAACTAACATGACAGCAACTGCAGAAAATACTAAAGTTCCTTACTTAGATACAATTACCAACAGCATTGGTTTACGTGACTATTATCAACATTTTCATCATTTGGCAAGTCAGCCTACACCACGCTTATTATTAGACTCTGGACTTATCACCGAAGAACATTTAAATGAAATTTTAAATGCACCCGATTTTAGAAGTGATCAGCACTTAGGTTTTAATTTATATCGAAAAAAGCTCATTAGCGATGAGGATTTAGGCCATTTATTGGGAGCTTGTTTTGGCTTACCATTTGTTTATTTACATCATTTTGATATTGATTTAAAAGCCGTACAACAAATACCTGCCAGCTTTGCTCGCAAGTACAATATTATTCCACTCATTTTTTTAGAAAATAACAAATTAGTTGTTGCCGTTTTTGACCCTACCAATAATCAGCTTTTAGAAAATCTACAATTTATTACAGGCCATGTCGTTGAGTTTGCTGTTGCAACCCATGATGATATTTCCTTAGCAATATCAACTTATTATAGCGAACAAGAAATGGCTCAAGCCTTAGCCAATATCGAAGGCTTTGTTAAATCTAGTCCCGAACAACACAAAGACAACCAAATTAACGAAAAGATTTTAGAACGACCCGTTGTTAAGCTCGTACAAAACTTATTGACCGATGCTGTTATTAGTCGGGCATCAGACATTCACATTCGCCCAACGCAACACAGTGTCGATATTTTATTTAGAATTGACGGTATGCTGGTACCCCAACGTAGTCTAAATAAACAATTACAAGAGGTTGTCATCACGCGCATTAAAATATTAGGTGGCATGGACATCTCCGAACGGCGTTTGCCACAAGATGGTCGCTCCAAAATACACTTTTTGGATAAAGACATTGACTTACGCTTGTCTATTATTCCAAGTGTTTATGGCGAAGATGTTGTCATTCGTTTATTAGATACCCAATTTGCTATGAAGCATTTAGAAGACTTGGGTTACGAAGGTGATGATGCTCATCGCATTAAAGATGTGCTTAGCCGTAACAACGGTATGTTTTTGATTACTGGGCCAACTGGCTCGGGTAAATCGACCACACTCTATACCGTCTTAGAACAAATTCGCCATGAAAGCATCAATATTATTACCATTGAAGATCCTGTCGAATATCATATTGATGGTATTATGCAAATTCAAGTTCATCCGCAAATTAGTTATACCTTTGCACGAGCCTTAAAACATATCTTGCGACACGATCCAGATGTAATTATGGTGGGCGAAATTAGGGACAAAGAAACCGCTAAAATGGCGGTTGAAAGTGCGCTAACAGGTCATTTGATGTTAAGTACATTGCACACAAACAGTGCTGTCACAACTATTACTCGATTTTTAGAAATTGGTATAGAACCGTATATGCTTGCTAGTACATTATTGGGTGTGTTAGCACAACGATTAGCTCGATGTAATTGTAAACATTGCTTAGTTATTGAGGAAGTTGATCCGAGCATTAGGCAAATAATGGGTGCAAGTGCTAATGAGCTTTTTTATAAAGGCTCAGGTTGTGATGTATGTAAACATCGTGGGGTCAAAGGCCGGCGAGCTGTTTATGAATTACTGATTATAAGTGCAGAAATGCGTGAGAATATCAAACATGATATAGATGCCAATCAACTGCAAAAAATTGCTATCAAAGAAGGCATGACTCCGCTTACTCAACATGCTTTACACTTAGCTCGGCAAAAAGTTATTTCTCTCGCTGAGGCTTATCGGGTACGTTTAGATTAACACTTGCTTCAGCCCTTTCTTGCCCATTAACCAACACCACAAAACGATGTTCACCCTCATAATAACGACGGGTTGTTATCTTTTTAAAACTAAAATCTGTGGTTAATTGCTGTTGTCCCTGACTAAATTTAGCTGTTTTCCATTTAAAGACTTTTTGTGAGTGTTTGCCGTTAGCACGTGGTAAATATAACGCATAATCAATCACTAAAGCTTGAGCGTGTGGCAAATTAAAGGACAACGTTAAACCCACTGACTCGCCCATATTAACTTGTGTTCTATCGACACTAAACCTGATGTTTTCAATACTTATTTTTGTTTGATAACCTAATAAACCCAAAGCCTCAGCATGCCCCGCTTTAATTAACCCGCGTGTGCCATGTTTAATAATCCATTGCCGTTGAACAGTTGGTGCTTCTTTAAGCCATTGTTGAGCTAACTCAATGACTTGTTGTGGATAATCTTTACTTAAATCATTTAAGTTATTGGCCACTGAACGTTGCACATAATCACTCGAGTCATCTTTGAGCTGTTGCAAAATAGCGATTGCCCATTGTGGCTCGGCCAATAACTTTGGCACACGCTGCCCCCACGGTAAACGCGAGCGCAATCCTTCGGAAGCTAAACGCCGTAAGTGCTCATGCTCATGTTGCGCCCATTGCTGCATATAAGCATAACTCAGCTCAAAATGGTGCTGTAAAAAGGGTCTAATAGCAAATTCAGCGGTAAATAACGGCGTTAATTTGGCTAAGGTTGGTAAGGCAATTTGTGGTTGAGCTAAACCATATACCGCCACATAATCTATCAGTGGCCATGCAGCAAAAACCCCATATTGTTGATTGCTTTGACTTGGCCAATGCTCGGGTATTACTTGTAAAATGGTGGCTGTTTGCTCAAAATCTTGCGGCAAAAGACAACCTAACACAGTAATAATATGATTGACACGTTGTTTTAGTTCTAGAAGTTCTAAATCTTGTACAGCTTGAGCAATAAATGATTGATGGTTAAATGCAGGATAAACTTTCTGTAAAATTTGTGCTATTTGTTCTAAAGCCTGTTGATTTAACTGTTCTTTTAATAATGCTGCCATTCGGATATTTCTTGAGAGTTTTGAGACTAAATAATATACTCCAAAACTGATTACATTAAAAACAACCCACTCTAAAACTACCGTTTTAGATATATTAGGAAGTATCAGACCATGAAACACTTATTTTTTGTTGCTGCTCTTTGCGCCACATTAAGCACTCAAGCCAACGCATGAGGATTAGGCGATATTGGTGCAAAAGTATTACAAAGCACTGTAAACAATGCTGTAAATGGCAAAAACAGCGAAACCATTAAAAATGATGCCGCCCAAACAGCCGCCGATGAAGTTAATCAACAAGCTCAGGCAAATGCTGATGCCAATGCTGTTGACCCTAATACCTTAGAAGGTGCTGCAACTAATATCGCCGCTGATGCAGCTTCTAATGCTGCCTCCGATGCACTTTCTAAAAGTGGTGTTCCCGGTGCTGCTGTGATTGGCGGTGCAGCAGGTAGTTTAGTCAAAGGGTTTGGTGGTATGTTTAAAAAGAAACAAGCTACCGAAGAACAACAACCTGCTACTACAGACAAATAAACAGCCATAAATCAGAGGCATACACATCAACAACTTGCGTATGCCTTTGTCGTTTTATTTATTCTGCTAATAATTGTTTAACTCGCTCTAAGTCCTGAGCCACTTTTGCCAAATCTTCTTGAGTAACACGCCTAATTTCGGCTAAAACCTCTTCATTTTGTAGTTGTTGTGCGCGTTCCTCACTATCTGCATCTAAACCATTAGCATAATCTTGATGAATTGCTTGCAAACGTTGATTAAGTTCGGCATAACGTGCTTCTAAATTGTCTTTTTGAGCTAATAAATCAGACATGATATTTCCTTAAAATAAATATGGTTATTACATCATACTCTTTTTAACTATATACCAAAAGGTAAATTATGGATTGGAATCAAGTATTAGGCTATGCCGCCAAAGCAGCCGATATGTTTAAAAAAGCGGTCGATAATTTAGCCACTGAGCGCGATTTGCATTTGCCCGAATCGGTATTAAATACGGCATTGGCAACTGTTGCCAGTCGTTCGCAACATCTACAGGCATTAAGTTTTGAATTATATGATAACTGGTTTAATGTGGACTTGGTGTATCTACATCAAGGCATTGAATTAAATTTACGTGCCAGCTTTGATGTCGAAAATATGACTTTAGACCATCACAAACAAACGCTTATTTTACGTGAACGTCGCCCTATTGAATTTAAGATTTCGCGCTTTAAATCAACATGGCAACAGTTAGGGTTTAATGTCTGGGCATGGTGGCTTAAAAATTTTAAAAAGACCACACCTCTCATTTATATGCTACACAAAATCGAAGGCATGAGCGTCAAAGACGGCATTTATCGGATGGACTTTTCGCATTATATTCGTCGTAAGCCTGCTTTTGTAGCAACGCTATATGCACTTGATATTAAACAAATTAAAATCTTAGATAAAGAAATTTATATCCGAGGTTCTGCCGACTTAAAATCGCTTAATTTGTTAAACGAGCTGTATAAATTACTCCCTAATCAAGACAAAGCCGATGACAACAACCTCAATCCATCAACCAACTCTGCCTCTGCCATTAGCAATAAACCATTAAGCGAAGAAGAAGCCGATGTGATTATTGATAATATTTTGGCGACTAAAGAAAAAGAGTAAGCCCTTCATCCATATTTTGACTCTAAACTTTTCCCCCTCACCCCCACCCTCTCCCCAAAGGGGCGAGGGAGTTCTTTGCATTCAACAAGACTGATAAAAACGCACTACTCTAAACTCATCAAACTCGTCTAAATCTGGCCACGTTGTTGCTCCCTGCTCAGCCAGTTTTTGATAATGAGGATGATGAAAGTTTTTCACTCGTGAATCAGCCACTAATACTTGTTTTGCTCGCTCTAAAAACTCATCCAAAAAATGACGATTGCTCGCGTCATACAATACATCGGCGGCTAATAATATGTCATAACGCTCTGTCAGTTGATAAAAATCTTGGCTGTAACTTAGTTCAACATTGTTTAGCTCGGCATTGGCTTGGCAAGCTAATAAGGCCAAAGGGTCAATATCACAGGCGACTACTTCTGCTGCGCCTGCTTGTTTGGCAGCGATAGCCACCACGCCAGAACCAGCCCCAAAATCTAACACGCTTTTACCACGCACATAATCTGGATTGGCTTTGAGCCATTTGGCCATTGCTAAACCCGATGCCCAACAAAAAATCCAATAAGCTGGCTCTTGCCAAATGGCTTGCATTTGCTCACTGCTCATTGGCGTTCGAGGATAGTCAGGATTTAATAAATACAAGGATAAATCATCAACCTCTGGCAAGGTTTGGGGAGTAATTGTCGCAGAGGCTAAAGTGCGTTGCAATTGCTGTTGGAGTTGTTGAGCGAGGTTCATTATCTTTGGGTGCTTCTAAATAGGACTAAGACTTTTCGCATAGCATTAGGCCACTGCCTAAGGCTGAGAAGGATATCAATGTGTAGCCAACCACTCTTTAAGAGCTTTGTTCATGTGCGTTTGCCAACCTTTGCCCATGCTTTTAAAAGCGGCTAACACATCGGCATCAAAACGCACCGTTGTAGAGACTTTAGTAGGGGCTTTTTGCAAGCCACGGCGTGCTACCATCTTTTGCTGTAACTCTTGGTGCGAATGAGACACAAAGCTGTTATTCCAATCTGTCTCGATGGTGCGTGGATTGTCATCGTCATGGGCAATATCTTCATCGGGCATTGCCAGTAATTCCTCTACCGTCAAAGGTTTAACGTATGTTTTGCCAGTAGTATTTTTGTTCATGCTTGTCTGCCTTTCTAATAGAGATAATATGGTCAATGTTTTGACGAGGTGTATGCACCACCAACATCACCACAACCCCCTTATACAGCCCTAAAGTTTGATAACGCGGTTCGCCATAGCTCGCCCTTGTATCTTCACGGGTCACAGTAACACCTGATAAAACCTCTTGAGCAATCGTAAAATCCACACCATGCTTGGCAATATTTTGTAGGCGTTTAGCTTCGTCCCAAGTAATCATGGCATCTCCTTATGTCATTCAGTGTAATCACAATGACGGTATTTATCAATCAAATTGTTACTACAATTAACCTATCACTTCCCCATAACCCTCTTTAAAACTTGGATATTTAAAAACATAGCCTAATTGTTTAATTGCTTGATTATTCAAACGTTTATTACGTGGCGCGGTATTAATTTTAGGGACAGGCGTTAAAGCCAACCGCTCCGCCAACCAATCCAACACCTCGGCTTGCAAAACAGGACAATCATCTACCCCCAAATAAACAGGTGATAAACTTTGCTTCGTTTGGGCAACCGCCAACAAATGCAACAAAATACCCACCACATCATCAATATGAATACGATTTGACCACAAGCCTGTTTCTACAGGTTTTGCCGCTTTTAGCCAATTAATTAAACGCAAACGCCCTTCACCATAAATACCTGCACATCGTAATATCGTACTTGGCCATGTTTGCAAACATAAGGCTTCTGCCTGCAACAAAATCTGACCATTAAAACCTGCCACTTCGGGCGGCGTTTGTTCATCGACCCACTGCCCTTCATTTTGACCAAAAACACTGCTTGATGACACAAAAAACACGCGCTTAGGCTGATGGTGTGCCAAGGCTTGGGCAATATTTTTTAAGCCATCAATAAATACCTGTTGGTAGGCTTGGGGGGTTGATGCACTTGGACTTAAAATAATAAAGACATAATCAGGCGACAACGAGGACAAGCTAAAAGGCTGACTCACATCTTGAGTAATCACCGTTGCACCTGCCAACTCTAAAGGTGAACGTTTAATAATCGTTAGCTGATGACCAATACCTATTAGATTGTTAGCCAAACGTAAACCCACATCACCACAGCCAATTAATAAAATACCCCCCTGCCTATCGGCTTCCCCCCTTAATAAGGGGGGATTGAGGGGGGTAAACGAATTTATATTTGCCATCTATTAAACATGCCTCAACTCTTCACGCAATACTTTACGCAAAGTGTCTTCCAACGTTTGATGATTCATTGCCTCACGCAAAGTCGCATTGATTAACGTTTGATAACCTCGGCCACCAGCTTTGTCTTTAAAATACGCTACAATATCAGGGTCTAAGGTGATATTGATTTTCGTTTTTTTCAGCTTGGTTTGTACCGCTTGCTGCCAAAGCTCTTTATTGACCACTTGACCTGCTACTTTATAACTAGCACGGTCAAAATCGGCTTGTGTTATTTCAGGATATTCATCCATATCTTCATCAAAGGTTTTGATAGTAGAGATTTGATTCATGACGATTAGCCTTTCTCATCGAAATAATACGAATAGTTTGGTCATCTTCAACATGCACCACAACTACAATCAGTGCTTTTAATAAGCCCAAAGCAATCATACGTTGTTCGCCATAAGCCATACGATTATCTTCAAAAGTCACTAAAGGATTATTAAAAACCTGCTCAGCATCCGCAAAATCTAAACCATGCTTTTTAAGGTTACTTTGCCTTTTAGCTTCATCCCATATATAACGCACTTTTTGATAGACTCTTTGCTGATAGTATAGATAATAATACACATGACTTACGCATTGTGCTGCAATTAGCGCGTTTTGCGAGCTAAATATCGCAAATTACGATTATTTAGCGAGCAAATAAGCGATAACCGCGTAAGTCCTATACAGTTAAAAAAGATTGGTTTCACAAGATATTTGCTATTTCTGCGTTAGGTTCATAAACTAAAACAATCAATATTTAAAACTTAATTTATTTTACCCTCACCTCGCCCCTCTCCCACAGGAGAGGGAGTTCTCTCTCCCCAAGGGAGAGAGTTAGAGTGAGGGTTCAGAGTCTAAAGTACAATATAATGACCCTAACCGACCTACGCTATTTAGTCACTCTTGCCGAATTGCGCCATTTTGCTAAAGCCGCAGCCGCGTGTTTTGTCTCGCAACCGACACTGAGTATTGCCATCAAAAAACTCGAAGATGAACTTAATCTTGTGTTATTTGAGCGACATCGCCATGATGTACTAATTACGCCTGCAGCAGAGCCTATCATTGCTCAGGCCAAAGTGGTACTGCACGAAGCGGATTTACTTAAACAAATGGCACAAGCACAACGTGATGAATTTGCCCAACCTTTACGTTTAGGTGCAATTTTTACTGTTGCCCCCTATGTGTTTCCCAGTTTGATTCCTGCCTTACATCAAAGTGCGCCACAATTATTATTGTATTTAGAAGAAAACTATACCCACGTTTTAAGTGACAAATTGGCCAATGGCGAATTAGATGTGATTTTAGTCGCTGCGCCCTTTGAATTGCCCGAATGCCAAAGTGCGGATTTGTGGCAAGAGGAGTTTTTATTACTAATGCCACAAAAACATCCGTGGGTAAGCGAAACACACATTGATAGTCATCTGCTCGCTGATGCACCGATGTTGATGTTAGGTGAAGGTCATTGTTTTAGAGATCAGAGTTTAGCAACCTGCCCGATGAACAATCCCAAGCTCAATAATGGCAACTCTTTAGAAACGTTACGCTTTATGGTGGCCAATGGTTTAGGCTTAACACTGATTCCTGCGATGAGTGTGCCTTATTTAGTTAATCAAAGTTTAAGTTATAAAAGCCTGAATCCTGCACCCACGCGACAAATTATGGCTGTTTGGCGTAGACGTTTTCCACGACGGCAGGCAATTTATGCTTTAATACAAGGACTTAAACAATTGGAACTTTATTCCGAGTGATATAACTTATCGTTTTGTTTTGCCCTTAAAAATACCCCTTCGACTCTGCTCAGGGTGCATTTTTCGTTGGTTGAGCGAAGTCGAAACCAAAAAAATGCTTCACTGACGAGGGGGACTTGATTCAAGGAACAACCGCCTATGAGCCAACATTTAGCACATATGTCCGTACAACAGCTTAAAGGCGTGGGCACGATGCTCGCCGATAAGTTAGCCAAATTGGGCTTATACACCTTACAAGATGTGCTATTTCATTTGCCGCGTGATTATGAAGACCGAAGCCATATTACTGCGATTAATGCAGCCAGAAGCGGTGCAAGTTTGTTGTTAGAAGGCGAAGTGCTGAGTTGTGATGTGCAAAATGGCAAACGTCAATCTTTAGCCGTGCGTTTGAGTGATGGCTCAGGACAAATTACCTTACGCTTTTATCACTTTTATCCCCAACAAAAAGAACATTTTAAGCGCAATACGCGCGTGCGTGTGTTTGGTGAAGTGCGTTTAGGGGCAAGCGGCTTAGAGATGTATCATCCTGAATATAAAGCGGTGCGCGTTAATGAACCTTTACCAGATGCCAAACTCACGGCACTCTACCCCACCACTGAAGGTTTAACCCAAGCGCGTTTGCGACAATTAGTCGGTGATGCTTTAGTATTTGCTACCCCCCAATCGTTGCCCGAACTACTCCCCCCCTTTATCAATCAACGTTTTGATTTATTACAAGCCTTGCATACGGTACATAATCCACCCAATCACATTAAACGTGAACTGTTATTACTGAGAGTCCATCCTGCCCAACAACGATTAGCGTTTGAAGAATTAACCGCCCATCAAATTAGTTTGGCGCAACGCCGTCAGCATGTGCAAATTTTACAAGCCCCTGTATTAGCGGCTGATTGTCCTTTAGCAACTCAGTTTTTAGATTTATTACCTTTTAGTATTACCAATGCTCAACGGCGCGTGTGGCAAGAAATTGCCCAAGACCTACAACAAGCCAAAGCCATGTTACGTTTGGTGCAAGGGGATGTGGGGGCAGGAAAAACCGTCGTGGCGGCATTGGCGGCTTGTCATGCGATTGCTCAAGGTTGGCAAGTTGCGTTAATGGCTCCGACTGAAATTTTAGCCGAACAACATTTTATTAATTTTAATCAGTGGTTTAGCCAATTAGGTTTTAAAGTTGCTTGGTTGAGTGGCAAACAAAGCACTAAAGAACGTAACACCTCGCTTACCATTGTGGCGAGTGGCGAGGCACATATTGTTGTGGGTACACACGCCTTATTTCAAGAAAGTGTGCAGTTTGGTCGTTTGGGGTTGGTTATTATTGATGAGCAACACCGTTTTGGCGTCGAACAACGCTTAGCTTTACGCCAAAAAGGTGAACAATGGGGCATGTGTCCGCATCAATTAATTATGACCGCCACCCCTATTCCACGTACTTTAGCCATGAGTGCTTATGGTGATTTGGATACCTCGGTCATTGATGAGTTACCGCCTAATCGTACGCCTGTCACTACGGTTGCTTTACCCAATGCCCGTCGTGCTGATGTGATTGAGCGTGTTCGAGCCAATTGCCAAACAGGTAAACAAGCGTATTGGGTATGTACTTTAATTGAAGAATCTGAACAATTAGAAGCACAAGCTGCCCAAGCGATTTATGAAGAATTACAACAAGAATTGCCCGAACTTCGTTTAGGCTTGGTGCATGGCAAGTTAAAGGCTAGCGAAAAACAAGCGATTATGGCTGAGTTTAAACAGGGTAATTTGGATTTGTTGGTGGCAACCACCGTCATCGAAGTCGGTGTTGATGTGCCCAATTCGTCATTGATGATTATTGAAAATGCCGAGCGTTTGGGCTTGGCGCAATTGCATCAATTACGGGGTCGGGTGGGTCGTGGTAGTACGGTGAGTTATTGTGTGTTGATGTATCAGCCACCCTTATCACACATGGGACAAGAACGTTTAGCGATTATGCGCGCCACTACGGATGGCTTTTTGATTGCCGAAAAAGATTTGGAGTTGCGTGGGCCGGGTGAAGTATTGGGAACAAAACAAACAGGCTTGGTAGAGTTTAAAGTGGCTGATTTAGCTCGCGACCAACAGCTATTAAAAACAGCGCAACAATTGGCGCGTAATTTACTTAAAGATAATCCGCATAATGCCCAAGCCTTAGTACAGCGTTGGCTGCCCAATGCACCAAAGTATGTGGCGGTTTGATTGTGATTTCGTTTATGATACATTCTACATGATTAATACTACAAAATTTTCTCTTTGTTACTCCAAATAGCCTCTTATAAATTTTTTTAAAAAGGGAATTTTCATGACTCGAGAAGAAGCACTTGCTTTAATGAAACAAATTCATTTTTTTAACACTCAATTTCACGCTTGCGCAAATAAACCTCATCTTAAGTTTTTTCGTGACTTTATGCGCAGCAATAAAGATCGTTGTCAGTTGATGTTGTTAAAATTCGCATCTGCAGACTTGGTGTGGGTGAAAAAAGATCTCAACCACCCAAATCAGGAGTGGTCAATTGGTTTACATGGCTTGCCAGATAATCTTGCTAGGCATATTCCTTTGTCGGTTTTACAGCAAGGTCTATCTTATGAACTATTAAAAACTTGGCAAATTAACTAATTTTTGTACTTTTTGGGTTAAATATATTATGGATTCAAAAATAGATCTACTTGAGTTTATTAAAGGTTTTCTTTGGCAAAACTTTTGGCATATTGATGTTGTTGCATACTTTCTTATTGGATTATCGATGTTTTTTGTCTTCTTTTGGTTTATAAGTGTGTCCACTCACAAACTTTCTACGACATCAAAGTTTGCCCCTAGTATTATGACAGCAGCTGGTTTATTGGGCACGTTCATAGGTTTAACAATTGGTCTAAAAGATTTGAATCTACAAGATCAGGCTTCAATGCAAGAGTTGATAGATAGCCTAAAACTTGTTTTTGTTTACTCATTGATTGGTGTTTTTTCCGCTATATCATTTATGTTGTTAAACTTAATTCCAACATTTCTACAAACGAAAAAACATAAAGAAATATTGGATAAAACTAAACAAGATGCAAAAACACATAATCAAACCCTATTGATTTTCCAAAAAACACAAGCTCAATTTTTAGAGCAACTTTTAAAACAACAAGCTGAGCAATCAAGTTTACTAGAGCTATCATTAAACAGCCAACAGGCAATGCAACAAAACATTGCCAAACTACAATTTGATAATGATAATCAACAACTATCCGAACTAATTAGTATTGGGGTTGTCCGGGGCTTGCAACCTCTTCTATTTGAAATTAAAACAGCCGTTGCTGACCAAGGCACAGAAGCTATTAAAAAGGTTTTGGAAGATTTAAAAGCCGAAGTTCTTGTTCCCATGAAAACCGCATTAGACCAAACCAATAAAGCCTTAGGCACCACCAATCAAGCCGTTAAAGATAGCATTGCCGCGATTAAAGAGTCACAAAAGCATAATAACCTTGTAATTTCAGCTGTAGATGAGACAGCTAAAAGAATGGAAAAAGCCAGTGAAAAAATGAATGTTTTAGTTGATAAAATTGATACTACTGTTCAACACATGCATACAATTCAAAAAGAACAAACAGATTCACTAAATCAATTTAATACCGATTTACACAAAAATCTAAACCAAATTCAACCTGCTATTGAAAGAGGTTTGCAAACAGCAAGTGACAGCTTAACTTCCGCTATTGGTACAGCAGCAGTCTTAATGGAGAAGAGTATTAATAATGCTGCATGTAATATGCAAGAGAATATTAAAACCACATCAACAGAAATGGTCAACAATATTCATAAGGCACTAGAAGAAGCAGGTTATACATTACAAAATTCAGTTATTAAAGCTACTACGGAACTCAATCACTCTGTCAGCAAAACCATTGAAAAACAAAATGAATCTATTAATGAATCATTTAAACAGTTTGATGCCATTCAAACTAAATTTGATATGATACTAAAAGATTTTTCTGGACGCATGGATACGCATATAACTAATATGGCAACCACATTAAAATCAATTGGTGAGAATGCTGAGAGAATGATTAACTCTGCATCTAATAATCTTAGAAATACTTTGGGTGATATTGATACCAAATTATTAAATACTACCGTAGTATTAGAAAAATCATTAGAAGTTTTCCGTGAGCAATATCAAACATCTTTAACTGAATACCTCAATCAGCAAACAACAAACCTTAATGGCTTCCTTGACCGTCAAAATGAACAATTAGAAAAAACGATTGGTGAGCAGCGTGAGGGTTTAGTTGCTGTGACGAATAACTTAACTGAACAATTTGTCTTTATGGATGAAAAACAACGTGACGTAAATACCGAAATATATAACCTCATTTCTCGTATTGAAGCCGTACAAGAGTCTATCATTCCCAAAGTTCAAGAAATAGCTTTTTCATTAAAACACGGAGAAGACTTATTGAGCAGAGAGTTGAGCCAATCGGCGAAACATTTGACCACCATTTCATCCGCTTTAGAAAACATGGGTGATAAATTACCCACAGAATTTGAAAACGCCTTTATATTACTGAATAGCAAGTATGAAGAAGCTTTTAAAGATTTAGATCATGGCTTAAAACATGCCGTTAACAACTTAGGTGGTGCAATTACTGCCCTTGCTGCCGTCATTCCTCTACATGATGCAATGAATCAACGTTAATCTTGAGAAAAATCATGATAAATGAAAATGAGTTTTCTGAACACGAAAGCGAATCGGCAACATGGATTAGTCTTGCCGATTTAATGACTGGCTTAATGGCTATTTTTTTGGTTATGTGCATGATTATTATGACCAATCAAGACCGCACACGTATTCTTATTATTCAGTCAGTACAAAAAAACATGAAAGAACAAGGCATTAAAGTTGATATTGACTCTAAAACGGGGGATATCAGCATTGCAGATAATATTTTGTTCCCCTATGGTTCTGCACAATTATCAGCTCAAGGTAAATATTTTTTAGAAGCGTTTATTCCGATATACAGTAAAGTTATATTTGGATTGAGCCCAGAACAACTTGAGCAGGTTTCTCGGATTGTGGTTGAGGGGCATGGTAGCCGCGACAATAATACAAGCTCTGACTACGCAAACAACATGGCCTTAAGCCTAAGTCGCGCTAATGCTGTAGTACAATACGTAAACAATATGCCCCTTTTTGAGAATAAAATAAACTTCCTACTTAAATTAACACCTGTTGGACGCGGAAATATTGACGCAAAACCTTATGATGACCCAAGTGACCGTAAAGTAGTCTTTAAATTTCAATTTGCATCAGAATTATTTCATATCAAAAAAGAGGAAATTACTCATTTAAGACATCCTCAGACCATCATATTAAATCCACCAAACGAAAACTAGAGGCAAATATGAACTTTATTCGCCCAGATTTATTTAACTTTGCCACAAAAAGCACATTAAGCAGTACTTTTAAAGGCCAAAAAAAAAACATAAAAGATTCAAATACTCTTTTGGGTGAGGCAACACTTCAATCTTTAAATACACAGTTACTTTTTGAAAAACTAATTCATGGTACACTTGATTTAGATTTAATCCAAGTATGTGCTTTGATGGGTTGGGAAGATAACCAGTGGAAAACTAAAGAAGGTCAAAAGGCAATGCGCCATTGGTGGCTATCTGCCCTAGAAAAAAACCAACAAGGTGAATCTACTATATGCTTGCTCATGGTAGTACGAGTGGTTTTAGCCGATACAGAACGTTACCCAGCACCCAAAGACATCATTCAAATTATGAGCAATACCTTAGAGACACTAATAAAAGAAGACAAATATGTATGCCGTAACAAACAAGTTCTTATGTTCATTATCACCAAGAAGGCTAATGAATTAGCACAAATGGCCTTTCAACACCAAAAGCTAGTTGTCAAACTCTTGAAAGAGGCTAACCTTCCAACAAAGCTAACTATTGTCGAAGAGGCTACAATCCTATGGTTTAAAACATGGTTAAGATCAAAACTAACAGTGCGACAAAAAATGGCGACATTATTGAATGCTCTATTACAACCACTATCAATTTCACAACAACAAGTATTTGCAAAGACTCTTTTAAATGATTCAACGTTAGCGAAACCAATTAGTGAACTGCGAAAAATAATAGAAAATTACCCTGAAATAATATATTGGCTATCATTATGTGACCGAGAAAATCAGTTTAGAGCACCATTTAACATAGAGGAAATAAACCGTTTAAATTGTTGGGTAGGGTCAGGCAATTATCAATCCTTACGTAAACTACTGCTTGAAATTACACAGCAAGTATCTTTTGATCCAAAAACCTTAGAAAAAACAGATAATCGTTATATTTTTTGGGAAAATTATCAACATCTTTTTAGAGAGTCTTGGTTATTGGTCTCTGAAAACATCTATAATACGACAACTGGAATAAAGCACCTAAAAAACGTAAAAATAATAACGCAATGGCGGTATCCAATCATTTTAATTCGCATAGGAAATTACTATATATTACAAAGATTTATTGATGTTGGAACAAGTGTAGATTTGATAATGATTGATGACTCTAAAAGAATGGAAGAGTTATTATCAAATAACAATATCCGTCATACAGAAATCACTCAATTATCTATCTGTTTGATTCATGATCATTTATATAAATGGCAAGCCGATTTAGCCTATTGCTTAGAGACTGTTTTTAACATTAAACCTCATAATTCTATGATAAAAATAACACAACATATGAGTAAAAATTATCACATTGATGTTGTCAACTCTGAATTTAAACTTGAACGAAAAGATTGCGTACAAGACTGGTATCATAGTGCTCAAAGCCGTTGGACAGCAACGCAACTCCAAGCAGCAAAGACTGCCAAACGCTATATTTAACTTATACGACAATCATGTTTGTACACAAAAAAACTATTTAATATAGCGTGACAATTAGAATTTAACTTCCACCTCTTCTATTAAACCACAAATTCGCCCGCCCAAATTTGCCGTTTCCTGTTGTTGCCATTGCGCCTGATAATGCAGCAACTCTGCCTCTAACTGCTGCAAGTGCCGTAATTGTGCCTGCACCTGTGCAATTTTATCCGCTAAAATTTGCTTAACCACGCCACAAGGTTGCTGTCCTGCTTGCTTAATTCGCAAAATAGCCTGTATATCTTGCAACGAAAACCCTAACTGTTGCGCTTTTTTAATAAACTCAACCTGTTGCACCGCCTCTTCAGGATAATATCGATAACCATTGTCCGCTCTATTGGCTTGGCTTAATAAACCGCATTGTTCGTAATAACGAAGCGTTGCGGTACTAACATGGGTCTTTTGTGCCAGCTCACCAATTTTTAACTGCATCGTTTGTATGCTCTTTGTAAGATATGCCATGTGATGGCTTGACCTTAAAGTTAACTTTAAGGATTACAGTTTATTAGCCAATTATGGCTTATTTTGGAGATTATGCGATGAAGAAAATGTTAATCCTGTTTTCGATGCTGGGCATGTTTTCTACCTCAGTTTATGCTGCAGATTGTTGCCAAGATCATAAGCCGTGTTGCGAACAAAAAAAGCCCTGCTGTGATGACTAATCATTAAAAGCGCTTGAGTGTCTTTAACCACACTCAAGCGCCACCACTAGGAAGCTTGTTTAATGTCTGCACTAAACCGTCGTCAATTTATTACAGGCTGCGCTACAGGAATTGCCGTTGCAAGTATGGGCATCTCTGGTCATGCGCTGGCCAAACCACAACCACGTCAAGCTCATTATCAACCGATTTTGCGTGGTAACCAGTTTAAACTTACCGTTGGCCGCCAAGACATCAATTTTACAGGAAAAACACGGCAAGCCGTGACCGTCAATGGTTCAACACCTGCACCAACGCTGTATATGAAAGAAGGCGAAATGGTAACTATTGATGTTTATAATCAATTACATGAAGACAGCTCGATTCATTGGCATGGCTTATTAGTACCGCCGAATATGGATGGTGTGCCACATTTAAGTTTTGCAGGCATCAAACCGCAACAAAGCTTTCGTTATCAATTTCCTCTCAAACAAAGTGGCACTTATTGGTATCACTCTCATTCAGGTTGGCAAGAACAATTAGGCATGTATGGCGCCTTGATTATTGAGCCTGCGGAGGGCGATCCGATTAAAGCCGACCGCGAACATGTGTTAATTTTGTCCGATTGGACAGACCAAAACCCTGCGGATTTATTACGTTATTTAAAAAGTGAAAGTCATTTTGATAATTACCGACAACCCACTTTTGAAGAATTGTGGCACGATATTCGCGAGCTTGGCTTAAAACGCGCCTTTGCCAAACGCCAAATGTGGAATCAAATGCGCATGAGTCCTACCGATTTTACCGACTTATCAGGCGTTAGCACGTTCACCTATTTGTTAAATGGCTCAACCAGTGCCGCTAATTGGACAGGCTTGTTTAACCGTGGCGAAACCGTGCGCCTAAGAATTATTAATGCCAGTGCGCAAAGTATTTTTGATTTTCGTATTCCCGACTTAGACATGACCGTGGTTGGCACGGATGGCGGTTTAGTTGAACCTGTGACGGTTGATGAAATCCGTATTGGCGTGGCTGAAACTTATGATGTCTTAGTCAAACCCCAAGCTGATGCCTATACCCTGTTTGCCCAAGATATTGCTCGTTCAGGTTTTATTAGCGGCACATTAGCAGTGCAACAAGGTTTAAGCGCACCCATTCCTGCGATAGATAAAGCCGAATGGTTAACCATGACCGATATGATGGGTGATATGCAAGGCGATGAACCTGCACATCATGCCCACACTGAATATAGCTGGACAACCGATATGCGTGTTGATTATCCGCGCACCAATTTGGATGATGCTGGGGTTAATTTGCGTAATAACGGTAGAAAAGTTTTAACTTATGCCGATTTATATAGCTTTGATGAGTTACGTGACAACGAAGAAGAGCCAACACGCGAAATTGAAATGCACTTAACAGGCAATATGGAGCGTTATGTGTGGGGTTTTGATGGTGTGGCGTATCCTGAAGCCAAACCTGTGCATATTGGTGTTAATGAACGTGTGCGTATTAGCTTAGTCAATGACACGATGATGACCCATCCTATGCACTTGCATGGTATGTGGAGTGATTTACGTTGTCCAAACGGTGACTTACAAGTACGCAAACATACGATTTTGGTTCAGCCAGCCCAAAAAGTGTCGTTTGATGTCACTGGTGAACAAGGTCGATGGGCATGGCATTGTCATTTAGCCTATCACATGGAGTCAGGTATGTTTAGAGAAGTGGTTGTGGATTAAACCCTCACCCTAACCCTCTCCCAAAGGGAGAGGGAACTTAGCAATGAAAGCTGGGGTGAGGTTTAAATGAGAAAAAAAGCACCACATCTATCCTATGAGAACAACATAATGAAGTATCTAATTTTATTACCCATTTCTTTAGTTAGCTCAATCGCATTTAGTGCCGACAATCATCAACATGATGAGCATAGTCAGCACCAAATGGCCGAAATAAGTCAGCCTGAAACACATCAACATAACAGCCAAGAAGCAAATCCTAGCACATCTAAGCATAATCATAGCAGCATGAACCATGATAATATGAATCATGATATGAGTAGTATGCAAGGTGGCAATGCCCCTGCTGATGCACGTCATCCTGATTATTCTCAAGGTCGTGTTTCTAGTCATACAGGCAGTACGCACAACCATGCAGCATGGAGTGTGCGTATTAATCAACTCGAACAACTCAATGACGATGAAAACACCACCGTCAGCGAAGGTGTAGCTTGGTATGGTTCGGATAGTCAACGCTTACGTTTAACGTGGGATATTGAACATAATCAGCAAGACTCTCATCAAGATGTCAGTTTAGGATGGCAAAAGCCTTTAGATAGTTTTTGGAATTATGAAATAGGTGTGGCTTATCAAGCCGAACAAACATGGTTAAAGCTGAATGTTAACGGTTTAATGCCTTATCGTTTTGAACTTGACGGTAGCCTGTTAATAGATGAACAAGGACACAGTATGCTCATGCTTGAAAGTGATTATGATTTGCGTCTGACACAACGTTGGGTATTACAACCGAGTATCCAAGCAACGGCTTATGGCCAAGAAGACATCAACACGCAACAAGGTTCGGGCTTCGCTGCCTTAAAAACAGGCTTACGTTTACATTATGAAGTCACGCGTCGTTTTGCGCCTTATGTGGGCGTACAACAACAACGTTTTTTGGCTAAAACAGCCGATTTACGAACCCAACAAGGCCAAACCAACCACGAAACAACATGGTTGGCTGGTGTACGCTGGTGGTTTTAAGACTGCTTAGCTTTTAACAAATCGGCCAAGCCTGCAAAGGCTTTGCCTGTCGCAACTGGTCGTGGTGCTTCACGCACAAATGTTGATTGATAAAGCTGCTTTGAATGCTCTTCATCGTGGCAATACACACACAATAATTCCCAATTACTGCCGTCTTCAGGGTTATTATCGTGATTATGGTCACGATGATGCACTGTCAACAAATGTAAATTTTGGCGTGTAAACTCACGCGAACAGCGGCCGCAAACATGAGGATACATTTTTAGCGACTTTTCGCGGTAGCCTTGTTCTCGTGCCGCTTGATTGCGTCGTGCTTCGGCAACGGTTTTATCATGCAAAGACATCACATCACCTCTACTGAACTGCTGCCTGCCGTTGAGCCTTTAACCACTTTACTGCCTGACGCACAGGTTTAGGAATATCAGGCTGTAAATATTTGGCGGCATTGTTAAACCACATTAACAAGCCAAAATCCCCTTCCATTTTAATATCGCCTGCTTGCATCCCTTTCATAAAAGCCATTGGGTTAGCTTTGCTCAAAGTTTTAACCGCATAGTCAGCATCTTTAAAACTAAGTACAAAATCAGGCTTGGCGTGCATTTGTCCATGTGAACGCACTCCACGATGTTTAATCGAAAAATAACGTACCGTCGTTGCATCAAAAGTTTGCAGTTGTATCACAAAGTCTTTGTTATGCAGCAAGGCCATAAAACCAGCATGATGATGCGATAAATACTGCATCCGCCCTGCCATAAACAACAGCATTAACTCAAACTTATTCATGCAACACCTCATGGGACACTCTTTTGAATTTGTTTTAACAAGACAGGACTTACGCACTTCACCGAAATTAGCGCGTTTTGTGAACATAAAATCGTTAAAAACGATTGAGATGTGAGCGAATAAGCGATAACCGCGTAAGTCTTAAAGCTTGACTGTAGCAGTTATCATACGTTTAGGCAAAGGCTACATCAACGCCCGTTTATGCTTATAATGTTGCCATTTTTGATAGGCTGACACCATGACATAAATGACACAATAAACGCATAATATAGCTAAAAATGCACTCAAACCATGCCATTCTGCTGGCAAAATACCCATTAAAAACTGCATTAACGACCACAAACTCATCGAAAACATCATGCCCGAAGCAGCCGCATAAATCCAAATCCGATAACGTGTTGCACATAAAAACAAAGCTATTGCTAATAAAGATAATGCCATCATGGTGATTCTCCCACTCTTATAGGACTTACACGGCTATCACTGATTTTGGTGAAATGCGTCAGTCCAGTGTTATCAATGCGCTTAAATAATCAACAAATGGAATTATCACTATTACAAAAACAAAAAAAAGACCTCACAAAGAGCCAAACGACGATGTGTGACGCTCAGGTTTTAGCGACAAAATATGTCGCCAAACAACTGCTTTTGTCTTGTTTTTGAGCTAAATCGTGCTATTTTTAGCTAAACAATTTATATAAGAGTATGTTTATTATGATGAGCAAGGAAAAAGCCAGTAGCCTGCACCGACAATGGCTGACCCTTCAATACCTACCACAAGGCAAATGGTTAGGCACAGCCGATATTCAACAACGCCTAGAACGAGAAGGCGTACAAGTGAGTTTGCGTACCATTCAACGTGACCTCAACCAATTAGCGGAGCGTTTTCCCTTAGAAGGTAATGGCGCAAGCCCACAGGGTTGGCGATGGCGTGCCGATGCCCAAATTTCGAGTTTGCCGCATATTAGCACTAGCCAAGCAGTGACCTTTTTAATGGTCGAAGAACATTTGCGCCATCTGCTACCACCGAGTTTATTAGATGAATTGCGCCCGTGGTTTGATATGGCACAACGCGCGGTGAGTCATAGCGATAATCAAGGCAAACATTGGTTGGACTGCGTGCGGATTATTCCCCCTACTCAACCTTTGATTCCACCCACAGTTAATCGTCAAGCACAACAAGTCATTTACGAAGGCTTATTAGCTAATAAGCAAATTAAAGTGAGCTATCAACGCCGCTATGACAAAGTGGCTGCCGAGTACATTTTGAATCCTTTAGGTATTGTGCAACGTGGCCATATTATTTATTTAATTTGTACTCGCCACGATGATGACAAAATTCGTTTATTTGCCTTGCAGCGTTTTAACAGTGCCGAGCTACTCAAAACCACAGCCATTACGCCAGAATGCTTTGATTTAGATGATTATTTAGAAACAGGTGCTTTAGGTTTTGGTCAAGGTGAAACTATTCGTCTCAAGGCTCTATTTACCAAAGCTGTTGGTGACCATTTATACGAAAGCAAACTTAGTCAAGACCAAGTGATTAGCGAGACTGATGACGGTCGTTTGTGTGTAGAAGCAACGGTACAATATACTCAACAGTTAATTTGGTGGTTACGCGGTTTTGGTGATGCGGTTGAGGTGTTAGAGCCTAAGTTCAGTGAGCAGTGAGCAGTGAGCAGTGAGCAGTGAGCAGTGAGCA
>JACKNZ010000017.1 GCA_024234595.1 Moraxellaceae bacterium | reverse complement strand
GATGGGTACACAAGGCCGCCATGACATAAAAAGCGACGCCCACCCCTGCAATGCTTTTACTCGGAAAAGGACAATTGGCTTGATTTGGATTGATAATCGCATCGGCATTAGGCAGTTGTTTACCTGTTAAATGATGGTCGGTAATTAATACTTTTACGCCTGCTTGTTTGGCACGCTCTACGCCTTCACGGCTAGAAATCCCATTATCCACGGTAATAATCAGTTGCGGATTTTTTTCTTTCAAAGCAACTTCAACAATTTCGGGCGTTAAGCCATAACCAAACTTAAAACGATTCGGCACTAAATAATCAACAGAGTTTGCCCCCATCGCACGCAAGGCTAACACCACCAAACTGGTACTGGTTGCGCCATCGGCATCAAAATCACCGACAATTAAAATGCGTTGTTGCTGTTGTAAAGCCTGAGTAAGTAAAGCTAATGCTTGAGGCATTCCTAATAATTGTTCGGGTCGGGCTAAGGTTTTTAGCTGATGTTGTACTTGCTGTGGATGTTGTATTCCACGTGCGGCATAAACTCGCGCTAAAACAGGATGCAAATGTTGAAGACTATCGGAGATAGGTGGAATGGGACGTTGTTTAATAAGTTTGGTCATACATTAAAAGTCGCTAGATATTGTTAGGCTGCGTATTGGCTAATTTTGTTATCGTGATAAGTCACTTTATTATTTGCAGTTAGCGTGATTAAGCCAAGCTCTAGCAACTGATTAAATGAACTTTCGGCAGTATTCAAGTCTTGACCATAATATGAGCGTAAACTATTTAATAAGCTCGTTTGGCTACTTGGACGATTTTTTTGCTGTATGATTAATTTTTGACAATAACCTTTTAAGGTTGTTTCTTTAATGTTTACAATCGTTGTCGTCACTTCTTCTTTTTTTAAACTAATACGTTCTGCTGTTCGACCATAACTTTTGAGTAATTTGATGGTATGGTCTAAATCACTATCATTTGACATAATCACAAAATGAGTATTTTGTGGCTGCTCAGCCATTAGCATACCTGCCAAAAAACAAATACCAAAATCAGCGGCGTTTTTACCTGTATTGGGCATTTTGATAATTTTTAATCGGTGTTGATTAATCATTTCGTTGAGTGGCATTAACCAATCTAAGGGAATTTTTGCACCAGTTTGGGCATAACAAATAATGACTTGCTGATATTGTTCTAAATCTTTAAGTAGTACACTTAATTGACTAGGACAATTCTCCAAGTCTATCAACAGAATTTGTGTCTGATTAACAGTGGGCAATAACGTACTATCCATCAAATCTTTCCTTTTATTTTGACAGTATTTGTTGATTACTAAAGAATTGATTATCTATTTCTAGCAATTCAATATTTTTTAATTTTTTGACACCAATCCCACACTCAATCATCATTTCAACTAATTCAACACCATCAATTAAACGTACATCGTACATATTTAAGTTTTTAACATATTCCTCTGCACCTTCAGTAAATTTAGAGGTTGTCATCAAAACACCAATCTTGGCACGATGAGGGTCTAATGCACCTACAAAACGTTGAACCTCTGGACGTTGCACAGAATTTGTGGTGTATCTTTTTGACTGTACATAATGAATAACTTTACCGCGAATACGGTCATGTTTAGTCACAATACCATCAATACCGCCATCTCCAGATTGACCTTGTTGTGTGAGATGCTTTCTAAACTCTTCTAGTGGCTGGCCTTCATAAAGCAAATGCCCCAAAATCAATACCGATAACTCTTCAAATTGTTTTGGACTAATACTCTTTACTTGAGACAATAATTCTTCACGGAGCTTTTTATGCTGCTCTGTTATTAGATGAGAAATATCACTATTCGAAAATTGTTTGTCTTGTTTTTTGGGTTCAGGATTATTATCCGCTAACAAATTAACACAGTGAAGAATTGCTGATGCTACCGTCAGCTTATTTAGTGCATTTGTACTAACATCTTCTTCTTTCATATCATAAATGTAAAAGAACTCTAAACGACTATTTATTTCACTATCATATTGGCTTAAAAAGTTGTCAGCTTGATGCAAAATGAAATGTCTTTTTGAATCTTCTGCTAATTCAGATAGATACTCTGCATCATCATATTTTTGCTCATAGCGTTGGTTAATACGTATTGTCACTTGATAGTTAATAAAATTTACAAAACTTGAGTGTTCCATCAATTCTAAAAAAGAAATCTCATTTAGTTTTAAGCCTTTCTTCTTGTTTAAAAAATCAATGCCTTTATTGCTAATCGTAAATGGAATACTCACACCACTCCTACGGTCTGAATACAAAAGCTCTGCCTCTTGCAATATTTGTCTTGCCAAACTAATTAAATATTTAAGTGAGTCCTGATAGTAGGTTGGCAAACTCTCTTTAAAGATTGTTCTTAAATGTGTAAAAGCACGATTTTCGTTAAAACGTAGCTCTTTTTCTGCCTCTAACAATAACTCATATAAAATCCGCTCAAATGCTGGATAATTCATTGATATTCCTTAACTATAAAATTATTGCTATTGATAATAACAACATTACCATCAGACTATCGGAGATAGGGAGACTTGGGCGTTGTTTAATAAGTTTGGTCATGGTAGGTGTTTAATTCTGCTTTTTAATTTATCATAAACTTCATTGTTTTCACGTTTGCCAATGATTAAAACTAACACCGTAATTTCATCATCGTTTACTTCATAAGCTAAACGATAACCTACTGTACGTAATTTAATTTTGTATACCGATTCATAACCACTGAGTTTATCGACTGGGACTTTTGGATTTTCTAAACGCTCTAATAATTTTTTCTTAAATTGTGTTTGAATAACTGGCGCAAGTTTTTGCCACTCTTTCCATGCACTGGGCAAAAACTTTAATTTATAAGTCATCAATATTTACCTCAATCGCTTGAGATTTTTCATGCTGACGCGCCTCAATCAGTTGTGTGAGTTGATAATCATCTAACAAATCCATCAATTTCTCATAGGTTTCAGCCGCCAATAAATAAGCAGCAGGTTTATTGTGATTCAATACCGCAACAGGCAAACCCTCTGCCTGCTCTAAAATGGCGGTTGGGTTACGTTTTAACTCCGAAATACTCACCGAATGAGCTGCAAGAATTTGATGCATAATTTACCCCTTAAATAAGTTCATTTTTTAATACTCATTTAAGCATTTATAATAGATTTTAATGCAAAAAAAAAGCCCCACAACGTGAGGCTTTTTAGTTAGGGAAGATATTACAATCCCATCGACTGCAAAATGCTATCACGCACTTGTGGCAAGGTGGCATCAATGGTTTTTAACACCGCACTGTTAGTGCATTGGGCTATTGCGGTATCTGGGTCTTTTAAGCCATTGCCTGTTAAGGTACAAACAATGGTTGAACCTTCTGGAATACGGCCACTTTTAATGTCACGAATTGCGCCACCAATCGACGCCGCAGACGCAGGCTCACAAAAAATCCCTTCATACATCGCTAGTTGACGTTGCATATCCAAAATTTCTTGGTCGCTTAATTCATCAAACCAACCACCAGATTCTTCTTGGACTTTTAAAGCTTGCGACCAACTTTGTGGATTACCTATACGAATCGCCGTTGCCACTGTTTCGGGGTTTTTGACCGCTTCGCCACGCATAAATGGCGCAGAACCTGCCGCTTGATAGCCAATCATTTTTGGACGGCTACCAATCATCGGGCCACCTGCAAAACGGCAATGGCCATGACAAAACACGCAAGAATCAGTGACTTTGTGTCCTGCTGGCGTAGAGTATTCGCAATAGCCAATCCAATGTGCGGTAATATTACCTGCGTTACCCACAGGCAAACAATGATAATCAGGTGCACGGCCTAATTCTTCGACAATTTCAAAAGCGGCAGTTTTTTGACCTTGTAAACGGAAGGGATTCACCGAATTAACAATCGTGACTGGGGCTTCGCCAGCGACTTGTTTCACTAACTCCATGCCATCATCAAAGTTACCGCGAATTTGCAAGGTAATTGCACCATACATCATGGCTTGGGCTAACTTGCCCATGGCAATTTTTCCTTCGGGAATCAATACAAAGGCTTTAATACCAGCACGCGCTGCATAAGCAGCAGCAGCAGCCGAGGTATTACCTGTTGAGGCACAAATAATCGCTTTGCTGCCCTCTTCAACGGCTTTGGTCACGGCCATGGTCATACCACGGTCTTTAAAAGACCCCGTTGGATTTAAGCCTTCATATTTAACGTAAATATCAACATCTTTACCAATTAACTTGGGAATATTTTTTAGGCGAATTAACGGCGTATTGCCCTCACCTAAAGAAATAATACGGGTGTCGTCAGAAATCGGTAAATAATCACGGTATTTGTTAATTAAACCAGTATAACGGTTAGCTACAGACATAATTTTCTCTCTACAAAAACATCGCCTCTCACTCCTTGAGCAAGAGCTTGGAATGGGTTAAGCGTCTAAGGCTTCTAAACGAATACGCACCACAGGGGCAACAATATCCGCTAAGGCTTCTAAACTACCAATGGCACGATTCATTTCGCGCTCAATAACTGGCTTAGTCAAAATAATCACAGGTACTGTGCCTGCTTCGTGAGCTGGCTTTTGCAAAATGGCTTCAATACTAATGCCATTGTCACTCAAAATACGCGTCACATCGGCCAATACACCTGATTTATCATTGGCTTGCAAACGTAAATAATAGGCCGTTTTTACCGCTTCCACAGGTAAAACAGGAATATCGGCTAAGGCATCGGGTTGAAAAGCTAAATGAGGCACACCATTCGCATTTTCGATATTTAAGGAACGAACAATATCCACAATATCAGCCACCACAGCAGAACCCGTCGCGCCTGCCCCTGCCCCTGCGCCATAATACAAAGTTGAGCCAACAGCATCAGACTGCACTAAAACGGCATTTTTTACACCATTCACATTGGCAATTAAACGTTGTTCTGGAATTAATGTTGGATGAACACGTAACTCAATACCTTCAGCAGTGCGACGAGCAACACCTAAGTGTTTAATTCTAAAACCTAACTCTTCGGCATAGCTCACGTCTTCACGGGTAAGTTTGCTAATACCTTCGGTATAAACTTTGTCAAACTGCAAGGGAATACCAAAAGCCAAAGACGCTAAAATGGTTAATTTATGCGCGGCATCAATCCCTTCAACATCAAAAGTGGGGTCAGCTTCGGCATAACCTAGGGCTTGGGCTTCTTTTAACACATCAGCAAAATCACGCCCTTTCTCGCGCATTTCGGTCAAAATAAAATTGCCTGTGCCGTTAATAATACCTGCCAACCAATCAATACGATTTGCCGATAAGCCTTCACGCAAGACTTTAATAATCGGTACGCCACCCGCCACAGCCGCTTCAAAAGCCACAAAGACGCCTTTGGCTTCGGCAGCAGCAAAAATCTCATTACCGTATTGCGCTAACAAGGCTTTATTGGCTGTGACAACATGCTTGCCATTGGCAATCGCTTGTAATACCAGTTCACGCGCAGTGCTTGTGCCGCCAATGACTTCGACCACAATATCCACTTGAGGGTCGTTGACTACGGCAAAAATATCGCTACTAATAGTAATACCTGTTAAATTGTATTGTGGATATTCACGACGTGCGCCAATATGCGTCACAACAATATCACGGCCTGTACGGCGACTAATCTCTGCTGCATTGGCTTGCAACAAATTTAATGCACCACCACCCACTGTTCCTAGCCCAACAATACCGACTTTAACCGTTTTCACCCTATCACCTATTGTGTAGCGACTCGCTGTTAATAACGCCAATCATTTATCTAAAAAAGAGAAAAGCCGCTCTAAATTGAGCAGCCTATCAAAACCGCTAATGATATAACGGTTTGCTGCTAAAATGCACCGCATTCATCGGCAAAATTGCATTTTATACCCAATAATTATTTTATTTTCATGGCCGCCGCTAAGTCTTTAGGCGATAAATAACCGCCCACTTGGTTACCATCTTCTAAAAACACAGCAGGTGTACCACGCACGCCTAATTCTTGGCCTAATTCATACTGAGACTTAATGGGATTTTCACAACTGGCTGGGGGAACTGGTTGGTTATTTTTCATGGCTGTCATTGCCTCTGTGGGTTTGGCATTACACCAAATTGCATCCATTTTTTGGGATGTTGGCGAAGGATAGCCCGCTCTTGGAAAAGCTAAATAACGCACTTCTATGCCCATGTTATTCATCACTGGCACTTCTTGGTGAATTTTTCGGCAATAACCACAATCAACATCGGTAAATACATAGACCACACCTTTGGTTTTACCTTCTGCCGCAGGATAAATAATCATATCTTTTAGAGGCACATTCGCTAAGGCCGCTTTGCGCACATCAGCCATGCCTTTTTCGGTAATATTAGTTAACTTGCTACCTTCAATTTCAATAATCTCTCCTTGAAACATATATTTACCATCGGCAGTCATATAAGCAGTGCTGGCATAACCTTTGGCTTTAATTGCATACAAGCCAGCAACACTCGGTGTAATACTAAGAATTTCGGCATCAGGAATGGCTTGTTTTAAGGTATTACGAATTGTTTCTTCAACATTTGCAGGAGTTGTTGCTGCAACAACGCTCGTGTTTTTACTAACCATAGGTGGTTCGGCCTGTGAACAAGCACTGGTCAACGCCAATCCCATCATCAAAGTCAAATGCGCAAATTTCATTATCAGGTACTCCAAAATTTTTACTAGCTTAAAGAGAAAAACACTGAGAGTGTGTAATTTTTATTAACCACGAGGATGATGCTGTTGGTGTAACTGTTGCAAACGCGCTCTGGCAACATGGGTATAAATTTGCGTGGTTGATAAATCACTATGCCCCAACAACATTTGTACCACACGCAAATCGGCACCATGATTTAACAAATGTGTGGCAAAGGCATGACGCAAGGTGTGTGGCGATAACTCTCGCTCAATGCCTGCTTGTTTGGCATAGGCTTTAATGGCATACCAAAAATTTTGCCGACTCATAAAGCCACCAACTCTGCTTGGAAACAAAGCATCGCTCATTTGACCTCGTACCAAGTTCGGGCGCGCCTCTTGCAAATACTGCACTAAGTAATCGCGTGCCACTTCACCCATTGGCACCAAACGCTCTTTACTGCCTTTGCCTCGCACACGCACAAAACCTGCACGCAAATTTGACTCATCTATGGTCAATCCGACTAATTCAGATACCCGCAAACCACAGGCATACAACAATTCCAACATCGCTTTATCACGCAGTCCTAAATCTGTACTCATATCAGGAGCGGCTAATAAGGCCTCAACATCTAACTCCGAGACATCTTTAGGCAAGGGTCGCCCCAATCGTGGGCTGTTTAGCTCAACGGTCGGGTCAAATGCCATTAACTCTTCTGCCAACTGTAACTTATAAAAATGTCGTGCTGCTGATAAATAACGTGCCACCGAACGAGGGCTGGTGTCTTGGTGCGTCAAATAGACTAAAAAATCTTCAAAATCAGTTTTTTGCCATAACGACAACGGTTTATTTGCCCACAAAATCATTTTTTTTAAGTCAGCAATATAAGCATTCACACTGTGCTGACTCAAAGCCTGTGCTACCAAACGGTCACGCAACCATTGCAACTCTGCGCCACTTTGATTATCGGGCAAAGGAATTGCTGCTAAAACACGGCCACGTTGACGACGTGTTTTTGTGGTTTTGATAGTCGAAGTTGCCACAATTCCTCCCAAAAAATAAAAAAGCGACACAAGGTCGCTTTCTTAAGATGGCGCAATTATTTATTGCGTGCCACCAATTTTTCTTTGATACGGGCAGATTTACCAGTACGGTCACGTAAATAGTACAATTTAGCACGACGTACAGCACCACGGCGTTTGACTTCGATAGAAGCAACTAAGGGTGAATGTGTTTGGAAAACACGCTCAACACCGACACCGTTAGAAATTTTACGCACTGTAAATGCAGAGTTTAAGCCCGCATTTTTCTTGGCGATAACAACCCCTTCATAGGCTTGTAAACGCTCACGGTCACCTTCTTTTACTTTTACTTGGACAACCACTGTGTCACCAGCACCAAAAGCAGGTACGTCTTGTTTCATTTGAGCTTGTTCAATGCTCTGAATAATTGGGTGCTTACCACTCATGGTAATAACTCCTAAAATTTCAACAGATTGCTATAGTTACTGTTGAATGGTTACAGAGGCTATGAGAAGTCTCGGCGCATATAACCGTTAAAGTCTCAGTCTATCACTACGATGACTGACCTAAATTATCGTTTGTTTGCTCTTGTTGTAATTGAGCCAACAAACGACGTTGCGTTGCGTTTAAAGGCGCAGACGCTAATAAATCGGGACGACGTTCTAAAGTTCGTTTTACACTTTGCTGCCAACGCCACGCTTGGATTTTGGCATGATTACCAGAGAGCAACACCTCAGGCACTGTATCACCGTTGTAATTCTCAGGACGTGTATAATGAGGACAATCCAACAGGCCCGACACAAAGGAGTCTTGTTGCGCCGATTGACAATCCCCCAACACCCCCTCTACACGACGACTAATGGCATCTATCATCACCATTGCAGCCAATTCGCCACCCGAGAGTACATAATCCCCTATCGACCACTCTTCATCAACATAGCGTTGAATAAAACGCTCATCAATACCTTCGTAGCGGCCACACACAAAAATCAAGCCTTGGTGCTGACCTAAGTATTGTGTTGCCGCCTCATTAAAGGTGCGTCCTTGTGGCGACAAATACACCACCCGTGGCTTAATACCTAGCTCAGCGGCACGTTGCTTGGCGGCAGTCAGAGCCTTTACTAATGGCTCTATCAGCATCACCATCCCCGGCCCACCGCCATAGGGACGCTCGTCAACTCGACGATAGTTGTCTTGGGTAAAGTCGCGTGGATTCCACGTTTCTAACTGAATCAAACTTTGCGTAACAGCACGTTCGGTGATGCCATGAGCCGTTAAGGCCAAAAACATATCAGGAAACAGGGTAATTACACCAAACCACATCGCTAATGCTCTCGCGGTTTAAAAATCAATATCCCAATCCACTGTTAAGCGTTTGTTGACCACATCAACAACCGTCACCACCTGCTCAGGAATCCACGGAATCAAACGCTCTTGTTGGTCAATACTGCCCGCAACAGGCCGCACTACCAATACATCATTTGCGCCTGTTTCCATCAAGCTATACACTTGGCCTAAAAATTGGCCATCAACTGTCCAAACATTGGCATCAATCAAGTCTGACCAGTAATAATCACCATCAGCCAAATCAGGCAAGTTAGTCTTTGCTGTCCAAATCACCGCCCCGTGTAAGGCTTCTGCTGCATTTCTATCGTGGCAATCTTTAAAGCGCGCAACCAAACCTTTACCTTGTTCGCGCCACTCGACAGCTTGGACTTCTCGCCACTCTTTGCCAATTTGCACATACCACGGCATATAACCAAAAATATTGGTCATTGGCTCGGTGTTGGCATACACCCAAACCCAGCCCTTGATACCATAAGGAGATTGTACTCGACCAATAGTAATCAGTTGCTCAGGAGAAGGAATCGCAGTCATCACAAGCCAATTAAGCCGTTGCTAAAAAAGTCTTAGCAATTTGAGCAACACGCTCAGAAGGTTGTGCACCTTGGCTAACCCAATAGTTATAGCGGTCAGCATCTAAACGAACTTTTTCGGCTGCACCTTGAGCAACAGGGTTAAAAAAACCAACACGCTCAATAAAACGACCATCACGAGCATTACGGCTGTCAGTTACAACAACTTGGTAAAAGGGACGCTTTTTGGCACCGCCACGAGCTAAACGAATAACGACCATAATATGTATTCCACAAAAACGAGTTTAAGAGCAAAATTCACACAAAATGGTTAAGCAACGCTTTCTTATGTGAGTGTTATGCCTTCAAAGGGCGAGCATTGTACGGCAAATTTTGTAGTTATAAAAGACAGTCACCGATAAAAGCTGTAAACTTATGCCAATAACGATTGATTTTTTATGTTTTAACGCAAAGAACTAATGCTTATGATGTCTATTTCCCATCCTGTCATACGTTTTCCACTCATATTACTGTTGTTGGCATTTGCATGGTGGGCAAGTAAAACTGGCTTGGCAGGTCTTTATAGTTTTCAAGCAAACAGCTATTTAGAGTTATGGCAACATCAGCGAATGACAAACCCACAATACACTATTACCGATAGTCAATACCAAGAGCTTCGCCAAAAACATCAGCAAATTTTATCGTTTACCCACTATAACGGTGACTTCTGGACGAGTTTTGCACAAATGCAGTTTTGGTATTTGTACAACACGCCACAATTAACCCTTAAACAACAACTGCAATTTAAAGACAATATTTTATCTGCCTATCGGACGGCTATTAGCTTGCGCCCAACATGGCCATATACCTTTGCCGACTTTGCTGTCGCTAAAGCCAATTTTGGCGAATACGACGCAGAGTTTATTGAAGCACTCAATAAAGCCAATCAATTAGGCGCGCGCGAATCTTATGTCATTCACACCACCCTTGAATTGGGCTTAGCCACTTGGGATAAACTTCCGATTAGCTCGCAAAAAGTCGTGGCTAATGCCGTAGAGCGTTCTGTGACATGGCAACTCAATGACAGACTTAATCAAAAAGAACGTATTTTTGCCTTAAGCCTTGTCGGTTACTATCAGAAGTTAACCGACGTTTGCGCCTTAATGACCACCGTTGGCCAACAAAAATCTAACTGCCCTACAACAAAGCCAAGCTAAGCCACGGCACATAAGTGATAATTAACACCGCCACCATTAATACCAATAAAAATGGCACGGTGGTTTGGTACAGTTCGGTCATTGGCTTTTTAAAGCGATAACTGGCAATCATTAAATTCATACCTACAGGTGGTGTACAGTAGCCCAACTCCATATTCGCCAAAAAGATAATCCCTAAATGTATCGGGTCGATACCATAACCAATCGCGATGGGTAATAACAGGGGAACCATAATCACTAACGCAGAGAAAATATCTAAAAAACACCCCAACACCAATAAAAACACATTCAACAACAGTAAAAAAGTCCATTTACTATCTATATGTTGCTTAATAAAATCAAACAAACGTGTAGGGATTTCAGCATCAATCATCCAATTGGTAAAAGCCATTGCTACACCTAAAATCAGCAAAATCGCGCCAATCATCACCATTGACTCACGCATAATGCCAAACAGACGTGCTAAAGAAATTTCTCGCTGAATAAAAACAGCCATTACCGTCACATATAAAGCCGTTACTGCCGCTGCTTCCGAGACAGCAAAATAACCACTATAAATGCCACCCAACACAAAAATAGGCAAAGGGATTTCCCATTTGGCTTCTTTTATGGCTAATTTTAATTCAGCTTTTGAAAACGGCTGCAATGGAATGGTATGTTTGCGTGTGATACGAAGACTATAAAGAGACAACAACACTATCATCAGTAATGCAGGTAATAATCCTGCCTTAAAAATGGCCTCAATGGTCACGCCTGATCCTTGTGGTAACTGCTGAGCAATAATCGCATACAAAATAAGTGGCAGCGAAGGCGGCAACAATAATCCTAAAGAACCCGATGTAGTCACCAGTCCTAAAGAAAACTTATCGGGATAGCCTGCTTGTTTGAGCGCAGGATACAGTAACGCCCCTAAAGCAACAATCGTTGCACCACTCGCCCCCGTAAAGGCGGTAAAAAATGCACAGGTACAAAAAGCAACAATGGCCAAGCCACTCGGTAGCCACCCAAACAACGCCCGCGTTAATCTCACTAATCGCTGAGAGGTTTGCCCCTCGCCTAACACATAACCCGCATAAGTAAATAACGGCAAAGCCAATAAAATTGGCGTATCCACCAATCGATATAACTCTACGCCCAAAATCGTTAAATCAATCTCTTGTTGTGTAAAGCCTAACGCGGCGGCGGCGGCCAAAATGGTAAATAAAGGCGCACCTAACAATGCCAACACCAATAACACGATAATAAGGAATAAAGTCACGCGGCGTTTCCTTGATAGGCAATCGCATCTTGTAGCGCAAAGAGGCAATACCGTAAAGACATAATAGAGAAGCTAATGGGCATGATACTTTCACATAGCCATGTAGGCACTTGAGCAAAAGCCATACTCGGTGCCTGAAACTCCATTTGTACAAAATTATAAGTATATTTGGCGAGTATCGCGCACACCAAACTAGCAAAAATGGCAGTCGACACTTGAGCAATGCGCTGGGCATAGGCAGGCAAAAAACGTGAAATGATATCTATATTGATATGCTGCCGCTCTCGAGTAGCGACCATCGCCCCCAATAATGCAATCCACAATACCATTACCCGCAACAAGGAGTCCGCCCACGAAAAGCCTGTATCAAAGCCATTACGCAACACAATTTGCGTAAAGGCCAATACAATCATGGTCAATAAAAACGTAACCAATAAACCATCTTCTAGCCGATGAATCCAACGCAACAGACGCGCAACAACTTCACTCATGATTTAGACGGCTTGAAGGTTTTGAGATACTCTTGTAATGCTTGCCATGTCGTTGCATTAACAATACCTGCTTTAGCAATACGCGCGGAAGCATCATCTCCTGCTTTTTCCCACTCTATGACATCTTTTGGATTGGGAGCAACAGCCTTAATACCTTGTTTTAACAAAGAGTTATAAGCGGCGACATTATCTTGGCGATTTTGAATATTGATGTCTTTAAATACTTGTTGCATAACACTACGCACAATCGCTTGGTCAGCCGCCTCTATTTTATTGAATGCTTTCTGGTCTACCGCCAACACACCAACAATATAACTTAATGGTAAGTCCGTTAAATATTTAACCTGCGTATGCCACTGTAATGCTAATGTACCAATTGGAGAAGAGGCGACAGTATCAATAATTCCCGTTTGCAAACTCGGCAAAACATCACTTAAAGACAAAGGAATAGGTGTAATTTGAAAAGCTTTAAGCGTTTCTGCCGCCTGAATATCATTTTCTGGAATCCATACCCGATGTTTACGCAACTCTGGCACCGTGGCAATCGGTGCAGTTTTGGACATCGCATAAGCGAAGCCGCCTTCTGCAAAACCAAAGTTCACCATTCCCCCCTGCTCTAACCCTTTAGACAAAATAGGGTCAAATTTTTGCCTTACATAATCTACCTGAGCAAAGTTTTTAAAAAGCAAAGGCATCGCATATATTTGCGCATCTTTATAAAACTCTGACAAGCTCCCTGCGGTTACAGCACCACCTTGTAACTGTCCAATTTTAATTTTGTTTAATACAGCACGGTCATTGCCCATCGTACCGCCTGTATAAAACTTAAATGTCACTCTTTTTTGAGTTTTAGTTTCTATCTCGGCAGCACCTGCACGCATTTTTGTCATCCATGCCGAACCATCTGGTGACAGCGTTGCTATCTTTAAAGTTAATGCAAATGATTGCGTCGTGATTGCCATCAAACTGGCCAATAACAATAGTTTTTTTGTCATAATAAATTCTCTTGGTTGCCAACAAGCCGTCACATGCTGGCCATTTTAATAAAAAGCTCAAAAATAGTCATCGGCACTTGCCAACAAAGTTTTAGCTTGTTGTTGCGCTAATAAATTACTTAGGGTTAATTTTTCTGCTTGAGGATTAGCCGCCACCACTTCTTGCAACAAGGCATCGTGCAACTCCCGATTAAACGTATTACGCGCGTAAAACTTGGCATAATAAACTTTGGCTATTAAGTTTTTTCCTTCAGAGAGAACCAATGCTTTCTCAAAATGGCTTTTACCTACTTCGGGCTGTCCTCCAAGTGCAGGCGATAATAATGTCGCTAACACACCTAAATACAAATGAGCTTCTCCCTGCTGATAGTTTTCATCTAAAGCCAATACTCGCTGCATAATCATTTTAACGCGTGCCAAATCAGCAATTGCATTCCAATCATCGCTGTGCACCTGAATCCAACCTGCCCAAACACTGCCTAACACATACAAAGAGTCAAGCTCTACTTTTGATACTTGTGTCAAACGAAAGGCCATTTCATCAATAGGCAGTGTTTGTAACTGACATAAATTTTTATTTTTCAAACATAATGCCTTGGCAGCATAATCCAAAGCCTTATCGTTTAGTCCTTTACCTCGCCCTGTATCGCTCACAAAGGCACTGGCATAAGCACTATTCAGCTTTGCAGCCGCTTTCAACAAAGCCATATTTTGTGATTGATTTTTTAATAAGGCATCCAACAGCAACAAATAGGATGGCAGAGCTTGCTCCACCAATACAGGATCATTATTTTCTAAGACTGCTTGCGAAAAGTTTTGTCCAAATTGCTGAGCTTTGCTTTCAAGTACAGAACTACATCCAGATACCAACCACAATAACACTCCGCTCAAAATCACCTTATATTTCATTACCGTACATACCCTCTCTACAATTATTTAATTTGGTGTATAATAACCTGCCGTAACACTTTTCTACCTAAACGCTACAAAAAAACATCTATTTGCAAATTGTCCTACAAATGTAGTGATTTTTTACAATTAGACTGTTAAAATGTACGCGCCGCTTAGTGAGATGCTGTTTTTTGCACACACTGTGTCAGTATTCAAAAGGCGGGTCGTAATGAGCATTATTTTGCAACTCGAGAGAAACATCATGCAAATCAAGAATATCGCTGTATCTGCTGCTATCATTGCTGCTTTAGCTTTTGCTGGCTGTGCTAAAAAAGAAGAAGCTCCTGCTGTTGAAGCCCCTGCTGCTGAAGCTGCTGCTCCTGCTCCAGAAGCTGCTCCTGCTCCAGAAGCTGTTGCTCCTGCTGCTGACGCTGCTGCTCCAGCCGCTGCCGATACTGCTGCTCCAGCCCCAGAAGCTGCTCCAGCTCCTGCTGCTCAGTAATACTGATGCATCAAAAAAAGAGAGCCTCGGCTCTCTTTTTTTTGGGTAAAAATAGCTAAAAAAATAAAACCCCAAAAATGAGGTTTTGTACATAGTCATACCATGACCGAGAATTAAAGTATTATTTGTAGCCTGTATGCAGCATAGCGAAATACAGGAAAAACAAAGCGTTAAAGTGAATAATCCTGTGTTACTTTGCACTTCACACAGGCTACTCAGTTTAAATCATTTTTCGTGTTTGGTATCACTATCGCGGTTGTTGGTTAAGCAGATTTTTTGGCTGCATCATGACCATAAACATAACCACCATAAGCATAATAGCTCGAGTATGCGCCATAATACTGAGCCGCTTTCTTCATATTTACCTTGTTAAGAATAACACCAATAATCGGTGCTTTTACTGCTAACAAGCGATTAACGCCCGTTCGCACAGTTTGGTGCGTAGTAATATCGGAACGAATCACATAGACCACCGCATCAACTACTTTCGACATCACTAAGGCATCACTGACCAACAAAGTTGGTGGCGAGTCAATAATAATGCGATCATAACTTTGCGCCAACATATGCAATAAGTCTGCAAATTTTTGCGAAGACAACAATTCAGAAGGATTTGGTGGAATCAAACCTGATGTCAAAACGTCAATATTGGCGTCTTCCATATGCAAAATACAGTCCTCTACTGTCGCAGTGCCAGCTACTAAATTGGATAAGCCAGGACTATTGGGAGGTAAATTTAAAACTTTCGCAATGGTAGGCTTACGCAAATCAGCATCTATCAACAATACCCGTTCCATTTGTCCCAAAGCAATCGCTAAATTAGTAGATGATGTACTTTTACCCTCACTAGGAACGCTAGATGTCATTAAAATGGTTTTGTGCGGCTTATCAATACCAGACAACACAACACTGGTACGCACTGTACGCATCGCTTCGGCATAACTTTTTTGTTTATCATCCAAAAACAACAATGCTCCACTGTCTTTTTTCTTTTGCTTCACCAGTGGCACCATGCCCAACATTGACACGCCTAATTTATCTTCAACATCTTCTGCTCCTTTAAAGGTTGAATCAAGATAATCCAACATAAAGGCTAATAACGCACCAAACATCACACTTAATACCAATGCCAAAGCAACCAATAATCCTTTACGCGGTTTAAAAGGCGCACTTGGTGTGACAGCAGGGTCAATCACCCTTGCATTAGCAGTTTGTAACTCTAAACTATCATTAGCCTGTTTAATACGCGTAAAGAAAGTGTCATATAAATTACGATTGGTTTGCACCTCGCGTTGTAACTCTTGAAAACGAAACTCTTTACGAGACAACTCTAATGATGCGTCTTTAGCTTCATTAAACGCACGTTGTGCTTCAGCTAATTCTAGTTTTGCCTGAATTAAAGCAGGATGTTTATCACCATAACGCTGACTGATTTCTGCGACCTTAAATTGTGCTGCAGTGACACGTTGGTTAATTTGAGTTAATTGCTCTGCTGACAATCCTAACACCCCTGTTTTGTCACCATTCTCAACCAAATTATTTTGTTCACGATACTCTTGGAGCTTCTTCTCAGAAGTTTCCAAGTTTGCTTTTAATGCACCTAAGCGAGTAGAAAGCCAATCAGCGGCATTTTGTGTCAAGGTAATACGCGCTTCCATTTGACTGTTAATATAGGCTTTTGCCATGGCATTAGCCACTTGAGCGGTCAACGCACGATCATAGGACTCAAAGCTGACTTTGACCAATTGAGTTTGACGCACAGGCTCAACCGACAAATGCTTCATAAACTCGTCAACTAGCTTAATAAACTTTTCTTCTTCACTCGGTATTGGATTTTGTTCATGTCCTGCAGGCAAATATTGCTTCCAGTCAATGGCTTGCCACCATGCTTTTTCTGCCATTTCAGTTTCGGTTTTAGCGATATAGTCGGGATGCTCAGCAATATTTAACTCTCTCACCACCCTAGCAGCGAGCTCACGTGATTTAAGAATTTCAAATTGGGTTTGCAAATACTCTTTGCCTGTGATATCAGCACCATAAACGTCATCTACAGATGCTAAAGTTTTACCTTGTTTTTGCTCTATCATGAGCGTCACGGATGCCTTGTAAACAGGGCGCATAGCAGACACAATAAACACCGCTGCTAAGGTAACGGCAATGGCTAAACCGATAATACCCCACTTAAAGCGCATCAGCACACGCCAATAATGACGCAAATCAATCGTATCATCCTGTTGGGCAGACAGGCTGTTGTCAAATCTTTCCATCGTGCATACCTAAAAACTAGAAGAAGCTCTGATCAATCGTGATAGTATCACCAGGCAACAATATTGCATTTAAGGTTGTCAAGCGCGGAGTTCCTGTTGGGTCGGCCTCATGAACAACATAAATTTTATTGAGCGAAGCTCTAGGTGTTAATCCACCCGCCAAAGAAATTGCTTTACGAATAGTTAAACCTGGCTGATACGGATAGCCTCCCGGTTTTCCCACTTCGCCATTAACAAAAAACGGACGATACTCAAGAATGCTGACATAGACCTTAGGGTCAACCAAGTAGCCATCTTTTAAACGCTGAGTTAGTAAAGCCTGCAAATCACCAATGGTTTTATTTTTAGCAACCACTTCGCCTAAAAATGGATACAAAAAACTGCCCGCATCGCTTAAGCGTAGTTCCATGCTTAATTCTTTTTCATTAAAGACAGTGATACCCAGCTTATCCCCCGCCCCTAAACGATAATCAGAGACATTAGTCGCTACCACTGTAGCTGGTGACACAGCGTCATACACGGGAGTTACTTGAGAGAGACTTGAGGAAGGTGTCGTATCTGATGAAGTTGCGCCAAATAGCTTATCCAAAAAGCCTGCATGGGCAGGTGCCCATGCAAACATAGATAGCAAGACCAACAACGATGTTAGGTTATGCATCATAATTTTCTTTGCTCAAATAAACTTATAAACTAATTTGAGCACCAATACTCATCACATTACGTTTGTTGTTAAACTTGGCAATATTGGAGTCTTTATCCGATGAATTAACACCTGCATTTAATATCAACCAACGACGCATTTGATAATTAACTGCAACTCCATAAGTAGTCACATCATCAGCACGATTATCTATAGGCAAAGGATTACCGACATAATCATCTTTAGATTTACCCAAACTGACCACCGTATTCACACGGTCTAGCCAATCATGTGTCCATGACACACTGTAATGAGTATTTTCAACTGATGTATAAGGTGCAGAAGCATCAGATATTCGTGCACCAGCATCAATGTTGATTCTGTCCAATACCAATGGCTTCCACTCCATTCCCAAATCCCATGTAAATTTATTAATATCTTTTTGACCGTCAGTTTGACGCTTACCTTGACCTAAACGCAACTTACCTGTCGTTTGGGCGGTATTTTCCCATATCACACCACCTAATAAACGATTATCTTTGGTATCAGCTGTACCACCTTGAGCAGGCGATTTATCGTAATTAGTATCAGTAATTTCGTAATCTATCAAAAACTTGGTTTTAGGCATCAGACGCGCACGCAAGCCCAATAAAACATTTAAAGTATCATTATCACGAGCGATTGCAGACGAAGCACGAGAGTAACTCTTTTGATTTAAACTGGCATTGGCCAGCAATAAACCACGCGCAGTTTTGTCACCAAATTCAACACCGCCACGTAAAGTTGTCAAGTCATACTTATCAACTTCACCAATGCCACCATCAAAAACACCATCGCCATTGGCATCATTGCGGATTTGCCCCAAACTGAAACCAGAGCTTGCGCCTGTACCACGGTCATCATGCAACATAGCATAGGCCAAGCCTGTATCAAAACGCAGACGATTAGTCGGCTCCAAATGCGCGCTGACATCAACCGTATGATCATTGTAGCTATCATTACTATCGTTGGCATAGCCTGCCGCATTCAAGTTATAGGTCAGCTTATAAACATTAAGACGATCTTGTGCTACAAAATTTAAAGTAGGGTTAATTACCTGAGAAAACGAACTCACTTCATTTGAGCTTAAGCTATAAATATTATCATCAAATACGGTTCTGGTATTTAATGTTGGAATAAGTACAAACGAACCATAAGGAATCGCTTGAGGTTGTAATGCGGTTTGAGCAACAGCTGTTTGCGTTCCAATGACCGCGGTTAATCCAATCAAGGATAGACCTAAAATATTCTTGCGTTCCATATTTTTCCCTCAAATAGGCAGAATCAAACTATCAAATACCGTTTATAGGTAGATATTAACAACAGAAAACTAGTTCACTCTCGCGATTTTAGCACTAGGTCTCACTTTAAGTCACGCTAGATATGTTACTTTAGCTGGATAAAATCGCTGTTGAGTCAAGCTAACACCACAACACTCAACCCAAGATTCATTCAAAAACCAGCCGCCGTTATAGCATATTTCTTCACCAATGCTCAAACCATTGTCGGACATTTTTACCTTTTCATCCGAATACAACGCCCCCAAGCTCAACCGTTCATTTATTCAGCAATAATCTTTAAAAAATACTTTTACTTTTTTTGAAAACTGTTAGTATGTTCGCCCTGTGCGGTGAGATGGGTGAGTGGCTGAAACCACGTCCCTGCTAAGGACGCATACCTTCTGGGTATCGAGGGTTCGAATCCCTCTCTCACCGCCATCAATCATTAAATAATTTAAATAATGATTGACAGCAAGTAAAAACGGCATATAATTTGCCGCCTCAACGCGCCCATAGCTCAGCTGGATAGAGCACCAGGCTACGAACTTGGGGGTCGGGAGTTCGAATCTCTCTGGGCGCGCCATTCCAACACATTATCTTAACATTCAAGCACTACTTTTGTGCATCAATCTAGATTCACCTATAATTACAAAATATACTAAGCATAAACCGTGCCATGTTTTTATGTTTGCAAACAAAACCTATACCTCTAAGTCAGTGCCATATTATCGCGATGCATTAGCTCTTTGTCGTGAATATACCCTAAGGTAGCCATAATTTTATCTGTTGCTAATCCTTGAATTTGACGTATATCGTCAGCACTATAATTAGTCAACCCGACCGCGAACTGTTTTCCTGTTGCATCAATACAAGCAACAACATCACCACGGCCAAACTTACCCTCAACCGCTTTTACGCCAACAGGCAACAAACTGCGACCTTGCTGAGTGATAGCTTTTATTGCCCCCTCATCAAGCACCACACGACCTGCCACCTGCAAATGCCCTGCCAGCCATTGTTTACGCGCCGTAAATCGGTCGGCATCGGGCAATAATAAGGTTCCCAAAAGCTCTCCTTGCGATAATTTTTGTAGAACATTGGGGCTACTACCACTGGCAATCACGGTCGCGCAACCAGAACGCGCCGCAAAGCGAGCGGCTCGCACTTTGGTAATCATGCCACCCCGTCCCAATGCACCGCCACCACTGGCCATCGCAAACAAGCTCTCGTCCATGGCACGTACTTCGGGCAATAACACCGCATCAGGATTGTGACGCGGGTCGCGGTCAAACATACCTTGCTGGTCAGTCAAAATAATCAGCACATCGGCTTCGACCAAATTAGCAACCAAAGCGGCAAGGGTATCATTATCACCAAAACGAATTTCATCAGTGACAACAGTATCATTTTCATTGATAACAGGAATCACTCGCCAATCAATGAGCGTAGTCAAGGTAGAGCGCGCATTAAGATAACGCTTACGGTCTGACAAGTCGTCATGAGTCAGTAGAATTTGTGCCGTTTTGCAACCATGCTCTCTAAAATGCGTTTCGTAGGCTTGCACCAAACCCATTTGACCAATAGCCGCACAGGCTTGTAAGTCATGCACAGAGTCAGGACGTTTGGCAATCCCCATACGCACCATGCCTTCGGCAACCGCCCCCGAAGATACTAACACAAGCTCAATGCCCTGCTGAGTCAAGCCCACCATTTGCGCCACCCATGATCGCATGGCTGCTTGGTCTAAGCCTTGGCCATTGGCAGTTAATAACGCCGAGCCAATTTTGACTACCCAGCGTTTAGCTTGTTGTAATTTATAACGATTATTTATAGTCATGGCTGATTCACCAACTCTCATAAAAAACCCGTGTTATCACACGGGCTACCAAGGTTTAATTAGCGTTGATAAATAACTTCCATTTCGCCATCATCTTCATCATCCCATTCTTCATCATCAAAACCTGCTTCTTTGCGCGCTAAATAATTGGCACGTTGTTGGGCGCGTAAATTTTGGATATTTTGACGGGTTTCGGCTTCGAGTAAGCGGCGTTTTTCAGCTTCTGCTTCGGCAAATTCAGGATTTTCGACTTCGAGCTGACGTTGTTCTTCAATCGCTTCCATCAGTTTATAACACACTTGCATCGCGCCTTCGCGTGTTAGCCCTGAGCTTTTAAAGACGGGTGCTTGCCAGTTAAGACGGCTAATAATATCCTGCGCTACTGCTTCGGCTTCTTCGGGCAATAACAAATCAGTTTTGTTTATCACTAACCAACGGGGCAATGCCGCCAATGCTGGCGAAAATTTTTGTAATTCTAAGGCAATCGCTTGCACGCTTTCTACAGGGTCAGTACCGTCCATTGGGGCAATATCAACCAAGTGTAACAAGAATCGAGTGCGCGCCAAATGCTTTAAAAAACGAATACCTAGACCTGCACCGCTTGATGCACCTTCTATTAACCCCGGAATATCAGCCATCACAAATGAGCGATGACGGTCAACATCAACCACCCCTAAATTGGGGACTAAGGTAGTAAACGGATAATCGGCGACTTTAGGCTTAGCCGCAGAGACAGCTCTAATAAACGTGGACTTACCTGCATTAGGTAAACCTAACAAACCAACATCGGCAAGGACTTTTAATTCGAGGCGTAATTGACGCACTTCGCCTGCAAAGCCCGAGGTTGCTTTTTGTGGCGAGCGATTGGTAGAACTTTTGAAATGAATATTACCCAAACCACCCTGCCCACCTTTGGCCACTAACAATCGCTGAAACGGCTCTACTAAATCACCCAAGACTTCGTTGGTATCTTCATCAACGATGGTGGTACCTACAGGCACTTTTAGCACTACATCTGCGCCGCTTTTGCCGCTACAGTTAGCACCACGACCACCTTGTCCTCGTTCTGCTTTAAATTTACGGGTATAACGATAGTCAACGAGGGTATTGGCATCGGGTGCGGCCTCAATAAAGACGCTACCGCCTCGACCACCATCACCACCATCAGGCCCACCAAAAGGGATAAATTTTTCTCGGCGAAAGCTGGCGCAACCATTACCGCCACTACCCGCTTCTACTTGAATAATAGCTTCATCAACAAAACGCATAACTTTCGCCCACCAAAAAATAAAACAAAAAAACCCCGATAAACGGGGCTTTTTTAGCATGCAAACCTTAGGCCGCTACTTCAACAATCGCATATTGACGATTGAAAGGACCTTTAGTCACAAACTTTAAGATACCATCAGCTTTGGCAAACAAAGTATGGTCACGTCCCATACCTACATTTTCACCAGGCCAGAATTGCGTACCACGTTGACGCACGATAATGTTGCCAGCAGTAATTTGTTGGCTACCGTACACTTTTACACCCAAACGCTTGGCCTGTGAGTCGCGGCCGTTACGAGTAGAACCACCCGCCTTTTTATGTGCCATGACAAATACTCCCCATTAAGCACTAATAGCAGTAATCTTCAACTCGGTGAACCATTGACGGTGACCTTGTTGCTTACGATAGTGCTTACGGCGACGCATTTTGACAATACGCACTTTATCATGACGGCCATGACCGAGCACTTCTGCTGTTACTTTTGCTCCAGTAACTACTGGAGTACCAATTTGTATATTTTCGCCATTTACAACCATCAATACATCTTCGATAGTTACATTTTGGCCAATTTCTGCATTGAGCAGCTCTACTTTGAGTTTTTCGCCTTCAACAACACGATGTTGTTTGCCGCCACTCTTGATAACCGCGTACATAGTCGCTGACTCCGTAAGCCTGTGGCACTCTCTATTAAGTCCACAGCACAGTAATAATTCGCAAGGTGCGCGATTGTATGCAAAATGCCGCACAAGTGCAAGTCTCTATTTGCACAGTTAATAAAAAATAGCTTTTTTAAGCACAAAGTTTGCTGTTTAAGAGTGGCACGGAAGATTGGTGACTGTTAGCATTAGCGCATTTTAGAACCATTGGATAACTGGCATGAACTTTAAAGAAATTTTGGCAGTCGTCGCGGAAGACTTTGCTGCTGTTGACCACTTTATTATGAATCACCTCGACTCGCGCGTCCCCCTCATTATGCAAGTTGGTCAATACCTAGTCGAAGGCGGTGGTAAACGCTTGCGGCCTTTAGTATGTTTGTTATCGGCACGTGCTACAGGTTATCAAGGCACGCAACATATTTTGGCAGCCGCTATTATAGAAATGCTACATACCGCAACACTGATACATGATGATGTGGTAGATGAGTCTGATTTGCGCCGTGGTCGGGCTACGGTAAATTCGGCATGGAATAATGCTACTGCCGTGTTAGTGGGCGACTTTTTAATCTCTCGTGCCTTTCAGTTAATTGTTAGTCTTAAGAGTCAGGCGATTGCCGAGATTATGTCAGACAGCACCTGTATTATTGCCGAAGGCGAAGTGTTGCAGTTAATTAACCAAAAAGACCCCGACACCACCGAACAACGTTATATGGATGTAATTTATGGCAAAACCGCGCAACTGTTTGTGGCAGCGACCGAAACAGGCGCGGAATTAGGCAACCCCATTTATCGAGAGGCGATGAAAAACTATGCCATTCATTTTGGCGCGGCTTTTCAGATTATTGATGACATTATGGATTACACCAGTTCATCAGAAGAAATGGGTAAAAACATTGGCGATGATTTAGCCGAAGGTAAACCGACACTACCTTTGATTCAAGCGATTAAAGCCGCCACACCTGACCAAGCACAACTCATTAAAGAAGCGATTAAAACGGGTGGTTTAACCCATTTAGATGAGATTTTAGCGATTGTCAAAAACGTGGGGGCATTAGATTATTGCATGCTACGCGCGCAGGAAGAGTCGCAACAAGCGATTGCCGCCTTAGACACGGTGCCTGATTCTATTTATAAGAATGCCTTGATTGGATTAGCTGAGCTTGCGCTTAAACGGACGGCTTAATCAGGACTTACGCATTTTGCCAAAATTAGCGGGTTTTGTGAGTATAAAATCGTTAAAAACGATTGTTTAGTGAACAAATAAGCGATAACCGCGTACGTCCTATTAATGATTAACGCCGTCTGTCAGGGGGGATATAGTCGTGCGCACCAGCCTCGCCACCGTTGGCATATTTAAACAAACGTGAGCGTTGGTCGCAGTAATCACCACGGCTAATGCCTTTGATGTAGTGGCTATTAAGCATATGGCCTTTTTTGTCAGGAATAACAAAAATTGCACCTGATGTGTCATGGTAATGTGCTAATACCCCTACCCTAGCAAAAAAATCTTTGCCATTAGCAAAATGTTCAACATAAGGTACGCTATGGCCATGTTTAGCACTTAAGGCATGGTCAATATGTAAGCTGTCTGCTGCACCACCAATACAATACACTTCTAATTTGTGAGCGTGCTGACGCAATACAGGGTCTTTTAAAACTTTGCGGACAATATAACTAGCAACTATCGTACCTTGAGAATAGGTGGTTAACACCACTTTTTCGTGACTTAACAACGCATTTTTAACAATATTAAAAGCAGGACGCGACAAATAGCCGTCTTTACGCAAACTACGCGCGGTAATGGCATTCCATAAATCACGCACCACCCCTGCGGTTGGCGTATGAATTAAATGAATAGGGCGTTGAAAAGCAGCTGCAACTTCTCGTGCCTCTAATAATGCCATGGCTGGGCTGGTACAAATACCATTGATAAAAAACCATTTGCTTTGGCGTTTTTCTTGTGGCCACACATAATCGGTCGGCAATACTGCCAACGTGCCATAAGAGACCGATTTGCGCTCGGTAGGAATAATCATTTGCACGACTACCGACAAATAATCGACATAACTTGGATAACTGGTCGGTAATAACTCAGCATGGGTGTCTTTTTCGGGCTGTAAAGGAAAAACAATCCAAGGCAACTCAACCGAGTGCGTCAGCACGAGGCGTAAATCGCGCAGTAGCGATTGTCTGCCCCCAATCAAACGTCGTACCAACTTATTACCTTTTTGAAAAGTATTATTGGGTTGTCTTAGTTTGACTAAGGGTTGATATTGACTCATGACAGATTCCACAAATACTTTTGCATTAAAGATATACTACAAGCATAGAACATCTAACTAAAACGAAAGTACCAGAATTGTCAAACACTCGGGCAGATAATGTGCTGTAGTTCACAGTTATGAGCACAAAATGATGCTTTTAGACAACTTAAGACTTACGCGGTTATCGTTTATTTGTTCACACTTCAACCGTTCTTAACGGTTTTATACTCACAAAACGCGCTAATTTCGGTGAAATGCGTAAGTCCTGAACTTAGCAACTCAAAAAGAGCCAAATACTAAATCCAATATAGTAAAAATACTGCAGTAAACAACATTGACAATAACAACATCGCTAAAAATAACACGTCTTCTTGTGAGACCTCAGTGTCATCTGCTTCGTACATAGCTAACTGAGCACCCGCTAACTGCGGCGGAACATCAACCTTTGGCATAGTTAAGGTGTTGGAAGATGCTTTCTTTTTAAGGGGTAGCGTGCGATTTTGGCTACTTTCCCAGTCACTTTTTTTGGCCCAAATAGCACTTAACACATTACGGCGTTCTTTACGCCAAACATCGTGGCTGATTTCTCCCTCTGCCCAGCTCTTTGCCACTTCGGCTAAACGTGCATTTGCTTCAGGATAATCTTTTTTCATGTTATTGCTCCTCTACTTTTATAATAATGAGCGTAACGTTATCTAATGCACCATTGGCAAGTGCTTTTTCCATCAAAATCGCAACAGACTCTTGAGGAGTCTTTTGCACCAAGTGCGCTGCGATAACATCTTCATTGAGTTCATTATAAAAGCCATCACTACATAGTATATACCAATCGCCCGCTTTTACCGTAAAAACGCGCACATCAGGATATAAGCTTTCTGAGCCTCCTACTGCACGGGTAATGACATTACGATGGGGATGATATGCCGCTTGCTCATGGGTAATCATGCCTGCATCTATCATTTCTTGCACCGCAGAATGGTCATGAGAAATACGCGTCAACTCACCATCTCGGTACAAATAAGCACGAGAATCACCAGCCCACACACAAGCGCCCATCGTATCAAGCAAAAAGAGACTGACGACCGTTGTTCCTAAAGTACGTCCTCCCAATGCCTCTTGACCATGCTTGCGTAACTGATAATTTACCGCTAACAATTTGTCTTCGATAGCATCAACAAAATCAGCCAAATCGGGTGAAGCCTTGAGCTGAGTCATGGCTTTTACTAGCTCTTGACTAGCGACATCACCTGCTGCATGCCCCCCCATACCATCTGCAACCACCCATAAACCTATATCGGGTCGAGATAGCATATTATCTTCGTTTATTTTGCGTTTTGCGCCAACATCAGTGGCTTCGGCAGAAGTCCAAGTCAACAAAATGGCAGTCTCTTTTTAGGTTATTTTTAATGTATCCCTAGCTATATTTTAGTGTTTCAGTTAGGGATTGCCCAATTTTTATATGTTTAATCATGTCTGAAGTACAAACACTGATACTTTTAAGATGTGACTATAACATCTTGCAAAAACACATGACTGTCAACCTTTTGTTGCGATAAAAGCGTGTTTAGTGTCATATATTTTACGATTACTTAACCCGTTGTAATGCCCACGCCCCTCCCAATAGACTGACACCTATGGGGAGTATTGCCGCCAAAAACGAAGAAAAATCATACACCAAACTAGCATACCCTAAAAAGTCTTGCAAATAGCGAAAACCTAAACCGACTAAGATGCCTGTGATAATTCGTAATCCCATAGTCACTGAGCGTAAAGGGCCAAAAATAAACGAACAAGCCACCAAAACCATTGACAAGGTTGCAATCGGAGCTAGTATTTTTTTCCAAAATTCTAAAAAATAGGGTGCAGCCACTAAACCTTGTTGCTGAATATAATGAGCGTAGGCATACAAGCGACTAGGCGCAAGATTTTCGGGCGAGGCGGTGACCAATTTAAGAAACTCAGGATTGAGGCTTGTTTGCCAACGAAGGCTCGGCTGATGAGTGACGGTGACTGTTCCCTGCGTCTGAAATTGATACAGTGCTATCTCGTTAAGTTGCCAGTCTCCCTGTGCTTGGTAGCGTCCTTGTTGTGCCGTTTGCTTTTGGAGTAGCTCACCTTGTGGCGAGAACTGATAAAACGTTACTCCATTTAACACGCCGTCAGGACTGACATTGTGCATTTGCACAAAAGTATCATCTTGTTTTTGCCAATAGCCCCATAATTCGCCCGTTGGAATATGTTTTTGCAGTGCTTGAGCTTTGTAAGTTTCGGCCTTAATTTGTGCCATGGGCAATACATACTCCGACACCAATAAACCCACAATAATTAACACGAATGCAGGTTGCATTGCCCAAAAAACAATGCGCCATACGCTCAGCCCTGCCGCCCGCATGACAGTCAATTCGGCATTGTTGGCCAAAAAACCTAAGCCAACAATACTACCAACTAATACCGCTACAGGCATAATATCAGCAAAACGAAACGGCAAATTAAGCGCGGAATAATACATTGCTTGCAGTGCTTGATATTGGCCATGTAAGTCTTCTAGCTCAGCCAAAAACGAAAATACAAGATCCAAACCTAATAACAGAAACAATACAATTAACATCGCCCAAAATACAGTTTTGGCAACATAACGACTTAATATACTCATCATGTTGGTGTTCCTTGTTGCTGATAACGCCATGCCTGATAGCGCAATTTAATATCTTCCCACGCCAATAAAAACACCGCTAAGCCTAAATAAAATCCATGCACGCTCCACAAAGCGACCTGTCCTAATTTTCCTTTTTCAATTTTGTTGCGAACTGCACCAATCATCACCACCAAGCTGACGTAGAGTAAAATCGCTGGCAGTAATTTTAAGTATCGCCCTTGACGTGGATTGACCTTGGCTAACGCGATGGCTAACAATAATCCTGTCAATACCAAACAAGGTAACGAACACCGCCATAACCACTCGCCCAAGGCTAATAAATCGCCTTGTTGTTGTTTGTGATAGATAAGGTCTGAGCTAAATGAACGTGCGCGTTTAACCTCTTTTTCGACGGCTTGGGTATTGATACGCATTCGATATTCGTCAAAATCTAAACGATTGTAGGCAATTTTATTAGGTGCAAACTCATAACGTCGCCCCCCTTGTAATACCAAAAAAGTTAAGCCCGTTGGTTCATCAAATAGGCGTGTGGCTTGTTTGGCATATAATAAAATTTGCTGCGTTGAGCCGTCGGTTTTATCCTTTTGCGAGTACAAAGTTACGTCCAATAATTGACTTTTGTCGGCAGATAAAGCACGCGCATAGAGCATATTATTGCCTAATCGCTGAAACTCCCCCACTTTAACCATATCAAAGGTGTTTCGGCTTTCTTGTTTGCTAAATAATTTTTCGGATAAATAATTGCCCTGAGGGGTTAAATAAAAACTAAATGCAGCAACTAACAGCGTCATTAATAACACAATGGGTAACAAGGCGGTCACTAATTGCCAACGGCCAATACCACTGCTTTGCAACACGGCCATTTCGTTATCTATGTATAGACGGCCAAAGACCAATAACACGGCAATAAAAAAAGACAATGGAATAATTAACTCTAAAAAACCTGGTAAGCGATAGAGCAATACCGCCGACAGCAAACTGGCATCTAATCGACCATCGGCCGCCATCCCAAAGTATTTAATAACACGGCCACCCATTAAAATCAGTGTTAACAAACTGGTCACCGCTAAACAAGTCACCAATAGCTGCATACTTAAATAACGACGAATAATCACAATTTTGCCGCCTTGTATGCTGTTAAATGTGCAATGAATAGGTAAACTACAGACATCTTGACGTATATTCCTAGCTCTGATGAGAGGTTTTTAATGGATTTTGCATTACTTCCTGCGGTCAATGCCGCATTGGTGTCAGCAGACACCTTAATTATTCCGATGACAACATCTGGCCTAACAAATACAGGCACAGCACTCGACACAGCGTCTCATGGTCAATTATCGGCCACCATCAAGGCGGCTAATTTTGAAGCAAAAGTAGGTCAAACGCTATTAGTCTATCAATTAAATAACGTCTCTTGTCCTGTGATTATGGTCGTAGGCGCAGGAGACAGCAAAGAACTCACAGGCCGCAGCTTACAAAAACTTTGTGCCAGTGCTTGTAAAGCATTAAATAATAAAAGCCAAACGATTTATAGTTTTTTGAGTGAATTAAGCGTTACCGACCGTAACAATAGCCAAGTGATTAGCGATATTGTCCGTGCCACACTCGAGGCCAGTTATCGTTTTGAGCAATTTAAAAGTAAAAAAACCGATGCTACGGCCAAAACCATGACTTTAGTTGTAGGTCAAGAATTAGCCAATAACTCAGGCTCACACGCGCTACAATGGGGTGAAGCCTTAGCCACAGGCTTAAATTTTGCGCGTGACTTAGGCAATTTGCCGCCTAATGTGTGTCACCCCAGTTATTTAGCCGACCAAGCCGCTGCCCTCGCTAAAGGTCAACGTAAATTAAGCGTTGAAGTTTTGGGCGAAAAAGACATGGAAAAATTGGGCATGGGCGCATTTTTAGCGGTGTCTAAAGGCTCTGAGCAAGAAGGCAAATTGATTGTTATGAATTACACAGGTGGCAAAAAAGGCGACAAACCTGTGGTATTGGTGGGCAAAGGCATTACCTTTGATACAGGTGGCATTTCGATTAAGCCTGCGGCGGCAATGGACGAAATGAAGTTTGATATGTGTGGTGCAGCTTCCGTTTTTGGTGTGATGAAAGGTATTTTAGCGGCTAAATTACCCCTTAACGTGGTATGCGTGGTCGCGGCTGCCGAAAACATGCCCTCGGGTAAAGCCACTCGCCCGAGTGATATTGTTACCACGATGTCTGGCCAAACCGTTGAAATTTTAAATACCGACGCCGAAGGCCGCTTGGTATTGTGTGATGCCCTGACCTACGTTAAAAAATATGACCCTGCGATTGTGATAGACATTGCCACCTTAACGGGTGCGTGTGTGGTGGCCTTGGGTAAAGTGGTGTCAGGTTTATTTAGTCCAAGTGACAGTTTAGCCAATGACTTATTGCAAGCAGGACAGCAAAGTAATGACCGTGTTTGGCGTATGCCTGTGTTAGACGATTATCAAGAATTATTAGACTCGCCCTTTGCTGACATGGGTAATATTGGCGGGCCTAATGGTGGCGCAATTACCGCCGCTTGTTTTTTAGCTAGATTTACCAAAGACTACACATGGGCGCATTTGGACATTGCTGGCACTGCATGGCTCAGTGGCGCGCAAAAAGGTGCGACTGGTCGGCCTGTTCCTTTATTATTAGAGTACCTAAATAGCCGTGTTGCGCGTTGATTTTTATGTCTTAGCACAATCAGACATTGATACTTGCTTGTTGACCACCTGCCGCTTAACCCAAAAAGCGTTCTTGGCAGGTCAACGGGTGTTTATTCAGGCACAAGATGAGACACAAGCCTTACTGTGTGATGAGTGGCTATGGACATTTAAGCCTGATAGTTTTTTGCCGCATCATTGTTTGGGTGATGGCGATTTTATTGATGCGCCGATTTTGATTGGCCTAGACACACCACCGCAAGCAGATGGCGTGTTACTCAATTTAAGTCTTCGTCAACCCAAAGGCTTAGCCCAGTTTACGCGCGTGCTAGAACTTATTACCGATGAACAACAGAGTAAACAACAAGGCCGTTTGCGTTGGCAGTATTATAAACAACAAGGTTACAACCTCGAAAAACATGATTTGTGAGTTTTATTATGGCGATTGAATTAGGCAATCATTTTCCACAACGCTGGCAGTATGCGCCAAGCGAATTACGCCAAAAAATTTTTGATGAATTACAAGATATTTGTCTATCTTTGGGCGGTGTGATAGCCGAGCGTGTTATTGCAAATCCGACCAAAAAACGGCCTGTCATGCCGCCTGCCCGTCCACCTGTCACCTCTGTGCCACCGTCTGCCCTTGAGCAAGAACTCAAAAAACGTTTTTTACAAAATGCCGATGATTTGATTGAAGAACATTTAGATAAAGTACGTGAAGATTTACGTCGTTGGTTACATGGTGAAATGAATCAATTATTGAGTGATAGCTTAAAAAAAGCTGATGCTTCATGATAAAAAAATCGTCTTATTTGCCGATTGTTGCCATTTTTATTGGACTGAATAGCCCTTGTGCGGCTGATGCTGTTGATGAGTCAAGCGCACGTAAAGCAGGCGAAGCTGCCGTCAAAAAAGTCATTCCGCGCAAAATGGACTACCAAAAGCTCAAGTTCTCTTTTATGCCTTTTGGTGTCACGGTTAATAACATCACTTTTTCTGAAAACCCGCGCTTTTTAAAACATCCCTTACGCGACTGGCCACATTTTGCACATGCCGAAGAAATTCGTCTCCAAGCAGAGCTACTCCCTCTATTTATTGGACGTATTTCGGTACTTGATTTAGCCATCAACAACTTTAGTGCCAATCTGCTCATCGACAAAGATTACAGCCTTAATGTAGATGACCTCAAACAACAAAAACGTGGTAATTTGATTAACTGGCTACATATCAAAAATTTTCATGCCAGTCATGGAGTTGTGCGTGTGGTTGATGCCAGTGCCGCTAATCCGCCAGCACGTTTAGTATTTGATGAAATAGACCTTAAATTTTCGGGTTTTGCCGTGAAAGATAAATTTAATATTGATTTAAGTTTGCGTAGCCCTCAGTCCAAAACAAGCAATGTTAGTCTTAGGGGGATGGCAGGCCCTCTTAATAAAGAGCGCAGCGAACGTATGCCCCTTGATGGGCTATTGACCGTTGATAAAGCTCCAATATTGCCCTTTTTAGCTTATGCTCCCAAAGGTTTAACAGCATACCCAGTAAGCGGTGATGCTTCGATGAAACTCCAGCTAAAAGGCAATTCGTGGGACGGCATGAGCTCTAAAGGTGGGATTGAATTTAACAATTTAGTGTTAGCCGCACCCGATGGCTCGCAACGCGGCAAAGCCTTTAGCATGGGTTTAGATATTGGCCGCAATGTCTTTAGTTTAAAAAATGGTCGGCTTGATATTAACGACATGGCCATGACCCTTGATGGTCAACGCATGACGGTAGATGGAGCGATTACAGGACTACCTCGTAAACCGATGATGGATGTTAATATCCAAGCTACGCGCATCGAACCTACAAAAATGGAAGATATTTATCCTTTTGTGCGAGCCTATTACCCCAAAGGTCTCTCTTATTCAGGTTTAACCTCGCTTAACATTCAAGCTAAAGGTAACGTGGATGGACTCAATGCCACTGGCACTTTGGATTCTAGCTTAATGGGGGTTTTGTTGCCTGAAGTCTTTGAGAAAACAGCGGGAACCGCACTCAAAGTTGATTTTAAAGCGGATTTAGTACCCTCAAAATTTACCATTAAAGCCAAAGCAAATGTTTTGGCGCAAAACATAAAAATGCTTAATGCCCGTTTATTTAGAGACGGACTGCGTGAAGTGTTGGCAAATCGTATTAGCTCGCGTCAATTAGAAAGCATTTTTAAGCCAATAAATACTTTAACCATCGGTCAAGCTACAGGCGTTATGTATTATCAAAACAACTTTATTCGTGTAGAAAACATGAATTTAACGCAGTTACAAGATGGCGAAGGATATGTTACTGATGCCGTTATCAATGGCTCATTGGCGGTTAATACATTGTGGGTTGACTGGTCGGTGAATGGTCGCTTATCGCTCGAACGCTCACAAAAATTGATTAAGGTCGCGCCTAATTTAGCGACGCTGACCGATGCTGATGGGCGTATTTTGTTTGACTTTAAAGTAACAGGTGCGTTGGATAAAGCATTAAGGGTTTCGTTGAATTAAATCATTTTTACCCTCCCCATACTGCCTATCTCTTTCTATGAATACATATAACATCGCAAAATCTGCTACTATTAGCCGCAAATTTTTTCGTTTTAATTCACGGTAATGTTATGACGCTCGACGCTACGTTTAATCCAAAAGACAGCGAAACTCGCTGGTATCAACAATGGGAAGCTAACGGCTATTTTGCCCCATCAGGTCAAGGCAGCCCCTACTGTATTATGATTCCACCGCCCAATGTGACAGGTTCTTTACACATGGGTCATGGTTTTAACAATACCATTATGGATAGCTTAATTCGCTATCGTCGTATGCAGGGTTACAACACCTTATGGCAACCGGGTACAGACCACGCAGGTATTGCCACACAAATGGTGGTTGAACGCCAATTAGCTGCACAAAACATCAGCCGTCATGACTTAGGCCGTGACAAATTTTTAGAAAAAGTTTGGCAATGGAAAGAACAATCAGGCGGCACGATTACCCGTCAAATTCGTCGTTTAGGTTCATCAGTAGATTGGACACGCGAACGTTTTACCATGGACGAGGGCTTGTCTAATGCCGTTAAAGAAGCTTTTGTGCGTTTGTATCAAGATGGCTTAATTTATCGTGGTAAACGTTTGGTTAACTGGGATCCCAAGTTACACACCGCCATTTCTGACTTAGAAGTGATTAGCGAAGAAGAAAATGGCTCATTGTGGCATTTCAAATACTTTTTGGAAGATGGCAGCAACCATTTAGTAGTCGCTACTACCCGCCCCGAAACCTTATTGGGTGATACAGCCGTTGCGGTTAACCCTGAAGATGATCGCTATCAAGCGTTGATTGGCAAAAAAGTACGTTTACCCATTACAGGCCGTTTAGTGCCGATTGTAGCGGACAGTTATGTTGATAAAGAATTTGGCACAGGTTGCGTTAAAATTACCCCTGCCCACGACTTTAACGACTTCCAATTAGGCAAGCGTCACGACCTGCCGTTAATCAACATCTTTGATAAAGATGCCAACATTTTGGCTAATTTTGAGGTGATGGCCGCAGGCACTTTTGCTGACTTAGGTCAAGAAGCTGCACCCAGCGAATATGCAGGCTTAGAGCGTTTTGTTGCCCGTAAAAAATTGGTTAAAGAAGCCGAAGAAAACGGTTGGTTGGATAAGATTGAACCCTACAAACTCAAAGCTCCCCGTGGTGACCGCTCTGGCGTGATTGTTGAACCGTGGTTAACTGACCAATGGTATGTTAAAGCTTCCGTATTAGCCAAGCCTGCGATTGAAGCCGTTGAAGATGGTCGCGTAAAGTTTGTGCCTGAACAATACCAAAATATGTATTTTGCGTGGATGCGTGACATTCAAGATTGGTGTATTTCGCGTCAATTATGGTGGGGGCATCGTATTCCTGCTTGGTATGATGACAACGGCAATGTCTATGTTGGTCGCCATGAAGCCGAAGTACGTCAACAGTATCAATTAGCGGACAACGTTGCCTTACGTCAAGATGAAGACGTGTTAGACACGTGGTTCTCCTCTGCTTTATGGACATTCTCCACCTTGGGCTGGCCAGAAGATACCCAAGCCTTACGCACTTTTCACCCCACTGATGTGTTAGTGACTGGTTTTGATATTATCTTCTTCTGGGTTGCACGGATGATGATGATGACCATGCACTTTATGAAGAATGAAGATGGCACGCCACAAATTCCGTTTAAAACCGTGTATGTTCATGGTTTAGTGCGTGATGCTGACGGTCAAAAAATGTCTAAATCCAAAGGCAATGTGTTAGATCCTTTAGACATTATTGATGGTATTGATTTGGAGTCCTTAGTTGGCAAACGCACGACTGGTTTAATGAAGCCACAAGATGCGCCAAAAATCGAAAAGAATACCCGCAAAGAATATCCCGAAGGCATTAACGCTTATGGTACAGATGCCTTACGTTTTACCTTTGCCTCATTAGCCTCAACAGGCCGCGACATTAACTGGGATATGAAGCGTTTAGAAGGCTATCGTAACTTTTGCAATAAGTTATGGAATGCCGCACGTTTTGTGTTAAGCAACTGTGAAGGCCAAGATGTCGCGGTTGACCACGACAATGTCGAATTAAGCGTTGCCGACAAATGGATTATTAGCCGCTTGCAGCAAGCCGAACAAAACGTGATTAATGCTTTAGATAGCTTCCGTTTTGACCAAGCCGCCCAAGCGATTTATGAGTTTGTGTGGAATGAATACTGTGACTGGTATTTAGAACTGACAAAACCTGTGTTAAATGGCGATAGCAGCCCTGCCGCCAAAGCAGGCACACGCCGCACCTTGTTGCGTGTTTTAGAAACCATGTTGCGCTTAATGCACCCCATTATGCCTTATATCACCGAAGAAATTTGGCAGCGTGTCAAAGGTTTAGTGGGCAAAACAGGCGACAGCATTATGCTCCAAGCCTATCCACAACCTGATTTAAGCAAAATTGATCCGCAAGCGGAAGCCGATGTGGAATGGATTAAAGGCGTGATTGCTGGTATTCGTAATATCCGTGGTGAAATGAATATTTCTCCAAGTAAACAACTGCCGATTTTGTGCCACAATGTCACCCCACAAGATACCGTACGTTTAACTGTTTACGCGGCGCAATTAACATTTTTAGCACGTTTAGAAAGCCTGACTATTTTGGAAGATGAAGCCGAGTTACCGCCTGCTGCCACCGCCTTAGTGGGCGATATGGCTGTATTAGTACCGCTAAAAGGTTTTATTGATAAAGATGCCGAAGCGGCACGCCTTAATAAAGAAATTGCGCGTTTAGAGCAAGAGGTAGCGCGTATCAATGGCAAACTCGGCAATGAGAGCTTTGTGGCTAAAGCCCCTGCGGCGGTGGTGGCGCAAGAGCAAAAACGGCTCGAAGAAGCCAATGTCGCTAAAGGCAAATTACAAGAACAGTTAGAAAAACTGAAAAACTTGTAATCAAGCTACATCCAGCCCTCTCCTGTGGGAGAGGGTTTTCTTTTACCCATTAAGCCTAGATTTATTTTTGCAAACCCACCATGACCTGCTCAGGCAAATCCAAAGTCGTGGTAGGAAAGGCCATTTGCGCCCCATGTTGCGCCACAATCTCAGCAATTTTTAACAACACATCTTGCTTAATATGATGAAACTCAACCCAATTAGTAGTTTTGGTAAAGGTATAAATAAAAAAATCAACCGAAGACTGATTAAAAGTATCAAAGTTAACCATCAAGGTTTTAGTGGTATCTATTTCGGCATGAGCCATTAACATGGCTTTAACATCGGTAACAATAGCCGCCATTTTGTCAATGTCGGCATAACGAATAGCAATGGTTTCGTTAATGCGTCTATTGGCCATACGCGAAGGATTTTCGACCACAATCCCCGTAAACACCGAATTGGGAACATACAAAGGCCGCTGGTCAAAGGTTCTAATTCGCGTTAAACGCCAGCCAATGTCTTCAACAGTGCCTTCGATTTCTCTATCGGGTGAGCGAATCCAATCGCCAACATTAAACGGTCTATCCCAATACACCATCAACGCACCAAAAAAATTGGCTAGCAAATCTCGTGCTGCAAAACCAATCGCTATGCCACCCACACCACCAAAGGCCAATACACCCGAAATAGATATACCAAGGGTTTGTAATGCCACTAAGGTTGAAGTAATTATCAATGACAAACGCACCAATTTGCCCAAAGCAACGGCGGTAGTTTTATCGTAATGTCGGTCTTGTTGTTCGTGTATGGCTATAACATTGGCTTCAACATTTATCGCTAAACGATACAAAAACCACGACAGGGCAAACACAATGCCTAAATCACGCAAAGGCGCAGCAGAGGCAAAAATACTTTGTTGAGTCGCTTCTTTAATCACATAGACGGCTATGGTTAAGCCAATGAGCCAAATTAAAAATGCTAATGGCTTTTGTAGTGCCTCTATTAGCGCGTCGTCCCACGGATTCGGTGTTAATGCAAAACGTGCTGCCATACGCGCCATGATACGCTTGACCACAAAGTTTAATAACAATGTCACCAACACAATCACAAAAATTTGTGCAACCCATTCATCAAAAATTGCTAACCAAGATGACCATTCTGTCTGACTCTGCACACTTTACTCCGCTGTTAACCCTACCCAAATACCAGCTATCATCGCTACCAAAACCACAACTAAAAAAGCCCATTTTAACCAAACAGGCATTGCCAAGGCTTCTTCTTGAGGATGCTGTTGCTCGATGGGTGGTAATACGTCACGTGTGGTTACTGCTTTTTGCACGCCTGTTACTTGTTTGTTTTTATTGCCTAATTTAAAAGAAGATAACTTAGACGCAAACTCCAAACGAATATTACGCTCACTTTGCTGCTGTTGTGCCTGACGCATAATCTCTTGTTCTGAACTATAACGCGAGGCTTGGCAAATCACATCAAAGGCTGGTTTTAGCTGTTTTAATAAGGGAGGTATCAATAATAAGGGTGCTTTTTTAAATACCGCATCATTGATACCCAACAACAACATAAAGTGTTTAATCGGGCGTGAGCTACCGTCGCATAACTCGGGGTCAAAAAACGCTAAGGCCAGTGCCTTACCGCCTTCATAGTTAATTTCAACGGTTTTTAGGCTGGCATCTCCTACTTCAAAATTAGGAAAAGCCCCTTCCAATAAATCAACCCACGTTTTGCCAAGGGCAGGCGGTGCTAACAAAATTTGATACCCTGCATCAATGCCACACGTCATCCATACCAGTTGGGTATCTATTACTACGTTTTCCATACATCATTCCCGTTAACGATTAACACCCACACGCAACAACGGCACATAAAAATACTGACGATTTTCGGGCTTAGTGAGTGCAATTTTAAGAATGGCTTCGGCGGCACGCAAACTATGGCCTTGTTTTTGTTGGGCATCCATTTCTTTTTGCAAATCTTGGGCATGACTACCTAACCATGTCTCGGCTTTAGTAAATAACAAATCGCCCAAGTCACGAGTCGAACGGTCTGGCCATTTAGCTAACAACTGACGTAATAAATTAAACAAGGCTTGTAATGCACCTCTGTCGGCACTGCCTGCAAAAACACGTTTAAGAACGGCAGACTTGTCGGCATTTTGCAGCTCTTTTTCTAAAATGGTTCGCAAGGCTAAAGGGGCTATTAAATCTAAGCCAATGTTTTTGTTAATATCAATAATGCGTTGACCTGTCCCCAACACCGAAGAAAACAGTAAATAATTCATGCCAAACGATGGGCAACCCGCCTCGCCTAGACGTTGGCGCAAAGTGTCTAATTGATCACCTGCATAACGATTAACAAAATCGGCAAAGTCGGCGGCGGTCAAATTTGGCTCAAGCATATCGGCTTTGCTCAAAGCCATAATCCAAACCATATCTTTAAGTGCGTTATGTTTTTTCTTTGTTCCTGTTTGACGTAATAAATTGGCAATTTCATTGGTCATATGCGCCAAATGGGCGCGCAAATAGGTTTCGCCATGCCGTTTAAATTCCGCACCATCTATTACCAAAAAACACACATGGCTATTGACCATACGCTTTAAACAGTCATCTCGTTGTTTTTTTTCTTTGGCATCGGCAGGTTCACGCTCCCACCATTCACCGGGGTAGTCAAGCCATTGAATTTCGAGTGGCACGCCATCGCAAGCCTCAACGTGCATTTGAAAACGATAGGCAGAGGCACGCTTAATGGTTGCTTCGGGAAAATAACCATTACATAAACCCTGAAACAACTCATTTAAGCGTTTGGAGTCACTTGAGTCGGGTGTGCTTAAGTAATATTGATGTTCTTTTTGCCAACGACTGCTGGCCATATGCCCCAAGTAACTCGCTAACAAGGTCGTTTTGCCACAACCACGTCCACCTAAAAAGGCAATTTTGAGGGTTTGCAGGGCTTGATTATTTTTGGCCATAAAAGCAAAAGCCTATCCATTTAAAAAATTCAAAAAATTATTTGCTAGGTATCAAAATGGTCTTACTCTAGTCAACGCGATATCACTCAGCATCATACATTGTACACAATTTCGGCTTAGATAGGACTGATGCGCCTATCTCTTATTTGCTCACAGTAACTCAAGCCCACAAAGCAATAAATTACATAACTGTTATTTTTGTGCACAAAAATCATGCTACAGTAAAAATCACTGGGAAAAAACCACTTTAGGACTGACGCGGTTATCGCTTATTTGTTTGCATTACAACCGTTTACAACGGTTTTATGCTCACAAAACGCGCTAATTTTGGCAAAATGCGTAAGTCCTATACTTATAAAATGCGAAACAGCACACAAAGCGACACAAAAACCACCTAACAACGTAGGTAAATGTGAGGTATTTGACAAACTAAACAATAGCTTAGTGCTATTTTTAACCCAGACTTTGTATTTAGAAAGGATGCTACTCATGATGCCCCAAGACTCCACCCCGTTAATTCCTTTAGCCGCCATTGGTGCCTTGGCTTTAGGTCACAAAATTGATGCCATCAAAATTGTACGCCAAGAAAACGCTTTAAGTCTTAAAGAAGCCAAAGAAGCGGTAGAAGCTTATCAACGCGCCCACCCAGATTTGGGCACACACCCCACTACGGAACCACAAACATCAACGAGCTTATGGCTCAGCAGCATGGTGATATTTATTGCCACTGCTTGTATCACGTGGATATGGCTGATGTTTAATCGGTTTTAGCGTCTAAAATCGCCCATACCGCTGGTGAGTGATAAAATGGCTCTAAATGTTGTCGAATAAACGGCTCTAACAACGATTTTTGTTGGAGCATGGCAATAATGGGAGGCGCAAAACGCAAAGCATCGGCCACTAACATCTCTCGGCTAATACCCACTTCGTCGAGTAATTCTTCTAAGGTCGCTTCACCATAACGATTAAAAAAAGCGTCTATGGCTGAGTCAATCAGCACCTTAAAATAATCACTTTGTCTAAAATCGCGCCAAAACTCATACGACAACACAAATAATTCTTCGATATCCATACTGGTTAATAATTGTTGATAGGTACTAATCGGATGTTGTTTCAGGTCATCCCATATATCTAATAAATTATCACGCAGCTTTTGAATATCTATATGTGCCAAAAAGCTTTGGCTTTCGCTCAGCACATGACTCAAACTTTTTTGAATATAATGACGTAAATTAAGCTCTACCATTTGCTCTATATCTGGTGGCACACGCTCCACCAAACTTTTGCCCCAAGACACTAAGGGAGTAAGACGTTGACGACTCTTTTGGCCACCTAACTGACTTAACAAATAATCCCGCAAACCATAATACATGACATCAGAGGCCAAGGCTGCATACACAGGATTCATAATCACTTGCTGCACAATATAATCACGAACCGTTTTAAGCTCTAAGATTTTGTCGAGCACTTGCTGAGCATGTTTATCGGGCACAATATCATTAAGAGTGGTTTGTTGATGAATATGATGGCCATGCAAAGTACGGGCAATATCGCCAATAATATCAAACACCCCTGCCCCCAAATCCAGTTCAATGGCATAGTGATACACTGTTTCTTTAATCATGTGCGGAGTGACACACTCATTGAGTGTCAACAGTGGCGCATTGGCTAAAATCACATCAATTTCTTGAGCCAAGGTATTAGCTAGCTCTACGCCACTCATTTGTTGCACTATATAGGCCACTTGAGCGTCTAATAACGCCTGCGCTTTAGGATGAAGTGCTTGTTGGTTCATATCTTGCCGATGTCCTAAGTTTGTCTCTTGCCAAGTTACGCTAAGCGTAGTATTTTTACAACTAATACCCCGTTATTATGACTTTTAATGTGTTGATATAGGTTCTACACCCCTCTTGAGCCCGCCACACAGTACAATTTTATTATCAAATTGCCCCAAAAGGGAAAGTCTTTCTTTGAATAAGCACAGCTTGGCCACCACCGCTGTTGCTAACGTTCACGTTAGAATGATGTGTTTGTTAAGCACATTAACTAGACCACAACATGGTATATTAACCCCCTTATTTTGACCCACGCCCAATGGCGTGTGTTTTATTTATTGAATTAGAGGCTTGCACTGCAAGAATAAAATATGGATGAGGTATTTCGTAAAGCGGCTTTGGATTATCATGAATTTCCAAATCCTGGTAAAATCTCGGTTACACCTAGCAAACAATTATCTAATCAACGTGATTTAGCTCTCGCCTATTCACCAGGTGTGGCTGCACCTTGTTTAGAAATCGAAAAAGACCCCACCAGCGTCTCACGTTATACGGCTCGCGGCAACTTAGTGGCCGTGATTAGCAACGGTACGGCTGTTTTAGGTTTAGGTGACATTGGCCCACTGGCCTCTAAACCTGTCATGGAAGGCAAAGGCGTTTTGTTTAAAAAATTTGCTGGCGTTGATGTGTTTGACATCGAAATTGATGAACGCGACCCCGACAAATTAGTCGAGATTATTGCCTCCTTAGAACCTACCTTTGGCGGTATTAACCTCGAAGATATTAAAGCTCCCGAATGTTTTTATATCGAAAAGAAACTTCGTGAACGGATGAAAATTCCTGTTTTTCATGATGACCAACACGGTACGTCTATTATTGTCGGTGCAGGCTTGTTAAATGCCCTCAAATTAGTCAACAAAAAAATTGATGAAATCAAAATTGTTTGCTCGGGTGCAGGCGCGGCGGCCATTTCGTGCTTAGACTTGTTGTGTGCTTTAGGCGTTAACAAAAACAATATTTATGTTGCCGACTCCAAAGGCGTATTGCATCACGGTCGTGCGATGGACGAGAGCAAAGCCAAATACGCTCAACACACCGACGCTCGCACCTTAGCCGATGTCATGGTGGGTGCAGATATGTTTTTGGGCTTATCGACAGCTGGCTTAGTAAAACCCGACATGGTTGTCAGCATGGCCAGCAACCCGATTATTTTTGCCTTAGCTAATCCTACGCCCGAAATTATGCCCGAAGAAGTTAAAGCGGTGCGTGCTGATGCCATTATTGCCACAGGCCGCTCTGACTATCCTAACCAAGTCAACAACGCCTTGTGCTTCCCTTATATTTTTAGAGGGGCATTAGACGTTGGCGCAACCACCATTAACGAAGAAATGAAAATTGCCAGCGTTCATGCCATTGCACGCATGGCGCACGTTGAGCGTGATGAAGTCGCCTATGGCGAACCCACCAGTTTTGGCGCGGATTATATTATTCCTAAAGCACTTGACCAACGCTTGATTATGGAAATTGCCCCTGCGGTAGCCAAAGCCGCGATGGACTCAGGCATTGCCACTCGCCCCATCGAAGACTTTAAAGCCTATCGTCAACGCTTGTCGGAGTTTGTCTATAACTCAGCCTTTATTATGAAGCCCGTTTTTGCACTTGCCAAAGCCGCACCTAACAAACGTATTGTGTTTTGTGAAGGCGAAGATGAGCGCGTATTGCGTGCAGTGCAAATTGTGGTTGATGAAGGCTTAGCCTTTCCATTATTGGTTGGTCGTACCGAAGACATTAACAAACAAATTCAAAAATTGGGTTTGCGTATTCGTGCAGGACAAGATTTTAGCTTAATAGACCAAGACAACTTGGTTGATTATGAAAAATATTATCACTATTACCACGATATTATGTGCCGCCGTGGTGTTGGTTTAGAATTAGCCATGCGCGAAGTGCGTCGCCGTACTACCTTAATTGGCGCACTCTTAGTCCACTTTGGCGAAGCCGATGGCATGATTTGCGGGACTTTTGGTCACTTTCATTTGCATTTGGATTATGTAGAGCAAGTGATTGGCTTAAATAAAAATGCCCAAAATTTTTATGCCATGAATGTGTTAATGGGTGAAGACCGCAATATGTTTATTGCAGATACTTACGTTAATCCAGAGCCAACAACGCAACAAATTGCCGAGATGACTTTATTGGCTGCCGAAGAAATTAGACGTTTTGGCATTGTCCCTAAAGCGGCATTGTTGTCACATTCTAACTTTGGTACCGAAAACACGCCTAGCGCGCTTAAAATGCGCCAAGCCTATGCCTTAGTTAAAGCCAATGCACCAGACTTAGAAGTCGATGGCGAAATGCACGGTGACTCAGCCTTGAGTGAAGAAATTCGTCGCAAAGAATTTCCAAACTCTAGCCTCACAGGCAATGCCAATTTATTAGTTATGCCAACACTCGATGCAGCCAACATTGCCTTTAATTTGCTTAAAACCACTTTAGGCAGTGATGTCACTATTGGCCCAATTTTGTTGGGCGTAGCCAAACCTGTTCATGTGTTAACCCCTTCAGCCACTGTGCGCCGTATTGTTAATATGACAGCGTTAACGGTTGCCGAGATTATTGGGCAAGCCTAGCAGCTAAACCTCACCCTAACCCTCTCCTATAAGGAGAGGGAACTCCATCGCAAATTTAAACAAATTGCTCCTTAAAAATCATCCTTCGACTTCACTCAGATAGTAAAATCGAGGTGGTTGAGCGCAGTCGAAACCAAACCAATAATCAACACTTAACTGACCAATTTTACCCTAAAAATCCTTTTTTATGAGGTTACTGTTTTAAACCAAGCTCTTAATACATTTAAACGACTAATCAACAAGGCCGCAAAAATCAACACACAACCCACTAACTGCTGCATATTCATACGCTCACCAAACCATACCGCCGCCAATAAGGCGACCCACACAGGCTCTATCACCAAAATCACCACGCCATGGGTATTGGTAGAGAGGCTTTGAGCATAGGTTTGCAACAAAAATCGCATAGCTGTTCCAACAACGGCACTGGCCACAATCCAACCTAACATCGGCATCGAAAAATGGCTAAATGTGGGCTGCCATGCTTCAAACATCAATGACAAAATCGCACAACATAATCCCACCATTGCCAAAACCACAGAAGTTAAAGCAATCGCTGGTACTGCTTTATCGGTATGAGTCACTCCTTGTTTATCAATGCGTACACTTGGATTAGCCGCTTGAGTGTTTAGCCTAAAAAATAAAGCAAAAATAAATGCCGCCGAGACATAAAATAATTGCCCTAATTCAACTGTAAAACCATGCTGCAAAGACAACAACGCCAAGCCTACACTTGCCACCACCAAAGCCGACCAAGTGCTACGAGTTTGTGCTTCATTAAAAAACAAATACCCCAACACAGGAACTAACACCACGCCTAAACTGGTCAAAAAAGCCCCTTCACCGACGTGTTTACCTGTAAAAATACCCATTACCCAACAACTCATACCAGCAGCAAATACCAAACCAACCACCATACTACGCCACAAAGCACGAGCATCTAATTGCGCTAATGGCTTACGTCCTACAATCGCAAGTAAGCTAGCCGCCAGCAAAAACCTAAGTGCCATAAATAACAACGGCGGCATTAACAACACCGCTTCGCGAGACATAATCCAGCTCACGGCTGCCAGCAAGGTAACACCCACTAACATCATATCTGCTTTAACGGAACTACTCATACCATATTTCATCATTAAGTTAACAATGTGTAGCCTGTATGCAGCGTAGCGAAATACAGGAAAAACAAACAAATAGCATCAATTCCCGTGTTGCATTACATTTCACACGGGCTACTTATGATGTTAAGTTTTGAGCATTGGCCAAATAATCGGCCAGTGCCGCAAATAAGGTATAACAACTTTCTAATACCTCTTCAAAAGGCTGCGTAAAGTCACTATGCACCCAATAGGTCACGATATGCACATTTGCCCCATTTAACCCTGCGCTAATTAAATCAAAATTTAACGTGCTATTGAGTGCATTAGGAAACAATAGTTGCCCAAATTGCTGTAATAAGGCATTGAAACTACTCAAAGTATCCCGAATAAGTACAGTATTTTCAAAACGGACATGAGGCACATCAATAAACAAAATGCGCGCAACTCGTACATCTTGCTGAATAAATCGCAAAAAAGCGGTTAAGCCCGTTTTAATAAGCACTTTAGGTTCTTTATTCGGTTCAGCCAACACAGTATGAATAATATGATTTTGCATTTCTTGAATAATGCCCTGATATACCGCTACCAATAACGCCTCGCTATTTTTAAAAGATTCATAAAAATAACGCTCAGTCAGCTTTGCTTCGGCACATATTTCACGCACGGTGACATGATAAAAACCCTGTGTCCCAAAACATTGCAAGCCAGCTTCTAACAATTTTTGCTGACGCTCAGCTTGTCGCTGCTCGGCACTCACTCCGCGAAAAGACCGTTTTTTCTTGTCATTGGATAATGTTACAGTCATTTGTGCAAAAACCTTTATTTAGATATTGACAACAGTTATTGTCAATTATAAAGTTGACAACACTTATTGTCCACTTATCACGAGTTATTTTATATGAAATCTTTTGCCCACAAAGTCGCAGCAATCACAGGTGCAAGTTCAGGTATTGGCCGTGCTTTAGCTCTTAATTTAGCCAAACAAGGCTGTCACTTAGCCTTAAGTGATGTTAATGAAAAAGGTTTAGCCGAAACCGTTGACCAAGCCAAAGCTTTTGGTGTTAATGTCACCAGTCAAAAATTAGATGTTGCCAACAAAGAGGGCGTTCATGCTTGGGCTGATGCAGTGGTACGCGAGCACGGTAAAGTCAATTTGATATTTAATAATGCAGGTGTGGCATTAGGAAGCACGGTGGAAGGCATGAGCTACGACGAATTAGCGTGGGTCATGAATATTAACTTTTGGGGGGTGGTGTATGGAACTAAAGCCTTCTTGCCCTACTTAAAAGCCTCTGGTGATGGTCATATTATCAATATTTCGAGTATTTTTGGTATTTGTGCTCAGCCCACTCAAAGTGCTTATAATGCCAGTAAGTTTGCGGTGCGTGGTTTTACCGAAGCCTTACGCCAAGAATTAGACATCGAAAATGCGCCTGTCAGTGTGACCTGTGTTCACCCCGGTGGTATTAAAACCAATATTGCAAAAGCGGCCAAAATGAATGACAGCATCAAAAATATTGGTTTAAATCCTGCCACTAGCACGCAAAATTTTGAAAAATTGTTTAGAACCACCCCCGAAGAAGCGGCAAATGTGATTTTAAAAGCTGTACAAAAAGATGCGCGTCGTGCCTTAATTGGTTCTGATGCTTATGTGGTTGATGCGATGCAGCGTTTACTACCTACAAGTTATCAAAAGATTGTAGCCTTAGGCACTAAACTGATGAACTAATTGCTATTGTGGTGGGTTAATAACCCACCCTACTACTATAATCTTAGGACTTACGCGGTTATCGCTTATTTGTTCGCATTTCAACCGTTTTCTACGGTTGTATGCTCACAAAACGCGCTAATTTTGGCAAAATGCGTAAGTCCTGATCTACTTACTGCGATGTTCAAACACACCCATCCAATCATCAGGCAACACTTCGTAACGAAGCTCATCAATCCGTTCTAAATACATTTTATAGAGTTTACGCTCAGGGTCGGCCTTATGTAATTGACGCAAGATTTTTTCGGCAGCATCCCACTCACGACTATAATAATGTTCTAAAGCCTGATTATATTGCTCAACACGTTGTTTTCGCCCCTCACTCGCATCTTCTAAGCGACAAACAGGCTCATATACCAACACAGGCTCGCGTTTACCTTTAACAATAATTTTATCGACAATGCGATACAAAAATTGTGGTGCTGAATCAAATGTCCCCTCACCTACCAACAACTTAACCCCATAAAATTTAGTTAAACTTTCGAGGCGCGATCCCAAATTAACCGCATCACCCAATACCGTATAAGTTCGACGATACATCGAACCCATGTCACCCACGTTCATAAACCCCGTGTTTAAACCAACACCAATCTCAATCTCTGGTAATCCTTTGGCCACAAAAATTGGTTTTAATTCTTCGACTTTAGCCAACATCGTTAAAGCGGCATCAATCGCGTGTTCGGCATGATTGGGGTCTAATAACGGTGCATTCCAAAAAGCCATCACCATATCACCGACATATTTATCAATCGTGCCATTATGCTGAAAGATAATGCCCGTAATTGGGGTAAAAAACTCATTAAGCATTTGTTTGAGTTTGGTCGCTTTTAAGCCTTCGGAAATGGTAGTAAAACTGCGAATATCCGAAAACAAGACCGTCATATGGCGCGACTCACCCTCTAAACCTGCTAAATGATGATTTTCTAACATCTTTTCGACATGAGCAGGTGGCACATATTGACCAAACAAGGTTTTTAATTCGCGTTTTTGGTTGTTGGTTAGCAAAAATCCATATCCAATATTTAAAATTGCAATACTAAAGGTCGATAACACCAAAATCGCCAAAGGAAAATCAAAGTGTCCTACTTTCCATGCGACTAAGTTAGTTAACACCAACATGGTCAACCATGCGCCTGCAACCACCAACATATAGGCAGGTTCCAGCATCGGTAATACCCATACAAAGGCTAAACCACTGAGTATCAATATCACAAAGGTTAAACCTGGCTCCCAATCGGGGCGATAATACATTTGGTTGACTTTATCGGTACTTTGGATGATGGCATCGAGTAAGTTGGCATGAATTTCTACCCCCGGGTAACCCGTTTGCAAGGGTGTAGTACGCAAGTCCGTTAGTCCCAAGGCCGATGTACCCACTAACACAATGGCATTTTTAAGCACGGGTATTTCTTTTGTTGCATTTAAAACGTCGGTTGCCGAAATAAAGGGATAACTTTTGCCTTTGCCTTTGTACGGAATAAGCGCCATACCTGACTCATCGGTATAAATGACTCGATTACCCAAAATGATGGACTCTAAGCGCAGTTGATTGCCACTTTTGACACTTTGCACTTTGATATAGGGCTGCCCCAAATACAATCGTGCTAACTCTAAAGACAAAGCACTGTAGATACCTTCTTCATAACGCAACACCAACGGTGAACGACGCATGACACCATCAACATCGGGCAAGGTACTTACAAAACCAGCACCGAGCGCGGACTTCGCAAACATGGGCAAATTACCTGTATAATCAGGCATATAGTTAATGCTTAAACTCTCTAAATCACGTTTTTCTATTTTTAATAAAGGGGTTGGTAATACGCCAGCATTGATACCCCCCGCGGCATGCAAAAAATAACCTAACACAGTATTTTGATGAATCACTTGGGCAAACTTTTTGTCGCCATCTAATTGCTCTACCAAGGGTTGCAGTTCTTGACGCGCACTATCACTTAAAGCAGAGTTTGCCAAGACTTGAGCAACAGGGTTTCTTTCTTCTTCCGAAAACACCACGTCAAAGCCGATAAGTTTAACTTGTTGTTTTTGCAAAGCCGTCACTAATTGCGCCAATTTATCACGCGACCACGGCCAACGCCCTTCTTGTTTTAAGCTATGCTCATCGACGTCTATAATGACTATAGGTACATTGTCGGCACGTTGAGGTTTAAATGCCTGAAAACGCCAGTCATACACTAAGGTATCAACACGCTGTAGCCAGTCGTCGGCAACACTGTGTGGCTTGTTAATGGCAATCAACTCTAACAATACAAATAACGACAAAACGACGAGTCCCATCCAAATAGGAAAGTGCCTTAATTGTTGTTTTAATGTCTCTAACATGGTTTTTCTTCCCTATTTATGTCAAACAAAATTTAACAAGCGTTACTCAATTTTTGAATATATGTTAGCCTATCGCATAATATTTATAACGATTTTTTGCTACTATAGGACTTACGCGGTTATCGCTTATTTGCTCACGCCCTCACCCTCTGCTACGCTCCTCCCTCTCCCTGAGGGAGAGGGTTGAGGTGAGGGTGCAAAACGCGCTAATTTCGGTGAAATGCGTAAGTCCTGTATTACACTGTTTTTGGAACGCGCTCATGGTCTTAGCTGGCACTTGGCATCTGATTTTGGCATTAGGTTTTTGCATTGCCTGTAGTTTAGCACCGTGGCTCGAACGTTATCCTAATAATTTATATGTCCGCTATGCTCTGTTTGTTGCTAGCCCCTGCGCTGTTTTTATCTTTTTTTTGGCCGATGTAGCCACCTCACATAGCAATATCTTGGCGTTATTAAGCCTTTTACCACTGTTAGCTCTCAGTGAGCAAATACGTTTTTTATGCCAACCAACAGACTACGAGCAAAAACGCTTTTATATTTATCAGGCGATGATAGCGGTTGCCAGTATCAGCACACTATTTTTACCGTCTTTTTTTGCTTTTAGCCTTGCCAGTCTGAGCCATATCTTTAGCTCATTGTTTTTATTTATTAGTTTATATCCTAAAAATGTTTTTAAAAGATACCATATTCGCACCCTATTGTTATGCATTTTATTGATGACTGTGGGCTACAATCTCGCGCTAGTGAGTATTGCATTTAGCATTCAAACCTTACTGATTCAAGGCTTAATGACGGCATTTATTGTCGGTTCGGTGCTTACGAATTTGGTAGCACAGCATCAATACCGCGCTTTTAATCAACAACAGCAAGATGACACTGCTGTTCAGCCTACCACCAACGAAGAAGAGCATAGCAAACAACTCATCGCCCTCAGTCACGATATGCGTACGCCTTTAAGTGGCATTTTGGGTATGACCGAACTGTTACTAGATACCCAACTCAGTCCAACTCAACGCGACTATACTCAAACCATTCAAGCATCAGGCAATGCCTTACTCCATTTAATTAACGACCGTTTAGACTCTAGCAATAATACCGAAAAAGACTTCACGATTTTAGAAGAAATTTTTGATATTACGGAATTGGTGCATTATTGCCTTGATATATTTAAGAGTCGTGCCGATGACAAAGGGGTTGAGCTGATTAGTTATATTGACTCCGCGCTACCCAAAGAGGTTTTAGGCGATGCGGTACGTTTGCGTCAAATTTTATGCCGATTTATTCATAATGCTTTGCGTTTTACCGAACATGGCGAAATTGTCATCAGTCTAAAAAACACCATATTTAATCAGTCACTTGGCATTCAATTTAGTGTGCAAGATACAGGTATTGGCTTATCAGAAGCTCAAATTGGCCTATTGTTTAAAGCCTCTCATACTCCCAACAACGAACATACCGACACATGGCATATTGGCCCTAGCTTGGCACAATGTATTCAGTTAATTGAGCAAATGGGTGGCCATTTAGAGGTTGATAGTATCCCCTATGAAGGCGCATTATTTTCCTTCACCCTGCCCCTCAAAACGCCAAGTAGTCTGTTAAGTGAGTCCACCACCGAATTTATAGCGTCTTTTGCAGGCAAGCGTTTATTAGTGGTTGATGACAATCGTACTGTAACAAAGGTATTAGCTGAACAAGCCAGCCAATGGGGAATGCGCGTTAGTACCGCCGAAAACGGCACTGAGGCTCTTGCGGTGGCGCGCAATGCCGCTAATTTAGGCCAGTCTTTTGATGTCATTATTATGGATTATCAAATGCCTGGTATGAGTGGCCTACAGCTAGGCGCACGCCTAAAAGAGGACTCGTTGATTACCAATGATGTTATTTTGATTATGCTGACAGGGTTGCGCCAAAATAATATTCAAAATTTGGCACGCAATGCAGGCATTCATCGAGTGATTAGCAAACCCATTACCAGCAAACAATTACGTCAAGTGATTAGTCAAGAGCTGAAACGTCAACAAAATATTGCTACGCCTGCCGCTAATCAAACAGGCCATTTAGGCAAAATAAAAGTGTTAATTGCCGAAGATAATCAGCTTAGCCAAAAAGTCATTAGAGGCATGATGCAAAAATTGGGCATAGAGCATACCATTGTCAGCAATGGTCGCGAGGCATTACAAAGTGCCATGCACGGTGATTTTGATGTAATTTTGATGGATTGTGACATGCCAATTATGGATGGCTACACGGCTACCCAAGAAATTAGGCGTTGGGAACGACAAGAGCATCGAGAGGCGATGCCTATTTTTGCGTTAACTGCACACATTCTGGATGAGCAAAAGCAAAAAGCCTTTAATGCGGGCATGAATAAACATTTGAGCAAACCCATTGAGTTAGGGGATTTGCAAAATGCCTTGCTCGAAGCCATTAGGGGCTAAGCCAAAAACCTTCGTCTGATGAAGCTGTATTTTCGGGCAAACGGCTTTGTAAAAATACCTGTTGACTGTGCAAACACTCCTCTACCTGCAAACTTTGCCGATGATATAAAGTAAACTTGCCTTGTGCAAAAGGACTGGCTTTGATGACGTTTGATGACATATCTTGCCACGACACCCACGGTGTTAAACGTGGATTTGCACCCTCGATTTCTACTTCTAACATATAATCGGCATTTTGATAACGAATATGCCAATGATAGTCATCCAAAGCTGTCACTTGATGACGTAAGCATTGTGTTAACTCTTGAAAATGATAAGTTTTTTGACCTATTTTTAGGGTTGCCAAACTACAATACGGTAAATTAAACGCTATTTTTGCAGCTGGACGTTGGCTAAAGCCACAAAAAAAGCCCTCGCGATTACTGTTAAATTGATGTGTAAGCGCAACGGCATATTCGTTAGGATAACCATACCCCCAATAATGACAGCTACTGCCTTTAAAATCACCCGCCCAATCGACATGTGAACTATTAATTTTACCCAAATATTTAATATTAATATCAGCCAATTGTAGTTTATGACGCGGCCAAAACGGGACTAAATACCAAAACCGATTATTTAACTGCCATGTTTGATGATGACGCTGCAAACGTAAATGCCAACTAAAACTCCCTGCATGACTGTGCAATTTACCGCGTAACACATCGTGGCCTATTTCAAAAAAACTACCCGACTGTAAGCTAAACACACATTGCTGCCATGTCTTTTGTGCCAAAAACGCCTCTAGCTGTGACGACGACAATAATTGTTGCTCATGAATGGTATAGGTTTTGGTGAGCTGTTTATCAAAACAGGCCAAAGATAGGGTTAATACCACACCTTGCGCTGTTTGGTGCAAACGATGCTCTATCACAAAGGCATAACGTCCATCGGCACTATGACCTCTAAAACTAAAAGACTCTACAAAATTAGACTTAAGCGATTGATTAAATTGCATACGCTGGGGATTAGTTGCCAAAATTTGCCTCTATTCTAAATACTAATAACGATGTCACGTCTTTGTGCTGTGTCCAATCACGCACTAATTGCGGTTCTAATTCATAATACAACCAAGGCCGCCAAAATGACTGTCGATACAGCACAAATAATCTATCGCTACTCACTTGCCATGACGGTTGTTGTACCCCCTCTAAAGTTAAGCCATAGGCAATACTTTTTTGACGGCTAATACGATGCAAAACACTATTATCTTGCGACCAACGTAATCCGACAGGGTCAGGCTCATTTTGCCAATATTGCACAGCACTACTTAATCGCAGTACGGTTTTATCGTTCAGCAAACGTTCAACTTCGGCTTGTGTCACCGATTTTAGCTCGCTTTTTAAACCATAACGCACACTTTCTCTCAATCTAAAAATTGAGTTATTGGTGATACGCCACTCTCGCTGAGCACGTAAGCGGGTAAAAACATCGGTACTGTGTGCACCTAAATCGACACTGTACTTAACTTGTGAAGCAATATTAGGCAACCAACGAAGCGCGGCACTGGTAGTTTCGGATTGAGTGGTTGTTTGCGTACCACTATTTGGATATAGCCTGTCATCCTCATCACTAATCACTAGACTAAAACGCCGCTTAGCATTAGGTAATTTAGCGGAAGCCCGAATACGTGTTTTACCACTGAGTCCACTGCCTTCTGTCCATATTAAATCGTTAATAATACGGATGCGTCCTATACTGTCTTGACTATCTTCGCTTTGACCAAACAGACTGTCTAGCCACTGTGCCGTTTGCGTTGCTCTGAACGATACCAAACAATGTTGATTGTCCACCCAACCTAAAAATCGACCTTCGTCATCACGCTTAATGCACGATGTTGATATGGCAGACGACTGGTTTGATGTTTGAGGGATTGTAATTTCTGAAGTTGACTCAGGCGTGGCAAGCACTTGTGGCTCGGCAAAAGCAATACTTGTACAGCAAGCCAAACAGATCCCTTTTAAAAGCTTATTCATAAAAGACTAACGCCTGTTATCGGCACGTTCATAAACGTCATTATTTTCTCGTTTAGCAATCGCTATCACCAACACGACGACTTGCTCATCTATCACTTCATATACCAGTCTATAACCAGCAGAGCGCAATTTAATTTTATAACGATTATTGTGTCCCGAAAGCTGATTTTTAGGTACTCTAGGATTTTCTAAAACTTTAAGTAATTTTTTCTTGAGTGGTTGTTTAATACTATGATTTAGCTTTTGCCATTCTTTGAGAGCTTCTTCTCGAAATTCAAGATTATAGCTCATTGATATCGACCTTAATACGCGCTTGGCTCATGCGTGCATCAGCAATCCGATTAAGCTCTATATCCTCTAATTGCTCCAACATTTGTTCATATAATTCTGCAGGAATACAGTAAAAAGCTGGCGTATTCCGATTTAATATGGCAATCGGCTCACCATGCCCAGCGGCAATGGTTTGCATAGGTGATTTTTTTAGCTCACTAATACTTGCAGTGATTCGGGCATGAATCATATTAGTCATTATTGTGACTCCAAAAACTCATTTAAAGTCTTTTAAGAGTACCATTAAACATCCCTTTTGTGTATTTTAAGCAATAAAAAAGGAGTGAAATCACTCCTTTTCTTTAAAGATTCAATAAAGCTTAGAAATAAGCCATATCAAAATCCATCATCACCTCAGAGCCTGCTTGTAAGCTAGCAACTCGTGACTTTAACTCTGGCAACATACGTGTAGCAAAGAATTTAGCCAAACGTAATTTGTCGGCATAGAAAGTATCGGCTTTGCCATCAGCAGCCTTAGCAATTTTGGCAAACATATAAGCAAAACTTAACAAACCAAAGGCGTGTAAATAATCAACCGCCGCTGCATTGATTTGGTCAGGGTTTTGCTGAGATTGTGCCACAACAAATTGTGTTGCACTTTCAATGTCTTGAATAGCTTGCTCTAAGGCATCGTACATAAAGGCTAAATTAGCATTGCCTGCTAAGCTTGCATTAAATTCACGAATTTCGGCCACATAAGAAGCCACAAATACACCGTTGTTTTTGGCTACTTTACGACCCATCAAGTCATGCGCTTGCACACCATTGGTACCTTCGTAAATTTGCGAAATACGGGTATCACGTACCCATTGCTCTAAGCCCCATTCACGAATAAAACCATGACCACCTAATACTTGTTGACCTTCGATACAGTTTTCTAAACCTTTATCGGTCAAGTACGCTTTAACAACGGGTGTTAATAACGCGACACGATCAGCCGCTGCTTTGCGCACTTCTGCATCATCACTAAACTTAGTTAAATCCAATTGTTGTGCGGTATATAAAGCAAAGGCACGACCTGCTTCGTTGTTAGCACGAATTTTTAATAACATACGACGAACGTCTGGATGTACTAAAATGCTGTCGGCATTCTTTTCTGGCATTTTTGTACCAGTTGCAGAACGGCCTTGTAAACGGTCACGGGCATAAGCAGCCGCATTTTGGTAAGCCGCTTCAGAAGCCCCTAGACCTTGAATACCCATAGATAAACGTTCGTAGTTCATCATTACGAACATGGCGGCTAAGCCTTCGTTGACTTTACCAATTAAAAAGCCAGTTGCACCATCAAAGTTCATGACACAGGTTGCAGAGCCTTTAATACCCATTTTGTGTTCAATAGAACCAGCACCTACCGCATTACGCTCACCCACGCTACCGTCAGCATTCACCATAAACTTAGGCACTAAGAATAAAGAAATACCACGAGAACCAGCAGGTGCATCGGGTAATTTAGCCAACACTAAATGCACATGATTTTCGGTCATGTTGTGTTCGCCACCCGTAATAAAGATTTTAGTACCCGTGATTTTAAATGTGCCGTCAGCTTGTGGTTCGGCTTTAGTGCGGATAATACCTAAATCAGTACCAGAATGTGGTTCTGTTAAACACATCGTACCAGACCATTCACCAGAGTACATTTTTGGCAAATAGGTATTTTTTAACTCTTCACTCGCGTGTTGAGTCATCGCCATACCTGCACCAATGGTTAACAAAGGATACAAGGTAAAGGATGGGTTCGTTGCAAATAACATTTCATCGGTTAAGACGGTTAACATTTTTGGCATGCTTTGACCGCCAAATTGCTCGTCTGCACCTAAACCAATCCAACCACCTTCAGCATATTGTTTGAAGGCTTCTTTAAAACCAGTTGGCACAGTGACAACACCATTGTTAAAGGTACAACCTTCTTCATCACCACTACGGTTGATGGGTAATAAAATATCTTCGCTAAATTGAGCCATCGTTTCTAAAATGGCATTCACGGTATCGCCATCAACATGATTTAATTTGGCGTTGTTTTGCCAAAAGTTGTTGGCATCAAATACTTCATTTAATACAAACTGCATATCACGCAGAGGAGCTTTATAAATTGGCATAATTGTTCCTTTAGACTAACTCCCTCTCCCCTAGGGAGAGGGATGGGGTGAGGGCAATAAATAAATTTTCATAAAAAAGCCCGCTGATTAGCGGGCTTCTTCAGCACTCTAGAGTTACGATATTATCGCAAAATTAGAAAGCAAAAGCATCCGCAGTCATTTGCATCAAGGTTTCAGCACCACCATCAATCATGTCAACATGAGCTTTGGTACGTGGCAAAATCTTTTTAAAGTAGAATTGTGCTGCTTGTACTTTAGCTTTGTAGAATGCTGCATCACCTTCGCCAGCGGCTAATTTTTGCTGAGCAACTTGTGCCATCCAAGCCCACAAATAAGCTAAGGTCACATAACCAGAGAACATCATGTAATCAACGGCTGCTGCACCTGCTTCATCAGCATTGCCCATAGCTTTCATGCCAATACGCATGGTCACATCACCCCACTCTTTGTTGAGTTGAGCTAATGGATTAACGAATTGTGCCATGTCAGCATTGCCTTCGTTAGCTTGGCAGAACTTGTGAATAACTTTGGTAAAGTTGCGGAGCATTGCACCTTGAGTTTGCAACACTTTGCGACCCAACAAGTCTAATGCTTGAATTTGGGTTGTGCCTTCGTACAACAATGCAATACGAGTATCACGAACGATTTGTTCCATACCCCATTCACGAATAAAGCCATGACCACCATAAACTTGTACGCCATGGTTTGCTGCTTCATAACCCACTTCTGTTAAGAAAGCTTTAGCAATTGGTGTTAACAAGGACATCATATCATCGGCTGCTTTTTTAGCTTCAGCATCAGCAGAACCTTGAACAACATCATTGTAGCTAGATAACCAGTACACTAAGGCACGACCACCTTCAGCAAATACTTTTTGAGTCAATAATAATTGACGAACTGCTGGGTGAACGATAATTAAGTCAGCTTCTTTTTCTGGGTTTTTTGCACCAGTTAAAGAACGCATTGCCGTACGGTCACGAGCGTATTCTAAAGCACCTTGGAAAGAACCTTCAGCAGCAGATACACCTTGAATCGCTGTACCAATACGTGCGGTGTTCATAAAGGTGAACATGCAGTTTAAGCCTTTGTTTGGTGGGCCAATCAAAAAGCCTGTTGCCTCATCAAAATTCATCACACAGGTTGCAGAAGCTTTGATACCCATCTTGTGTTCGATAGAACCACATTTTACACCATTACGCTCACCAACACCGCCATCGGCTGTTGGCATAAATTTTGGCACGAGGAATAAAGAAATACCTTTAGTGCCTTTTGGTGCATCGGGTAAACGAGCTAAAACAACATGAACGATGTTGTCCGCCATGTCATGTTCGCCCGCAGAAATAAAGATTTTAGTACCTGTGATTTTGTAGCTGCCATCAGCTTGTGGCTCAGCTTTAGTACGGATGATACCTAAGTCAGAACCTGCATGAGACTCTGTTAAACACATAGTACCAGTCCACTCACCAGAAATTAATTTGGTTAAGTAAACTTCTTTTTGGTGTTCATCACCGTGCGCTTCGATAGTATTGATTGCACCGTGAGACAAACCAGGATACATACCCCAAGACCAGTTGGACGTACCCATCATTTCGCTCATTACCACACCTAATGAAGGTGGCAAACCTTGTCCTCCATGCTCAACTGGTGCAGATAAAGAGCCAAAGCCAAGTTCAACAAACTTTTTGTAGGCTTCTTTAAAACCTTTTGGTGTACTTACTTCACCATCGTTAAATTGACAACCTTCTTCGTCGCCACTACGGTTTAACGGAGATAATTCGTTTTCGCAAAATTGCGCGCCCGCTTCTAAAATACTGTCAACTAATTCACGGTTAGTTTCAGCAAAAACTGGAATACTTGCATAATGTTGTTCTACATTTAACACATCATGTAACACAAACTGCATATCGCGGAGTGGAGCTTTATATTGAGCCATTGTAACAACCTCTCGTCAAAATAGAGTGACGTTTATCAAAAAAAGCCGCAGATAACATCTGGACAGACTGACATTTGTATAGTTTAAAAACTGATGTCTCGACAATACAGTCAATTTAATGACTGTACGTTCACACTGTTAACATTCAAATCTTACTTAGAGTTAATGAGGACTTACGCATTTCACCGAAATTAGCGCGTTTTGCACCCTCACCCCAACCCTCTCCCTCAGGGAGAGGGAGGAGCGTAGCGGAGGGTGAGGGCGTGAGCAAATAAGAGATAACTGCGTAAGTCCTATAATGTGCAATTTTGCTCTAAGTATGTATATGCATTATTCATATTTTTTAGTTTTTTTGTCTGATACAGAGCTATCACAAACTAGCTGCTTTTTGACTTAGAATGGGACAAGCTTGCACAAATCTATACTAAAGCAGTATTGATGATTAGTGATAAACTCACGATATAAAGACTGCTGAGTTTTTCTTATGTCCTGATTGTACAAACATTCAAACTCTATAAAGGTCTAAGTCTTATTTATTTAAGGAGCTCTTATTGTGAAAAAAATTGCTATTGTTGTTATGTATGCTGTTGCTTTGGCAAACTGCGCCCAATTTCCTCAACAATCATCGGCTAATACGGGTCAGCCCCGCCCTGCTTTTAAAGATTCCGTGGTGGGTATGGCAACCGTGACTAGCTTGATTGTTGCTATGGAAGTTAAACGTCAAAAAACCCAAGAGACCCTAAAAAGACAAAACAACTCGGCTGGGATTGCCAAATATCAAGCGCGTTTAAGCGCAATAGATGCGGTTAAAAATAATTTGGTGAGCTATTCGAGTGGTCAATTATCTTTGGGCGATAAAATTAGTCTTATTAGTGCTACTACCGATTTAGTTCGCACTAAACTGCCCGAATATGGTGACATATTAACCACACTTAGCACCTTAGGTCAGGTGTTAGTGACTGCACAACAACAAGCGAGACAGGCGCAATAACAGACATTACAAAGGGCGCGATGCGCCCTTTTTTACTCACCTTTCTTTTAAACTCTCACTTTGATACTCTAAAAAGGGCTTTAAGAAGTATTCAATCACGCGGCGTTTGCCTGTTTTAATTTCAACGGTGACCGCCATACCTGCACTTAGGTTTACTACTTTGTTTTCGAGCTGCATGGTACTTTTATCGAGTTTGGCGCGCATCATATACACCAAACCCATTTTTTCATCGTTAATGGCATCGTCCGAGACGCTGCTCACTTGGGCATGAATGGTGCCGTATTTGGTGTAAGGAAAAGTTTGCACTTTGACTTCGGCTTGTTGGCCTTCGTTGACAAAACCAATGTCTTGGTTTTCTAAAAAGGCTTCTACTTCCATCACGTCATCTTTTGGCACAATAACCATTAACGGCTGCGCTTCGGTCACAACACCGCCAATGGTTCGCACGGCTAATTGCTGCACTGTGCCATCTACAGGTGCGGTGAGCTTCATTAAACCATGACGCGAGTCGGCTTTAATCAACTCTTGCTCTAAAGCCGCTACACGTTGACTGGCTTCGTTTAAGCTATCCAAATGTATTCGTTTGGTTTCGGCTAACAGGGCATTTTTTTGTTGTTGTACGCTGTCTAAGGCAGCTTTTAATTCTTGCAAGCGGCTTTTGCCTGTCGCCAACTGCCCTTCTTGGTCAATTTTTTGTTGCTCACGCTGCAAATAGGCATCTTTGGGGACATTGTCGTTATCGGCTAATTGCTTAAAGTTGTCGGCACGTTGACGCGAAATGGGTAAACTTTTTTCGAGGCTGGTAATTTGGGTTTGCAAAGACAGTTTTTCGGCTTGTTTTTTAACAATATCTGCCTCTAATAAAGCGAGTTTGCTTTGATACTCGCTGTATTGGCCTTGCAATAAGGCTTGGGCTTCGGCAAATTGACTGTCTGTCACGCTATCAGCGCGAGCTAATACAGGGAGTTGCCCTTGTTCTAAACCATTGAGCATCGCTTGGGCGCGTGCTTCTTGCAAACGGCTCAAGGCCAATTCACTACTCACGCGTTGTTTGTCGGCTTGGGTGGTGGTGGCATCTAACTCAATTAACACTTCCCCAGCTTTAACTTGCTGACCATCTTTAACATAAATCGCTTTAATGGTTGATAATTCAAAGGGTTGAATCACTTTGCTGCCTGCATTGGGGACAATTTTGCCTTGTGCCGTTGCCACAATATCCATTTTGCCAAAACACGCCCACAATAGCGCAATTAAGGTAAAACTAATTAACAACCACATCGCCACGCGCGGTGCAGGCGACACAGGCGTTTCTTGTAAAGACAAGGCCGCAGGTAAAAACTCGGCTTCGTGGGGCTGCAAGCCTTTGCTGTCGGTTGCTTCGCGGTTTTGCCATGCTACGGCAAAAATTTCTTTATAACGGCCAATTAAATCTGACCATGCTTGTAAATGGGTTTTAAGGCTCATGGCGGTTATCCTTGCTGCATACTGTGTAAATGGCTATACATACCTTTGGGATTAGCCAATAGCTCAGTATGTGTTCCCTGTTCAATAATTTGGCCTTTTTCGACCACAATAATCCGATTGGCATCACGCACGGCTGACAGGCGATGAGCAATAATAATCACGGTTCTGCCTTTGCAAATGGCTTTCATATTTTGTTGAATAATGCGTTCGGATTCGTAGTCTAAGGCACTGGTGGCTTCGTCAAAAATCAAAATTCGGGGATTAGTAATTAGGGCGCGAGCAATAGCTATACGTTGACGTTGACCGCCTGATAATGATGAACCATGTTCACCCACCATGGTATCGTAACCTTCGGGCAGTTCGGTAATAAACTCATGCGCACCTGCTAATTTGGCCGCTTGCATGACCACAGGTAAGGGAATACTCGGGTCAGCTAATGCAATGTTGTCGCGGATACTACGGTTAAATAACACGTTTTCTTGCAACACCACGCCAATTTGACGGCGTAATGACGAGGCATCGGCCAAGGCAATGTCTAAACCATCAATTAACACGCGGCCTTTTTCGGGTAAGTACATGCGTTGAACGAGTTTGGTGAGGGTGCTTTTGCCTGAGCCTGAACGCCCGACAATACCAATGACTTCGCCTGCGTTAATGCCTAAGGTCATGTTTTTAATCACTTCGGGCATATCGGGACGATACCTAAACACCACTTGGTCGAGTTGAATTTGACCTTTGATGGGCGGTAAAGCAGTTTTGCTGTTAGCGACTTCGGTACGAATATTTAAAATATCGCCCAAACGCTGCATCGAAATCCCCACTTGCTGAAAATCTGTCCATAATTGCGCCAAGCGCATGACGGGCGACATCACTTGTCCTGAGAGCATATTAAAAGCAATTAACTGACCGATACTTAAATCGCCTTGTATCACTAATTTTGCGCCAAAATACAAGGTGGCTACGGTCACGAGTTTGCTAATGAGCGTAATTCCGCCATTGGCTAACATGCTAACGGTAGCGGTTTTGAAGCCCGATGACACATAAGCGGCGAGTTGGTTATCCCATTTACGCGTCCATTGCGGCTCTACGGCGGTGGCTTTAACGGTGTCAATGCCGCTAATGGTTTCGACTAAAAAGGCTTGGTTTTCGGCACCGCGATTAAATTTTTCATTAAGTCTGGCGCGTAATATGGGCGTAAAAATTAAAGAAATGAGGATATAACAAGGAATAGCCGCTAGTACGATAAAAGTTAGCCATTTGCTATAAAAAAACATCACCGCAATAAACACAAAGGCAAAAAATAAATCTAATACTAAGGTTAGGGCATTACTGGTTAAAAAACTGCGAATGTTTTCTAATTCACGCACTCGCGCTACCGAGTCACCCACGCGCCGTGCCTGAAAATAGCCAAGCGGTAAATTTAATAAATGCCTAAATAATCGTGCGCCAAGTTCTACGTCTATGCGACTGGTGGTATGAGCAAACACATAACTGCGTAAGGTGGTTAAGGTTATCTCGAATATCACTACTACCACAAAGGCAAAAGCAATCACATCTAAGGTGCTAAAGCCTTTATGCACCAAGACTTTGTCCATCACCACTTGAAAAAACAACGGCGTGACTAAACCAAAAAACTGCAAAATAAACGAGACAAATAGCACTTCGAGTAATAATTTGCGGTATTTAATAATCGCAGGAATAAACCAACTAAAATCAAACTTGGCTAACTCACCTGCTAAAGAGGCACGCGAGCTAAACAAAATAACTTCACCCGACCAACGTGCCGCTAATTGTTCTTGGCTAATAATTTCGGGGCGTTCTACCGTTGGGTCATGTATCAATACTTTATCGCCGTCCATACGCGCAATAATAAAAAAACTGCCGTCTTTGGCTGCTGCCACGGCTGGCATAGGCGTTGTGGCTAGGCGGCTTAATTGCGGTGTGACTTTTTTGACGATTAAGCCCAATTTTTTGGCAGCCAATAAAATCTCGGTGCTAGTAAAAGGCTTGCCTGTTTGCTTAAATTCGTGGGCAATTTGATGAGGGTCAACCGCTAATGAGTGAAAACGTGCCAACATCACTAAACAGGCTAAACCTGTGTCGATGTTGTTTGGCGTAGGGATAACGGTGGGATTGATAGTTTCTGAGGACACGAAAGACTTCCGATGTTTTGGCTTAAAATAAAAACGGCTCTATACTTTTAGAGCCGTATTATACTTAGAAATATGGAGAAATTGTGAAATTAAGCTGTTAGCCACTCCACTAATTGTGGAGCAGACATTGCACCAGCAACACGTTTTGCTTCACTACCCGATTTAAAAACGATTAAAGTAGGAATGCTACGAATACCATAACGTGCGGCTATTTGCTGGGCTTGTTCAGTATTCACTTTAGCAAAGACATATTGACCATTTAAGGCTTGTGCGGCTTTGGCAAAATGTGGTGCCATCATTTGACATGGTTGGCACCAACTTGCCCAAAAATCGACAACCACAGGCAAATCATTACGACTGATAAATTTATCAAAATTATTATTATTTAACTCAACAGGCTCGCCTGTTAATAATAATTGATGGCATTTGCCACATTTGGGTTGTTGATTTAAACGCTGCTTGTCAAAACGATTGATTGCCTCGCAATGTGGACAAACATAATGAATATTAGTCATCTGTGGTCACTCCAGCCAAAAATGCCTTTACCGTACTCGCCACGCCTTCAACATTATCATCAATATGTAAATGGTGACCACCTGCCAACTTTACCAGCTGCAAATTGGGATGCGCGGCAACACGACGTTGATAATCTTCTTTATTAACAAAACCTAAGGTTTTTTCGGCCATAATCAACAAAGATGGTGCAGTAATTGCCGCTAAATAAGCACACACTTGTTGCTCATAAAAACGAGTGGGCGAATTAAGACGTAAGCGTTTGTCGCTTGACCAAATAAAACCGCCCTCCACTGCTTTGGTACCACGCGCACACAATAACTGTGCAGCTTGCTCACCCACAGGCAACAAACCATTCATGCGTGCTTTAACCGCCGTGTCAAATGAGGGAATCACGCGTGGCGTGTCGTCAAAGTCTTGCCACTCCACTAAAGAAGTACGCAAATACTCTACTGCTTTGTCGGCAGGGCCCGTATAAGGGCCTAAGCCCTCAATCATAATTAATTTTTCAATATATTCAGGCATTGCCGCCGCAAATAATGCCGCAATGCCTGCACCCATCGAATGACCAACAATGCTAAAACGTGTCCAACCCAGTTGCTTAACCACCGCTACAACATCATCAACATGGTCAATTAAATGATAACGCACACCTTTTGGCCGATGCTCACTGTAGCCATGCCCTGCAAAATCTAAGGCAACCACATAATAATCATCTAAAGCTGGCGCAAGTAAATCAAAACTTGCCGCATTATCTAACCAACCATGCAAGGCCAATAACGGCTTTTTGTGTTTATCATGCCAACAACGTGCCGCCATTAAACGGCCATTAACATTAAAACCACGCTCATGTCGGTCTTCGACAGGTTCTATCATTACAAACTCTTTTTGGCTAACTTAGCCAAGCCACGTTTAATACCTTGCCCCAAACCCACTTTTAATGCGGGTCCTAATAAGGGCACAACACCTGTAAAGGTAATGGTGTAACGTAAACGTGTACCACCATTATAAGGCTCAAATAACATGACCCCTAAATGGTCTTTAATTGGGGCATATTTGCTGGTGACACGATATTCAATTAACTGATTTGGCTGAAAAGCTGTCACTGTTTCTTCGACAGGAATCAACGGAAAAGCACTGAGTTTACGCACCGAACCTACGCCATTGACATCGCCTTGACCATCTTTAATACGAGTCACTTTAAACGGAAAGAAAATCTCGCCTAAGTTGTTATGATCACCAATCCAGTTAAATATTTTTTCAACCGATTGAGGAAAATCAAAAATAATTTCAATACGCTGCTGTTTCATTATCACACCTTTTCGACGTTAAGAATCATTTCATGTACCGAGACCACTTTAACATGTGTCCCCACAGGCAAATCTTCACCTGCTACCTTCCACCAGCTATCATCTATATTTATCCGCCCAATACCATTGCTGATTGGTTCAGTTAAAACGGCTTGTCGGCCAATTAAATGTCGTGTGCGATTGTTTAATGCACTCGCTGCATCATGATGAGGGGGATGTGCTGGACGCATTTTTTTCCAAATCAGCAGGCTAATCATCGCGAATACCGAAAATGCCACCCATTGCACCAAATAATCGCCGATAAGCCAAGCCACTGCAACGGTCATAAAAGCGGCTGCTGCAATCGCTAAAAAGAAAAACGTCCCCGTTATCATTTCGACGATTAGCAGCAAAAAACCAAAGGCTGCCCACCACAAATAAGGCTCATGCCACATATCATCACCTATTAAACAAAGGAGCTGGACTATGAGGTGGCGTGTTTTTTTCGCCTTGCTTTAAGTCTTTGACTAAATCGCTAATCCCTGCTACAGAACCAATCACACTCGCCGCCTCTAAGGGCATCAACACTAATTTATTATTGGGAGCTTTAGCAATTTCTGCTAATGCTTCAATGTATTTTTGGGCAACAAAATAATTAACGGCTTGCAAATCGCCTTGAGCAATCGCTTGAGAGACCACTAACGTTGCTTGTGCCTCCGCTTGAGCTTGACGTTCACGGGCTTCCGCCTCTAAAAACGCGGCTTGACGTTCCCCTTCGGCTTTTAAAATTTGTGCTTGTTTTTCGCCTTCGGCACGCAAAATTTCGGCCTGACGATGACCTTCTGCATCTAAAATTTGCGCGCGTTTAGTCCGTTCGGCCTTCATTTGCGAGGCCATCGCTTCTACGAGGTCATGCGGAGGGGTAATATCTTTAATTTCGACACGGGTAATTTTGACCCCCCAAGGGTTAGTCGCTTGGTCAATGGTATTTAATAATTGTGCGTTGATTTGGTCACGCTGTGACAACATACTGTCTAATTCTAAAGAACCAATGACCGTACGAATATTGGTCATCGTCAAATTACGAATCGCATATTCTAAATCACTCACTTCATAAGCTGCTTTTGAGGCTTGAATAATTTGATAAAAACACACCGCATCAATAGTGACCATAGCATTATCGCTAGAAATCACTTGCTGTGGCGGAATATCTAATACTTGCTCCATCATATTGAGCTTGTCGCCTACTCGCTCAACAAAAGGCAATAAGAAATGCAAACCCGGTTGTAAGGTTTTGGTATAACGACCAAAAGACTCAACGGTATATTCAAAGCCTTGTGGCACTTGTTGAATAGACTTATAAGCCAAGACAAAGACAAAACCAACCAAGATAATTACAAAACCACCCATCACGCTCTCTCCTTAATATAGCAAGTCCTGTTTTTACCGTGATTGATAGCTATGACACAAGCCCCTTAAGCAAAAATGACACAAAAAAGCCTCCACGTAGGAGGCTTAAGTTTATTCCATAAAAGCAAAGTCTAATGGATCTTTATTTTCGCGATAATAAGGTAGTTGTACCATCCGTGCTAATCCTAACATACTAGAATACGGAGCAGTACGCTGCACAAAGTTAATTGTCCAAGCTGGCATTACCCCACCTGGATCGATATAACCCGATGACTCTAAACGAGTGGTATTTTTATCAATTGGGGTAAATTTAATATAATAGTCTTGTGCTGCTACGCGCGTTTTGCCAGGTTGAGGTGGCATAAAATCTGGCACTGCTTTTAATGTCAGCATCATATAACCACGTTTGGCATTAAATGGCTCCACTGTGACATGCACAATCGAATCACGGTCAGGAATCGTTAATGGAGCATTAAATACTTGATAAAAATAATATTCTTTATCACTCACTTTTTTAAGAAGTCTGGACTCTTTAGTTTCCCAAAACCAACGTTTGATATTTTCGACATCAAAATGTACCCGTGCAACCGTTTCTAAAGATGCATCTAAGGTCATATCCACTTTAAAAGAACGAATGCTTTTGCCATCTTCACGTTTTGCCCATGTGGTAATGTTTTTTAGACGGTCTTTTTTTACCTGCACCCAATCATTGGCTCGCTTACTATCAACGCGTAAATCATCAACATCGTCTCTGGCATCCGCAAACGTAGTCACTGGCGACACAGTAGTCATCACGGCCAACGCTATTATCGAGAGTTTTTTTAGCATAATCGCTCCAAATCATAATTATTTTTTTCAAATTTGCTTCAAGTCTTGAATAGACTGACGCTCTGTTTTTATAAAGTTATAGACATTCTAAACGTGCATTAGCATAAACTATGCACCGTATTGTGTAGAACTTGCACCCGATTAGCACTAAACGTCACATATTTGTCATATCAGGAAGATAAAACAGTTTTGTCAATCATACAAGCACAAAAAAGCCCCAAATCTGTGCTGAGATTGGGGCTTTAACATTTAAAGTATCAATAATAGCGCGTTGCAGTATTATTCTGCATAAATAAACTGAGATGGCTCATTCAATGTACCGTTATGAGCTGCCATGGTAACACGACGTTGTAAATCCAACATCGTCGAGTAAGGTGCGTTACGTTGGATAAAATTCATAGCCCAAGTTGGTGCAATTCCACCTGGATCAACAAAACCTTCAGCCTCTAAACGAACTTTATCCTTGGCGATTGGGGTGAACTTGACTGTCATATCTTGCTCTTGCACACGCACTAAATTACCCTGTGGCGGCAAATAGTCAGGTACCGCTTTGATGCTCAACTGCATATAACCTTTTTTGGCTGAATATGGCTCAATCTTGGCATGCAAAATTGCATCACGGTCGGGCATGGTGACTGGCGCATTGTATTGCATATAGTAGTAATACTCTGTACTAGATACTTTTTGCAACAAGCGAGAATCTAAAGTCTCCCAATACCAATGTTTGATATTGTTAATATCAAAGTGTACTCGCGCCACTGCTTCTAGCGTACCTTCAATAACTGCGTCAATTTTAAAATTAATACGCTTGGCATCGCCTTCACGAATATAGGTTTTAATGTTACGAGTAACATCATTTTTAACTAACTGCCATTCAGATTTATCACGTTCTACACGCACATCTTTAAGGGCTTCTAAGGCATATACCGTAGGAACTGAAGTTATCGAACACAGCGATAACACAACGAAGGCAGCTTTTTTAAACATGGTCGAAACTCCAAACAACTAAAACAGATATTTTTATTATTTTGAAACGTAACAATACAAAGCGAGAGCTGATAATTCTGCTAACCGTGTCACACTACATTTGTCTATTAAATGGTAAGCGCAAGCACACTTGTTACAAAATGTGTTTTGCTGTTTGGTGTATGATTGGCAAAATGAATATCGATATTTTAAACATAAAATACCCTTTAGAAATAGCCACTTATCGCCTAATTACTACCAGTGGGGCATTTGTTGTTTTAAGGGGTATTTAATAGGGGGGTTAAGGCTGGCCAAACATTGTCAAGCAGCTGTTGTTGAGCTTGTTGATTGGGGTGAATACCATCGGCTTGCATTAAATTATCATGCCCCCCCACCCCTTCTAAAAAAAATGGCACAAAAGACACTTTTTCAATTTTTGCCACTTCCACAAACACTTTTTCAAAGGCTTGGTTATAGGCTTTGCCATAATTAGGTGGAATTTTCATGCCTAAAAACAGCACTTTTACTTTTTGCTGCTTGGCTTGTTGAATCATTTTTTGGAGGTTTTGTTGCATGAGTTTAGGGGGCTGGCCGCGTAAACCGTCATTACCACCCAATTCTAAAATCAAAATGCTTGGCTGATATTGTTTTAAAATCTGCGGTAAACGTGTTACACCACCCGAAGTTGTTTCGCCACTGACACTCGCGTTAATGACTTGATAATCTTTTTTTTGCTGTTTTAGCTTTTGTTGCAGTTTTGCAACCCAGCCTTTGTTGACTTCTATCCCATAGGCAGCACTGATACTATCACCAAAGACCACGATGCTTGCAGCATATGCTGTATTAAAGCAACTTGTCACCATTAACATCAACGCTAGATAAAACTTTGCCATGACCACACCTATTTACGCATTACGTGTTACTAACCTTAACAAAACGATTGCCACTGCGGAGCATTCGTTGACGATTTTGCAACAGATAACCCTACAAATTGAACAAGGGGCAACGGTAGCGATTGTGGGGAGCTCGGGGTCTGGTAAATCGACTTTATTAGGCTTACTGGCAGGCTTAGATACACCTAGTGCTGGCTCTATTGAGCTATTAGGTCATGAATTAACCACACTCTCTGAAGATGAACGTGCCAGTTTACGTCAGCAATATGTCGGTTTTGTCTTTCAATCATTTCATTTATTACCACATTTAACGGCTTTAGAAAATGTCTTGCTGCCACTCTCGTTAAGCAAAAACACCGACTCTACATGGGCAAAACACTGTTTAGAACAAGTCGGTTTGGGGCATCGTTTGCACCATACTCCCAAACAACTCTCTGGTGGCGAACAACAACGGGTTGCGATTGCGCGTGCTTTTGCCTGTAAACCTAAAGTGTTATTTGCCGATGAGCCCACAGGCAATTTAGATAGTCAAACAGGACAGCATATTATTGACTTGTTATTTAACTTAAATGCTCAACATGGTACGACCTTGGTTTTAGTGACCCATGATTTAAAACTTGCTGAGCATTGCCAACAACGTGTCACTTTAGCCCAAGGACAAATGGTATGACATGGCGTTTATTTTGGCGTGAGTTACGCGCTGGCGAATTTAGCTTACTGATTGCCGCCCTGATTTTGGCCGTTACCGCCACCACTACCCTGAGCTTTTTTACCCATACCCTAAGCCAAGCCATTACCCAACAAGCTAACCGTTTACTGGCGGCTGATGCCGTGGTGGTGAGTAGTCGTCCATTACGTGATGATTGGCCTAAACTGGCACAACAACATCATTTGCAAACTAGCCAAACCATTGAGTTCGCCACCGTTGCTCAACAGAATGACAACTTTCAATTAAGTAGTATTAAAGCAGTAGCCGATAATTATCCCTTGCGCGGCACACTCAGCACCCAACCCAAGATGCCAACTCACACCCCAGCACAAGGCACGGTATGGGTCGAGGAGCGATTATTAAATTTGCTCAATACACAACTTGGCCAAACCATTACTTTAGGAGAGGCAGAGTTTACCATTGCCGCCACCATTGCCGTTGATGCCGATATGGGTGGCAGTTTTTCGGCTTTTTCACCCAAAATTATTATCAATATCGCCGATGTAGCTAAGACCAATGCTATTCAGCAAGGCAGTCGAGTCAGTTATCGTTTTTTAGTTGCTGGCAAAAGCCAAGCCGTTAGCCAATTTAGCCAACAAGCTAAAGATAAACTTAATGATTATGAACGCCTGCGCGATATTCACAGTGCCAATAAACAACTGAGTAAGCCTATTGTTAATGCCAATAGTTATTTGAGTTTGGCAAGCATCGCCAGTGTATTATTGGCAGGGATTGCCGTTGCTTTAGCGGCACAACGGTTTAGCCAACGTCATTTTGATAGTTTTGCGCTGATGAGATGTTTGGGCTATTCAAGGCAACAACTGATTAAGCTGTATGCCAGTCAATTAGCCGCCATTAGTGGCTTAGGTTTGGTGGTAGGCAGTAGCTTAGGCTTTATTTTTTCGTTGATTTTATTTGAGGTATTGGGTCAATTTTTGCCTATTACTGATTTAAGTTTTGATTTTATCCAACCGTTAATCACAGGTTTAAGCACTGCCCTATTGACGCTGATTGGTTTTGCGCTACCTGCTTTTTTACGTTTGGCGCAAGTATCGCCACTGCGCGTCATGAGGCGCGAATTAACGCCAGTGTCTTTGTCGATGCTGAGTAGTACAGGCATTGCTTTAGTCGCGTTATTTATTTTATTAAGTTTAGAAACAGGCAACATCATACTCACCGCTATTGTCTTAATGGGAGGATTAGTATTAGCAAGCTTGTTGGGCTTGCTCTGTTGGTGGTTATTAACTTATTTACGCACACGCATTAAGCACCAAGTCTTTAGCAATTTAAGCCGTCAACCGCAACAAACGGTAGGTCAAATTTTGGCTTTAGCCTTGGGTTTTACTGCCGTATTATTAGTGATGGTGTTACGCAGCGATTTATTTACTCAATGGCAAACTGACCTCCCCCCCAATACCCCTAATCATTTTGCGGTCACTATTCCTGCCGAGCAAAAACACAGCCTACAGCAACAACTGGCGCAACGAGCTTGGAGCACTACCCCTTTTTATCCTGTGGTGCGTGGTCGATTAGTTGCCATTAACGGTGAAGCCACAAAATCAGCGCAAAAAGACGAAGATAAACAAGATAACTCCTTAAATAGAGAACTGAATTTAACATGGACAAATACACTGCCAGCTAATAATGAATTGGTTGAGGGCAAATGGCTATCCGCTAATCAGGCCGAAGTCTCGGTCGAACAAGACCTTGCTCAACGCCTAAAACTTAAACTGGGTGACACACTCAGTTTTCAAATGGCCGAAGGCAAAGTCGATGTTAAAATTACCAGTTTACGCACCGTGGATTGGGACAGCTTTCAACCCAATTTTTTCTTTATTTTTCCAGAGTCGGTATTAAAGAATTATCCTGCCAGTTATTTAACCAGTTTTTATGTACCTACCCAAGATAAAACACAAATGGCGGACATTATTCGCCAATATCCCACCATTATTTTTATTGATATTGCGGCCACGCTTAACGAAGCCCAAAAACTCTTAGCACAACTCAGCCAAGGCATTTTGGTGATTTTAGTGTTTGTAGTTTTGGCTGGTTGTTTGGTGTTAATCGCCAGTTTAGCCGCTAGTTTTGATAGTCGCTTGCATGAGGCTGCTTTGTTGCGCGCCTTAGGAGCAAAACGTCAACAGTTACAATGGCGAACAGGTATTGAGTTGGCGATTTTAGGGCTATGGGCAGGTTTATTAGCTGTCTTCTTAACCGAAATTATTACCGCACTCATTAGCGTGTTTTTATTAGAAGGCAAAGCCCATCTTCATGCTTGGTTATGGCTTACGCCTTTAGCCAGTGCCACATTAGTATTAGTGATTGGCTTGTGGCATTTACGCAAAACATGGCAAGTGTCACCAATGGTAGTGTTGAAGGAGGTTTAAAACTCCAATTCCACCCCTAAAGAAACAGTGCGCTTTAATTGCGGTAACTTAACAAGTGACACATCTGCCGAGCCACCTGCATTGTAGTATGGACGAGAAGTGAGATTTTCGATGCGTAAAAAGCCATTTACGCCTTCGATAATATGGTCATAACCTGCATAAATGTTAACTACACCGTAAGCAGGCGATACTAAAGAGCGGCCATTGTTTGCGGCAGAATTAGGCACATGACTTTCATCAATTAAATAAAAACTCGGTGTGACAAACACGCCCTCTTTCCATCTCAGCGTTGAGGCTAATTTAAATTTATGACGTGCCGTATAAGGCAATGTTTCCTTACCTTTATCTGAGGTCAAGGTTCCTTCAGTAAAACTGTATGTTGCCCATAAATCAATATTGCCCCATTCAAAAGCACACCGATAGCGCGAGCTTAGCTCAATACCTGAGGACAAAGAGTCACCTAAGTTAATACGCTGTTTGGTTTGAGCAATAAAACCACCCTCTATAAAGTTAGTCTGCGGTTGTGGGGTGTCTGCTGCATACAAAATCAAATCTTGCACCCGCGACACATAGGCCACTGCCGTCCAACGTTGTTGAGTGTTAGGAAGATAATTAAACAGTAACTCTAATGATTTTGCGGTTTCGGGTTCTAACTCTGTATTAGGAATTCTAAAGCTAGAAGCTGTGTAAAGGCCTTGTGCATTTTGCTGGCCACTAAATGAACCAAAATGCTCATAACTCAACGAAGGTGATGGAGCTAAAAAAGCTTCACTATAAGTCAAGCTAAAATTAGCTTGAGTGCTAGGATAATATTTAAGCCCCAAATAAGAGCTGATATTTTGGCCAAAATCAGAGTTTTTATCTATTCGTGCGCCTATTTGTGTTCGCCATTGAGGTGACCATTGATATTGGTCTTGAACAAATAAAGCAAAATTATCTTGTACAACATTAAATATTTTTATCGGCAAACTATTATTTGTTCCCATATAATACAAATGCTGCTCTGCTGCTGAAACATTATTATTATAGGGTTTAGACAAATCGGCGGTTCGTGGAATAGCGTCTAAATGCTCAAAAATCAAGCCCGTTATTAGCTGATGCTGATTATTTACTTGATATGTCCACTGACTATCTAAGGCGACTCTTTGGCTGTCGGCGTATTTATAACCTGCCTGATAATTACTAAAAACGTTATTATAATAACTATTTTTATTCAGCTGATAAGACGACCAACTTAACAAGGTATTGGCATTTATATGTTGACCAAAATTTTGTTGATAGCGCGCATACAACGATAAAAACTCTTCATCTAAAAACCCGCCATAATCGGTAGCACTTGGCAAGGTGGTATAATCATTAGCATAACTTAGCTGCCGATACGATGCGCCTAACTCCACATCAGGACTTACGGTCATACGCGCCCAGACACTTTGTGCACTTGATTCATTTTGAAATTTTTGTCGATTATTGGCTGGCACTAACACTGTTTTTTGGCCAATATCATACAAATCATTTAATTGAAAAATATCGGGATAATCTTGTGCCAACTGTTGATTATTATTGTTTTCACGATGAACTCCTAACACAATAGGCCGATGGCCAATGCTACCTTTAAGTAACAGATTGAGTTGATTGTTCGACTCATTTGCCTCGCCATGAAGGGCTTGCTCACCCTGTGAGCTGGGTGTTTGGCTAATAATATTGACCACTCCCACCACCGCGTCTGTTCCATACAGTGCCGAACCTGCGGTCAGTAACACTTCGACTTGTTTGGCCATATACAAGGGATAATTGATACTCACAGGAATCACTTCGCCTGCTGTTGCACCAATGCGTACGCCATCTTGTAACACCAACAATTTGGCATTACCCGTCACTCCTCGCACTGTCAAACGGCTACTATTGTCGGTAGGCCCTTGCAAATCAACACTCGGCAAATCGCGCAAAACATCGCCTAAATGACGATACCCTCGGTCACGAATATCTTGAGCGGTCATCACCCATAACGAGCCTTGTACATCTCCCCATTGCTGAGAAGTACGCGCCGCTGTCACGACAGGAATTTTTGCTAAATCAGCCAAACTTAAAGACAATAAATCCTCTATCTCATAAGCCGCATAAGATACATTCACAAACAACGCCGCAAACACTGCCACTAGCTTACGCACGTCCTCTCTCCTTGCTTTTATTTTTAGATATAATTCTCAATTACTTTAGCAAGTGTATAGCGAGGTAAGCAATTTTACAAAAAAATAAAGGCGGTATTAACCGCCTTGACATCAACCTCGTTTTTTAACAGGTCTCTTTACCTTGTTTTTATCCACCCCTTCACGCGGTGGTAAGCCTGTATGTTGGGTTAAAATACGGCCTTTTTTGGCGGTGACTTTTTGAGAAACTCCTTGCTCTTTTGATGAGTTTTTCTTACGCGCACTTTGATACGTACCATCGGTTTGCGGCTGATAATTGGGAATTAAATGGTGCTTGCCATTACCGATTAAATCAGCTCGTCCCATTTCTTTTAAAGCTTCACGTAACATAGGCCAGTTATTGGGGTCATGATAACGTAAAAACGCTTTATGCAAACGACGACGACGCTCACCCTTGACAATCTCTACAGCTTCACTTTTACGAGTGACTTTTTTCAGTGGATTTTTACCCGAATGATACATGGCTGTAGCGGTTGCCATAGGCGATGGATAAAAGGTTTGCACTTGGTCAGCTCTAAAACCATTTTTCTTCAGCCAAATCGCCAAATTCATCATATCTTCATCGCGTGTTCCCGGATGAGCGGCAATAAAGTAGGGAATCAAATACTGTTCTTTGCCTGCTTCTTTCGAAAAACGCTCAAACATTTGTTTGAATTTGTCGTATGCGCCAATACCGGGTTTCATCATTTTCGATAACACACCTTCTTCGGTATGTTCAGGTGCAATTTTTAAGTAGCCCCCCACATGATGTGTGACCAACTCACGCACATATTCAGGCGAGCGGACGGCTAAGTCATAACGTAAACCTGAGCCAATTAAAATCTTTTTAACGCCTTTGAGTTGCCGCGCACGGCGATATAATTGAATAAGATGCGAGTGGTCGGTATTGAGGTTTTCACAAATATCAGGATAGACGCAAGACGGTTTACGGCAAGCGGCTTCGATTTTGGGTGATTTACAAGCCAAACGATACATATTGGCGGTTGGGCCACCTAAGTCTGATACTACGCCCGTAAATCCTGGTACCTCGCGCATTTTTTCGATTTCACGAATAATGCTGTCTTCGGAGCGATTTTGAATAATGCGCCCTTCGTGTTCGGTAATCGAACAGAAGGTACAGCCACCAAAACAGCCGCGCATAATATTGACCGAGAAACGAATCATCTCGTACGCAGGAATTTTGGCATCGCCATACACAGGGTGCGGTACACGCGCATAAGGCAAATCAAAGACATAATCCATTTCTTCAGTGCTAAGCGGAATCGGGGGTGGATTGAGCCACACTTCTTGCTCACCATGACGCTGCACTAAGGCACGGGCATTACCCGGATTGGTTTCTAAATGTAATACGCGATTAGCATGAGCATACATCACAGGGTCATTTTTGACTTGCTCATAGGCAGGCAAACGAATCACGGTTTTATCACGTGCAGGCAAACGGTGCTTTAAGGCTTTACTGGGTTGAATGGTGACAATTTGAACATCACCCTCACCCCGCCCCTCTCCCTCAGGGAGAGGGAGTTTATTTTTTTCGACCTCACAAACCGCTAAATCTTGGGTGTTTACATAAGGATTGATAATCGGGTCAACGCGCCCCACTTCGTCAACATTGGTTGAATCTAATTCAAACCAGCCTTCTGGCGTATCACGACGCATAAAAGCCGTACCACGAATATCGGTAATTGTGCGAATGTTATCGCCTTTGGCTAAACGATGGGCAATGTCAACAATGGCACGTTCGGCATTACCAAATACTAATATATCTGCTTTCGCGTCCAATAATAACGAACGACGTACTTTATCTTGCCAATAATCATAATGGGCAATACGACGCAAACTGGCTTCGATACCGCCCATCACAATCGGAATATGCGGATAGGCTTCACGAGTACGTTGGGCATATACCAACGAACATCTATCAGGACGTTTGCCACCTTCTCCATGTGGTGAATACGCATCATCGGAACGGATTTTTCGGTCGGCAGTATAGCGGTTAATCATCGAGTCCATATTGCCAGCCGTTACGCCAAAAAACAGCGTTGGCTCGCCAAGTTTTTTAAAATCTTGCGCCGAATTCCAATCAGGTTGGGCAATAATCCCCACTCTAAAACCTTGTGCTTCCAATAAACGACCAATAATGGCCATACCAAAACTCGGATGGTCAACATAAGCATCGCCTGTCACCAAAATAATGTCGCAAGCATCCCAGCCCAAACTGTCCATCTCGGAACGACTCATGGGTAAAAATGGCGCAGCCCCAAAACACTCTGCCCAGTATTTATCATAGGCGAATAAAGGTTTGACAGAACTGCCAGAAATGGACAAAGAAGACGACATGGAAAGCACACTCTTAAATACTGCTTAGCTATTATACCTGACTAAACTACTCAGACAAAATTATTCACATTAGCTAAAAATGCGGCTATTAACAGGCAGCATTCAAACGAACTTGTGCGGACACTCCAAATAAATAACTATTTTTAGACAATGGTGCTTTATTTTTAGACAGTACTTAGCGATAATCGGGAGCTAGATACCACTCGTCAGATATGAACAACAATTCCCCATAAAATGTGGCGCAATAGACAAGTGGATGCCGTTAACTACATCAAAATTCAAACTACACACGTATTAACAGGCTCAATAAAACATTATAGCGTGAGTGATTGTTACGCAAATTAAAATAATGTCTGTGCAATTATAGGAAGCGATTGTGGTGTCAACTACGCATAAGTCATCTAACTCATCTGACGGTGAAGCCTTACCGCAACTAATTTCCAATAAGACCTTGGCTTATATTCATCAGCTACTGCAAGAGCGTCCGCTATTTTTTTATTTTGAGAATGACATTGAAGTGCGCTTTTATGCGAAGCGCGCCGAGGAATACCGTCGGCTATTATCAATGGGCAAAATGTTGTTTTTAATTTTATATGCCCTGATTACCACGGTTGCTATTTTAGCTTTTCCCGAAGCAGTGATGGCCAATGATTTGTTCATTTTTAAATATGTGCTGACGCCCATCGGTTTATTGTTATTACTGGTCATGGCTTTAGCCGATTTGCCTTTTTTTAGGCATCATTATCAATGGCTTGCCACCCCCATCAGCACCCTGATTTTATTTTGTGTCATGCTTGCTAGTGTCAGCTCGGTGGACTCGTCTTTAGCTCAACATGCCGCTTATGACGTAATGATTATTGTCACCATTATCTGTTTTGGTTTAAGAGTGCAATTTCCCATTTGTTTATTGATAGTTAGTCTTGCCGCCATTTTGACGGTACTCACCACAGTCAGTCTCAACTGGAACATTGACTGGTTTAAATTTGCCCATTTTTATGGTCTAGGCTCAGCTATCACAGTCATTATTGTAGCCCTGATTGAGCGTCAAGAACGCTTTGCTTTTTTACAAGAATTACTTGTAGCCCACCAAACGGTGGAACTGGATAGACTCAATCGCGCATTAGACAAAATGTCACGCGAAGATCCATTGACTGGCTTAGCCAATCGTCGCGCCTTTGATGATGCATTAAATCAAGAATGGGATAGAGCCAAAAGAGAGCAACAAAGTATTGCTTTACTGTATATGGATGTGGACTTTTTTAAGTTATACAACGATACTTATGGTCATAATATAGGCGACGTGTGCTTACGTCGTGTAGGGCAAACCTTAAAACAAGCCTTACGTCGTCCTGCTGATTTGGCAGCACGTTATGGCGGTGAAGAATTTGTGGTGTTATTACCCAACACCAACGCTGACGGTGCGATTGATGTAGCACAACGTATTTTAAAACATATTGATGCGTTGGCATTGCCGCATAGCCGCTCTAAGGCAGCCCCACATGTCACATTAAGTATTGGTATTACCTTTAACGTACCCCAAAAACAAAGCACTTTAACTGAATTTTTGGCAAAAGCTGACGCTGCACTATACAAAGCAAAAGAACATGGCCGACATCAATATCAAATGGAGGTTTAACCTAGATAATGCTTAGCGTTTTACTGTAATGAACAAAGCAACACCCGAGAGCCGCTTGCGCTCCTTGCTTAACGAGTTGTCTCAGGATAACTCGGTGGGTACTTTTGCTCAAAATTTATTGTACACTAAACCTATCTTTGTTCATTTGCGCCCTGATATCGAAAATGCTTTTTTGGCCAAACGTACCTTAGAATTTAGTCAAATATTCAGAATTGCCAGTGCCTTGTGGCTGTTGCTGTTTGCGGTTATTTTTCTTGGTACACAATATTTTTTTCCTTACATCCTTAAAGACAAAACTTATATTATTTGGCAGAGTGCTTTTGTAACGGCTGCCTTTTGTATTGTCTGTGGCTCGGTGTGTGCTTTTATTCCTAAAACCCATGCTTTTGTACACCAATACATAGTCGCCCCTGCGATTACTTTATTGTTATACCAACTATTGGTGGGCAGTGTGGCACACGCTGATAACGAATCTGGCCTTTATGCCTCTTACAATATCATTATTACCATGATTATTGCGGTTAACAGCTTACGCTTGTTATGGCAAAAATCACTTCTAGTCATCGTGTGTAGCGGCCTAATGGCTTATGCCACCATCTTTGTCAATGACTGGCATATCCCGATGTTGCCTGCCTTACATAGCTTTGTGCTTATTGGCATCGTGTTAATGAGTATTGCTTTTTTTATTGAACGACGTGAGCGTTTAAGTTTTTTAAATGAGATTTTGGTTGAAGTAAAATCACACGAATTGTCTCGCATCAATCGCCACTTAATCACCATTGCCCGTGAAGATGCCTTATCTGGTTTAGCCAATCGTCGCGCCTTTGATGATACATTGGTGATTGAATGGGATAGAGCCAAACGCGAAGAACAACCCATTTCTTTACTGTTTATGGATGTTGATCACTTTAAATTGTATAACGACACCTATGGTCACTCCGCAGGTGATGATTGTTTACGCCAAGTAGCTGGCGCGATTAAAAAAGCGGTGTTACGCCCTGCCGACCTTACTGCCCGTTATGGTGGTGAAGAGTTTGTGGTATTGTTACCTTGTACCGATGGTCATGGTGCCGAAGAAGTTGCCGAACGTATTTTAAGAACCGTCGATAGCATGGCCATTCCGCACAAACGTTCATTAGTTTCTTACCATGTCACGGTGAGTATTGGTATTTGTACAACCTTACCGACCGACAAAAACTCTATCGCGCTTTTTATTGAGAATGCAGATGCGGCACTTTACAAAGCCAAAACTTCAGGACGACATTGCTTTAAACATTATATGGAACCAAGCACTCAAAGCAATTTTAACTTTAAACACTAAGGCTGCCGACTATGCATCAACAGCCCTCTATTAAAGAAGACGCATCGCTCAATCCCCCTCCTCATCATAATATTGCTTATATTACGCAAATTCTAACGCATAAAAAATTTACTTTTTTCTTTCCTAAAGAGCTTGAACGTCAGTTCATTGCCAAACGTGCCGCCGAAAGCCAAGCTTTTATCAATACAGGACGATATTTACTCATTACTTTATTTTTGATTATTGTTATCAATGCTACTTTTTATTTTCAAGACATTGTATTAGCTAATAATTATCAGATTATTAAAGATATTTATATTCCTATCAGCCTTGCTATTACCTTTATTTTGTTTTCGCCAATGATTGCTAGCGTCAGGCGTCATTTTTATTACTTTATGACTCCTTGTGCCATTTTAATTTTATACAACATCATTATATTGGTATTACATTTCGAAAATGATTACGGTGAAATGGTGACCTATCACCTGATGATGGCAATTATTTTGATGGCCTTTGGTTTACGATTTGTACTGCCTCTTTTTATAGCCATTTTAATGACCGCAGGCATCCTTGGTGTTAGTTACGCCCATTTTGTCTCTTTACCTATCAATTATGTCAAATTTTCTAATTATTATATTTTATATGGCTGTGTTGTTGCCGCATTAACCGCTATTAGTGAATGGCACGAACGTTTGGCATTTTTACAAAGTTTACTGCTTGACCATCACAGCGAAGAGCTTAATCTGCTTAACAAAGAATTAGAGCGAATTGCCCACGAAGATGCGCTCACGGGTATTGCTAATCGTCGAAGTTTTGATGATATGGCTCGCAAAGAATGGGATAGAGCCTTACGCGATAAACAACCACTTAGTTTATTGTTAATTGATGTCGATTATTTTAAGCGTTTTAATGATTTTTATGGCCACAGTGCGGGCGATATTTGCTTGCAAAAAATTGGACAAGCCTTACAACAATCGGTGATGCGCTCATCGGATATTGTGGCTCGTTATGGTGGTGAAGAATTTATTATTTTGTTACCTAATACCAAAGATGCGGGTGGCATCGAAGTCGCTAACCGTATTATTGATGTCATTGATGCGCTTAATATTCCTCATCAACAATCTGACATTCACTCACACGTTACCATCAGTGTTGGCGTAAGCACCGTCGTTGCCACTCCAAATTTGAGTATTGCGAGTTTAATCCATCAAGCCGATGTTGCCTTGTATAAAGCTAAAGAACTGGGACGGCATCAATATGTCGTTTATGAAGAATTGTTGCCTAAGCCAAAATCTCCGCCACCAGCTTTTGCATCGGTATAGGCAAGCCCAATTCTTTTACCGCTTGCTGTGGACTTTGCCAAACACTCAACTGCTCAAACACTTGCGTAAACTCACCAACAACGCGTACTGGTTTAATCAATAAATGATAATGGCTAAAGGTATGTCTAAACTCCGCTAAAAACTGCAACTGACACGGCTTGATATGCCATTGTTGTGTTAAAACGGTTTCTAGCCCTGCAACATTATCAACGTCTATTTGCGGCAAACACCATAAGCCACCCCATATACCTGTAGGTGGCCGTTTAAGCCACAATAACTGCTGTTGTTGATTGTGTATTAACAAAAAATAAGCCGTTTTTGTTGGTAAAACTTTACTTTGCTTTTTTTGTGGAAAGGCGGTTGGTGTACCTAAAGCATAGGCTTGGCAAGAAGACTGGATGGGACAATACAAACACAAGGGTTTGCTGCGCGTACACAAGGTTGCACCTAAGTCCATCATCGCTTGAGTGTAAGCAGCAAACCGTTGCTGCGGTGTATTATCCTCCGCCAAAGCCCATAATTGCTGTTGTACTTGGCTAGAGCTACTATCTCCTGATATGGCAAAATGACGGCTTAATACGCGCTTAACGTTACCATCCATAATCACGCCACGCTGCTGCCAAGCGAGTGATAAAATTGCGCCAGCCGTTGACCTCCCTACCCCTTTTAAAGTCATTAAACCTTCTAAAGTATTGGGAAATTCTCCACCACCTGCCACAACTTGCTGGGAGGCATAGTGCAAGTTACGCGCACGCGCATAATAACCTAAGCCAGCCCAGTGCTGTAATACGGTATCCTCATGTGCCTCTGCTAAACGTTTAACATCAGGAAAGCTCGCCATAAACCGTTGATAATACGGAATGACGGTGGCAACTTGCGTTTGTTGCAACATAATCTCGGATACCCAAACCCGATAAGGGCTGGGATTATGCTGCCACGGTAAATCGTGGCGGCCATGCACATCAAACCATGTGAGAATTTTCTGAGAAAAAGTGGTCATTCGCGCTTAAACAACTTATTGAGTTGATTACCAATTTTATCGCCAAGCTGTTTGTTGATTTGGTCAACCGCTTTTTGACCTTCTTCACCCAATTTAACATTATTTTTTTGCAAAACCTCATTGAGTTTTTGTTGTGCTTGAGCTTGCGCTTCCTCTTTTTTGGCATCCAACTCTGCTTTGAGTTTTTGTGCTTTTTCGCTATTTAACAAGGCATTGGTGGCAATCTCTTTAACTGCACGACTATCCACACTGCACAAACTCGCTGCCTGACTCAAATTGCCTTTACAACGAATCGGAAAAGGATATTGTGCCACATTATCACTCACCGCATCCTTACTGAGCTGCAATTTAATCCGATAATCCACCTCCATTGACACCAAATTAAAACTGCCCTCACCTTCGATTTTGGCTTTGCGTAAATCGGCATTTAAGGCTTTGGTTTGTACTAGGCCATTTTTAATTTCAGCCTCACCTAAAAAGTTGGCAATTTGAGTATCATTTTGCTTATTCACAATGGTATCAGCATTTTTACCTGTCACATAAGGCAACAAAGCCTGATATTTACCCATCTCGTTCATCACAAGCTGCATCATATTCACGCCTTTTAAGATACCTTCATTAAACTTAACGGCACTATTACCTGTGAGTGAGCTTGTCCACGCCGCCACCGTATTACCTGTCATTTGCACTTTGCCTTGATAACTGGCCTTACCTGTTAACAAGTCTTGTTTGGTAAATTGTTTCGCGAGATTAGCTATTTCTATTTGATTGATATTGGGAGCTACATTAAGGATGGGTTCTTTGCCGCGTACATCAATCGTTGTCGGCAAACTAAACGAGCCGTTATAAATACCGCCATTGAGCTTGCTCACTTGCACTAAACCATTGCTAGCAGTGGCACTGACCTGAAATTGCTTAATGGGATAATCCATAATAGTTAATGCACCAATGCTTAGCGCAACATCGAGATTTTGTTTTTTAAGCAGTTCGATAGGCAATAAGCCACCTGTACTTGGCTTGGCGTTGGGGTCAGTCGGTGGTAAATAATCATCAACATTGATTTTGTCTAAGTTCAAACGCGCCATGATTTTAGGATTTTTGAGGTCGTTTAACCCTGCCTCACCTGTTAAAGTGCTGCCATCTAATTGCACTTTTAAGCCTTTAAGCAAGACGGCTTGTTCATTACCATTGATTTGACTATTCACGCTAACACTTTTAAGCACATTAGGATTTTTGGTAGCAGGTGCTGTCATACCCAAGGTTTGCATTAATTCGCGTAAATTAAATGCCGAGGTATTGATATTGCCCGTGATACTCATGCCTTGTGTGGCTGGTGTATTGGGTGCAGCTGTCGCAGCCAAGGCAGGTAAGCTCGCTTGTAATTGGCCTGTGGTTTTAATGGCTAGGGCATCTAAATTAAAGCCATTTAGGGCAACTTTGCCTTCTTTCCAATTCGCGGTAATAGGCGCAACCAAATGTATCGGCATCACTTTAGGAAAGGCTTTGTCACTCAAATTTGCATTTAAGTCTAAAGGAGATAAGGTTAATGCGCCTGTTTTAAGGTCAGCATTTAAGGCACTTTTGAGAGTAGCGGTAATGGGTGATGGTCGTGCCGCATCGGGATAACTTGCTTCGAGAGTGATGGCTGGCATTTGTACTTGCTGTGCCGCTAAATCAGCTTTAATGTCACCTTGCATTTTAAGCACCGCAGGTGCTTTAAGTGCCATATCGGGATAATTAGCGTTTAACAACAAAGCACTGACATCAATCAGTTGCTGTTTCATATTAGCTGTCACATTAGCCGTTAATTCAACATGAGCAGGTGCTTTAAGTTTGGGATCTTGATAATCGAGTTTAAGCGAGAGCTTTTCGAGCTGATGTAACTGTTGCTGCATATCAGCAACAACATTAGCGTTAAGGTCTAACACCACTGGCGCAGGCAACAACGTACCTTTAAGATGACTACGGGCATTAAGAGCCGTTAATTTATAAATTTGTGCCTCTTGATTGAGTTGCACGGTGGTATTGATGTCGTTTTCGGCAATCAGAGTTTTGCCCTGCCCGTCTTTTTGTTGATAATCAAATTTGATATGAATTGGAAAGGCTTTGCTAAAATCAATATCAGCCGCTTGTACTAATAAGTTTTCGAGTTGGCCTTGAGTTTGAGTCTTTTGGTCATCAAAAGCTAAGGCACTATTGGCAATGTTTAGTAATTTGACATTAAATTCGACTTTTTGAGATTTTTCTTCGGGTTGCTCTTTGAGTTTAGCGAGCATTTTATCCCAACTGGTTTTGCCATCGGCATATTGAATAAAACTCAGCTTTGCACCGTCTAGTTCTACCGAGTCAATGGCAATTTTTTTGGACAGTAAGGGCATGACTTGCACACTGACTGCGGCCTGTTTAATGGCTACTAGCGTTTGTTTGTTGGGTGTATCGCTGAGCGTTGTCTGTCCTAATTTAAGACCAATATTTGGCCATAATTGCCATTCAATACGGTCGTTAATCGCCAAATCCATATCGGTTTTGTCTTTGACTACGGTATAAATGTCTTGTTTATAATCATTAGGGTCAATCACAAATAAAATAAAGCCAACAAAGGCTAATACAACAGTTAATAGGCTAGCCAATGTTATGGCAATAATTTTGACTGGCTTAGACATTAGCGACTTCCTTAATATAATAATTGAGCTAACGCTAGTCAGTTAAGTGTTTTTTATTGGTTTCGACTTCGCTCAACCAACTAAAAATGCACCCTGAGCGAAGTCGAAGGGTTATTTTTACGAGCATATTTTCCATTAACTGACTGGCATAAAATCATTAACAGGCTTTTAGGCTAAGATACCACAAAACTTTTATTAACGTCCGCCCTAATTTCTGTCAACAAATTTTACCACTTGCTCAACAGCTTGAGGCGTTGGACAGGCTTGAGAACAACCACTACACCCACTATCACAGCCCGTTTTTATAGGAGCAACAGGCTGCAAGTTATGAGCAAGCCACAGCCAATTATGTTGCAAACAATAATCCGCTAAATGCCGTTGTTGTGCATATAACCAATTGGGCAAATAACGTCTTACTGTGAGCCATATACTCCACAAAACAATCAACCATACAATCGTCGTTTGGATAAAGCTATTCATGATAAGGCCAACACCACGCGATAAGTGATAAACGATGCAAGATAGGCTGTACCAAACAAATACACGGCCATAATTGCGACTGTACGCCAAGAGGCCGTTTCTCGTTTTACCGTTGCTAAGGTTGCAATACATTGCGGTGCAAACACAAACCATACCAATAACGATAAGGCCGTTGCTAATGACCATTGATGCGCAATTAATGTCCCTAATTGCTGACTAATCACATCGTCATTACCCGCAATCGCATACACAGTGCCTAAGGCCGAAACCACTACTTCTCGTGCCGCCATAGCAGGAATTAAAGCAATACAAATTTGCCATCCAAAACCAATTGGCTCAAAAATGATGGTTAGCGCATGGCCTATACGTCCTGCAAAACTATAATCAATCGCTGGCATGGTGGCGTCAGCAGGTGCTTGGGGAAAGGTCAACAAGACCCACAACAAGATGGTTAAGGCCAAAATAATGCCACCCACCCGCTTAATAAAAATACTGGCTCTTTCGTATAAACCCAAACTGACATTGCGCAAATCGGGTAAACGATAACTCGGTAACTCTAATAACAAGGCGTGTTCACTTTTGTCTTGGCGAAACCATTTAATAATGGTTGCCACCAGCAAGGCACTAAAAATACCGCCAAAATATAAGCCAAATAGCACTAGCCCTTGTAAATTCAATACCCCCCATATTGTTTGGGCAGGCACAAAGGCACCAATTAGCAGGGCATAAACAGGTAAACGTGCCGAACAAGTCATCAGTGGCGCAACCATAATCGTGGTTAAGCGGTCGCGTGGGTCACTGATACTGCGTGTCGCCATAATCCCAGGTACGGCACAGGCAAAACTCGATAATAAGGGAATAAATGCACGACCTGTTAAGCCTGCTTTAAACATCAATCTATCTAATAAAAAGGCGGCTCGAGGTAAATAACCCGACTCCTCTAGCGATAAAATAAAAAAGAATAAAATCAGAATTTGAGGCAGAAAAACTAAAACACCACCCACACCTGCTAATACCGCATCTACTAGCAGACTTTTTAATAAACCATCAGCCATGTGTTGGCCAATCAGTCCACTCAGCCATCCAATCCCTGCTTCAATAGCATCCATAAACGGTGCTGCCCATGCAAATACCGCTTGGAAAATACAAAACATCAGAATGCCCAAAATGGCCAAACCTGCGACGGGATGCAACAAAATACTATCTAAGAAGTCATCACGCTGGTCAGTGTCTCTAGGCATGACCACCGTTTCGGCCAATAAATCGCGTACTTGTTGATGAATATCATGGTTTGAAACTAAGGTCGGTTGAGCTAAAGCAGGAATTTGTTGATCTAAACTTGCTAACAGCCTGTCTATTCCATGACGTTTAACTGCCGCCGTTTCTATCACTTGAATACCTAATCGTTGTGCAAGTTTTTGGCTATCAATCTGAATACCACGACGTTTGGCGTCATCCATCATATTTAATACCAACAACATGGGGCGACCCAGTGCTTGTACTTCTAACACAAAACGTAAATGCAGACGTAAATTAGTGGCATCAACCACACACACCAACACATCAGGCGTGACTTCTTGGGCAAACTCTCCTAAACAAATTGCACGAGTAATGGCTTCATCAGGGCTGGTAGCTTGTAAACTATAAGCACCCGGTAAATCTAAAACGCGTAAACGACGACCAGATGGCAGCGTCAAAAAACCTTCTTTGCGTTCAACCGTGACACCTGCGTAGTTAGCCACTTTTTGGCGTGCGCCTGTTAACTGATTAAATAACGAGGTTTTACCACAATTAGGATTACCCACTAAGGCAATATGTTGAATAGCGGTCATGGTCGCACCTCTTTGACTAAGACACGCTCTGCTTCACTGACACGTAAGGCAAAACGGGTAAAGCCAACTTGTACCAAAATAGGGTCACCACCAAAAGGCGCGCGCGTAATCAGGCGAATGGTTTCACCGCTGACAAAACCTAATTCGTTTAAACGTTTGGCAATCGGGTCAACATCGTCATGCTGCTGTACCGACAGCACAATCGCGGGAGTATTTTTTGCTAACTGAGAAAGGCGCACTATGTGATGGCCTCAACTAAATATAAATAAGAATGATTCTTATTTTTACCGCTTATCAGCTATCTGTCAAATCAAATTATACAATAACCATAGTTTTATTACGGTTATTGACTCAAGATTATTAAAACAAATGCCCCATTTTTTCTTCTTTGGTATCCAAGTATTGGTCATTGTGAGGATTTCGCCCTGTCATTAAGGGAACTCGTTCAACAACATCAATATGATGTTTTTCTAAAGCAGCAACTTTGAGCGGATTATTAGTCATTAAACGTACTTGTTTTACCCCCAAATGCGCCAACATCACTTCGCACATACTGTATTCGCGTAAATCGGGTGCAAATCCTAATTGCTCATTGGCTTCTACCGTATCAGCCCCTGCATCTTGCAAGGCATAAGCTCGAACTTTGTTAACTAAACCAATGCCCCGCCCTTCTTGGCGCAAATACAAAATCACGCCACGTTGTGCTTGAGCAACTTTTTGCATGGCAGCTTCGAGTTGCGGCCCACAGTCACAACGCAACGAGCCAAAACCATCACCTGTTAAACACTCAGAGTGAATTCTGGCTAAAACAGGCTGTCCATCGGCAATATTTCCCATTGTCAAAGCAATATGTTCTTGGCCTGAATCGCTTTCTTCAAAGGCATGAATCAAAAAGTCGCCATGTTTAGTTGGCAGTTTAGAACTAGCAATAAATACGATAGACACGCAACAGACTCTCTGAGGTTGGACACACATTTTAGTCTATATAAGGACGATTAAGCAAAAAACAATCTTTTAACAGTGTTTATGATGACGCTATCTAATTTTCGGTCAACACCATTTTTTGCCCAGATTGCTCAAGCTTAACGCGATTTAAAAAACTCATGCCCAATAAAATGGGCAGCTCATCTTCGGTATCACGAATACTAGCTTCTACAAAAGCTAATGTAATTGTCCCAACTTTGACACTATTAAGCATGACCTGCCAGTTTTTTACCATGCCATTAGCGGTACTACTCAATCCTTCTTTACCTTTAGTTCTAAAATCAATCCCCAAACGCTGCGCTTGTTTACGACTCATTGATAAACTGTTAGCCCCTGTATCAACCAAAAAACTGACCATTCGGCCGTTAATTAAACCACCGACAATAAATTGATGGGCTAAGTTGGAATAAATGGTGACACTGGCTTTTGGCTTTTCGGGTTGCGCCTTTTTTTCTTCTACCACGGGTGCTGGCGTTGACTGAAAGGATTGACCAATAGCCAATGGCACTTCTTGACTGTCGATAACTAATACCGCCTGCTGGCTGGTGATTGACTTTAGCTGGACACTTTGATGACTTTGGCCAACACGAATGACCGCACTTTTTTCATCCACTTTAATAAAAGCTCTATCGCCAAACAAGCCCAAAACTTTGACTTCTTGGCTATGACTGATATTTGCAAACAAACAAGCCGCTAAAAAGCTAAATAACCGCCATTGACGATAAACCACATGACACCTCCTGCGGCTAAGCCTGCTAAAACATCATCAAACATAATGCCAAAACCACCCTCAAGATGATTATCACACCATGAAATTGGCCACGGTTTAAGAATATCAAAGATTCTAAACAAGATAAAAGCCAACACTATGCCCACATAGGTTGAGACTTGCCATGTTGCTAGCGTAATTAACGGCCATAAAGCCAACCATTGCCCCACAAACTCATCCCATACAATCGCTTCGTGGTCATGTACTTGCAAAATCTCGGCGGCTTTGCCACATAACCATACCCCAAAAACTGCTGCCACTCCAATAAAGGCCAAACTTCCAATTTGCCCTAACAGCACGAGCAGTGGAAAAAACAACAGAGCTAAGGCTGAGCCTGCGGTACCTGGTGCTTTGGGTGATAAACCCGAACCCAAGCCAAAGGCCAAAAAGATAATCGGATTTTTAATGGGGTATGGAGACATAAAGCGTTTAACTCACTTTTTGAATATGAATATCCATTTGTGGGAACGGAATTTCGATGCCTTCTTGGTCAAAACGCAATTTAACTTGCTCGTTAATTTCATAAAATACCGTCCAATAATCGGCTGTTTTTGCCCATGGACGTACCACAAAATTAACACTGCTATCGGCCAAGGCCGACACCGCCACCAAGGGTACAGGCTCAGCCAATACGAGGGGATGAGCCCTCACAACTTCCTCTAACACACTTTTGGCTTTTTTAAGGTCGCTTTGATAACCAATACCAAAGCTCATGTCAACACGACGGGTATCGCGTGCTGAGTAATTGATGATGTTTCCTTCGTAAATACTTTTATTAGGCACAATCACTTCTTTGTTATCGCCTGTGCGTAATTTACAGGTAAAAATAGTAATTTGCTCTACCACACCAGACGTACCTGCGGCTTCAATCATATCGCCTGCTTTAAACGGCCTAAAGACTAACAACATCACGCCTGCGGCAAAGTTTTGCAAAGAGCCTTGCAAGGACAAACCAATCGCTAAACCAGCCGCACCCAACAACGCCACTAAAGAAGTGGTATCAACACCCAGTTTATTGAGCGAAGCCACTACCACAAATAACAGCAATACCGCATGAGCAATGGCTTTAATAAAATCAATTAAAATCGTATCGACATTGGCTTTAACCAATACTTTATCAATCAGTTTAATCGCCCATTTAACAGCAATTCGGCCAACTAAAAATATCAATAAAGCTAAGGTAATATTGACTGCCCACGGCATGGCATGACTCGCAAGCCATTGGTTAATAGTATTCACATTAAACATATTTTTTATATCTCCTATTGTTTGGATGTCCTAAAAATGCTGATATCCCTGTGTATCAAGAGCATACACTTGCCCTTGATAACATATTTTTAGCCCTAAATCAGTGACAATTCGGCCAATGCGTTTAATCGGCACGCCTGCATTTTTTACCTCAAGAACCTTTTCATCGGGCATGGTAAAACACAATTCATAATCATCACCTGACTTTAAGGCCAACTGCCACGCTTGCTGCGTGGGTAATGTTCTTAAACTTTCGGACAATGGCAAACAGGCCAAGTCTAATTCTGCCCCCACATGAGAAGCTTCTAAAATATGACCTAAATCTTGTGCTAATCCATCAGAAACGTCTAAACAAGCGGTGGCAACCCCTCGCAAAGCCATACCTAAAGCCATGCGTGGCTGCGGAAAGTCTAAACGCGCTCGACAATAGGCTTGCTGCTCATCGTTAAGTAACACACCTTGATATTGTTTGAGTGCCAACTGTAAGCCCAAACCTGCATCACCCATCGTACCAGAGACATAAACACCATCGCCTACTTTTGCACCATCACGTTTAATGGCTTGCCCTTGTGGTACTGTGCCTAAAGCAGTAATGGTAATGCTCAGTTCTGAGCTTTTGGTGGTATCGCCCCCCACAATCGCCACCCGATGTTGATTAGCCAAATTAAACAGGCCATTGGCAAACTCTTGCAAAAAAAATGGCTCCGCTTTAGGTAAGCTAATTGCTAATAACACCCAACGGGGCGTTGCGCCCATTGCCGCCAAATCAGACAAATTAACTGCTAAGGCTTTATGGCCAATGGCAAAAGGATGAGTATTATGAGGAAAATGCCGCCCTGCAATCAGGGTGTCGGTGGTGGCGACTAACAGTTCTTGCGGTGGCACATTGAGTAGCGCAGCGTCATCACCAATACCTAAAGCCACTCCATGATAAGAACAGCGTTGCTTAAAGTATTGGTTAATGAGCTGAAATTCTGAAGGCATACGAGACCTGAGTTAGTGATAGATGAACACGCTCAAGCCTGTTTTTCGGCTTTACGGACAGTTTTTGCCAACTCATCCAAAATACGATTAACGTATTTGTACGAGTCGGTTGCGCCAAAATCTTTAGCCAATTCAATCGCTTCATCAATCACTATCACATAGGGAATTTCGATATGATGCAACAATTCATAAGTTCCCATTCGCAAAATAGCGCGCTCAACAGGGTCAATTTGACTCGCTTTGCGGTCTAACAATGGCTCAAAGGCAGCATCTAACTCGCTCACACGCGCCACACATTGATGTAGTAGCTCGTGAAAATAAGCCAAATCAACTTTGTGCATGGCATTTTCGACACGATAACGCGCTTCAATCTCAAACGGTTGATTGCCCGATAATTGCCATTCGTATAAGCCTTGCAAGGCAAAACGCCGCGCCTTATGACGCGCGGCAGGGGTATTTTTGGCTTGAGGTTTTTTGGGGTGAGTTTGCATTACAGAGCCTTTAACAAGGAAACCATTTCGATAGCCGTCATGGCTGCATCCGCTCCTTTATTACCTGCTTTGGTGCCAGAACGCTCAATCGCTTGCTCAATGCTGTCGGTGGTTAATACCCCAAATACCACAGGCATTCCTGCATCCAAGCCAACTACGCCTAAACCTTTGGCACATTCACCAGCCACATAATCAAAATGAGGTGTACCACCACGAATCACCGCACCTAAAGCAATAATGGCATCATATTGTTTTTTCTCGGCCAATTTTTTAGCCACTAAAGGTAATTCCCAAGCACCTGGTGCGCGAATAATGGTGATATTATCTTGGTCAACGCCATGACGTTTTAAAGTATCTAAGGCACCATCTAATAAAGCCTCTACCACAAAGCTATTAAAACGACCCACAATAATGGCATATTGGCCATTGGCATTCTGAAAGTTACCTTCGATAGTTTTCATGTACTACTCCACCTATTAAGAAACAGATTCTATATATTCGACAATTTCTAAATCAAAACCCGACAAAGCATTAAAACGCATCGGTGAGCTTAATAAACGCATTTGGGTAATGCCCAAGTCGCGTAAAATTTGTGAGCCTGTACCAATGGTACGATACATACCCGAGCCATCGGTGGCGCGTGGTCGTTGCTCAAAAAATTGTGTAATGTGCTCCACCATATCGCTGGAAAGGTAATCTTGTCCCAACAATACCAACACCCCTGCCTCGTGTTGGGCAAGCTCTGCTAAACTGCGTTGCAAATTCCACCCCAAACGGCCTTTATATTTGGCATGAAGCAAATCGCGCATTGGGTTAACCGCATGAACCCTAACCACGGGTACAGTTTGTTTAATATCACCCTTGACTAAAGCAACATGCACATCATTGCTCGCATCTTCTTGATAGCTAATTAACTTAAAGTCGCCATATTCGGTCGGCAATAGATTTTCGCTAACACGACTAATGGTTTGTTCGTTAACCATCCGATAATGAATTAAATCGGCAATCGTACCAATTTTAATATTATGCTGCTCAGCAAATTTTTCGAGGTCAGGACGACGCGCCATTGTGCCATCATCGTTCATAATTTCGACAATCACGGCGGCTGGCTCTAAACCAGCCAAACGTGCCAAGTCGCACCCTGCCTCGGTATGACCTGCACGATGCAATACACCGCCTGCTTGTGCCATCAATGGAAAAATATGACCTGGCTGCACAATGTCATTGGGCTTAGCATCACGCGCAACCGCCACTTGTACAGTATGCGCTCTATCATGTGCCGATATACCTGTGGTTACTCCATGAGCCGCTTCGATAGACATGGTAAAATTGGTGCCATGACTCGCCCCATTACGCGTCACCATTAACGGCAAATTAAGTTGCTCACAACGTTCACGCGTCAATGTTAAGCAAATTAAACCACGGGCATATTTGGCCATAAAATTAATGTCTTCAGGGCGCACATGGCTAGCAGCCATGACAATATCCCCTTCGTTTTCGCGATCCTCATCATCCATCAAGATGACCATTTTTCCCAAGCGAATATCATCAATCAATTCTTCAACAGTATTTAAGGGCATGGTTGTCTCGTATGATTAAGCATAATAAAAAAATCAGCGCATAAAGCCATGTTGCGCTAAAAAAGCTAAGCTAATATCGCTTTTGGTAGAAGGTTGAGCGGCTTTGTCACCCAACAATAAACGCTCTAAATAACGAGCTAATAAGTCCACCTCTAAATTGACCATACTGCCCACTTGCCATGAGCTAACATTGGTTTCTTGTACGGTGTGCGGCACTATGTTAAGGCTAAAAACTGCTCCGTCAATGACATTGATGGTTAAACTAATGCCATCAACGGTAATAGAGCCTTTTTCGGCCATGTATTTGGCTAATTCATCGGGAGCTTGTACTTGATATTGCACCGAGCGAGCATCCTGCTTGATATTGACTATCTCACCCAAACCATCAACATGGCCACTGACAATGTGACCACCTAAACGACTGGTTGGCATCAGGGCTTTTTCGAGATTAACAGCCGTACCGACTTGCCATGTTTTTAAGCAAGTACGACGTAGTGTTTCGTTAGAGACATCGGCCACAAAACCGTGGCCTGTCAGTTCGACCACCGTTAAACAAATGCCATTGGTGGCAATAGAGTCGCCTAATTTAACATCGGCTAAATTAAGTTTGCCTGTGGAAATTTGCAAGCGCACATCGCCGCCACTCGGCATGATGCGCTGTACTTGACCAACGGCTTCAATAATACCTGTAAACATAAGGCTTAACTTTTTGTCACAAAATAACTGCTAAGCATACCCAAAAACGCTGCAAATGTCGTGCTTTTTGAGTAGTCAAGGCTCAACTTAGGCCATCAAAAGGTAGAAAACAACGTTTTTTTAAACTACACTCAGGTGCTAACAACATAAAAACTCAACATTGAGTAACTATTCTAGGAGAGAAAAAATGGCCAACATTTGTCCAAAACACACTTTAAGTGCTTTATGCTTATCCATTTTTTTAGTTGGTTGTAACAATAATGACCAAGATAATGTGGGTCTTCCCCCCAATAATAAATAGTAACTCTAGCAGTAGCACAAACACGAGCAATTTTAATTCAATTACCATTAGTCCTTCACTTGGCAAAATATTTAACGCCAAAGTTACGTTAAGAAACGCCAAAACTAATGCCATTTTAGGCACAAGAAATACCAGCAGCTTAGGTAAGGTAAACTTTCAAGTACCCAAAGATGTACAAGATGTGGTAGTAGAAGTTGAAGGTGGCGCAACGGCTAAATACTTTGACGAAGCTAAAGGAGAGCAAGACTTACCTTCTACCGTCAAAATACGTGCTGCTGCGCCAGTGACTGATAAAGCCGATATTGGCGTAAGTGTATTTACCGAAGCCGCGGTTAAACACGCCGAAAAACTCACTGATGGCCTCAAAAAGTCAGCCAACATTATATCTGCCAACAAAAAAATTGGCGAAGCCGTTGGCCTGAGCAATATTATTCAAGCACCTGTCTTAATTGGTTCAGACAATGACTACAACACACTCAAGGATGATGCTGCCAGTGCCTATGCACTGCAATTAGCAGGCCTAGTTAAAGCAGCAGCCAGTAAAGTACCTACGACGGTTACTACGCCTGCATTAAGCTTATTAAATACCTTATCGGATGATTTAAGTGACGGTATTGTTGATGGCAAAAACGAAGCTGCACAACTCAGTAATTTACCTTATGCAGCCTTAGCCTCGGTATTTGCAGCAAGCTGGCAATTAGCGATGCAACAAGTCATCACCAATTTAAATAATGTAGAGCTTAGAGCAGCACTCAAAACCAAAGTAGCTGATAAAGTTGAAATTAAAGACATTAATATAGGTACGGTTGTGACTGGTGATACCGATTTTGGTGGAGGAGACAAAGCAGCATGGAAGGGGGAGGTTTATTTGCTGGCAACAAATACTTCTAAACTCCCAGACTTTAATAATATTGATCCTCCAATTGGCACACTGTTTACCGACAAAATTGATATTTCACCACGCTCATTCACCGACCCTTTCCCTGGTGTGCCTAGTAATCGGTTTGAATGGTTTGGCGTACGCTATCAAGGACCTTTAACTATTAGCGAAGCAGGTGATTATCAATTCCGTACCGTGAGTGATGATGGGTCAAAGATTTTTATTGATGATGTGTTAGTTGTTAACCATGATGGTCAACACGCGCCAAGTTCATCTGCTCGGGTCACGGTAAATCTAAATGCTGGAGTACACACTTTACGTGTTGAATATTTTCAAGGCCCTGCCACCCAAATTGCGCTACAGGTTTTTGGCAATAAAGTCGGATTGCCCGAAAAGATTTTGACACCTGTTATACCTGTGACAACAGTAGAGGCCGTTGCACAATAAACTAAGCCGCCCCTCCTCGGAGGGGTTTAAAAGTCAATCGAATGTCCTCTCCTATTATACGCATATCAATTTGCCGTAATCGATGTTGCTGCGCCATTTGACTTAAAGGCAAGTTAAACATTGGCCGTGCATGGCTGCCTAATAACGTGGGTGCAAGATACACAATTAACTCATCAACCAGATTAGCTTGGATAAACGCCCCTGCTAAAGTTGCGCCTGCTTCGACTAATACCTCGTTTACGCCACATGCGGCCAGTTTTTGTAAGACTTCAGGTATAATACCCGCCTCCCGACCTCCCCCTAAATTAAGAGGAGGAGTCATAGACCATACATCAACTCCTTGGGCTTGTAATGCTTGTGCTGTAGGGTGAGTGAGTGCTTGTTGTGTGACTACGATTGCGCCTGCCGTTTGCAGTATTTGTGCATCAAGCGGTATGCGTAACTGTGAATCCATTATCACGCGCAAGGGTTGCACCACCTCTCCATAAGACCAGTCTAGCCAATCGTCAGGTCTAACCGTCAAGCTGGGGTTATCGGCTAATACCGTGCCTATGCCTGTAATAATCGCCCCACTTTGCGCGCGCAGTTTTTGCACATCACGCCGCGCGTCTGCACCTGTAATCCATTTGGATTCGCCCGATTGCATGGCAGTACGCCCATCTAAACTCGCGGCTGTTTTGAGACGCACATAGGGCAAGCCACCTTGCATGCGTCTAAAAAAGCCTACATTTAAGGCTTTAGCTTCACTCTCTAATATACTTACAGTCGTTTTGATACCTGCACTTTCTAAAATCGCTTGGCCTTTGCCTGCTACCAGCGGATTGCTGTCTAAACTGGCCATTACCACTCGCGCCACGTTTGCCTGTACTAAAGCATTGGCACAAGGCGGCGTTTTGCCAAAATGAGCGCAAGGTTCTAAGGTCACATAGGTAGTTGCACCTTGGGCTTGCTCACCTGCCTGACGCAAGGCAAACACTTCGGCATGAGGCTGACCTGCGCGTGCATGAAAGCCTTCACCCACAATTTGGCCATCTTTAACAATCACACAACCGACGCGCGGATTAGGTTGGGTGGTATATAAGCCTTGTTTTGCTAATTGAATGGCACGCGCCATGTATAAGCTATCGCTCATGGCTGTTGCTCGTCATGCTGTTTGAGTTTTTCAATCTCGGTATTAAACGCCTCAACGTCTTGAAAGTCCCGATACACCGAGGCAAAACGGACATACGCGACTTTATCGAGTTTGGCTAACTCATTCATCACCAACTCACCAATCACAATCGACTTGACTTCACGCTCGCCCGAGGCGCGTAACCGATGCAAAATGGCCTGGATAGCACTGTCGATTTTTTCGATACTGACAGGCCGTTTTTGCAAAGCGTGCATCATGCTTTTGCGTAGTTTATTGTCATCAAACGGCACTCGACTACCATCGGATTTAATGACGCGAGGCGTGACTAACTCTGCGCCTTCAAAGGTGGTAAAACGCTCACCACATACCACACACTCACGGCGGCGGCGCACTTGCTCTCCTTCACCCACCAAACGCGAGTCGATGACTTTGGTATCGGGCGCACGACAAAAAGGACAAAACATAATTAACCTTGAATTTTTGAGACTAATAATTGGTCAACACGATAATTATCTATATCAACCACTTCAAATTTATAACCTGCATATTCGATATAATCGGTACGTTTAGGGATTTTTTTGAGCAGATACATCATAAAACCTGCCATTGTTTCGTAATTTTCTTGATTAGGAAAGGCCAAAATCCCCAAGGCTCGACGCACATCTTCGATGGGTGTGACACCATCAATCAACCACGAATTATCATCTCGCTTAACAATTTGCTCTTCAATAAACGGACTCACCAAATCGCCCATGAGGGTTTTCATGACATCATTAAGGGTGATTATCCCCACTACTAAGGCATATTCATTAAGTACAAAAGCCAAGTCCTGATTAGTGGATTTAAATTGAGCCAACAATTCGGATAATGTCAGGGTATCGGGTATCGCTAACACCCCTTTTAGTTGCAATTCTTTATTGAGAGAAATAGGCAAATGGTCAAGAGTACGCTTAAGAATATCCTTTGATTCGACATAACCTAATACCGCATCTATCACATCATCACACACCAAAAAGCGACTATGCGGATAACTAATAATTTTTTGCTTGAGTGTTGCTTCGTCATCTTGAACACGCAAAAACACCACATGCTCGCGCGAGGTCATGGCAAAAGATACGGTGCGAATATCTAGCTCAAAGACATTTTCGATAAGATGTTGTTCTTCTTTGTGGAGTGCGCCTGAGGCTGTACCTGCATCGACCATTGCCGAGACATCATCAAAGGTAATCACATCTTGATGGTTGGTAGAAATATTAAATAGTCTAAATAATGCCGTGGCAATGCCATCGTAGGTACGGACAATGGGTTTGAGTAAACGTAAAAAAAATAGAATGGGGTTAACGATAGTGACTGCAACTTTTTCGGGATAAGTCATCGCCAAACGCTTAGGCATTAAGTCAGCAAACACAATAAATAACGAAGTCACCAACACAAAAGAAATCAAAAAACTAACTTTATCTAGCCACAAGACCTCACCAAAAATGTAGGCTAAACCTTGTGCCACATAAGGTGATAAGGCTTGCTCACCCAAAATCCCCCCCATGATGGCAATGGCATTTAATGCCACTTGAATGACCGTAAAAAAATTACCTGGTTGTTGCTGTAGCTCTAATACTTTTTGCGCGTTGTTATCGCCATTTTCACTCATTTGTTGTAGGCGTATTTTGCGTGATGACGCTAAGGCGATTTCGGCGCAAGAAAAAAAAGCACTGGCGGCAATCAATGCCCAAATAATTAGAATATTTTGAAATAAGCTCATAACAACTCAAGATAAACGCACAATGGCGATGTATTTACTATACGCTGAGTTAATGACAAAAACAAAAAACAGACTGTACATCTTTTTTTTAAACACTAAACTAAGTCTAATAAACTAAGTTTAGAGCTAAGTTATGCAAACCATTAACATTCATCAAGCTAAAACACATTTGTCACGTTTAGTGGAAGAAGCCGCTAATGGCCAATCTTTTATTATTGCTAAAGCAGGCAAGCCACTGGTTAAAGTGATTGCGCTTGACACACCGGAAGCACCTAAACCGCAACGCATCGGGTTTATGAAAGATGATATCGCTGTTCCCGATGATTTTGACCGTATGGCTGATGCCGAGATTACGAATCTATTTGGTTTATAAAAATAATGCGCTTTTTATTAGATACCCATTTATTATTATGGGCAGCCGCAGAATCTGACAAACTATCGCCTCAAGCTCATCAACTTATTAGCAATTCTGCACATGAATTATGGTTTAGTGCCGCCAGTATTTGGGAAATTACCATTAAACTTGGCCTAGACCGTGCTGACTTTCGAGTCAATCCGACATTACTCCGTCAGGGCTTACTTCAAAATGGCTATCAAGAATTAGCAATTAGTAGCCTTCATGCTTTAGCGGTGCGTAATTTAGCAAACATTCATAAAGACCCATTTGACCGTTTATTAGTGGCACAAGCAAGCTGTGAAAATCTCATTTTACTTAGCTCGGATACATTGGTAGCACAATATGGTGCGATAGTAAAATTGGTATAAAAAAGGCGCAATATGCGCCTTTTTATCGTGCTTTCTTAGCCCTCACCCCAACCCTCTCCCACAGGAGAGGGAGTGACGGATTAACCTTGATAAACAGGAAACTGTTGGCAAATGGTATGCACTTGTTTAGCCACACGGGCAATAACCGCTTCGTCAGTAGGATTATCTAAAATATCACACATCCAGTTTGCTAAAGCAGCGACTTCGGCTTCACCAAAACCACGGGTTGTGACCGCAGGGGTACCCACACGAATACCCGAAGTCACAAAGGGTGAACGTGGGTCATTTGGTACGGCATTTTTGTTAACGGTAATACCAGCGCGACCGAGTGCCGCATCAGCCTCTTTACCTGTTAGCTCTTTGCCAATAAACGATACTAAAAACAAATGGTTATCGGTGCCTTTAGACACCACATCATAACCACGCTCCATAAACACACCTGCCATGGTTTGAGCATTTTTAACCACTTGTTGTTGATATTCTACAAAGTTGGGTTGCATAGCTTCTAAAAAGCATACCGCTTTGGCCGCAATCACATGCACCAACGGCCCACCTTGATTACCTGGAAACACGGCTGAATTTAATTTCTTTTCGATTTCTTCGTTTTTACGCGCCAAAATCAAACCCGAACGTGGGCCACGCAAGGTTTTATGCGTGGTGGTGGTGGTTACGTCTGCAATTTGTACAGGATTTGGATATACACCAGCCGCCACTAAACCAGCAACGTGTGCCATATCGACCATTAAATACGCACCGACTTTATCGGCAATGTCTCTAAAACGCTGCCAATCCATAACACGCGAATAAGCAGAAAAACCTGCAATAATCATTTTTGGCTTGTGTTCTAAGGCTAAACGCTCTACTTCGTCGTAATCTACTTCGCCAGTTTCTGGATTCAAACCATACTGAACAGCATTGTAAGACTTACCCGAAAAGTTGACTTTTGCACCGTGGGTTAAGTGACCACCATGCGCCAAGCTCATACCTAATACGGTGTCGCCAGCATTTAATAAGGCTAAAAATACCGCACCATTAGCTTGAGAGCCTGAGTGTGGTTGTACGTTAGCATAGTCAGCACCAAACAATTTTTTGGCGCGTTCGATGGCTAAACTTTCAACAATATCAACATACTCACAACCACCATAATAACGCTTACCTGGGTAACCTTCGGCATATTTGTTGGTTAATTTAGAACCTTGAGCGGTCATTACTAAAGGCGAGCAGTAATTTTCGGAGGCGATTAACTCAATATGCGCTTCTTGGCGTGCATCTTCTTGGCTAATGGCTTGGGCTAAATCAGGGTCAAATTGGGCAAGTGTGATATTGCTAAACATTGCAGGGTCTCAGGTTTGACTAAAAGAAGTTTTGTATTTTAACACGACAAACTCAAAGCGATAATGATTTTTAGTCAATCAAGGCATGAACGAAAGTAGATTGGTCACTGCGTAAGTTTTAAACAAGTATCAAAGCGCATTGCCCAATGCGCTAGTACATATTAGATACTCTTTTATTAAAACACTATCTTCACATCTTCTTTATAGTTCTGCAAAGTTCCGTTGAGGCTGGCTGTCCAACCGTCAATAAATACTTTACCGTTTTTAATGGCGTTTGAATAATCGTCACTGTTTATTTTCTCACTGTTGGTTATGTAATAATGGTTGCCGATTTTATAAATACAGTCTTTTACAACCTCTTCGGGAACTTGTGTCGGCTCGTCTAAACCAACGGTGAAAATCATATTGTAAATTCGACTTAAAGCATCAATATCGTTAAAATCAATGGATATTTGCCCTTTGTCGTTAACTTTTAGTTTTGGTGCTTCTACACTGTCAAATACTTTAAAGCCAATATCAGGTACTTGTTTTTTATCTTCCTCAAACAGTCCTGTTTTGCTGTTTTCTGCTTCTATTTCTTTTGCAATATTTTCTCCTGCTCGTTTTAATCGTTCAATGGTTATGCTTGATATTACTGGTGGCAAATTATTATCCACACAAAATTGGTAAGCAGGCTTTTTCTTATCAATTGGCTCATCTATTTGACACAAAATAAATTTACGGTTGCCGCCGTCTTGTGCATTAAGCTGCATAACTGCGTGGCCTGTTGTGCCACTACCTGCGAAGAAGTCGAGTATGATGGAATCATTGTTTGAACTCGTTTCTATTATTTTTTTAAGGAGTATGATTGGTTTAGGATATGAAAAAATAGCACTA
>JACKNZ010000016.1 GCA_024234595.1 Moraxellaceae bacterium | reverse complement strand
TTGTGGAAAGACGGTGTACCTGAGTATGTGCAATGTCAGGTACAACATCAATTAGCAGTGACTGGCTTACAAGCGGTGGATGTCTGTGTGTTGATTTGTGGTCAGCAATTAAAGATTTATCGCATTGAACGTGATGAGGATTTGATTGCCAAACTGATTGAATTAGAGCGATTATTTTGGCATTACGTGCAAAACAATATACCGCCCTGTGCCGATGGCTCTGAATCCGCAGGTTTTGCCTTACGCTGTTTATTTCCACAAGACTACGGTCAGACGCTTGATTTTAGCGACAATACCCATGTTTCTAGCTTGTTTGACTCCCTCATCAACACACGCAAGCAACTCAGCTTTTACCAACAACAAGAGGAATTTTATAAACAACTGCTACAACAGAATCTCGGTGAAGCCAGTTATGCCCAATTTGCTCAAGGCTCTTTGTCATGGAAAAAGGCCAAAGACTCAGTTTACCTAGATACCACTGCCCTCGCTAAAGACCATCCACAACTCTGTCAACAGTATCAGCGCAGCAAAGTCGGTAGCAGACGCTTTTTAGTCTCTGAACGGCCTGTCGCAAATGCCAAAGCCAGTGATTAAATACTGACTAAGGATTAAGTTCTATTAACTCAAATCGATTTCACCCTCACACGGCATACAGCCCTTGCTTCACCGCAAGGGCTTTTTTATTTTTTGGAGAACATCATGATTAAAGGCTTAGCCATTACCCCACCCGTCTTAGGACGGATTAGCATTGGTAAAGTGGTGGAAAAGAACGGTAAACGCTTACCCGAAAAGGATGACCAGTTTACCTTAACCACCCAAGTACAAAACCGCGACGGTTGGTTATTACATCCCTTAGATGAACAATTACGTCAAGAACAAACCACCAGTAACGGCAAACTACGCACCATTCCTGTTCGGATGTTATTTAATTCGCCTGAGTTAAACCTACGTGCTGAATACAGTTTATTCGATAGACAAACAGGCAGACCGCTGTGTGTAGGTAATGGTGAGACGTGTCGGCGATATACCCCACAAGGGATTCAACACTTACCCTGCCCTAGCCCCGAAGCCTGTGACTTAGCCCGAACAGGTCAGTGTAAGCCCTATGGTCGTTTACATGTCATTGTGAATGATGAAGAGGATATTGGCACGTTTATCTTTAGAACCACAGGTTTTAACAGCATTCGTACCTTAGCGGCACGCTTGAGTTATTACCAAGCCATCTCAGGCGATTTATTAGCTTGTTTACCCTTGCAATTAAAACTACGCGGTAAAAGCACGACACAGAGTCATCGTTCGGCGATTTATTACGTGGATTTAACGGTTAGAGATGGCTTAACACTGGAAGAAGCGATTAGTGAGGCGCGGTTAACGGCACAACATCGGGAGGAAATGGGCTTTAAACAAACGGCTTTAGATGAAGCGGCACGACACGGTTTTGCGAATGCGGCCTTTGAGTTTAGTGAGGAAGAAATTCCTGAGTTGTTGGAGGAGTTTTATCCTGTGGCTACTGATGATGGCGGTACTGCGAATGAAGTTGCCAGTCAGCCTTTGGTAAATAATAAGCCAAGTTTAAAAGATAAACTCGACTGTAAAGCGCGTCGTGTTGAGTCCGTATAAAAGCAAGCAGTCTGCCCTTAGGTGGGCAGACTGCTTTTTTCTTTTAAACTTAATGTATATTTGTTTCGAATGACTCTAAAATGAAATCATCTTAATACAATCTGAGCACTTGTCTTTATCTTAATGTCGAGAACCCCTTTTTGACCACCTTCAGCAACCCACTCCTGAGCTTCATCGCTATAACGACAGATGATTAGACTGGGGTTATCAAGTGCATTTACCACAACAGCAAGACGATAATTTTCAACTTTTTAGCCAAAGCTGTTTTTAGCTTTAACCCCCTCCTTAAAAAAGCCTAAAATCTATTCAAGACTACTCCTCTTCAAACTCAGAACTACTAAATCGAAGTACCTTGCAATTTTCTTTAATCGTACGTTGAATTGATTCATCAAAACCATCTTTAAATTTTGCTTGAATCTCTACCGAGATAGAAACTTCAACGCCGAGTTTTGCAGTAAATTGCTGTACGACCTCATCAACGATGGTAGCAAAGTCCATTTTTGCTTTTACCGGATCAAGATCAATATTACCGTAAAACTGCTTTTTAATTGCTGTTTGGATCGGTGACGATGTTTTTGCCTCTTGATGCTTTAGGCTTGGTGATAGCTTTAAATCTTCCGAAGAGGTTGAAGGATTATCTTTAGGCTGTGCAACTTGAATCGGAATAGGTGCTGGCTTGGTTCTTTCGCGGTACTCTATAGCAGTATCTTTATCAATTAACACACATGCGCCATCTAGAGTTGGTATGCCGCCTTTTCCAAAACAAAAACCTAAGTACCGATCGCCATCTTTGCCAGAGGCAAAGCCAAAAAAGTCTTCACTCTCTAATCCCCGACCGATTGCATTGCGATATACCTGATCATTGATCAATCTTGGTAAATACAAATAGTGGCAGGTGTCTTGATAGACCTTCAAACCATTTACATCTTTCACGCCCTCTTTGAAATACCACTGTGTAAGTAGGCTTTTCAAATGAATAGGTGACCACTCCGATATAATCCATTCTTCTTCACGCAATCGGTTTTCAATTTCTTGAATTAAATTTGCCGAGTTAGTTGATACAGCAACCGATTCCCAATCAACAGATTTATCTGTCGCTTTGAACTGCATTGGGCAAAGAATCCATTTGTAACTTTCACGTACCATTTGCTGAAGCATTTTTTCGGCACTTTCAGTATTCTTTTTAGCGAGTTTCGCTTGAAAAAGATCAAGATTCAATTTGCCTTCATTTATATCGTTAACGATTTCCTTCCATGCTAAATAGGTTCTACCCGCTTCATTTAGACGACCAACAATATCTGTATCTGGTGCAAAGAAAATTAAGCGATTACGTTTTTGTCTTGGTTGATCACCACGAAATGCCAGTATTTTTTCGGCGGCGTTAATTGCATTATTGCCATCAATTTTGGTATAGCCTTCGCTGGGAGATAACACGACTAATCTTGGGCCAAAGCCATAATCGTCTGGTACATCAACAGAATTTGTAAATACATGCACACCAGCAAAAATAGAGTTTCGACCAAACACATGACTAACACGACGCTTTAACTCATCATGCAGCGTTAATTTATCAATATTTTGCTTACGGCTTTCCATTTCACGGCGTAAGTTGGGCTTTGTATCTAGCCAAAATCTATCTTGATCTGAATACAAATAGTGGAGCCTATCTCGCAAGCGTTTTAATACATCTTCAAAAACACCCACTGTTTGCCCTGGCTGAACGGTGCCTAACAAAACTCTTTCTAGTTGTATCCCTTTTACGACCTGATCACTGGTACTAGGCGCACTACCTAAAAAAACCGCTCGCATCACTCTGTGTGCTGCCTGCACGCTGCCAAAACGAGTGTCATCGCCATCAATGCGATGAGGTTCTGAACGATAGCCATCAACCTCGCGCTCAAGCACAGGTTCCCAGCCTTGCGGTAAGTAATGAATACTTTTGTTGCGGACTAAGCTGTCGTCTAGAGGAATTGAGCCAGGCATAATCAAAGCATCTTGATTATTATCATTCCATAAGCGATGAATAATCACCGCCATATATTGAAGTACGCCTCTTGTGCGCTGAAACTTATCTAGCGTTGACCAGTCTTCATAAAGTCGATCAAATATTTCTGGATGAATCGGGTATGAGGAGCACATACGCTCGAAATATTCATTAGATTGCGTCTCTAATGGAAAATGCCGTGCATTTTGCCGATAGTAATCCCAAAATTGACGGCTAATGCCTTCGATTTGCGCTCGCTCACCCGCCGACTCAAATAACCGCCTACGGACAATTTCAAAGGCTTCTTCGGTAGCTACTGGTTTCCAAACAGACTCAACGCGGCCAAAGTGCTTCTCAAGAGCCACGAGGGTTTTTTGGCCAAAAGAATCACCCACTTCGGTTTCCGATTCGGGTAACGATGCTAGCAAGATGGCATTAGGTACCGTTTTAAAGGCTTCGGTTAGTGCCTGTACAAACTTTAAGTTTGCTTCGTAGGTGCCTGCATTTAGCTGTTTACCAGGCGTTAAATCACTAAAAAACTTTTGCAGCTCATCAATTAACACCACACAAGGTGCTGATTTTGTTAGTAGCTTAGCTAACACATCTTTACCAGGTGCAGTGCCATCACGATCACTGGCAGCAACTAGGTTATAGCCTTCCTCGCCCAATAACTGCCACGCCATTTCGCCCCAAAGGGTATTGGTACAAATAGTACCATGCTGCTTACCTTGGCTAACCGACATCGCAATGCCATCTAATACCGCAATATTGGCATGAGGTAACTCTGTAATACCTGCTTGATCTAACAGAGGAGGAATACCCGCCAATTTATCGGTACTGACTTTACGGCAAGCCAAATGCAACACTGCTAACATGGTGTGGGTTTTACCACCACCAAACGCTGTTTGAAGCTGAATCACTGGGTCGCCGCCTAAGCCAGCTAAACGTTGTGCAACAGACACCAACAACAAGCGCATACCTTCGGTAATAAAAGTGCGCGAAAAAAAATTCTCAGCATCTTGGTATTCGGGTGTGGCTGTGCCATTGGCAACCTGAGTAATGTCGGCAGCAAATTCAGACTGTTTAAAGGTTCCTTCGAGTACATCTTTATGGGGGCGAGCAATTTCGCGCCAAGGTTTTAAGCTCATCACTCTTCCTCATCTAATAATAAGTCTTGGAACTTTTCAATTAATAGTTTGCCCCTCGCCTCAATAAACTTTTCATAATTTTCTATTTTCCAGAGGGATTTTCTTTTTGGAATACAGTGAAGCTCCAGAAACTCATCGGTCTTACCATTAAGCCATACATCGGGAGGAGTATCTGATTTGTCACCAGCCCCATTCTCCTGAGCTGTTAACAACATACAATTACTTAATTGATTAATCTGCCAAGCGTTATAGCGCTGGCATGGACGCCCAGTATCCGGATTAATTTCCTTAACGTTTTTTAATAAGCTTTGTGGAAAGATATGATCAACTTGTGGAAGATGTCCGTTAAATGCAGGCCTATAATCATTGCTATACCACTGATTAAACAATAAATGGATTTGCCCAGAACCATAGCCCCACCCCAACAAGGTATCAGAGTAAATTTTCAGGCTTTTTCCTTTACCTTCTATAATTTTGAATATGGATTTTTTGTCAAAGTTTTGCTTTGCGTGAATATCAGCGGTTATCTTATCTATTAAACCGTCTGGACTGCCCGAAAATGACCCTGTAAGCAAGGTTTTCAGTAAGTAATCCTTAATTGGACTAATACTTTTCCATGAATCCGGAAAGTGATACCTAAAATAGATTAAAGGAATCAATGCATTGTATGATATCAATGCCTGATCGCAGCGTATAAACGTTTTTGAAATCAATTGATCTTTTACAAAACTTATAGCGCGTGTAATATCAATCCAACTATCAGCGATTTTCTTTCTAAGCTGCTCATCTCGTAACTTGCCCACATCATATTTTGCCCCCTGACCAAGTAAGGTCATCGCAACTTTAATTACAAAATCTCGACTAAACTTGAATCTATTATCATTAAGTTCGACTAAAAACTCATCCATTTCTACGTCAGCTAGAACCCACTGGGATGTAAGTAAAGTAAACATCAGATCTGATTTGCTTAACGTCGTACCGCCAGAGTTTGCACGTATAAAGATTTCTACCACATCATCAAAAGCATAACTGGAGTCTTCATCAGTACCATCCAACTCTTGATAAAGTATCGCTCCTGTTACCTCAAACTCACGCTTCGCCCTACTAATATTGCGGGTAATCGTCCGCCTTTCCTCATCAGTGATGTTTACAGCATTCTGTTTAACAATGTCATCCACAATGTCTTCTGGCAGTTTCCTTGAATCTATAATCGAACTAAACGGCACCCAAGGCCACGAATTTTCTTTTTGTTTCTTAAAGGAAAATCTATACGCAATTTCCTCTGGATTTTTGATATTGCCACTGAGTAAATCGAACTTTAACACCTTGCCATTGATTGAGCCTTTCAACCCTATATAGAATGATTGAAGGCGTTGTTGCCCATCAAGCACCAGCCGCTTCAATTTTTTATTATCAGGGCGATACAAACTTTTTAAATCGAACGACTCATGGTACTGATCGATAAATTTTCTATGCCTGATAGGTTCTCTTGTTTTCCACAACATCATCGACGGAAGTGGATATCGGCGCATGATAGAGTCAAACAGTTTTTCTATCTGTTCTTCTTCCCAAACAAATAATCTTTGAATATTTGGCAACCATAGGCCACCGCCATCGGATTCTTCGTTGTTTATATCCGAAACTATAGATTTTATCGTTTTAGATGGCATATATCCTCCTAGATATCAATTTCAACTTGTTCACTACGATGACCAACCTCAAAAGAAGAGGAAACAATGGCATGCCATGAACCGATTAATTCGTTATAAGCCCTTGCCTCTTCGGCCCATTTTTTGCGTTCGCACAGGGTGTATAAGTGATAGGCTAATTGGCGAATGGGTTCGCCACGCTCTGGCATTTTGGCCAGCAATTTCCCCGCTTCACTTTCGCCCTGCTGGTTAAGTACCCTAATCATTTGGTGGCAGGCTTCCCATATTGGGGTGCGGGTGTCGGCTTTAGGATCCCAATTTTGTGGATATTCGCTCCATTTTAATAAGCGCACTTTGCCGCCGCCAGCTTCAATAACGCCAGCATCGCGCACACCATCCACCGAGGTACCTTTGGCACGGGCTAAGGTATCGGCCTCACCAAAGGCGCCTGCTGCCCAACCGTATTGGCTAAACCAATCGTCACAAAACAGTGTGTCAGCATCAAAGTTGCCGCTGTCGGGGTTAAGGTATTCGGTAATGGCACGGTTAATTAAAATCAGCGCATCATGCACGCTCATTTTACTGCCGTCTTGGTTGAGTACCGCGGCGTATTTGGAGTAAATGGCAATGCCAGGGCCAATGGCTGCTTGGGCTAAATCCACTGGGGCGATGGGTGTGGTGCCCGTTTCACCGCCAATCATGGCTTCGAGTGCATCTGGCATTTGCTCGCGAAGTTCACGTTGAAACTCACGGCGAGAGATGGACTCGGCTTCGATTTGGCGTTTTTTGCAGACTAGAACCACTGATGAGGCTAAAGCATTTGTACCAGAACCTATCATACGATTAGCCATTTCGGTACGCATTGGCCAAGTACCGTCAATAGAAAACCCTGCCAAAATCACTGCCTCTAAAAATGTTTCCCAACCTGTGCTGGACGTGCTTCCTTCTTTAGTTTCGGCTTGTTTAAACGCATAATAAATAGAGACTGGAAAGGCAGGATGGCCTTTTTCTGCCATATTGTGAATAGCTTGGGTCATGCCGTTTAAAAAGAAGGCTTCTGCCTTTTCTTTGCTACCATGCCGGTAAGGCGTGGCAACCAATTCTTCTGCTTTGGGTACCGCGAGCGTTGCAAATAATGTGGGGTAAATCGCTTTTAATGAGCGTCGCATCCATACATAAAAAAAGTCAGATAAATCAGCATAGCCAATATTGTCGTAATATGGGGGGTCTGTTGAGATGACTTTATTGATACTAATACCCTGTGTTGCTGCATCTTGTTGTAAAACAGTACCATGAGTTGCTGGTGTGAACTTATTTAGGACTCTGCATACTTGATCAACACCACTTAAAAAACACCCAGTCGCATCTGCAATGATATTTGCTTCAGCAAAATCCCATACCATTGGAATAGCTTGTCTACCAAAAGTATTTCTCATCGTTTGCCCGCCGCTAATCCAGCTACATATTGATGAGTTATAGTCACTAGCTTTTCCTAAGGCGGCTGACAAATAAACAGTCACAGCATCGCCATAAGCCGTGGCACCTTGTCCGCCTGCATCAATACCTAACCCGTCATCATTTATGCCTGCGGCTTTGGCATCGTTAATGGCTTTGTTGCGCGCTTCTTGAACCAAATCAGAAAAGGTGGTGAGCGCAACAAGTTGGCGAGGGGTAAAGAGGTCGCCATAAACGTCAAGTCCATAATTAGAAACATTCACTCTACATTTACCGTGCATTGGTGTTTCAGGCTTCCAACTTGGATTTGCTTGCTCAGCACTATGAGATATTTCATTTGTAGGGCTTAAATAAACGCGACCGTTTTTTCCTTCGGCAACAACAGCCATCAACTTTTGTCCCATTCTTCCCTGAGCACCTTCATCACGAATATATTTGTAGTCAATAGCCGTTCCAGAAATCAAACAAACAAAACCTTTTCGCTTACCTGCTGTGGTTCCAGCTTCTGATTCATTTGATGGTTTCCCTATTTTTACTTCAAAGCGATATTTATCGCCATCAACGACTGGCTGAACATAAGCTTCTTTACCTGCTTTACTCGACAACACAAAACTCGATGCCAACGGCACATCCACATGACTAAACGCTGGATTAGGGCTTTTTACTGTACGCGCCCACAACCACGCAATCACCGTCAACTCTTCCCCTGCATAGGCTTTTAAATCTGGCCTTTCGGCAATCATCTCTTTGGTAACTGTTACTGTTGGATACAAATGCCCAATACGCTTAAAGGCTTCTTCGCGCATCCAATGGCCATAACGGCGCACATCTTCGGCTAAGCCTTTGGCACCAGTCCAGTCTTCCATCATATTTTGTTGTTTTTCACCGTCAGGCAATGGCCCAACGGGGGGTTGGCCTGCAAACTTAGGCGGTATTTCAATCATGGCTTTGTTAATCATCACCGCCACAGGGTTTAAATCACTGGCGTAACTTTCTAGCCCTAAACGTTGTGCTTCTAGCGGAATGGCTCCACCACCCGCAAAAGGGTCGTGAAAGGCTGGTGGTTTATCGGGGTTAAACAGTTCAGCCGCTTGTGGGTGATTGCGGTTTAAATGGCAGGTTTCGCGCCAGCTTTGTTTAATGGCTTCGCGGGCGCGGTTTAGCACTTCTTCGTTATTGGTGTTTTCCCATTTAACTAAATCACGAATAATCTGAAACAGCTTTTCGCGTTTGAGTTCGGCTTCTTTTTTATTAACGCCGTACTTAAAACCACCATCTTGCTGATAGCCTGGGTCATTGACCATTTGCGCAAAAATTACTGCACGTGCTGCCGCCAAAGGCCGACGCGCCCACCACAAATGCAAAGTGCTAGGATGGCCGTGACGAATAGATTTTTCGCGCGCAGCAGCTTCGTTAATATCATCTAAAGGCAGAGCAACTTCGATCAGTTTTTTGGGGCTGTAGATTTTGGTCATTTATAATAATTCCGGTGCATCGGCTGCAAGTAATTGATTGGCAATTTGGCCAAAGCGTTGGCGAGTAGCCGTAAAAAATGGACTGAGTTTGTTGTTAAAAGGCACTAAGTCTATGGCGGCCAAATGGTCTAAGGACATATTTTTTTGAATATGTTCGTCAATTAATTCATCGAGTTCATCAATCCAATTTTTGCGCTGATTGACTAAATAAGGACTGTTTAAATTGAGTAAATCAATGGTGTATTGTGCTTGTTTGACTTCATTTGGGTTAAGTGTGCGAGCAGGTTCTACATTGCCATTAGATAAATACACAAAGTAACGCGCACAATCACTTTGTAAGCAACTGATAAACAACAATGCGTCGTATTGGCTAAGTTTTGCATGGCCGCCAAAAACAGCTGTTTTATCAATGGTTTTTAAGTCATCACTCGACAGCGCACTAAGTACCAAGTTGCTATAGTCAAAGGTACGTGCTGGGTTAGCACTCTTGGGTTCGATATGCTCAATGTGTACACCTAAACCTAATTGATCTGGGCGAACCTCTGAGTAAGCACATAGGCCATATTGTTCGGCTAATAAGGATTGAGTAACTTCTTCTTTATAACCAAAACTACTCCAACGGCTAGTGGCTTGGTCGCTTGTTGTGGGTGGAGTTTGATGAGACCTATTTAATTGATAACCACCGTTACCTATTTTTGTAATTGACCTCATGCTTTAAACGCCTCTTGACGACGAATACTGCGTTCTATTTTTAAAATCTGCGGGTGTTGATTACTTAGTTTTTGTTTAAGATTTGCCAATAACTCTGTTGCACGAGATGATTGATATTCACCTTGATCAACTAATGAAGTAAGTTCATCGAGTAAGCGTTTTTCGGGGACTGGTGGCTGAGGGTCAACCTGCATAATGGCTTGTAGTACATCGTTACTGGGTTCACCATAGGAGTCCGCCAATGGCATGGCAGCAATATTTTCACCTTCAGCATTGGTGCCAAGCACACGAATACACTCTTTAGGCACTGTGGAAAGCACTTGCGGACTGTGCGTAGTAACGATAAATTGAATTTTAGGGAAGGCTTCTTGCAAAGAACCAATAACTGATTGCTGCCATGACGGATGCAAAAACATATCCACTTCATCAATCATTACAATTCCATGTGTTTTTATGGTCGCCTCTGCACCCAAATGTGGATTTAGCTTGACACACCTGTAAGCTAAATCAGCCACCATTGCTACCATGTTGCGCAAACCATCACTCAACCGCTCTAAGGGTAAAGTACCATGTTGCGGATGTGTTAAAACGATTTGTTGCTCATGACTTGAACTATAAGCAATATCTTTCCAACCTGTTTGTTTTTCGATTAAACAATTGACTGCAAATTGGATTGCTTTAATTGTTTGCAAAAAATGACTGCCTGGCTCACCCCAACTATAACCTTTTTCCAATGCTTTAATTTGCTCTTCTCGATAACTACGATAAACCCAACCATACCAATCGACAAAATGCTTAAAACTAGAACCTTGAGATAAACAGTTTAAATAGCCAGAAGTGCGTGAATGTTCTGTTTTTGATAACACAACGTCTGCCGCCTCAGATGAATACCGACTTTGATACCACAAACGACCTGTACCTAAATAGGCTATTAAGGGCAAATCAATCTGCTCTTTACCCTCAAAAACCTTTTTTTGCATAGATTTCGCATATTGGTTTGTTAATTCGACTGTTGATGTATCACCCTTACTGTTTGTTCCTTTTTTAATACTGTCTCGCCACTGCAACCATGTTTTTACTTGGCTAGTGCTATCCCAAACACCCGTTGTATTAACCTCGGTCTTTGGTTTTGGTTCCATGTTGCCATTGATATGTTTTTCTAATCTTACATCGCCAGTCTGAATCGTTGCCGACTTTCCTGTTTGACTGCCTAAATCAAACCCTTTCACAAACGGCCACACAGCAATACGAACTGCATCCAAAATAGAGGTTTTACCTCCTCCATTAGCCGCAATCAATACCGTCATTTGAGAATGAAATGTGACTTCTAACTGTTCAAAACAGCGAAAGTTTTTGATAGTAATATTTTTGATTTTCATAATGTTTGTTCTGGTTTAACGGCTTTTGACAGTAAATCACCTAAATCGTAATTTACACTTGCCACGCCAAAGTCTGGCTCTATTGTGAATGGATTTTTGATATAAAATGGGCCTTCGTGCAAATCAGTATCCACAATAACAATGGCAAGAATATACTTATCCGATTGATTTAATCCGTAAATAATTTCGTTACGGCTCACGGTAATGGTGCTTTGACCTTTGGCGCGTCCTTTTACTTCTATATGACGGTCAGGCTTAATAGAGCCATCGACATTTGCAGGTGGACGCGAGGTAATATCCCAGCCGCACTTTTCGGCTCCTACATCGGTCACTTTATAGCCAAAGGCTTGTTCGGCTTGTATTACCGCATTGATGGCAACTCGCTCTACATGAGCGCGAGCGATGGCATCTACAGCAAATTGGCTTTCACCTTTGCGCATTGACAACAATCCTTGTGGAATTACCAATGCACCACCAATAACAAGCGGAGTGCTTGATACTACGTTTTTAAGCGCAATCAACTCGGCTTTACGTTGTTCTAATCGAGCGGTAAGTTCATCCACACGGCGACGTGCCATTTCGGGTTGCATACGCGGTTGCTTGCCCGCACTCACGTCGTCTTGTAGCTTAATATATCGGTCTGACCAATAATTAATTTCTTTAACCAATCGCTCATTAACGGCCGCCATCGTTTTATTAGCCTGTCGTTCACGACGACCTTTGACCTCGGCATAATGTTCGGGTACCAGCTTCTGTGAAGCGTGGTTAAGTGCTAATGCTTCGAGATTATGATTAAGCCAGTGTGCTTGTAGAATATCGCCCACTAATTTACTGTCGTAATCATCTATAGGTTGTAAATCTAAGTGTGGCGCCCAACCAGCGTTAATGGCCTTGCCTTGCTCGTTGATCTCAACAAACTGTAAGCGACGAGATGCCACTTCACCGCTTTGGCTTGATTCCCGCACTGTATGGTCAACCATAAACAACACTTTGGGCTCAATACTGTCGTCATTCGGGTCAACCAACACGGCACCTTGTTTGAGTTTGGCTCGATATGCTTGTAGTATTAAATCGGTCGTGGCGTGCATTAGTGGGTGCATGGGGTGAATCATGTCTGCCATGGGCTTGCCTGTTTGGCGTACATGTTGCTTTTCAAAACAAATACGTTCATATTTTTTAAGTACTGGCGTGCGACTTTCGCCAATAATTCGATCTCGTTCACGAATCACAGCAGGTACATGGCGCACTTCGTAGCGGCCAGACTCTCGTGACCTAAACTCACCTCCTAGTGTTTGAAAAGCTTCGGTAAAAAAGGCTCTAATAAAATAGGGTTGTAGTTTACGTGCTTCCGCCTTTTCCATTTCTTCTTTTACGGCATAAAGGTCTTCTAGCCCCATGTGCTGATCGACCAAAGCATTACGCTTAATAATTTCTTTGAGGTGTTCGGCATCTAATGCCCCTTCGATCACCTCATTCATTTTTGCTTTAACTTTAGGATCTTCGCCATAGCGAATCGCTTGAACCAATAAATCTCGTAGTGAAACATTATCAAAAGCCTCACCCAACACGTCAAATACTTTGCCGCCAAGGGCTTCTTTTTCTATTTCAATTTTATCGAACAGTTTTTGAAATACTTCGCCTTCGCGAGTTTCGTTAGCAACGATGTTCCATAAATGACACACTTCGGTTTGACCAATTCGGTGGATACGTCCAAAACGTTGCTCTAAACGATTTGGATTCCAAGGCAAGTCGTAGTTGACCATTAAATTGGCATTTTGCAGGTTGACACCCTCGCCTGCGGCATCGGTCGCAATTAACACAATAACTTCTGGGTCATTGCGAAATTCTTCTTGAATTTTTCGGCGTTCGTCTCGGTTAGTACCACCATAAATGGTACGAACAGAATTAGTATTGCCAAGCATGTCGCTGATACGTGCAACAAGGTAATTAAGCGTATCTTTATGCTCTGTAAAAATAATGAGCTTTCTGCGGCTACCACTTGCTGTAAACATCTCGGGTTTATCTTGCAACAAACAGGAAAGCTCTTCCCATTTTTTATCATTTCCTGATTGCACCACACTAAGTGCTTGGTATTCTAGATCTTTAAGGCTAAGTATTTCGGCCTCAAGCTCTGGAATGGTTTCGGCCGCAGAGGCCTGATCAACCACTTGCTCAACATAAAGTTCGTACTCTGCTGCACTTAAATCCTCATCTAGTTGATCTAAGTTCTCGGGTAGGTCTATTTTTTTCTTAACGCTGTACTCACCAATGGTTTCGGCAATATGGTTACTTTTTACCGATTGACCACGAGCCATGAGTTTGGTTTCAGCAAGTCTATCCTCTAAACGCTTACGACGGCGTTTTAATGATTGGTATATGGCTTCTGGGCTTGATGCCAAGCGACGCTGTAACATGGTTAATGCAAAGCCGACGTTATTCTTTTTTTGGCCATCCAAATTATCTGCCCGATTCATTTCTTCACGAACGTAAGTAGTTACCTGTTCATAGAGTGATGCTTCCATAGGTGATAGCTCGTAATTGGCTGTGTAAGCGCGTCGCTCTGGAAATAGCGGAGTACCATCAAACTTAAGCAGTTCTTCTTTGACCATACGACGCATCATGTCAGAGATATCGACCTTATGCGCCCCTTCACGAAATTTGCCGTAAAAACGATCGCCATCGAGCAATGACAACCATATTTGAAAGTCTTCTTCTTTTCCGTTGTGCGGCGTTGCTGTCATGAGCAGGTAATGACGTGTAATCGATCCGAGCAATTCGCCTAGCTGGAATCGTTTGGTTTTATTCACTTTATTGCCAAAATAATTGGCCGACAACTTATGAGCCTCATCAACGATAATTAAATCCCAATCGGTATTTTTGAGCTTTTCTTGGAAGTCTTCATTGCGAGACAGTTGATCTAAGCGACAAATAAGTTGGTCGGATTCATCAAAATAATTACCAGAAGCGCACTGCTCCTGTTTTTCACGGCTAAAAATATCGAAGGTGACACCAAACTTTTCTAACAACTCATCTTGCCATTGTTCAGTCAGTGAACCAGGTGACACAATAAGAATGCGCTTAGCATCGGCACGCATCAATAACTCACGAATCAATAAACCCGCCATAATGGTTTTACCAGCACCTGGGTCATCGGCCAATACAAAGCGTAAAGGTTGCTTAGGTAGCATATACTCGTAAACAGCGGAAATTTGGTGAGGTAAGGGTTCTACATTGGAGGTATGCACAGCCATCATGGGGTCAAACAATGCTGCTTGTGTAATACGGTATGCTTCTAACCCTAACTTAAACTCTGCGCCAGGTGCATCAAATGCCCAAGGACGACCAGCCGTTGCTAGCTCTAAGCGAGACTCATCTGAACGGAATAACATCTGCTCGCCAAGCTTACCTTGGCTGTCTTTGTAGTAAACCGTGATAGCAGCATCGCCGACAGGTTCAACTTGAACAATACGCACAATTTCTTCAGCTTGAATACCGCGAATCTGCGCATCTTTTTTAACATCTTCGAGTTTTAGCATGTTGTATCCCTACTGTTCTGCCGCTTGGCCAGATCTCACCCAATCATCAACTTCGTTCTTTTTAAATTTCCATAACCTACCTATTTTGTGCGCTGGCATAGCTTTCTTTTCAATCCATTTGTATATAGTGTCACTTGAGACACCTAAATACTGGCAGATTTCAGATATGGATAACCAGCGATCGGCCATTGTGTCCATCTCAACCTCTTTAATTAGTTGGGCAAGAGCTATTTTCTAAATATTTAAACCTATTTAAGCTTATCTTAGCCGATTTTGGCTGAATTAACACTGTTGGTTAAAGAAAGACTTTAATGACACAAGTTAACTTTTGTGGCTAATACGGATGTCGCTTTTAGCAGCTATGTGGTAATTATGCCAAGCAAGATGGCGGTATAAAAAATCAGTTTTCAATTTTGTCGTTAAAAGTATTATGCAAACCTACCACTCAGCCAGTTATAGCGTCGATTTGGCGATGTTAAATGACTTTTGGCTACCTTTAGTCATCTAATGCGAATTTAGCCTCAAATAGCGCATTATAAGATGTGTTGGACAACAGCCGTTTTATAAACCTTCCTTGAAGTTTGCCTCGAACGTTTCTTAGTGTTCTAAATTTATTAGGGTTTAAATTCAGATACGTAATTCATTTTTAGACTAAAAAATAAAAAATTGTTCTCCCTTTTACTACTACTTTTGTATTTATAGTAGTTTTAAATACTTTAGGAACCGCCGTAGCCCTTTGTTATCAATGGTTGTAGCGATCTATCATCCAGAAAACCCCCCCACTATCATCCAGAAAACCCCCCCACCTGTTTGATGTATCATCCAGAAAACCCCCCCACTTATCATCCAGAAAACCCCCCCACCTGTTTGATGTATCATCCAGAAAACCCCCCCACCTGTTTAACTTTGATATAAAAAACTATTTACGATTCTTTTTTTGGTATGTTTCTTGGGAAATGGCTCAGTCATTATTTAAAAAATATATCTATCATCCAGAAAACCCCCCCACCTGTTTGATGTATCATCCAGAAAAATAAATTTAAAATCTGTATGATTGGTGGTATCATTTAGTCTTATTTGTTTTGTAGCGAATTCAAAGAAAATGACTAAAAATGATCAAGAAGAAGTCAGCACAGGGGTTGTGCGTAGATCACCTAAGAAACCACTTAAAACTCCTCAGAGTTTAATTCATATTAAACATACTATTTCGTTGCTTCAGTACAAGCTTTGGATTTTGTTATTGCAAGAGTTTAAGCGTCAATTTGATATGGGTGAGCCCGTTGATGCACAGGGGTTTCGTTATGTTTCAATGGGGTATATTGAGCAGCATATAGGCTATACACCTAGTCGCCAAGATATTATTAATGATCTCCGTGTTTTGCGAAAAGAAGAAATTTGCTTTAATTATTTTGAAAAAGATGGTCGTAGAGCGCAGTATTTCTCGGGTTTTATTTCGGAGATGAAGGTCACCCGACTAACTATTGGATTTAAATTCCCTAGTGTTATTGATGATGTGATGTTGGGTGTAGATAACGCTAAGGCTATATTTCAGATGTTGAATTGGGATGTATTTAATCACTTCTCAGGCAAATATGAAGCCATCATTTATAAGCTTTGTAAAGATTATATTGGGGTTGGTCGTACGCCATACATGACAATTGACGAGCTTCGCGAATACATGGGGGTTAAACCGTCAGAGTACGCAGAATTCATGAAACTTAATGAATGGGTGATTAAAAAACCAATTAAATCAATCAATGATAGTCAGATTTCCGATATCGTAGTAGAGGCGATATACAATCGAAATGGACGTAAAGTTATTGGTATTCACTTTACGGTTCAATTGAAGAATCAGGCTTCTTTCCCTTTTGTAGAACCACAAAGCAACCCTGCATTTACTTGTGCGAAAGTGTCTATTCCAATTTCGGCACAGGAAGAATACCTAGCAGCGCATACAGCAGAACAAATTAGTTTATCCATTGAGCGGGCAAATCAGTATTGCGAGCAGTTAGAGAAAAAACAAAAATCAGTGAACTATGGTGCGATATACAAGGTAGCCATTGCAGAAAATTGGGGGCAACAATTTGAGGAGCAACGTACCATTTATGCCGAGATCAAAGCAAAAAAAATACGAAATAAAACTCATGAAAATGAAGAGTTATTGGTTGATAAAACTCAAAATAAATCAGATTGGGCAATGATAAATCAGCGCTTCCTTGAGCGGCTTAAAAGCTTACCAGAAGACGAGCAGCATGCACTTATAGTTGATTGTATTAAGGCTCAGAAGCCTGTTTTTAAAACAATGGCTCGAAACAATTATGAAAAGTTTCAATTAGATGTTTTAGAGAAACCATCATTTACTGCTCTATTGTGGCCATATTTAGCCGAACGTTGGAACGAACCCATCGAAGGCTTTTAGATTGAAAAGACTTGCATTTTTCTTAAAAATCTATAGTTTGCAGTAAACAACATTTGTATTAATCAACATTAACACAAATGTGTTTTTGTTGTTAAATACACAACTTATGTCTTTAGCTGTTTATAAGCACATAGGTGATAAACGCATAAGCTCTAAAATAGATGAATTTTTTATGTACACGATTGCATTTCTTTCGCAAAAAGGCGGAGCAGGAAAAACAACCTTAGCAACGTGCGTTGCGCGTCAACTGCAACTAGAAGGTGAAGATGTCATCTTGGTCGACTCAGACCCACAAGGTAGTGCCAGAGATTGGCGAGCTGCATCCGAAAAGGACTCTGTTGTGGTCGTTGGTGTGGATCGTCCGACTCTCGACAAAGATATTAAAACGCTTTCCAATAACGGTAAACGCTGGGTCGTGGTTGATGGCGCGCCACGCTCTGAGCAAATGACAGTCTCTACTATTAAAGCAGCCGATATAGTGCTTATTCCTGTTCAGCCATCTCCCTATGATGTTTGGGCTGCCGAAGACTTAGTGTCTATTGTTCGAGCCAGACAAGAAGTAACCGACGGTAAACCTAAAGCTGCCTTTTTAATTTCTAGAGCAATTAAGCGTACTGAGTTAAGTAAAGAGGTTATTGGAGCTTTAGAAGATTTTGAGTTGCCTGTTTTTGTGGCAAAGACAACACAGCTTGTGACGTATCCCAAATCAGCCAGTATTGGTTCAACACCCATGGATACTGAGCCAGATGGTAATGCCGCTAAAGAAGTTCGTGCGATTGTGGCTGAGTTGCGGCAAATGTTACAACAAAAGTAGAAATGTTGTTTTGTTGAAAGCAGCAAAAGTTTAATTTTTTGGTGGTTTTATTTATGGCTCTTGGAAGAAAAAAAACAGGTACTAATAATCCTTTGTTAGCTGAAGTAGTTACTGAGGCCCAAAAAGAAAATTTAATCCCTTTACATGTGCAAATTCCTGCAAGCTTGCATCAGCAAACCAAAATGTTTGCGGTTCAGTCTGGCCAATCGGTTAAAGACATTGTGATTGCTGCGTTGGAGTATCATTTAGAGCAGCGGTCTAAATAACCCGATTACTTTGCGCAAATAAGCATCTGTTATAAAGACAGATGCTTATTTTTAAATTGACTTAATTTGATGGAAGTAATTCAATTAATGTTGAAATGTTGAAATGTTGAAATGTTGAAATGTTGAAATGTTGAAATGTTGAAATGTTGAAATGTTGAAATGTTGAAATGTTGTTATTCTGAAAATACCTTTGGGTGTATTTAAATGCTATGTTTTTTACGGAAAGCTAGTAGCAACAGAATATGCGTAGGTCTGAATGGGAGGGGAGTCTCGTATCTTTGTATAAACTAAAGTGATTCTAGCTTAGTTGTTATTTGTGGTGAAATATGTTCAGTAAGTCTTACAGAAAGCCACTATTTATATTAGCTCTAGGTTAAATGCATTATCAAAATATCCATGATTTGCAGCTCAGTCGTAAAGCATCGGTACTTTATTTAGATGGGTTCTTGTTGCTGGCTTATTATCTAAGGATAAAATTAACAAATATAAGCATTATTCAAATGTTGACTTGTATAGCGTCTTATGTATATTTCAACAAATCAATAAATCAACAAATCAACAAATCAACAAATCAACAAATTTATTGGTGGTGTTTGTGTGTTGTAAGTATAAGAAATTTTCATTGATAGTCCTCCAATTTCTGCAATTAGAAATAGGGTGACTATCTTTCAATTAGATGATTTTCTGGCAAACCGAGTCAATGACAAGTCAATGAAAGGTAAGCTTTTTTTGCCTTCGTCGGTGGGGTATTTCTATTGGTGGTATAAGCTAGAAACTGCGGAGTTTTTAAGTTGTTGTAATTTGATGAGTTAGCTAAGTCCAAGCAACCGTCTTAATTACTAATCACAACCAAGAGACACCGAAAGCCCATCGGCAAGGATGGGCTTTTTTGTTTTTGTGAGTTGTAATTCCACACTGCCAAATTACTACTCCGAACGCACTGGCCGTACATAGGCTCTAGCAGTCTTATCAGCAGTGTTATTAGAGCCATAGGTGAAATCGACAACCCACACATAGTGGCCATCATGAGCAGCAGGCGAGGACGACCAATACCCGCCACTTGGAGTATTCGGGAAAATCACCTCATTAATGCTTGGGCTGTAACAGGCTTGCTCAATCAGACTATCTAATTCTTTAATGTTGGGTACACGCCAGCCATTACCCATATTTTTGACCGTTTGTAAGATGTTATTTCCTTGCGAGGGGAAGGAGGTATTTACCCAGTAGGGGGAGAGTGCATCACTTATGCAAGCTGTGCCATTCCATGTTTGGCCTAAACTGCAACGCTGCCAAATCAAACCCGTTTTCTTGTCCTTTACTTCAGTATTGCTATTCAACAGCTCGTAGCGACTGTCAGGAGCTGTTCGTATTATTGCGTTATTACAAAATGCGTAATTCATACCGCTAAACGTAAGCAACAGTGTGGCCATCATGAGCTTATACATTGTATTTTCCTTGTGCAAACTGAGTGTTAACTCTTCAACCAAACGTGATTGATATAAAACATAAAAAGGCATAGCCTTACTTGTATGTACGCACAAGACGTACATACAAGCTATCACCCTTACCCCCATAACCATTTCCGAAGTTACCAAAGTAGTCATCGTCGTTACCAGAGTAGAAATTGACCATCCACGCATGATTAATATTATGAGCAACTGGCGACGACGACCAATAATAAGAACTAACGGTATTCGGGAAATACGCGCTGTCTATGGCTGGATCAATTTTTCCATAATTAACAATGCTATGTAGCTCTTGTTTTTCAGGCAAACGCCAGTCAGTATAACCACATAATGCTTTTGAATTGATGGCTTGCGTAAAAGCTTGAGTATTATTTCCACCGTTTACATAACCAACAGTGCCACCATTTGTACTAGTATCTGTATTGTACCACTGGTAGGTTTTGGTAGCATCTTGCAGGCCTCCATCATTGGTTTTCACTTCCCACATTAAACCCGTTTGGTTATCTAAAACGCAACTCCACTCAGTAGCAGTGGCAGGTAATTTTTCGCCAGCTGCACTAATTTTAGTAAAGTCAAAACCCGCAACACCTCCGCCTACTTTGGTTAACTGGCCGTTAATAGCTAAATAGTCTCGGCCTACTTCGCCGTCCTGATTTATGCCAAACCAACCCCCTATGGCTGCGGTACAGTCAGCAAAAGTATAATAGTTGGCACAGTTGGTAATGCCAGTATCGTTAAGTTTTAGTATTGTCGTAGAAAACAGATTTGGCGTAGTTACACTCACGCCACTACTAGTCCCCCTCAAGCCTTGTGCATCAATCGCTACTAATTTTACCGTGTAAGCGGTCGCTGCTTTCAAACCCATTACTTGAGTCGTTAATACATTTTTTCCACTAAACTTTAAACTGCTGGCAGAAGGGGTAAAGTCACCTCCTTCGGCCATATGCACTTCATACGTTAACTGACTGGCTGCCGTCGTATCATCACTGGCAGCCCCCCACGATGCACTCACCCCCGTTGGACTTGTAGCTTGTACCGTAGCTAAAGCAACATTTGTCGGGGGCTGATTAATATTAGGTGTAGTGACTGTTCTTTCTGCGCTAATGGTTTGCGCTCCATCATCATCAATCACGACTAATTTTAAACTATAGGCTGTAGCAGGCTTAAGTCCTGTTAACTTAGTACTAACTGCCCCTTTTTGAGAAAATTTAAGTGTCGCATTGGCAGGGGAAAAACCTGCCGTCTCTGACAAATGCACTTGATACGTGAGTGTGCTGGCAATCGTTTTATCGTCTTTGGCTAAACTCCACGCTACATCAATCACGTCAGAGCTGCTGGCTTGTACGGTTGTTAAGCTAACATTTGTGGGTGGCTGATTGATAGCGTTATTATTAGCAGGAGTATCACTACCTCCGCCCCCACCACAGGCAGTAAGCGTTAGTACACAACACAGAAAAAAAACAGCTTTGGTAAATGGCAAGTTTATTAATGGCTCAGCAGGAGTGTAAGCAAACATGGGTACTTTATCCTTGTGTTGTGAAATATTCTTATAATCAGATGCAGTTACTACATAGCAGATAAAAGCAACATTTAATAAAGGTAAATTGCATCAACGAGTATATCGCCAGAGCATGGTTTTGACCACGAAACTGCCCTTTTAGGCGGAATTATTGGAAAAAATCTGATAACAAAGTTAAGGCTGATATTGTTAGGACTTACGCATTGACAGATTTGTTAAATTGAGGGTTTAGAAAATCTTTATTGGCAACAAAGTCCTTAACAAAGGTCTCAACGACTGCCGTGTATAGACTTCTTTGCCATCGATAAGCATTAGCAAACCATTCATTTATTTGCATTTTTTGTAAATAGATATAGCTGCATAAAGAAGCAAATACATGATTTAAAATAGGTATTTTCCCTCTAACCTGAAATGATTCGACATGGCATACCTGTTTAATCATACGATGGTACTGTTCAATCTTCCAATGATGAGCGTGTAGCTCTTGAAACTCCTTTTCTTGAAACGTCTCTTGTACCTGAGTATTTGGCATCAGTACCACATAATGGCGCAACTGGTCTTTTAATTGCGTCCGAAAAAGCTTCACTAAACCAAATTCACGTAACCATACAACCAACCCTTCAATAGGAACAGATAGCTCTTTAACACTTGTCCATGTGCCTTTTTCAACCGACACCTTGCGGTTGCTTTCAATCGCAAGTAATAAGCCAATTTGGTGATTCTTTACCGCTTTTAGATTATCAATGCACGAATACCAACTATCTCCTGTCACCACAGAGGGCTTGAGTCCCTATGCTAAAACATCTTCAAGCATTTCTTTGAAATAATCTGTAATGGTTTAATATAACAGGACACTTTGATAGGTAGTATTTATACTGCAACAAGAGGTGTTTATGAAAGCAACAAAGTCAACGAAAAAGCCGAGCTACAGTTTAGAGTTTAAGCAAGATGCGGCTAAATTAGTGCTCGAGAAAGGCTATAGCTGCCAAAAAGCAGCAGACCATTTAGGGGTATCATTAAGTGCATTATCCCGTTGGGTTAAAGCAGAGCGACCACCGAATGTGAGTGAGGCATTAAATAAAAAGTCATGCTTAAGCCTTGCGGAACACGATGAATTACGCCGTTTAAAGAAAGAAAACGAACAGTTAAGAATGGAGCGTGAAATCCTAAAAAAGGCCGCCGTCTTCTTTGCGAAAGAAGTCGAGTAAAGTACACGTTTATTCGAGAGCAACAGAAGACCTATCCTGTCAGGGTTTTATGCCGTGTCATGGCTGTGAGTAGCAGTGCCTATTATGCGTGGTGTCAATCGGCGCATAAATGCACTAAAGCCGAGCAAGACCACATTCTTGCCCAAAAGCTAAAGCAGTTATTTAACGAAAATCGTGGTGTTTATGGCAGTCGCCGACTGACGAACATATTGAAAACACAAGGGATTCAGGTAGGCCGTTATAAAGTACGTCGCCTGATGCAAGACTTAAATTTAGTGTCCAGATACCCTAAACGCATTAAAGTGACAACAGATAGCAATCACAGCGAGTCTATATCACCCAATAGGTTAGATAGGCAATTTAGTGTGAGTCAGCCTAATCAGGTATGGACAACAGACATCACGTATGTGTGGACATTACAGGGCTGGTTGTATGTTGCGGTGGTTATAGACTTATTTTCGCGGCAAGTCGTGGGTTGGGCAATGGATAATCATATGAAAACGTCATTGTGTGTCAGTGCGTTACAAATGGCCTTTTGGCGGCGAAAGCCTGCTCAGGGACTGCTTCATCACTCCGACCGTGGCAGCCAGTATGCGAGCAAAGAATACCGTGAGCATTTGGCGATAATGGGCATGGAGCAAAGCATGAGTCGTAAAGGGAACTGTTGGGATAATGCACCAACCGAAAGATTCTTTCGTAGCTTAAAATACGAACAGCTTCACTATGAGCGATTCCGAACAGTCGCAGAGGCAAAACTGAGTATTATTGATTATTTGGCTTTTTATAATGGTAAGCGTATTCACTCAACGCTAGGCTATAAATCACCATTAATATTTGAACGTGATTTTTTAAGACAAGCTGCCTAATAATCTGTCCTGTTTTACTTGACCATTACAATCATTTTTAGTTTTGTTTTCTGATTTATCATAAATTCGATAGTTAACAGGCGCATGTATGCCTTGCATATCTGTATAATATAAGGTGATTAAATTCAATCCCTTAACCACACGATGATGCTTGCCAGACCAAAAATGCCCCACTAAGGCCATGTGCCGACTATAAGGCTTATCAAGCGTCGTATCATCGACACTGAGTGTTCCACCCGTTAAACAAATGAGTTTAGCCGCTTCATTAAATAAGTCTTTGGGTTCATAATTTTCACGCAACAAAAAACGATTGACACTATCATGAGAAATGTTCATGACTTCTGACAATCTTGTGCAACTGGTAGATTTCGGCTCACTCATTAAGAAACCCATATACATCGGCAGTGTACACCTTGCCGTTGGTGGTCTTGTCGTTTGTCTTATCATTTGACAAGCTTACAGCAATTCTTAAAATCTTTAACCTGTCAATGCGTAAGTCCTAATTGTTACGAAGAACGAATAGGCGTATTTTTTAATTAAAAAGTGTGACTAATAAAGAGTTATTAGTCGTATTTAGTATGACAAAATTTCAACAGAGGATTACTATGAATAATTATTGGGTAGTTGGCTCTATACCAGCAGGAAAAGTAGAAAATGATGCCCTAGAAGACTTTATTAAGCGTGGTTATTGGTATTGCTGGGATAAAAATACTACTCCACCAGATGAAGAATCACAAGGTAGTGGTAATTCGGTAAAAAATCAAAGAGAGAGGTTTAAGAACATAAAGGAAGGAGATCGTATTGCTATAAAAAAAATTATCAGCATTCCAGATCAAAAAATGGAAATTAGAGTGATTGGTATTGTTAAAGATATTGATCATGGTGAATGGAGGATTTATGTTAATTGGCTCCCAATTATTGAAAAGAGCGTACCTCGCATTGTTGATCTAAAAGGCTGTACTGCCTCTATACATGGCCCATTTCAAAGCTCCGACCCGTGGGTACATGAAATTTTCTGCGCATAACATAACGATGTGTGGTTAAAGTCGTCACTTTCATCTATAATCTGCATGAAATGTCAATGAGAATACATGCGATGGAAACAGTCGCTCCCGTCTTTCAAGTAGACTCCTCGTTACCTGTCAGGCAACACGCCGTGGATCAAATAGCGAAGATGCTGCATGCTGGCAAGGTTTATCGTAGGGAAGATTTGGCGCGGGCTTCCAATGCCGTGGATCGCCATCTGCGTGAACTGGTTTCAAATGGCGCGTTGAAACGCTTGGCGCAAGGCCTGTATTATGCGCCCAAAAAATCCGTGTTTGGTGTATTGCCGCCAGAAGACCATGAACTGGTTTCTGTATTCCTGCGTGACAAGGATTTTTTGGTGTTCTCGCCGTCAAAATACAACACGCTTGGCTTAGGGATGTCACAGCTATACAACAAGACCCTCGTTTACAATCATAAACGGCACGGCATCTTTTCGTTCGGCAACCGCCAATTCGATTTCCGAGTTAAACCTCGTTTCCCCCAAACGCTCACGCCCGAGTTTCTGCTGGTTGATGCGATCAACAATCTGGACGAGTTGGCGGAGGATAGGAATGTAGTGCTGCGAATGGCCGAACAAAAGTTGTCAATGTTTGATCAAGGCAGATTAGTGCATGCTGTTGTGGAGTACGGATCCGTTGCTACGCAAAAGCACTTTAGGCAGTGGTTAAATGTCTGATTTTCTACATCATCGTAGTGACTTCAACGAACTGCTGGCCATTGTGGCCGAAGAGCACGGGATTGAACCCATGTTGGTTGAAAAGGACTACTGGATTATGCATTGCCTGTGGGGATTGCAGGCCTTGAATTTCCACTTCGAGCTGAAAGGTGGTACTTCACTGTCGAAAGGCTTTGGTGTTATTCACCGATTCTCGGAAGATATTGATATCCGCATTGAGCCACCTCAAACCTTAGCAGTCAAAGTCGGGAGGAATCACGACAAACCTGCTCATATTGACTCCCGACGTAATTACTACGACTGGCTCTCGAAGAACATCGTCATTCCAGGAATCGACAGCGTTGAACGTGATACGGCTTTTGATGATGACAAGATGCGCAGTGCTGGGATTCGCTTGCGCTACGCCAATCAGACTGGGCAGCAGAGTGGTATAAAGGAAGGGATTTTGTTAGAGCTGGGTTTTGACGATACAGCCCCCAATCGGCCTGTGACCATTTCGTCATGGGCCTACGACACGGCGGTAAGGGCGGGCGTACAGGTTTTTGATAATCGCGCCGTTGATGTGCTTTGCTACTTGCCTGCCTATACTTTTGTTGAGAAATTGCAGACCGTATCAACCAAGTATCGACTGCAAAGAACAGGAGAAGCATTTCCCGTCAACTTCATGCGTCACTATTACGACATATACTGCCTATTGACGTTACCTGAAGTTCAAGCATTTATCGGCACACCCGCCTATGAAATACGTAAGCAGCAACGATTTCGACAGGGGGACGAGTTGATCGCCGCCAAAAACCCTGCTTTTCTGCTAGAAAATTTAGAAGAGCGAGAACGTTTTTCCCGCGAGTATCAAAAAACATCTGCCTTGTATTACCAGGGTCAACCAGACTTGACGGACATTCTAATCCGTATCCAACAATTCATCGATAAGATGTAAGCGACGGACTATGTGATGCGCTTTTTTTAAACATCAACAACATTTGTGAAATCGTGTTACAAAGCGTCTCTCCCCTTTTAAATGCTTTTGCCATCGTAAGCTTGTGTTTGATGTTTTTTTCTCGCATTAAATTACTATAGCCTCAACAACTCGCTATAGTATTTTTTGGAGAATACACATGAAAGATTACGCCATTGTTAGCACAAAACAGCAACTCAAAAGCGCATTAGAAGACAACATTAGTCAGATTATTATTACCGATGCCGAACTTGCTGCGCAGATTAAAACCCTCAAAAACGCCTCTAAAGCCGCATTAGCGGCTACTATTGCATCGGCAGGTATTACCAGTATTAATATTTGGAACCCTATTGGTTGGGGTGCTGGTGCAGTGGGCTTGGCAACAGGTGGCTATTTGCTAGTGGCAATCGTGGCATTATTAGGTGTGTTAGGAGTAACTCTCATCTATGCTATTTACAATGGCTACTCAATCAGAGGCAAAGGAAGCGTTACCACACCTGATGGCACAGAATATGAGGGAGAAATTATCTTAGAAAAAAACGGAGCTTAACGATGAGTGCTTTTTTTCCTGCCCCGCCTTATTGCTTTGTTTGTCTTAATTGCGGCAAGCGATTTACCCAACAAAGCAAAAAAATGCTTGTTATTTGCCCTCACTGCCACTCTTTTAAGGTGATTTTAGACAAGTCTGTGTGCAAATAAACACTAAAAGTGATTATACTCAAACGAGTATTACCCTAAATTAACAGCACAATCTACTCATAAAAAACCATTATAAGGACATCTTTAATGCTAACTCTTTGTTTACCGCAAACCACACAAGCCTTACCAAGCACCTTAACAGCACACAACATTGCCTTCCCCTCATCAACGCCAACAAATTTACAAACACTCTGCCAGTTTATGGCACAACAGCCCAATGCACCCCATTATATTGCTTTTTCGGTAAATACCCCTGCCATATGGTTAGTTGCCAGCCAACGCTGTTGGCCAGAAGCTTTGTATTTGCTACAAGAAAACGACCGTTGGTTAGAGTTACCCAGTGGCGAATATTGGACTACCGATAACGCTGCTGTAGCGATAGAACAAGCAGCCGTAGCACCAGCAGAAGCAGAAGCACCAGCAGAAGCAGAAGCAGAAGCAGAAGCAGAAGCAGAAAAGGCTACCCAAACCCAAGCAACAAAACCAGCCGTTGTTGAGTCCCAAAATAATCTTACCCAAACAGATAAAGAAATTTTAAGAAAAGTTTTTAAGTTTGCCTCTTGGGGCGAACACGAACCCGAACATCGCGCTCAACTTGATGCTTTGTTTGCCGAAATCTTAAAACGTAGCGAGCGTCAACCAACGCTCATGGAACAAGCACAAAAGCAGCGCAATTTAGGCACACAAGCCTATAACAAATGGATAGGTTGCGAAAGACGCCTCAAAAGTGGCGGCTTTTCGCCAGATTTTGACACATGGTTTCAGGGGCAAACTCAAAATACCAACCCAGCCATTGCCCAATTCTTAAAATACAAACTCCAAAGATGGCAAAAATGGCACGATAATAAACGTCAACAATTTGCGGTTAAATCCACTTGTCAATTAGCCCCAATTAGCGTTGACCATCATCACCCTAACAGCCTGCGCCACTTGCCCACTCATCCCGATTGGCATATTTTGATTGACGAAACAGGCAGTGAGTTTGATAACAGCAAACATCTTAATGTACACGATACCCAATTAGGACGAATGGTTGCCTTAGCCATTCCTGTTAATAAAGTTAATTTACCTGCACTAAAGCCTAATTTTCATGCCACTAATGAATCAGATGACACCTTAGATAAAGCGATACAAACCTTACTTAATAATGCGGTAGGTATTGTAGGTATTACCGTTAATGACACCTTGTTGGGCAAAAGCTCACGCTGGTTTAGTGGTATTTATTTGTTAATGCGCTTGGTGTTGCGTTTATTACCCATTGATGATGCCAAAACCAGAGTTGAGTTTTTTATAGAGCAACGCGGTGGCTTTGGTGCCAATATGTCACTGTTTCCAATTCAACAATTACTCGAAACCGAACTACAAGCCCTAGATGCCGCTCGCTTTAAAGATGTTCGAATATCTTTGCAATTTGCCAACAAAAACCATCATCCTGCTAATGGTTATGTAGATGCCTTAGCGCATATGTGGGCAGCGGCTTCGGCTAATAGCAAAAAACGCCTAAAAAATAGTGCCTTGCTCGGCCATTGTTTATTAGAGCCACAACACGATGTGATTGAACGCAGTTATGCCGCCATTGACCAACAACACATACTCAGCCCCAAAGATTGGTATTCTTTAGTGAGTGCGGTAAGTGATGAACCCAGTAGTAGTTTGCTGCATAACGTTTTAACTGAGCTTGGCAAACAAATACAACAACAAGCCAGCATTTGGCAAGGTTATTTAGACTTTGTTAGTCAATTACTACAACACAAACACTATCATTTATTAGAGATAAAAACGGCTTTAGATTGGTTAGCCAACCATACCCCACAAGAATGCACCTTACCGCCCATGCTTATTTTACATTGGTATATGGCGCGTTTGGCGTGTGCCAATCATTTGGGGCAACATGATATGCCCTTGATTTCGAAAGCCATCCGTTTAGGCCAAAGCCTACTTAACGAAAATGCCATGGAAGTTTGTCATTTACATTTGCGTATTGCAGTGGCAGCTACCAATCAATTTGAATTTGATTCGGCACAAGACATTTTAGACTTTTGGCAAGACCAAGACCCGCGTTTGATGGGCTTAAACAATTACGGCAAGTACTTGTCTAGCTTAGGGCAATTAGCGGCATTTAGAGGAAAACATCAACAAGCGATTAGTCATTTTGACCATGCCATAAGTACTTTTGCATCATTAAGCGACCCACAAGAAAAACATAAACAACAACGTCAAACCGAGATTTACCGTTTAATTGCCTTAACAGACAACGAAGGCGTCTCTGACCACGCATTACAACAAGCCTTAGAAGCATTTTGGCAACAGCCGCTTGAAATTGCAGCCAAAAAATTAGCCCAAAGTAGTAATGATTTACGTTTTGAACAGCATTTGTTGTTGCGAGTCATGGTCACAAGGCCTGCTTTGCAACAATCGAGCTATTTAGAAATTACCGATGATTGGCAATTTGAAGAAGCGCACCCTTGGCCATTGATTGCTGCGTATCGCGCGGTATTATTGCAAGCCCAAATACCCATTAAAGCCAGTTTGTGGATGCACAAAGCAGTTAATACCTGCCAAGAAGCACAAGGGGCAACCTTGCAATGGATGGGCGAAGTGCTCGCCTTGTGGGCAACTCACTATGGCATCAAAGTCACCACCATCGCTAACAAACAATTAGAACAACTACAAACACAACTGCCTCAAGCACCATGGCCATCTTTAGATAAGCTCAAAAATGCACATAACCACACACAAGCCATGCAAGACTTAGCTGCCTGTTTGCCGTTTAATTTTCACTAAGGAACACACAAATGGATTTGTATGTACTGATTGTTTCTGACCACAACCTAGCCGAATTACGCGCGTGTTTATACTATAAACCGCGCCATATTTGGTTAGTGGCAAGCAATAAAATGCAGCAAGTGGCTCAGCGTTTATTTAATGTGTTAAAAACACAATGCACTGATGCACAGATAGAGATTTTGCAAGCCTTAGCTCATGTGCCATTTGAAGGTAACACCTTACAAGAAACCGATGCTTGGCTCAGGCAAGTCTTTGTTCCAAAAATTGAGCTATTTAATGCACACGTTAAACGTCCTTGTGTACTAAATATGACGGGAGGCACAAAAAAACTGTCTTATTTGCTAACACGCGCTTATGGCTGGCAAGAAATTCATTATCAACCCTTTGGCAACAAGGTACCCTTAGAGCGTTTTTGCTTATCAGCTCAGGGCTTAGATATTTTGCCCTACATTGACTTGGCAAATGTGACTATTTCGCCCAAAGATAACGCCCTGTTATATATGGATTTTGTGCGCCCACACACCCCTAACCCCATTCGCAAGCACACAAACAGTTTAGCAGTTGCTTTATCTAGGCTTGAACACGCGCCAGAGTGGAAAAAAATTACAGATTTATTAGAAGAAGGCTGGCAGCAAAACAGCACCGCAAAGTTTGTTAGCATCGTCTGCTCACAAGCTATCAATACTGAGTTTGTTTGCTTATTAAATAGTGTTAATTCTCATCAACATCCACCACTCAATCTTGATAATAATGTCTTAACAATGCCCTCGGTTAATCACAAGTCGTTTCAAAAATGGCGCAAATGGGTATCGGGTGATTGGTACGAACAACTGATTGAGCATTGGTTAATCCATGACTACCAAATTAACCCTAAAGACATTTTAACTAACGTACAGCTTAGCAATACCACCGACCCACAAGGCCAAGAAAGCGACACCCTGTTGCAATACAACAACAAGCTATATGTGATAGAAATAAAAGCCGACATTCCCCAATTCAAAACACTGGGCGAAATGGAAAGTCAACTCACGTCTTTATCGGGACAGCTAGGCAAAGTAGAAAACGTGTTAATTGTGTCGCCGATGTTAAAAGCAAAATATAGCAATGAACAATGGTTAGGTTTTGAGTTACGTTGTAAAGGCAAAAACGTTAAATTACTTACTGTAGGCACAAAAGAAGACTTAAAACCGTTGTTTGGTAAAGCCAGCTAATGGCTCGGTGTTTGCAAGCTTGCAAGATAAGATTTGGTCATGGTGCTAAGTTATGCTAAGCACACTTAATTACCTACGGAGCTTTATGATGAACACTATCAACGAAACCTCTTTTTGGAACAAAATTAAAAAAGCCGTTAAAAGTGCAGGTCAAGAAGTAATTGAAAAGGCCCTATGGCTTTTTTATGCCGCTCAAGACCCCAATGTGCCATTAGCGGCCAAAACCACCATTTATACCGCTTTGGCTTATTTTATTTTACCGACCGATTTAATACCTGACTTTTTGCCAATGGGCTATACCGATGATTTGGGCGTGTTAATTGGAGCGGTGAGTACCGTGTCGATGTACATTACAGAAGAAGTTAAACAAAAAACAAGTGCAAACTTAAAGCAGTGGTTTGGGGAGTAAGCCCCTATTTATATTCACATAGTCTATAGCAATATTCTTGTAAGCTTGTGATTTAGATGATTGCTATTTTGTATCGGGCATAATTTTTTTAATTTATTCTCATTTTTAGGGTCACTGATATGAATACCGTTTTTTTGATTTCTACTTTTGTCACTTGTGTAATTTTTTTGATTATTGGCATTGTGATTGGTCGTAGCCTATCCAAGTGGATGCTATTGAGCTTAGAAAAAGAATTAAAATCCCAATTTGATGCCGAAAAGCAACAACAACAAAGCACAATACAGTCACTTAATCAAGAGTTAGCTTTATCAAGACAAGAATACAAACAACTCGACCAATCCAGTAGTCTTATTAAAGAAGAATTACAACAGCATCGTGTTTTTTTAGAAAATATCAAAAACGATAATACCCAATTAAGCTCCAAACTCAGTGCTAGCATCTCAACCGAGCAAGGCTTAACGGTTCGCTTGCAAGAACGCGACAACAGTATTGCTCACCTTAATCAAACTATAAGTCATTTAAGCGCAGAAAAAACATCCCAACAAGAGCTCATTGAACAACAAAAAGTGTTACTTGGCCAAGCTCAAGAACAGCAACAACAATTAGAGTTGTTGCGTAATGAACAACAGCGCAAAGAGCAACATCTACAAACCGCAATAGACGAATTAACTAAAGCCCATGCTCATATTGCCGAATTAAAAATGGCCAATCATAAAGATGAACAACTGATTGCCGAACGCAACCAAACCATTCATCAAATGCAAGTAGATTATGACGCGTTATTAGTGCAACACGAGCAACACAATCAAACCATTAAACAACAAAAAGAGTTACTCGGCCAAGCAAAAGCCGAAAAAGAACAACTTGCCCAATTACAGGAGCAACTAAAACGTAAAGATGAATCTATTAAAGGTTTACAAACCGAAGCCACAGCTTACATTAGCACCATTGAACAGTTAAAAACAGCTGCTGAAAGCGATGCCAGAAACATGGAAGAGAAACTTGCTTTATTAGAAAGTAATAAAGCTCAACTTAAGGAAGAGTTTGAAAACCTTGCTCATAAAATTTTTGAAAACAAACAACAACAGTTTAAGACAGCAAGCACAGATAGCTTAAATGGTTTGCTTAATCCATTTCAAAAAGAATTAGCAGATTTTCGTAAACGTGTTGAGGAAGTACATACTAACAATGTTGCAGGCCAAGCCACTATTAAAACTGAGTTAGAAAAACTACGCGAATTAAATGGACGCATTAACGATGAAGCGGCCAATTTGACTAAAGCCTTAAAAACAGATAAAAAGCTACAAGGCTCTTGGGGCGAACAAAAAGTAGATTTATTATTGCAACGTTCTGGTTTGCGTAAAGATATTGAATACAGCAAAGAAGAAAACTTTAAAAATGACGAAGGCAACAATCAACGACCAGACTTTGTGGTAAAACTTCCCGAAGGAAAACATATTATTATTGACAGCAAAATGTCTTTAGTCGCTTATATGGATTATGTGGCTGCAGATAATGATGAAGCACGTCAAGAAGCACTCAATCGTCATATTAAAGCCATTGAACAACATATTACTGCTTTAAGTGCGCGTAAGTACCATACCTTGCAAGGACTCAATACCCCCGATTTTGTGTTTTTGTTTATGCCTATTGAATCGGCCTATATTTTGCTTTCCGAACATGCGCCAGCCATTTTTGAAAAGGCATATGAGAAAAATATTGCTATTGTGACAGCCGCTAACTTATTGCCTGTGTTACGTGTGGTTGCTAACTTGTGGAGTATTCAACGTCAAAATCAGACCACTAAAGAGTTAGCCGACCAAGCAGGCCGTGTGTATGATAAGTTGTGTGTTTTTATTCACAAGATGGAAGACATTGGCAAACATATTAACAAAGCCCAAGAAAGCTACCATGATTCATTCAACACTTTAAAAGATGGTAAAGGTAGCCTCACAAAAATTGTTAGCAACTTTGTTGATTTGGGCGTTAAAGTTAGTAAACAATTACCAGCGAGTGTGTTGCTAGAGGATTTACCTTAGCATGAGCCAATTTTTAATTTAAGTACTAACGGAATCAAATTATGAAAATTTTGCTATGTCTTGCTGGCGAACACCTACCTGCCAATACCCTACCTTTAGAATCACCAAATATTCGGCCTGATGTCGTTTATGTTGCTGTAACTAAAGGCAAAAAAGAAAGGGGGTTAGAACTTATTGAACAAATTAAAGCAATGGGCATAAAAACAGAATGTTTAGATGTACCAAATGAAAATAGCCTACATGATATGAACATGCTGTTTGAAAACTGGTTACTAACCCACGATACCGACAATATTATTGTCAACATCACGGGTGGCAACAAAATTATGAGCTTAGCTGCATATCAAGTCTTTAGTGGTTTTGGCTTTAGATGTTTTTACCAAACACTGCAACCCAATCAACTGGTATGGCTCGATGATGAATCGGTTATTTCTAATATTGGCGAAAAAATTAAACTTGACCGTTATTTGGCACAATATCAATTTAAAGTAAAAACAAAAATTGAGCTTGCCGAAGTACCGCAAACACATAAACAATATGCTCATATTATTTTTAAAGAGTTAAAAAAGAACTATGACTCTACTTGTAAAATTATTTCAAAACTTAATGCACATACTGCAAAAAAACCACTTCCACAAGAGGAATTAAAAAGGTTTTCTTTTTTGCCAGAAGAGGAGCTTTTTTTACAACATCTAAGCCATGAAACAGATATTTTTAAGCTCAAAGGTAAAGCCATAACTACTGATAGCGAAAATGACCGTCAGTTGGTTAATGGAGGCTGGTTAGAAGTATTATGCGCCGACCTAATGCGTGTAATGGAAAGCGTTCGTGATATTAGTGTGAGTGTAGAAATCTATAAAAGCACTCAGAGAGCAAAAGCAAGCACTAATCAAGAACTTGATGTAATGGCCATGCTAAAACAAAAACTGCTGATTGCCGAATGCAAAACTGTCAACTGGAAAAACACTGACGACTCTTCACAGGCTATTTATAAATTAAGTGCGTTGAGTGATATTGGAGGGTTAAACACAAAGGCTACTTTTATTTCTCTTTACAATTTATCAGATGCAACAAAAACCCGAGCAGCTGAGCATAATATTCATATTATTTGTGGAAAGGGCATTATATCGTTAGATACACAATTATTAAACTGGGGAAAATCTATTTAACCCCTACCCACCACAAACTCTTCCAACTTAGCCCCATACCTCTCCAAGTCTTGTGGGCTAAGCTCTTTGCCGCGTGCCGCCAACGGCAACTCCAAACTCAAATGCAAATAGCGTCCGCCTTGCTCACACACAATCGCTGCCAAGTTAATGGGCAACGTTCCCATCACCACATCGCCTGCCTTTACTAACACAGGGTCAAGGTGTGGCACACACACATCACACACCAGCCCCTGCAATGCTGCCCATTGTTTTGCCCCTGCGTGGCGAGTTACCAAATACACGGTCATTGTTGTCTTCCTATCGTCTTTAACTTAATGGCTGCATCATAGCAACATGCTAGCAATTCTATGTGTTTTACAAGCTTGCAAACGCCTTCATTGCTCAAAAAAAGCCCTACACTCAGTGCATACCAGCCAAAAAGTTTATTCATGCTAATTGGAGTATGCCGTCATGCCTCAACGCCAATTATTTTTAGCGGCTTATGATGTTCGTGATGACAGTCGCCTAAGACGCGCCTTGCATGTATTACGTGATTATACCTGTGGCGGTCAAAAATCGGTGTTTGAATGTTATTTAACCGTTAACGAACGCAAACGGCTCATTAGTCGGGTTTTGGGCGTGATAGACGAAAGCGAGGACTTTTTTTTGATTGTGCCTTTACGTCAAAGCGCACCTGTTAAAACCATTGGCACTGCCACTCCCCCTGCTGACGATAACTTTTTATATATTGGCTAGAGGTATTTATGGAAAGTGTATATATCGACCGTCGTGACACCACACTATTTGTCGAAGGCTCGCGCCTATTAGTACATCATCCCGATATGGTCAAAGCCCAGTCTATTCCTTTGGCACATTTACGCTTTGTGGTTATTTCGGCTAATGTTTCATTAACCACGAATGTATTGCAAGCCTTTAGCAAAGCCGACATTGCTTGCATTGTCATTAACCCTCGCAAAACTGACGACATCACCTTTACCTTGCCATTTAGACATGGTCATGCCGAACGCCGTTTAGCACAATATGCCCTCTATCAACGTCCAGAATTACGTCAGCAAGCTGCCCAAAATTTAGTATTGTATAAAATCACTGCCCAACAAAAAAACCTGCAACGCTTATTGCTTAATCATCCGCAACACAAACGCGGCTTAAGCAAAAGTATCCAAAGTCTAGATGGCATTAGACAAAGCCTGAAAGCACAAAGCCATAGTATTGAAAGTTTACGCGGTTTTGAAGGTGCTGCCGCCAGCAACTACTTTACAGGACTTAGCTACTGTGTAGCTGCTAGTTTGTACTTTACGGGTCGAAATCGCCGTCCACCTAAAGACCCCGTTAATGCCATTTTATCGCTAACTTATACTCTTATTCATTACGAGTGCATTCGTTGTTTAACCGCGGTTGGTTTAGACCCCATGATTGGCTTTTATCATGACCTAAGTTACAAGCGCGAATCGTTAGCCTGCGACATGGTAGAGCTATTACGCCCCAAAATTGATTATTGGGTTATTAAGCAGTTTAACCAACAGGTATTAAGAGTTGACCATTTTAGTATGGATGAGAGTGTTAATGGAGGCTGCACACTCGGCAAAACAGGACGTGCTTGTTTTTATGCTGCTTACGAATATCAAGCCAAACACTGGCGCAAAGTGTTACGGCAAATTGCTCGTTTATGGCTTAAGCAACTCAAACCTTATTTTGTCGCTATTGATAACGCGGAGAACGACGATGAATGACTATCAAAGTTTAGTTTTGCAAGCCAACGCCTTACATCGTTTATGGTTACAAGATAACGGCTTACGCATTATTCCCAAATTTAGTAGCGAACGCCGTGTGCCATTGTGCCGCTTATTACGGGTAGAGTGTTTTGGCGATATTGGCAGCGTTAAAGACGGGTTTTGTACCTTGCTTAAATTAGCCGAGCAGCATATTCCTGTGACTTTTTTGGATGAAAGCGGCAAACATGTACGCGCCCAAATGTATCACCCCTGCCCTCAAACCAAACCTTTAGCTTTATGGATAGAACATTGCTTTTGTGAGCAAGCCTGCCACGAGGAATATAGCAACTGGCTAAACAATCAGCATTACGCGTTGTTAGCACAATTAAACATACGTCATGGTAGCTTACAAACACGACAACAACGCTTGCAACAGCATTTAGAGCTGTACCTTAAACATCATCAGCTAGACCACACCTTTACTCAACTCTATCAACAAGGCAAAGGCATTTTGATACTTGTTTTGGGCGAGCAGTTAATGGCGCATGGTTTGGCAGCAGGTACAAGCTTGCGAAATCGCCTATTTGCCGATTTAGAGGATTTAATGTTGTACTGGATTCAGGGCGATATTTTGCAATGGTTGCAACGCTTTGCCAACATAAATGATGCCCTTAAACGCGATTTTTATAGCCATCAACATCAAGCCATTAGCGACAAACTCTGTTTGGTACTGAGTCAATTACAAGAAATGCTAGAGCAATATGCCTTAGAGCAATTACACGCTTAACTTTTGGAGAAATTATGATGAAAATTAAATTTAGTCATAACAGTTTTTTTCGTTACATACCTTTGCCAAGACCTCCGCGTAAATACTACATACCAGAACTAAGCGATGAGGAAGAAGAAGCTGCTTTAGACAAAATATTTGGCAAACGCACAATGACTGATGAAGAATTAGAACAGTCTATTAAACTGAATCAAGAGCGTCGTAAGCAAAAAGAGCTCGAGCTTTATTATGAGTTTGGTATAGAGCCATTTGTTGCACCAAAATACCATCATGTTTGTTATTTTGTAATGTCCGAAGGTGAATTAACACTTGAGGAATCTAGCGCAATAAATTACAGCATCATCAATATTTTAATGGCTTTTGATACGTTTAAACCAAGTCACGAGATGTTATGGGATATTGTTAATAACAAAGAAGGTGCTGGTTATTATGCGGACTGCAAATACTATGATGTTGATATCGACAAAGATGGTGTGAGTTTTTTAATAGACCTAAGCGTTTATCATCCGCAATACGTCAAATTTACAGGCGAGTTTATTAGAACATTTTTATGGGCGTATTTAACCATGATGGAATCTCCTGCGGCACCATTTGCAATGGACGTTAGCTTTAAGCGAGACTGGGTTATTTTTGAATAACATCATAAGCTTACGAACTCTACTCTTTTGCAAAAATCGATTTACTCTTTAACACACAAGCTAGCCGATAATGATTTTGCCATCATCAACAACGGAGAACACTCATGAACAACCATACCCCATTATTATTGTGTTATGACATTCGTGACCCAAAACGTTTACAACGTGTTCACAACTGCGTTAAAAAGGTCGGCTTGGCTTTGCAGTATTCGGTGTTTTATTTAGAAATGAGCAATGCCGATGTCACGCAACTCTTAAATAAACTATCTACCATTATTGATGCGTCTAGAGATGATATTAGGACTTATGCAATTAGTCGTTTTGAGGATATTACCTTGTTAGGTGCGTCATTATTGGCCGATGGGATTCAGATGTTTACGCATGGCGAACCTATTCTAAAAAAATCATCGTAAATGGTATTACTCGCCATAGAAGCCATTTTTGCTAAATATGGCAAATTTGACTTTTATCGCGAGTTTTTTTGTGTTAAGTTAAACAGACTGCTTTGATGAAAAGTAGTGCAAACAGCTCTTTAAAATCGTACAAAAATCAGCCAACTTTTAAGATGGCGTTTTTTTCGATAAGCCCCTCTGTAGCTTATTGATTTAAAATATGTATTTTAGAGTTGCTGTTTCATTTCTTCCCTGATTACTAAGGGATTAAGACATTGCCGCAATCACTAACAATGTGGTAATTGCTGGTTTCATTTCTTCCCTGATTACTAAGGGATTAAGACCACAAATTTGATACCCATACAACGTTGCTGTATCTGTTTCATTTCTTCCCTGATTACTAAGGGATTAAGACCTTGCAATTCTGTTTTATTGCAAGCCTCAAAACGTTTCATTTCTTCCCTGATTACTAAGGGATTAAGACGTATCTCCGCTGGGTATAGGGCAGGGTTAATATTGTTTCATTTCTTCCCTGATTACTAAGGATTAAGACAGGCATTTTGTTGTTTCATTTCTTCCTGATTACTAAGGGATTAAGACCCACTTTTTTAGCTGTTTCATTTCTTCCTGATTACTAAGGATTAAGACTCAAACAACGCGCATTTTTGTTGCTGTTTCATTTCTTCCCTGATTACTAAGGGATTAAGACTTAATGGGTGCTTGAGTTTCATTTCTTCCCTGATTACTAAGGATTAAGACATGTTTATTCCCTGATTAGGGAAGATACTGTTTCATTTCTTCCCTGATTACTAAGGGATTAAGACGCAGCTTTTTAGTTAACATGTGTTTCATTTCTTCCCTGATTACTAAGGGATTAAGACTTTGCTATCAATTCGTTTCATTTCTTCCCTGATTACTAAGGGATTAAGACCGTTTGCATTCACTATGTTCATTTCTTCCTGATTACTAAGGGATTAAGACATGCAAGTGTATTAAGCGTACCAATCAGTTTCATTTCTTCCCTGATTACTAAGGGATTAAGACTTGTCTCCGTTGCATTGTTTCATTTCTTCCCTGATTACTAAGGGATTAAGACTCTAATTGATGAATCTATTAGAGTTTGGTCAATGTTTCATTTCTTCCCTGATTACTAAGGGATTAAGACGTTAAAAGTATTCGCTAGGGTCAAACATACACTCTTCGTTTCATTTCTTCCCTGATTACTAAGGGATTAAGACCACTTGTGGTTATAGTCTTCTGTTCCAGCGACACCGGTTTCATTTCTTCCCTGATTACTAAGGGATTAAGACGCTACCTTTTTGCATATGCACCATTTTGGTGCGGTTTCATTTCTTCCCTGATTACTAAGGGATTAAGACAAACTAGCTAGGGTGTTTGTCTTAAAGCTAGTGAGTTTCATTTCTTCCCTGATTACTAAGGGATTAAGACTTCGCGGTGGGCTTTGGTTCGATTACTCATGATTGTTTCATTTCTTCCCTGATTACTAAGGGATTAAGACACAGCTAAGTCGCAAATACTTGCGCCTGTAACAGTTTCATTTCTTCCCTGATTACTAAGGGATTAAGACGGTCAAGCATCAATTTTTCTTATTAAATGTATTAACCATTTGATAGTTTAAAAAGCCACTTGTTAGTGATATCATATTTTGCTATCATATTTCTCATGAATGCCACTCATAAAAAAACACTATCGGCCATTTTTGCCACACCAACACCTGCAACACTTGAGTGGCGCAGGATAGAGTCTTTGTTTGTAGCACTTGGCGCACAAATGATTGAGGGCAATGGTTCAAGGGTTCGTTTTGAGCTTAATGGAGTGGTTGCTACATTTCATCGGCCACACCCACATAAAGAAGCAAAACCATATCAAGTTAGAGATGCCAAAGAATTTTTAACTCAAATAGGCGTTAAACCATGAATATGATGTCATATAAAGGCTATGCTGCCAGAATTGAATATAGTGATGACGATGGTTGCTTTATTGGTCATGTTGCAGGTATTCGAGATGTTGTTGGTTTTCATGGCGAATCTGTGACAGAGCTTCGGTCAGCATTTGAAGAAGCAGTAGATGATTATTTGGCAACTTGTGAAAAACTGAATCGTTCGCCTCAGCGTCCATATTCAGGGAAAGTCATGTTAAGAATAGACCCTAATATTCATGCACGAGTAGCAATGTTAGCAGAGTCACAAGGTAAGAGTTTAAATGCGTGGGCGCAGGAAACTTTATTGAGAGCTATCACTCAATAGCTCGCTCCAGTGCTAAAAGCACCCAGCCAATTATTGTGTTATTTTTGATGGTTCTTAAGTCATCTCTATTTCTAAATTTTATTGTGGAGGCTTTAAAGCTAAATATCTAGTTTAGTTTCATTTCTTCCCTGATTACATGAACCTTGAGTCGTCCTGAAATAACGCCCGAAACTCAATTAAGCTGAATGGGTTTAAAACTGAAATTGATGGCCATAAGTGACTAGTCACCCAAGCTACTCATAGCTTGGGTGGCTCAGGGCTGACAACAGGCTTGGCGTTGGAGACGTTGATTTAACCACGCAGCAGCAACTCTGCGCCTGCTGCCAAAAATCCTGAGCGTGATTTATAGCGGCTATCGTGAGCTACTTTATTATCAATTAAATGAATAAGACGACTGGGTAGCGTTACATTTATTTTTTCGGCTTTGCCCATGTAACGACTAATATCAATCTCTACAATCGCCCAAACATAACCCTGCTGAAAATCAGCATGTTGTTGATGTTTGGCAATATCGCTTGGCAATGGAATATCTAGTCCATCCTCGACCAAGCCTTCTAAATGCAACTCAATCGCCTCACGCACATTTTTTAAGGCTTCCTCCATTGTATTACCAGCCGAAAAACAGCCCGCAATATCAGGAACAGTTACGCCATAAGCGTGGGTTTCGTCGCCGAGTTCAATGGCAATGGGATATAACATAACTTCACCTTTGCGTTAGTTAAAGACTGGCCTCATATGAGGCCAGCTTGCTTCAAGATGCTTTTGGTGGTACCAATAGGTAAGTCTTTTTTAGGATGCGGCACCGTTACTCGCCCCACTTTAGATGGATGCTTGTACTGGTGATGACTCCCTTTAACGCCTATTAAATACCAACCATCGGCTTCGAGTTGCTTGATTAGTGTTCGACTATCCACAACTCTCTCCTTCTATCAACGGGGTTATTATAACCCTATAATCCACACAAATAAATAACCCTAGAGTCATTAAAAATTAGTTTTTTCATTTCTTCCCTGATTACTAAGGGATTCAGCCACTCAACCTAAAATTAGGAAAAGCAACCGCTATTAGGAGAAACCATGTTAATTAAATTAGTACGAATTGGCCGCGATGCCGAATTACGCTCAGCAAACGGCAAAGCCGTTTTAAGCGTCTCGGTAGTATATGATGTTGGCTATGGAACTAACAAAAAACCTCAATGGCTTAACTTGGTCATGTGGGGAGCACAGGCCGAAAAAGTGGCGCAGTATTTTACTAAGGGCAAACAAATTGTGATTCGTGCCGATGATATTCATATCGAAGAATACAACGGCAAAAGTGGCCTCAAAGGCACTTTAATAGGTTTTGACTTTGTACAAAATAGCTCTACCCAAGAAGCCCCCAAGCACAATAATCCACCGTCAACCCATCAACCTCCACCCTCCTTTGATGATATTGACGACATCCCTTTTTAAACGTTTGCTAAGCAACCCGCCAAGCGCGGGTTTTTTATGCCTTTTTTAACAGTATTTGCAAGCTTGCAAACGCCATATCTTTTGATTAGCCCTGATAAATTACTCGTTAGTTTGGTAACGATTATTTATAAGGGTGTTGCAATGAACGTATCTGCAAACAATCAGTTAGCAAGTTTTGCGCAGTTGGTCAAAAACAGCACTCAACGTTTTGCCGCTCTGCCTGCTCATGTGCAATGGGATATTTATGGCACTCTCAGACCTAATCACTATATTTGCAAAAATGAAAGCCAGTTAATCGCTTATAATGCGCTATTTGCTAATCAGCATTTTGCTAAGCTCACTGATTTATTTGATTTTGTGTTTGGTCGTTTTATAAAACTGGAACAAATTACGGCACTACAAAACACCACCAAGCCCATCAGCGTCATTGACTATGGGTGTGGCCAAGGTTTAGCTAGCATCGCTTTACAAGAGTTTAATTACAAACAAAAGTTAGGCTATCAGTTTGAAGAAGTGATTTTAATTGAGCCTTCTGCTTTAGCACTTAAAGAAGCTGTAAAACATAATGCGATGTACTATACGCATATCAAACAGCAATGCAGCAAATTTGACAAGCTCACTGCCAATGATTTGCTCACCCAACATCATGTCACTGTTCATTTATTGTCTAATGTTTTAGATTTACCCAATATTGATGTTAATGCGTTGGCTAGCTGTATTAAACAAAGTTTATCTGGTATCAATATTTTTGTGTGTTGTAGTCCCAATTACACTAATGCCATTAAGGGGATTGACCAATTTTGTGATTATTTTGATGATGATGTTGAAAACGTGTATTACAACAAAACTTATTGCGATGTAGAAAGTTTTGAAATGCGTTCGCAATGTATTCGCCAATACCAAGTACCTCGCTATGCCAAAATGTTTGTTATTCAATAAGGTGGCCACCATGACCTTTGATTTATTTGCTAATAACATCACAAGCACATTACCTGATGGCCTAAAGCTACCTTTATTAGCTGATTATACTTGTCAGCCGATTGTGTTTAATCAAAACAAAGGCTACAACATTGTCATTCCTCAAGGCGAGTTATTATATTTTCCTGAGTTTTTTAGCCCAAAAATTGCCAATCGTGCCTTAGATTTTTTGTTGGCCAACAGCGCAGCACACACCCTACCTCATGAGCTATCTGCCAATACTCCGTGGACAAACATTCCGTGGCAACAAGACGAAATAAAAATGTATGGCAAACAAATTCCCTTGCCGCGTTTGTCGTCTTGGCATGGCGACAGTGACCATCCTTATACTTATTCGGGGATTACCTTGCAGTCGCTGCCATGGAACGCTGCCCTAGACTATTTACGCGACCAGTTACAACAACTCACCAGCATCCGCTTTAACAGTGTATTATTAAATTTATATCGTGACGGTCAAGACCATATTTCTTGGCACACTGACGATGAGCCAGAGTTGGGCAAAAACCCCATCATTGCCTCCATTAATTTTGGTGAATCGCGGCGTTTTTTGTTGCGTCGTTGCGAAAAAGAACGCCAAGCAACCGAAAAAATCGAGGTATTGTTAAAGCATGGTTCATTACTGATTATGCAAGGCCAAACACAACACTTTTGGCAACATAGCGTGCCAAAACAAGCCAAAGTGTTAAAACCCCGTATCAACCTAACCTTTAGACACATCTATCCCCATGCTAACTCATAAGAGGTTTTAAATGTCTAATCAATGTTATGTTTGTCAAACAACAAAAAGTGTAGAGGAATGCGTTGGGTGTCGGCAGTGGGTATGCAAAAGCCATGCAGGACATATTAAACAATATATTTCGATGGATGGTCGCAAAGGTCGTGGTTGCCAACAATGCATAGATGAAGGCATTATTACGCCTGACTATGGCTTGATCAGTATTTCGTTGGCCATTAACGATGCCGTTAAACGTTTAGAAAATAGAATTCAACCCAAACTTCAGGCCGATTTAGAAAAGCTAGCCGATAAAATCAAAACAGAGTCGTTTGCCGAAGCCCATATTTTGGTGACAGAATTAGAAGACGCCATTAAACGGACTGCCGAAACTGTTAGCCAACAAGTTGAACAAACGGCCAATCAAATTGTGGCCGAAAATTTGATTAAAATACAAGATACCCTTAGTCAACTTACTGACAAAATCACTGATGCCATTAGCCATCAACGGGTTGAGGTTTCTTCGGATGCCGAAAAAATTATTAACGCCATTAGCAAAACAATTCAACTATCGTTTATATATTTGGCGGTGATTATTGTTTTTGGTTTGGCTGGTATTAAGTGGCTGATGGGTTAAAAAATCTTAGCTTTTGCACAGCACAGCTCAAACAAGGCCTACAAGATTAGGACTTACGCATTTCACCGAAATTAGCGCGTTCTGTGAGCATAAAGGCATTAAAAACGCATAAAATACGAACAAATAAGCGATAACCGCGTAAGTCCTAAGATATTGTTGTGGCACATTCTACTGCTACAAACTCACAAAATACTCATATTTTAATCCATAGCCCACAAAAACCCGCTTCTAACATTTTGTTATTGATTAAATAGCAAAATTTTGTTATTTACTTTAAAAACAAGCTCATTAAAGCAAGGAAAGCTAGCTATCGCCCCCTTCCCTTCTTCGCAAGCTTGCAAACAATTAATTAACACTAAACCCTTATTACAATAAAACACTCGTATTTATTGGATTGCTTATTATGAAAAACATTTTATTTTTGGTTACAGGCATGACACCACAAATCATTACCGAAACTTTGTGGGCGTTGGCTTGCGATCCCGAAAATGAGGACAAGTGGATTCCTGACGAAATACACGTCATGAGTACTGAGCAAGGGCTTAACCAAATTCGTGAGCGTTTACTTAACAAAGGCAACTTACAAAAACTAATAAACGATTACCAATTAAAGCCTATTATGTTTGATGACAACTACTTACATAGTATTCAAAAAAATGGTCAAGCACTACCAGACCTTAAAACACCTGAAGATAATCAACTCGCTGGCGATGCCATTTGCGCCAAAATTCGCGAATTTACCCAACAAGATGACATAAGCCTACATGTGTCGATTGCAGGTGGCCGCAAAACCATGGGCTTTTATGCAGGATATGCCTTGTCTTTGTATGGCCGCAGTCAAGACCGTATGTCTCATGTGTTGGTAGAAGACACCTTCGAAACCATTCCAGACTTTTACTATCCAACACCCAATAGCAGCTTTGTCACCGACCGTAATAACAAAGTGTGGAATGCCAAAGACGCTAAGGTGTGGTTGGCTAATATCGAATTTGTGCGCATGAAAGATGCCATTAAAGAAAAGCATCAACTTAAAGGTGATGACAGTTTTAGTGAGGTCATTAGCAAAATCAATGACTCTTTTAATGATGTGACACTCACGCTTAATTTGCATAATCGATCTATTGTAGTAAACGATAAATATCGTATTGATGATTTATCTCCGCGAGAGTTTGCCTTTTTACATTGGTTTGCTGATTTAAGAAGAAATGGTAAAACTGGCATCATCGCGCCTAAATGTAATTCTAATAGCAAAGGGGTAAGGGCTGAAGATGCACAATATTTAACAGAGTTAACAGAGCTTTTTCTTCCTTATTATGAAGACCTTAAGAATAGTGAAGATAAAGAGTTTATGCTAGACAAAAAGTTTTTTGACTCGGTTAAGTCTTTGTTAAAAACATCATTAGATAAAGCTCTAGGATTGGAATTAGCCGAAAAAATCATTATGAAGCAAAGCAATAAAACCAATAAAAAGGGTTCTGCCTTTTATATAGACTTGCCTCCTACCGCCATTCAAATTATTGATAAATTCAACAACTAATCAGAGGGATGAACCATGTTAAGAAAACCACCCGAGCATCTTAACCCCAACAAAGCACTTGACGCTATTCAAGAACCAACGTGGACAACCTTAGAGTGTCAGTTAGTGACGCCTATGTATGGCGGCGGCGTTGTGTCACATACGGTTGATGAAAAGATGCCGATTCGTGTGAGTAGTATTAGAGGCCAACTGCGTTTTTGGTGGCGTTTGTTGGCTACAAACTCTAGCGATGACTTGTGGCAAAGGGATGCTGGCTTAAGTATTCGCCAAGCCGAAGCCGACTTGTGGGGGGGCATTGATGATAAAACTAAGGCGAGTAAGGTGTTTTTGCGCATCAGCTATACAGCTCCGTTTAGGCCTATTTCACACAAAGACGTAGGAGCAAAATATGTCTTGTTTCCTGCTGACAACGAAACAAATGCGAGTATTCCTCATAATTTAGTGCCTGCAGGATTTAATTGGCATTTAGACATCGCTTATGATAATCACATCCAAAACAAGCAAAAACAACAAGTATGGGAAGCTATTCGTTGGTGGGGTCAATTTGGTGGCTTGGGTGCGCGTACCCGTCGTGGTTTAGGTGCTATTCAGATTATCAAAATCAATGGCACAGATGCGCCCCCTAATCTTCGTAATCCAATTTCTGCTAACGAAGCTCAACAAGCAGGATGCCAGCTGATATTACGTCAACAAGTACAAAATAATGCCGTTGATGCTTGGAAAAGTGCCATCAACAAATTACGAGACTTCAGGCAGTCTCCTCCTATTGGTCGGAACGAAGGCAAAATGCATAATCGTCCAGGTCGCAGTAGATGGCCTGAGCCAGACGCTATTCGGCGTATAGCAGGTCGTCACGCACCTGAACATGAACCACAGCATCGTGCTGGTAACTTATTTCCTCGTGCCGCATTTGGCTTGCCCATCATTTTTCACTTTCAAGGACGCGGCGAACCCTCTGATAGCTCATTACAACCTATGCTTGGCGGTTCCCTCAAAGAGCGTATGGCAAGTCCTGTTATTTTAAGACCCTATTTAAGGGCAGATAGAGGATGGGCTTCGGCGGCATTATTGTTACCACATACGCATGTGGACAACTTGAGGTTACAAATTTTTAAACGTGACGCAAGCTATTGGAATGCAGAACAAGCCCCAAATGTGCAACCTATTGCCCGAAACAATGGCACAGACGCACTCAGTGCCTTTTTGAACTATTTTGCCAAATAAGGACTTTTATCCATGAATGAATACGTCCTCATTATTTCGATTGGCCCCGTACAAGGTTTTATTGCCGCAGCACGTCGTAGCCGTGATTTATGGAGTGGCTCTTGGTTATTGTCCGAAATGGCTAAAGCTTGCGCCAAAAGTCTTTATGAACAAAAAGCCGAGCTGATATTTCCTGCCCCTACAAACCCACAACAAGCTCTACAAGCCAATAGCGATTTATCGGTCGGCAACAAAATTCAGGTGGTATTAACGGCAAACACGGAGCAAGAAGTCAAAAAAATTGCTCAGTCTGCCAAAGAAGCCGCTCAAAAACGCTTTGTTGAGGTTGCCCAACAAGCCAAAAAAGAGTTAAGTGCCAGTGCCTTACGCGACTCAATTTGGAATACACAAATAGATGACTATGTAGAAGCACAAGCCGCATGGGTAGCTATTAGCAAAGAGCGTGACTACGCTGCCGCCTGTGACTTAGCAAGCAGTGTACTGGCAGCACGCAAAGCCACTCGCGACTTTTTGCCATCAGCAATCAGTGCTACAGACACCGCATTTATGTTGCCAAAATCCTCTTTAGATGGCGCACGCGAAACCGTCTTACAAGAAGACAAATTAGGCAATACGGCACGTCTAAAATTAGGTTTGTCGGAGTCTGAGCAATTAGATTGTGCAGGGGTTGTTAAACGTTTGGGCTTAAAAAATCAAGCCGAACAATTTACGCCATTTTCTCGGGTGACTGCCCATAGTTGGTTAAAAGACATCTCGGATAACGAACTAAAAACACTCAAAGAAGCCTATGAGCCTTTAATTGGATTAGAGCTTGCTACACGTGTGAGTGGCAATGATGGACTGTACAAAAAGCTTCCCTTTGATGCCCAGTTTTGTTATTCCTTTAGATTAGAAGCTGCCATTAGAGACAACAAAAAAGAGGCAAATTGTAGCGAAGCCCTACAAAAATTGCTTGATACCCTAAAACCTTTGTGGCGCAAATACGGACACCCCTGCCCTTATGGTGTGTTGCTGTTAGCCGATGGCGACAATATGGGCAAACTTTTAGATACCGCCAAAAGCAAAGAAACCCACCAAACCATTACTCAAGCATTATCGGCCTTTGCCGAAAGCGTGAGAAAAACCGTACAAGAACACGAAGGCCATGCCATTTATGCAGGCGGTGATGATGTGTTGGCATTTGTGCCATTAAGTACTGCCCAAAAATGCGCCAAAGCATTAAGTGTGTCTTTTAATGATGCGCTTAAAGATGTAGCAAAAGAATTAAATGCCACCACACCAACATTGTCAGTAGGTTTAGGCATTAGCCATATTATGGAACCATTAGGTAATATCCGCGAATTGGCCAAACAAGCCGAAAAAGTTGCCAAAGGTGATACTTATGCCAAAGATAAGCAACGTAATGCCTTAGGCATTAGTTTAGACGTACGCTCTGGCTCAACCACCGACTTAAGAATACGTTGGGATGACGAAGATGCACTTAACGCATTTAAGCACTGGATTGACGCCTATCGTAGCAAAACCATTCCGAGCCGTATTGCCTATGACACGCGCAATGTACACGCCCGTACCAAATTTGCCTTAACAGGCACAGCACAATGGGGTATTCCACAAGCCGAGTTTAGCCGAATGTTAGAACATGCGCGAACTCAAGGCGGGGAAAAGCTCACTAAAGAAAACCGCGAACGCTTAGAAAAGCGAGCCAACGAACTTGGTTTTAATAAACTAGACCAATTATCCAATGAGCTGATTATTGCACGTTGGTTTGCCGCCAAAACTGCACGCGATATTAATAATTAAGGAGCTAACAATGAATACTTATTTGATTGAACCCTTAGCCCCTTTGGTGTTTAGGTCAGGTAAACCCTTTGCCAGCCAGTCGGCGGCTGATGGTGCTAATTTTCCTTTACCCTCAAGTATGGCAGGGATGCTGCGTACTGTTACAGCAGATCAAAATCAGCAAGCTTTTGATGAATCTTTAAAACAACAAGCCGTTTATGGGCCTTTGTTAGTCCGTTATCAAGACGAGAAAAACCTAGAGATTTTGGTTCCTAAGCCTGCTGATGCTATGTATCTCAAAAATACGGATGATAAAGTAGAATTAATAAGACTGAGCCCCAAACCTTTTGCCGATGGCTGTTTTAGTGACTTGCCTAATAACTTACTGCCCGTTCAAATGGAAAAAAGCCTTAAAGGCAAACCGACCACAGGCGCGCAATTTTGGACACTCAAAGACTTAATAGAGTGGCAACATAAAACACTCCCCTTTGAAACCATCGAAAAAAATGGCCTTAAAAGTTTGGCTCACGAACAACGCACTCACGTTGCCTTAGACGATACCACCTTAGCCAGTGATGATGGCCGTTTATTTCAAACATCAGGTTTAGACTTAAAGCCCGCATTGAGTGAAACAGCAAACACGCGCCAATATTCGGCACATCGTTTGGGATTTTTGGCACAAACCGATGCAAACATCAAACAAGACTTGGTGACGTTGGGCGGAGAAAAACGTTTATCACGGCTCATTAAATTAGATAAGCCCACTTCGGTACAACCTGATAAAGAGTTGGCAAAAAAAGTTAAGGCGCAAAAAGGCATAAAGCTCACTTTATTAACGCCTGCTATTTTTAAACGGGGGTATTTGCCAGAGTGGATTGACGCCAACACCTTAACAGGTACTTGCCCTTTGCTACCTACACTCAAGCTCGCTTTACGCGCCGTTACCATAGAACGCTGGCAGCCTATTTCTGGTTGGGATTTAGCACAATGGAAGCCCAAAGCCATGCGCAAAGCAGTCGCCGCAGGTGCTGTGTACTGGTTTGCCATCGAGGGCAACGTGCCTGATAACTTAGCAGAATTGTTATGGCTCAAACCGATCTCTGACGATGCACAAGAACAATGCGATGGTTTTGGCTTAATGTTACCCGCCGCTTGGCAAGCCATCTAACATAACTATTTAATAGATAAAAGGATAACCACAAATGATTCAACGTACTTTTTTATTGCACGCTCTCTCTGCTTTACATGTGGGCACAGGCCAAAGTGTTGGCACTGTTGACTTGCCGATTGCTCGCGCCAAAGCCTCTAACCTGCCCTTAGTGCCTGGTTCGGCCATTAAAGGCGTATTGCGTGATGAGTTAAACATAGATGCCAAAGACCACAAAGCCTTATTTGGCCCCGAAAGCACCAAAGCCGAGGTCGAAGCGCATGCCAGTGCCATTGCCGTAGGTGACGCTAATTTGTTGATTTTACCGATTCGCTCTTTTGCTGGCACAGTTGCTTTTGCCACTTGCCCTTTTATTCTAAAGCACTATGCACGCGATATGGCTCTAAAAGATAAAATTCCTGTGCCTGCTGCCGAAACGGCTAATGTTTGCACGCAAACAGAGCTTAAACTAGGTGACAAAGTTGCCCTAGAAGATTTAGACATCAAAGCAAACAACAATGCAGACACCCAAACGTGGGCTACAAAAATTGCCACTGCACTTTATCCCAACGATACCGCTTGGCAAGCAGAGTTTACTAAACGTTTTGTGATTTTGCCTGATGATATTTTTTCGTTTTTGGCAGATACCGCCACTGAGGTTAGGATGCGTATTAGTATCGACCGCCACACCCGCATTGTAAAACAAGGCGCGTTGTGGTCAGAAGAGAACTTGCCTGCCGAAAGCGTCTTGTGGGGTGTGATTGGCGTTTCTAAGTCACGCGATGCGACTCATAACAAAAGTGCTGAAGACTTGTCTAAGCTCTTGCCCACAGGCGAAAGCCACTTGCAAATTGGTGGCAAACACACCGTAGGTCGTGGTTTGTGCCGTTTGGTATTGGCATAAGGAGAATACGATGGAAACCCGTGACCAAAAATATGCCAAAGCAGCTTATCCCAAAGTTGAACATCAAAAAGGTAAAGACACCGAGAAAAGCTATCGTACTGTTGCCCTTAACTTTCCTGTGATGATTTTGCAAAGTGGCTTAACACAGTCTATTGGCTTTTTGTTAGCCAAAAATAAAGCCGAACATCAGGCTTACTTACAAGACTTAGCCGAAATACTGGGGCTGCAAAATGCAAAAAATCTACACGACACGGTTATTAAGAGCAATCTGCGTGATTACCAACAGCACACACGCAAAACCTTAGAAGCCGCCGCATGGCTTAAACGCTACACTCAAGCCATGTTAAAAGGAGACTGATATGGTTGCGTTAATGAGAGAGTCTTTAAAAAACACCGTGCAACACACAAAATCCGCTCATGCAGGCTTATTGCTCACCCATAGCCTACCTGTGTGGGAAGATGGCGAAAAAACCGAAAAAAACCGCCTGATTAGCAAAATTACGGGCGTTAATTGTTGCAGCTTATACCAAAAAGCATTTGAGCGTTGGCTCAATGTCACCTGTGATGTTGGACAATTTGCGAGCCTAAGCGCGTCTTTAACAGGACGTTTAATGATGGGCTTAAATACGGGCGGTGGGATAGAAACTGGCTTTAGTGTACACCATAGTTACGGTATGCCGATGATTGCAGGCTCCTCGGTTAAAGGGGCAGTCCGCGCTTATGCCGAGAGCATTGGCTTAGGCAAAGAATACATTGCCGCGTTATTTGGTGCAGATGAAGACTTGGCTAAAGAAGCCCACACCGACGAAAGTGCAGGCTATTTGGTATGGCATGATGCATGGTGGATACCCGAAAGCAATCACAAACCGTTTGTGGGCGAAGTAGTCACCGTTCATCATCAAGACTACTATGGTGGTAATGGCGCAGCGACCGATTTTGACAGTCCAATTCCTAATCAGCAATTAGCCGTACAAGGTAGCTTTTATTTTGTGGTAGAAGGTGACAGCGCATGGACTAATTTAGCGGTAACCTTGTTAAGCAAAACACTGCAACAGCAAGGCATTGGTAGCAAACGAGCGGCTGGTTATGGGTTTATGAACACTAACACCGAGTTACATAGCCAACTCAACAAACAACAAAAACAGGCTCAAGAGCAGCTCAAAAAAGAACAAGAAACGACAAAACTTGAAGAAGCAATGGCATCATTAAGCGATAATCAAAAGCAAATACAAGCGTTTGTCATTAAGCTGTCGCAAAATACTACATGGCAAAATGGCAATGCTGGTACAGATGTCATGGGCTTTGCTCAATTAGCCAAAACAGTCGAAGATTGGCCAGATACTAATGATATTAAATTTGCTATTGCAATGTTTGAAGAGCAAGTACCCAAATGGCTCAAAAAACCCATCAAAGACAACAAAAACTGGAAAGAGCGTATCAATAACTTAAAACGCAAGGCAGGATTATTGTAATGCCCTCCCTCATTCTCACCACTTGCGGCACAAGCCTACTGACCAACGGCGGAATCCCCGACGATTTACGCCGTTTGCTTAACAAACACGCCAACAGTCGCGATTGGTCAGTCATGCCTACCGACGAAGCACATACCCTGCAACAACACGCCAATAGCCGCCAACAAAGCCTATTGGCGGCAGACGAACAACAAGTACGTCGTTTAAGTGCCGAACTCAATGGTTTGTTAAGTTGGCAACAACGCCCCCAAACACCTGCCAGTACCCAAGATATGTATTTGTTATTAGCCACTGATACCGCATTGGGCAAATCTACCGCTCAAAGTGTTTGTACGTGGCTACAACAACAAGGCCACAGCGCAAGCATTATCTCGGCAGCAGGTTTACACACCGCTTCGTTAAGTAGTTTTAGGCAAGCCCTATCAGGCTTAGTCAAAGACTTACACGAACAACTCAGTAGTTATAAAGCCAGTGGCTATAGCATCAACTTTAATTTAACAGGTGGTTTTAAAGGTCTAAATGGCTTTTTACAAGCCTTATCTACCATTTATGCCGATAATGCTTTTTACCTATTTGAAGGTAGCAGTGAGCTAATGCTCATTCCTAGTTTGCCACTGACCTTAGATGCCGAACAGGTGATTAAACAAAATCTACGCGCTATGCGCCGTTTAAGTCTTAATTTACCTGTACCAGCACAAGATTGCTCCTCTATTCCCGAATTACTGTTGTTTAGTATTGACCAAGAACGCGTATTGTCAGAATGGGGCGAGCTATTATGGCGCAATAGTCAAAGCAAACTCTACAAACAAAGTTTATACCCCAGTATTTCTGAACGAGTCACGTGGGGCGACACCTTCGAAGCAAGCACCAAAGGACGCTCACCCGAATTGCTTAACCTTATCAATCAACGTATTGACAACCTTGCCGTTTATACCGAAAGTGACTGTAAACTAGCCCTAAAATCGTTAGACCCCAAACAATTACAAGGCAGCCAACATAAAGGCTTGTGGGAATGCGATTTAGACGACCATCATCGGATATTTATGCGCAAAGAAGGTTATAGCTTTTATTTAGAAAAAGTAGATAAAGCCTTACATTAACGCGCATCGAGACACGTATGTTACCACTGCTTTTATTACGCATTAATGTTAAACAACACCAAGATTTACAACTGCCGCCTTATGCAGGCTCTATGTTGCGTGGTGCGTTTGGTCATGCACTTAAACACGTTGCTTGCACCACCAAGCTACCAAGCTGCCAGCAGTGCCCCCTTGCGCAACTGTGCGTTTATACGCAAGTTTTTGAAGCACCCGTCCACTTGCAAAGCCAAGCACAAGCACAGTTTGTTAACCCTTATGTCATCAAAGCTCCCTGCTCAAACAATCCTTATATTGCGGCCAATAGTATGTGGTATTTTGACATGGTGCTCGTTGGCAAAGCCATCGAACAATGGCCAATCGTCGCCTTTGCATGGCAAAAAGCCTGCCAAGACGGTTTTGGCAAAGGCAAAAGTGCGGCGGAGTTAATAAGCATCTATCAAAACGACCATGTGTTATATCAACCTCAAACCCCACTTAATCATTACCAACTTACCGTTATTAAACCACTCAATAACAGCAATCAAGTCACCTTAAATTTTGTGACTCCGCTACGCTTGCAACATCAAAATCATGTCATACTACATTCTGAACAACTGAGCGCACCCATTCTGCTCATGGGCTTAGCCAAACGTATTCAACGACTGACCGAATTACATGCCACGCCTGTTAGCCTACAAATGCCCACGCTATTAGCGGCAGCACAGCACATTACCCTACAAACACAACTAAAACGCGATACGTTAGCCCGTTATTCTAATCGGCAACAACGCTCAATGAACCTAGATGGCTTAATTGGCAGTATAACTCTCACAGGTGATTTAACGCTTTTTGCGCTGTTGTTGAGCTTGGGCGAGTTAATACATCTAGGCAAAAATGCCACTATGGGCATGGGGCAATACCTGATTAATCGCGATTAAATTGCTGCACAAAACACTAGCCAATGGCATTAAACTTTGCTACAGTCAAAGACTTGGGAACACCCCTTAGCAAGCAGATGATGCTTGTTTTTTTGCTCTTTAATAAAATAAAAAAACTATTAAAAACCCCTTTTTGATAGTTTTTATGATGTTCCACGGGAATGTTTCATGGCGCGGATTGTCAAAATCGATTTTCTTCCCAACACCCCTTGTAACCTCATGATTTTATTAGCAAAAAACAGGGGGTGCGGTTCGAACCTGTTCCCAGACTCTATGGGATTAAGACTTAACTCTTTGGTTTGTTTGTAAGTTTTCATGGTTCGAACCTGTTCCCAGACTCTATGGGATTAAGACACCCATACAGCATAAAGTCTAATTGTTGGATGCTGTTCGAACCTGTTCCCAGACTCTATGGGATTAAGACTTCCCCTATGTTATATGGTCTGTTACGGTTATAGGTTCGAACCTGTTCCCAGACTCTATGGGATTAAGACGCGTGTGAATTAGAACATTTTGCAAAGGTCTGGTTGTTCGAACCTGTTCCCAGACTCTATGGGATTAAGACAACGAAACATAAAGCTTCACCCGGACGGTTTGGTTCGAACCTGTTCCCAGACTCTATGGGATTAAGACGCGCAATGAACTATGGTTCTATGTTCGAACCTGTTCCCAGACTCTATGGGATTAAGACCTTAAGGCAAAACGCTTCAAGGTTCGAACCTGTTCCCAGACTCTATGGGATTAAGACTTACGTCAGTCGGGTTGTTGAACCTTTCCCAGACTCTATGGTTGATTTGTTTCGAACCTGTTCCCAGACTCTATGGGATTAAGACCATTGCTGCATCGACAATCTAATGGTTACAGTTCTATGTTCGAACCTGTTCCCAGACTCTATGGGATTAAGACTTAGTACACGAGCGAAGCTTTAGCGTAGCGAAGTGTTCGAACCTGTTCCCAGACTCTATGGGGTGAGACGGAAATAACAAAAGCACCGCTTTTGTCCGTCGAACGACACGCAGGACGCGTGGCTGGACAAACACCACAGGGACGTTAACGAAGAGGACATTGGCAGAATAGAACCTGTTCCCTCAAAATCCTCCCTAACCCTCCTTTACTAAAGGAGGGAACATCATCGCTAAACTAAAAAAATACAAAGCTAGGTAGCCTGTATGCAGCATCGCAGAATACAGAGACTAAAGCAGACTTTTAATATTCCCCAATTTAATAACGAGAAGCCAAACGATAGGCTTCTTCAATTAAACGCATGGCAGGTAATTGTTCCCAAATCGTTTCGTCTTGGGCTTTTTTTTGTTGAATATTATCCGCAAATTCACTTAACTGCTTGAGCATGGCCTCATCCCATGCTTTTTGGGTTGCAAATAATACAACTCCATTTAGCTCTACCCCTTCACGGTTGGCAGTGAGTAGCCCTTTATTGGTTAACAAACTCACTTGCTCTGACTTTTCTGCCCCATATACCCATGTGTCAATACTAATCCAGCATTGCTCTGCACGGGCAGTAAGCCAAGCACGATCATCAATCAAATCGCCATCATCTAATTTGTTATTTCCTAAAATGGTTGCTGATACCAACTCAAACGGGCCAATCAAAAAATGTAATAAATCCACTAAGTGATAACCTGTATCTAATAATGCTCCACCACCAGACCAAAGGCGTAAATCACGCCACTTTTCGGTATTGTTTGCTTGCTGTGGTTGTGGCTTTTTGCCCAAATGCAAATGAGCATGTATTTCTTCTATAGTGAGTTGCTGTTGTTGAATATAATTTCGTAAAAACTGATAACTTGGATGATGTCTGCGTTGAATGGCGGTTTGCAACACAATGCCCTTGTTATTAGCTTGCAACACAAAATCTTGTGCCTCTTGGTAGTTTCTGCCTAGCGGCTTTTCTTTTAATAAAGGCAAATTAAACGCCAAAATATCTTGCCAATTTTCTTCATAAACATGATGAGGTAATGCCAAAATTAAGCCTTGTAAACCTAAGTCTTGGCTGGCTTGTTTGAGTGCGAATATATTGTCAAATAAAAGAATATCAGGATAACTTAGCGCAAGGGCTTTTCTGGCCTCGGCAGAAGACTCCACACCTGCAACAATTTTAATTTGAGTATGCTTTTGAGCGGCTTCGATATGTTCTTTACCCTGTGACCCCATGCCAATTAGGGCAACGTGTATTTGAGATGTCATTAGTGTCCCCACATACTGCCTGCGGTCATATCAACAACACTGCCTGTCATATATCGGCTTGCAGGACTTAACAAAAAGGCTATGACTTCGGCAATCTCTATGGGTGTACACAAGCGTTTTAAGAAACTTCCCTCAGCAATTTGCTGACAGCGTTCTGCCGACCAATCTTTGGTCATTTCGGTAATAGTTGGGCCAGGTAGCAACAAATTGACTCGAATGTTATCTGCACCCAAATTACGCGCACAACTCATGGTTAGTCCTAATAATGCCGATTTACTGGCTGCATAGCTGGGTTTACGCGCACCAATTAAGCCAACAGGCGAACCGACATTCACAATGCTGCCACTTTGTTGTTGACGCAACATCGGGCTTACTGCTTGAATTAAACGCATGGCAGGTGTCACATTAATGGCAAAAGACTGTTGCCAATCGTCTTCTTCTAATAAATCAATGGTATTGCCAATAGACGCGCCCGCCAAATTCACTAAGCCCATCACTGGCGGCATGTCTTGTAATTGATGTTGTACTTGGCTAACTAATGTTATATCGGTTAAGTCGGCCAAAAGTGCCTTGATGTGCGTATGTGATTGACAGAGTTCGGCTAATCGAGCCTGATTGTGATCTATAGCCAATACCTTCCACCCCTGCAATGCCAAATAACGACAGGTTTCCCGTCCCATGCCGCCTGCTGCACCTGTTATAATCACGGTTTTTTTGCCTTCAGTCATGCCTACTTCTCCTTTTATTAGTTAGCTAAATGGCTTTTTAGTGCCTGAATATCTATCTTGCTTTGGCTAATATCGTATGCTTGTAAATCTGCGCCATAGTACATCATTTGTTCGCTAGTTAATTCAACACCACGCAATTCAAAGGGAATACGCAAACTCAAATGAATATATTGTGCTTTTTTGGCACAGACTTCGGCAGCTAAATTCACAGGTAATGTTCCCATCACCACATCTCCCTCAGACACACAATCAATATCTAAATGGTCAATTTGTGTGCCTTGCCAACCTTGTGCATCTAACCAAGCAATCGCACCTTGATGACGAGAAACAATCCATAATTTAGCCATGATTAGCCCCTAAATAAAAAATAACGTCCAGCAATCATAAACGCTTCTTATATCAAGATGATTATTTAACAAGCTTGCAAAGCCATTATGATTTTTTATAAGTGTACTGTCCCATATTTTATCGCTGACAATCGCAACTGATGGCGCAGACATCGGCTCTATGTTTGTGATTAATGCTTGGAGCTGATTAGCTTGCCATGCACTGCCAGTTAATGCGCAAACTAACTTTGTCGCCCATGCTTCTTCAAAAGGAAAATGTTTGAAATGTTGTTGTGCTTGCTGGACATATATTAAGGCCTGTTGCTGATTATGGCTCACCAATATGGCTTTAAAGGCATGAGCCATCGCTAAAAAGCCTTGAGCAACAGGCGTTTCTTTGAGTTTTGAATGCTTAAATACATAATCTTCAATAGTGTGTTGTTCGGCTTGATAACGCGCCAACTGCAAGAATGCCAGCCTTGCTAAAGAGTGATTAATGCTATTGCTTTCTTCTATTTGTGTTTGTGGATTATCGAGTCTATCTTTTGCATGTTGAATACTGGTTTTTAATAGTGCCTCTGCGCGTAACCACTCCTGATTGCGCCCCAAGGCACTAGCCAAAAAGTTTAATTGTTTTGATTGCTGACCACTACCTGAAGGCAATAAATGAAAGGCGATATTAAAACAAGCCATTGCTTGTTGGCTTAAGTTAGATCTTAAAAAAAGTTCTCCTAATGCACCATAACCTTGTGCAATATCAAATAAATCATTATGTTTTTTAGCCAGCTTCAAAAAATACAGATTCCATTGTTTGGCATGAGACCAATAACCTGTTCGGGTATATACTTTGGCCAAACCAAGGGCAATACTACTTTCAAAACCTAAGTTTGACTGGCCAAGGTTTTGCCATGCTTGGCTAAAATTTTGGTGCGCAGGTAGGTATTGGCCATTGTAGTATGCTCGCCAACCATGCCATTGTTGCTGCATAGCGGCTGGCCATTGTGCCACTCGTTCTATTGGCCAGTCATATTTGAGTTTAGCTGCTAACCAATTATTTATGATGCTATTGTTATCGTCTTTTTGATGGTTAAGCCATTGTTTACTATAGCCTAAATGCCCCATTGCTAATAGATTTTGATGTTTTTCATATTCGTATAGTTGTTGAAAATCAAAGTTTGAAATCATTTTTAGTCCTTAAAAATATGAGGCTGAGTAAGGTCATATATTTACTGTTTTTTCAATTTTGCCATCAAGTGTTTTTTTGAGCGACTAAAAACTTAAAAAATATAAAGTGACTGTAATTCAGCTTAACAACTACTTAATGGCAAATACAAGTTATACCAAGCATTTAATTGACTACTAAGCAAGCAAAGTAAAGAACTCTGTCCACAAGCCTATTTACTAACATTATATTATTGATTAAATCAAAAATTTTTGTTATTAACTTTAAAAACAAGCCAATAAAAGCATGGAAAGCTTATCAAGTCTCCCTTCCCTGTTTCGCAAGCTTGCAACAAATCAGTAACAGCAAACGCCTTATTACAATAAAGCATTGATATTTTTTGGCTACAAACTACGCCAAAAACACGGTTTATACGCCCAAAGTTAGCGCAACACATTAAGATTAAATGAGGGAAAAATAATGACACAACGACAAGAAGCCGCATCACGTATGGCCTTTGCTGCCTATATGCACGATTTAGGCAAACTTGCCGAGAGAGCGCGTATTGATGTTAAACAAAGTGATATGGATACTCATAAACAGCAATACTGCCCTAATTTTAATGGTCGTTGGACACATGTTCATGCTGCTTATACTGCCTTAGCACTAGACAAACTAGAGCCCTACTTACCCAATCTAAAGGGTGTTGATTTTGCACCTTTTGCCAATGCTCTAAGTCGCGAAGCCGATAACTCTTTAGTCAATGCGGCTGCGCGTCATCATAAACCCGAAACCTTTTTGCAATGGATTATTGCCACGGCTGACCGTGTAGCCTCAGGTTTTGAACGTGAAGCCTTTGACAAATATAATCAAGCCGAAGATAAAACCGAAACAGGACATAATCACTATCAAGCGCGTCAACTCAGCCTGTTAGAACAAATTCAACTTGAGACAGAAAATAATAAAAAAAAGGAGATAAGTCCTGCCAATCTTAAATACCGTATGCCATTGCGCCCCCTTACCCCTGCTAATCTTTTTCCTCAATTACGCGAGACCTGCGAAGGTAAAGATGACAAAAAAGCGCAGGCCGAATACTTAACGCTTTGGCATGGACTATTACAAGATGTTGCCAAAATCCCCCCAAGCCATCGCCAACAATGGGCATTATGGTTAGACCATTTTGATAGTTTATGGCAAATTTATACTCACACTATTCCCGCAGCAACAGCAGGCAACACCAAACCCGACGTATCGCTATATGACCACTCTCGCACTACGGCTGCGCTAGCCGTGGGTTTGTGGCGTTATCACGAGGAGCTTGGCCATAACCCACAAGACGTTAAAGCCAAACTTAGCCACAAAGAGCGTCCTGATTGGGACGAACAAAAGTTACTACTTATACAAGGCGACTTTTTTGGCATTCAAAGTTTTATTTTTGCCAATGGAGGAGAATCGGGCAAACAAGCTGCCAAATTACTGCGTGGTCGCTCTTTTTATGTCTCGTTACTTGCCGAATGTGCCGCGCTCAAGATTTTAGATACGCTTGAACTTCCCCCCACCAGTTTAGTACTCAATGCTGCTGGCAAGTTTTTGATTGTGGCAGCCAACACAGATAACACCAAAAACAAACTACAAAGCGTACAAAAAGAAATGAATGCGTGGTTTTTAGAGTACACCTATGGGCAATCTTCTTTAGGGGTGGCATGGTTACCAGCCAGTTGCAATGACTTTGTGGTCAAAAAAGAAGATAACTCGGGCTTTAAACAACTGATGAAATCATTATTCGAGCAGCTAGAAAAAAGCAAGCTATCGGCTTTTGCTTTGTGCAACACGCAAAGCAAAAGTCCTGTTTTTGAAAAGTATATCAACAGTTTTAATAACGATTTTGGCGTATGCAGTCTTAATGGTTATGCGCCTGCTACGCACAAAAACAAAAATGGAATTGCCGTCTGTGACTTATCTGCCGATCAAATTAAAATTGGCGAATGTTTAGCGATTCGGCATTTTCAACGGCTCATTATTTCTAAGCAAGCGTTAGGTAATAGCGACAAAGCACTTAAGCTGCCAATTTTTGGCTACTCACTGCGTTTTGCGGGTGATGATGAAAGCAGTGGACAATTTGCCAAACAAGCACAAGATGGCTCTGTACGCCGTTTAATAGATATTAGTTTTGGGCAAAAAATGGATGATATTAACTGGCATGGTTATGCCAAACGCGCCATTAGCAGCCATGTCCCCGTATTTTCATCTCAAGATAAAACAATTTCTGACCGCTATCCAGCAGATGAACAGCAGTTTGCCATTGGTGATATAAAAACCTTTAATCATTTGGCCTGTGAAAACAAAACACTTGATGCACAACAAAAATGGCGTGGCATTGCCGCCTTAGGTGTACTTAAAGGCGACGTTGACAATTTGGGTGCTATTTTTCAACAAGGCCAAGACAAACCTACATTTGCCAAAATGGCTGCTTTATCGCGTCAAATGAATGCTTTTTTTGCGGTGTATTTGCCCACATTATGCCAAACCGAGTTTACTAATGTTTATACCGTTTTTGCAGGCGGTGATGACTTCTTTTTAATGGGCCCTTGGTATGACCTTATGCATCTTGCTAGCCGAATGCAGCAAGAGTTTTCACGTTATTGTGCGCACAACTCAGAACTTCATTTTTCGGCTGGGCTTATTTTAACCAAAGCAGGCAACCCCATTAACCTACTTGCCAATCAAGCCGAAGATGCGTTAGAAGAAGCCAAACACCTTGATGGTAAAAATGCCATTTACTGTCTAAACCAAAGCAATAAATGGCCAAAATTTTCTAAAATCTTAGAAGCTTGTAAAGATCTAAAAGACTATCAAGAAGAATATAAACTCAGCACAGCCTTTTTGTATGCTTTGTTGCAATGGAGCGATATGGTGATGTTAGAAAAAACACATCCCCAAGCTGCTTTATGGCGTTCACAAGTGGCTTATCGCTGTTTTAGACATATTCAAACCCAACACAAATTTGACAAAAGCACCACATTGTCAAAATCACAAGCTTTAGCCAGTATGATTGGCAAATACTTACATCACGATAATCTAGGAGAGGCTTATCGCTTAGCGGTAACAACTCACTTATATCGTTACCGTAACACCCAAGCCTAAAACGAGGATAAAAATATGAGCATCAATCTAAAAGATCCAGATATTAAACTGTTTGCCCAAACAGCCGAAGACACAGCAAAGAAAATTGCAGGTTCGGGTAATCAACGCATGAACAAATCCACGCAGTTACGCGGTTTTTATGATGAGATTTTGAATTGGGAACAACGTAGCCGCCAGCTCAGCCATGAACAACTACAACAACAACTACCTTTAATTCATATGCTAATTGCCAAAGTTGCTTACGCTCGTGCGCGTGACAACGTCAGTGAAGAATTTGAAAAGCTGATGCGTGAATGTATTACGCAAGTTACCGATAAAACCACACTCAAAAATTGCAAATTATTTTTTGAGGCGTTTATGGGCTTTTACAAAGTTTATCGTCCGCAATAACACCCTCATTAACGGAGTAACAAATCATGCAATTAAACAATATTATCGCCATCGAAGGCACACTCGAATTGGTCACAGGTTTACACATTGGTGCAGGCAACGAAGAGTTACATATTGGCGGTATTGATAACCCAGTATTAAAACACCCTTACACTAATCAACCTTATATTCCCGGTTCTAGCTTAAAAGGCAAAATGCGTTCGATGTTAGAGTGGAAGGCAGGCATTGTGAGTGAGTGTGAAGGCAAGCCCGTTTCGGCCAAAGTGTTGGCAAAACTCAAAGACGACAAAAAACAAAAAGCAACTCTTATTGCACAGTTGTTTGGTGTTGCAGGTGATGCCAATGACGAAAAAATTGCGCTAGAACTCGGCCCAACCCGTTTAAGTTTTTGGGATTGTCACTTAACCAAGTCGTGGTTAGATGAGCGTTTAACTCAACAACAAAGCTACACCGAAGCCAAGAGTGAAAATATTATTGACCGCATCAAAGGTGTAGCCGAACACCCTCGCCAAAGTGAGCGTGTCCCTGCTGGTGCTAAATTTGCCTTTAAGCTCACCATTCGTCAATTAGACGGTGATGATAATCAATTACTAGAAACCGTTTTCTCGGGATTAAAACTCTTAGAGTTAGATGGTATTGGCGGTAGCGGCTCGCGTGGCTATGGCAAAATCAAATTCATTCTTGATAACACGGAATATAAAGCCAAATTTGAAAAAACACCAGCTTTTGCGTGAGGTACAACATGACTAGCACATTGCTTAAAATAACATTACAGCCGCAAAGTCCATTTGTTACGCCGTTGGCGAGTGATACACTGTTTGGGCAACTGTGCTGGACAATTCGTCATAGCCTTGGAGAGGCAACATTACATCAACTCTTGGAAGGCTATACTCAAGGAAAGCCGTTTGTTGTATTGTCGGATGCGCTACCACAAGCACACATTCCTCGTCCTAGCGTGCCTTTATCCTATTTAGGTTATCAATTAAATGACCCTAAAAAGCGCAAACAAATAAAATCTCAAACGTGGTTACCGCTCACACAAGAGTTACTCTGCCGCCCTCTATCCCAGTGGCACGCGGATTCGATTAGTTTGGCAGATATTGTTAAATCTAATGCAAGTGAAACAAAATTAGCCTGTCAATCTTGGCAAACTGTCGTCAGCCAACCACATAATAGCTTAAATAGACTCACTAATCGCACAGGCAAAGACGGAGGTTTTTCGCCTTTTAGTCGTCAAGCACACTACTATCACCCTTCTGCACAGTATGATGTCTATGTGGTTCTAGACGAGCAACGCCTAAGTCAAGCGCAGTTAAAAGGCTTATTACAACAACTAGGTACATTTGGTTACGGCAAAGAAGCCTCGACAGGTGCAGGTAAATTTGTAGTAGGTGATTTAATACCGATTAACTTAAATAAGCATTCGCAAGCAAATGCTTATTTGAGTTTAGGTCACGCTGCTCCACAAGGACACGCATGGCAAACCGAACATTGTTATTACAATACTACCGTTCGCTTTGGTCGTCATGGAGCAGAAGCCGTTTATATTGGTAGCCCTTTCAAAAACCCGACGATGCTAACCACGGCTGGCGCAATTTTTAGCCCTAGTCAATTTGAGCAATGCTTATTTGTAGGTCAAGGACTTACAGGGGTATCAAACACCATAAAAACAACCGTACAGCAAGGTTATGCACCTGTATTGCCTGTTTATTTTGATAGCAAGGATTAAATCATGTCTTTTTTGAATGTGACTAAAGCAACGCTTTCTACACTTAGCCCTGTACATTTGGGCAGTGGCGAGGATTTTTTGCCGACTAACTATGTGATTGACGATAATGGCTGGTTGCATAGCTTTAATGAAATGGTGATTGCACAAGTATTAGGAAATAAATTAGAGCAGATTAAAGGTATTATTTATCGAGAACAGGGCGAGCAAATGTTATTAAGCATTCAGCGTTTAATTCACGATAATCGAGATAAATTAGCAACGTTAGCAGCAACAAGCATTCCTGTTGCAACAGGCTTTCAAACTTTATATAAGAGTCGAATTGGTCAGGTAGCACAACGTGAAAACAATAAAAGTAACGTGATTAACCAGCTCCCGATTATGCGTACCTTTATCAATCCACATACACATTTACCAATAATAACAGGCAGTGCAGTTAAAGGGGCTATTCGCACTGCAATTCTTAATGGGTTAGCCGTCAAAGCTGGTCTTAAACGCCCACAAGATATCACGATGCCTAAAAAGCTACAAAACAATTTGCTCAAGTTTGATAATCCTACCACAGACCCATTAAAGCTACTCAAAATTAGTGATGCCGAATATCGTAATGCAGATGAATTACCTGCAACAGAAATTATGTTTGCAGTAAGCAAAAGACGCATTGCTAAAGCAGGAAAAAATGCAGGAGGGCCACCCACTAATTTAGAAGCTGTATCAGGGTTTCGTAGTCAATCTTTTGTATTTGATATTCGTTTTTTAGATAATTCTAGCCAAGACCCCCATCAAAAAACACCAAAAGATAGCCGCACACTGGCCAAACTGTGTAACGACTATTATTTACCAAAACTCAAAAAAGAATTACGCGAACTAAGTGACAGAAATTACCTAGCCGATAATTATGTTAATGGCTTAACTCGTTTATTAGAGGGTGAGCTAGGCACAGCACTAGAACAAAACGAAGCCTTTTTATTGCGTTTAGGAAAACACAGTGGGGCTTACAACAAAACTTTAGACAATATTCGACAAATATACATTCCTCAACATAAAAAGTCAGTCAGTGAAACGCCCGAAGTACGTTTAGCGGCTACCGCCAGCAGCCAACAAGCCATTGATTTGTTACCATTTGGCTGGGTAGTTATTGAGTTAGATGGCATAAACCTACAACACACACATGCCTTACTTAAAGAGCTTGCAACAGCGCACAATGCTTACCGCCATCGCGATAAATTATTAGCATTCAAACAAGCACAAGCTCATGCACAAATAGAAATAGCAGCTAAAAAACTGGCACAGGAGCAAGCATTGGCCAAGCAAATTGCGGCTGATATAGCTAAAGCAGAAGAAGAAAAAATCCGTTTAGCCTTGCTTTCTGCTGAGTCCGTTGAGGTTGATAAACTTAAACAACAATTTGATGCACTGGTGGCTAAAAAGTGGAAAATCGACATTAACCACACACTTATTAAAGAGCTAAACACGCTGATTGAGAAAGCTACAAACTGGCCAACCAATGCCAAACAAGAGCTGCGTCAATTAGCCGAATCTATGTATAAAACAGCTAACATAGACGTTAAAAAGAACACTAATGTTAAAAAACGTTTAACAACTTTAGGTTAAAGAAGGACTCCCCCATGCAAGCCTACGAACTAAACCTAGCCATACCAGCCAACCATCAAATTACCCTGCCAGCAGAATTGCCTACAGGCAGCTTGGCACGAGTGATTATTTTGCTAGAAGAACCGCAAACAACGCCTACGGCAGGCAGCCCTAAAGCTGTTTTATCCTATTTGGAAAAACTAAAAAACCGCCGACAACAACGCACATCTGGTGCTACACAAGAAGAAATAGAAGCATACATTGAAGACTGCCGTAATGATTGGGATGATTAAATAATGAAAAAAATCTATCTTGATTCGTGCGTCATTATTTACTTAATTGAGGGTAAAGTCCCTTTTTATACCGCCGTGTCTCAGCAGTTTAAACAATCAGTCATTCAGGGCGACCAATTTTACACAACTGACTTAGCGCGTTTAGAGTGCCGTACACATCCCATCAAACAACAAAAATTAGATATTTTAAGTGATTTTGATGATTTCTTTAGCGAAGCCATTAACAATTGCTTTGACCTAAAACGCCCCGTATTTGACCTAGCCACTCATTTACGCGCCAACCACAGCTTAAAAACGCCTGACGCATTGCACCTTGCTGCCGCAATCCATTATGGCTGCCATCAATTTTGGACGAATGACCATCGCCTACAACAAGCAGCCTCAGACCATTTACAAGTGATTAACTTATTTGTGTCTCAAGGAGCAAGCTAATGCTCCCCCTACTCCCTCTACGTTTTGAGCTAAAACAACATGAAAACCTGCATTTACCCGAACATGCAGGCTCCATGTTGCGCGGCTCTTTTGGTCACACCTTTAAAAGACTAGCTTGTATTACCAAACAAAAAGAATGCAAAGCTTGTCCACTTTCTCAATCCTGCGCTTATAGTCAAGTGTTTGAGGGGGTAATCAATAGCGAAGAACAATCCTCATTACCCTATATCATTCACATGCCCAAAGAGGCTAATAGATTTATAGCGGCTGGCCAAACATGGTCTTTTGGCATGACCCTCGTTGGCAAAGCCATCAATCAATTGCCCATTATTGCCTATGCGTGGCAAAAAACCTGCGAAGAAGGTTTTAGCAAAGACAGAAGCAAAGCCGAGTTAATGGCTATCTATCATCATGACCAAATTATTTATCAGCCTAATAAGCCCTTAGCCACTCACACACCTAATGATATTGAAGCTAAACCACTTAAATCCGTAGTTCATCTTGATTTTATAAGTCCACTACGAATACAACATAATAATTATATTGTCTTAAACCCAGAAGAACTGACTGCTCCGATTGTGTTAATTGCTTTAGCAAAACGCATACAACGACTGGCCGAACTACACGCCACGCCTATTGATTTAGACATTGCGCAACTATTGTCAGCTGCTCAACAAATTTCTATTAGCACACATCTTAAACGCTCAACCATGATTCGCTACTCTAATCGCCAACAGCGTTTAATGAATTTAGAAGGCTTAATTGGTCGTATAACATTCACAGGTGACTTGAGCTTGTTTAGTGACTTGTTAAGCTTAGGCGAGTTAGTACACATAGGCAAAAATGCCACCATGGGTTTGGGGCAATACAAAATCACGCCCACCTAGAATCGTTATTGTGCCTACTCTACACAAGCTTGCAATTTCTCTACGCCCCTGCCCCTAAACGTACAATCTAGTTAATCACTTATTTGCATGTTTTGGGGAACACCTTATGGCACAGTATAAATCTTCACAATTAGTTGCAGGCCAAGACCCAAGACCAACCCCCTCTTTTTGGCAAAACATTTTTTATGCACTGACTTTGCGTGTCTATGGCAATAATCTACTCACCCGTGCAGGTCGTGGTTATTTATGGATAATGAGCTTCTTAATGTTAGTCGTTGCTGTGGTCGAAGGCGTCTCTTGGGGATATTTTGGCACACAAATGAGCGATTATCCCTTACTTAGTGGTGTAGGTATGGGTGTGTTTATCTTTTTGTTTATTTGGTTTTTTGACCGCACTTTAATGACCGCCGACTATTTACAAAACGAACACGCAGCCACCCTACAAGGCAAGACCTATCTTATGCCTACATCAAGCTCAGCTCTTGGTACCATAAGCCAATGGTTTAATATCCATAAGGTTTTTATCATTCGTATTGTCATTGCTTTTAGCTCATTGATTATTGTTGCACCTTATGTGTCTGAGTTAGCCTTTTATAAAGAGATTCAAAACAAACAACAAAATTATTTTTTACAAGCCGTGAGTGTGGTTAAACAACAACAACTTGCTCAGAAAAAACATCAAATTGACCAGCTAGCCACGGAAATTGCATCGCTTAACCGCAAATACCAAGATGAAACGTCAGGTAAATTGTCTGGTATACGTGGTCGAGGCGCAGCTGCCAAAGCCATAGAACAAGAATTAAATAACTTACAACCACTGTATCAACAGCTACGTTTGGCACAACAACAATATATTGAACGTGTAGAACGTGCAGTTGCTCAGCGAGATGTTGCCGAGCTAGCTTCCTTAGACATAAAAATCAATCAAGACAGTGCTATTTTGCGAAAAAAAGCAGTTGCCGACATTAAAACTGAACACCCTCAAGAATATTGGCAGGTAGAAATTACCATTCGTGTCTTATTGGTCATGCTTGCCTTTGGTTTATTTAGTATGAAGTGGCTGCAACCACGTGCGGTAAAATTGTATTTCTCTAGTCAATTACAACAAGAATGGAGCTTATATTGTTTGGGTAAGTATGATGCCATTTTGCCAAGTCACCAACGCCGCGATTGGTTGCTTAATAGTCAAGATGCCTTACCTGAAGAGTTTGAGCGCATTATTATCAATTGTATGAGCAACGTAGCTGCGCAAACTCAACAAGAGGCCAAACAACAACAGTTAGCCAATCAACGCCAGCATGCGCAACAGATGTATTTTCAACGCCTTGCACAACAACAGGCCGAGATTGAAAAACAACAACAAGAGCGTGATTTTTTTGAGCAAAACATTCGACAACGTCTTGCTGAAATTGATCAGTTAGAACAAAACTATTTGACACAGCATGGCGAAGTGATTAGCCAATTAAAAACGCAAGAACAACAACTGATTGATGACTTACATCAGTTAGAGAAAGAATTTAAAACTCAACAAGAACGAGTAAAAGCACGAGAACAACGTATTGTCTTGGGTGAGCGAGAATATAAAGAAACACAATATTTATTACAGCAGACTCGGCAACGCCCCGATAATGATACGCTTGAGGTGTTACGTACGATTGCTGACTTAGAAAATGGTTTACGCAGTCAGCAAGAGCGTGTGGAAAGACAACGCGCCGAGCTATTGGGCTTTGAGGCTAATCAACAATTCTTTAACGAGAATGTGAGCTTGCTGCACAAACGCTTAGAGTTTACCCAACAGCAGTTAATGCATTTGCAACAGCCTTTACAAGCCTTAAACCATGCACGCGCTCAAATACAACAAAAACGTATTGAATGCTTATTGGCACAAGGCTTACAAGAGAGTCCCTTTAAAGCATTTAGTGAGCAAGAGTTACCGCATCTAATTCAAAAATTGCAACTATCTCTAGAATCAGCTTAGCGCACGCCGATGATGCTGAATTTAGCGGATATAGTAAGTGTTGATGCACTCAAAATTTAAATGTATTAGCTTTTTTATTTTAAGATCAAAGAGCAATTACCTCCAATTTATTAGCAATGGTTATCAAGACTTTGGTTTTGACAACAGTAAACTTTTAAAAGATTGGCAAGAAGAAACCTAGCTCAAGCGATATTGCTATTTAACACTGCAAAAATTAGTACATATAGCATCATCAGCCAGTTGAGTATCTGATATGTGCTTAAAAAGACTACGAAAAGATTTGGCAAACTGCTCATGCTTACCTAGTTTAAGGCTATTACGTTAGTTTGATGTCAGAAAGATGAATTTGTGTAGAAAAATTATCTTTCATCCCGTGAAATGCTTTACGACTCATATGACAGAGCAGTGTGTTATTTATTTTTGCTTGGATCACGCCACTTTCCGATCGGAAAGTGGCTTATTAAAAAATACACTTATGTCAGGTAATGTAAAAGAGAAATCACCTTTTTTGCGATGTAATGTATTGAGATTCCTGCTATTTGCACTAACCACATGTTTTTTATGTATAATCCGCGCCGCTATTTCTAGGGCTGCCAACCCACATGCTGAATGTGGGTCGCCAAACCTACATTCTTGTTCCACTCGAGTGTAGAGCCGCCAAGCCCTAGCACTCAGTAAGCGTCAGTCGCGGATGCGACGTAGCTGTGAACTTCCAATTCACGGCCAGTACGGTGAAGCCGCATGCTTGTAATTAAGCTGGTGCGGCTACGACAAGCGCTGGGAGCTGAAACGCTTCCTTCGACTTAATCAATTTTTTGTTGATGCAAGGTAGATTGGGCGACATTGAAACGGCTCACAGGAGGTAATGCCTGTGTGACCTGTTATCGGTGAAAGTGGGTATTCAGTCCCACCAACGGCGTGCCTGAAACGAAAGGTTCGACGTTTGCTAGACACGAGGGCTTCTGAGGGCGTGGAAACACGTCAGGGCATCAAGGAGAAATCTGGCGATGCTGGCACCTTCAAAAAACCAAGGGATTTGGTGATATGAGGGGTCGATGGATAGCTTAAGCGTGTAACGGCATCCCACGAGGTTGCTGTCTAGAGTGATTGTAAGCCGTTGTTTTTACTTTAAAAGGTAAAGATAATCGGTAGCTTGTTAGACTGTTTGATACGGGTAACGGACTTGCTTTGGAATCTCGGAGCCGTGAAACCTTCTGCCGATGCAGGGGGGTAAGCGTATGCGATGTATTGAACATGAGAGCGGCGGCGTACAATGACGTAGTAGCTGATAGCTAATTTGGGAATCGCTAAGGGTCATTTGAAACGGCTGGAAACCGTTGAAACGAGGAGGTTTATCGTTGTGATTTATGCGAGGGAGATGTGGTGAGTAGGGTTTGAAAGCACAGGCTGAACCGATGTGGGTTTGTGTGAGTACCGAAAGCTGCAACCGTACGAAACACGTTTTTACTTAGGGTGGAACCTAAATGCGTGTGAAATAGCGGTCCGATAAAAATGCGGTGTGCCATTGGCGTGGCACATTGCGTGTATTTTTGGAGGACAAAGGGCAAATGTATTTTGCGAAGTGAGCGCGGTGTGGAAGCCGCGTGCAGCTTAAACCATTGAGAAATTCGGTTAACTCGTTTGAGTTAGCTAGGATGCTCACGCCTTGGCTCGTGGCAGAGCAATAAAAAACATTCATTCGAGAGTGATGGCTTTTTGCTATGGCTTTTGGGTGGGCGTTTGTTTGATGTATGGTCATAGTCTGAATGGACTAAAAATGAAAGCCCTTCGTTGGAGGGCTTTGCTTCTCTGATGGTTGTTGACCGTCAGATTTACGCCCCTTCTTCGGAGGGGCGTTCTTAATGTATGGGTTATTTATTCGGATTACCGACATTATGTCTAACTAAGTATTGGATGAATTTTTTAAATAATATCTTGTTTATCATTTAAAAAATTGCTATCAATAACACAAAGTCAATTCTGCAAGGAGTGCTTCTAAATTATCACCAATCGTCTTTTATAAGCTTGCAAAAACAGGCTACTTTGCCAAAAAACCGTTTAATACATCATAATTTATTTATCATTGAAGAACTATCATGACGATTTTTGTTTATATCACGCCTACTTGTCGCCAGACTGCACAAACTCACCAACTCACGGATGCATTAGAAACATTAGCCAGTGATATCGAACAAGAACAAGCATTTTGGCGACTAGATGCCTTTCCTCACCCTTTTTGGGTCAAAAAACGGCTTGGTAATCGTCATACTCGTTTAGTTTGTCGTTTGGAGTCTCATCAAATAGATGGCGAAATACACGATGTTCTGGTGTGTTTAGATATTTTTTTGCGTGGCGACAAATACTATCAGCAACTCTATAGACAAATACGAGAAGAAGGTGAAAAGTTATATCAACAAGTCACTGATTCACAACTCATCAAATCATGGTTAACCGAACGACTCAAAAAAGATGCGCCCATTGCACTACCAAAGCCAACTGATGAAGAAATGGCGTTTTTGTACAGTGTTTGTGCCTCTTCGAACTATGAACAACAAGGCCATCAGCTAGCCATGGTATATGAGTCTTGGTCGTGGGTCGAACACGGCTTACGGCAGTGTTCGGCAGAGCAACTCACAGAAATTAGTCACCAGCTCGTATTATGGTCAAACCAAGCGTATTCAAGTCCTTGCTTATTAGCCACCTTTGAGTCAGGCGAGTTATGGATACGCCCTTTTACTCAACACAAGTTATGTTTGCTTAATTTTGAGAACAATAGTAGTCACACAACACTCAATCAAGAGCAGCTTGAACAAGCCGCAGTCGAGAAGAATAGTATCGACTTCCAACAATTTTTAGCCCGTCATACTCGACGTATTTATCCACAATCTTTTTTGAGTGATGCCAATCAATGGCAGACAATGCAGCATAATCTTGCCGCTAATTTAGCTTTCTCTCCACAAGAAGCAGAGATTTTATATAAAACACTGCAACAAGAGCGACCTTTCCCCTTATTTATTAACGGCCGTGCAGGCAGTGGCAAATCAACCATTTTGCAACATTTATTTAGCGAGTATTTATACTTTTCATCACAACAAATGAGCTATAACAAGCCACCCATTTACCCTGCTTATTTTACCTGTAATCAAACTTTAACTGACCGTGCCTGCGAGACTGTTAAGCAAATTTTGCAAGTACGCGATGCAAACAAATCATGGCTGCCTCTAACCAAAAGTATCTGTTTAGAATTTAGGGGCTTTTTAATTGATTTAGTTCCTCAAGATAAACGCTGCAAATTTGACCGTGAAAAATGGCTAGATTATGGAAAATTTAGAGTATTGTGGGACAAAAAATTTGGTCACCAAGCTCAGGCAGTCAAACATTATCCTGCCAGCTTATGTTGGCATGTCATTCGCTCTTATATCAAAGGATTAAGTTTTGACAATTATTTAGAACTACACGAATATCAAGAGTTAGGCGAAGATCAACGCTCCGTTAATGATGTACTCTATCAAACCATTTACGACAACGTCTGGCAAAACTGGTATTTACCTTTATGCAAAAAAGAAGGCTATTGGGATGACCAAGACCTTGCACGTTATGTACTCTCACACAACTTCGTCAAACCACGCTTTGCGGCAATTTTTTGCGACGAAGCCCAAGACTTTACCCGTATTGAAGTTCAAATAGTCTTAAGGCTCAATCTATTTTCAGCACGCCATTTATACCCCGACCAAATTCAGCGAGTCCCCTTGGTATTTGCAGGCGATCAATTTCAAACTCTCAACCCGACAGGTTTTAGATGGGAGTCGATTAAAGCACAGGTTGTTGAGCAGTTTATTTTTGCTCTTGACCCCGCACATCACGCCACACTATCCGATATTAACTATCGCGAATTGAGTTATAACTTTCGTTCAACCCAAAGCATCGCTCAATTCAGCAACATTGTGCATGGATTGCGCGCCAAACTGTTTGAACTAAAATCGTTATTACCACAACAATCTTGGCAAGCTAACAACAACCAGCGTGACGTAGTTTTAGTGAATACTCAAGACCACACAATGAGCGTTCAGTTAGCCAAGCAATATGATTTAGTCTTTGTTTTGCCCTGTTTAGATGGTCAAGAAACTGACTACATTAAACAAGACCCAACGTTACAGCAATATTTGCAATTACGAGAAGATGGCAGTACCTCTATTCCTGCCATGAGTGTGATTAGAGCCAAAGGCTTGGAGTTTCAACGCGTGGTCATTTATGGCTTTGCTTTAGACTGCCCGTCAAACTTAGACCTTTCGGGGCAAACAGCTATTAACTCAGAACAAAAAATTCATCATGAATATTTTTTAAACCGCTTATACGTTGCAATCACTCGAGCACGTAATCAATTACTTGTTATAGACCAAGATGCAGCAGCTCAAAAATTTTGGCAACCTTTTCAGCATCCTTGGCAAGCTCCGTTACATCTAAAACAGTTAGCTCATGCAGAGTCTCTTTGGCAAATGCACTTGGGTAGCCTAAGAAATGCCAACTTAGCCGATATTACTCCAGATGCCGACCAAATTATGTTAATGGCCGAAAATGCCCAAAAAATTAAGCAAGAAGGCTTAGAAAATCAAGATGTCTATTTACTACGACAAGCGGCTGGTTTGTATCAACAATTAGATGATGCTACTCAACAACAATACTGTTTGGCAGAGGTTTTATTTATCGAAGCAGACTATCAACAAGCTGGATTACTATTTGAAGATAGCAAACATTATGAACGAGCGGTACTAAGCTATTGGCGCGCTCAATGTTGGCAAAACATCTATGAGCTTATTGCAAAAAATTTGTGGGTGCCTACGTCTTACCAAGACAAACTATACGCAGATGCCGTCACTCTTCGTCTTAATAGCAACAGCACTGTCTCTGAGTACGCCAGCTTAATGTATAGATTGTCCACACAAGAAGATCTTCTGTCGATTCACCCTTCTGACAAAACAGCATGGCAACAAATCGTAGAGCAACTACTGTCACAACTTCCTTTAGATTCTGCAAGCAAAAAATGGAATGCCTTATATTCACATCTTAAAATACTCAATCAAAACAGCTATTTTAAGGGAGCGATTCATCCTAGTATTTTGGCTGAGCTTGCCTACTTAGCTAAAAATATGCAAGATGCTTGTAACTTGTGGGATAAGGCACAAGAACAATACAAAATAACCCCACCTTTTCCACGCTATGCCGAGTCTGTTGCCGTTAGTCGTCTTTTTCCTGACAATTTAGAAGCACTCGCTGTCTTGCAACGCAATGACGATATGTGTCAACAATTTAATGATTTTTCAAATCTTGATAAACTAAGCCTAACATCATGGCAACTCTTACTAGACGTGCTTTTTAAAGAAATTCAACACATAACACTTGCACCAATCATTAACTACAAGTTGCTTTCGTTACACAAACTCCCTTTGTTGGATATGCTAATAGAAACTGTGGAGCAACAAAATGCCAGTAAAAAATGGCTTAAAAAACTCAAGCAATTACGCGTTTTTAGAGCCTGTACCGAAGGCGATTGGGATTATGTGGTGCAGACACTTAATCAAGAGCCAGAAACCCAAGAAACTTTAAGTGCTAATACTGAGTTAGTCTTATACGGTTTGGCACACTCCGAACTTTATAGCAAAATGACCCTTGACGATTATTTAAGTCAAGATGCGACAAACATTCTGCAAGCACTCAAACGTTGTTTACAGCGTAAAGCAATTAAGCACAACAACAAACCATCTGCAAATGGTAAAGGAATGCAGGTATCCTTCGAAACGCAATTCTTATGGCATACCGACCTCAAAAATCCGCGTTTAATTGGCGCAGTATTGGAGCGCAGTAATAGTTTTAATGATGCACTTGAATTTTATGAATTGCTCGAAAAAAATAAAGCCGAAGCAGATTATGCTGGTCGTCGCTGGTTAGCCTGTAAACTTCGTCAAGCCAATGGTTATTATCAGCAAGCAAAACGCCTGCAAGATAAAATTGATATCAGTACGCGCACACAAGAACGTGAAGAGTTATTAAAAAAACTCACTGACGTTGAGCGCAAGGCAGAACAAAATCAAAATGCAGCAAGACGTAAAGCACGTCTTTTAGGTTTGTCTAATTACAACGATATTCAAGACTATCCTGAACTACTCACCCCCGAAGACATTATTAAAAAGATTCTTAATATTACTCAGGCACCTGAGCCAGTCACAGCTAACTTAGCATCTACAACCGTTACTATAAGCAAATCTAAGCAAGCTGAAGAGCCTTCGCCCGAACCTCTAAAAAACACGCTATCTATGCCCAGTCATATACCTATTGAAACCTCAAAAACAGTTATACCATTTGAGCAAAACAGTTTAACGGAGGCACTGCATCAATCTAATATTAACAGCACCATACCATTGGTTTTGCAGCCTGTAGTAAATATCGCAAATACATTCGAAGAACAGACTGATACTGCATTAAGGGTTGAGCATAAAGAGCTTGCACACAACCAAATCAACCTAAAAGACAATACCGCTACACCTGCAGAGCAACAGGTGTTGATGTCAAATATTGAAACCGTTAGCACGACGATGGTCGAGAATGATAAAGCTGCCGAAACCACGACGCTTTCGGTAACTAATGAACAAGCCGTAGATTTACTAACATTACATCATCAAACAGCTTTATTACCCGCTACTCGTCATTCAACAACACAACTAACCTTACTTGATTACCGTATTTTTGTAGTTCGTAGTCAAGGTAGATTAAATATAGAGCATCAAGCAACAGGTGAAACCGTGTCAATTTGGCCAAAAACACAACTGATTAAAGGTGATTGGTTAGCAAACAAACAAGAACAACAATACTTAGTACACTTTCAAAATACAAATTTGTGGCTGCAATTTTTTGAAGCAAGTGACGAATGTATCATTTTTATTCCAGAACATGGCTTAAGTTTACGGTTGCATTGCGGTTAACAAGGGTCTTTATTTGGGTAGATGTTATTGCTTCTCAAGTCTGTTTCATGGCTTATGTAAAAGAGACTCTTCTGATTGGTTTTTATTTATCAAATAAGATATGACCGTTTTATCACTTCGAAGCACTGACACTTGCAAAATGGATATAATTGGATATATAAATGGATATGCTCAATATCAATACCATCTTTATAACCCAAGAAATTCTTAGCCTAATTGCTAAGATAGATGAATTTAAGGGCGCATGGCGTGCCTTTGGCACACTCGCGCCTGAACGCCTCCTTGCACTGAGGCGAGTTGCTACAATCGAAAGTATTGGCTCATCAACTCGTATTGAGGGCAGTAAACTGACAGACAGACAAGTTGAGGCTTTGCTTTCTAAGCTGGAAATCAAATCGTTCGAAACTCGTGACGAGCAAGAAGTGGCTGGCTATGCCGAAGTCATGGAAGTTATTTTTAGTTCTTGGGAGCATATCCCGATTAGCGAAAATTACATTAAGCAGCTTCACGGAATGCTTTTGACGCACAGTGATAAGGATCATTGGCACAGAGGTAACTACAAAACGACTTCAAACAGTGTTGCCGCTTTTGACGAATCAGGTCAGCAAGTGGCGGTTGTTTTTGAGACCACTAGCCCTTTTGATACACCGCGTTTTATGGCGGAATTAGTGGCATGGTATCGTGATGTTCGAGAACAAAATACCATTCACCCTTTACTTGCGATTGCGATATTTACCGTTGTCTTTTTAGAAATTCATCCTTTTCAGGACGGCAACGGTCGCTTGTCTCGTGTACTCACAACGCTCTTGTTATTACAGGCTGGTTACGCCTATGTGCCGTACAGTTCACTAGAAAGCATCATTGAACAAAACAAACAAGGGTACTATCTCGCACTCCGCCAAACACAAGGCACGATTCGCAGTGAATCACCCAATTGGCAGTCATGGATTGTTTTTTTTCTTCAAGCTCTTGCCTCCCAAGTCAAACGGCTTGAGGCAAAAGTTGATCGCGAAAAAATTATCCTATCGGTATTACCTGAATTATCTATACAGATATTAGAGCTTACTAAAGAGCGCGGACGTATTAGCGTGTCTGATATTGTCAGCCTCACACAAGCCAATCGTAATACCGTCAAAGCCCATTTGAAAAAGTTAGTTGAAACCAATCACCTTACTCAACATGGTTCGGGACGTGGCGTATGGTATGCCCTATTGTGACGCAGTGAATAACTTTAGTTCGTCTGTAGCTAGAAAAATTATTGCTTGCAACGGCAGTGTAGCAAGTTGCTACACTACTCTTGCTTAAACATGGTTGTTAAAAAATCTTGCAGTTGCAATTTTTGCTCATCGCTTAAATATTTTGCTTTTAGTTTAATCACCACATCATTGGTGGTTTGTTGCCACGAACCAACCACTCGTCTCCCTTGCTTAATTTTAGTTTTATTTTCTATTGCTTGGCTTTTGGGGGTTGATAATTGATTTTTTAGATAATCAACAATTTTGTTTTGAGTTAAATGTTCGGATAATAACAAAGTCCAAGCAGACACTAAGCCCTGCTCAACAATCGGCATATCTTCATCAGTCACCGTTGATAAAAACCGCTTGATGTCAGCTGCCGCTGAACGGCCAATCAGTTGAGGTTTTTTTGAAAGCAAACTTAAAAAAGATTCAGGAAAGGCTTCAAAGGCATAGTATCGATACATATCTTCACGGTTGATACCCACAGCTTCTGCCAATTTTGTTTTACTGCTAAATACCGTTTCTATGTGTCGTAATGCTTGTGCAATTTCAAAATCTGATAAATCTTCACGTTGTAAGTTTTCGGCCAATCCTAATAACGCCATTTCAGCGTCTTCCATAGATATGACTAAAGACTCAATATGTGTACGTCCTAATGATTGATAGGCTTTTAAGCGTCTTTCTCCAGCAATCAATTGATATTTATTATCTTTTTTTCTAACAGAAATCGGCTGTAACAATCCTAACTCGTTTATGGAGCTGGCTAATTCTGCAATATCAGCCTCATTAAATGTTTGTCGTGGTTGATACGGATTAGGAACAATATCTGTTATAGCAATTTTTTGGTACTGTCGTCCAATATCCAACTCTGTTTCTTGGGTAGCCTCTGCATGTCTTTGATTATTCTCAGCTAATTTTCGGGTTAATAATTCTTTGATATCTTTAGCTGCCATGTTTAACCTCTTGTTTTAGCCCAAGCTCTGACACCATAAACGCGGCTAAGCGTTGAAACTCTTTGGTGATACGCGCATTTTTATCCAAATCAAACAAACTGAGTTGAGCCATTGCTGCCTGATTAACTTTGGTGCTGGTAGGAATACGAACAGGAATTAGTTTACCAATTTGCTCTTGAGCCGCATTTTCAATCAGTTTACAGACTGTTTGACGCTCGTCATGGCGGATTAACAATGTACCCAAAAATGTTAAGTTAGGATTGATTCGTCTAATTTTGTCAACATGGCGCATAAGGTCTGTCACACCATACATGCCATATTGAGAGCCCGACTCAACAGGAATCATAAAGTGTGTGGCCGCCGCAAGCGCATTACTGGTTAATAGTTTTAAGCTAGGTGGGCAATCAATTAAAATAAAATCGTATAAACCAATTAAAGGCTCCAATTTTGTTTTTAATTCTTCTGAGGGACGTGGCGCAGATTCTTTTAAGTCATCTTCTGCTTTGCCAAGTGTAAGTGAACCATAAATTAGCGATACGTTTTCTAAATGAGTCTCATCATGAATTGCTAACGGCAATTTTGCTATATCCAATGCCAGTAATTCTGCACAAGACACTTTGACTTCGCTTGGATGCTTTTTGCCGATATGTAGGCTGGCATTCGCTTGAGGGTCTAAATCAACAACTAACACTTGCCAACCTAAACGGCCAAGTTCTGCTGCTAAGTTAACAACTGTGGTTGTTTTGCCACAACCGCCTTTGTGATTAGTGACTGCGATTATCTTTGTCGCTTTTTCAGTACTCATACGATTGCTCAATTTAAGCTTGTTATCTTTTTACTGTGTGGCGAGTTTAGCATATTAGTCTTGTTTTACGGGTATTTTTGCTTTTTTTCGAATTTTATTAAAGTTGCCCTTAAAATCGCTTATAAGCGCGTATAATTATTTTTGGCTACCTTGGTATAGTCAATAGCATTTCAGCTCGTTAAAACGCTTAAAAACAGCATTTGCGTTGATTTTTGCTTTGTGGTTTTAGTCTTAATTTAAAAAGAGTAGTAGTGTTTTTGTTTAAAACGCTAAATTCAGACTCAATTTTATCAGTTTTCTCGCGCGTGTTTTACTACTACTTTTGTATTAAAGTAGTTTTTAAATACTTTAGGGGGTGCGTTAAGCCTTTAGTACCAAGGGATACAGCGATTTATGGTGTAGAAAAACCCCTCCCTTAGGTGTAGAAAAACCCCTCCCCTTTTTGGTGAAAGGTGTAGAAAAACCCCTCCCTTTAGGTGTAGAAAACCCCCTCCCCTTTTTGGCGAAAGGTGTAGAAAAACCCCTCCCCCCTAAATTCTATCACTTAAAGGTGTAGAAAACCCCCTCCCCTATTTGGTGAAAGGTGTAGAAAAACCCCTCCCCTTTTTTAATAATGGTGTAGAAAAAATAATTGACCATCTACACCTTTGGGGGTAATCTTTCGCGTTCTTAAAAAATGCCTAATGTGCCGTTTTGGTGATTGTGGCCAATGGATATGGAACAATAAAATATGAGCAAATTAACAAACACCACCAAAAATAGTCAGTTGCCAGCAAAGGCAGTACAGTTAAAAACACCGCAAAGTATTATCCACATCAAGCACAAAATTTCGTTGTTGCAATACAAACTTTGGATATTGCTGCTGCACGAGCTAAAACGTCAGTTTGATGAAAATATTGCACCAGACGAAAAAGGTTTTCGGTATGTGGCCATGCAAAATATCACCGAAAAATTAGGTTACTCACCCAAAAAATCCGAAATTTGGAACGATTTACTCGCACTAAAAAACGAAACGATTGCTTTTAATTTGTTAGGAAAAGATGGTCAAAAAGCAAAATATGGCGCAGGTTTTATTTCGGAATGGACGGTAACGACGCAACGTATTGGCTTTAAATTTCCGTCAATTTTAGAAGAAGTCATGTATGGCCTAGATGACGCAATGAGCATTTTTCAGATGTTAAATTGGGATATTTTTAATCATTTTTCGGGTAAATACGAAGCCATTATTTACAAGTTGTGTAAAGACTATGTGGGTGTAGCGCGTACCCCAACCATGAGTGTTGCCGACTTTAGAGAGTATATGGGGTTGGTTGATGGCGAATACAGTGAGTTTAAGGAGTTAAACCGTTGGACAATTTCTACCCCTGTTAAAAATATCAACCAAAGTCCCATTTCTGATATTTCGGTAGATGTTGCCTTTGCCAAACAAGGCCGCAAAGTCGAAGAATTGTATTTTGTGGTTAAACCACGCTATCAAGAATTATCTCTTTTGCCTGCTGTTGCAGAAAACAATCAGTCTCTTTGTGATGCGTTTTTGAGTGTAAAAGTGACGATTTCTCAGCAAGACCAACAACAATACTTGCAAACATTTTCGCCCGAACATATTCGCGCTTCGATTGAGAGAGCCAATGATTATGCGGCTGATTTAGCTGCAAAAGGCAAAACAATTAACTATGGGGCTATTTATAAAATGGCCATAGAAGAAAATTGGGGTGAGCAATATTTGCAACAAAAAAGCCTTGTTAATGCCATGCCAAAGCAAGAAGCACCCAGTGTTGAAGTGCAAATTGTAGCAAAAGAGACATTGCAACAGGTGAGCAATGAAGAACTATGGCAAGCCTTTGCAATGCTGCAAACAGAGCAACAAGACGCTTTGCGTAAAGACTACATTAGCCAAGAAAGTTTGGCTTTTAAAAAGTTGTGGAATGACACCTTAAAACAAAAAAAACCGCCCGAAGAGCTATTGACATTTAAGGCAAGTTTTACAAAATTTTTGCAAAAAAAGATAGTGTAGCAACTTGCTACACTTTTTAAAAAAGCGATAAAACAGCTTAAAGGATAGTATGAATATTATTGAATTAGAACGTACTTTATGGGCAACTGCCGATAAACTCCGCGCCAATATGGACGCTGCCGAATACAAACACATTGTGCTTGGTCTGATTTTTTTAAAATATATTTCTGATACTTTTACCGCACGTCGTGCCGAATTGCTCAAACGTTTTGTAGATGAAAACGATGAGTATTATTTTGCCGATGCTACGCCCGAAGAGCTACAAGCAGAATTAGAAGACCGTGATTATTACCGCGAAGTCAATGTTTTTTGGGTTCCTGAAGCTGCCCGTTGGGATGTGTTATTAGCTGCGGCTAAACAACCTGACATTGGCAAAAAAATTGATGATGCCTTAGCCGTTATTGAAAGCGAAAACCCCAAGCTCAAAGGTATTTTAGACAAGCGTTATGCGCGCGCTCAATTACCCGATGGCAAATTAGGCGAATTGGTTGATTTAGTGTCAAGCATTGGTTTTGGTGCAGATGCCAGCCAAGCGCGTGATATTTTAGGTCAGATTTACGAATACTTTTTAGGCCAATTTGCCAGTGCCGAAGGCAAACGTGGTGGTCAGTTTTATACCCCAGCTAGTATTGTAAAAACCTTAGTGGCCGTGCTTGCGCCACATTCAGGCAAAGTGTATGACCCGTGTTGTGGTTCGGGTGGTATGTTTGTGCAATCCGAAAAATTTATAGAAGCACATGGCGGCAAATTGGGTGATGTGTCAATTTATGGCCAAGAGTCCAACCCAACCACATGGCGACTGGCTGCCATGAACCTTGCTATTCGGGGCATTGAGTTTAATTTAGGCCGCGAACCTGCCGACACCTTTACCCGTAATCAACACCCTGACTTACGCGCTGATTTTATTTTGGCCAATCCACCGTTTAATATTAGTGATTGGTGGCACGGTAGTTTAATGGGTGATTCACGTTGGGAATATGGCGACCCACCACAAGGCAACGCCAATTTTGCATGGTTACAGCATATGTTGTATCACCTTAAACCGACAGGCCGAGCAGGGATTGTGTTGGCTAATGGCTCAATGAGTTCGACCCAAAATAGCGAAGGGCAAATTCGCCAAGCAATGATTGAAGCCGATGTCGTAGAAGTGATGGTGGCTTTGCCAAGTCAATTATTTTTTAACACCCAAATTCCTGCTTGTTTGTGGTTTTTAGCTAAACAAAAAACCACGCGCAAAGGCGAAGTGCTGTTTATTGATGCGCGTAAATTAGGGCAAATGATTAGTCGTGCGCAACGGGAAATGACCGATGCCGATATTGCGTTAATTGGTGACACGGTAGCTGCATGGCGTGGTGAGGCAGGGGCAAAAGATTATGCAGACGTTGCTGGTTTTTGTCGTAGTGTGCCTTTGGCAGAGATTGCCGAACATGGCCATGTGTTGACCGCAGGACGTTATGTGGGCGCGGAGGAGGTGGAAGATGACGATGAAGCCTTTGCCGAGAAAATGCAAAAATTAACCGAAAAATTAGCCGAGCAAATGGCAAAAGGGGCAGAGCTAGACCAAGTGATTAGGCAAAAGCTGGCAGGGCTTGGGTATGAATTTTAATCATACATTGATTTTGATTTAAGAAAATATATTGAGGAGACAATCATGAGCATGATTCATGCGGAAGTTCCCGATGGCTTGTTGCAGCAAGCACAATTATTAGTACAGCGAGGCTGGGCTAATAACATTCAAGAGTTAGTTAATGAGTCTTTACGGCGTTATATTGAGTCTCATCAGGAGGCATTAACCGAACAGTTTATTCGCGAAGATGTGGAGTGGGGCTTACACGGTGATGACTAAAACTATGCGGTCGGTGATTATTGCTGATGCAGGTCCACTTATTCATTTAGATGAATTGGGTTGTTTAGATGTACTGACCTACTACCCCGAGGTGTTGTTGCCTGAAGCCGTTTGGCAAGAGGTTATGCAGCATCGGCCACAGGCTTTACAACATTCTTTGGTTAACTTTAAACAACAACAATCAAAGGTCATTTCGTTACAAGTGGAAGCATTAGTGCCGTTATACACCCTGCATAAAGGTGAGCGTGAGGCGTTGATGTTATGTGTCCAATTTTCGGATTGTATGTTATTGACAGATGATACTGCGGCGCGATTGGCTGCTAAAAGTTTAAATATAAAAGCGCGTGGTACATTAGGTTTGTTGTTGCAGTCTATTCGTCATGGCTTGCGTACTTATCATGAGGTGTTGGCCGTTTTGGCGGCTATTCCTTCGCAATCGACGCTTCATGTGCGTCCTGCGTTGTTAGCAGAGGTGATTGAGCAAGTGAGGGCAGAAGCTAAGAAAGCCACCTAGCCCCCTCCAAACCTCCGCTAATTTAGGGGAGGTGCAATTAAAATTCCCTCTCCTTTGTAAAGGAGAGGGTTAGGGTGAGGTTTTTTGATATTGTTGGTGGTGCTTGAGTTCTCCCCCTAGTTCAGGGGGAGATGCCGAAGGCAGTGGGGGTTTTGTGGTTAATAATTTGGGGAGATTGGGTAATGAGTTTGGAAAAAATAATTACACTTAATGATGTGGTGAATTCAGCAAATACAGGTTTAGACGCAATTAAAAGAGCTCCTATAGTTGATGCTAATACAGGAATTAGATGTTTGAGAATACAAGATATATCTCAATCTAAAAACTTTACAGAGTGGGGATTTACAGAAGTATCCGATAATAATTTCTTGCGATTTCAGCTAAAAAAAAATGAAATACTTATTGCGAGGACTGGAGGCTCAATAGGTTGTAATAAATTGATTAAGTTTGATTTACAAGCAGTTTTTAATAATGGTCTAATACGTTTACGTATAAATGAGCTTAAATACAATCCAGTGTTTATATATTATGTGTTGCAGAGTGATTTTTATAAGCAACATATCGATTCTATTGCTTTTGGTACTGCTGCTCAGCCTAATATGAAAATTGATGACTTACTAGCATTTAAATTCATATACTTAGAAAGAAGTTATCAAGACGAAATCGCCTCAATTCTCTCATCCCTCGACAACCGCATTTCCCTACTCCGCGAAACCAACACCACCCTAGAAGCCATTGCCCAAACGCTATTTAAGTCGTGGTTTGTTGACTTTGACCCTGTAAAAGCCAAAGCACAAGGCAAACAACCCGAAGGCATGGACGAAGCAACGGCGGCCTTGTTTCCGAGTGAGTTTGAGGAGTCGGCGTTAGGGTTGATTCCGAAGGGGTGGAGGGTTGGAACTTTGGGGGATGTTGCTCGTTTGCATAAAGGCTCTATTAATCCACTTCATCATCAAAATACAGTCTTTGAACATTATAGCTTGCCATCTTTTGATAATGGGCAGTCTCCAGTTATGGAAGCTGGTATAGAGATTAAAAGCAACAAAACATCTGTTCCAAAAAATGCGGTTTTATTATCAAAATTAAATCCACATATTCCGAGGGTATGGTTGCCAAGTAAAATTGGAGACAACGCAGTATGTTCAACTGAGTTTTTGGTTTTTGTTCCTGCTGATGGAGCATCTAAAGAATTCATTTATTGTATATTTATAGCTGACTCTTTCCAAAGCTCATTATTACAGCTTGTCACTGGTACTTCAAACAGTCATCAACGGGTAAAGCCAGATACTGTTTCAGCATTACCAATGGTTATTCCATCATTAGAAACACAAAAAGCCTTTGAGACCATTCTTACTCCATTATTTGCTAGAGTTGGACATAATAGACATAAAGCTCAAACCCTAACCACCCTCCGCGACACTTTACTCCCACGCCTCATCAGTGGCCAACTACGCATCAACCAAGCCCAAGACTTAATTAACGAGGTAGGGGCATGAATAAAAAATCCTCCGCCCTCATTCCCGAAGGTTACAACGAATGGCTAAATCAACTTAAAAACGATATTAGCCACACACAACAAAAAGCGGTACAAACAGTCAATCAAGCCCTAGTACAGCTTTATCACCACATTGGCCAAGAAATATTACAACGACAGCAACACCAAGGCTAGGGCGCAAAAGTCATTGAGCGGCTTGCTCGTAACTTGCAAGAAGCCTTTCCACAAATGCGTGGTTGGTCTTCCAGAAATCTAAAATATATGGCTTATTTTGCCGAACATTGTCCCAATAGCCAATTTGGGCAGCAGCCTGCTGCCCAATTACCGTGGTTTCATGTGGTCACATTATTAACCAAGCTAGACAGTTCACACGAGCGAGAGTGGTATGCACTACAAACCCTAGAACACGGTTGGTCTCGTACAACATTAGAACTCAACATTAAAAATAAATTGCTGATACGCCAAGGTGCAGCCGTAAGTAATTTTGAAAAGCGTTTGGCCACGCCACATGCTTCTTTGGCACACCAAACCTTAAAAGACCCGTATTTTTTTGATTTCTTAGGTTTAGGGAATGATGCCCACGAACGCGAAATTGAAGATGGCTTAATTCGACATATGACCCGATTTTTGTTGGAGCTTGGCTCAGGCTTTGCTTTTGTCGGGCGGCAATTTAGGCTAGAAGTAGCAGGTGACGAGTTTTTTATCGACCTGTTGTTTTATCATACACGCCTAAAGTGTTATATCGTTGTTGAGCTAAAAGCCAACGCTTTTAAACCCGAACACGCAGGCCAGCTTAATTTTTATTTAGCCGCCGTTGATGCACAAATTAAAGCAGCCGATGACAAGCCTACCATTGGTCTATTGTTATGCAAAAAGCAAAATCGCCTTGTGGCTGAATATGCGCTATCAGGTATCGAAAAACCGATAGGCATTGCTGAATATCAATTATTGCGTGACTTGCCCGAGTCTCTTGAACGTAGTCTGCCCAGCATTGCCGAAATCGAAGCAGAATTAGCCGAAGATAGCATTATTATCGAGCAAATATTGAGTGATAATGAAGACGAATAACCCAAATGCGCCAAGTGAGGTCGTGGTATGAGTCGTTATCAGTCGCTCTACAGCATCACACCACCTATTCTTAATCGGGTTGCGGACATTAGCGAACTCGCGTGCCATTGAAAAGAATATTGCTCAATTAAAAGCAGATGGCCGATTAAAACGAATCGGTGCAGCGAAGGGTGGCTATTGGCAAGTGTGTGGTTTTTGATGGGTTTGTGGTGCTTGAATTCTCCCCCTAATTTAGGGGGAGATGCCGAAGGCAGAGGGGGTATGTTACACCCCACAAATACGGGATAAATGATTGCTAAAACATAGGGTTATTAACTTAAAATTGCCTTAATTCCGTATTACATGCAACAAACACGAGCGACTGCTATGCAATCGCATCAATGCCTTTTTTATCCACCAAATTAAGCAAGCGCAACGCCGTTCCACTGGGCTTTTTAATACCACGCTCCCAATCAGAAATAAGATTTTTACTCACATTAAGATATAGAGCAAAAATGGACTGCGATAATAGCTCTCGCTCTCGTAAGGCACGAATAGACTCAGGCGGCATGGGTACAACGGGTGCTAAACACGACTCATCAAATTCACGCATAGTCTTTTTATCAATCACTTGTGCCTGATGCAAACCTTGCATCATTTCATGGACTGCCGCTAACGCCTCTGTTTGATATTTTTTAGTCATTTGTCGTTACCTCAAATAGCTCACCGATTTCTATTTGCTCATCAATCTGCTCATTTGTTAATGCCAACATAATTTGTGCTGCTTTTTTATACACGCTTTCTTCAGCTTTCGTTAAATTGGCGCGACTACTTTTTTCAAAGCCATACACAAAAAATGCCTTATCTTTGATGCAATATAAAATAATCGTCCGAAAACCACTCGACTTGCCTTGCCCGTGCTTGGCAATACGCTGTTTAATGACTCCCGCACCTAAGTTGGCATCTATTAAACCTTGCTCTACTAGGCCAATGGCTTGTTTTAATGCATTATCTGTTATTCCTTGTTTGAGCGCGAATCGTTCAAACCATTTATTTTTTAAAATCCTCATATGCTTACCACATTAAATATCACACTAAGTATGACATAAAATCAAAATATGACAAGTAGCCTCTCATAAAGCAAACAAGCCAGTAGGATGGGTTGAGATACAAAATACATCACATTGATTTGGTTAATAAATGGTGGGTTTATTGCCAATCCGTGCTTAACAAATGAGCCACCACCAACGCATCCAACGACAAACGACTGAGTACCGTAGCTCGTAATGCAGCATAGCGAAATACAGGATAAATAGTTATAAAACAATGTGTTATAAAATTAAAACAGCATTAACCCCGTGTTGCGTTGCACTTCACACGGGCTATTCGCTAATTTATGGGGAGATGCCGAAGGCAGAGGGGGTATTTATTACTATACCAGCCCTTGTTTTTTAATTCTTTCGGCAGCTTGTTCATAACTTTCGCCTGCACGCGCAAGGCGTTCAATATCGGCTTTTAAAACACCGTTAATGGTTTCGCTTTGTGGTCTCTTTTTTGGGGTTTTCGGCTTAGTCTCAATGGCTAGTTTAGGACTAAAGTCAAACGTAAAATGTGTGACCACACGGCCTGTTTTGCGTTGGGTATAACTCACCTGTAAATCAGAATGTTTGTTGATTTGGGTAATAGCAGGCGTTAAAACACGCGCTTTAAAATTAAACAAAGTGTCATATTTATCATCAATTTCAAATTGTTTTTTAAGCCATTCAATACTCACTTCACGTTTAGCAATATTCCCCCATTGTTTTAACAACTCATACAAACGAATTGCATAAATACTGGTCATTTGTGAAATTGCGGCAAGTTTATACTGGGTAAACTCCCTTTGTAATAAAGTCAAATAAGGAATAACTGCTTGGGCAAATGACAATAATAAAATACCATCATCAGGCATATACGAGATAGAAGAAATCCAACGAGTTTTAGTCTTTTGCAGCTTGGGATTGTTAGGGTCAGGTTGATTAATGATAATGCTTCGTTCGTATAGCTTATCTGTAACTTTGACCAATTCTTGATACACACCATCTAAACTCAAATCAAATTGTTTGGCAAAGTCCTGTGCGGATATTTTAAACAAATCTGTCATTTGAATATTTTCTTTGCGGTAAACTTGGGTAATAGCCAATAAAATCACGCGCTGCTCATTCAGCGTTAAATAATAGCTTGCTTCTATTAGATGGTTGGACTTAACAATTAAATCTTTGCTCATAATGGCCTCCATATCAATTAGCATACATTATATTTTAGTTGTATGCTAATACAAGGTATTTGTAGCTATATGAACAAGGTATTTGTATGCTTAAGCAAGGTATTTGTATGCAAATGAACTTGTAACTCCATGATTGGACAAGGTTTTTTACGCGCTAAAAGGTATTAAAAGGAATACATAAAAGGAAAGAGATAATTTTTTTTAAAAACGACTTCAAAAACATGATTGAAAAACCATAAAATTAAGCAAAACAGGCAGCATTTACTCGTTAATGGCTGGTTTAATACGAAAAGCATCATCTGACCGTCAATTTGTAGACATATCAACCATTGTTAGGTGCTTTGTCCAAGGGATTTCTCCCTTAATAGATTTTTAACCTAATGATTTAAAATGACTTTTTATCACCATGTAGCAAGGAAAATGTAGTCATATCGCAAGAAAAACGTAGTCATATACAAAATAAAATCTCCTTAAATGGCCATTCTCATTACATAACTCACGGTCGATTTATTGTTTAATACCCAAGGGATTTCTCCCTTAAATGATTTTTTATTACCATGTAGCAAGGAAAATGTAGTCATATACAATACAAAATGTTCCCAATAAGATTATAACTATATGATTAACAATATATTTAATTTAAAATTAACAATTATTTAGCAAGACCATCACTAAATTGCTAGTATGTAAGCTAATGTTAGTGCCTGTAATAGCAGTAAATTTAAAAGGACTACTCTCAGATGATGACCGAAGACCAGTTAGAACAAGAAATGTTAGGCTATTTAGCAAACATCGGTTATCAGTGTATCAACGGCTTAGACATCGCTCCAGACAGCTCACAACCCGAACGCAGCAACTATCAACAAGTCATTTTAACCGAACGCCTACGCCAAGCTATCCATCGGCTTAATCCACAAATTCCTGCTTCTGCCCGTGAGCAAGCCCTAAGCCAAGTGCTAAATTTGGATAGCCCCATACAACTGGTGGCTAATCGCCGTTTTCATCATTATTTAGTCAATGGTGTGGCGGTTGAATATCAAAAAGACGGTGAAACGCGCGGTGATTTTGTCCGTTTAGCCGACTTTGAAAATCAAAAAAATGACTGGTTAGCGGTCAATCAATTTACCATTAAAGGCGCAAAACATACGCGCCGTCCTGATGTGGTATTGTTTTTAAATGGCTTACCACTGGTAGTCATAGAATTAAAAAATCCTGCCGATGAAAATGCCGATATTTGGAAAGCCTACGAGCAACTACAAACCTACAAAGAGCAAATCAGCGATTTATTTCAATACAACGAAATTTTGGTGATTAGTGACGGCACAGAAGCACGAATGGGGTCGTTATCGAGCAATGCTGAACGATTTTTGGCATGGCGTACCATCGACGGCAACACCTTAGACCCACTTGGCCAATTTAACGAACTAGAAACGCTAACACGCGGTATTTTAACGCCCAATTTATTGCTGGATTATTTGCGCTTTTTTGTGTTGTTTGAAGATGACGGCCAACTGATTAAAAAAATTGCAGGGTATCATCAATTTCATGCGGTTCGCTCGGCCATTAATCAAGTTATTGCAGCTTCACAACCGCAAGGTAATCAAAAGGGTGGGGTGGTTTGGCATACGCAAGGTAGCGGCAAAAGTATTACCATGACCTGTTTTGCGGCACGAGTGATGCGTGAAACCGCCATGCACAACCCAACGATTGTGGTCATTACCGACCGTAACGACTTAGATGGTCAGTTGTTTGGTGTGTTTTCATTAGCACAAGATATTTTGCGCGAACAACCTGTGCAAGCTGATTCACGCCAAGACTTGCGTGACAAATTATCGTCACGGCCTGCGGGCGGTATTGTCTTTGCCACTATTCAAAAGTTTATGCTCGCCGATGACGAAACGGTATTTCCTGTCTTGTCAGACCGTCACAATATTGTGGTTATTGCTGATGAAGCGCATCGCACCCAATATGGTTTTAATGCCAAACTCAAAGTCAAACGCACTCGCCTAACAACTGCTGCTAACGACGCTTATGCCAATGCAGAACCTCAAACCTTAATGGCGGCAGAGCCAAAGGCGGAATATCAAGCCAGTTATCAAGTGGGTTACGCCCAACATCTGCGTGATGCCTTGCCTAATGCCACTTTTGTTGCCTTTACAGGTACGCCTGTCTCTAGCGAAGACCGTGACACTCGCGCGGTATTTGGTGATTACATTCATATTTATGATATGCAGCAGGCCAAAGAAGATGGCGCAACGGTGGCCATTTATTACGAATCGCGTTTGGCAAAATTAGGGCTAAAAGAAAGCGAATTGCCACAGATTGACGAAGAAGTGGACGAATTAGCCGAAGATGAAGAAGAAGCCGAACAATCACGTCTAAAAAGCCGTTGGGCAGCGTTAGAAAGCATTGTCGGTGCACCACCGCGTATTGCTCAAGTCGCAGCAGATTTAGTGTCTCATTTTGAAGAACGCAACCAAGCACAACAAGGCAAAGCGATGATTGTTGCCATGAGCCGCGAAATCTGCGTTCATCTGTATAACGAAATCATCAAACTACGTCCCGATTGGCACAACGAAGACCCCGAAAAAGGCGCAATTAAAATAGTGATGACAGGCAGTGCCAGCGATAAAGCCTTATTACGGCCTCATATCTATTCCCATATTGTCAAAAAACGCCTCGAAAAACGCTTTAAAGACCCACATGACCCCTTAAATTTGGTGATTGTGCGTGATATGTGGCTAACAGGGTTTGATGCACCGTGTGTGCATACCCTGTATGTCGATAAGCCCATGAAAGGCCACAACCTAATGCAAGCCATAGCCCGTGTAAATCGGGTATTCAAAGACAAACAAGGCGGTTTGGTGGTGGACTATATTGGTATTGCCAATGAATTAAAAAGTGCCATTAAGGAATACACCAACAGTAAAGGGCGTGGCCGACCCACCGTTGATGCCCACGAAGCCTTAGCCGTGTTATTAGAAAAAATGGATATTATTCGTGGCTTATTGCATGGTTTTGATTACAGTGGCTTTTTAACAGGTGGCCATAAAACCTTAGCGCAAACGGCTAACTATGTTTTGGGCTTAGAAGATGGAAAAAAACGGTTTGCTGACAATACACTGGCGTTAAGTAAAGCCTTTAGTTTGTGTTGCACGTTAGACGAAGCTAAAGCCCTGCGCGAAGAAATTGCTTTTTTTCAAGCGGTTAAAGTGTTACTCACTAAGCGTGACAGCAGCCAAAAGAAATTGAGTAACGACGAACGCGAATTAGCCATTCGGCAAATTATTGGTCAAGCGATTGTTTCGGAAGATGTGGTTGATATTTTTAATGCTGTTGGTTTAGAAAAACCCAATATTGGCTTGTTGGATGAAGATTTTTTGGATGAAGTTCGTCATTTGCCTGAGCGTAACTTAGCCGTAGAGTTATTAGAACGCCTATTAGAAGGCGAAATTAAAAGCCGCTTTAAAACCAATTTATCCCAAGAGAAGAAGTTTTCAGATTTATTAACCAATGTCATTAAACGCTATCAAAACCGCTCGATTGAAACCGCCCAAGTAATCGAAGAACTCATCGACATGGCCAAAAAATTTCAAGCGGCTGCAAATCGTGGCGAGAGTTTAGGCTTAAATGAGGATGAACTGGCTTTTTATGATGCCTTGATTCATAACGAGGCTTCTGTGCGTGAACTAGGTGACGAGACTCTTAAAAAAATCGCCTATGAGCTGACCGACAGCTTGCGTAACAGTTTAACTATTGATTGGGAAAAACGCGACAGTGTACGCGCTAAATTACGCTTATTAGTCAAACGTATATTACGCAAATATAAATATCCACCCGACCAACAAGAAGACGCGATTAACCTTGTATTGCAACAAGCCGAGAGTTTGTCGGCAGAGTGGCTGACAATAGCTAGCTAATTAAACTACGCTTCACGTGGAACCAATGCCCAATACCAAAATGATAACCCAATTACATATAGACAGCGTTTGCTTGCAATTACATCGCAAATCTATAAAAAATCTATATATTCGTGTGTTAGCACCCGATGGACAGGTACACATTAGCGCACCGTTACGCATGAGCGAAGCAACTATTCGTGGTGTAGTCATTGAGCGTTTGCCGTGGATAAAAAAACAACAACTCAAATTTAGCCAAGCAATCAGCCAAACAACATCCACAAAAAACACCGAGCCATACTATTATCTGTGGGGGAGGGCGTATGGTATAAAAATTATTGAGCATATTGGCAAACAACACCTGCGAATTTGTGATGACAAACTATGTTTATACCTTAGGCCAAATAGCAGCATACAAGATAAAGCATTAGTTCTAGATGTTTTTTATAGAACCGAGTTAAAAAATCAATTACAAAAAATGCTTGTTGATTGGCAAGTTATCATGGATGTTAGTGCATCAAGTATTGGTGTTAAACGTATGAGAACTCGTTGGGGCAGTTGTAATACAGGCACTAAAAAAATATGGCTTAATTTGGAATTGGCTAAAAAGCCCATAGAATGTCTGGAATATGTATTGGTACATGAATTAGCCCATTTGTTAGAGCCAAGTCATAATCATCGTTTTAAAGCCTATATGAGCCATTTTTTACCCGATTGGCAAACCAGAAAAGCTTTGTTAAATGCCGCGTCTTTGGCGCACCAACAGGCTGAGGAGTCTTAAAATTAGGTAAACATAATGTGGTGTAGCAACTTGCTACATTTAATCCAATACTCATGTTATGGAAGAAAAATGGAGTAAGATTATATAGATATCATCACAATCACTAAATCTACTAGGATGCTGATCAATGATAGAGTCACAACATACTGAGTTTAAACGTAATTGGCGAGACGACTATTTAAAATGGATAGCAGGTTTTGCTAATGCCGAAGGCGGGCGTTTGTTATTAGGTATTGCGGATGATGGTAATGTCGTTGGTTTAGAAAATGCTGAGCGTTTGTTAGAAGATATACCAAATAAAGTTAGGGATACCCTAGGTATTGTAGTTGATGTTAATTTGAAACGTAGTCACAATCTTTGTTTTATTGAAGTTGTGGTAGAGCCTTATCCGTATCCTGTCAGTTATAAAGGTGAATACCACTACCGCACTGGTAGCACTAAGCAAGAATTAAAAGGTGCAGCACTAGACCGATTTTTATTGCAAAAACAAGGTTTACATTGGGATGGCGTGCCCGTACCACGTTTAACCGTTAATCAACTAAATACCACAACAATACAGCTATTTAAACAACGTGCTTTGACATCCTCCCCCAGCTAAAGCAAGGGGATTCCTTCTGCAAGACGCTCATGTCCGAGCGCGAGAATGTTCTTGGCGGCGTTAATATCGCGGTCATGCAGTGTACCGCACTGCACACAAGTCCATTCTCTTATTCCAAGTCCTGCTCTACCTTTCGGACTACTGTCGCGTGAGCCACAGCACGAGCAAGTTTGGGTGGTATAGCTTTCGTTGACCTCTTCAAACCATACTCCTGCGTTCTCGCACTTATACTTGAGTAGGGTTCTAAACAGCGTCCAGCCTGCATCCAGCACCGATTTTGCGAGCTTGGTTTTGGCTAGACTTTTTGCATTCACATTGCCAACAAATATCGCGGCGTAATTTTTAACTAATTTTGTACTTTCTTGGTGTAAGTGATTATTTCTGATATGTTTAATTTTGGCATGAATGGCTTTAACGCGCTTTTTGTTTCTTGCACGTTGAGCTATGCCTAGTTTTTGTTCGTATTTTCTGTAAGTACGCTGTGCTTCGATTTTTTGACCATTGGAGAGCGTGGCAAAGTCTTTTAAGCCTAAGTCTATGCCAACAGATTCTGTGCCTTTTGAAGCTATTTTTTCAGCATTATCAACCACTAAGCACACATACCAACGGCCACGACTATCTTGTACAAATGCCCCTGTTTTGACATTATATTTCGATAGCCCATAGCTATCCCACAAACTAAACCAGTGATTGCCATATTTAATTTGGCCATGTTGATATTTAATCGCTGTTTTTTTGAAGGGTATCCAGCCAAGTGATTTTTTGGCTGATTTAGGATTCGATACGCGCCAATTTAATTTGGCTTTTTTGAATTGTTTGCGCCTTAACACTAATTCTTCGGTAATGGCTTGTATGGTTTGGCTATGTAGATTTAATTCTTTGGATGCCCCTGTGGTATATTTGGCAATGTCAAAGGCTGAAAAAAACCTACCTGTCCGTTGCAGATGCTTAAAACACAAGTCATTGACGTAATTCCAAACAAAGTTTACCTCGGATGCCAGTTGGTTGAGCATCCTGCAATGTTTGTCTTTTATGCGTAATTTAAGGGTTTTCATACGTTGATTTTAAGAGTCATTCACCGTTTAAACAAATACTTTCTCAAGACCTTATTCTGTGAGTGACACTTGCCAGTTTATCAACCTTGCTGATTTGTGCCAAATCGCAAGGGATTGATAAGCCGTCGTGTCACCGCCTTATATCCTCGGCCTAAAGGCACGAGGTTTTACGGCGAAGGTGATAAAGATTATGCTAGTGCTATTCCTATTCAAATTAGTGTTTATCCTGATAAAATGATGATATGGAATCCGGGTTCTTTGCCTCAGAGTTGGACAATGGCTCAACTACTGGCCAAGCACGCATCAAAACCGTTTAACCCTGATATTGCTAATGTTTTTTTTCGAGCAGGATTAATTGAATCTTGGGGGAGAGGCATTGAGCGAATACAAAATGCGTGTAAAAGTGCCGAGTATGCTCCTCAAGTGCAGTGGCAGTTAGAAACAGATGGAATTTGGACAGTTTTTTATTATGCATCGGCATATGTAAAGCAAATAAATCATACATCCATGCTAGCTACCCCCGAAGCTACCCCCGAAGCTACCCCCGAAGTTTTAGCCATGCTTGATGTGATTAATGGCGAAATGACACGTCAAGAAATTATGCAAGCTATGAATTTAAAAGATGAAAAGCATTTTAGATTACATTATTTGCAACGAGCTCTATCATTAGGGGCTATAGAAATGACCTTGCCCGACCGACCTCAAAGCCCAAAGCAAAAATATCGTTTAACAAAAAAAGAATGACAGTTAACAATAGAAGCTCAGGAAAATTTTTAGAACACCTTAATTGCATCACGAATGTGTATTTTTGTTATTGATAATACAAAACTATATATTTTGATAATATATTATCCATAATATGTTAGAATTAGCAAAAATAGATAACTGGTTATCTTGTTATGGATGGTCTTATAAGTTTGCATAGTGCTTATGATGTACAATTAGCACTAGCCGAAGCGGTAAAATGTCGCCGTAAACAAAAAAAATGGTCGCGCCAAACCTTAGCTGAGCGTAGTGGAGTGCCTGCGGCAACCATTAAGCATTTTGAAAGCACAGGTCAAATCTCATTGAGGCAATTTTTGCTGTTGTGGCAAATGCTTGATGCCTTAGAGCCTCTGTTAGAGCTTAGCAAAACCAAACAGCTCATCCCAAAAACTATTGAAGATGTTTTAAGTATGAGAGGTTGACATGACCTTAGATATTGCTCAAATAGAGGTTTTTAGGGTTAATAGTGTCGGGCAAGAATGCAAAGTTGGTCGTTTAGCACAAGCTAATCAACACGTTTATTTTCAATACGATCAACACTACCTTGAGTATGGTCATAGTTTGTCACCTTTTCGCTTAAAATTTTTGAGTGAATTACAGCCTAGTCTAGATAAAGCACAGGCTTTACATGGCGTATTTGCTGACTCATTACCCGATGGCTGGGGACGTTTGTTAATGGATAGATGGTTGCGTCAACAAGGTTATGTGCCACAACACATTGGTCTGATGCAGCGTTTGGCTTTAGTAGGCGAAAAAGGCGTAGGTGCATTGCGTTATCGTCCAAATTATGACATTGCAGACAAAGAGTTATTAGACTTATTTCAATTAGGTCAACAAGCACAAGCCATTTTTGAGGGTCATAGCGAGCAAGTGTTAGCACGATTAGTGAATGTCGCTAGTTCAGGCGGTGCCAGACCAAAAGCCTTGATTTATCTTAATCCAGATAATCAACATATGATAAGTCAGCCACAACAAGGTTATCAGCCGTGGTTAGTAAAATTTACCTCAAATAATTTAGCCTTGGGTCATGATGAAGGTCGTTGTGAAGCTGCATATTTAACAATGGCCGCACAAGTCGGGATTAGCGTACCTGAATGGCGATTGTATCAACATAAACAACAAGCATGGTTAATGCTTAAGCGTTTTGATGCCCCAAGTGACATAGGGCGTTGGCACATGCATAGTGCTGCAGGACTGCTTGATGCTAATTTTAGAGAGCCTTCTTTAGATTATGAGGACTTAATCAAAGTTACTGCCAAATTGTGCCAATCTATGGCTGCTGCCAAACAACAGTTACTACGCGCTTTATTTAATTTTTACGCACTTAATATGGACGACCATAGTAAAAATTGGGCATTTTTACAACACGATGATGGACAATGGCACATTAGTCCGATGTTTGACGTCACCTTTAGTCCCAATAGTTATGGCGAGCATATGACAGCATTTGCAGGTTACGGCAAAAATCCACCTCAAAAAGCGATAATGCGTTTGGCTCAACATGCAGGTATTACACAATGGTCAGACCTGCAAGCGATGATTGATAACATTAAAACCGTATTAGCCACTTGGCCTCAGATTTCTAAAGAGTTAGGTGTGAGTGATAGTCATAGACAAATGATAACTAAAGCACTTGATAATGTCTTAAAGAAATAACTATCCATCCGAAAAAATGCGCGTTATCATGCTCAAAGTAATTAAATAAACTAAATATGAGCAGAATTATGCCCATTACTCCCATCAATAATGTTGAGCAATTAGCGGTAGAATTAAAAGCCATTCGCCGTCAATTAAAACTTAGCCAGCAAGCCTTAGCTGAGCGTTCCTTGTTATCACGGCGTACTATCACCAATGCCGAAACGGGTCATTCGGTGGGCTTGTTTGAATTTACACGCATGGCTAATGCTATGGGGTATGAATTGGTATTGCGTCCTCAAAAAACGGTCGTGTTCGAAGAGTTAGCCGATATTTTTCCTTTTGAAGACTAATGCCATGACTGAGCTATTGGACTTATTTAATCAAATTCGTCGTTTAGACATTATAACCCCACAAGGTCAGGCTGGCGTTTTGGCCAAAGAATCACATTTTGTCTTTAACTATCATCAGTCTGCTGCAGCAGACAGGGCAGTGTCATTGGTACTGCCTATTAGGCAACAAAGTTATTACAGTGGCGAGTTGATGGGGGTGTTTGCCATGAATCGCCCCGAGGGATATTTGCGTTATATCATCGAAGAACGGCTAAAAAGATTGGGCGCACCCAGCGATATGTTTTTACTGTATTTAGCAGGCTCGCATCAGATTGGACGATTAAGTTATGCCTTGCAGGGTAAAATTGCCGCCAAAGCTACAGGTGAAAGCTTAGACACACTCTTAAGAACGTCTTCTGCGGGTTTATTTGATTATTTGATTGATAAATATGCCCTTACATCGGGCATTTCGGGCATACAACCTAAAGCCTTAGTGCCGTTGTTACCGCAAACGCACAGCTCTTTACCCTTAGAAACAGTGATTGTTAAAGCAGAGGGAGCAGATTATCTTGGCATCGCGCGTAATGAGTATTTATGTTTGAGTGTCGCCAAAGAAGCAGGCTTTAATGTGCCTAATTTTTGGTTGTCTGAAGATGGCTTATTATTGGTGATGTCTCGATTTGACCGTAAAGCCGATGGCACAGCCCTCGGTTTTGAAGATATGGCGGTATTAACAGGTAGAAGTACCGCCCAAAAATATCAAGGCAGTTATGATATGATTGCCAAAGCCGTCAGCGTGTTTACTGCCGAAAACAGTGCTATAGAATTACAGCGTTTATTTGAACGAGTGGCGTTGTCGTGTAAGTTGGGTGATGGTGACGCGCATCTTAAAAATTTTGGATTGTTATATGAAAATCCTGCCGAGGTGCGTTGTTTAGCCCCCATTTATGATGTGGTATGCACCAATATTTATCCTCAGCTTGATGGCCAGCTCGCGTTAAAGTTAAATAAACATAAAAAGTTCCCCACGCATCAAGCGTTAATCGAATATGGACTACGTTTAGGGCTAGAGCGAGAAGTGGCACAAAATGTGTTGCAGCGTATAGATGCCGCCTTTGAGGTTGTTTGTCAGCGTTTGGTAGAAGATATTCGTTATCGTGATGATGATTTGATGATACGGATAAAAAATGCAGTTCATCAGCTGTGATGATGGTTTTGAGTGAATAAGAGTTTTTAGGATTTGTATGACAATCTCCCCCCGTAGTTTGGTATTGGCCTTAGGCACGCATTGGGACGTGATAGAGAGCTTAGTACAAAAGTCACGCGAGCAATTATATCTTGAACCTGCTTATGTCTTAGCCATCATTGCCAAACGTCAGCCGCAATTAAGCGTCATAGAGTGCGAAGACATACTACGCAAATTAGTCAATAGTGGCCTGTTAGAAACCGTTGCCCGTGGTGACAGCCTGCAAATCAACAGTCATGTCTTGAATTTTGTGCGTGGTCTCACTAAAGAGCATGAGTTAGGCTTATCGGCAGTATTGCAAGCGCGTGTTAATGCCATTAGAGAAGCGACAGACGCGCTTAACGAAGGCGTGCATCTTAATCATATGGACATGATGCGCCATGCTGCGATGAATCTAGCCGAATTATTTAGACAAATTAGCCAACAACTTGAGCAAGACCGCCATGCCATTTTAGAGCTTGCTGAAAAAGCCAAAGCAACTGACAGCCAATTATCAGCCAGTCATCGTTATCGGCAAGTGTTGCAAGCCTATGACCAATATGTTGAACCGATGGCACAAATGATGGATACAGGTGCGGCAGGTACCTTTTATCGTTATTTAGAAAATGCCGAACACGCCTTAGACCATGCGGTAGATATTCTTACGACTCAAGGCTCGTTATATACCCAACGGCAACACATTCGCCAAGTGGCTTTTGCCGCCAAAGCCTTACGCCAGTTGGGGCGAGAAGTGCTTAAACACTGTAGCGATACCTTGTTACCCCTGCGTGAAGAAGTGCGACAACATAATCAGTTAAGTGCCAGTATTAGTTTGTTACTCGGACAAGTTCGCAAACGCGGCTTAAATCTGACTTTCAGAAATGCTAACTTACCTTTGTGGCAACGTGATTCACCACGGCGTGTCACGGTTGGTGACGAAGTTTTAACGATTATGGCCGAAGCACAACACTATCAGCCTGTAAGTATGGCTTTTCCAGAGCCAACAGCTGCCGTTAGCGCAGCCGAACTCGACTTGGTCGATGATGAGGCGGTGATGCAACAGCTTGCAGCGCAACTGCCTGTAACCGACATCTTGCAATGGCTAAAAGCTCATTATTCGCATGTCAGCGATGCCACTTTATTACGTTTATATCACCGCCTCACACAAAACGACAGCAGTGCTTGGCAACTGATACACGCCGAACAAGCCATCAATTGTGAGTTAAAGAACATCAACATTTATCATTATCCACAAGGAGCCGTGACACCTTGAGCGCATTAACGATTCAATTAGCCAAACTCGACAAACTGCGTGAGCTGTTTCAGTTTTTTAATAGTGGTAAACATCTTAACCGTTTAAGCGAACCCGAATTGTGGGCAGCTTTAGAACAACAGCAAGCGCAATATCAAACCGTATTTGAGCAGTTAGGCTATCGTTTGCGCATTGATGGCCGTGGTTTTGCGTGGTTTCATACCGAAGACAGCAATAGTAATGTCTCAAAAACCACCCGCAATCTCGCGTTGGTGTTAATGGTGTTATTTGATTATCAGGCCGATAACCAACAGTCTTTAGCACGGTTTAGTGATTGGTTAATTGATAAGGTCTTGTTGCAAGCCATGTTTGATAAACACAAAGAACTGTTATTGGCAGAAGGTTTAGATATCGACGCTATGACGCAAGTGTATGATAGCGCGGTGCGTTATGGTTTTGCCCAAAGCCAAGATAGTGCGTGGCGTTTGCTGCCTGCGGCTGTTCGTTATTTAGACCATTTTGAAGAATTAGCGCAACATCACACCATAGAACAAGACGCCATCGACACCGAGCAAGAGGAAGACCCACAATGAGCATGAGTTATGGTTTTCAGCGTTTGGTGTTATTAAACAGTGCAGGCTACCAACGAGCGGAACTACCGTTAGATGCCTCGGTATCCTTGGTTGCGCCCAATAATACAGGCAAAACCAGTTTAATCAATGCCTTGCAGTATCTGTTAATCATTGACAAACGGCGTATGGATTTTGGCGCAAATGACGCAGATAAAAGCAGACGTTTTTACTTTCCACACAACAGTGCTTATATTTTGTTAGAAGTGTTTTTGCCCGACTCAGGCACGGTGGTTTTAGGCTGTGTGGGCAAAGGTGTCAGTCATGACTATGAATACTTTGCCTATCAAGGTCAGCTTAATATAGAAGAATATCGCTTGTCTGATGGTAGCCTAGTGCCGCAACCGCAACTTAAAAATCAGTTATTACAGCATCAACGGGTGGTGTATTCGTATAATAGTAACGATTTTAGTAATGTGTTGTATGGCAGAGGCAAAAAACGCTTTGCCAATGAACCCGATTTTGCGGTGTTTAAGTTAGAGCATAGTAGCCAAGTGGATGCCTTTCAGCGTGTGCTAACCCGTACCTTACGCCTAGACAAATTACGCTCACACGAAGTAAAAACCTATTTACTCAGTATTTTTAAGCGTGACCTGCCCGATGCCAATATTGATTTTAAAAAAGAGTGGGACAATGCCTTTGCCGACGTTAATCAGGAGCGCGAGCAATATCAAGCCGCCCTTAAACAACAAGCCGAAATTGCACAGCTAGCGCAAAAACAACAAAGCCGTTTAGAGTTACGCGGCAAGTTATTGTATTTTAGACCCATTATCAATCAGCAACTCATGCAATGGCAAGATTACTTTAGCCAACAAAGCGCACACTTGCAGCAACAACAGCAGCATCTTAAACAGCAGTTAGATAAGTTGCTCAGCAGTAACGGCGAGCTGCATCAACAAAAAGCCCAGTTACAACAGCAGTTACAGCAGCTTAAGAGCACCAGCCAACGCCAAGTCTTGTTAGCACAACAATTTGCCTTAGTCACTAACCGTCAGCAATTAGAAACACAACTTGCCGCCGTTAGCCATGAATTAGACCAACAAACGGCATTGGTACAGCAGGCCAGTAGCCGTCCTTTGGCGAGTATTGAGCGTGAGTTAGCACGGTGTCAGCAAGATATTTTTAATACCGAGCGTGAATTGGCCTCACTGAGCGATAATTTGTATTTGGCCTTACAACAGCAACTCGAGCCACAACAGCTGGAGCTG
>JACKNZ010000015.1 GCA_024234595.1 Moraxellaceae bacterium | reverse complement strand
CTCCCCTCTCAAATCTCAAAAACCCGATGTTCTTCCTGTGTTTCGATACCCATCCTTTCAGAATACAAAAAATTATTTAATTCTCAGAAATGGTATAATTCAGACTCCTTCCTGATCCTTTAAAAAATTGTGGAGGGCTCTAAATTGAACCCTCTAGCTTAACTTACCAGCTCAACGCTCCGCCTGTTTGATACTCAGTGACACGCGTTTCAAAGAAATTTTTCTCTTTGCGTAAATCCATAATTTCACTCATCCACGGAAATGGATTTTTAACGCCTGCAAATTGTTCAGGTAAACCTAATTGGGTCAAACGACGATTAGCAATAAATTGCAAGTATTCTTCCATCATCGCGGCATTCATGCCCAATACCCCACGCGGCATGGTGTCACGTGCATACTCAATCTCTAATTGTGTGCCTTCCAAAATCATTTGAATGACTTCTTGCTGAAAATCTTTTGTCCATAAATGTGGATTTTCAATTTTGATTTGGTTGATAACATCAATACCAAAGTTTAAGTGCATCGACTCATCGCGCAAAATGTATTGGAATTGCTCGGCAACACCGGTCATTTTATTGCGACGACCCATGCTTAAAATTTGAGTAAAACCACAATAAAAGAAAATACCTTCGGTCACGCCATAAAAGCCAATTAGATTGCGTAACAACTCTTGGTCGGCTTCGGCTGTGCCTGTTTTAAAGTTTGGATTAGACAAAGAGTGAGTGTGGCTAATGCTCCATGCGGCTTTTTTGGCCACAGACGGCACTTCGCGGTACATATTAAACACTTCGCCTTCATCCATACCCAACGATTGAATACAGTATTGATAGGCGTGAGTGTGAATCGCTTCTTCAAAGGCTTGACGCAATAAATATTGGCGACATTCGGGGTTGGTAATTAAACGGTAAACCGCTAAAACCAAGTTGTTAGCCACCAAACTATCTGCGGTCGAAAAATAACCCAACGAACGCATGACGATTAAACGCTCATCATCGGTTAAACCTTCGGGGTTTTTCCACAAGGCAATATCTTTGGTCATGTTGACTTCTTGTGGCATCCAGTGGTTTGCGCAACCATCTAAATATTTTTGCCATGCCCAATCGTATTTAAACGGCACAAGCTGATTGAGGTCGGCTTTGCAGTTAATCATGCGTTTGTCGTCAACTTGAATGCGTGCAGCACCCATTTCCAGTTCTTCTAAGCCAGCCGCAACATCTAAATTGGCAAGAGCTGCGTTTGCTCGGTCAAGGGCAGCAGTGGCTGTGACGGGTTGAACTGGTGCCACTGTTGGCGGCGGTGTAATTGGCTGCGACGTTGCTGCTTGTGGAGCATTTGTTGGCGTTGCAGGTGCTTTATTTTTAGCTTTAGGCTTTTCTTCTGCATAAAAATCGTCCCAGTTTAACATGATGGTTCTCGCTTAAAATAAGATAACAAAGGAACTGTAAGAGGTTAAGGTTTGGTCGTGTGTTAATAATGGTATTTGCTCGCTAATTGCCTGTGCAACAAGCATACGGTCAAAGGGGTCACGATGAATAAATGGCAACGTGAGTAAGGTTTGACCGTGTTGTGGCGTAATTGGCAAAAAGTCTAAATGCATTTTTTTAGCAATCGTCAGCAGTTCTGCATAATCATACGAAGATTTACCAATATTAATTTTAATGGCAATTTCCCACCATGAAGCCATGCTCAAATACAACTGTTCTGCATTCATAATATGTTTTTCGGCGGCTTTTAGACGCACATCATCAGAAACCATCCATAAAAACGTATGGGTATCTAACAAAAAAACCTTAGTCATTTTTATATTTGCCTTCAAACGCATCAATTAAATCATCAGGAAGAGGCTCATCAAAATCCTCTAATTGAATCTTGTTTTTGAGCAAACCTATCGGCCATTTACCAACCATACGACTCTCAACTGTTGGTGTAGGCGTTGTATATTTAACAGGTAAAATTTGGGCAATCGCTTGACCATTTTTGGTCAGAGTAACGACTTCGCCATGTTCAATTTGGTCTATCAAAAAAGAAGATAGCTCAAGGGAGGTAGAAGGAGTGACAGATAGCGTAATCATTGTACTTTCTCCAATATCGTAACTAAGGTAATAACAAGTTTATTATTACCTTAGTTTGCTTCGTGCTTACTGACAAGCCTCGCAATCAGGATTGTCAATGCTACACGCCATTGGCACAGGTGCGGCTTGAGCAAAGTCGGCCACAGGTTCTTCTTGACGAACCGCCTTAACCGCATTTAATGCCCCATCACTAATGGTGGATTTTTCGGCAGCGGTTGCGCCAATCGCACGCAAATAATATGTGGTTTTTAGGCCACGATACCAAGCCATACGATAAGTTACATCTAACTTTTTGCCAGAGGCATGACTAATGTACAAATTGAGTGACTGTGCTTGGTCAATCCACTTTTGACGGCGGCTGGCAGCCTCCACAATCCATTTAGGTTCGACTTCAAATGCTGTAGCAAACAGGGCTTTGAGATCATCAGGAATACGCTCAATGTTTTGTACCGAGCCATCATAGTATTTGAGGTCATTGACCATTACCGCATCCCACAAACCACGCGCTTTTAGGGCATTAACCAAGTGTGGATTGACCACCGTAAACTCGCCCGACAAATTAGATTTGACATACAAGTTTTGATAGGTTGGTTCAATAGATTGTGCTACGCCACAAATGTTAGAAATAGTGGCAGTGGGGGCAATCGCCATGACATTGGAGTTACGCATGCCTTGATTTTGTACGCGAGTACGCAAACTTGCCCAATCTAAGCTGCTGCTGGTATCAACGCCAATATAGCGTTCGCCCCGTTGCTCAACCACTTTTTGTAATGAGTCAAGTGGTAAAATACCCTGACTCCATAACGAGCCGTCAAAAGTGCTGTAGCTGCCACGCTCTTTGGCCAAGTCACAGGATGCAGCAATGGCGTAGTAACTAATCACTTCCATTGATTTGTCGGCAAATTCAACCGCGGCCTCAGATGAATAGGCGGTGTTTAAGATATACAAGGCATCTTGAAAACCCATAATTCCTAAACCGACAGGGCGATGACGGAAGTTAGAGTTTTTGGCTTGTGGCACAGCATAGTAGTTAATGTCGATGACGTTATCGAGCATACGCACCGCAGTTTTAACGGTGCGTTCTAACTTGGCGACATCTAAACCTGTTGGGGTAACGTGGTTAACAAGGTTAATAGAACCTAAGTTACATACCGCAATTTCGTCTTGAGAGGTGTTAAGCGTAATTTCGGTACACAAGTTAGAGGAGTGAACCACGCCAACGTGTTGTTGTGGAGAGCGTAAGTTACACACGTCTTTAAAGGTAATCCACGGATGGCCAGTTTCAAACAACATGGATAACATTTTACGCCACAAGTCAGCGGCTTTGATTTTTTTGAATAAGCGCATTTGGCCGTTAGCAGCCATTTGCTCATATTCGTTATAGCGTTGTACAAAGGCTTGGCCATACAAATCGTGTAAATCCGGCACATCAGAAGGTGAGAATAATGTCCAATCACCATCGTCAAATACACGTTGCATAAACAAATCAGGTACCCAGTTAGCGGTATTCATGTCATGGGTACGGCGGCGGTCATCACCTGTGTTTTTACGCAACTCTAAAAACTCTTCAATGTCTAAGTGCCATGTTTCGAGGTAAGCACAGACAGCCCCCTTTCTTTTTCCTCCCTGGTTAACCGCCACAGCTGTATCATTGGCCACTTTTAAGAATGGTACAACGCCTTGAGACTTACCGTTGGTGCCTTTGATATACGCCCCTAAAGCACGAACAGGTGTCCAGTCGTTACCTAAACCACCAGCCCACTTAGATAACATCGCGTTGTCACGAATCGCATCATAAATGCCATACAAATCATCTGGCACGGTGGTTAAATAGCAGCTTGATAATTGTGGACGTAAGGTACCCGAATTAAACAGAGTAGGGGTTGATGCCATATAGTCAAAGCTAGAAAGCAATTGATAAAACTCAATCGCACGTGTTTCTTTGTCGGCTTCGTTAATCGCTAAGCCCATCGCCACTCGCATAAAGAATAATTGTGGCAATTCAAAACGAATTTCTTGACTATGAATAAAATAACGGTCATATAAAGTTTGTAAGCCTAAGTAAGTAAATTGAAAATCACGCTCAGGCTCAATTGCGTCTGCTAATTTGGCTAAATCATAGTTTAATAATTCAGGCGATAATAACTCTAACTCCACACCACGCTTTAAAAATACAGGCAAGGCTTGAGGATAAAACTCAGCCATCTCTGCTTGAGTGGCTTTATCGGTAATGTCTAAAAAGCTCAAGGCTTCGCTGCGTAATTGGTCTAATAATAAACGCGCCGTCACATAAGTATAATTTGGCTCTTGTTCAATATGCACCCGCGCACACATCACCATCGTGGTTACTAAATCGCTTTCTTGTACCCCGTCATACAAGTTTTTGAGGGTTTCATCAATAATTGCTTGGGCATTAACGCCTGTTAATCCTTCACAGGCGGTATTCACTAACAACTCCAAACGACCCAAGTCTAAGGGTTGGCGTGTGCCATCACCTAAAGTCACCGTCAGGGTAGGGTGCGTTTTTTCGATACCTGCATCACGCAAACGGGCGCGTTCATCACGATAAATCACATAAGAACGAGCCACTTTTTGCTCACCTGCACGCATTAAGGCGAGTTCAACTTGGTCTTGAATTTCTTCGATATGCACCGTACCACCACTCGGCATACGACGCTTAAAAGTATTAGAAACAGCTTCAGTCAATAGAGATACTTGTTGATGCACACGGCTAGAGTCAGCAGCCGAACCCCCTTCAACCGCCAAAAAGGCCTTACTAATTGCCACAGCAATTTTGCTGGCATCATAATTAACCAGCATCCCATTACGTTTAATCACGCGTAGTTGGCCAGGTGCAGTCACGAGTGCTTCAGAAGACTCAAAAGAACGTTGTGCAGAGATAGACATATCAGCTTCCTAAAAATTAAAAACAAAAAGCCTCACTCATGGCAATAGCACGAGACACAAGTTGTAATAAAGTTTGTATGTGTATGTTGTATGAAAAAGAGGCTAAAAACACAAGCTATAGTGTTTTTATGATTTGTGGGGCACAAGATAAGCGTTTTTTAAAAAAGATGCAAGTAGGCAAAAGACCAAAAGATGAAGGATTAAACAGCCATAAACAGATAAGAAAACAACGGATTCAATGCCTTACACAAAGATAACGCATCCTAGCCCTTGTATGGCGACTATGTAAAAAAATATATCTGATTTTTAGTCTTGATGGGGTTTTCGTGGTGTGTTGGTAAACAAGTCGCGTTTAGTGCTTTGTAACTGTAACAGAATTGTCTATTATGCAGGCGTGACGTACAAAGACAGGATTTACAATGTAAACTGTTGCGTTAAAAAGCAGGTTTTATTTTTATTAGGAAAAATATCATGAGCCAACAAGAAGAACGTTTACCGCGTATTTTAATTGTCGAAGATGACGAACGTTTGGCCACGTTAACCCAAGAGTATTTAATTCGTAATGGTTTGCAAGTTGCCATTGAAACCGACGGCAATCGTGCTATTCGCCGTATTTTGTCCGAACAGCCCGATTTGGTGGTGTTAGATGTGATGTTACCAGGGGCAGATGGCTTAACCATTTGCCGCGAAGTGCGCCCTCATTATCATCATCCTATTTTAATGCTCACCGCGCGTACCGATGATATGGATCAGGTGTTGGGTTTAGAAATGGGCGCAGATGACTATGTGGCCAAACCTGCTCAACCGCGTGTATTGTTGGCGCGGATTCGTGCTTTGTTGCGTCGCACCGATAAAATCGTTGAAGAAGATACACCACAGCGTTTAGAGTTTGATGATTTAGTAATTGATAACGGTGGCCGTTCGGTAACATTAGCAGATGAGTTAGTCGAGTTTACCAGTGCCGAATACGATTTATTGTGGTTATTGGCATCAAATGCAGGGCGTATTTTGTCGCGTGAAGATATTTTTGAGCGTTTACGTGGCATTGAATATGACGGCCAAGATCGCTCTATTGATGTGCGTATTTCGCGTATTAGACCCAAAATTGGCGATGACCCCGAAAATCCCAAACGCATTAAAACTGTTCGCAGCAAAGGCTATTTATTTGTCAAAGAGTCTTTAGGCGGTTAACTTGCCCAAACTCATTCCTAGTAGCATTTTTGTTCGCATTTACGGCGGCCTGTTGTTAATCATCAGTGCCGTCGCTTTGTGCACCTATTTATTACTGCAAGTGGTTAATGACTATCGTGCTGCCGAATACCGCGAAAGCATGGCAACGGGTTTTTTTCGCTTAATTGCCATTGGCATAGCCCGTCAGCAAACCCCCGAACTTAAACAAGCATGGCTCGAAGAGGCCAGTGTCTTACTCGATAGCAAAATCATTTTGCTTAATAGTCAACAAGCTAATTTTAGTAGTAACGAAATGGCGCGCTTGTCTAAAGGTCAAGCGGTGGTACGGATTGGTAAAAATTATGATTTTGCCGATATTTATAGCATGGTGTCGCAGCAAGAAGACTCGTACATTCAGGTAAGAATGAGCAAAGTCTCGGAGCAGCAAGCCAAAGCCATGGCGATTTTTTTACTGGATGATTTAGATCATTACCGTGGTTCAGAAAAACAGCGTGTTAAAGAGTTACAGCAATATTTTGCCTTTCCCATACAAATTGTCAGCTTGGACAAGAGCGGCTTAGAAGCCGACCAACGTGCACGTATTAAACGTAAAGAAGTGGTGTTGGCTCTTAAAGAGGGTGGGGCAGCGCGCAACTCATCGGTACGCATTATTGCGCCTTTGCCAGCCTTTAATCAGGTGTTAGTGATTGGGCCAATGCGCTTATTTGACTGGATGCCTGTGCAGCTATTACTGATTATTCTGGCCATGAGTTTGTTTGTCATCACTACGGCGGCCTATTTTATTATTCATCCCTTAGAGAAAAAAATAAAAATTGTAGAAAGTGCCGCACGACGAATTGGTGGCGGTGATTTGAGTGCCCGTGCCGAGGTCTATGGCCGTGATGAAGTCAGCCAATTAGCCTATGCCTTTAATAGCATGGCAGAGCATATTCAGCGACTGATTGATTCGCAACGAGAGTTAACACGAGCGGTGTCACACGAGCTAAGAACCCCTGTGGCACGCATACGTTTTGGCATGGAAATGTTAGCCGATACCGATGACCTAGACGAGCGATTTAAACAATTAGAACAGTTAGATGGCGATATTGATGAACTCAATAAACTGATTGATGAGATTTTGACTTATGCCAAATTAGAGCAAGGAATTCCAGTACTTAATTTTGAGCGTGTTGATTTGGGTCGTTTATTACAGCAAGTTGCCAAAGAGACCAAAGCACTGGGTTCAAAACTCAACATCAGTGTACGAATGCCCCCCGAAGGCACGTTGGCCGAAGCGGAACAGCGTTATTTGCACCGTGTTTTACAAAACTTGGCAGGTAATGCCACTCGTTATGCCAAAACAGAAGTATGTTTGAGTGCAGGTGTTTATGAGAGTTGTGCTTATATTGCCGTAGAAGATGATGGTGATGGGATTCCCGAAAAAGACCGCGAAAAAGTGTTTCAGCCCTTTACGCGTTTAGATGATAGCCGTACTCGTGCCTCAGGTGGTTATGGTTTGGGTTTGTCGATTGTTTCTCGAATCGCATTTTGGTTTGGCGGCAATATTAAAGTGGAACAAAGTCCGACATTGGGCGGAGCAAAATTTGTGATGACGTGGCCAATCAAACAAAAAAACCGCAGTAAACTCAAATTAAACGAGCCAAATTAACAGTTGGTTGACATAACACTTACATCGCTACAACAGTGTTACCAAGACATAGGGTTATACTGAATGGGCGAGTTCATGGTAAGTATCTCTCTGGTTGAACCCCTGTTAAGCCCACTGTTGTTAGCAAAGTGGGCTTTTTTTTGTCTGTCTTTCGACCCTTCGACTTCGCTCAGGGAACCATCTTGCGTAGGTTGAGCGCAGTCGGAAGCCAAGTTTGTAGCCTGTGTGAAGTGCAACGTAACACAGGAGAGACGATGCTAGCTGAGCCTAGTCGCGGTAGTTGAGCGTAGCCGAAACTACATTGCCGATTGCAAATAATTTTGCACGCCCAATTTTTGAATTAACTCAAGTTGAGTTTCAATCCAATCAATATGTTCTTCTTCACTTTCTAAAATGGCAACAAACAACTCGCGAGTGCCGTAATCACCAATTTTTTCGCAATAGGCAATGGCTTCTTTTAGGTCAGGGTGAGCTTGATGTTCGAGCTTTAAATCACCCTGAAAAATTTCTTCAACATTTTCACCAATATATAGCTTGTTTAGATGTTGTAAGTTGGGTAAACCTTCCAAAAATAAAATACGGTCAATCAGTTTGTCAGCGTGTTTCATTTCGTCAATCGACTCCATGTATTCATGCTGACCGAGTTTTTCAAAGCCCCAACTCTTAAGCATACGTGCATGTAAAAAGTATTGATTGATGGCTGTGAGTTCGTTGGTTAAGGCTTTGTTTAAATAAGCAATAACTTGGGTGTCACCTTTCATGTTGTGCTCCATGACGTTAAAAACGAAATAAAAAGAGAGGAGAGTAGTTGAGAATGTTGGTCAACTATTATTTTGTTTAATAGTAGCTCAAAAAGAGTAAAAAGAATCGAAGCGCAACAAAAAAAGTGTAAGAAAACTCAGGCAATTAGATTGTAAAAACAAATGCTTATCATTTAAAACTACGCGCAGACTTATGCTGCTTGTGCAATATCTTTGGCGAGTGAGATGAGCGTTTCATTTATCAGCTCTCGTGCTTCTGGCACACAACGGCCACAGGTCTTGCCTACATTGTGACAATCACGGACTTCACGGTAAGAACAACAGCCATTTTCAACCGCTTGTTTGATTTGTTTGTCGCTCACAGCATGGCATACGCAAACGTACATGATATGTATTCTCAATGATAAACACTAATGAGAACAATTATCAGTTATATTTGATTGACTGTCAAGCAATAAAAAACCCGCACTTGGCGGGTTTTTTCATCAATCAAATAGCTTAAAAATATATTAAGCCATTGCTTTGATGTGAGCGTTTAAACGGCTCTTATGACGTGCAGCTTTATTCTTATGAATAATACCTTTGTCGGCCATACGGTCAACAACAGGCACAGCAGCAGTGTAAGCAGCAGAAGCGGCTGCCTTATCGCCAGCAGCAATTGCGTTGACAACTTTTTTGATATAAGTACGCACCATGGAACGTAAGCTGGCATTATGCTGACGTTGCTTTTCGTTTTGGCGCGCACGCTTTTTGGCTTGTGCAGAATTGGCCACGGTGGCACTCCTATGAATTCATTAACGGGCATCAGCCCAAAATCAGGCGTGCGATTTTGCCGAGCATAGGCCATTAAGTCAAGCCTAAAGCCAACTTTTTATGCATAAGTTACGTTTTTGTGTATTTTGAGGTCATTATTCGCTACTATTTGCGCCTTCTATTGAGCGCGATTGTATTTTCATGTCCCAAGCTAATCTGCCGCCTAGTGCAAATAATTCATCAAAAACCAAATCTAGTGGTTTGTGGCGTTCGACCTTAGTGGTGAGTGCTATGACTATGCTATCGCGTATCGCTGGCTTGGTACGCGATATGGTGCTGATGAGTACCTTTGGTGCTGACCGTATGATGGATGCGTTTTTGGTGGCTTTTAAAATCCCCAACTTTTTACGTCGATTGTTTGCCGAAGGTGCATTTGCCAACGCTTTTGTCCCCGTGTTGTCGGAATATAAAACGCAGCGCGATGATGCAGCCGTACGCGATTTAGTCAGTAAGGTTGCTGGTTCATTGTCGCTTATTTTAATGCTGATTACAGTGGTGGCGGTGTTGGCCGCGCCCTTGATTATGTGGCTGTTTGCACCGGGTTTTAGCGAAGATACCGAAAAATTTAATTTGGCGGCCGATATGCTGCAAATTACCTTTCCTTATCTATTGCTTATTTCTTTAACGGCATTTGCTGGCGGTATTTTAAATAGTTATGGGGCGTTTGCCTTATCTTCGTTTACTTCGGTGTTGCTTAATTTGGTGATGATAGCCAGTGCCTTGTTTTTAGCTCCGTTACTCAATGTGCCAATTATGGCCTTGGCGTGGGGGGTGTTAATTGCTGGGGTGGCACAGTTAGCGATACAAATTCCTGCCTTATACAATATTGGTATGTTGCCGCGTTTTAAAGTCGATTTTGCCGATGAAGGGGTAAAGCGTATTTTTACCTTAATGTTGCCAGCGATGTTTGGCGTGTCAGTGAGTCAAATAAACTTATTATTAGATACTATTTTAGCGTCTTTTTTAATCTCAGGCTCGGTGTCGTGGTTATATACTGCTGAGCGTTTAACTGAGTTGCCCTTAGGTTTAATTGGTATTGCGGTAGCTACGGTAATTTTGCCGTCTTTATCGGCTAAGCACGCGCAAAAATCCAATGATGAATTTAAAGCCATGATTGATTGGGCATTGCGCGTGATTGTGTTGGTGGGTGTCCCAGCATCGTTGGCAATGTTGATGCTTGCAGAGCCAATGATAGCCACTTTGTTTCATCATGGTAAGTTTTCGGATAATGATGTGCGAATGTCGGCAGCGGCTTTGCAAGCCTTGTCGGGTGGTATTTTGGCCTTTATGTTAATTAAGGTCTTTGCCCCTTGTTATTATTCGCGCCAAGACACCAAAACGCCTGTCAAGATTGGCATTATTGCCATGATTAGTAATATGGCCTTTAACTTAATGTTGGTGTGGCACTTTAAACATGTGGGTTTGGCCTTTGCCAGTACCTTATCGGCTTTTTTGAATGCAGGTTTGTTGTATCATGGTTTACACAAACAAGGTGTGTATCGTTTACAAAAACATTGGGTAGTGTTGGCAGTGCGTTATGCAACGGCAAATGTGGCGATGGTGGTGGTGTTATATGTGATGACTCCAGCAACAGAGTATTGGTTAAATATGGCTACTCATCATAAATTAGGTTATTTAGCGGCGATTTGTGTGGCTGGTGCAGCAACCTATTTGCTGACGTTGACTTTGACGGGCTTTAAATGGCGTGAGTTAAAGCATTGACTATTATTTGATTAGGTACAACAATAAGAACATGTACTTAAGAGGTGTGATGATGCAAGCAATCAGTTATACCGCCTTTCGCAATCATTTGGCGAATGCGCTTGATAAAGTAAATGATGACCATGTGCCTATTTTAATTACCCGTCAAAATGGTAAACCTGCGGTATTGATGTCTTTAGAAGATTTTCAAGCCTATGAAGCAACCGCCTATTTGATGGCCAGCCCCAAAAATGCGCAACGGTTAAATCAGGCTATTGCCGAAATTGAAGCTAATAACATTATCCATAAAGAGTTATTAGACGAATGATGTTGGCATGGGCAGCTACCGCGTGGGAAGATTATTTGTATTGGCAACAGCAAGATAAACAAATGCTAAAGCGTATTAACTTGTTGATTAAAGATATTCAACGACAGCCGTTTGTAGGCATTGGTGATCCTGAGCCATTACGTCATAATTGGTCTGGTTATTGGTCGAGGCGTATCGATAAAGAACATCGGTTGGTTTATAAAGCCACTGATGAGTTGTTGATTATTGCTCAGTGTCGTTATCATTATTAAGTAGTATTGAGATTAAGTAGTTTCAAATGGCAAAATTTCAATCCTTAGTAAAAGCCCTGATTAATAATCAATGGTTTGATGAATTACAAACCAAAGCCTATCGTCCTTATACGTCAATAGAGTTATTTGCAGGGGCAGGTGGTTTAGCTTTAGGTTTAGAAAAAGCAGGATTTGAGGCGATTTTATTAAATGAGTTTGATAAGTGGGCTTGTGCTACGTTACGCCAAAATCGCCCCGATTGGAATGTTATAGAGGATAGTATTGTTAATGTTGATTTTAGCCAATATAAACGCCAAATAGATTTTTTGTCGGGCGGTTTTCCCTGTCAGGCTTTTTCTTATGCAGGTAACAAACAAGGCTTTGATGATACACGCGGCACGTTATTTTTTGAGTTTGCACGCGCCATTAAAGAAGTGCAACCTAAAGTGTTTTTAGGTGAAAATGTACGCGGTTTATTAAACCATGATAATGGTCGGACTTTAGCCACTATCAAAAAAACCATTGCGGAGCTAGGTTATACTTTAGTACCGCCACAAGTATTAAAAGCGATGCATTTTCAAGTGCCACAAAAGCGAGAGCGTTTGTTTTTGGTGGCAGTGCGTAATGATTTAGCCGCGTATATGGACTATCAATGGCCAGCTCAGTATCACCGAGTAATGACCATGCGTGATGCGATGTTTAAGGGTGAGTTGTATGATTGTGATGTGCCTGAATCACAAGGACAGCTTTATCCAGCGCGTAAAAAAGCGGTCTTAGACCTCGTGCCTCAAGGTGGATATTGGCGTGATTTGCCTGATGATATTCAAAGAGAATACATGAAAGGCAGTTATTTTTTAGGTGGTGGTAAAACAGGTATGGCTAGACGCTTAGCGTGGGACGAACCCAGTTTAACTTTAACTTGCGCGCCTGCACAAAACCAAACTGAGCGATGTCATCCTGAGCAAACACGGCCATTAACTGTGCGAGAATATGCCCGTATCCAAACCTTTCCTGATGATTGGCAGTTTATGGGCGCAATGTCTCAACAGTATAAGCAAATAGGCAATGCTGTACCTGTTAATTTGGCCTATGCCATGGGACGCAGTTTAGTTCGTTTACTTAATCAATTAGAGACTGTTGAACAATCACGGGCGTGTGCTTAAAAATGACCCAACTTATTCGACATTGGCAAACATTAACAAATCTTACATTACCACCCAGTGTGGTGACGATTGGTAATTTTGATGGTGTACATGCTGGGCATCAAGTCATTTTGCAACGCGTCTTAGACATTAGTCGTCAGAAAAACTTAGCCAGTGTCGTCATGTATTTTGAGCCACAGCCTCAAGAGTTTTTTCAAGGCAAAAATGCGCCAGCACGATTGATGGATTGGCGTGACAAGTTTGAAGCCTTATGTGATTTAGGTATTGATTACGTATTAGTGATTAGATTTGATGCTGCATTTCGTGGTTTAACCGCACAAAAGTTTATTGAGCAAGTATTGCAACCGCTAAACTGTCAACATTTAGTGGTGGGTGATGATTTTCGTTTTGGCTGTGATCGGTCGGGTGATTTTGCTTTTTTACAGCAACAAGCGTTTGTGGTAGAAAATACACCCACGATTGCTCAAGATAGCGTGCGTATTAGCTCGACACGGATTCGCCAAGCGATTCAAGAGTCCGATTTTGATTTAGCCGCGCAATTATTAGGTCGCCCCTATATGATTGCAGGTCATATTAAGCATGGTGACAAAATTGGTCGAACCCTCGATTTTCCAACGGCTAATGTGGGTTTAAATCGCCATGTTTCGCCTGTTGCGGGCATTTATGCCGTAAAAGTATGGGGTTTAACCCCAGAGCCTTTATTGGGTGCAGCCAATGTTGGAACGCGCCCTGCGGTGGGTGGCAAAGAAAACCGCATTGAAGTGCATATTTTGGATTTTAAGGGCGATATTTATGGTCGCCGAATAGGTGTGCAGTTTTGTCACAAACTGCGTAATGAAACAAACTTTCCTTCTTTAGACGCATTAAAAAAAGCGATTGCTAATGATGTATTGGCAACACGCAACTATTTTGACCCCTACTCAAAAAGCGAGGAAGTTTCATCATAAAAATTAGCGATGAAGCTCCCTCTCCTTAATAAGGAGAGGGCAGGGGTGAGGTTAAGCGATAACCGCGCAAGTCCTAAATTAAATTTAAGTGAGTAAAGCAAAACATGACTGTTGATTATAAAAGCACGCTAAATTTGCCCGAAACGGCCTTTGCGATGAAAGCTGATTTAGCCAAGCGTGAGCCAAATTGGGTAAAGGATTGGCAAGAAAACAAGTTATATCAAAAAATTCGTCAAGCCCGTGCTGGTCGTCCACAATTTATTTTGCATGATGGTCCTCCCTATGCCAATGGCAATATTCATATTGGTCATTCGGTTAATAAAATTCTCAAAGATATTATTATCAAATCCAAAACCTTAGCAGGCTTTGACGCGCCCTATGTTCCAGGTTGGGATTGTCATGGCCTGCCTATCGAACTTAATGTCGAAAAGAAATTTGGTAAAGCAGGGCATAAAGTGTCCGCCAAAGAGTTTCGTCAACATTGTCGTGACTTTGCCATTGGCCATGTTGAAAACCAAAAAGCGGATTTTCAGCGTTTAGGTGTGTTGGGGGATTGGGATAATCCTTACTTGACCATGAATTTTCAACAAGAAGCGGACATTATTCGTAGCTTAGGCAAAATTGCCGCCAATGGCCATTTGCATCAAGGTTTAAAACCTGTGCATTGGTGTATGGATTGTGGCTCTGCCTTGGCCGAAGCCGAAGTTGAATATGAAGATAAACAATCTCATGCGGTTGATGTCGCATTTGCTGTACAAGATGTTGCAGACTTTGCGAAACGTGCCAATTTGCCCAACGTACCTGCTGCGGTGGATTTTGTTATTTGGACAACCACACCTTGGACCTTGCCTGCTAACCAAGCGGTCAGTTTGCATCCTGAATTAGTGTATGTCGTCGTTCAAGCGACCATTGAGCAACAAACACGTGTTTTAGTATTAGCTCAAGCCTTGTATGAAGCGACATTAGCACGTTATCAAGCAGAAGATATTCACGTGTTGGCCGAAGTTGCAGGTGCAGCTTTTGAGCATGTTGCGTTACAACATCCATTTTATGAACGTACTGTGCCTGTGATTGTGGGTGAACATGTGACGGCTGATGCAGGGACAGGCGCGGTACATACTGCACCTGGTCATGGTCATGATGACTTTGTGGTGGGCAAAAAATATAACTTAATCGTTGATAACCCTGTTGATAATAACGGCGTGTTTTTGCCAAATACACCCTTGTTTGCAGGTATGCACGTTAACAAGGCCAATGAGCCAATCATTGAAACGCTAAAAGCCAATAACCGTTTATTAGCGCACGTTAAAATCAAACACAGTTACCCACATTGCTGGCGTCATAAAACACCCATTATTTTCCGTGCAACGCCACAATGGTTTATTAGCATGGAACAAAAAGGCTTACGTGATGCAGCGATGCAAGCGATTGACGAAGTACAATGGTTACCCAATTGGGGTAAGGCACGTATTGTATCCATGATGCAAGGCCGCCCTGATTGGTGTATTTCGCGTCAACGGACGTGGGGTGTACCAATTGCTTTATTTGTCCATAAAATCACAGGCGAGTTACACCCACAAACCATCGACTTGATTGAGAAAGTCGCGCTTGAAGTTGAAAAAGCAGGTATCGACGCATGGTGGGATATTGATGCGGCGGTTTTATTGGGTGCAGAAGCAGAAAACTACCTAAAAGTCACTGATACCTTAGACGTATGGTTTGATTCAGGCGTAACACATTCTTGTGTCTTAACTCGTCCAGATTTGCGCTATCCTGCCGATTTATATTTAGAAGGTTCCGACCAACATCGTGGCTGGTTTCAATCGTCTTTATTGACTGCTTTAGCCGCAAATGGTGATAAACCCTTTAAAACGGTATTAACGCATGGTTTTACGGTGGATGAAAAAGGCCACAAAATGTCTAAATCCTTGGGTAATGTTGTGTCACCACAAGACATTATGAAAACCCTTGGTGCAGACATTATTCGTTTATGGGTAGCAGCCACCGATTACAGTGGTGAAATGTCTGTTTCTAAAGTCATTTTAGAACGGATGAGTGATGCTTATCGCCGTATTCGTAACACCATGCGCTTCTTATTAGCCAACTTAGCAGGTTTTGATCCTGCACAACATCTTGTGCCAACCAATGACATGTTGGCTTTAGATCGTTGGGTAGTTGATAAAGCAGCACAAGTGCAAACCGACATTATCGCCGCTTATGAAGCTTATGAATTCCATAATATTTACCATAAGCTACATAACTTCTGTTCTTTAGATTTAGGTAGTTTTTACCTAGACATTATTAAAGATCGCCAGTACACCACACAGGCTGATTCTTTAGCGCGTCGTTCAGCCCAAACCGCCTTGTATCATATCATTCAAGCTTTAGTACGCTGGTGTGCACCTATTTTGAGTTTTACAGCTCACGAAATCTGGCAAGAAATTCCACAAGCAGGTGCTGAGTCAGTATTTTTGACCGAATGGTATCAAGGTTTAGCGACTTTACCTGAAGATGAAAGCCAACCATTATTAACCCGTGCTTATTGGCAACAGGTAATGGCCGTTAAAACAGCGGTTAATAAAGAAATCGAAGAAGCACGTACTCGCAAAGAAGTTGGTTCGGGTTTATCTGCCGAAGTGACTTTATATGTTGCTCCAGAGTTAAAAGCACGTTTAGCTTTATTATCTGATGAGTTACGTTTTGTGTTAATTACCTCAAGCGCAACCTTGTCTGACCAAAATGGCGAAGGGCAAGCAACCGATGTAGTAGGCTTAAACGTTAAAGTGACCCCATCAACATACACCAAGTGTGTACGTTGCTGGCATTACCGTGCCGATGTCGGTAGTCATGCCGACCACCCCGATATTTGTGCGCGTTGCGTAGAAAACGTGGCAGGGCAGGGTGAAGTGAGATATTTTGCCTAGACGAAAACAGAGTGGTAGCCCGTGTGATGTGTAACGTAACACGGGGCTATGGCTCTAATTCACCCTGATAAGTTTTTAGTGATATTTTTTGAGCTGTTCACGCACAGCTAAACGCGCTTGGCGTCTTATTTCTGCCGCCTCATAGCGCTGCCGCTCTTTGTCTGTCTGAGGGCTTAGAGTGGGAACGGGTACGGTGTTTCCTGAATCATCTAATGCAACAAAAGTAAAGTATGCCGAGACAATGTGGCGTTTAGTGCCTTCATAACTATTTTCAGCTTCTACTTTAACGCCAATCTCCATCGAAGAACTCCATGCTTTATTGATTGCGACACTAAACAATAATGTGTCGTTTTCTTTGGCAGGTGCTACAAAATGCCACGAGTCCACCGAGGCTGTAACGCAAGTGTGGCCACTATGTCGCTCAGCAACAACCAAGGCTAATCTGTCGGCAATGCTCATAATTAAACCGCCAAATACGGTTTTTTTGGCATTTAGGTCATTAGGAAAAATCTTATAAACATGATTGTCAATTTTTGAATCTGAAGAAAATTTACTGTTTATCATATTACTTGGCCTAGTAAAGTAGTGTTAACATCAAACTTATTGAAGCGTGTGTGACACTATAACGTCATATGTTTTGCAGGGCAAAATATCTAATTTTATTAGGAATAAAAAATGAAAGCTTTAGTATTAACGTCAAAAGAAGATGGTGTCGTTTTTAAGCAGGATTATCCACAGCCCAATGTTCAGGCAGGAGAAATTCGTATTAAAGTATTAGCCGCCGCATTAAATCATCGAGATGTGTGGATTACTCAAGGTCAATATGCGGGTATTAAATTTCCAACAATTTTAGGCTCTGATGGTGTTGGTGTTGTTGAGTCAGTTGGCGAAGGCGTTGATAGCTCTTGGCTAGGTAAAACGGTGGTAATTAACCCCAATAATCAATGGGGTGATAATCAACGTCATCAATCTAAGCAATACCATATTATGGGCTTGCCAAAAGATGGCACTCTTGCGGAGTTTGTGACTGTTGATGCCGATAGGATTCGTTTAGCCCCTAGCCATTTAACCATTGAGCAAGCTGCTGCTTTACCTCTAGCAGGCTTAACGGCTTATCGAGCTTTATTTGGCCGTGCACAATTACAAGCAGGTGAAAAAGTCTTAATTAGTGGTATTGGTGGCGGTGTCGCATTATTTGCCATGCAATTTGCTATTGCCGCAGGTGCTGAGGTGTATGTGACCTCCAGTAGCGAAGAAAAAATTGCTAAGGCAGTACAACTTGGTGCAAAAGCAGGGGTGTTATATAACCAAGAAAGCTGGCAAAAAGCCTTTGTAAAAACCTATGGCGAAGTGGATGTGGTGATTGATAGTGCGTGTGGTAATGGTTTTGCGGCGTTAATTGATGTCTTGGGTTTTGGTGGTCGTATTGCTTTTTATGGTGGTGGCCAAGGGGCGATTAATGGTTTAAATCCACAAAAAATCTTTTGGAAGCAAGTTTCAATTCTCGGTTCAACGATGGGCAGTGACCAACAATTTGTGGATATGGTCGATTTTGTCGAAAAACATCACATTAAACCAATTGTAGATAGCATTTATGCGCTAGAAGATGGTGTTGCTGCATTTAAACATATGGCAGATGGCGCACAATTTGGTAAGATAGTCGTGAAAGTATCACTTTAACAAGCGGCTCTCACGTCATCAATAACAGGAATTTTTTGTTGATAATGACTGATTAACTGCCCAATAGGCCACGAGAGTCGCAATAAATTGCTTTAATGATTGCAGGTCATAGAAGGCTTGTGATAAAAAAGAGAAAAATTAACCTATGATTGTTTGAAGTATCAAGATACGCTCAGCCAATCTTATTTTTTGGTGTGTGTTGCAACAATACTACGCCAACAATTTAAAGAATAACCAGCAAAGGAAAAACACAATGGTTCTGCGTAAGCTAGCAATGGCACTCTTAAGTTTGGGAGTCATATTGCCAGGGTTAAGCCATGCTTTAGCCCTACGAGACGTCAAAACTAAATCCGCCTTAGGTGAGCCGTTTAGTGCAGAAATCGAGCTTTCCGATTTAGGTGATTTAACTGAAGAAGACATTAAAGTTAGTTTGGCTCAAGCCGAAGACTTTGAACGTTTGGGGATAGAACAAGTTTATATCTTGGCTGAATTGCGTTTTCAAGTTGTTGTCAATCAAGGTGGCCGTTCCTATATTAAAATCAGTACCCATAAACGCATGACAGAACCATTTTTGGATTTTATTGTACGTGTCTCATGGCCAAACAATACCCGATTGCAGCAAGTAACTGCCTTATTAGACCCTCCAGTGAGCAAGGTGTCTAAAGCTAAAGAGCCTGTTACTGCGCCTGTGGTAGTGGTTCAAGCTCCACCTGTTATTGAGCCAGTTGCACCTGTAGTCCCTGTGGCAGTGGCAGCAGAGGTTGCTTCGGAAGCCAGTGAGCGTACCTATAAGGTAAAAACCAATGATACTTTATGGAGCGTAGCAAAGCGCGTTCGTCCAACGAATGCTATCTCGGTTAGGCAAATGATGAAGGTATTACACAAAGCGAATCCTGATGCCTTTATTGCCAATAACATTAATTTGTTAAAAAATGGTCAAGTGCTGCGTGTACCCAGTTTAATGGATACTCAAGCTATTGACAGCAGCCAAATGACAGCACAAAGCTCATCTAGCGTTGTGCCCACTCAAAATCCCAATAAGCCCTTGGCTCAGCAGCAAATTGATGCAACAGCCAATCCAAAGATTATTGAAAAAGTAGTCACAGCTCCAAAAGCGCAAATGAAGCTTATTGCGCCTAAAGCAGTGTCAACAACAGGGGCATTGAGTCATCATAATACAGATACTCAAACGGGCAGCGGTCAACCATCGCCAGATGTGGCCACAAGCAATTCAAAAGCGGCTGCACAAATTAAGACCGTTGCTAAACACAACAGTAAGTTGTCCAAAGAGTTAGCCGATTTAGAACAGAAACTTAAGTTAAATGATAAGAAGATTGCCATGCAGAATGCCAAACTTGCTCAATTAGAAGCGCAATTAAAAGCACGACGTTTAGCAGCCGAACAAGCTAAACACAAAGATAAAGCAGATTTAGAGAAAAAAGCCGTTGCCACGATGGCCTGTGCGGTCGCGATGCAAAGCTTTGTCAGTACCGATGCCCATGCCGCAGATGCACCTGCCAAATCGGGTAGTAATGCCATGATTCCTATTATTGGTGTTGGGGCATTGATTGTTGTCATTGCGTTGATTTTCTTTATTAAAGGAAAAGGCAAAAAAGAGCAGCCTCCTGCACGTCCTGCAACGCCACCGACACCTAAACCCCCTGTTGCAGAAGCTCCCAAGCCCGCAGCAGTTACACCGCCTGTCGCTAAACCAGTTGAGCCGCCAAAACCGCAAGACCCCTTAGAAGAAGTACGTCCTTACCTTGAAATGGAGCGTTATCCTCAAGCGGTCGGTATTTTGACCAAGGCATTGGTGCAACATCCTGAGCGTGCAGATATTCATCTCAAATTGTTAGAGATTTTTGTTAAGCAAAAAGATAAGGCTTCTTTTGATAGCCAATACAAACAATTGGAATCTGTGGGTGATTTGGATGCCATTGTTGCGGCTGACAAGTTAAAGCAACAGTTTCCAGAAGAAGTAAAGCCTGCTGTGCCAAACAAAGAAGGTGCTTTAGAGTTTACCCCGACCAAAATACCAGAAAAGCCTGTTGAAGAAGCTCCTGCCATTAGTTTAGATGACTTAGAGAATGAATTTAAGGTTAGCTTGTCACAGCCAAACTTAAAAGCATTGGATATTCCGTTAGCCGCAGACCCTATTGAGCTACAACGTCCAGAAGTAGAATCTGTACCTGTAGAAGAAGCTAAAATTAACGAATTGGATTCGTTATTGGATGCAGGCTTAGAGTTTAAATTAGATAAACCGCAAGAAACACCCGAAGTGGTAGCTGAAGATAAAGCCATGGATTTTGACTTTTCTTCTTTTGATGCAACACCTTCGACCACTGAAGAAAAAACCAGTGTTGACGAAAGTACGGGTTTGTCCTTAGACAGCCTAGATGACTTCTTAAAAGACCATCAAGAGCCAGTAGTTGAAGCCAAAGAGAAAGAAGAAGCAACACCTGCCGTTAATTTAGACTTTGAACAAGAGTTAGCCAAGTTTAAAGAAGAAAAGCATGAGCCAGAATTAGATGCAAGTTTAACAGAAGGCTTTGAACTAGAAGAGTTTAAGCTCGAAGAGGATACTGTTGCTAAAGAAGCTGACTTGGGCTTTGATGTGGCTGATGTGGACTTTTCGATAGATGACAAGCCTGTTGTTGAAGAAGGCTTAGATTTTAAATTAGATTTAGACTCACCCACTAGCTCCGCAGATTTGAGTGATATGGTGGCTAACTTTGACAAAGAAGAGTTAGCCAGTGATATTGATTTGCCAGATGAAGATTTTGGTGATGTTGATGTCTCCGTATCAAGCGATGATGTGATTGCAGAGCTAGATAAAGAGTTTTCGTTTTTAGCAACCACCAACGAAAACAGTACCCGTTTAGAGTTGGCGCGTGCTTATTTAGAAATGGGCGACCGTTTAGGTGCGCGTGACTTGTTAGAAGAAGTTGTTGCCGAAGGCGATAGCAATCAAAAAACAGAAGCACAAGGTATGTTAATGCGTATTGGTTAATGTGTTCTCTCGCTCTCACTCTTGCCAAAAAGTGAGAGAGTTAGCGTGAACAATTTAACTTGCCTTTTGATAAAAGCCGCTGTAAAAAGCGGCTTTTGTTTTTTAGAGTATTTAAGATGCGTTTTGCCTTAGGTATTGATTATGATGGCAGCCATTATCGCGGTTGGCAAACTCAACAAGCAGGTGTTCCAAGCATTCAGTCAACCATAGAAAAAGCACTGAGTCGGGTGGCTAATCATCCTGTGATTTTGCACGCTGCAGGGCGGACTGATGCAGGGGTACATGCCTCGGGAATGATTGCCCATTTTGATACTGACGCGCTGAGAGCCCCTAAAAGTTGGTTATTGGGTTGTAATACATGGTTGCCGCACGATATTGCTTTACGCTGGATTCATCCTGTTAGCGATGATTTTCATGCCCGTTTTAAAGCAGTGGCTCGGCGTTATCGTTATATCATTTTTAATAGTAGTCAACGCTCTAGCCAGCTCGCAGGTAAAGTGACATGGCATTATCATGCTTTAGATTTTGAACGCATGAAGCACGCAGCTAGCTATTTAGTTGGCAGACATAATTTTAATTCATTTAGAGCGGTAGCTTGTCAGTCTAATAACCCTGTGCGTGATGTACATTTTCTTAATTTAACTAAACGCGGTTCTTTAATCATTTTAGATATTCAGGCGGATGGATTTTTGCACCATATGGTACGCAATATTGCAGGTGTACTGATGGCTATTGGCGAAGGCAAAGCCGAGCCAGAATGGGTGCAACAATTATTGCAGGTACAAGACCGAACTCAAGGTGGGGTTACGGCATCGGGCAGTGGTTTGTATTTTGTCGATGCGTTATACCCGCCAGAATTTGAGTTGCCCAAAGAGCCATTGGGGCCTATATGGTTATGATAACCGCGTAAGTCCTCAAGTGTTTTAACTCTGAATATAACTCATCACCATTGTGGTTAAACCATCAATCATCTCTTGCTCAGAAATTAAGGTGTTTTCGCTATTCATGTAACGAATCATGCTAAACAATACACTGTTGATAATAATAAAGCCTTTGGTGTGTAGATTTTCTAAAGGGTAATCTTTGGCATGTTGTAAAAAGAAACTTAACGCCAATTGTGTCCCAGCCTCATAAATCACATCCACCGCTTGTGTGACGGGAAGGCTTAGCCAATTTTTAACAATCTCAAAGCAAACCCGATCTTCTTGTTTAAACAACGTAAAGCCATGAGCAATCGCTAAACCTAATAATTGTTCTAAATTAGCATTGGGATGATTAACAAGAATTTGCCGTAAATCTTGAATAATTAATTGGGTATTGTGGTCAATCAATGCGGATAACAATTCTTCTTTGTTGGCAAAATACTGATACAACGAACCAATACTCACCTCAGCTAAATCAGCCACTTTGCCAGTGGTTAAACCTTGGATGCCATATAGAGTAATCGCTTGGCTAGTCGCATTGATTAACTTATCGACCATTTGTTGAGAACGTTGTTGTATAGGCTTTTTTTTCATGGTTTTGGCCAAAATACGAGTTGAATGCGAGTAGATATTCGTATTATTAACTAGCTTTGTCAAACCAAAATAAAGCGAGGCCACATGATGAATACTGTTCCCCATCGAGCAAAGCATTTATATCAGCCAAGCTTAAAAAATGCTCATGGACTTAAACAGAAACTTTTTAAACTGTATCTGCAATATGCTTTGTCTGAGGCCAAAAAGCAGCAGTTAATTGATGGATTATGGCAAGGTGATCGGTTAATGGATGATGTGGTGGCATGGATGTTTGCCACGAATCCTAAAGTAGCCAAACAACAATTTGAACAAGCATTAAATAACGGCATCGAAACCTTAGCCGATGCTCCACCTGCTTTAATAAATTTATTTCATCATTTAGAAAACCCCGATTGGCTAGACTCACAATTATTACAACAGGGCATTGATGCCATGCAACGGATGGGCAGTAATGCCAATTTAGTATTGCGTGATTTGGCGTTAATGGGTGGGTATTCAATGGCAGGGTTTAATCAAGCCTTGGTTTTAACAGGGGCATTAAGCAAAGGAGCAGCACAACGAACTTTAGAGACAGGGCAATGGTGGTTTGATTGCACACAAGATATGACACGATTTAGTCAAGGTTTTAAAAGTACGGTGCATGTGCGTTTAATACATGCTTTTGTGCGGCGACATTTATCAACTCATAAAGATTGGGACAGTCAAACATGGGGCTTGCCAATTTGCCAAGTGGATATGGCGGCGACTTATTTAGGCTTTTGTGTGGTGTTTTTATGGGGTTTACGTGGATTGGGGATTATTTTAAGTTCGCAAGAATCTAAGGCGGTGATGCACTTTTGGCGTTATACCTGTTGGTTGATGGGGGTTGATGAGCAATGGTTGGTGAATAGCGAAAAAGAAGGTATAAAGTTGTTGATAGAAACTTTATTAACTCAAGCTAATCCTGATTGGACGACTTTAGAGCTTGCACGAGCCTTGGCCGAAGAACCCTTACATCGTGGCGAAAAATCTTTTAAAGATTGGCGACAAAAATGGGCATATAGCAAACATTTAAGTATTACTCGTTATTTTTTGGGTAAACGTGGTATGCAAGATTTAGGTTTACCAACCAATATTTTGCCGTGGTATCCGCCTTTAGTATTTGGTGTTAATGTGAGTAAGTCGGTGTTGTATCATTTGTTGCCTATGTATCAACATCATCATATTCAACAGGGTAGGGCAGAGCAGGTGAGTAATTTGCAGGAGTTAGGAATGAGGTTGGGGTGAGGACTAAGACTAAATCTTGTGAGAGGTCAGTTTTTGGCCTATTATGGCCATAGTTTAAACCTAAATTGAGTGCTTTTTATGGATGCTTTGCAAGCTAAATAGCAATATAAATAGTTAATGCCTTGCACGTCAAAATATGTCGCCCTACACATCAATTCTTGCTCATATCCCCTTGAAAGGATGGCTTAAAGTCTTTTACTCTTGCTGCTGTATTTGTTTACCATAGCGAAGAGTTATTATGGAAGAAAATAGCCTATCTCCCGACTTAAAATCTAAAATTCAAACTGTGCTTGCTGGCCTTAATCAAGGTTTAGTTGAACGTGACACAGTGCTTAAAATGGCGTTATTAACGGTATTAGCAGGTGAGAATATTTTGCTCATTGGCCCACCGGGTACTGCCAAAAGTTTAATAGCTAGACGTATTGCCGAAGTATTAGCCCCGATTGATAACAGTCATCGTTATTTTGAGTATTTGCTGACTAAGTTTTCGACCCCTGACGAAATTTTTGGCCCGTTGTCTATTGCCGCCTTAAAAGCGGATTGCGTTAAACGTAACACCGCAGGTTATTTGCCAACGGTGCGAATTGCGTTTTTAGATGAAATTTTTAAGGCCAGCTCCTCTATTTTGAATGCCTTATTAACTATTTTAAATGAGCGTCTTTATCATAATGGGGCGGAGCTGCAACACGTTCCTATGCAAGCCTTAATTGCTGCCTCTAACGAGTTACCGACAGGTCAAGATGAGTTAAGTGCCTTATATGACCGTTTTTTGGTGCGTGTGTTTGTGGGTTATGTGCAGTTAGATAATTTGCCGCTATTGTTTGCCAAAACGCCTGAGCCAGTGCCTTTTACGCCATTTAGTGGTGAGGAGTTAGCCGCTATTAAAAGCGCGGCTGATGAGGTGACGATTCCGCCTCACATTGTAGAGGCGGTGCAGCAAATTTGGCAAAAACACCGTGAGATGTTTAAGGAAGATAACCGCGAGCAGCTTTCTGACCGCCGTTTAAAAAAGATTATTAAGTTGTTGAGTGTGTCGGCAGTGACGAATGGCCGTACCGAGGTGGATTTGTCGGATGTGTTGTTGCTTAAAGATTGTTTGTGGAATCATTATGATAATGCGTTGAAAGTGAGGGAGATGATTTTGGGGGTGTTACAAGGGTTTAGTTATGAGGTGGTTATAGAGGGAGCATCACAAATTATTGAAAAACCTAAACAGGCATCTAAATCTGTGATTAAAGGCTACAAAGGCAGCGGTACACAAAATGACCCTATTTTAATAGAAGATATTCATCATATTGAGCGTTTAGAACAGTCCGAAGTAGGGCAACAAGGCTATTATTTTAAACAAACGGCGGATATTGATTGTTCAGCACTGACGACTTGGCCAAATATTGATTTTTGTGGGCATTATGATGGTGGTTGCCATACCATTAAACGTGATAAAAGGGCAGCTTTATTTGAGAAGATTCAACCACGGTCGAGTGTTTGTCATTTAAAATTGGACGGTTTGTCACTGGCTGATAGGGTAGATGATAGTGAAATTGTGGCTTGCACAACAGTACGCTGCTCTTTACTTGGAACGGCAAAAAACTCTCATGTGATTGCTTGCAAGGCAGAGCGACACTTGATTGTAAAGAATGCAACTCAGTGTGTGATTAAACGCTGTCATTCATCGTGGTCGTTGATTGGCAATACTGCTACCGCTTGTAAAATTAGTGATTGTTTAATCACTCTCACTCCATCATCAAAAAAAGAAGGAGCTTATAATATGGGTGGTGTTGTTGATGTTTTGATTGATATGAGTGTTGTTGAACAATCTTTCGTGACAGGAAGATATAAATCAACAGATAGACATGTTTTTGTTTCAAGTATAACGACTAACTGTAATAACAGTACCATTCGATGTTGTGCCTTTGGTGTGTTTCAATATGGTGTGCATCAAATGTTTGGTGGTCTATTCTTGGCTGTACATTCGCAAGTATCAAAAGGTCGTATTGCTGCTGAAGTCAAAGGCCAATCAACCTTACAAAATAACATAGCCCTCGATAGCCACGCAGGCACATCTGACAGTAACGGCAAAGACGGTAAATCTGTACCAGTGGCATTATTTACCCAGCACTATTTTGAAAATTATTTAGGTTGGGATTTTGATACTGTTTGGCAATGGAACACTGCCGAAAACAGGCCAGAATTACAATCGGTAGGTGTGGGTGCGGTCGTTAATGGTGTTAAAAAAGCATCAACCAATAGCACAACCGAAGACCTGCTTACCCAACAAATACGCGCTAACATTTGGTTATAGCCCTCACCCCAACCCTCTCCCAGTGGGAGAGGGAGCTTTCATCGCTAAAATGTTTGTTAATGCGGTAAGGCAAATTGTTTTAATAATGATGACAAAATTATAGCGATGGTATCCCCTCTCCTGTTAGGAGAGGGCTAGGGTGAGGTTAAAAACAGGCGAGGGAACACATGCCAATTTACACAAAACAAGCTCTGCAAAACGCCAAAAAATTAAGGCAAACCCTAACAGAAGCCGAAAAAAAGCTATGGTCAAGATTGCGTAATCGGCAATTAGCCAATCTAAAATTTAGACGACAAGTGCCAATCGGAAGCTATATTGTTGATTTTTATTGTCAAGAGTGCCTGTTAATCATAGAGCTAGACGGTGGACATCATTTATTGCAACAAGAATATGACCAAATACGCACACACTACTTACAGGCTCAAGGCTTAACGGTATTACGCTTTTGGAATCACGACATACTCAATGATACAGAAGCGGTTTTAGTGCAAATTTTGAGTTATGCAAAAATATCCCTCACCCAGACTATCTTCCAGTCAGAGAGGGAGATTCATCGTTAATGATGACAAGAGTATAGCGATAGTATCCCCTCTCCTTGTAAGAGAGTGCTAGGGTGAGGTCTGATGTCTAAGGATTATATATTATGCTCGGTACAATCATAAAATCAGTTGCTAGTAAACTAAACCCCTTTGCAGTTATACCCACAGGTATCAAAACTATTAAATATGCGATAGACAGCCTCTTTCGTGACAAAGTCATCCCTGTTGAGGGCAGCGTATTGTATTGTGATTTGTGGGTGGCGGTAGAGCATTCGGGTATTTATGTCGGTGATGGTAAAATTTCTAATATCGAAGTCGAGGGAATGGCCGAAGCCGCTGTGCGCCGTTGTTCGGCCGCAAGTTTTACCTCAAAAAGTATTTTAGGGCGTAAAATTTATGTGTCTTGTGATAAATATGGCGCAGTGGGTGATAATAGCGTTGCCAGTCATGCCGATAGCCGCGTGGGTGAGAGGTCGTTTTATGGTCTAGTGATTAAAAATTGTCATCAATTTTCGCAAGAGTGTGTTGAGCAAAGTCAGCAAGTGATTGACCCTTCTTTGTGGGATAAATTGACCAATATGGTGACTGGCGAAACATGGGAGCCAACCATTGGCGCACTCAAACGCGCAGCTCACAAAAACTTAGGGGCAACAAAGTGGCGGTTGTGGAATTGGCAAAACCAACAAGAGCAGGAGGCAACGCCCGAACCCGATTGGCAAGCGCAAGAAAATTATTTTAAAAACTTGCCGCTGAATGCACAGAGTATTCAGCAAATTCGTGAGCAATTGGCCGAAGCACAAGCCTATGAGCAAGAAATTGCAGACGAAAATATTCCCGAACATATTCGCAAGCATTTAGTGAGCTTTAGAAAACTGATGCAAGATGTGAGTGATACCTACGAAAAAACTAAAGGTTTTTTAGCCGCGTGTGGCGGAGCTAATTTTTGTTATGCTGACTTAAAAAACAGTTCTGAAGATTTTTCGGCTTTAGCGAACACCATGCAAAACAATGCACAAATTAAAGAATTGGCACGAAAAATGGGGCGTACTTATATTAGTGAAGAAAAAAAGAAGCAAACTAAAATTCCTCAAGCCAGTAAAAGTGAGGTGCATGGCACACATCGCAGCGGTGACGTAATGAGAGTATTGCCTAGTGAGTTAGTTAATCTTGAAGATGAAGATTTAGAAATGCTGTTTTATGCGCGTTTGCTCGAAAAGCAATTACTCACTTATGAGTTACAAGGTACAACACATGTTGTCGGCGAAACTACCGAAACACATAAACAACGTACAGGCCCTGTAGTCGTTTGTTTAGATACATCAGGCAGTATGCAAGGCGCACCGATGCTCAAAGCCAAAGCCTTACTATTGGCTATTGCCAATATCTTACAAAAAGAAAATCGCTCGCTGCATGTACTGTTATTTGGTGCAAGTGGCGAGATTCGTGAATTTGCTATGGTAGCCAAAAACGAAGCGGCAGGCTTACTGCAATTTTTGCAACAAGGTTTTGGTGGCGGCACAGATTTTGAAACGCCCTTAGAGCGTGCCTTAAACATCATTAAAACCGAAAAAGACTACCAAAAAGCTGATGTTTTGATGATTAGTGATGGCGATTGCCAATTATCGGAGGCTTTTTTGCAAAAACTTAAGACGCAAAAAAGTATTTTAGATTGCAGTGTTTATTCGGTATTGTGTTCGGGGTCGCGTGTTGCTGATAGTTTTAGTGATGAGGTGGTGGTATTGTAAGTGAAAGGCTGAGCTGAGCTAGTACAGCTTAGCCGCAGTCTATTGTAATTTACTTCGCCAACAACCTTACCAAAATGCCTTCATACATCTTGGTTAAGGCATCTAAATCAGCGACATTCACGCATTCATTAATTTTATGAATCGTGGCGTTAATCGGCCCTAATTCCAACACCTGTGCGCCTGTTGGGGCAATAAAACGACCATCGGATGTGCCACCACTGGTGGATAACTCGGTATCAATGCCTGCCACTTCTTTAATCGCTTCAACACTGGCCGCAACCAATTCACCCTTAGCCGTTAAAAACGGCTGACCACTCAAACTCCATGCTAAGTCATAGTTTAAACCGTGTTTGGCTAAAATGGCCTCAGTACGCGCCTTGAGTTGTTCGGCAGTCACTTCGGTAGAAAAGCGGAAGTTAAATACCACTTCAATATCGGCAGGAATCACATTATTTGCGCCTGTTCCTGCATGAATATTGGAAATTTGAAAACTGGTCGCAGGAAAAAACTCATTGCCATTGTCCCACACTTCGGCGGCTAATTCGGCTAAGGCAGGCGCGGCTTTATGAATCGGATTATCGGCTAATTGCGGATACGCCACATGACCTTGAATACCAATCACTTTTAAAATGCCATTTAATGAACCACGACGACCATTTTTAATCACATCACCCAAAACTTTGCTGCTCGAAGGTTCACCCACCAAGCACCATGTCATTTTTTCTTGGCGTGCTTCTAAATGTTCAACCACTTTTACTGTGCCATCTTTGGCAACGCCTTCTTCATCACTGGTAATCAAAAAGGCAATAGACCCTTGATGATTTGGATATTGAGCAACAAAATTTTCGCAAGCAACCACCATTGCCGCCAATGAGCCTTTCATATCGGCAGCACCACGACCATATAACACCCCATCACGAATTTCGGGTTGAAAAGGGTCATTGTGCCAAGCAGTTAATGTGCCTGTGGGAACAACATCGGTATGGCCAGCAAAGGCAAAGACAGGTGCGGTTGTACCACGACGCGCCCAAAAATTATCCACCTCACCAAAGCGTAAACGCTCAACGGTAAAGCCAATTTTTTCTAGGCGTTGAATCATTAATTCTTGGCAGTTGGCATCTACAGGTGTAACAGAGGGGCAACGAATCAGGTCTAAGGTTAAATTTAAAGTAGGGGACATAAAATTTCCAGTTGGCTTTAGCTTTAGCAGTAGTTTAACGTAATTTATTGGTGTTGTAGCTTAACAAATTATCCATCTTGGCAAGAACCTTGCTAGAATTGGCGAATTAGTCCCAAAATAATGTAAGGAGTGACACAAGGTGTATAAATTATTTGGTATGAGTTTGTTGGCGGCTGCGGTGGCAGTCACAGGCTGTAGTAAAAAAGACGATGCGCCTAAAACAGACGCAGCAACTGCTACGGCAAGTAGTAACGGTGCAATGGTGGTAAAAATTGGCCACGCTTCGCCCTTAACAGGCCCACAAGCCCATTTGGGCAAAGATAACGAAAATGGCGTGCGTATGGCCATTGAAGAATTAAACGCCAAAGGCGTAACCATCGGCGGCCAAAAAGTTCAATTTGAATTAGAGTCCGAAGACGACCAAGCCGACCCGCGTATTGCTACTACCGTGGCGCAAAAATTTGTTGATGATAAAGTCAGTGGCATTATTGGTCATTTAAACTCAGGCACAACCATTCCTGCCTCAGGCATTTATCATCAAGCAGGTTTGGTACAAATTTCTCCATCAGCCACCAACCCAAAATATACCCAACAAGGCTATAAAGGCGCGTTTCGCGTTATGGCCAACGATGTACAACAAGGCAAAGTATTGGGTGAGTTTGCGGTTAAAGATATGGCCGCCAAAAAAATTGCCATTATTGATGACCGTACTGCCTATGGCCAAGGTTTAGCCGATGAGTTTGAAAAAGCCGCTAAAGCCGCAGGTGGCAATATTGTGGTTCACGAATTTACCAACGACAAAGCCTCTGACTTTACCGCGATTTTAACCAAAATTAAGGGTGTTGCCCCTGATTTAGTGTTTTATGGTGGTATGGACGGACAAGGCGCACCCATGGTGAAACAAATGCAAACCTTGGGCTTAAAAGCACAATTTTTGGGTGGTGATGGTATTCATACCGCCGAGTTTATGAAGTTGGCAGGTGCTGCTGCCGAAGGCGTAACCGCTTCTTTACCCGGTGTGCCCTTAGAACAAATGCCACATGGCGCAGACTTTAAACAAAAGTTTGAAGGTAAATACGGCAAAATTCAGTTGTACGCACCATATTGTTATGATGCGATGATGGTGATGGCCGAGGCCATGCAACGTGCTAACTCGACTGAGCCAGCTAAGTATTTACCCGAAATGGCAAAAACCAATTATAGCGGTGTCACGGCCAATATTAAATTTGACGACAAAGGCGATTTACAAGGCGGTTCAATTACCGTGTATCGTGTGGTTAAAGGCGAATGGCAAGTTCTTAAAACAGTGACTGGGCAATAGCTTTGACTTCGCTCAGTTAGCTTCTGACTCCGTACCCTGAGCGGAGTCGAAGGCTAACAAATTTAGATTTATAAAAAAGAGAAAAACCATGAAACCCTTATTTGATAGTTTTCGCTCTCATTCTTTAGAGATTTTAGCCAATTTAAAAGAACGTTATGGCTTGTTGTTACGTCGTGATTTAGTCAGTGCCAAATTGCTGCACAAAGAGGGACAGTTATTTTTAGAATATACCGTGACCGATAAAGATAATTATTCTTTTGATAATAAAGTGATTACCAAAAGTTTAACCTTAACGGCAGAGATCAATGATGCACTCAGCTTGCAAAATTCTATTTTTGAGAATGCCCGTTATATTGTTGAAGAGTTAGCACCGACCAGTTTGGCACAAATGGCTGACATTTTTGATGAAAGCTCAGCAGCAGTGATTATTAATTATGCTGAACGTGGTTAAGTTAAGTAGTTTGTTCTTAAGAGTTTGAAGCATTGGATATTCTTGCCCAACAGTTAATAAACGGCCTGATTCTAGGCAGTATTTATGCGTTAATCGCCCTCGGCTATACCATGGTCTATGGTATTTTAGGCTTGATTAACTTTGCGCATGGCGAAATTGTCATGATTGGCGCGATGGTGTGTATTACTTTTCTTAATCTATTATTGGGAAACTTTGGCGATATTTCGCCTGTATGGTTAGTCTGTGTCAGCTTGTTAATGACCTTGCCTGTGTGTGCGGTTTTAGGTTATAGCATAGAGCGAGTGGCGTATCGACCTTTACGCAAAGCCCCGCGTTTAGCCCCGTTAATTACCGCCATTGGCGTGTCTATCGTATTACAAAATTTAGCCATGATTATTTGGGGCAAGCAATATAGCCCGTTTCCGAGTGTGTTTAGTCATCAGCCGTATCATATCGGCGGTGCAGTGATTACCCCCTTACAAATAGCCATTATTGTCTTGGCTGCTTTAATGATGTTGGGCTTATGGTTATTGGTGCAAAAAACACGTTTAGGCCGCGCCATGCGTGCCACCGCCCAAAGTCCACAAGTGGCTTCTTTAATGGGCGTTAATGTCAATCAAGTGATTGGCATGACCTTTGTGTTGGGTTCTTGTTTAGGGGCGATTGCTGGCGTAATGGTGGCGGCAAATTACGGACAAGCCCATGCCTATATGGGCTTTTTATTGGGCTTAAAAGCCTTTTGTGCGGCAGTGTTGGGCGGTATTGGCAACATTGCAGGAGCCATGATTGGCGGTTTGCTGTTGGGTATTATCGAAAGCGTGGGCGCAGGTTATTTAGGCGATTGGACAAACAACTTTTTAGGCAGTCAATACCAAGATATTTTTGCCTTTTTAGTGCTAATTTTAGTGTTAGTGTTTAGACCATCGGGTTTAATGGGCGAAAAAATGGCGGAGCGACCCTAATGAAAAAAGTGTGGTTAGGTTATGCCTTGCTTGCCGTGGGTTTAATTATTGCGCCATTTTTGGTGGGTTCGTTTGGCGCATCGTGGGTGCGGTTATTAGACTTTTGCTTGTTATATATTATGTTGGCCTTGGGGCTAAATATTGTGGTTGGTTATGCTGGTTTATTAGATTTAGGTTACATTGCCTTTTATGCGGTAGGTGCTTATGCGATGGCGATTTTAGCCTCGCCGCACTTAGACTTGCATTATTCGGCATGGTTGATATTACCTTTAGGGGCTGGCTTGGCGTGTATTGCAGGGGTGTTATTAGGTGCGCCCACCTTACGTTTAAAAGGCGATTATTTAGCGATTGTAACCCTTGGTTTTGGCGAAATCATCCGCCTTTTTATGAATAATCTTGACCGACCTGTCAACATCACCAATGGCCCACAAGGGATTAACATGGTCGATAACGTCAAAATGGGTAGTTATGATTTTGGTCAAGGTTTTGACATTGCAGGGCATTCTTTTGGCTCGGCCTATAGTTATTATTATTTGTTTTTAGGCTTGGCATTATTGACTATTTTTATTTGCGTGCGTTTAGAAGATTCGCGTATTGGCCGAGCATGGATGGCAATTAGAGAAGATGAATTGGCCGCCAAAGCCATGGGTATTAACACACGCAACATTAAACTGTTAGCCTTTGCCATGGGGGCAAGTTTTGGCGGTGTGGCAGGGGGATTATTTGCCAGTTTTCAGGGTTTTGTGAGTCCCGAAAGTTTTAGTTTAATGGAATCCATCATGGTGTTGTGTATGGTGGTTTTGGGTGGTATGGGACATATTGGCGGCGTGATTTTAGGGGCAATTTTATTAACCTTAACGCCCGAAGTATTGCGCGAAGTTATCAACCCACTGCAACAAGAATTGTTTGGCCGTAAAGTGGTTGACCCCGAAAACTTGCGTATGTTGTTGTTTGGCTTGGCGTTAATTTTAGTGATGTTGTTTAAACCTGCTGGCTTGTGGCCATCACCCCGAAGGCAAGAGGAGCTAAAACATGGCTAATCGAGTTACTAAAGCGGCATTTATCACTGAAGCCGAGTATTTGGCTGGTGAAAAACTTGCCGAGACTAAACATGAATATATAGATGGTGAAGTCTTTGCTATGGCAGGCGCAAGTGCCAGTCATAATCGGCTGTCGTTAAATGTGGCGCGTAAATTTGGTAATCATTTAGAAGATAAACCATGCCAACCTTATATGTCAGATATGAAAGTAAAAGTCGGTACAAAGTATTTTTACCCTGATGTGTTGGTCGAGTGTTCAGGTTTGGCGGATGATAGCCATGTCACAGAAAAGCCTGTACTGATTGTTGAAGTGTTATCTAAAAGTACACGTCGCATGGACGAAACTACTAAACGTATTGCTTATACCCAAATCGACAGCCTATTAGAGTATGTATTGATTGAGCAGGATTTTGTTGATATAGAAATTGTTCGCCGCCGTACAGGTTGGCAGTCCGAGCGTTTTTATTTGGGAGATAGCGTGACGTTTGAGGCCATTGGCTTAACCTTAACCGTTGAAGAGGTTTATGAACGGGTGAATAATCCTGAATTAGTTGAGTGGCGGCAGCTACAAGCCGAAGCGAACTCTGAATCGAAGTTAATAAATCCATGACTGCATTACTTCAACTCTCCCATATCGAAAAACGTTTTGGCGGTATTCACGCGCTTAAAGACGTGTCTTTGACCATTCCCCAATCGTGTATTTATGGCTTAATTGGCCCAAATGGCGCAGGCAAAACCACCTTATTTAATGTCATTACTGGTCTGTACGAAGCAGACAGTGGTGAGCGCATTTTTTTAGATAAACCGTTGCCCTTAACCTTAAAACCACACCAAATTTTGCAACGAGGCATTGCGCGTACTTTTCAAAATATTCGTCTTTTTCAAGATATGACCGTGTTAGAAAATGTCATGGTGGCACGCCATAGCAAAAGTAAAGCAGGGGTGTTGGGGGCGATTTTACGCACACCCAAAGTAAAAGCCGAAGAAAAAGCCATTAAAGATAAAAGTATGGCATTACTGGCTTATGTTGGTTTAGAACAAGCGGCTGAACGTATTGCCAAAACGTTATCTTATGGTGATCAACGTCGTTTAGAAATTGCGCGTGCCTTGGCAACAGAGCCGAAGTTGCTCACTTTAGACGAGCCAGCCGCAGGTATGAACCCAACAGAAACGGCAGACTTGGCCAAATTAATTCAGCGTATTTATGATGATGGCACGAATGTGTTGTTAATTGAGCATGATGTTAAATTGGTCATGGGTTTATGCCATCGGGTGGCGGTGTTGGATTTCGGTCAATTGATTGCCGAGGGTGTGCCTGCTGATGTGCAAAAAGACCCAAAAGTCATTGCTGCCTATTTGGGAGGTAGTGTATGAGCTTATTAACCGTCAAAAATTTACAAATTGCTTATGGTGGCATTCAGGCTGTTAAGGGCATTAGTTTTGACATTAAACAAGGCGAGTTGGTGAGCTTAATTGGTGCTAATGGTGCAGGCAAAACCTCAACCCTCAATTGTTTGGGTGGATTGCTAAAACCCGCATCAGGCGAGATTAGTTATCAAGGACAAAACTTATTAACCATTCCTACCCACGATAGAGTCAAACACGGTTTAGCCTTAGTGCCCGAAGGACGAGGGATATTTTCTAAATTGACCGTTGCCGAAAACTTACGCATGGGCGCGTATCATCGGCAATTAGGTAAAGATGAACTAGACCAAGCCTATCAACGTTTTCCTCGTCTACATGAACGCAAAGAGCAATTAGCAGGTACGTTGTCGGGTGGCGAACAACAAATGTTGGCCATTGTGCGCGCTTTACTCAGCAAACCAAAATTATTGTTGCTCGATGAACCGTCAATGGGTTTAGCTCCGATTATGGTTGAAAAGATTTTTTCCACCATTAGCGAAGTCACTAAAGAAGGGGTGGCGGTGTTATTGGTTGAGCAAAATGCTAAAGCGGCACTTGGCTTAGCTCAACGTGCTTATGTAATGGAAAGTGGCGTTATTAGCCTTGAAGGGGATGCCAAAGAATTGGCTGCTGATTCGCGTGTGCGAGCTGCCTATTTGGGGGAATAATCATGGAAATGAGCGTCACCACGCCCGCTATTTTGTTTCCTGCCATTTCCTTGTTAATGTTGGCTTATACCAATCGTTTTTTAGCGTTGGCGACTTTGATTCGCAGCTTGCACGCTAACCACGAGCAACGGAAACATTTGGCTTCATATCATGGGCAATTAGCTAATTTACGCAAGCGTTTACGTTTAATTCGCCGTATGCAAACTTATGGTGGCATTAGCTTTTTCTTTTGTGTGGTTTCGATGCTGTGTTTGTTTTTTGGCAATGAGCAAGCAGGACGTTGGACATTCGCGCTCAGCTTGGTGTGTTTAATGGTCTCGTTGGCCATGTCAGTCATCGAAATCCGTATCTCGCTCGACGCCTTAGAAATTGAGCTATCTGATTTAAATCAGCGAGATTAAGTTTAAATCTAAGCTAAGAATCAGCCACCATTAGACTTGAAAAAAAGACACTGGCAAGATAAGGTGCAACACCCTTATGTTTTACTTAATTCAGTTTTTAACTAAAGTATCTTGTTATGAGTCAGTTCATCTTACATCATTATTCCATGTCGCCATTTTCCGAAAAAATTCGTTTGATGTTGGGCTATGCTCAATTAGACTGGCAATCATGTATCACCCGAGAAATGCCACCACGTCCTTTACTGGCACGTTTAGCAGGCGGTTATCGCAAAATTCCTGTGGCACAAATAGGCGCAGATATTTTTTGTGATAGCAAAATTATTGCGGCAGAAATAGCCAGCTTAAGCCAAAAGCCATTATTGGCGGTTGAAAATTTAGATGAAGCACAGCAAGCCTATATTGCCAAAGTCGATTTGGAGATATTTTTTGCCAGTTTATTTGTCTCTGGAACCTTAAAGCTCAATCTCAAAGTACTAAAAGCTATGTCTTTATTAGACATCACCCGTTTTTTTGCCGATAGAATTAACATGGGGCGCAAAGCCAAAGTACGTGCAGTTAATCCACTCAAAGCTAAAGAGGTCGTAGAGCAGCATCTTGCTGATTTAGAGCAAGGTCTAAGTGATGAGTTTTTATTTGGTCAAGAACCAAGCCATGCCGACTTTTCTACCTATCATAGTTTATGGTTTATTCATGACTTAGCAGAAGCACCATTACTCCAATCATATCCCAAAGTATTAAATTGGATGACACGCATGAAAGCATTTGGGCATGGATACCATGTGTCCATTAGTGAGCAAGAAGCGTTAAAAGCCGCCAAAGCAGAGCCACGTTTGATTGCTGACGAGTACCGTCAAGATGTGTTAATTGGCGAAAAAGTGAGTATTGCTCCCGCTGATTATGGTTGTGAGCCAACAGCAGGCATTTTAGTGGGAGTTATGCCCGAACGTTATATCTTGGCGCGTCAAGACCCTCAGTTGGGGATTGTGCATGTGCATTTTCCGCGTCAGGGCTATACCCTAACATAGGCTTTGGTAACAAAGGTTTTGACCCTTCGGTAGGTTCAGGGCTGGCCAAGCTCAACCAACGTAACCCTGTTCCCTGAGCGAAGTCGAAGGGAAATTTTAAAATACAACGAGTTGATAATCTCAGAGAACTATCATGGCTCAACATCAAATTAAAATTCCTGCAACTTATATGCGTGGTGGTACCAGCAAAGGCGTGTTTTTTCGTTTACAAGATTTACCTGAGTCCTGCCAGAAAGCAGGGCCAGCACGTGACCAATTATTTATGCGTGTCATCGGCAGTCCTGACCCCTATGCCAAACATATTGATGGTATGGGCGGTGCAACCTCGAGTACCAGCAAATGCGTTATTTTGTCTAAAAGCCAACAGCCACATCATGATGTTGATTATTTATATGGCCAAGTCTCTATTGATAAAGCCTTTGTCGATTGGAGTGGCAACTGTGGCAATTTGTCCACAGCAGCAGGTGCATTTGCCATTCATGCAGGGTTGGTAGATAAATCACGCATTCCCGAAAATGGCCTGTGTAAAGTGCGAATTTGGCAAGCTAATATCCACAAAACCATTATTGCTCATGTGCCAATCCGTGATGGCCAAGTGCAAGAACTGGGTGATTTTGAGTTGGATGGCGTGACTTTTCCTGCTGCCGAAATAGTCTTGGAGTTTTTAGACCCTGCTGATGAAGGTGAAGGTGATGCAGGCGGCTCAATGTTTCCTACAGGAAATTTAATTGACGACTTAGAAGTACCCAATGTCGGCACTTTAAAGGCAACCATGATTACCGCAGGTATTCCGACTGTTTTTGTTAATGCCGAAGATATTGGCTATACAGGCACAGAGCTACAAGAGGCCATTAACGGTGATGCTCAAGCACTGGCTAAGTTTGAGGCGATTCGTGTTGCTGGTGCATTGCGTATGGGTTTAATCAAAACCCCACAAGAGGCATTGACCCGTCAACATACACCCAAAATTGCCTTTGTTGCTAAAGCAAAAGACTATATTGCTTCGAGTGGCAAAGAAGTAATCTCGAATGATATTGACTTGTTAGTGCGCGCGTTGTCGATGGGTAAATTACATCATGCTATGATGGGTACGGCAGCAGTGGCCATTGGTACAGCAGCAGCGGTAAGTGGTACATTGGTAAATTTGGCGGCAGGTGGTGGCGAGCGTCAAGCGGTACGTTTTGGTCATCCATCAGGCACATTACGCGTCGGTGCAGAAGCCAAACAAGTAAACAGCGAGTGGACAGTCACTAAAGCAATTATGAGCCGCAGCGCACGAATTATTATGGAAGGATGGGTACGAGTGCCAGCGTCGGTTGTCTAAGAAGTATAAAATTTAGGTAATGGTTTTAGTTGATAATTAAAGCCATTTATCGCTTATTACAAAAAAACGACTTTTAAATAACGCTCAAACTTTGGCAAACTGCTTAAAACAGGGCATAATTATTAGAGTTTACAACTATTATTTTAATTTAGTGTTCCGCTGTTGTGGCGTGCCGCTCCTAGTCATACAACAAAAACAGGGCGTATCTATGAAATTGCCTACCTTAAAAACACTTTGTGTTGCCATTGCTCTTGCCAATACACAGGCGGCTTATGCTTTAGAAGTATTAGATGACGATGTCATGAGTGAGGCCACGGGTGAGGGTGTTGCCTTTTTGCCAGAAAATTTTTATATGGTAATGCGGGGTGCTGATAATACCCTGGATGTGGGTACAGGCATGGTGCTAGATAATGACGTAACTACTAATCGTTTAAAAGATACGGGCTATATACGTTACATTCCTGTAGGGCCTTTGACGTTTGACTCTCAAGATACCAATAAAGATGGTTTTATTAACGGAAGTGACTTGCCAGTTGGTAAAGCAGATATATTTTTATATGGCATGGCAGTTTCTCAGTCAAGTAAAGCCTATGGTGCAGCTAGAGTAAATACTGATTGGAATGGTCGTTTTGGTCGTGCAATTGATACGTGGGGTACTTCTGCCAACCCTTGGTTGTTTAAAACAGTCACGCAAAATGGTGTGCCAGATTTTAACGCACCTGCTCCAACATCAACCAGTAGTGGTAATGTGACTTATTTTGGGCTCGAAGCACCGCTATATAATACTAATGTATCTGCTTTATCTGCTGCAGAAAAATCTGCTTATAACTTAAAGTTTGCTTATTGGTTGGATGCATTTGTGCGTGATCCAAATGTGGCAGAAAATCTGACAGCAACTGGAACACAGTTTAATGTGGGGGGGGCTGGTCGTGCTAACCGTTTGCGTATGCAAGCTATTTGGGATGGTGTGAGTCTAAACGGCAGTGAAATAAGGATGTTTCAAACGCTAGGTGGAGCAGCAACTGGCGTTAATGGTATGAGTAACTTTTATAACAATACATTGGGTTTAACGGGTGTATTGCGCTTTAATAGCGGTGATGGAGAAACTTTAAGGGCAAGTGTAACGACAAGTTCTTCAAGTCGTAATGCCACCGCTTTTGTGCAGGATGGTGCTTATGGTTGTGGTACAACTTCGGTTGCCTTTAGTACCGCAGCCTGTCAGTTTAGATTTCAAAGTCGTACAGTGACTGATTCTGTCAGTGGTTTAACATGGACACCCCCTAGCTTGCCGAGTGTGTTACGTTTAAGTACCAAAGAAACATCTAACACGGCATTGTTGGATACACCAGCTATCAATGGTGGTAGTGCGCCAACTTTTGATAGCGCCGAAGGGTTAAATTTTTATAATGTCAATATGAATGTGGTCTTAGGTCAGTTGTATCAGCCCTTAGTGGTTGGGGTTGCTAGTGATAATAAAAATCTTGTCTTAGAGGTTGCTAGGATTGCCAACAAAGAGTCTGTTTATAAACAAATCTATACTAATTATGATAATTCTAACCCAATTACTAATGGTGGTTATACTGGCTCTACGTGTAATTTTTATCAATGTGGAACAACACGCACGTTGGGTGGGGTAAATTATCAGGGCAATAGCGCCACTCATAGCAGTATTAGCATTGGTTCTACGGTATATGATGCCGCTACAAATACTTTGACAGCTTATTCTGGGGCAGAGTCAGTCGGTATTTCTTTTGGTGAATTGCAAACTCGTACTCAGGCAGGACCATTCACTACCGTACGCACAGAAATACAATTTCAGCAACGTGAGTTAAGAACACGGACAGGCGTTTTTACGGATACTTATTTATTGGTTGATCCTAATTTTACAGGGGGAGATACTGCAGATCCGTATGGCCATCCAAGTGGTGATTGTACGGGAGGTGTTTTGGGGTTTCCTTCAAATTGTCGACGTTATTTTAATTTATCAGGTGTCCATAACGATTGGGCATATTTAACAGCCATTAACTCTAGTACGGGTGTAAAAACTTTTAGCAATACGGATGGTTCTTATACAACCACATATTTGTTTGGAACACCAGCATCCCCTAGTAATGGAACAACAAATACGCCTGGTTCACCATTTGTGCGTGGTGCTCATGATTGTCCTGGAGGTAATTTATCTGCGGGTACAAATGTTTGTAATGGAGAATCTGAAGTAGATGGCAGTAGAGGTGCACATGGTTTAGGAGTTGTTGAAATAGTGAGTCCAAACAACAACCGAGATTGGGACTTGGCTGGTCGAAATTTAACGTGGTTTCCAGTGGTCGGTCAGGCTGCATTCGTTTATGGTCAAACTACTGATATTATTCCACTATCTCATACAGTAGATGTAAATGCATCGCCATTAAATAATATGGGCTCTGCGGTAATAGACGGTTTGTTAATACAACACTTAAAAATAACAACAAAAGGTTTATAGGGTGTAGAACATGAAAAACGCTATTTTAATGCTTTTGTTGTTAGGCTGTTCTTCAGTGTCTTATGCTGAAATGCAAGCCATGAATGAAGAAGAGTTGCAAGCGGTTGATGGACAAGCAGGTGCTGACCTGTCACTAGAGATGCGACTCAATCAAAATCCAGATTATAGTTTTGATGCAACCTTATGTGCTGATTTTGAGTTTTGCCGCTGGGCGTTAAATTTAAATAATCGTAATCACGACGGGACGGTAACAGGCTCAGCGACGGGACGTAAATTGTGGTTGGTCTTTAAACAGGTACAAGGCACACTTAAGTTTCAAGAAGTCAAGTTGGATGGCGCAGATTTAGCCCCTTATGTAGGCGATAATAGTGCCACTGTGCTAAAGGCGGCAGTGCAGTTTGGCTTTAATGCTACTAAACCAATTTTAATTCGTAACTTTGGTTATCAGTCACTGGCAATTGAATCGGACACCTGTACCGAGACAAATTTAAACTGCTCTACAGGTACTACTAATTTACCTGGCTATTTGGCAAAAGCATCTGGTGGAAGTGGTGCAGGAGCTTATGCTAATGGCAAATATACGGCAGCAGGTTTTGATCAGGGGCGAGAGGTGGGTTTTACGGGTTTAAGTATCAATGCTAACTTAGCATTGCAAGGAACTATAAAAGTTTTTAGTTGTGATACAAACCATCCGCGCTGTTAATAAAAGGTTTATGTAATATGAAAAATAACAAAAACAGTCAACAGCAGCCCAGTAAATTGCCCTTGGTAGTAGCGATAGCGGCTATTAGTGGTGTTGGTACTGTTCATGCACTACAAGAAATGTCTGATGTAGAGTTGGGATTGATAGATGGACAGGACGGCTTGTATGTTAATGCAGAATATGACAGTGCCACAATCAATCGAGCCTTTTGGCAAGACAAGGCTGGTCTATCAACTAACGCCGAAACTACCCTTGGCGCGTATTTTGATGGTGTGAGTCTTAATCCTACTGGTGCAACACACAGTACCGATATAACCCATACAGGCAAATTACATACAACGCTCAATTTAGATATTGGTTCAAGCGGTGCATCAACAGGGCTTGCATTAAAGTCGGCCTTTTATTTTGGCACTTTAAAGGCAAATAGTTTGCGGATTTGCGATGCAGCGGGTGCGGTTTGTGGTAATAGTTATGGTGGATTTGCGGTTCAATCTCAAGAAGATGTAATTTTTAACCTAACAACGAGAGATGGTCTATTTAATAAAAATGCACTCATGAATGTGGAGTTGGGGCTTAAAAATCTTAATCTATACTTAACTCAGCAAGCATCTGGTGGTATTAACAATCAGTTTATTGTGAGAAATTTTAACTTTAACTTTGCAGGCCAAGGTTATATGTATATTGGAGATAGCACCGAAACTAACCCGAGCTATCAGAATGCGTTAGTATTAGAAACTCGTGATGCCGCTAATTATATTGATTTAAATAGAGTGACTGATGTTAATTATTCGGGCGGATCAGCAGGTGGAACGAACCCTGGTCTAAATTTGGATATTGTATATAAAGGTAATACAGGCACAACGCTTACAACAACAGATGTATCTAACCCCGTAAAAGGCGTATTACGTCTAGGAGCTTCAGGAAGGGCAACCAATGCAAGTATGGTGGTTAAAGGGGTAGATGGTCGTAACGCAACACCAGCGAATAGTATTTTGGGGGCAGCTTATTCGGCTGCTGGCACTGCAGCAACAGGGATAGATGGCTCTATCGCGGGTAGTGAGGGCTTGTATATGCGCGTGAGAGCTGACTTTACTAAAAATGATGCAGATGCGGCAACCTTTGGTGCAGGTGGTAAAGGTTCTACCTTGGAGCTTGGTCATGGTGGTACAAACGCATATGGCGTTGAATTTAGTAATTTAACGCCATTGTTAATCAGAAAAACGATTGCCGCAGGTGGAACACCTCTTAATACAGATAGGGCATATTTTGATACAGGTGACGTTTATTTTAACTTAATAAACTCTAAAAGAGTGCAATTGCCCACAAACACTAACTTGAATACTTCGCGTTTAACCATTACTACGGGTGGTACTACCACTAATGGCAACATAACAACCAGTGGCGATTATTCACATTTAGTGCACGATTCTATCTCCTCTAATCCCAATGCTTTGGCTGTAGCCGTCAGAGGCTTTAACTTTAATGCCGTCGCAAGAACAACACGATTTACAGTAAGCAATGATGTGACTAACGCCGCAGATATTCCAAGTAACCCAGCACAAAAATGGGGTTTAGGTTTGCCATTTTATAATCTAAATGCCAACATGGTGACTTATGGCACCACAGTGTCAGGCTCGGAACGCTTAGGTTTTGCATTGGGCTTAAGCACAGAAGGTGTAAATAAGGTTGCCTTGCCTGATGGCACTCCAGCAGGTGCTCGAACAACCTCTATTATGTTGATTGATGGAGCCGATAACCCTTTAGACAGCAATAACCCAACCAATTACTATATCGGTTTGCGTAATATTGATATGTTAATTACGGCCTATGGTACATTGGGATTAGAAAATAATAAAATCAATCTGAATATGCCAAAGCTGACGATTGCAGCAGCCATGGAGTTAGCTGGTGGTTATTTGCCAGGTTCGCGTTATCGCTCTAATTTTACAGGTTGTACAGGTGCCAATGAGACAGCTTGTTATGTGCCTCTAGATAGTTTTACCAAAAAAGACGACGTATTTTTAGGGGTTAAGCTTAAGTTAGATGGCAGTATGAATTTGGATATTGTACCTGGTGTGGATACATTATCTGGTAATCGTTTAAGTTTTGAAGGTAACTACGACTTAAAAGGCAGTGTAACTCAAAGTGGTGTGCAATATACAACAAGCACGATTCAGTTTGTTGATCCTATAGATGACTCTATCATTGGTTTAGATAATATTACAGGTAACATCGGTTTTAGTAACCAAATCAAAATCAACAAAGAGACGGTTGCCTTTAGTTATGCGTTTACCTTTAATCCCGACCCTGGTAATGCAACTCAACGTCAAAATAATGTATTTAGAATTAGAGATATCAACTTGTATCCGTCAGGTCAAAATGGCCAGCGTTTGGGAGAAATTGCCATTACGGGTGGACGTTTAAATAGTAATTTTAGCTTTAGACCAAGAGATTAAAGCAGAGGGTAGGCTATGAAAAAAATAATATGTTCAGCTGCTATATTGGGCGGTTTTATCTTATCTCCTGCTGTGTGGGCAATGTCTGAGTTGTCAGATAGTGAGTTGGCAGAAGTTGATGGCCAGGCATTAATGAATCTAAGTTATTTAGCCCCGTCAGATGCATCGAACTTTGAGGGTGGCAATAATATAGGATTTTATAAGTTGGGATTTGAAGCAAAAATAGAAGCCAACTTAAATATTCGAAAATTGCAATTAGGATGTGGTGGTGTCAATGGAGCAGGTGGTTGTGATATTGATATTGATAACTTGAGTTTGAGTGGTCTGTCATCAACACGGGATGGAAGAGTACAGTCAGATGCAGTATTAGAAAATCCATTCTTTCAGTTTGCTGTTAAAAACCCTAATACGGCCTCTACTCGAGAGATTGTGGGTTTTAGAGTCAGTGCTGAAAGGGCGATAGGCTTGTTAACGACAGGTACAGAAAACAGCACAACACCTAATGGTATTAATGCAATATCAGGGTTTATGCGTATTCAGTCAGACGCGACAGGTTATGTGTATGGCAAAGCCAATACCCTAGCACGATTTTTTGAAACGATTCCTAATGCCAATTATGTGGTTGATGGTGTTCCCGTGACCTATAACAATCAAGTTTTTGGTAAAATTGATTCTGGAGTAGGGGCTATCTACGATTTCAAAACAACAGGCGGTGGCATGAATGTACCTGCCATGAGTAATATTCCCTTTATCAGGCCAGGTATTGTGTTAAATGCTTCACGTACAGCTGCTTTGCCTTTAGCCGCGACGTTATCAGTACCACCTATTAAGTCAGATTATAGAGGTGTATATCCTGCAGGGGGTAATGTTGTTTATCATAATCCAGTAGAAACGCCAATTGACTGGACATTTAATGTACCACTGGAGGCTCAAGCTCAAGGTGGGCCACTGGATGCACAGATTATTGGGTGTAGTGGAGGATTTGGCTGTACGTTGGGATCTATCGCAGGTGTTAATGTTGGTGATTTTTTGCAAAACAACTTTATGAAAGCAACTATCAATGGTATTAAAGCCGATGTGACGATTCAGCAAGATTTAGGCTATGTACATTATTTGCCCATTAACTCACCTTTTTATTTGTCGTTACAGTCACAAGATATGCGCTGGCCTGGTAGTTACTCTGGTGCTAATCCAGAACGCACAAGAGTGGATGGCTCTACAGACTCTAGTAAACCAGCGACTGTTACTGATGTTGCCAAAAGAGGCTGGTGGATGTCTTTTGCAGACCCTATTAACCTAGGTAGTGTTGACCCTGTTCAGCAGGTTGATATTGCACCCTTATTTCCTCAATTGGCACAAGCACTAACGACTTATATTACAGCTAATCCAGCATCAATGACTTTTGCTGGCTTAGTAAATGCTATTTTAGGCACAGGTGATATTAATATTGATGCTGGTACTATTGATTTGTCGGGAGCACCATTAAGTTTGACTTTAAGAGATTTGCAATTAAGTGGGCAAAATTTCGCGCCTAACTGTTATGGTACTCTTAAATTCTGTTAATCAAAGCGGCGCAAGCCGCTTTTTTATTGCTGTATGCTAGAGTTTGATTTGAGAGAATAATATTTGTTAGTCTTGGTGAGTTAATAATTGACTTAGGGTCTGTAAAGATGAACACTGCGTTAAAAAACAACTCCATCACCCAGCAAGACTACTTGGCAGGCGAATTGTTATCAGATATTCGCCATGAATACATAGATGGCGAAGTGTATGCGATGGCAGGCGCACACAAAGACCATAATATCATTAGCATGACGGTATCTAATTTATTGTATAATCACCTGCAAGATAACCCTTGCCAACCCTACGCCTCCGACATGAAAGTTAAAGTGGGTAACAACTTTTTTTATCCCGATGTGATGGTGGATTGTAGTGGTCAAGAACAAGATTATTACACCCAATATCCAACTCTCATTGTTGAAGTATTGTCAAAATCCACTCGCCAACATGACAAAACCTTTAAACGTCAAGCATATTGTCAAATTGCCAGCCTAAAAGAATATATTCTTATTGAACAAGATTTTGTAGAAATAGAAAGATGGTATCGCATAGACGATAAATATTGGGAGCAAACCGTACACTATTTGGGGCATGACATTTGCTTTACCTCGATTGGACTCACAGTGGCGGTAGAAGATATCTATCGTCGTGTCAAAAATGAAGATATGACCGCATGGTTAAAAAAGAAAGCCGAGCAGCAAAACCAAGCTGACAATAGCGACAATCTCCAAAAATAAACACGATTACACCAAAAAAACTGAGCTTTGCACTGTTATAAAGCCAAAAGTACCGTATAATCCTCGTCTTTATCGACTTCGCCGTAAAACCATGTGTCTTTTGGTTGCTGAGCGAAGCCGAAATACAGAATAAAATCTTGAGAAAGTATTGTTTTAACGATGATTTACTCTTAAAGTTGGTTGATGAAAACGCTTAAATTACGTATAAAGGACAAACATTGCAAGGTGCTAAACCAACTCGCATCGGAAGTAAACTTTGTTTGGAATTACGTCAATGACTTGTCTTTTAAGCATTTACAACGGACAGGTAAGTTTTTTTCAGCTTTCGACATTGCAAAATATACTGCAGGAGCAAGTAAACTACTTAACTTGCATAGCCAAACGATTCAAGCCATTACCGAGGAATTGGTTTTAAGACGCAAACAGTTCAAAAAAGCGAAGCTCAAGTGGCGCGTATCCAATCCTAACTCAGCCAAAAAATCGTTGGGCTGGATACCTTTTAAAAAAACTGCGATTAAATATCAACATGGACAAGTTAAATACGGTCATCACTGGTTTGGTTTGTGGGATAGTTACGGATTAAGTCAATACCACGTCAAAACAGGGGCATTTGTCCAAGATGGCCGTGGACGTTGGTATGTGTGCTTAGTGGTTGATGATTCGACTACGCTCACAAACCTAGCACCTAGCGCGGTCACTGAACGAAGTCGAAGTGTTGGTATAGATCTAGGCTTAAAAGACTTTGCCACTCTCTCTAATGGTAAAAAAATTCAAGCCCAACGTACCTATAGAAAGTACGAACAAAAACTAGGTATAGCTCAGCGAGCAAGAAACAAAAAGCGCGTTAAAGCCATTCATGCTAAAATTAAACAGATTAGACATAATCACTTACACCAAGAAAGTAGTAAATTAGTTAAAAATTACGCTGCGATATTTGTTGGCAATGTCAACACAAAAAGTCTAGCCAAAACCAAACTGGCAAAATCTGTATTTGATGCAGGTTGGACGATGTTTAGAACCCTACTCAAGTATAAATGCGAGAACGCAGGGGTGTGGTTTGAAGAAATTGATGAAAAATATACCACCCAAACTTGCTCGTGTTGTGGGTCACGCCAAAACAGTCCAAAAGGTAGAGCAGGACTTGGAATAAGAGAATGGACTTGTATGCAGTGTGGTACACTGCATGACCGCGACATAAACGCCGCCAAGAACATTCTTGCGCTCGGACATGAGCGTCTTGCAGAAGGAATCCCCTTGCTTTAGCTATGGGAAGATGTCAAAATTTTATAGGCTTGTTTATGACAGGCCGCTTTGAATTGCCTTAGTATTTAGAGGATGTCATGCAAGTTTCTGTTGAAAATGTTTCTACCCTAGAGCGTCGCTTAAAAATTGCTGTGCCTGCTGCACAAGTTGAACAAACGGTTAACAAAAAAATCAACCAAGCCGCTCGTACCATTAAAATGGATGGTTTTCGTGTTGGTAAAGTGCCATTAAATGTCATTAAAAAGCGTTATGGTGCAAGCATTCGTGCCGAAGCCTTAGATGATATTATTCGTGACGCTTATGTTGGTGCATTACAACAAACCGAATTAAAAGTCGCTGGTTATCCTAATATTGAGCCAATCAGTTTTGATGAAGGCAAAGACGTTGAGTTTGCCGCTGTTGTAGAAGTTTATCCAGAAGTCACGTTGGCTGATTTTGCTGCTTTGGCGGTTGAACGTCCGACTTCCGAAGTCACAGACGCGGATATTGATACTATGATTGCCAATTTGCGCCGTCAACGTGCTAAGTGGGAAGAAAGTACAGAGGCTGCAGCCGAGCAAGACCGTTTGACCATTGACTTTGAAGGTTCTGTTGCTGGTGAAAAATTTGATGGTGGCACTGCACAAGACTTTAATATTGTGATTGGCGCAAAGCGCATGATTCCTGGTTTTGAAGAACAATTAGTGGGTGCTAAAGCAGGAGATGAATTAACCATCACTGTGACTTTCCCTGCTGATTATCAAGCCGAAAACTTAGCAGGCAAAGAAGCACAATTCAAAATTAACGTCAAAAAAGTAGTTAAACCTGTATTGCCCGAATTAGATGCAGCATTTTTAGAAGCCTTTGGCATTAAAGACGGTAATGTTGAACAGTTTCGTGCCGATGTGCGCAAAAACATGGAACGCGAGTTAAAAAATGCGATTCGTGCCAAAGTAAAAGCCTCGGTATTTGATGCTTTAGTGAATGCTAATAGCTTAGAAGTACCAAAAGCTTTAGTTGCCGACGAAATTAACCGTCAACGTCAACAAGCAATTCAACAGTTTGGTGGCAAGAGCGCGCAAATTAAGCCCGAGATGTTGCCAGACGAGTTGTTTAAAGAAAATGCACAGCGTTCTGTGGCACTGGGTTTATTAGTATCAAACATCATTCAAAAGAATGAAGTGCAAGTGGACGCTGAGCGTGTACGTGCCTTGGTTGACGAAGTGGCTCAATCGTACGAAGAGCCAGAGCAAGTGGTACAATGGTACTACAGCAATAAAGAGCAAATGGCACAAGTACAATCTGCGGTGTTAGAAGACCAAGTGGTCGATTTAATCTTGGCTGCTGCTCAAATTAGCGACAAGGCAGTCAGCTACGAAGAATTGTTACGTCCACAACAATAAAGCCATATTGTTAACAAAAGCCTCCTTTGGGAGGCTTTTTGTTTGTTGTATCGTCAGTCAATGCTTAATTTGCTAGATTAGTGCTGTGTTTTCTGTTAAAAAATACCTCTGTTTTTTAAAAAGTCTATCCCCAAGCGGCACTTAGCGCGCCTATTAAAAAGAGATAATGATTCATGATGCCAATAATTAGCAGTGGCCTTGTGCCAATGGTGGTCGAGCAGTCTTCCCGTGGTGAACGTGCTTTTGACATTTATTCGCGCTTACTCAAAGAACGTGTCATTTTTATGGTGGGTGAAGTAGAAGACCATATGGCCAACTTGATTGTGGCGCAGTTACTGTTTTTAGAGTCCGAGAATCCCGATAAAGATATTCATTTGTACATCAATTCCCCTGGTGGTTCGGTCACAGCGGGCATGGCAATTTATGATACCATGCAGTTTATTAAACCTGATGTGAGTACCATTTGTATTGGTCAGGCTTGTTCGATGGGGTCATTTTTGTTGACGGCAGGTGCAAAAGGTAAACGCTATTGCTTGCCTAACTCACGGGTAATGATTCATCAGCCTTTAGGCGGTTTTAGAGGTCAAGCCTCTGATATAGCCATTCATGCCCAAGAAATCTTAAAAATTCGCCATCGCTTAAATGAATGTCTTGCTTTTCACACTGGCCAGCCTATTGAACGTATCGAAAAAGACACCGATAGAGACAACTTTATGGGCGCAGAAGACGCCAAACAATATGGCCTGATAGATGCTGTTATAGAAAAGCGGATTGCTTAAATCTTGCTTGATTGAGGAAAAATAATGAGTGATGAACGTAAAAGCCGTAATGAAAAACTGTTGTTTTGCTCATTTTGCGGTAAAAGTCAGCATGAAGTCACCAAGCTGATTGCAGGGCCTTCGGTATATATTTGCAATGAATGTGTTGATTTATGCAACGACATTATGGCGCAAGAACCAGAGGAGGCTGCGGAATCAGCCAAACAAAAATTAAAGGACGCTTTACCCGTTCCTCGCGAGATTAAAGAAACCTTAGATGATTATGTGATTGGCCAAGAAAAAGCCAAAAAAGTGTTGGCTGTGGCGGTATATAACCACTACAAGCGTTTGCAAGCAGGGGCTAAAAAGGCGGTCAACAACAAAAAATCCACCGAAGTTGAATTGTCTAAAAGCAATATTTTGTTGATTGGCCCAACAGGCTCAGGCAAAACATTATTGGCAGAAACGCTAGCACGTTTGTTAGATGTTCCCTTTACGATGGCCGATGCAACCACCTTAACCGAAGCAGGTTATGTGGGTGAAGATGTCGAAAACATCATTCAAAAGCTACTGCAAAAATGTGATTATGATGTTGCAAAAGCCGAGCGTGGTATTGTTTATATTGACGAAATTGACAAAATCACTCGCAAATCCGAAAACCCATCTATCACTCGTGATGTGTCTGGCGAAGGTGTACAACAAGCCTTACTAAAACTGATTGAAGGCACGATGGCCTCTGTGCCACCTCAGGGAGGACGTAAACATCCTCAACAAGAGTTTTTACAGGTGGATACTTCTAATATTTTGTTTATTTGTGGTGGGGCGTTTGCAGGTTTAGAAAAAGTGATTTTAAGCCGCTCCGAAAAAAGTGGTATCGGTTTTAATGCCACCGTACGCAGTAAAGAAGAAACTAAAAACACGGGCGAGATTTTTAAAGAAGTTGAGCCAGAAGATTTAATTAAGTTTGGTTTAATACCTGAGTTAATTGGTCGTTTGCCTGTGATTGCCTCTTTAGAGGAATTGACCGAAGATGCGTTGATTCAGATTTTGACTGAACCCAAAAATGCCCTTACCAAACAATATCAAAAATTGTTTGATATGGAAGGAGTCGGTTTAGAGTTTAGAGAAGAAGCCTTAGTCGCAACTGCCAAAAAAGCGATGGAGCGTAAAACAGGTGCGCGTGGCTTACGTTCGATTATGGAAAATGCCTTGTTAGAAACGATGTATGATTTGCCATCAGTCGAGGGTATATCAAAAGTGGTGATTGAAGAAAAAACCATTACCGATGACCAAAAGCCATTGTTAGTTTATAAAAATGATGAAGTTGCTGTCCCTCAAGAGGAACGAAAAGCTTCTTAAATCGAGCTGTCAAACTTGTCCTCAGTCTAACTATCTGCTTTTGAGATGGTTGGATTGAGTGCAATCAAATTCTCTAAAAACGCCAAAAATCCTGCATATTTTAGCCTTTTCTGTGCTGTCCCCTTGTAATTTGCCAAAAACTCCCTAAAACATACAAATAACATGCAAGATTGCACCATTGCCAATGGCATAGTGCTTGGAGAAAATTATGTACGAGTCAGAATTGATTGATTTGCCATTATTGCCATTGCGCGATGTGGTTGTATATCCGCATATGGTTATTCCTTTATTTGTCGGACGAGATAAGTCGATTCAGGCACTCGAAACAGCCATGAATGGCCAAAAAAAGATTTTTGTGGTAGCGCAAAAAGATGCAGCGGATGATGACCCTAATCAAGCAGGTTTGTATAGCGTAGGCACTGTCGCCACGATTTTGCAATTATTGAAGTTGCCTGATGGCACGGTAAAAGTATTGGTCGAAGGCCAGCGTCGTGCCCAAGTTGACGACATCATTGATACAGGTCGTTTGTTGTTAGCCAGCGTTAACGAGCATCCTAATCCAAGTTTGGATGCGACACAGGCCGAAGCCTTGTTGCGCTCTTTATTGGCAGAATTTGAACAATATGTTAAACAAGCCAAAAAAGTTGCGCCCGAAGTATGGAATTCGGTACAGACGATTAAAGACCCTTATCGTTTAGCCGATACCATTGCCGCCCATTTGTCGCTAAAACTCGAAGAAAAACAAGAAATTTTAGAGATTCTTAATTTAGAAGAACGTGTTCAGCATTTGTTAGGGGTGATGGATTCCGAAGTCGATTTGCTCAAAGTCGAAAAGCGTATTCGTGGCCGCGTTAAAAAGCAAATGGAAAAAACTCAGCGCGAATACTATTTAAATGAGCAAATTAAAGCGATTCATAAAGAACTGGGCGAGTTAAATGAGGCAGGTAGTGCTGAAAATGAATTTGCAGAATTAGAACAGCGTATCGAAAAAGCAGGTCTGCCTGCCGAAGCGCGTAAAAAAGTTGATGCCGAACTCAAAAAGTTACGCATGATGCCACCGATGTCGGCCGAGGCCACTGTCGTCCGTAGTTATATTGATTGGATGATTAGTGTACCGTGGAAAAAACGTAGTCGCATTGGTATTGACCTCAAAATGGCACGTCAAATTTTGGATGCCGACCACTATGGCCTCGAAGAAGTCAAAGAACGTATTTTAGAGTTTTTGGCGGTACAGTCACGGGTTAAAAAATTGCAAGGACCTGTGTTGTGTTTGGTAGGCCCTCCGGGTGTAGGCAAAACGTCTTTAGGACAGTCGATTGCCAAAGCCACTAAACGTGAATTTGTGCGTATGGCTTTAGGTGGTGTACGTGATGAATCTGAGATTCGCGGTCATCGTCGTACCTATATTGGCTCTATGCCTGGTAAATTGATTCAACGCATGGCCAAAGTGGGTGTTAAAAATCCACTCTTTTTGTTAGATGAAATTGACAAAATGGGTGCGGATAGCCGTGGCGACCCAGCCTCTGCCTTGTTAGAAGTGTTAGATGCCGAGCAAAACCAACATTTTAATGACCATTATTTGGACGTGGATTATGACTTGTCCGAAGTGATGTTTTTGTGTACCGCTAACTCGATGGATATTCCTGCCCCCTTGTTAGACCGTATGGAAGTAATTCGCCTACCAGGTTATACCGAAGATGAAAAAGTTAACATCGCTCAAAAATACCTTGTTCCCAAACAACGCGAATTAGCAGGCTTAAAAGCGAAAGAGTTAGTGGTAGAAGAGAGCGCGGTACGAGAGTTGGTGCGTCGTTATACCCGCGAAGCAGGGGTGCGTAATTTAGAGCGCGAAGTATCTAAAATTTGCCGTAAAGTGGTTAAAGAAGCGGTATTGGGTGTTGCCACTAATTCAACTGTGGTAGTTACCGCCGATAACCTTGAGCATTATTGCGGTGTTTACAAATACAGTTTTGGCAAAGCCGAAGAAAAAGACCAAATTGGTCAAGTGACTGGCTTGGCATGGACATCGGTCGGTGGTGAGCTTCTAACCATCGAAGCGGTGACTACACAAGGCAAAGGCCGCTTTACCATGACAGGCAAATTGGGCGATGTGATGCAAGAGTCGATTAAAGCGGCCATTACGGTGGTTCGCTCACGTTCGAAAGTGTTAGGTATTGTCCCAGAGTTTCACGAGACCCAAGATTTGCATATTCATATTCCCGAAGGTGCAACCCCCAAAGATGGCCCGAGTGCTGGCATTGGTATGTGCACCGCGATTGTGTCGGTGTTAACGGGTATTCCTGTGCGTGCCGATGTGGCAATGACGGGTGAAATTACCTTGCGTGGTCAGGTGTTACCGATTGGTGGCTTAAAAGAGAAGTTGTTGGCGGCTCATCGTGGCGGCATTAAAACGGTGTTAATCCCCGAAGAAAATGCCCGTGACCTTAAAGAAATTCCTGATAACATCAAAGCCGATTTGAGCATTAAAACGGTGAAGTGGATTGATGAGGTATTAGCGATAGCTTTAGCCAAACAACCGATTCCTTTAGCAGATGATGTGGCCACAACGCCTAAGGCATTAAAAAGTGACGATGCTTTGGAGGAGCGAGTAAATACTCATTAGTCTATATAGTACCCTTTACCTTCATCCTAAAAGTGCATACTCTTAACGAGATGCACTTTTTTGTTTGGACTTACGCGGTTATCGCTTATTTGTTCGTTAAATCCCCCTTAGTCCCCCTTTGAAAAAGGGGGAAACTCCCTCCTTTTGTAAAGGAGGGTTGGGGAGGATTCACAAGACGCGCTTGTTTCGACTTCGCTCAACACAAGCTTTCGGTAAAATGCGCAAGTCCTGTTTTGTTTTATCAGGATTTTTAACATGACCACCAGTAGAATTGAGCAACTTTCACGCTTAGCCAAAACCAGTGCTGCTTTTGCCAAAAATATGGTGCAACGCCAAGTCAATAAAGAAAAATATTTGTTGTTGGATAAAACCGACAACCAAGTGATTTTTCAAGATGGCATTATGTCGGTCAAGTATTATCCACCTTTAAAAACAGATATGCTGGTGTTAGAAAGCGGCCAGTCTTTGCATGTTCGTCGTCGTCGCTTTGCCATTCCCATTGTTATGGTTCCACCGTTGGGCGTGTTTGCGTGGATTTTTGATTTATTAGCCGACCGTAGTTTGGTGCGATATTTTTTGGCACATGGTTTTGAGGTTTATTTAATTGACTGGGGTAAACCGACGGCCGAAAACGCCGATTTATCACTTAAACATTATGTGAATGATTGGTTTCCTCAAGCATTAACAGCGATAAGAGAACATAGCGACTCCGAAGAAGTCTCGTTATTAGGGTATTGTATGGGTGGGCTTTTGGCTTTGATGTATATGGCCTCTCATCCCGAAGATGACAAAATCACCAACTTGATTACCATTGCCAGCCCGATAGATATGCACAAAATGAACCCTATTACAGGACCCATTAGCCAATTATTATCTATGCCTGCTAGTTTTATCAAAAATAAAACGGGTTTTAAATTGGATAGTGTTGCTTCTAACAAGTTTCATGTTGACGGCAAAACCTTGTCTTGGTTGTTTAAAATGACTAATCCAGTGGGGGTAATGTCGAGTTATCTGGAGTTGATTCGTAATTTGGCAGATGACGATTATGTGGCGCGTTATATGACCATGAATGAATGGTTTACGAATATGCCTGATTACCCCGGTGCAACAGTGCAAGATATGATGCGTAAAATGGGTTTATATAATCGTATGGCCAAGGGCAAACTAAAAATTGGCGAGCGTGTGGCTGACTTTAGCCAGATTAAAAGCAATATTTTGGCCTTTGCAGGCGACAACGATAAGATTGTCAGTATTGCAGGGGCGCGCGCCATTATGTCTATTGTATCTTCTACCGATAAAACGTTTCATATTGTACCCGGTGGCCATGCTGGGGTGTTTACGGGCAGTAAAGCAGTACATACCACATGGTCAATTTCTAAAGATTGGTTGCAGCTTCGTTCTAAAGCCTATCCTCGTCCTGTACCAAAGGCAGGTTGATTATGAGTCAGAATATTCGTCCTTTTGAAGGAGTAATACCAAGCGTAGCACAGTCGTGTTTTGTAGATAGTGCTGCCGTGGTGATTGGAGATGTTGAATTAGCTGACAATAGCTCTGTATGGCCTTGTGCGGTAATTCGTGGTGATGTCAATAGTATTAAAATTGGCGAAGGCTCTAACATTCAAGATTTTGCGATGCTGCACGTGACCCACAAACGGCCTGTTGACCCATTGGGTGCGCCATTAGTAATTGGTAAACACGTCACCATCGGCCATCATGTGACCTTGCATGGTTGTACCATTGGTGATGAGGTATTAGTAGGCATTGGTACGATTGTGCTAGACCGTGTGGTGATTGAGTCACAAGTGTTAATAGGCGCAGGCAGCCTAGTGCCACCCAACAAACGCTTGGAGTCGGGTTATTTGTATTTAGGCAATCCTGTTAAAAAAGTACGCGCTTTAACCGATGAAGAAAAAGCCTATTTTAAGTATTCGGCAGAACATTATATGAGATTGGCGGTTAAACATAAGGCAGGGGTTTAAGGTTAGGACTTACGCATTTCACCGAAATTAGCGCGTTTTGTGAACATAAAATCGTTAAAAACGATTAAAATATGAACAAATAAGCGATAACCGCGTAAGTCCTAAGGTAAGTATGGAATTATTAAAATGTAAGCATACGTCACTGAAAATAAGCACTAAAGCTAAATTTAATTGTAGTTTCTGTGGATGGCGAATATTGACAAAATTGGTCGTTAAAAGTGCAGTATGCCGACCGTAAAATTGAAGCAACCAAGCAAGTCGTTGGTTAATTATGATTACTAATTTTGAAACATTGGTGGTAAGTATGGCTAATATAAGCCACCATTTTCAACAACAAGCACAAAAGCAAGTCAATGTTGCGCTTACTTTACGCAACTGGTTAATAGGTGCGTATTTGGTTGAATATGAACAGCAAGGCGAAGATAGGGCGCAATATGGCGAAAAGCTCTATAAAAATTTGGCTAAAAAACTACAAGAACAAGGCCTAAAAGGCTTGTCTTTCAAAAATTTACATTTGTGTAAACAATTTTATATGACATATCCGCAAATTGTTCAGACGGTGTCTGAACAATTGCCCATGATGCTACAAAGCGGTATTAACGTATTGCAATCTACATCAATCAGCACACAAAGTCCGCCCACGCAATGGCAAATAAATGTCTTTGACTTAATAAACAGCCTGAGCTTCTCGCATATCATCGAATTGCTCAAAGCAGACTTGCCACTTAAACGCTTTTTTATGAAATTACTCACTATCAAGAGGAAAACTATAAATGGATACCCAAACAGCCTTACTCACACGCACCTCGCATGGTGCACTTACCGAGCCAGCACCCAGCGCAGGGGCGTTAAATCAAGCTTTTCAAGCCGCATTACGCGCACCTGACCATCGAATGTTGCGTCCTTGGCGTTATTTGGTGATTGAAGGACAAGCACGTCAACGTTTGGGGGAATATTTCTTACAAGCAGGTTTAGCCGATAACCCTCAATTAGCCGACGTTGAACAACAACGGTTATTAAAAATGCCTTTACGCGCACCTATGATTATCGTAGCAATTACCACATTTAAAGAAGATGCCAAAGTACCTTTTGTTGAGCAAACGCTAAGCACAGGTGCAGCGGTACAAAACTTGTTATTAGCCTTACATGCTCAAGGTTTTGCCAGTATGTGGCGTACAGGATGGGTAGTAGAGCATACCTTAATTAAACACGCATTATCTTTGCAAGCACACGAGCAAATCGCAGGTTTTGTGTATGTCGGCACAGCCGCCACACCTTCTAAAAATCCGACCTTATTAAATGTGACTGATTTTGTACAAACATGGCAGGGCTAAACAATGACCATGACTTTTACGCAAGCACAAGATTTTTTGCAAGATTTTTTGCATCAGCAATTACCGTTAACCGCAGCGATGCAAGTGAGTGTTGCTAAATATGATGGCTTGTCTTTGTTGTTAACCGCGCCTTTGGCCTGTAACAGTAACGACAAAAATACCGCCTTTGCAGGTAGTATTAGTAGCTTGGCAACGGTGTGTGGTTGGGGAGCGTTAATGGTATGGGCAAAAGACCATTATGATGATTGTCAGGTGGCGGTGACGCATGCCGATATTCAATATAAAAAACCAATTAACACCGATTTTTGGGCAAAAGCATTATTACCCAATCCAGAGGTTTTGGCACATATGCAAAAAACCTTGAGTCATAAAGGTCGTATTCGCGCACAGTTATATATAGAAGTAGGTGACGCAAACGGTGTATGCAGCACACAAATTGCTGAATATGCGCTGTGGCGAGTTAAAGAGCAGAATTAGTTCTAGCCCCCGTGTATTTTGTTGACATCCTCACCGACCTAAAGGACGAGGTCTTACGGCGATTCAGGGTAAATCACAGGGGCATTTTAAATTTACCTGCCCATCAACTTACTTGTTGCCCAAGTCATCGCTTTGCGTGGCACTAAACGATTAACCAAGGGCAAAGGCTTATTTAATAAACCTGTTACCACCACTGTTTTGCCATTGTTAAGAGCCTTATAAGCCTCTTCGGCAACCATTAACGGACTTTCGGCCATTTTGTCCACCAAACTCCCTTTGGTATTAGCAACGCTGTGAAAGCCTGTATCAGTCGAACCGGGGCAAACGGCGGTGACTAAAATGCCACGACCGCGCATTTCTTCGGCTAAGGCTTCGGTAAACGATAAAACATAGGCTTTGCTGGCAGCATAAACCGCAAAATAAGGGCAAGGTTGAAAAGCAACAACCGAGGCAATGTTCATGATTCGACCGTGGCCACGCTCTAACATGGCAGGTAAAGCCATATGTGTTAATTCAGTCAAAGCCACCATATTTAATTGCATCATGCCCGATGTTTTGGCGGCATCGGCTTTGGCAAATGGCGCGCTCACTCCAAAACCTGCATTATTAACCAGTGTATCGACGCTTAATTTTAGATTGCTGATTTCGTTCATCAAATTTGCGGCTGCACCGATTTCTTGTAAGTCTTGAACAATGACGTGAACTTTAATACCATGTTTGCTGTTTAGTTCTTTGGCGAGGGCATCTAATTTGTCTTTGCTGCGAGCGACTAACACTAAGGCTTGTTGTTCGGGAGCAAATAAACGGGCGAGGGCTTCGCCAATACCACCTGATGCGCCAGTGATAACAGTTGCTAAAGTTGTCATTAGAAGGGTTCCACTTATTAAACAAAGTTGGGACTTACGCATATCATCGATATTAGCGCGTTTTGTGAACTAAAAATCGCCAAAGGCGATTATTTAGTGAGCAAATAAGCGATAACCGCGTAAGTCTTAAAAGTATGAACTTAATGCACTGGTCAACCTTTCGTCAATGACTTTATAAACTTAATCTGTTGTATAAAAAAACACTTGCCTTATTTTAACTTGCCCCCAATACTCAGGACATTATGACATTACCTAATACTAATTTTACACATCAGTGCCTCATTGCCATGCCCGATATGGACGATAGCCGTTTTAGTGAAGCGGTGACTTATATTGTCAAGCATGACGAAGAAGGCGCGGTAGGCTTGGTGATTAACAAGCCCTTAGACTTATCTTTGGAACAACTACTAAAGGAAATCCGCTTGCCTGTGATTAAGCCGTTGGCCGACCCCGACATGCCCGTTCTATTTGGTGGGCCTGTCAGTAGCGAGGCAGGTTTTGTGTTGCATAAAGATAAAGGGCAGTGGAATTCTAGTTTAGAAGTCGAAGGTGGCTTATGTGTCACTAGCTCTCGCGATATTTTAGATGCCATTTCGCAAGGCAAAGGCCCTCGTGATTATTTGGTTGTGTTAGGTTATGCAGGATGGACGGCAGGGCAGCTCGAAAAAGAAATGGCCGAAAATTCATGGTTAGTGTGTCCAGCCGATGAGCATTTATTATTTGAATTACCTTATGAAGTACGCTGGCACGCAGCGGCTCAAAAAATTGGCGTAGATTTGCATTTATTGACCAGTCAGATTGGCCATGCTTGAACATATTCAATCCGTATTGGGTTTTGATTTTGGGACAAAAAAAACAGGCGTGGCAATAGGGCAACGTATTACCGCCACGGCAGCTCCCTTATCACCTTTGGTTATGCGTGATGGTATTCCCGATTGGACGTTAATAGAAAGACTACTCAAAGAGTGGCAGCCTCAGGCTTTAATCGTTGGGCTACCCTTAAATATGGATGACACTGAATCAGAACTCTCTCATTTAGCCCGAAAATTTGCTCGACGTTTGCATGGGCGTTTTAATTTACCTGTGTTTATGGTGGATGAACGACTAAGCAGCCGCGCTGCGCGTGACTTGCTTGATGAAGTTGCTGAGCGTCGTAAAGGTAAAAAACCTTCTTTAGATTCTACCGCAGCAGCCTTAATGGTCGAAAGTTGGTTGGCACAACCTGAGTGTGGGCTTTTGCCGTAGTTTCTCTCAAAAAATAATCCTCGCTTTTAAGACTGTGTTTTTGTTACAGTAGCGATATGTTTATATGTATATATCGGTACAAAAATGCGATTATTATGTAGCATCATCATGTGCTTGTTGTTTGTGGGTAGAGTGAGTGCTGATACCTTATATGTTGCGGCGGCTTCGGATTTGGTCTTTTGTTTAGAAAAGCTCAATCAGCAATTTCAGCAGCAGTATCCACAATTACAAATTAAATTGGCAACAGGTTCATCGGGTAATTTTTATGCACAAATTCAACAAGATGCGCCTTTTGAAGTTTATTTGTCGGCCGATATTCGTTATCCACAAAAGCTGATAGAACAGCAAAAAGCCGATGCCAATAGTCTGTTTGTATATGCTCAAGGACAGCTGGCATTGTGGACTAATAATCCAAATGTTGATGTGGCTCAAGGTTTGGCCGTGTTATCAAACAGTCACATTAAACGAATTGCCATTGCCAATCCTGACCATGCGCCTTACGGCCAAGCGGCACGTTCCGTTTTAGTAGGTCAGCAATTATGGGATACACTTAATCCTAAATTAGTGATGGGAGAGAACATTGCCCAAACCTTGCAGTTTATTCAAAGTCAACATGCCGATGTTGGTTTTGTGGCTCTGTCGTTGTTGCGTGCGCCGCAATTAAGTACTCAAGGCCGTTACTGGTTAATTCCGCAAAATTTATACCCACCCCTAAAGCAAGCATTTGTTGTGACTAAGCGCGGCCAACAAAATCCGTGGTCTTATCGTTATACGCAATTTTTAAAGTCAAGGGTGGCTCAAAAGGTCTTTGCCGATTATGGCTTTGTACTTCCTAATAGCGCGTTGTAATGTTAAATGTTATTAAGTCCCGATTTGTTGTATGCACTTTGGTTAAGTATCAAATTGGCTGCTGTGACGACTATGGTGCTGTTAGCAATGTGTGTGCCTTTGGCGCATTGGCTAAACTACACTACCTCGCGCTGGGCAATGGTGATTGAGTTAGTAGTGACTTTACCAATCGTGCTGCCGCCAACCGTCATTGGCTTTTATTTGTTAGTGTTGTTTGCACCGCAATCCGCTGTTGGACAAGCATGGTTGTGGTTATTTGACAGTAGTTTGGTGTTTTCATTTACAGGCTTAGTGATTGGCTCAGTATTGTATAGTTTGCCTTTTGCGCTCCAGCCGATACAAACGGCCTTTAAACAGGTGGATGAAAGTTTGTTAGAAGCAGCGATGGCATTGGGTGCAACCCCTAAACAAGTATTTTGGACGGTGATTGTGCCTGTATCACGTTTTGGAATTTTGAGTGGTGCATTATTAAGTTTTGCACATACGATGGGAGAGTTTGGGGTGGTATTGATGTTAGGAGGCAGTATCCCACACGAAACCAAAGTTGCCTCTATTGCCTTATATGATGAAGTACAAAAATTAAATTATGTGGTGGCTCATCAATTTGCCTTGTTATTATTGCTAATATCTGCCGTGATATTGGCGATAATTATTGCTTTGCAGCGGCTTAAGACACATAAGCCGCGTTTGCGTTTAAAAAACTAAGCCTGATACTCTTTAAAATACTGCTTAAATTTAAGCACTTTTGGCGCAACCACAAACTGACAATAGCCTTGTTGTGGGTGATTATTAAAATAATTTTGATGGTAGGCTTCGGCAGCATAAAAAGGCACAGCATCGCTAATTTGGGTCACAATGGCATTGCTGAAAACTTTTTCTTGGTTAAGTTTGGCAATAAAAGCAGTTGCTAACTGTTTTTGTTCAACAGATTGGCAAAAAATCACCGAACGATATTGTGTGCCAATATCATTGCCTTGACGATTTAAAGTTGTTGGGTCGTGAATGGCAAAAAAGATGGTTAACAGTTGTTCAAAGCTAATCACTTCAGCATCAAAATCAATTTTAACCACTTCGGCATGACCTGTTGCACCAGTGCAAATTTGCTCATAAGATGGATTTGCCCGCGCACCACCTGCATAGCCAGAAGTGACGTGTTGTACTCCTTTAACTTGCTGGAAAACAGCTTCTAAACACCAAAAACAACCACCACCTAAAATTGCAGTTTGTGTATTCATTATCGGTTCTCCAGCTTTGCTATTTACACACGCTCATACACCACAAAATCATAGTGTATATCTTGTGGCTCGTAATAATGGGCTTCACGGCCTAATTCTTGCCATTGCGCTTTATTAATAGACGGAAAAAAGGCATCACCTGTGACAACTTTTTTCACTTCGGTTACATATAAACGATCAGCTAAGGCCAATGTTTGTTGGTAAATTTGTGCGCCACCCATAATAAAGGTTTCGTTAATGCCGCTAATTTCCGCCAAACTGTTAGCCATTTTTAAAGCTTCATCAATACTACAAACGATTTTTATGCCTTCTGCGGTAAAATTTGGATTATGACTAATGACAATATTATGGCGATTGGGTAGCGGTTTCCCAATAGACTCATAGGTTTTGCGTCCCATGATGACAATATTGCCTGTGGTTAAGCGGCGAAAATATTTTAAATCTTCGGGTAAATACCAAGGCAATTTGTTATCAATGCCAATACAGCCATTTTCGGCAACTGCAACAATTAAAGAGAGTTTCATAAGATAAGTCGTTTTTAAGTGTTATTAAATTAGCCAATCTTCGATACGCAGATTTGGAACACGTTCAAATTCACGTAGATTATGGGTGACTATGGTTAAGTCATAGCTTAGAGCTATTGCGGCTATTTGCATATCGTAAGGGCCAATCGGTGTTCCTTTAGCAAATAAATCCATACGCAATTCAGCTAATGTTTTAAAGACATGGTCATCAAAGGCTAAACTAGGAATGTCTATAAAAAAGCTTTCTAGCTTTTGTTGATTTTCTATAACTTTGACGCTTTTACATGCACCAAACCATAATTCTGCTTTAACAGGCGTGCATAAATACAGTTGTTGTAATCCGACACGACGGACATGATTGAGTATAACTGGATTGCCTTTTAAGATAGCAATACACGCATTGGTATCTAATAGATAGCTTGACATTATAAGTTGTCCTTTGTGCTATCTTCGCCTAAATCGGTACTATCAATATCATCAGGGAAGTCGTCACTCAAACTATAAGCCACACGTTGAAGAAAGGCTTCTGTTTGTAAGTCGTTATTTTTTTTAGCTGCCAAACCAACGCCATGTTTTTGTTCTAAATACTCAACAAAATCTAAAACTTCGGCTTGCATATGAGTTGGTAACGCTAAAATATGTGTTTGTAATGTTTGAGCAATATTCATTTAACCACCTCCCTTAAACCGCGACAGGGGCTTTAATGGCCGCATGGGATTGATAATTCTCTAGCGTAAAATCGTCATATTTAAAGGCAAAAATATCTTTAATATCTGGGTTTAAACGCATGGTCGGTAAGGGTAACGGTTCACGGCTGAGTTGTAATTCAGTTTGTTCGAGGTGATTGCTGTATAAATGACAATCACCACCTGTCCAAATAAATTCACCCAATTGCAAATCACAGACTTGTGCCAACATCATGGTTAATAAAGCATAGGAGGCAATATTAAACGGCACGCCTAAAAACACATCCGCACTACGTTGATATAATTGACAAGACAACTTGCCATCCGCCACATAAAATTGAAATAAAGTGTGACATGGTGGCAAAGCGACTTGATTAGCTTCTTGCGGATTCCAACCAGAGACAATTAAACGGCGAGAGTTTGGATTATGTTTGAGGTCATGAACGAGGGCGGCTATTTGGTCAACACCATCAGGGCTAAAACTACCATCGGCATTTTTGGTTGCGCCAAAATTACGCCATTGATGACCATACACAGGCCCTAACTCACTTTCGGGGCGACCAAAACGCGCACATTGTTCGGCAGTTGCCCATTCGTTCCAAATACTAACACCGTTATCTTGCAAGTATTTAACGTTGGTATCACCACTTAAAAACCATAATAATTCGTGAATAATCGACTTAAGATGTACTTTTTTAGTGGTCACTAAGGGAAAGCCTTCCGCCAAGTTAAAGCGCATTTGATAGCCAAATACCGAGTACGTGCCTGTGCCTGTGCGGTCACCTTTGAATGTGCCATTGTCTTTGATATGACGCATTAAATCTAAGTATTGTTTCATGTTTTTAATCTCCAGCTTTAGCAGGCTGACGGTATGCCAATACTAATAATAAAATACCAATCATAATTAACGGAGTGCTTAGCAGTTGACCCATGGTTAACCAGTTAAAAGCAATAAAGCCTTTGTCGGCATCAGGTTCGCGGAAAAATTCGACAGTAAATCGTGCTAAGCCATAACCCAAAGCAAATACGCCTGATACCGCTTTGACGGGGCGAGGTTTGCTGCTAAACCACCATAAAATAGCAAATAATAATGCCCCTTCTAAAAATGCTTCATATAGCTGAGAAGGGTGGCGTGGCAAGTTGTCCACATGCGGAAAGACCATCGCTAAAGGATAATTGGGGTCAACAACAGGACGTCCCCATAATTCGCCACCAATAAAATTACCTAAACGACCAAATAAAATACCTGTTGGTACAAGTGGCGCAACAAAATCAACCACTTGCCAAAAAGCCAGTTTGTAACGCTTGGCAAAAAAGATCATTGATACTAACACGCCCAAAAAGCCACCATGAAAACTCATGCCGCCTTTCCACACTTGAAACAGCCATAAAGGGTTTGCTAAAAATTGGTCAAAGCTATAAAAGAAGACATAACCACAACGACCGCCTAAAATAACACCCATCGCGGCATAAAAAATCAGGTCAGATAATTGCTCTGCTGTCCACACGGGATTCATACGTTTGGTGCGTAAAGTACCTAAAAAGTAGGCAAAGCCAAAAGCGCATAGGTACATAATGCCATACCAATGGACTTTGAGTGGCCCTAAACTAATGGCAACAGGGTCTATGTGTGGATATGTCAGCATAAATGATGTTTCCAACAGGATTTAACTAAAAATTATTCTATTTTATCTTAAATTTTAAAAATGAGGGTGTAGTTATGTGTTTATTAGCGTTTGCGTGGCAAGTTCATTCCAATTATCCCTTAATTTTAATTGGTAATCGTGATGAGTTTTATGCGCGTCCTGCCCAAGCGATTGATTATTGGCAAGATGCCCCATTTATTTTGGCGGGTCGAGATGAGCAAGAAGGCGGAACATGGCTGGGCGTGACCAAAGACGGGCGTTGGGCGGCATTAACCAATTATCGTGAACCCAATGCGCCAAAAGGTTCGTTGTCACGCGGTCATTTGGTGGCAGAGTTTTTAAAGACAGAAAGTGAGCCTTTGGCTTATGCCCAACAAGTATTTACCCAAGCTGAGCAGTATAGTGGTTTTAATTTGTTGGTGGGTAATAAACAACAAGTAGCCGTGGTCAGTAATCGAGGTACAACACCACAATTATTAAACCAAGGGATTTACGGTTTAAGTAATCAGTTATTAGATTCACCGTGGCCGAAAACTCAGCGTTTAAAAACAGGTTTAAGTGAGTTAGTGCAACAAGATGATTTTGATGTGCAACAGGCTTTGTTGTTGTTACAAGATACTACACAGCCTGATGATGCTGATTTGCCAAATACGCGCGTGGGTTTGGTATGGGAACGCTTGTTAGCAACGGCATTTATTAAGTCGCCTATTTATGGCACACGTGCTTCAAGCATTTTGTTGTTAGGTAAAGATAACATTCAATTAACCGAGCAAACGTGGGTTAATGGGGAGAAAGGGGAATTGAAGCAATTAGGTTTTAATCGCTAGAGTGAGTACAATACGCTTTTAATAAACGATGTGATTAAAAAATATGTCGATAAATTGGTTTCCCGGCCACATGCACAAGGCCATTCGTGAAATTAAAGAAATTTTACCCAAAGTGGATTTGGTGATTGAAGTTTTAGATGCGCGTTTACCGTATAGCAGTTCTAACCCTGTGATTGCTAAATTTTGTAGTGATAAACCCAGTTTAAAATTATTGACCAAAAGCGATTTAGCAGACCCAGCCATTACCGAACAATGGTTGGCCTATTTTAGACAACAAAGCCAAACTCAAGCATTAGCCATTACTACCGAAAAACCTGAACAAATTCGCGGCTTAATTGGCGACATTAAACAGATGTTGGCAGGTAAAGAAGACAAATTAGGTAATTTGACTGCCTTAATTACGGGTATTCCCAATGTCGGCAAATCGACCTTAATTAACACCTTGGCAGGTAAACAAATTGCTAAAGCCGCTAACGAACCTGCGGTGACTCAAGGTCAACAACGGATTGATTTGCGCAATGGTTTAATTTTGATTGATTCACCAGGTATTTTGTGGCCAAAAATTGAAAACCCAAAAAGTGGTTATCGTTTAGCCTTGGCAGGTTCAATTAAAAATACCGCCATGAACCACGAAGATGTGGCTTGTTTTGGTGCGGAATTCTTTTTAAAACAGTATCCCGAATTTATGAAAAAACGTTTTAAATTGGAGGATTTGCCCAGCCATGAAGTGGAGTTTTTAGAAATTATTGGCAAACAACGCGGTTGTTTGGGCAGTGGTGGTTATGTCGATTTTCATAAAATTGCCACTATTTTGTTATTAGAGTTTAGAAGTGCCATTTTAGGTCGTATTAGCCTAGAAACTCCCGAAGTCGCCATTGCGGAACAGCAAGAAGTCGAGCGAATTTTGGCCGAAAAAGCTGCACAAAAAGAGTTGGAAGGCCAACAAAAAAAGAAGCGTAAACGTTAGTCTACAAAAAAAGCCGCATTTAGCGGCTTTTTTGTGAGGTGGCTAAATTAGCCTTTAGCACGAGATTTGAATTCGCCAGTACGAGTATCAATTTCGATGCGCTCACCAATTTCGATAAACGCAGCCACTTGAACTTCATAACCATTAGCTAATTTAGCTTGTTTCATGACTTTACCAGAGGTATCGCCACGAGCAGCTGGCTCAGTATAAGCAACAGTACGCACGATAGTGGTTGGTAATTCTACAGAAATGGCTTTACCGTTATAAAATACCGCTTGGCAGGTTTCTTCCATACCGTCTTCGATAAAGTTAACCGCATCACCTAGGTTTTCTTTTTCAACTTCGTATTGTTCGTAGTCAGCATCTACGAAAATGTACATGGGGTCAGCAAAGTAAGAGAAAGTCACGTCTTTGCTTTCTAAAAATACTGGTTCGAATTTTTCGTCGGCTTTATAAACGGTTTCGGTTTGTTGACCGTTTAATAAATTACGCAATTTCATTTTTACAACGGCAGCGTTACGGCCAGATTTGTTGTATTCAGCTTTTACAACAACCATTGGCTCAGCGCCAACCATAAATACATTACCAGCACGGAGTTCTTGAGCGGTTTTCATGGGATTATCACACAGCAAAAATTAAGAATGATTTAGGTGGAAATGCCTAAAAATAAAAAGTGCCGTATTCTACCCTAAAGGCCGCTATTTAAGCAAAAGACATTACAGGCAAAAACTTAGAGGTAAAAAGAAAGTAAACGCTGGCATAAATCATCTTGTTTAGTTAAATAGTCACAAAATTGTTGATGACCTTTTTTATTGGCTTGAGCGGTGCTTAACAATGTCTGCCAAATTTCAGGATTTGTGTCTTGTTTAACCCATGATTGTTGTAGTTGTTGCCACTCGTTGCTTATAAACACTTGGCTAAGTTGTTGCCAAGCGGTTAGTTTGTCGAGGTGGGCATCTTCATCTTGGGGGTAAATATGCCATAACAACGGTTTGGCTGCCCAATGCGCTCGAATAAACGAGTCTTCTCCACGCACACAATTAATGTCACACGCCCATAATAAATGGTCATAATCACTGCTGGATAAAAACGGTAAAATCGCTAAGGTGATTGAGCCAACTTGCACACAATCGCCAACTTTTAAGGGTTTGTTCAGCCAAGTTTCTAAGCTATTCACAACTCGTCCTTGTGGAATAGCAATAAAGCCTAAAGCGGATTGTTGGCTAAGAGTTTGAAGCAGGGCAGGCGCAGCCAAGTTTTCATAAGCAAACAATGACAGACGATAATCGGCATCCGTGGCTTGGCCATAGCCGAGTTGTTGCCAAAATTGTTTCTGTAAATCCGCGTTAAACGCATCGCGTTGTTGAATTAAATCACGCTCGCGTAATAAACCACCACCACGCACCTCAAAGCTAGGAAAGAAAAACTGTTGTTTGAGTGCCAACGTTGGATGGATAGAGTTAAGTCCATGACAGTCTAACGTCCAAGCTTCGGCAGAGAGATATTCTAAATTTAACCATTTGGGTGGCGGTGATTGTTGAGCCATTGCTTGTAAAAAGCTATCGGGTAAACGACAGCCAAAGCCTTCAATCACCATCTCATGAGGTGTAGGCGAGTTAATAAAAGCGGCTGCTGTCCAATGTCTAAGCTCTATGCCTAAATAATGTTGTTGATCTTGATTAACTTCAATAGTTGATTCTAATTTGGCAAAACTGGCTAAATCATCCACCCACAGCCGAACCTGTAAGCCATATTCGTGATGACATTGTTTGGCGAGTCGCCAACACACACCAATATCGCCAAAGTTGTCGATGACTGTACAAAAAATGTCGATGCTTTTGGGGAATGAAATAGTCATGCTAGCTTATAGGTCTAATTGCCACAAAATAGCTTTATCAATAGCTGCCATTTCCGTTGTACTGAGTACGTCCAGTTTTTTGCCTATACGCTGTTTAGAAACCGTTGTGAGCTGACTGGCTAGAGCCTTACCTTGTTTGCCTGCAACCAAAACCGCAGCTTCATTGCTATATAGTCTTTGAATGTTGCTGGTAATAGGCACAACCTGTACACGCTGTAACTTTGCATTGATAGAGTCGTTACTGACAATCACCGCAGGACGCGTTTTTCTAATTTCTTCACCAACGGCAGGGTCAAAATCAATAAAATAAACATCACCACGGTTCATTGCCGACATCTCCATTAAAATCCATAAAAAACTTTTCTTCGGCTAAATAGTCGGGGTCATTGGCCATCGCCTCACATTCTGCGTCTCTTGCGGCAATTTTTTCTTTATGGATAGCCTCAGCCAATAATTGTTCTATATATTGGCTACGTTTTTTTGCAGGAACAAGCTGCATAAATTGCTCATAGATGGTGTCTTGAATACTAATAGTCATTCGAGCGTGCATCATCATCTCCTAATATATGATGTTTTCATCATACTATAGTCTTTTTGCTCAGCAACATCAAACTAAACGCCGCTTCGGTTTTAAAATGGCTTTGCTGTTCGAGAGCTAAACGGCGTTCGGGTTTGGCTTTCCATACATACGGTGTCATGGCCAATAACTGTTTGAGTGCGGTTTGTGACAGTTCTAACTCAAAACGTAATTCCTGTTGCTTCACTAAATCAAAGGCTGGCTCTAATTCTTCTAAAAATTTATCAGGTTGATGCGCTTTAACTTCACCAAACAATGCCTCACGCACATGATATAAATGGGTATCGGCAGGACGAACAATTAAAATATGACCATTGTTTTTTAACACTCGCGCCATTTCGCTAACGGGAATGGGGCTAAACAAACTACTAACGACATCCACAGATTGATTTTCAATAGGAAGTAATGCGCCGCTCGCAACCAGCCAAGTCATATGTTTGTATTTTTTAGCGGCAATTTGCACAGCAGTTTTGGCAATATCTAAGCCAATGACATTGGGGCAAACTTGGCTAAAACGTTCGGTGTAATAACCTTCGCCACAACCAATATCCACTAAGTGATTGGCATCAAGTGTTTGCAAAATAGCACAAGCAGCATCGGCTAAGGGTTGGTAATAACCTGCTTGCAAAAATTCACGACGGGCTTTGACCATCTCATTATTGTCTCCTGGTGCTTTGGATTTTTTTTGCTGTACTAACAATAGGTTGACGTAGCCTTCTTTGGCGGTATCAAAGCGATGTTGTTGTTGGCAAACAAGGCTTTTTTCGTGTCTTTGTAACGGGGTACGGCATAGGGGACAGATGAGTAAGTTAGTCATAATACAATTTATCAATCACGAAGAAGGACTATTATCGTTGTTTGTGGTCTTTGCTGCACGGATTTCTTAAAAATTAAATTGTTTGTTGTTGGTCATTTTTGTCAAGCATGGCACAATCAGTTTTTATTTTTTCTTGCTAGAAATCATGGCCAAACCTGAAAATATCTACGGTTTACACACCGTTCACGCTTTATTAACACATCATCCCGAACACGTTTTAGAATTATTCGTGTTAAATAGCCGCGAAGATGAACGTTTACAAGCCATTATTCAACTTGCCAAACAATTTGGTTTAGCCGTACAAGCGGTGAGTCGTGAAAAACTCGACCAGATGGCAGGCAATAGCCAACATCAAGGTGTAGTGGCGCGTGCCCGTAGCCATACACCACTCAATGACAACGATTTAGCCCAGTTATTAAAAAGCTTAAAAGAACCAGCTTTTTTATTGGTGTTAGATAACATTACCGACCCACACAACTTAGGCGCGTGTTTGCGTACTGCCGAAGCGGTGGGTGTTCATGCGGTCATTGCACCACGCGACAAATCAGCCGCGTTAACACCTGTTGCCCGTAAAACCGCATCAGGGGCTGCCGAAGTATTGCCTTTTATTCAAGTCACCAATTTAGCACGCACACTCAAACAATTAGCCGATGAAGGCGTTTGGTGTGTGGGTACAGCTTTAACGCCCGAAGCAAAGTCTATTTATGATGTTGACTTAAAAGGCAGTTTGGCTATTGTGATGGGTGCAGAAGGGGCAGGGATGCGCCGATTAACCAAAGAGCATTGTGATACCTTGACCTATATTCCGATGCAAGGTTCGGTGCAAAGTTTAAATGTCAGTGTCGCAACAGGCATCGCTTTATACGAAGCTTTCCGACAGCGTAGAGGCTAAACCATGCACAATACCGCACGTGAGAAATGGATTGGCTATGGTTTAGTGATATTTACGCTAAGTGTTTGGGCAAGTTTTATTTTAATTTCACGTTTGGCGGGTAAAAGTGCGTTAACGCCTTGGGATACCACTGCTTTACGTTTTGGCACGGCCACCTTGGTGTTGTTGCCTTATATCGTGCTAAAAATGGATATTCGTCAGTTTTTTAATTGGCGTTATGTGGTGGTGGCGATATTAGGTGGCTTGGGTTATGCCATGTTGGCTTATGTGGGGTTTAGCCTTGCACCTGCCGCACATGGCGCAATTTTTTTGCATGGCTTTTTGCCCTTTTGGACAGCGTTAATGGGCTGGCTGATTGTTCAAGAGCATATGACCCGTGATCGTTGGTTGGGCTTAAGTTGTATTGCTTTTGGCATTGGTGCAATGGGTTTTATCGAAATGCAAAACCCACATAGTCATTTTGGTTGGGGCGATGTGATGTTTGCTGGTGCGTCTGCCTCATGGGCGGCTTATACCGCCTTGCTCAAACGTTGGCAAATGCCCCCTGTACCCGCAACCATTGGTGTGGCGGTGATTTCGGCGGTGATGTTTTTGCCAATTTACGCGCTATTTTTGCCCAGTGGTTTAAGTCAAGTCTCTTGGCAAGTGATTGCCTTGCAAGCAGGTTTTCAAGGCGTTTTAGTGGTGATTATTGCCATGCTAACCTTTATTGCTGCGGTACAGCGTTTAGGCGCATTTACCGTAGGCAGTTTTTTGGCACTTGCACCCATGCTTGCAGCAACGTTGGCCGTACCTGTGTTAGATGAACCGCTAACTTTAGGTTTAATGCTTGGGCTGCTAGGCATGGTCACAGGTGCGTTGCAGCCGTGGCGTGTGTTTAAGACGAAGCGTTAGGGTCGTTATATACTTTAAACGGTAAAGGTGATTTGGCTTTACGATAGGTGTCGTTAGTCATCATACGTAACAAACCCACCAAAATACTATAGGGTGCATTGCGTTGAATATAGTTGTTTGCCCATGTTGGCACACGTCCACCGGGGTCAACATAGCCTTCGGCTTCGAGAAAAACTTTGTTATCAGCCAACGGTGTCAGTTTTACAATCATGTCTTCGGCTGGCATTCTAATCAGAGGTGGGGCTTCTGGAATAAAATTGGGAGCTGCTTTGACATTAATAATCAGAGGATCGCTTGATTTTTTTTGCAATAAAACATTAGCATGCAATATTACATCACGGTCAGGTAAACTGATTGGGGCACGATGTTTTAAGTAAATATAGTATTCGGCAGTATTTGCTTTAAGCATTTTACTTTCAAATACCTCCCAATACCATTTGGTATAATTATCGGCATCTAAAAGTACACGCGCCCCTGCTTCAACTGTACTATCCAATGTTGCTTCTACTTTAAAAGAGCGATAGCGTTTGCCATCTTCTTGTTTTGCCCATGTTTTAATGTTACGGCGTTGGTCATTTTTTACCAATACCCATTGATTGCCTAACTTGTCTTGTAATTCATCCAAGTCTTCTAATGCGGCATAAGAAATAACGGGGGTTGCTGTGATAGCCAGTCCTAAGAAACTACACTGTACAAAACGCCAAAGAGAAGTCATTGTCCACCTTGTTTTTATCTGAGGGCTCGTTGAGTCCTGTGTTTTTGTTGTTAGATGTAGGTTAATGGATATACCTAAATCTATAAAAGAGCAATAGTGTGCTAGTGAGAATATGTCGAGTTGCTCACAAAATCATTGGCGTTTTTGTGTTGGCTGAGTGTTTTATGGTCAATTATTGTGAGTTTAGGTATCAAAAAATGGACGCACGATGTGTGTTTATCGTGCGTGTTATTGGCTTATGAGGGGTTAATGTGTTGTTGTAGCTTGTTTTTTGCGTGAGGAAATTTGGTTTTCGCATTTCACCCAAACATAATCATCTTGGTTGATTTTGCGCGTTTCGAGCCAATATTTCCACGTTGACCACGGCCAAATGGTAAAGTTTTTACCATTATCTTGTTGATACCAACTGGCGCAACCCGAACTCCAGACCGTGCCTTTCATATTGGCTTGGACTTTTTCGTTAAACGATTGTTGTACCGAAGCTTTGATATTGGCGTAGTCAGCACCTTGGGCTTTTAAGGTTTTCATACAATCTAAAATGTAATTCACCTGTGCTTCAATCATAAAAATAATTGAGTTGTGGCCTAAAGCTGTATTGGGGCCGACTAATTGATACATATTGGGATAACCTGTGACACTGATGCCATAATAGGCTTCTGCACCTTCTTTCCAATCATCCACTAAGTTATGACCTGTTAGGCCTGTACAAGGGAAGTCTTTCATATAAATTCGTGGATCAACAATAAAACCTGTCCCGAAAATAATACAATCAGCAGGGCGAGTCACCCCGTCTTTGGTGACAATGCTGTTTTCTTTCACCTCTAAAATACCATCAGTGACCAACTCAACATTTTTACGGTTAAAGGTCGGATAGTATTTATTAGAAATCAACACGCGCTTACAGCCAATGGTGTAGTCTGGTGTAAGTTTTTTGGCTAAGGCTTTGTCTTTAACTTGTATTTTAATAAACATCTCAGCCAGTTTTTGTAAGCCTTCAGCAATGGCAGGATTAAAAATTGGCCAAACACGCGATTCGTTGCTCCAATATAAACGTGCGCGGTGTAATTTGCGTAACATTGGCAGCTTGGCAAAAACGGCTTTTTCAATACCCCAATAAGTGCGTTCATCACGTGGAATGACCCATGCAGGTGTTCGTTGAAAAACATACAGTTGTTTGACTTGTGGCGCAATTTCGGGAACATATTGAATAGCACTACCACCCGTACCAATCGACACCACATTTTTGCCTGTTAAATCATAATTGTGATCCCATTGTGCTGAATGGAAAACCTTGCCTTTAAAATTTTCGATGCCTTTGATTTTGGGAATAGCGGGAACGTGCAATGGGCCACTAGCTAAGACAAAATGACGCGCCACGACGGTTTGGCCAGTACCTGTATTCACCGTCCATAACCCTGTGCTTTCATCAAAATGAGCACCTGTTACTTCAGTATTAAAACGAATAAAAGGACGAATGCCGTATTTTGCAGTGGTATCTAAAATATATTGTTGAATTTCGTGCCAAGGTGCATAACGTTTAGACCAATCGGCTTTGCCTTCAAAGGAAAAAGAATACATATGTGATTGCACATCACAAGCTGCACCAGGGTAACTGTTATCACGCCATGTGCCGCCTACATCATTACCTTTTTCTAAAATGACAAAATTGTCATTGCCTGCTTCTCGTAGTTTAATGGCCATGCATAAACCACCAAAACCAGAGCCAACAATCGCCACATCAACGATGGTTGTTTGTGTAGGAAGGGACACTTTGCTAGTCATAACGGCTACCTCAGATTTATTATGTACGATGGTGCTAATTTATAGGCGTATAAAATTTAAGGATATGATAGTATTCGCCAATAATTGATATTTTTGGCCAAAGCAGTTAGCAGTTAGCAGTTAGCAGTTAGCAGTTAGCAGTTAGCAGTTGGTAGTTGGTAGTTGGTAGTTGGTAGTTGGTAGTTGGTAGTGGAGAGGGGGCGTAATGAGTAAACGTTCGGTAATTGGTTTGGTGTATATGCTACAAGGGGCAAAACTATTGGGCGTCGATACCGTCCCCATTTTAGCCAAACACGGTTTGCAATTAGACCAATTGAATCCTGCGGCTGAAATTGATCGTCAACAAGAAGTGGCGATTTTAGATGAACTCGCTCAATCCTGTGATAATCCTTTGGCAGGTTTACATATTGGCGAAGCGATTTCTACCGCAGGTTATGGCGTGTTTACCATGTTATTGATGACCTGTAATAATGCTGAACATGCACTGAAAATGGGGGTGGCCTATCAACAGTTAGCTTATTTACATGGTGGGCTGAGTGTGGATTTTGGTGCAGAGTCAACGGCTTTAATTATTGATCCTATTCCTTTACCAGCAACCAGTCGCCGCATTGTCATTGATGGTGATTTAGCAGGAACGGTGAAGTTGTTGCGCGATTTACAAGCTCAATTTGGCGTGTTGTTAGCGGCCAAAGCCAAAGAAATTTGGGTGCCTTATGCCAAACCCAAAGAATATCGTGCTTATGAAGAATATTATCAATGTCCTGTCCGCTTTGATGCGCCCGAAGCACGCATCATTCTACCTTCAGTAATTTTACAAATCCCATTTTTAACTGCTAATCCAACGGCACATTTGCTCTATAAACAACAATGTGATGCCTTATTAGCCCAACGTTTTCACAATGATGGTTTAACAGGTCGCGTGTTAAGCTATTTGGATTTGGTGACCCGTTGTTATCCGAGTGCTGATGAAGTGGCAACGATTATGGGGCTGACAGGACGTAGTTTTCGCCGTCAATTAGCTGCCGAGCAAACCACTTTTAGACAGCTTTTAGATCAAGCACGTTATCAAAAAGCAGCACATTATCTACAGTGTGGCCAATTCTCGGTCGATTATATTGCCGAACAGCTTGGTTATAGTGAATCAGCCGCCTTTATTCATGCTTTTCAACGCTGGACAGGCAAAAGTCCGAAGGCTTTTCGTAAGTCCTAACATTGTTTTTCCTGTATTTCGCTACGCTGCATACAGGCTACAAATATTTTATACAAATCGTATGTTTATATCACCTTAGAAAATTTCTTTTCTTGACTTTGACGTAAATACCAATCAAAGACCATACAAATGTTTCTAATTAACAATCGTCCACGTGGCAACACCACTAATTTATGATTATCTAAACGGATTAAACCATCATTAACCATACGTGGTAGTTGTTGTAGTTCGTAAGCAAAATAGTCAGCAAAATTAATCTGATATTGCTGCTCAATGGCAGCAAACTCTAATTCAAAATGACAAATTAATTGAGTAATGACCGCACGGCGCAATTTATCATCAGCCGTTAATGCGACGCCTCTAAACACAGGCACGCGACCTTGTTCAATGTGTTCGCCATAAGCCTCTAAAGTTTTTAGGTTTTGACTATAAGTATCAGCAACCACACCAATCGACGTGATGCCTAAACCCACCAAATCACAATCAGCATGGGTGCTATAACCTTGAAAGTTGCGATACAACGTGCCTTGTTGTTGAGCAATGGCCAGTTCATTATCAGGTTTAGCAAAGTGATCCATGCCAATATACACATAACCTGCTTGGCTTAATCTCTCTATAATTAACTGAAAAATCGCCAATTTTGTTGCCGCACTGGGCAATTGTTGGCTATCAATTTGTTTTTGCACCTTAAACAAATCAGGTAAATGCGCGTAGTTAAATACTGATAATCTATCTGGTGATAATTCTAAAACTTGATCTAAGGTGTGGCTAAAACTGGCCACGCTTTGGTGGGGCAGACCATAAATTAAATCAACATTAATTGAATGATAGCCATTATCACGGGCAGCCATCACCGCCTCATAGGTTTGGCCAAAGGACTGTACCCGATTCACTGCTTGTTGCACCAAAGGATCAAAATCTTGCACGCCAAAGCTCATGCGATTAAAACCGAGCTTGCGTAAATGGCCTATTTTTGCGGGAGTGACTTCGCGCGGGTCAATTTCTATCGAGTAATCGCCCGTATCATCGTCTAATAAATTAAAGTGTTGGCGTGTGCAATCCATGAGTGCCGACATTTGTTCGTCACTGATAAAAGTAGGCGTGCCACCACCCCAATGTAGTTGGCTAACCACACGATTTTTATCAAATAACTGTCCTTGGAGGGCAATTTCTTGATGAAGATGATCTAGGTATGGTGCAGCACGTTTGCGATTAGCGGTAATGATTTTATTACACGCACAGTAATAACAAACATGCGCACAAAACGGCAGATGAAAATATAACGATAAGGGTCGATGACTTTGATTGGAGTCCGCGATGGCTTGTAAATAAGCTTGCTCGCTAAAATGATTATGAAATTGTACCGCTGTAGGGTAGGACGTATAACGTGGGCCAGATAAATCGTAGCGTTGTATCAGTTCTAAATCAAATTCGAGCGTGTGTTGCATAATGGCTATTACCGTTGGCCGTAGATACTTGGTGATATTCTAACAAAAAAACAGTTTTAATCCTTGTAAAAAGTAAGTCTATTATTAACTATCAAATAAAGATTGATTGTATCATTGTATAGTGTTACATTTTTTAGTGTTTTTAATTGAGTGAAGCAAATATGAATCCAGCCTATTATGTGTCGTCGGGTGATATTAACTTAGCCGTTTATACATGGGGTGTTGCTGAGTCAAATAAGCCAACTATTGTGTTGGTGCATGGTTATCCTGATTCGGCACACATTTGGCAAAATGTCGCTCAAGCTTTAGCCAAAGATAACTTTGTGGTTGCTTATGATGTGCGAGGTGCAGGTTTATCTTCTAAGCCTATTAAAGTCAAAGACTATGATTTATCGCTATTGAGTGCCGACTTGGTGGCGGTGTTAGATAGTTTGCCTAATACGCCAAAGGTGCATTTGGTTGGCCATGATTGGGGAGCAATACAATCTTGGGAGAGTGTGACTGAACCAAAGTTGCAAGCACGATTACTCTCGTTTACGGCGATTTCTGGCCCTTGTTTAGACCATATGGGCTTTTGGATGCAACAACGCTTGGGAGTTAAGGCTCAATCAATGAAGCAAGTGTTACGACAATTAGCGCATTCTTGGTATATTGTTTTTTTTCAGATACCCGTACTTGCTCCAGCTATTTGGCGAAATTTTGGCAACAAAATGTGGCCGTGGTTACTCAAAAATCAAGAGAATATACACGGTGTTCAAGCCAATCCAACTCAAGCACAAGACGGAGAATATGGGGTTAATTTATATAAAGCGAATATGTTGCCGCGGGTGATGTATCCTCGTGAGCGTCATAGCACCGTGCCAACGCAAATTATGGTCGTGACCGATGACCACTTTATGATTCCTGATATTTGGCAAGGTGTGGAGCGATGGTTAACTGACGTTTCTTTGGTTGAAATGACAGGTGGTCATTGGCTAATTTTGAACAAATCCACCGAGTTTGCGGCTTATGTACAGCAATTTGTGGCTAAGATAGAGAAAAAACAGTCAAACGCCATAAATTAAGGTATAACAGGGAGCATAATTAACAGAATCAAGACGAGTTCGTTATGCACCCCAATGCCCAACTGATTGAACGCTTTTATACTGCTTTTCAACAACTTGATGCCGAAACAATGGCCGCTTGTTATTGCGAAGATGTACGCTTTTCTGACCCTGCTTTTACTAATTTACAAGGTCAAGAAGCGGGTGATATGTGGCGGATGTTATGTAGTCGCGCCCAAAATTTTTCTTTGGTATTTGATGCTATAGAAGCCGATGACACTCACGGTAAAGCGCATTGGATTGCGACTTATACCTTTAGTCAAACAGGTAATACTGTAGTCAATGATATTCAGGCCAAATTTACCTTTAAAAACGGTAAAATTGCCACCCATACCGACAGCTTTGACTTGTGGAAATGGGCAGGACAGGCACTGGGGTTCAAAGGCAAACTATTAGGCTGGACACCCTTTGTACAGCAAGCCATTCAAGCCCAAGCGGCTAAAGGCTTGGCGCAGTTTAGAGCTAAGAAATAGGCTTCGACTTCGCTCAGCCAGCGTCTAAGCGTACACTGAGCGAAGTCGAAGGGGAAACTTAGCGCAAACATCAACAGAAAAATAAAAGCAACAAAAACGTTGACATATCAGTCGCTTTTACTTGGATAATGAGCGCGTTTTTTATTTTTTAATTAGGCTTTTGTTATGCGTTTTTTGTTGTTAATTGTGTTGGCGAGTGTATTGGCAGCGTGTCACACACCGCCTGTCAAGCCACCTGTAAAACCTATCACACCCACTCAACCCGAAGAAATCACCGCCGTTTATAAACAAACTCAGTGGTCAGCTTTGCCTAATTGGCCGGGTGAGCAATTAAACAACACATGGCCATCGTGGTTAAATTCTTGCAAGCGTTTGGCAACACGACCTGTCTGGAAAGATATTTGTGCCGAGGCTGTGATGTTAGGGCAGCAAGACGAAACATCAATTAAAGCATTTTTTGAAAAGCATTTTAGCCCGTGGCAAATTACTACCAACACAGGCACAGACACAGGTTTAGTGACGGGTTATTATGAGCCTTTACTTAAAGGTAGTTTAACGCCAAAAGTAGGCAGTGTGCCATTTTATGCTGTACCTGATAATTTATTGATTTTAGATTTAGCCAAACAATATACCGACCTTAAAGGTAAACGTTTGCGCGGCAGACTCGAAGGCACGCGTACCGTGATTCCTTATTGGAGTCGTCAAGAAATTGCCGAAGGCAAAATGGGCAATAGTGCCAAAGTATTAGCTTGGGCTGATGATGCCGTTGAAGCCTTTTTTATGGAGGTACAAGGCTCGGGACGTATTCAATTAGAAGATGGTAGTTTGTTGCGTTTAGGCTATGCTGACCAAAATGGCTACCCTTATAAATCCATTGGTAAATGGTTAATTGAACAGGGCGAATTAACACCCGATAAAGCTTCCATGCAGAGTATTCAAGCATGGGCAAAAGCCAATCCACAACGTTTGCAAGAGATGCTCAATGCTAACCCTAGTGTGGTGTTTTTTAGAGTGCTTTCAGGTACAGATGGCCCGATTGGTGCGTTAAATGTCCCACTGACTGATGAAGCCAGTGCTGCTGTTGACCCCAAATTTGTACCACTTGGCAGTCCAATTTATTTGGCCACCACTCGTCCTAATGATAATCAGGCCATGAATCGTTTGATTCAGGCACAAGATACAGGTGGCGCGATTGCAGGGCCTATCCGCGTCGATTATTTTTGGGGCTTTGGTGCTAAAGCGGGTGAGTTAGCAGGACGAATGAAGCAAAAAGGCCAAGTGTGGTTATTGTGGCCAAAAGCATTGCCTGCTCCCGAGGTCAGAAAATAGTTATCTTGTGTGAAGCGGTTAGCAAAATTGTATTTTGCTTGTTATCGGGTGGTTAAAATGTGAGTCTGATTGCATTTTGGCCACTATACTTAAGATAGGATGCAGTGATGGAACTGACACAGACCAAACTATAAAGATTGGTCTGTTGTTTTAATCAGTGTGAATAGCTCACGACTGATGGTTGTGGATGATTACCCTATTAACACTATTATAATCGGTGACATATCATGGCTATCTTTTTAACCTTGTTAATGTATTGGCTTGTTTTAGGTATTTTGGCTCTCTTCCCATTGTCGTGGTTATTGTTGGGCGCACACAACTCTAACGTCCCTTGATTATATTTTAGGACTTACGCGGTTATCGCTTATTTGCTCACTAAATAATCGTTTTGACGATTTTTAGCTCACAAAACGCGCTAATTTCGGTGAAATGCGTAAGTCCTGTTTTAAGAAACACCTCGTTTCCTTTCTAGTCATAGACAAACGGTGCTTGCTCCAGTAGTTTACTAATCACTAATTGATTACTGGAGCTTTACAAATGTCCCGTTTATTAACCTCTTTTGCCTTAGCAACCGCTCTTTTTACCAGCAGTTTAGCAATCGCTGCGCCCGATAACAGTCCTGCCAATATGCCAGCAGGCCAGTATGTCCTCGAAAAAACGCACGCCAGCATCAATGCCAAAGTCATGCATCACGGCTATGCCTTTTATCATTTTAGATTTGATAAATTTGATGCTAGTTTTGATTATGACCCCAAAAAACCGACTGACGCTAAAGTATCAGTCACGGTTGATACCAAATCGATGAATACAGGTTACGACAAAGCCGACGAAAAGTTTCCTGTTGAGTTTTTGGCAGCCGACAAACATCCCACGGCAAGCTTCAAGTCAACAGAAATCAAAGTTATTGATGGTAATAAAGGTACGATGACTGGTGATTTAACACTAGGGGGTGTTACTAAGCCTGTTACGCTCAATGTCACTTTTAATGGCGCAGGCAAAGATATGATGGGAGCTATGCGTAGCGGTTTTTCAGCAAGCACAGTGATTAAACGCTCAGAATTTGGCTTAACCAAATATGTCCCCATGATTGGTGATGAGGTTGCATTGGCGATTGAGGTTGAGTTTGTGAAAAAATAGGGCGCAATAACGCCCTGTTTTTTTAGGAGAGCAAAAATGGGTACATCGTCAGCACGTTACAACAATATTGCCGTGTTGTTACATTGGTTAATTGCCTTAGCCATTATTTTTCAACTCGGCTTGGGTTGGCGTATGGTTGATGAACCCAAAGGGGCAGGGGCTTATGCTCTATTTCAACTCCATAAATCCATCGGTTTTAGTATTTTATTTTTAAGTGTATTTCGCGTCTTTTGGCGGTTAACTCATAAAGCTCCCGAACTACCAAACACCATGCCGCAATGGGAACAGTTGGCAGCCAAACTGGCGCATTTGGCCTTTTATGGCATTATGTTGGGCTTACCCTTAACAGGCTGGTTATTGGTGTCTGCTAGTTCAACCAATATTCCTACGGTGTTATTTGGGGTTGTGCCGTTTCCACATTTACCTTTGATTGCTGAATTATCCACCGATATCAAATATCAACTACATGAGTTAGCCGAAGTGAGCCATGCTTTATTAGCCATTGCCACCATGGGCTTATTGCTGTTGCATATAGGCGCAGTGTTAAAACATCAGTTAATCGTTAAAGATGTAGTGTTTAGCCACATGGCAGTGGGTGCAAAAGCAGGATGGGGCGAATGGCGTTTATGGCTAATTTTAGCCAGTGTGCCTGTGGTGTTTATGTCGGCATGGTGGTATCCGACACCAAAACCTGCTACACCAGCAGCTCAACAATCCCCCATGTTAACGGCGGATTTAGCACCCATTGAGGAAGACATTACGCCAACACCAGACACTCCTGTGATTGATAATCCCAAAGTTGAAGCTGTGAAAGCCACTGAACAACTACAAGCCATTGTTGAGGAAAAAGTCGAAAATACAGAGCCAGTTATTTGGCAAGTCAACGCAAAAAAGTCGCGTTTAGGTTTTGTCAGCTCTTGGTCAGGTGAGCAGGTTTTAGGTGAGTTTACAGATTGGCAAGCCGAGATTGTGTTTGCCGAAAACGCCCTAGAAAAGTCGCATATTGAAGTAAAAGTCAATCTAGCAAAAGTGACTACAGGTGATAGTCAGCGCGATGAAGCCTTACCAACGGCAGACTGGTTTAATGCCGAGCAATATCCTCAAGCCGTGTTTAAATCAAATAAAATCATTAGCAAAGGCACGCAACGTTATCAGGCACAAGGCACTTTGAGCCTAAAAAATGTCACTCAAAAAGTGAATTTAGACTTTGTATTAAATATCAAGGATAAACAAGCAAAAGCACAAGGTACGGCACAATTAGACCGTACTGTTTTTGGTGTGGGGCAAGGCGAATGGGCGGCAACTGATAGCATTCCTGCAATGGTTAAAGTGACTTTTGCGCTGCAAGCGACGGCTAAATAATCATTTTACTTGTTGCTGTTTTTGTATATGCTCTGTTATTAAACAAATAATAACAGGGCATAGGCATTTGTGTGTTATCTGAATGTGTTAGCCCAGTAAGGGAGCATAAAGTATGCAGTCTGGTTTATTTTCACTAAAAAAATATTTATTCAGTTTATTGGCTTTGCCCTTATCTGGGTTATTGATGGCACAAGCGCCTACGATGTTAACGCGTGCTGACAACAAAAGTCTGCCGATGCAAGTGTATTTAGCCAACGATGGACAATGTACAGCGACCGCTATTATTTCGCATGGAGCAGGTGGCTCCGAAAATGGCTATGAGTATTTAGCCGAATTTTTGCGTAAACAACATTGGTTAGTTTTAGTGGTAGGACACAAAGAAAGTGGCAGTTCGGTGTTAACCCCTTTGATAGAAAAACAAGGCTTATTGGCCGCTTTAGGGCAACTGATAACTACGCCAAGTGCCTACCAAGCGCGTTTTATGGATATTAACGCTGCACGTACTTGGGCAAAAGACAAATGCACTAGCCCTGTAACCGTTTTGATAGGTCACTCTATGGGAGCGGCAACAGCAATGATAGAAGCAGGGGCAAAAAACAAATTAAATTTAACAGGTACAGATAGTTTTGATGCTTATGTTGCCATGTCGCCACAAGGAGTAGGCACTATTTTTGTGCCCGATGCGTGGAAAAATATTAAAAAACCCGTATTGATGTTAACAGGCACAAAAGATAATGAATTAAATGGGTCGTGGGAAAGCCGCAAAGATGCGTTTGCCAGTTTACCTACAGGCTGTAAATGGCTTGGGGTGATTGATGGTGCAACGCATATGAATTTTGCTAAGGCTGATATGTCGGGTAAGGTTGAAAGCTTGGTGACCAAAACAACCTTGGCTTTTTTGAATGGGGTGTTAAGCAAAAATTGTGTCGCTCCTGAGTCCAGCAACGCAATGAATTTGCAGGTGAAGTGAAGTGCTGATTCATTCACACATATCAGTTTTCTGGTAGTTATAGGGACTTCACTTTGGGTAACTAAAAGTTACCCAGTAAGTTACCCAGATTTTGTTCGGATTGGAAGAGATAGTATCGGACGCTATAAAACAAAAAAACCAGCATTTGCTGGGTTTTTAAGGGTTTTCTAGACTGTATAGGATGCGTAAAAACATATGACTGGTGCCAGTAAGGGACTAAATATATAGGTCTAAGTTATTGTTTTATAATTATATTATTTTTGATGTTTTGTAAAAATACCCCTATAAGTACCCCTTATTTTTTTTGCTGCCCCTATAAAATGCCATTTATAAGCCCTTATGTGCTTGCAATACCTTGTTACTAAAGTCTAAGTACGCGGTGGCGGTGTTGATAGTCTAAAACAATCAGTAATTATTTATTGATAGCTTTATACTCTGTGTCGCCATTTAGTATAGCTACCATCTCCCCCTTAATGTGTTTTAGGTAATTGGCATCGGGTGTCCTCTTTAATGTTGTGCCAGTCGTGGTTATGCCTGCAAGCTGTTTTACCACCTTAATATCTATGCGGTACTCATGGCACACCTCCTCTAAGGCAAGCTCTAGGGCGGCTATCTTTTGCGCGAATAGCTCCACAATATCGTCATCTTGGGCTAATTGGTCGGTTTTGGTCTTATCGCGTAAGTGGGCAAGCAAAATACCACTAGAGGCATAAAAATAACTCTTGCATTGCCAATACTGGATTGACCAACAACAAGCCATATTAAATATGCAATCTAGGTGTTGTCTAAAGGTGGCATCTAAACAGATATAAGTATGGCGTGGTACGGCATCACTAATACGCGCCTCTTCTAAAGGGTCGTTATTGGCAAGGTTAGCAAAGGCCAGTGCTGCAAGTTCTTTGCTTGTCATGTGCTTGTATAGCTTGCTGATAGGGTCTTTTATCATGGTTAATTCTTCCTATGAGCTAAGGTGCGCTCTATAAGCTCCAAACGCTCTTGCATGACGGATGTTTCGTAGGCTTTGCGTATCATGTCTAGCACATAGGCAAGGCGTGTGCCGTCTTGGGCTTCTATAGTGCCGTTTCTCATATCACGATACACGCTTGCAAGTTCGCGTCTGATTGCGTGGCTGTCTCTTAGGTCTATTTTAGGAGGGGGGATAGGGACTAGCTCTCCCCCTTGTGTCGCAAGGGCTTGAGTTATATTTTTTACACTCATTGCTTGCCTCCAGTGGTTGCTTTTACGCTTAGAACATCAAAAGGATATAAAAGAATGATTAGCTGATAGGGCTAGTTATTGTAATGAATATAACAAAAACATATTAAATATACTTTAATAGGTAATAAAAATTACGATTTTATATTCCCAAGCACCCTTTTCCCCCGTTCTAAACGTAAAGGGGGATTATCCGCACAATACGCACGCTAAAACGCGCTTTTTAGTCTTGCTAGTACCTTTGCCCTAGTCGCACAAGATAACGCGCTTAGGGCTTAGATTGCGGTTTTTAGCGGCTCTTTTTATATTGCACAAATACTTAGGGCATACCTGAAAAGATATGCCTAAACATTAGCGATAACTCCTTGCAATCTTCGCCTTATCCACCCTTAAGGATAGGGCTTGGCGTTTGTCCTGTGCATCATCGTACGCTTGCAACAATTCATCATAAGCCTTGCCAAGTTCGTTACCCTGTAAACAGTATTGGGCGGCCTCAATATGACACCATGCACAAGTTAGCAAGTGATTGTATAAAAGGTCTTCGGTAGATATGCCGTAAATCAATTTACGCCAGTCTAAATCAATGGCGGCTTGTGTGTCGTTTGCTGCAAGGGTTGTGGTTTGTGGATAATTCAACTCATTTTTGCTTGTTTTTTGGACACTGTTACCGATGTTACACGGTTTTTTGTTGCTCCCCCTTGCTTCTAAATTGCTGTCTAAACTGTCTAAGCTGTCTAATGCCTCTGTAAGCCTTGCGGCTGTAGAGTTTTCAATTAGACAGTTACTGTCTAATCGCTGTCTAATGCTGTCTAATGGCTGCTCAAAAAACGCACTAATTTGGTTTTTTAGGCTTAAAATGCTCATTTTTTAACCTCTAAGTGTTACACGTGTTACACGACACTGATTAAAAAACAGACAAATGTTACACGGTTTTTTGCCTGTGTAACATTCCGTGTAACACGATTAAAAACTAACCAACGGTAAGGCGAATATGTAAAAGGCGTTCTTGTTTACCTGCTACGCTTTTTCGGGTGTTTGCCCTTTACTAAATACGCTGATAGGGTCAACAAGCCAGCCTTGCTTATGTAAGGCGGTTAAGGCGGTATCGCGGCCTGTACCATCGCGTACAATGTTTAAGGCGATAGGCAATAGCCAATAATCCCCTTGTGGGCTTCTATAACCGTATAGCGGCTTAATGGTGTCTCTTGGGTTATGCTCGGGGTCGGGGTCGGTAAAGTCATGGGGCGGATTAGGGGATACTTCGGCAAAGTGTGCGCCATTGTGTGACAACCATCCTTCTAAGTGTTCTATAAAAGTAGATTGCTCTTTTACACCTTCGCCAAAGCCCACACGCCAACGGCTAAAGGCTTTTTGTGCTACGGCTAGGGCGTGGTTTTCAGGCCATCCCGTTAAGCCTTGTTGTGTGGCTATCATGCCCCCTAATGCTAAGGCGGCGAACACTTTAGCGGCGCGTGAATGTTGGTTTGTGCCATCATGTGAAAACTGGTTTGTTAGCTCGTTGTGTGCGTCTCTAAGGGCTTGTAGCTCTTCGGGTTTCTTGAGTAGTTCGGTTAAATGCTCAAGATAAGGGCGGCAAGCTACGCCATAATTGGCGCGTAAGGCGGCATCTAATTGGGTCATAAACGCTTGACGTTCTTTTTTATCGGTCATGCCTTCTAATACGCCACACCCGTCCCCTGTATCTACGGGTATTTCTAGCATTCGCATTAGTACGCCTGTGGGTAGGTTTCTCGTTAGTCCGATATGGCCTTTTATATTAAATTCGCCTGTACTACAGGCCAAGAGTTTCCATGTTTGTGAGGGGCGTAAGGTAATATCGGCTTGGCCGCGTGTTTTGCCTTTGCTGTCACTAAAAGCGTAAATGGTTTTAATAATATCGTCTTTTTCAGCTTCGCCCATTTCGTCTAAGACTAATAGGCTGCTTGAGTGTAGCGCGGCCTGTACTTCAAAGCCTGTGGCGGTTGCATTCCATGAAACAATGCGATTATTGCCGTTAGTGCCTTTGGTGCAATTACCCCAAACACTTGCGCCTATGCGTGCGGTGGTAGTTTTGCCGTTGCTACTTTCACCCCATATATGCACGCCACAAGTATCTAAGCCTAAACACTCAAGCAAAGGCGGTGCAAAGCCTAATAACACGCCTAAACACAATAAGGGATAGGGTGCTATAGGCAAGGTTATCTTAGTACGCCATGCGTCTAAATCGCCTTTTACTTCATAGATATTGGCTTTTTGAATGCCGCCTTGATAGTAATACTTGCCTTCATTATCGCCTATCACGTCATCAGGTAACACAAAGCAATAATCTTCGCCTGTCCATCCTGTTGAGCGTTTGCCTATTAAGCGATTGTTAGGGCGTGCATTATTAAGCCATAGGCGTATATCATGGCGGTAATGCGCTAAGTCTAGCCAGTGATAGCCTAAATCGCGCAAAGCTGCAAACAATGCAATACCATCGCCTACAAATGAGCGTAAGTCTAGGGCGTGGCGGTGAGTGTGTCCGTGTTGACTGTCAAACTCAAGTAAGATACCAAAGCCCATACCGTTGCCATCGTCTAAGGTAGCGAGTGGGTAAATAGGTTCGCCTATGCGTGTAGGCTCGCTCCAAACAGATACTGTCACCCCATCGGCTGATTTCTTTTCTACACCAGCCCTATACAGTCCATCTTGATTACTATACTTTTCTACATAAGCTCTACTGTAGGCATAGCCTTTAATGTCGCCATGTTTAAGGCAATAGACAAAGACTCTAGGCTGTTCGGGAATAATTATCGGCTCGCGGTCGTCTTCGGGTTCGTCTTTAGGTTTCAAATACTCTTCAATTAAGGCAACCACACGGGGCGGTATGGCTTTCTGTATTACGCCTGTATTTAGTGTGTACTCGTTACCGCCTACCGTACTAGGGATAGCTTGTATTAAACAATCACACAATAACTCAAGCTCCCAAGCCTTCACCTTACCACCGTTACCGTTAATGCTAGGCCGTGTGTACTCTTCACCCGATGCAAGGCTTATTTTTTTAGTTTTAGGGATTAAGTGGGCTTGGTGTGGTGGTACGGCAATATAGTAATGTAATCCACCCGATGCACTGGTAACGGTTGCTTGGTGGTAAACATCACTACCTAATAAATCTTCAAGGACTTGGTGGCATTGGTTGCGCTCTTGGTCGTTGCGTACATTCTTAATATCTACATCCACCACAAGCAAGCCCACACTGTTAAAAGGCGTACTACGCTCACCACACAATAACACGGTATTTGTTTGTCGGTGTGCGGCTTGTGCTTTAGCGGTGGCCTCTTCGGGTGTCATGCGTTTACGGTTTGGTACATTCCACCCTTTGCCTGCACCTTTTTGGCCTCTAAAACCGAGTAATACATCAAAGCCTTGTTGTGCATACCATGCAATTTTATTGGCGCGTGATAGCTTGGCAAAATCGGCATTTAAGCAAATAGACTGATTTTCTGAGAGTGTTACACGGCTTGTATCATCGTCATTATTTTGTGTAACATTTGGCTGTTTTTTATCCTCCTCCGTGTAACATGTGTAACACTTTTCGGTTATATTTTGAGCGTTTTCGTCATGTTGTGCGTTTTTTGAGCTAAGATTAGACACCATTAGACAGTCATTAGACAGTGTTGTGTCTAGCTGTCTAGCGGCTAAGTCTTGAGGCTCTAAGGCTTGAGGGTCGTTAGACAGATTAGACAGTTTAGACAGTGTTTTTTCATCTAGGGGAGGCTCGCTTTTTTCGTGTAACATTGTAACATTGTTCAAAATATCAGCGTTTTTGCTGTTGTGTGTTTCGGCATTTAAGCCAATGTTAGGGCTGATTTTTTCTAGGGTGGTCATGGTTATTTACTCACTAAGGCGTTAAAGGCTGTGCGGTAGTCGGTATTGGTTAGGGCGGCATGAAAAGCGGCTATGTTTGAACCACTCGCACCACACGCCATACACTTAAAGCACCCTATGCGTAGATTCACCATTAAGCTGTTGTTGCGGTCGCCATGAATGGGGCATAAAGCATTAGCCCATCCTGCTGCATTAGGTTGGCTTAGTTTGCTTAGGTGTTGGCGGTAATAGCTTTCGGCATCGGGCAAGGACTTAAAACGCTTAACAAGGCCATAATGCACACTGTTGACGGGTAAAGGGGGTAACTTAGCCATGAGGATATGCCCCCATGTTTAAGTTAAAAATAACGCGGTTAGGTAGCAAAATGATATTGCTACGGCTATAATCAGTCATAGTTAATGCTCTCGAATAAGTGTTAATCATCTAAAGGCTGTAGTGTTCGCGCACTATGGCCTTTGCTTTTATTACGCTTTAAGTTTTCATGTGTTTTTACCGTTTCCAAAAATAAAACAAGGGTATTAAGCAATAAGAGGATATTCATTACTTGGCCTCTCTTGCTGCAATACGTTCTTGCATAAATGCCAAAACTTCACTTTCAAGCCATGCCACACAATGACCACTACCGATACTAATTTGCTTTGGGAATAAGCCCTTGCTCATTAATAAGTACAAGGTGGCGCGTGGTATGCCTGTTAAATGTGTTACCTCTTTTTGTCTTAAAAAACGAATGTTAGCTTGTGTTGTCATGCTTGCACCTGTCTGACTTGTTTAGAAAGTAGGTACATTTTGAGCAATTAAAAAAAATAAATATAAGCCGAGTAATTAAAATCTTCTAAGCCTTGAGGCTGTAAGGTTTGACAAGAAATTAACTCGGCTTATATTTTCTTAGATATTTAGGTATATCTTGCCTTATGGTGTTTAAGGCAGGGGTGCTACCCTTAGTAAAAGTTTAAGTATTTTTAAAAAGTTCATGGGTAAACCCTACAAGGGGGCTTTCGTGTTTGGTATCTTGAGTGGGGTTATACGTTGCGCTTAGATTTGTTTCGCCTAATTCGCGCCATAATTTTAAATATTGTTTTATAGATTGAATTATAAATAGCGGATTTCCTTTCCTTGATGTTTTTGTCCTTTGGGCGGCTATCTAAAGCTAATTTAGCGTCTATATCGTATAATATGGGTGATATCTTTCCCAATAGCTAAATGTATTTATCATACACATTATTTGGTAAGATATTTTATGTCTAGCTCTAACAGAAATGCATTTCATTTTTTGCGGTATATGACTTTTAGAGTTTTATTGTCCTTTTACAAATACCCTTTTTTAATAAATTAAAAGTTCTTCAAAAAACTTTCTTTTCTTCTATGGTTGCATTTTTATAATAAATTGTATCCATTTTTTTTTAAAAACATCAATTTCGTTGAATAAGTTCTTTTTTTTTTTATGCGCATTGTTGCATATTAATAGCTTACTCTCTAGCCATAAGCAAGATAAAATTAATTTTTTACCTTCATCATCTAAAGGTTTGCTTAAATGTTTCTCTAAAGTCTGCCAGTTATCACTTAAATAGACTCTTAGGCTTTTAAACTCATCACTTACTACGTCTTCAAGGTTCACACCACACCCCCAAACTTAACCGCCACCACATTATCAGCTTGCAAGCCGTCTAAATAATCGCTCCAGTGTTGCATCATCTTATGGCGTTGTTCTAGGTGCTTGGTGCGGTTGTAGGCGCGTCCGTTAGGGTCTCTTACTGTATGTGCTAATTGCTGTTCTATAACGTCATAGGGATAGCCTAAAACTTCCTCTAAAAGAGTACGCGCCATTGCTCTAAAACCGTGTCCACACATTTGCTCACTGGTATAACCTAAACGCCTTAATGCAGGGTTTATCGTGTTTTCTGACATGGGGCGGCTATTAGTGCGAATGCTAGGGAATACATATTTGCTACGGCCTGTTAGTGCGTGTAGTTCTTTTAAGATAGTGACGGCTTGACGTGATAGGGGGACTATATGCGCGGTATTCGTTTTATTTACATGATAACGCCATTCTTTAGTCTCTAAGTCTATATCCTCCCAAAGTGCTTGACGTAGCTCGCTCGGTCTAACAAATACCATAGGCGCAAGTTTTAACGCGCATAAGGTCACAAATTGGCCTTTATATCCTGCAATAGCTTTTAATAGTTCTGCTACTTCTACAGGGTCGGTAATAGCGGCTTGGTGCTTGGTAATAACGGGCTGTAACGCGCCTTTTAGGTCTTGTGTAGGGTTATAGGTGGCTAGTCCGTTTTGTATGGCATATCTAAAAACTTGACCACACTTAACTTTTATACGTCTTGCTGTTTCTCGCTTTTCTTGCTTTTCTAATAATTGACACACGGCAAGAACATCGGGGGCGGTAATATCAGTAATGGCTTTTTTGCCAAAGCCTGTAATGGCAAAATCTAATAGCCATTTGCTTTTATTTTGTGTGACATCGGCTAGGTGTTTTTGTTTCTCTAGCCATTCACGGGCAATAGATTCAAAGGTATTAGCTGCTTGCAAAATAGATAAACGCTTTTCTTCTTTTTTGGCCTCGCTTGGGTCTATGTTTTGAGCAAGTAATTTTTTAGCGGCATCACGTTTTAAACGTGCATCTTTTAGCGATACATCAGGATAGACACCAAAGGCCAAAAGTCTCTCTTTATCTAAAAAGTAATACTTGAGCCTCCAATACTTACCACCATTAGGCTTTACTAATAAATATAAACCGCCACCATCGGATAATTTATATTCTTTATCTTTGGGCTTGGCACTTTTAACGCTTGTATCAGTTAAGCCTTTAGCTTTTTTGGTGAGTGTAGTCATAATGGGGTATCAACTTTTTTGATGTTTAACAACATATCCCCAAAGATACCCCTTATTTTTTTAGCTTTCAATGACTGCCTTAGAATACCCTAGACAATAAAAAAGCCCTTAACCGTTGAGATTAAAGGCTTTTATGACTTCTATAGAATACTATAGACTATAACTTGCTGCCCAGTAAGGGACTTGAACCCCCACGGATTTCTCCACTAATACCTGAAACTAGCGCGTCTACCAATTCCGCCAACTGGGCACATTCTTCGGATTTCCTAAGGCGCGTAAATTAACGAGCTTTAGAGTTTATGTCAATGTAAGACTTACGCGGTTATCGCTTATTTGTTCGCTAAATAATCGTTTTTAACGAATTTTAGCTCACAAAACGCGCTAATTTTGGCAAAATGCGTAAGTCTTAAATGTTTAGATGAGTGCTTTAAATAAATTGATAGCACTTAAACCACTAATCAAAATACCCACAACAACCAATAGGCTTTTTGTAGGCAAATGATGGCATAACCAAGCGGCCAATGGCGCAGCAAACAAGCCTCCTACTACTAAACCTGCAATTAACGGCCAATGACTAAACACACTACCAAACACCGCAAAAGCCGTTGCACCAGCAATCGACAAAAAGAACTCTGCAGCATTTACCGAGCCAATGGTGGTACGTGGGTCTTGGCCAGTCCCAACCAACGAAGTTGTGACTACAGGCCCCCAACCACCACCCCCCACAGAATCCACAAAACCACCTGTTAATGCTAAAGGTGCAATGTGTTTAGGGGCTTCTTTACGCGTTTTAATGGTTTTAAACGCCTTGCTTAAAATATATAAACCCATCACCAATAAATAGGCCGAAATATAAGGTTTAATCACATTGCCATCAAAGCTAGTGACTACATAAGCACCTAAAACGCCGCCAATCATGCCTGGAATCACCAAACGATAAAATAACGCTTTGTTAATATTTCCAAATCGCCAATGCGAAAAACCCGAAAATCCAGTGGTAAATACTTCGGCCAAATGCACCGAAGCGGAGGCAGCCGCAGGCGGCACACCTGAGCCTAATAAAAACGTGGTGGCGGTTACACCATAAGCCATACCCAATGCACCATCAATCATTTGTGCGCCAAGGCCAATGGCAAAAGCAAGCCAAAAGGCATTGCTCAACAAACCATCGGTAATAGCATGAGAGTCTGGTGCAATTAAATATGCAGCACTAACGACCACCAGTAACAGTGTTAACAAAACAACAAAGGTTTTGATAAACGTAGCTAAATTTTGTTGATGGGTAACTTCCACCTCCAACAACGGCAAGCCCTCACGCTCATGTTGTTGGCTTTCGGGAGCGTCATAATCAAGACGACGGATTTTCATGGTCAATTCCAAAACTGAGTAGCAGATGGGCGTACTATAAACTTTGATAAAAATAATTAAAAACAATATAAAATTGTATTTTTATATCTAAAAGTTATATTTGTGATGGATAGATAGCTCGAAAATGTAAGTAAATACAAGAAGCGGCTGCAATGCTCCAAAATTGTCAAGTAAATGTCATTTTGACCGTGTTAGAATTTGGACAGGTATAAAAAGACCGCTTCTTAGCCTTATGACGAGTAGTTATGCCTTTTGGGTTTTGGTTTCGACACCGCTCAATCCCAACTGCTTTCTAAACTTGTCAGGGCTATATCAAAAAATTAAAACAGACTCGTTTTTATAGAGAACCAAGATATTTATGACACAACATTCGTGGCAAGACCCACAAGCTCAGCGAGAAGCTGAAAAGTACGAAAATCCTATTCCAAGTCGTGAACTTATCCTCAGTATTCTTAGTCAGCATAACAAAGCCCTCACTGCCGAACAGTTAGCAGGGGTATTGGGTTTGTATGATGATGAACGCCAATTTGCCTTACAACGTCGCTTAGGTGCCATGATTCGTGATGGTCAACTATCTACCGATAGACGTGGTGCGTATAAGCCCCTTGACGAAAATGAATGTATAAAAGGTTATGTACAAGGGCATCCTGATGGTTTTGGCTTTTTAATTCCTAGTGATAAATCACCTGATATTTTATTAACCTCCAAACAAATGCGTTTGGTATTTCATGGTGATATTGCCCTAGTGCGTGTGGTGGGATTTGACCACAAAGGTCGTCCCGAAGGTCGGATTGTGCGCGTGATTGAGCATAAAACCGAACATTTAGTCGGACGTTACTGTGAAGAAGATGGCATGGCATTTGTGCTGCCTGATAATCCACGGATGACCCAAGAAATTGTTTTGCAAGGTGATAACAAAGGCGCGCAATTAGGTCAATTTGTGGATGTGCGTATTGTTCAGCATCCAACACACCATCAGTTAGCGGTAGGTGAGGTGGTTGAAGTGTTGGGTGACTATATGTCAGCAGGTTTAGAAATTGATATCGCCTTGCGTAACTTTGAAATTCCCCATATTTGGCCTGCTGATGTTGAGCAACAAGTAGCAGACATGACCGCAGAAGTGGCCGATGCTGACAAATTAGACCGTGTTGATTTGCGCGACTTGCCGTTAGTCACGATTGATGGTGAAGATGCCAAAGATTTTGATGACGCGGTATTTGCCCAAAAGCGAGCAGGGGGTGGTTATCGTTTAGTGGTGGCGATTGCTGATGTATCACACTATGTAAAACCCTATGAACCCTTAGACATGGAGGCACGACAACGGACGACCTCAGTGTATTTTCCGGGTTATGTTGTGCCAATGTTGCCCGAAATTTTATCGAACGGTTTATGTTCGTTAAAACCACATGTAGATAGATTGTGTATGGTCTGTGATATGACCATTTCCCGTTTAGGGCGAGTCACCAGTTATCGCTTTTATGAAGCGGTGATGCACTCACAAGCACGCTTAACCTACACCCAAGTTAGTGCCGTGTTACAACAGCCTGATAGTAAGTTAGCACAACAAGTTAGCAACACCTATCCACATCTGATTCAACCCTTACATAATTTGTATGGCCTGTTTAAAATTTTACGTGCTAACCGTGAAAAGCGGGGCGCATTAGATTTTGAAGCACCCGAAACCTATATCGTTTTTGATGAACAACGTAAAATTGACAAAATTTTGCCGCGAACCCGTAATGACGCGCATATGTTGATTGAAGAGTGTATGTTGGCGGCTAACGTCTGTGCGGCGGAGTATGTACAAAAGCTAAAATTGCCTGCTTTGTATCGTAACCATGAAGGGCCAAAAGACGAAAAATTACTTAAATTAAAAAGTTATTTATCGTTATTAGGTATTGATTTTAGTGCAAAAAAACCGAAGCCTGCCGATTTTCAAGCGGTGTTGTTGCAAATCAAAGACCGTCCTGATGCGGCAATTATCGAGACCATGCTCTTACGTTCGATGATGCAAGCGGTGTATAGCCCAGATAATCTTGGCCATTTTGGTTTAGCGTATGAGGCTTATGCCCATTTTACTTCGCCGATTCGCCGTTATCCCGATTTGTTATTACATCGGGTGATTCGTCATAGCTTACGTCATCCAGAAGCACCACCAGCCATTGAGATGACCGAAATGTTAGCTCTAGGCGAAAAATGCTCCTTAAATGAACGTCGTGCCGATGAAGCCACGCGTGATGTCACTGCATGGTTAAAATGTGAATATATGCAAGACCATATTGGTGATGAGTTTAATGGCGTGATTACGGCGGTGACAGCGTTTGGCTTTTTTGTCTCTTTAGAAGATATTTTTGTCGAGGGCTTAGTACACGTTCGTACCTTGCAGGGCGATTATTTTAATTTTGACCCGATTACCCATATTTTGCTTGGCTCGCGAACAGGTGTAAGTTATGCAATGGGCGATAAAGTCAGTATTAGAGTGGCAGGGGTAAACTTAGATGAACGCAAAATGGATTTTGAGTTGTTGGCTAAGTTAAGCAGTGCAAAACGCAGTCGCTCGGTTAAAAAAGAGACGGTATCTGAGGGCAAACCTTCCAAAAAACCGCGTAATAAAAAGCCCGATTTACGCAGTGATGCTGAAAAAGCTAAAGCCAAGCAAAAAAAGGCCAAAGTTAAAAGCAAGGAAAAGTCTAAGCGTAAGAGTAAGGCTAAAAAAGCTAAACAACAGCAAGGATAAATATGGCTTGGGTAATAAGTATTAGTTTTGGGCTTATGTGGTTAGCAATAGCCAGTTCTAATGCTTATTATCTTTGGCAAGCACATCGACAAGGTGGCTCAACGTCACTGACGCTATTCGTGGGTGGTGTGATGGGCATGATAGCGGTATTAGCTTTGCCAATAGCTAATACATGGTATTGGTGTTGGTTGCCTTTGTTGTTAGATGTTGGCTGTGTGCCTGCTTTGTGGCAAATATGGCGAGCAAAAACAAATGACCCCAAGCCTTAAACAACAAGCGATAGCATTACATCAGGCAAGTCAACTAGCACAAGCACAGCACTTATATCAGCAAGTGTTACAACAAAGCCCGCACGATGCCGATACATGGCATCGTTTGGGTGTTGTGTATTGGCAGCAGCAACAATTCACGCCAGCAAAAGAGGCTTTGCTGCAAGCACTTCACTATCAAAAAAAATCATCTAGGTTATGGTTGCATTATGGATTGGTGTTGGGAAGTCTAGAACAACACGACTTGGCGCAATATAGCATCGAGCAGGGCTTGGATTGCCAAATCACCACCGCACAACACATCGAACTTCTCTATTATCATGCGGTCACCCTACACAAACAGCATAAGCTCACAGATGCGCTGAGTAGTATTGATAACTTATTGAAATTATCACCAAATCATGTACAAGCATTAAATTTACAAGGCACGTTGTATTTGCAACTTCATCAACTGCCTAACGCCTTGAGCTGTTATCAAGCCGCTACTCAGTTAGACCATGATTTTGCAGAGGCTTGGTATCATGGTGGTGTGGTGCTAGAAAAAATGCAACATTATCAGCAAGCCATCAGTCATTATCAGCAAGCCATTCGCATCAAACCACATTACGTCAAAGCCTTGTATAACTGTGCTAATGTTTATGCCAAGCAGCAAGACTACCCACAAGCCATTAGGCTATTAGAGCAATTAGTCGCGATTGCGCCTGATTATCCTTATGGACAAGGGCGATTGTATTACTGGAAAATGCATCATTGTGATTGGCAAGACTATGAGCATCACACCGCAAAATTACGTCAACAGGTGATTGCTCAACAGTCTGTAATTGCCCCTTTTGAATTTTTTAATGTCCTTTCAAATGCAAAAGAACAGCATCTTTGCGCTCAAACTTATGTCAATCAAAATTATCCCAAACAAGTCCCTTCTTTGTGGCAAGGCGAAATATATCAACATTCAAAAATTAAAGTGGCTTATATCTCGGCAGATTTTTACAATCATGCCACCGCTATTTTAATGATTGAGTTATTTGAGCAACATGACCGTAATCAGTTTGAAATAATAGCCTTAGCCTTTAATACTAAAAATGACGAGATGACAACGCGAGTCCAAGCGGCTTTTGATAAATACATAGATGTTAGTCAATACACCGATTTACAAGTAGCTCAACTGATTAAGTCTTTACAAATAGATATTGCTATTGACTTAAAAGGGCATACTCAAGATGCACGTTTAGGGATATTTGCCTACAAAGCTGCCCCGATTCAGGTTAATTATTTGGGACAAGCCAGTACCATTGGTGCCGAGTATATTGACTATATTTTGGCAGATTCGGTGGTGATTCCTCTGCAAGAACAGTCAAGTTTTAGCGAAAAAGTGGTATATCTACCAGACACTTATTATGTGAATGACTCTAAACGTCACATTGACCCTCATTTGTTTAGTCGTGAGGAGTTAGGCTTGCCAAAACAAGGCTTTGTGTTTTGTTGTTTTAATCAGAGTTACAAGTTATCGCCGCTGATGTTTGATGTATGGATGCAATTATTGCAACAAGTGCCACACAGTGTGTTGTGGTTACTAACGTGTCATGCCACGGCACAAGAGAATTTGTATCGTGAAGCCCAAAAACGAGGCATTGCACCACAGAGATTGATTTTTGCACCTAAAATATCATCAAGTATGCACTTGGCACGACTTAAACAAGCCGATTTGTTTTTGGATACCTTGCCGATTAACGCGCATACCACCGCTTGTGATGCCTTATGGGCGGGTGTGCCTGTGGTTACCTGTACAGGAAAAACCTTTGCTAGTCGCGTTGCAGCGAGTGTTTTAAACGCGGTAGGCTTGCCAGAGTTGGTTACCTATGATTTAGCAGATTATCAGGCTCTTGCATTAACCTTGGCAACATCCCCATTATTACTAGGGCAAATCAAGCACAAGTTGCAACAGCGCGAATGGAGTGCCTTGTTTGACATCAATACACGCCGTATGGCGTTTGAATCTGCCTATCAAACGATGTATGCACGATATCAGCAAGGTTTAGCGGCTCAGGCTTTTAGTGTTGAGATAAATAATGGCAAAATGGCAAAAACTCATTGAGTTTAAACAAGACACCATTCGTTTAGGCGCAGTATTGCGTTTGCCTGCTCAATACCCTTATGAATCTGTGGTTGAGTTTATGGTGTTTGAGCCAAATGATTCATGTTATGGTTTGGGATTGATGGTACGTTCGGGTTATAAAGCGGGGCTAACCTTGGTGATTTTGCCGCTAGAATCGCAACCTACAAATCAACGCGGTTTATCCACTCAATGGTTAATCACAAACTGGCAAAAATGGGTTTATCCTAATTGCCCTGTTAAGCAAGTATGGATAAATGAGTGGCCAAAAAAACCTAAATTACCCAAGTAAAATCTAACTTTGTACGCCAATGCCTTGTTAAAAATGACATCAACTATCAATCTTTAACTTCCCTAAATCAGTACAATTTTTGCCCATAATTTAGTGTGTTTGCTAAGACCAATAAATATCAAACGCTATTCAAAATTAGAGGGTAACATGAAAAAAATTCTCACTATTGCCAGTTTGTTAGTATCCGCCTCAACAAGTTTTGCTGATTCTGCATGGCCATTAAGCCAAGCGATGGAATTACAAGCCGATACGCCTGTTAATCGTTTGCAAATTTTGGGCGCACATAATGCGTGGAACGATTCATCGGCAACGTGGGCAAACCAAGTATGGGCTTTAGATAAGCTAATGGACAATGGTGTGCGTAATATCGACTTAGATATTCACAACGATGGTGGTGTGGTGAAATTATGTCATCAAGATTGTGGCGCGATTTATGCTGCCAAAGACAGTTATCCTAATGAATTACAAAAAATTGCTAATTGGTTAGCCGCACACCCTAAAGAAATTATCTTTATTGATTTAGAAGACCGTGTCGGCAATCAAGCCTTAGTAGAAGCACCACTCAAGTCGATTTTTGGTTCAATGTTATATTTGCCGAGCGATAAGCCAAGCAACCGTTGGGAAACGCCACGTGAAATGGTCGCCAAAGGTAAACGTGTGATTGTCAAAGGCGCAAATAATACCTATGACGGCTCATTAATTTGGGATGGTCGTATTTTTGCCACAGGTTCAGCAGGCGGTTGGAACTCGCGTCCTGTTAAATATTTTGACACAGCAAGCTGTAAGATGGACGGCAATGCCTTAGTACTTGGCCAAATTTATACCATTTCAGATAGTAAATTAGGCAAAGATTTATTACCTGATAGTTGGATTGACCAAACAGGCACGATTGATAGTTCTAACATTCCGCGTTTATTTGCTTGTGGTGTGAATAATGTCGATGCAGACCGTTGGGATGACAGCATGACAAGTGCAGCCGTATGGAGTTGGAATGGTGGTGAGCCAAACAATGCAGGTTCGGCAGGAGAAAACTGTGCTGAACAAGGCAGTAATGGCCGTTGGAATGATAATAACTGTACGGTAATTCGCCGTTTTGCTTGTCAAAATATCAATAATGCCGATGATTGGCGAGTGACTAGCGGTAGCGGTGCATGGGAACAAGGTCGGGCGCAATGTGCCAGTGAGTTTGCAGGTTATCGTTTTGCTGTGCCTGTTAATTCTTTTCAAAATCAACGCTTATTAGCGGTGAATGGTGGCCAAAGTTTATGGTTAAATTACTCAGACAAAGCACGTGAGGGCAAATGGGAAGCCTATTATGCAGCAAACAATAGTTGGTCATCAGGCAACTATGGCAACAACCAAAAAATTTATCAAACCTTAAACATTGCAGGCGCGAGTGCGGTTAAAGTGACAGTGACAGGTGGCTTGGATGGCATTGGTGATAGTTTACAGATTTTTAACGGTAGCCGTCAGTTACAACGTAATTTAATTGGCACCAATGTTAGCACCAGTTTTGTGGTGAATGATAACAGTGTGATTATTGCTTTAAATACCGATGCAGCGGTATCAGGTAACGTGTCAGTGCAAATTGAAAGCACCACGTTGACCGAAGTGCCTGTGTGGAAGTCTTTGGTTAATGGCAAAGGTAAGTGCTTAGATTTAGAAGGCCGTAATACCAATAATGGTGCGATTGTTCATCATTGGTCATGTCATGGCGCAGATAGCCAAAAATGGTGGCAAGATGCCCAAGGCCGTATTCATAGCAAAGCTAACTCTAATCGTTGTATAGATGTGTCGGGCGCAGGCTCAGGCAACGGCACAAAGATTGTGTTGTGGGACTGCCATAGTGGTGCTAACCAAGTGTGGTTGCGTGGTGCAGGCAACTCCTTACGCCCAGCTCACGCACCTAACAAAGCAATGGATATTAAAGACGCATGGTGGGGTGCATTTGATGGTCAAGATGCTCACTTGTGGGATGGTCAAAATAGTTGGGGTCAAAGCTGGTCTTGGCAGTAAATTTTAGCTAAAGAAAAAGCCGCTTAATGCGGCTTTTTTTGTGGTTGAAAAATAGTATTTGAGGTATAACGTGGTCTAAATTGAGCCATAACTGGAGAGTAATAGTGAGAGGCGCGGGCGGAACATCAGGTGGTGTGGGCGAGTTTTGGTTAGGGATTATAATGATGTGTGGTGGTTTTTATATGCTGCTAAATGCTATTACCGTAACATCAAACTTTGGTATGTCGATGAGTTTATATGGCATGTCCTTATTTGGCCGTGTGTATTCTATTACTACAGGCATGGTGATGATTCCCTTTATATTTGGCATAGGTATGGTGTTTTATAACGCCAAAAACATTATTGCTTGGGTGTTAACTATTGGCTCTATCGCAGCGTTAATTTTTGGCGTGATTATGTCAATCAATTTTAATTTTAGAGCCATGACTGCTTTTGATTTAATTGTGATTTTAGTGTTGTCTATGGGCGGAACGGGTTTATTTTTGCGTTCTTTAAAACAGCATTAACTCCTAAGACGTGATGGGCGGTGTATCATTAAGGTTTAGGCTTTTGAGCCTAAACTCCGACGGTGTAATACCCATTTCTTGCCCAAACCAACGGCAAAAAGAACGCGCACTACCAAAACCTAATAAACTGGCAATGTCTTCTAAATCATACTGTGGCTGCAACAAATATTTATGCGCTAACTCACTGCGTAACTCATCCAAAATGCCTTGATAATGACAGCCTTGACCTTGTAATTGACGATGTAAATGACGACTACTTATGCCCAAACTTTCAGCCACAGCTTCGCGTGATGAAATGCCTTGAGCCAACAAATGGCGTAATTTTTCTTTAACTTGATGAATCAGCGATGGCTCAGCACCTAATTGATTAAGCGTCAGACGTGCGTGCTGGCGTAGAGATTCAAACATCACCGCATCAGCAAACGGTAGAGGAGTATTTAAACACTGCGGATTAAGCACCAATGCTGCATAAGGCTGATTAAACTCAACAGGACATTTATAAATTTGTTGATAAATAGGATGTAGTTTGCCGTTTTCTAAGATGGGTTCATGCGCAAGTTTAACTGCTTGCAATGCTTGTGGATGTTGACGATTAACTAAGATAGCACAAGCAGCTAAGTAACTTTCGTCTGCTTGGCGTACAAATAAACTATCCTCCGATTTGTGTTCTACACGCCATAACACCACACCCGGTTCATGCACAAATGAGGCGTTCGACACTGTAGAAACTAAATGGCCAAATTCAGTAATGGCCTGAAACATATCTAATAAGGTTGGGCAACACTGCAAAATATAACCTAATGTTCCAAGAATAGCGGGGTCAGCTCTATTTAATAACCGTAGTCCCAATAAAGGGTCTTGTTGTAAGGCAAAAACGTGGCGTGACAATCGTTCTAATGACTCTTGTGTAACCCAACCATTGAGTGGATTAAGGTCTCGTGACGTGATTTTGGCCTCTGCCATCAGTTGTTCAACAGGTAAACCAAAGTTTTGCCCCATACGGACATAATGCTGAATCAATACCGATGAAACTACGCCTTTAGCAGATGTTTGCATATCAATCGTCGCTTATTGTTATATTTTGATGGGGAGCAATAATCAAAATTTTGAATGGTTTGATAAAAAAATAAAAGGGTTTTATCTTGAGAAAAAGTGACTTTTTTTTGAGAATATGCGTCAAGTCCTTTTTTGTGAGTAGTGGTGTCCTGTTTTGTCGTTTATTTGCTACCGTTTGTCGGATTACACTGCGAGCCAGTTCAGGTTGCTGCTTAAAGAATACTCAACATAATACAGAGTAAGTTTGAGCGCAATCTAATTAAAACAAAAACACTTGAAGGGTTCTATCATGAAAAAAATTCTCACCGCAAGCACAATCGCGTTAAGCCTTTTGGCTGCATCCACCACACAAGCCGCTTCTACTTATTCACAAACCAAATATCCTGTGGTGTTAGCACACGGTATGATGGGTTGGGATACTATGTTAGGTATCGAATACTGGTATCAAATTCCTAATGATTTGCGTGCCAATGGCGCAAATGTATATACCACACAAGCTTCAGGTTTAGAAAGTTCCGAAGTACGCGGTGAACAGTTATTAACTCAAGTTAAAGAAATTTTGGCAATTAGTGGCCAAAGTAAGGTTAATTTAATTGGCCATAGTCATGGTGGTCATTCTGTGCGTTATGTCGCTGCAATGATTCCTAATAGTGTTGCTTCAGTCACAACAATGGCAACACCCGCAAAGGGCGCGCCAATGGCCGATTTGATTGTTAATGGTGGTACAGCAGGTGGTATTGGCGCAACGGTGATTCAAGCCGCAGGGACAATGCTTAATTTATTAAATGGTGGCAGCAGTTTAGGTTTAAGTGTCAGTGCTAACCGCAGCTTAGCGTCATTAAGCACGGCTGGTTCTGCGGCATTTAATGCTAAGTTTCCTCAAGCCATTCCAACCACAGCGTGTGGCGAAGGTGCTTATGAAGTCAATGGTGTTAAATATTTTTCTTTTGCAGGCACATCACCCAAAACTAACTTTTTAGACCCTTTGGATTTGGCGGTAGGTTTAGTGGCTAAAGCATTTACCAATGGCGAAGCTAACGATGGTTTTGTGGGACGTTGTAGTGCACACGTTGGTAAGGTGGTGCGTGATAATTACAATATGAACCACATTGATTTTATGAATCATGTGTTTGGCTTGCGTGGTTTAACAACAGACCCCAAAGCAATTTATCGTGAACAATTAAACCGCCTAAAATTAGCAGGTATGTAATTTTATTGAGTATGCGAGGCGGCTGAGGCCGCCTTTTTTATTGAGTTTAGTGAAGGAGACGATTAGGATGGGGCGCATTATTTTATGTGGCTTGAGAGCCTATGATGTCTTTACAAAATCTTCCCACACTTGGTTTAGGTATTAGCCTCAGTTTAGCCTCACAGCCTGACCCTGTTAATTTAGTCAAACATCCTTTAGGGGCAAGTTTTGTTGAATATGCTGGCTTAGCTGATGTGCAAAGTGTTTGGCCACAAATACAACGTATTCATCAAGCGGGTGCGCCAGTTTTATATCATCCCTCTTATATTAATTTTTGTGGCTCTTTTGCCAATGACAGTGCATGGCTGCAAACAGCCGCACAGCACATCTATCAAGTTAACTCGGCATGGTTTGCCCAAGATTGTGCTTATTGTTTTTGGCAAAGTGGCGCAAGTTACTCCACACAATTAGGCTATTTTTTACCACCCATTTTAAATGAAGTATCGTTGCAATTAGCCATTGAACGTGTGCAAGAAGTACAAGCGTTTATGTCTGTGCCTGTTGCCATTGAACCACCACCCATGACTTTTATGGTCGGCACAATGCCCCTGATGACGTTTTTTGGTCGTTTGGCGACGCAAACTGACTGTGCGATTTTATTAGATATGGGGCATTTAGTGTCTTATGAATTGGCCAGTGGTCAACGCATTTTATCGCAATGGCAGGATTTTCCTGCCGAACGGGTGATTGAAGTACATATCGCAGGTGGGCGTATTAAACAGACCGAACAAGGCGATATTTATGTTGATGCCCATGAGTGTGCGATTGTGGAACAAACATGGACCATGCTCAAAGATTTATTGCCAAAACTACCCAATTTAAAAGCAGTCTGTTATGAGTGTGAAGGAGTACAAGACGAACAACAGATTTTGCAAATATTAGCTAAAATCAGACAGTTAATTATTAAAAAAAGTAAAAATCCTGAGCTGGTGGCGGTGGTGCAAGGACAGCCATTTGTTCAACAAAATCAAGAACCACCTCTCTTATTGGCAGAGGGTTGTGGTGAAGAGCTGAATCTCAAAACAAATAATTTTGCTAATCAAGAGCGGCTATTATTTGATTTAGTATTTAATGACAAGGTACGTCAGTTGTTTGCAATACAACCACAAAAATTATTTGCCAATTATCAATTAACCACACAAGAGCAAGCTGATTTTACAGGAATTAATCCTCATGCTTTGGCGTTGGATGTGCGGGTGCGGGTTGATTTAATTTTGTCGCAATGGTGTCGCAGTTTACCTTTAACCTTTAGTTTGGTTTCTTCATTAAGCAATGGCTTGGCATTGTTAAAACAATTAGTGGATAGCCAAACCATGTTGCAAGCACCCAATGACCGTATTGTCTATTTCGCTACCCGTTTACGCCAACAATTAATTGCCCAACCTCAAATAGACTTACAAGAGTTATCATTGTTAGTTGCAGTATTGGATGCAGAGTTGGGCATGGCCAGTACCAGTCGCCTATTAAAACAAGCAGTAATCAATGAGCAAGAAATAGCAACGAATCAATCTGAGCCATTTAATAGCCAAGCCAAAATCACCATTGCGGATTATGTCAGTGCGTCATTGTTGCCCTTGCCGTATCAACAACTCAAACAAGCATTGTGTCCTTGTTCTGGTGCTGAACTGTGGCGGTCTTTAAACAAACAGCCCTTATTAGCGGCACAACGTCAAAAACTATGGGCACAGGGTGAATCACATTTATTTGTTGCTAAAGCAAAAGTGGCGATGGTGTCGTTGTGTGAATCCCATATTGAGCATGATACTGCTGAGTTGGCTGAAGGTTTTGCCAATTTGTTAAGCCATGTTGACGGTTCAATGAGTGTTGATGACATATTGCAACAACTCCAGCAGATTGGAGCAACTGCATCGTTATTAACTAATATTCAACAAGGATTTAAGCTGTTGTGGGAAAGAGGGATGATTAAGTAATACCAGTTAAGGGAAAATTAGCCGTTAAAAATAACCCTTCGACTTCGCTCAGGGTACATTTTGGTTGGTTGAGCGGAGTCGAAACCAACAAAAAATGCTTAACTGACAGGTATTAGATGATTAGGGCTGTTTAATGGCTATCCATATTTCTACTAAGCCAAAACCTGTTTTGGCATTATAACGCTCATCATAAAGCTCAAAGCAGGGGGCATGTTCATGTTGATAATCTGAAGTGGCAATCCATTGATGTATTTGCTGCCAAGTTTGGCCAATCGTCGCAATATCACCTTGATGCCTAAAAACGGCATAATACTGTGGTTTAATAATCATTCGGCCTGTATCTGGCGCAAGTTGTTCAAAGTTATCAACCTCAACAGCACTCATATATTCAAAACCATTGTCGTCAGCCATACAAGTTGCACCAAAACTGCGTGCGCGACGACTCAATAACTGGCTGTATTGTTGTCTAAACTGTTGCCATTGTTGAGGAATAGTTTGTTGAACGCTGCTAAATAAGTGATATTGACGCAATCCTGCCAACAATATTTTTTGACCTTGCTCAAAACGTGTAGGTTGAATCATGTTTGTTATCCTTTTTGTGTGGTTAACCGCCACTAAATAACAGTGGCGGTGGCTTAGCCTCAAGCCTTACCACTTTCCACTAAAAAGTTTTTATACGTTTCTCTAACGCCTGTCTTTAATAATTTACCTGTCGCAGTGTGAGGTAAATCAGGCACAAAAACCACAGCATCAGGTAGTTGCCATTTAGCCACTTTGTCACTTAAATAGTTAATGACGTCGGCTTCAGTGACTTCTGCACCTTCTTTTTTGATGGCTAATAACAACGGACGTTCATCCCACTTTGGATGATAAACACCAATTACACAGCACTCTTTAAGGGCAGGATGACCCACTGCCGCATTTTCTAAATCAATCGAGCTAATCCATTCACCGCCTGATTTAATCACGTCTTTAGAGCGATCAACAATTTGCATGGTGTTATCACTGTCAATCGTGGCCACATCACCTGTATCAAACCAACCATCAACAAAGGCTTTGTTTTCGTCATTGAGATAGTAACTATCTACCACCCACGGGCCTCTGACCAATAAACGGCCAAAGGCTTTGCCATCACGAGCTAATTCTTTGCCAGCATCATCAACAATTTTAATCTCCACCCCATACACTGGACGGCCTTGTTTTAATTGTGCTTGATAACGTTGTTCTAAGGATAGGGCTGCCATGTTGCGGGTCATGCTGTTGACTGTACCCAATGGGCTTAATTCGGTCATGCCCCATGCGTGAATCAAAAAGGCGTCGTGTTTTTCTTGGAAGGCTTTAATCATCGACAACGGTGCAGCCGAGCCACCCACTACCACATTTTTAACCGAGTCTAATTTGGCATTAATCGAATCTAAATAATTTAATAAACCTAACCAAACAGTCGGCACACCCAACAATAAATTGGCTTGTTCACCATTAATTAACTCATATAAGGACGCACCATCCATGCCATGTGCAGGCAAGACCAATTTTGCGCCCATCATCGTCGCGGCATAGGGTGTTCCCCATGCGTTAACGTGAAACATTGGTACAACAGGTAATAAAATGGTATCAGGCGTAATGTTTAACGCATTATATTGAGCAGCGGCCATCGCGTGTAATACGGTGGAGCGATGCGTGTACATCACCCCTTTGGGATGGCCTGTCGTGCCAGAGGTATAACATAAAGCAGCATCGGCATTTTCGTCTAAAGCTGGCCATGTGTATTCGGGACTGGCATCGGCAATTAATTCTTCATAACATAATAAATTGTTTAATTTGCTATTGGCTGGCATGTGCGCTTTGTCGGTTAACACCACCACACCTTCCACCTTGCTAATATGGCTTGCGACCGCTTCGAGTAAGGGTAAAAAGGTTAAATCGACAAAAATAAAACGATCAGCCGCATGATTAATAATATAAATAATTTGTTCGGGAAATAATCGTGGGTTAATGGTGTGGGTAATTGCACCAATGCCACTAATGCCAAAATATAATTCGTAATGACGATAAGTATTCCATGCCAACGTGCCAATACGGTCGCCTTGTTGAATGCCTAATTTTTGGGTGAGGGCATTGGCAACTTGCTTTGCGCGTTTTGCCGCTTCGCTATAGGTATATTTAAAAATACCGCCTTCAACTTGACGGCTAACAATCTCGGCATTGGGATGATTAACAATGGCGTGTTCGATTAAAGAAGAAATTAATAAAGGTTGTTGCATCATGCTCATTATGGTTATCTCATTTCTTTAACAATAAGAGCTTAACTATACAATCGTATTAGGGTCAGGGCGAGGGGGGGAGTGTTTTATTATTGTATTGATCATCCCCTACGCCTTTAAAGGAGTGATTATGCAAAACGTCTGCGATAGAGTGGGCGACTCTCATCAACAGAGGCTTGATAACTTTCACTAAAATCATTTAAGCCTTGTAAAGCAACATGAATGTCTTTATCAACACGTACAGCAAAGCTATTAAAACCACAACGCTTTAAATAAAACATATTATCTTTGAACACATCACCTGTCGCACGTAATTCACCTGTAAAGCCAAAACGTTGACGTAATAAAGCCGCGTATGAATAACCGCGACCATCAGCAAAGGCAGGAAAGTCTAAAGCAATCATATCGAATTGTTTAACATCATCAGCAATTACTTCGGGATGTTGATCGGGTTTTAACATCACGGCTTTTTTATGAGGGTGAGCTAAAATAGCATCACGTTGTTGTTGCCAAACATCAAGGCTAACCAAAATATCTTGAGCAGGTAAAGCACCTGCTTCAGTAATCAATTGATAGGTATCAGCGACGATAGCACCGTCTTTAATAATATTAGGCATAGACGCGCTCCTTAAATTTAGCTAAACCAATACGGCGATAAGTATCTAAGAAACGTTCGTTTTCTTGACGGTTATCTAAATACACATTCAAAATTTCTTCAATCACATCGGCCATTTCTTGCGCATAAAAAGAAGGGCCTAAGATGTCACCTAAACTGGTGTCATGGTTGCTATTGCCACCTAAAGAAACTTGATAATATTCTTCGCCTTTTTTATCGACACCTAAAATACCAATATGACCAACATGGTGATGACCACAAGCATTCATACAGCCCGAAATATTAATATCTAAATGGCCAATATTATAAACTTGGTCAATGTCTTCAAAACGACGTTGAATTTGTTCAGCAATAGGAATGGATTTAGCATTAGCTAAGGAGCAGAAATCACCACCTGGGCAGCAAATAATATTGGTTAAGAAGCCAATATTAGCTGTCGCAAAACCTAAGGCTGATAATTGTTGCCACAAATCAAATAATTGCTCTTGACGCACATCGGCTAAAACAATGTTTTGTTCGTGGGTAGTGCGTAATTCACCAAAGCTGTATTGGTCGGCTAAATCAGCAACCGTCAACATTTGTTCGCTGGTAATATCACCCGGTGCAACACCTGTACGTTTTAACGATAAGGTTACAATACGATAGCCTGCTTTTTTATGTGCATGAGTATTGTGTTGATACCATAAAGCAAACGCTTTGTTGCTGCTTAAAGCGTCAGTTAACGCTGTTGGGCTATCCGTTAAGCTTTGATAAGCAGGCTCTGTAAAGAAACTGGCTAAGCGTGCAAACTCTTCAGCAGGAACAAGCATTGCTTCAGTTTTGGTGTGAGCAAATTCGGCTTCAACTTTTTCAGCAAACACTTCGGGTGTTAAGGCTTTCACCAAAATTTTGATACGGGCTTTATATTTGTTGTCACGACGACCATACAAGTTATAAACACGTAAAACGGCATCTAAATAAGCAATCAATTCGTTTTGAGGTAAGAACTCACGAATAATCGAGCCAATAATTGGCGTACGGCCTAAACCACCACCAACTAATACTTTGTAGCCAATTTCGCCTGCTTCATTTTTGACGATATAAATACCAATATCATGAACGGCTGTTGCGGCACGATCTGTATCAGGTAAAGCATTAACCGCGATTTTGAATTTACGGGGTAAAAAAGCAAATTCAGGATGGAAGGTTGACCATTGACGAATTAATTCACAAGTTGGGCGTGGATCAATAATTTCGCCTGCCACAACACCCGCAAATTGGTCAGTCGTGGTATTACGAATACAGTTGCCGCTGGTT
>JACKNZ010000014.1 GCA_024234595.1 Moraxellaceae bacterium | reverse complement strand
TAAGGTATTGCTTACGCTTAAAATCACAGGTTTGTAACTTTTCATCAACAGAACCTGCAACCTGTTGATATTTGACCTCAATAATAAACAAAGTTTCACGCACAATAACCAATAAGGCATCATCTGGTAAAAGCTTTTTTGAAATAATTGCCTGCCAATTTACTTTTTGCTCCGACAAAAACTTATAAAAATCATGTTTACGAAAACAACGCGCCACTAACTGACCATTAAAATATAAGCCGCGCCCAGCCCTATGAGGTTCATCTTTTAAATCATAACCTTGTATATTTAAAATAAGCTCCTGAAAATCAACTTCTTTTTCAAAAGCTAAGCCAGTTTTTGTTGTTGCTCCACCCACACCACCCACAATCATATGCGGCTCCTTTTATTAAGTGCTAATTGTAAACGCTTTGTTGATAACTGTATAAACTCTGACTCTAGCTCAACACCACAAAAACCGCGCTTTGTTTGTATGGCTGCAACACCAGTTGTACTACTACCTGCAAATGGGTCAAAGATAAACGCCCCCTTATCCGTCGCTGCCAAAATACAACGCTCAACCAATGAAACAGGTTTTTGAGTCGGATGTTTTCCAAATTGTTTTTCTGAAATATGAGGAGGAGAAAAATTCCATACAGATTGCATTTGTTTATGGTTATTCATTTCTTTCATCGCTTCATAATTAAAAACATGACGCGACTGGCTATTTTTAGCCGCCCATATCAGCGTTTCGCTTGCATGAGTAAAATATCGGCAGCTTAAATTAGGTGGAGGATTAGGCTTTTGCCAAATAACGTCATTCAACAACTTAAAACCAAGCTTCTGCATGGCAAAACCTACTGAATAAATAGAATGCATTGTACCTGACACCCAAATTGTGCCATTGGCTTTAAGCACGCGCTGGCATTTTTCTAACCATTGCATATTAAAAGCATGATTGAATTCAGTACCACGCGACCTATCCCAGTCACCTTTATTAACCGTTGAAACTTTTCCAGATTGACAAGTAATCCCTCCATTAGATAAAAAATATGGAGGATCAGCAAAAATCATATCAAAACAGCCGTTTGGATATTTTGCTGCAATCTTATCTAGCAGATCTAAACAGTCTGCCTGAAACAAATAAATGTCATCTGCTTGACTAGCAAATGCCAGTTTATCTTTAAAAGAAGTTATTGACTCGGCGACAAAGCTATTACCAAGCAAACACAAATCCTTTTGCAAAACATCATAATCCATAGCCCAATATCTCTACGAAAAAACAGCCAATAACTCGCTTACTTTTCCTCTTGAATCGACTTTACTCGAAATAAAGCGTTGTACATCAAAACTCTCAATTTTAGCTTTTTGATAGGCATTGAGCGTAAACGGCGTATGATGATTTGAAATAATCACAGGAATACCTTGAGATGATAACTCTACTGCCATTTCTGCCAATTTATTCTGTTCTTGAAAACCAAAACCATCGTGAGTGTAATTAGTAAAACTTGAGGTTGCGGATAATGGTACATAGGGGGGATCGCAATATATAACATCACCCTTTTGCGCCATTTTCATGGTTTTCACAAAATCAGAGACTTGAAAAATAGCATTATGGCTTTTTTGATAAAAGGACATCATTTCTTGACGAGGAAACATTGGCAATTTATAACGACCAAAAGGTACATTAAAATAACCTTTTGAATTATATCGGCACAAGCCATTAAAACAATGGCGATTCAAGTAAACAAATAATGCAGATTTTAGTCTAACGTCCTGTGTCGTATTAAATAACTCTCGACGTTGATAAAAAACCAGCTCTGAGTTTGCAATTTCGTCAAAAAAAGACTGACAATAATCTATAAATTCAATGCCTTCATTTTTTAGCAAATTAAATAAATCGATCAGGTGTTTGTTTGAATCTGCCAACATATAAGATGAATAATCCATATTTAAAAACACTGCGCCAGAGCCAACAAATGGTTCAATAAGACGTTGTCCTTCGGGCAATGCGCTGCGAATCATATTGACCAAACGAAATTTGCCGCCTGCCCACTTCAAAAAAGGTTTTGTCATTACTGCACCTCAAAAACCGCCAGCACAGTATTTTTATCGTCCATTAAATACAAATGCGTACCATCAATACGCCAAGCACGAGTATCATTAAGAGCATCAATAAACAGAGCTTCTTGCACAATGCCACCACTTGGGCAAAATATTTTGGTGCTGGCTATGTCGTTAAGACGCAAAATATTTTCGTGTCGTTTATAACTTCCCATCAAACGATTACAACCTGTGCTCCCTTTAACATTCATGCTTGCATCTTCAAAGTTAATAAACGCCCCATCTTGAATTTTGCCAACATTGACACTACGCGGCAGTTCTACCAGTTGCCAAATTCTATCTTCCAAACCCAGCACTTTTTTTGTACTAACAACGACTTCCTCAGGCATAGTCAAAGGCGCATCATTACTTGCTTGTGGTTTGCTTGGAGTTGTACTACAAGCGATTAAGCCTAATACCCCTAATAGCCAAATATTTTTCAACATATTATGTATCCTCTGCAAATGCCTGATCTATCCAATATCCTAATACCGCTGCCAACTGGCCATTGATATACAGTAAGGGAATACGTGGCCGCTGCCACGATGGCACACCTTCTGTTTGTAACAAGGTTTTTACATCATGGTGATATTGACGAGCTACAGGACGAATTTTTTCGCCACCTTGACGATATCGAATACTAATCTGCCCTGTTTGCCAATACTCGGTTTTAATGCCTTGTTGCGCTTGTTGCGGAGTCAAGACTTCCCCAGTCGGCAACAGCATTGATTGGTGTTTATTATGCCATTGTATCTCGGTTTTGTTATCAAAAAGCTGTAACGGCTGCATGGCAAATAATTGCTGTCGATAACGCCGCACTTCGACATTTGGCCAATAATACAGTGGCTGAGCATCTTTTTTTGCCAAACACACTTCAAGCCATATTTTGCTTAACTGTTGATAGTCAGGCAAGTTAAAACCTAATTGCTGTAGCCAATAGCGCAATACATTATGTCGTCTCGCTACGGATAACTCAGCAAGTCGAGAAATATTTAGTGAATCACATTTATCTTGCACTTGTTGATAATCTATCGCGGCTAAGGTCTGTAACAACTCATCGGCCTCACGCATACGATGACTGGTATCTGCTAACTGTTGACTGACCGATGGCCAACGCTGTTGCAAGACAGGCATTATTTGATGGCGTAAATAATTGCGGTTTAAATTTTCATTGGTATTAGAGTCATCTTCAATCCAGTTTAAATGACGTTGCTGGGCATACGCTAAAATTTGTTTTTTATTGATAGTGAGTAAAGGCCGCCATGCTTGAATATTGAGTTGATTAAATGGCACAGAAGCTATCACAGCCATTCCACCTAAACCTTTAACCCCTGAGCCACGCAACAAACGTAATAAAAAGGTTTCGGCTTGATCTTGTTGATGATGAGCCAATAACAACACATCCTCCGCTACTAACTCTTGGTTAATGGCTTGATAACGTGCTTGGCGAGCGGCATCTTCTAGGCTGGCTTGTTGTTGGTTAACGCTGACTCGTTTAATGACATAGTCCACGTTATAGGCTTGAGCAACTTGCTCAACATGATTCACCCAATCGTTGGCATACTGGCTTAAACCATGATGCACATGAATAATTTTAATTGGACGCTGGTGAAGTTGTTGTAATTGCACAACCATATCTAACAAAACGTGAGAGTCAACGCCACCACTATAAGCGATGACTAAACGTTGGATGTTTGGGGTTAAGTGTTGGGTGAGAAATCTTGTGACCGTAGATAGCATTTATGTCTGAGACTGACTAATTCTAGTTTGGGTAAATATATCGTCATCTATTAGCATATCTTGAGCATAACTATCACGCCATACCTGCAAGCGTTCAGCAAAACACATTTGATTTTGTGTCTGTTGATAATCATGTATTGACAATAACACGGCTTTAACTTTGCCATGACTAGAAATAAATACAGGTTGATGTTGACGCTCTGCTTCAGCAATGGCTTGCGACAGATGTAACTTGGCTTGAGATAAAGATAAAGCAAGCATGTCCACTTTCTCCTCTACAAAATCCCATAACTCATAATACGTTCCAAGCGACGCTCACATAGCGTTTTAGGCTCAATGCCGCGTAAACGGGTTAATTGTTTAGCCAAAGTTTTACGCAAGGTGTCGGCCATTAACACTGGGTCACGATGCGCGCCACCCAAGGGTTCAGCAATTAACTCATCAACAAAACCTAGCTCTTGTAAACGCTTAGCCGTTAAGCCCATTGCCTCGGCAGCAGCAGCGGCTTTTTCGGGAGTTTTCCACAAAATAGCAGCGCAACCTTCGGGCGAAATCACCGAATAAACGCTATATTGCAACATCACTAAAGCATCACCGACACCAATCGCCAATGCACCACCCGAACCACCTTCACCAATCACCGTACAAATAATCGGTACTTTTAGGCGCGACATAACTGCTAGATTATGGGCAATCGCTTCACTTTGGCCACGTTCTTCGGCTTGAATACCTGGGTAAGCCCCTGGTGTATCAATAAACGTAAAAATAGGGAGTTTAAAACGCTCCGCCATTTCCATTAAACGCAGTGCTTTACGATAGCCTTCGGGGTTAGGCATACCAAAATTACGTTTGCTACGCTCACGCACATCACGTCCTTTTTGATGGCCAATCACCATCACAGGCTCACCCTGAAAACGCGCTAAACCACCGACAATCGCGGCATCATCTTTAAAGACTCTATCGCCATGCAGCTCATCAAAATCGGTAAAAATATGACTAATATAATCCAAAGTATAAGGACGTTTAGGATGACGTGCCAACTGGGTAATTTGCGCAGCATTTAAACTCGAAAAAATTTGGTCGGTAATTGCCAAACTGCGTTGCTCAAGACGCTTAATTTCATCGCCTAATTGCAAACTGCTGTTACCATTAGCTAAAGCTTGTAAGCCTTGAATTTGCCCTTCTAATTCGGCAATCGGTTGTTCAAAATCCAAATAGTTTGGGTTCATGTCAATCTTCCAACTAATACACCAAATGCACTGCCTGAGCACCATAAACTTGTTTTAAGCGTTTTAACAAGTCATCATGCGGATAGATACGCCAATTTGAGCCACACTGTAACACAGCGGTGGCACTATTATGTTGACAACGAAAACTCAAGCTAATGCCTTTTTGTTCACCCTGAGGTAAAAAGCGTGATAATAACTGTTTTAACTCTTGCACAGCAGCATTAGATAAATTATTTATCGCTAATGCTAATTCAAGCCGACGAATACTGTTTAAACGAGCGTCTAACAAAGAATACACTTTTTTGCCTGTGACGCGTAAACCGCCTTTAAATTCATCAGGGCTAACTTCGGCATCTAAAATAATGACATTATCAACGACTAACAACTGTTTAACTTGTTCGTATAATTCACCAAAAACACTGGCTTCAACTCGTCCCGTACGGTCATCTAACAATAAAATAGCGCGGGTACCACGCGGCCCTTTAAAGATGCGGACATCCATAATCAAACCTGTGATGGTAATACTTTGACCACGACGGGTTGGCTGCAAATCACACAATTTACAGGCAACATGACGTTTTAACTCATCATAATATTGGTCGATGGGATGACCTGTTAAATATAAGCCAAGGGTGTCTTTTTCACCTTGTAAACGTTCGTCATCTGTCCACACTAAAGCCGAGAGATATTGATTATTGGGTGTTGCTTCAACCACTTCGCCAAACAGGTCCATCATGCCTGCATTTTGATTACGATTTTGCTGTTCCGCCGCTTTAACTGCTTCGCTCAAGGTGGCCATAATTGAGGCACGATGGACACCACTCATGTTGTCCATTGCGCCTGCTTTAATCAACGCTTCAAGGGTACGCTTATTGGCTTTACGCAAATCAATACGTCGGCAAAAATCAAATAAGTCCTTAAAGTCGCCCTCTTTACGAGCGGCAATAATCGACTCAATTGGCCCTTCACCCACACCTTTAATTGCCCCTAAACCATACACAATGGTTTCGTTAAGTGGCACAAATTTATAATTAGAATGATTGACATCGGGTGAGACAATCGGCAGCCCCATGGTGCGACATTCTTCAATAAATACCACCACATTATCGGTGTTGTGCATCTCGGCAGAAAGTACCGCTGCCATAAATTCGGCAGGATAATGTTGTTTTAACCATGCCGTTTGATAAGACACTAAAGCATAAGCTGCCGAGTGCGATTTGTTAAAACCATAACCCGCAAATTTTTCCATCAAATCAAAGATATGACCGGCAAGGTCGGCATCAATGCCTTTGCCTGTTGCCCCTGCCATAAATTTAACGCGCTCTTTGGCCATTTCTTCGGGTTTCTTTTTACCCATCGCTCGACGCAACATATCCGCGCCACCGAGCGAATAGCCTGCCATTTCCTGAGCAATTTGCATGACCTGTTCTTGATAAACAATAACGCCATAGGTTGGTTTTAAGATAGGCTCTAAACAATCATGTTGATAGGTTTCGTCAGGATACGCTACCTTCGCGCGGCCATGTTTACGGTTACAGAAGTCATCAACCATGCCCGATTCCAAGGGGCCGGGTCGATACAAAGCCACCAAGGCGATAATATCTTCAAAACAAGACGGTTTAAGCTTTTTTAACAGCTCTTTCATGCCGCGCGATTCCAACTGAAAAACTGCCGTGGTTTTGCCGTCTTGTAACAGTTGATAGGTTGGTGCATCGTTTAGCGGAATATCGTTAATATCTAAAGGTGGTTGCCCCAATGCTTGGCGTTTAGCATTGATATTGACCAATGCCCAATCAATAATGGTTAAGGTACGCAAACCCAAAAAGTCAAACTTAACTAAACCTACTGCTTCAACGTCATCTTTATCGAGTTGACTAACCCATTTGCCTTCTTCATCACAATACACGGCAGTAAAATCGGTCAACTTACCCGGTGCAATTAACACCCCACCTGCATGTTTACCCACACCTCGGGTAATGCCTTCTAATTTTAATGCCATTTCCCAAATTTCGTTGGCATCCTCATAATCACGCTCAGCCGCATTACTTAATAAATCATTAAGTAAGGCTTCTTCTTTACGCGCTTCTTCGAGTGAAATACCCGGTGTTTTAGGAATTAATTTAGAAATTCGATCGGCCAAACCATACGATTTACTTTGTACTCTCGCAACATCTCGCACTACCGCTTTGGCGGCCATCGTACCAAAAGTGATAATTTGCGACACTGCTTCACGACCATAATTATTGGCCACATAGTCAATCACACGGTCTCGACCATCCATACAAAAGTCGATATCAAAGTCAGGCATCGATACCCGTTCTGGATTCAAAAAACGTTCAAAGAGCAAATCATATTTTAAGGGATCTAAGTCGGTAATTTTGAGCGAATAGGCCACCAAAGAACCAGCCCCCGAACCACGACCCGGCCCAACAGGGACACCGTTATTTTTTGCCCATGCAATAAAGTCCATCACAATCAAAAAGTAACCGGGGAAACCCATTTGATTGATAATTTTTAACTCAAAGTCTAAACGATCATGATAAATTTTATATTGCTGTTCGTAGTTTGGTTGCGTTTTATCTAATAAGCTGAGTAAACGCTCCTCTAAACCTTCGCGCGAAATTTGGATGAAAAATTCATCCATGGTCATACCTTCGGGAATGGGATAATTGGGCAAAAAGCTTTTACCTAAACGTAAACCCACCGAACAACGTTTGGCAATTTCTAGCGTATTCTCAATCGCCTCAGGAATATCACTAAACAAGTCAATCATTTGTTCAGGCGTTTTTAGATACTGCTCGGCACTGTAATCGCGTGGACGTTTGGGATCACCCAAGACATAACCTTGGGCAATACACACCCGTACTTCATGTGCCTCAAAGTCATCAGGCGTTAAAAAACGCACATCATTGGTTGCCACCACAGGGCAATCGGTTTTTGTCGCCAAATCAACCGCCGCATGGACAAAGGCTTCGTCACCTGTACGACCTGTACGTTGTAATTCTAAATACAGTCGGTCATTAAAAATGCTTTGCCACTGCTGCAACATAGGAATAGCCGAACTGGCATCTGCACCTAACAACAATGAACCGACATAACTTTGTTTGCCCAATAAAACGATTAGGCCAGCGTGATTTTGCTCCAACCATTGACGTTGAACAATCGCTTTGCCTAATTGTTGTCCCTGAATAAAACTTTGGGAGATGACTTCAGTTAAATTAAAATAGCCTTTTTCGTTCATCGCCAAGACAGTGACAAGATAATGATTGCCATTGTCTTCGGCCACCCATAAATCTGCACCAAAAATCGGCTTGACCCCCTTAGCTTGTGCAGCTTTATAAAACTTTACCAAACCATAAAAATTACTTAAATCCGTCAACGCCAAAGCAGGCATATTGGCTTTTTGACACGCTTTGACGGCATCACCAATGCGTACGATAGAATCTACCAAGGAAAATTCACTGTGTAAGCGCAAATGGACAAAGCTCATAAAGGGGGTCTCAATTTAATCAGTCTTTTTTGAGGGAGAATAATAACACTTTTAGGACTTACACCGTTATCGCTGATTGGCAGACAAAAAAGGCCGCGAATTGCGGCCTTTAATGCGACTCAAGACTTATTGCTTGGGTTGAGGATTATAACAAGATTGAACTTGCACATTTGAAACTAAACCGCTCAATGCAGGCTTAATGGCTGTTTTGTCAGTAGCACTCATGCTATATGATTGCATAGACTTGACATAATTTGTCCATACTGGCGTCACACCAAATGATTCCTGTTCATCGGGCTGATGCTGCATTTTGACAATTTTATCAAGCACCCTAGAAATATCAATTTGTACCTTTGTCCCACCAGGAAAACCAGATGAAGCCCCCATATAAATACCGTAAAACTTGCTCCAAGTATCTGTATTTGGTAATTGTCTTGCCCAACTTCCCACCATCATCAATGGCGCAATCAAGGGCACTGCTTTTTGAGTATTGTCACGTAATACCGTCGCAACTAATCCTAAACGGTGCTCTTGCATAGCTGTGCTTGAATCTTGAAGAGTTAGCGCATCAACCGCACTACAATTATTGTCTCTATCGGTAATAATATTGCCGTTTCCTAAAATGCTTATCCCCATTTCACCTAACAAACAGCCATTACCTGTTGAACCACCACAAGCAGCCGTTCTATCACCATCACGCAAAGTTAATTTTAAGTGCAGCGGAAAAACAGGTTTCTCTCCGACAGTGACGTTATCTATTGTTTTCCATATAGAAGCATCTAAGTACATATTAATGTCGCGGTTACGCTGCATATTATAGGCACCCGTAAGTTGGACAAGATTATCAGTGCCCAAACGCTGCCACACACCTAATTTAGTGCTATCTATACTATCAGTTTCGGTTAAACCATAAGCATTACGATAAAACTTATCACTTCCTGCAATCGTCCCTTTTTGTAAAGTACCTTGCGTTAGTTTAATTTTTCCTGTAGCTGAGTCTAAAATAAAATTAGACTTAACTTTACCGTTATTCTCAAACATCGTTTCCGTAGAATTAAAATCTAAATAAGTCGGAGCTACTCCAAACAATAATCGTCTTTGAACTAAATCATTATTTAATTGTTCGGTGGTAAAGGTATTTTGCCACTCTAAAGCGTTGCCAATCGCCTTACCTTCACGGTCAATCAAAAAGAACATCGCCGCCATGGAGTGCAAATCAGAGCTATTAAAACGACCGAACATACCATTAAATGTTTGAGAAGAGTCACTGTTAATGACACTGGCAACATTAGGAACAACCTCATAAACTCCACCATGAATGGTTGGTAAAGAAGCATGATAACGAGCCAATGCCTGACTTTCGGTAATTGTACTGATAGATTTACCAGCCAATTCATCAAACATGGGTTTTAATAAGTCATCAAATTGCCCAGCGGTTTTAGCAAAATCCGACACCTGCACATCTGCACTTAATTTATCAATGGCCTTTTTATCTTTAGGATCAATAACGATACGGTTAATAGTATTATTGTTCGTTGTACCATCACTATCTAATGCTTGTAACAAGCGCAACACATTAGACAACTGTACAGGCATAGATGAGTTACTATCGGTAGAAGTCAATAAATCTTCGGGAGTGACAATTAAATTTATCTTAACCAAATTACTATTTGCATCACTACCTAAAGTTCGCACCCGATACTTTCCGATAATAATTTTTCGGTTGCCCGTTGCCGACTTTAAAAAGAAAGTGGCTACTGAGTTATTAGGGCAAGTAAAAACGCCATCATCATCGGTAATTCCCTCTACTAAATTACATATGTAATTTAAACCCACGACTGGCTCATCCACAAACTGACCACTAATACAAAAATCTTTATCTTGGCAAGTGGTGGTTGTTTCTGCCTCAGAAATTTTAGGATCTGTTAGGGTATTGGAGCCTTCGCCACAGGCAGACAACAACGCTATAAGCGCAGGCAAGGCTAATAAGCGATAAGTGAGTTTCATCAATTCTTTCCTCTAAACAGCGTACCCTAAGTTTTTTATTGATTAAGGAATTTATTCGTTTTCTATCAGTAAGGAGCCTGTCATTTGCTGCGGCAAGGCATTGTTAAGCTCAGCAACAGGGGCTAAAAATGCCAAATATTGGGTTGCACTTGGCACGCGCAACAAACCTTCTACACTACTAAAATGATGCTCATTGGCAGGAAAGGCTTGACTCCAATACTGCCACGCCCCCGACAATACACAACCTTGAGCATCCAAAAAAGTCACCATAGGTACATAAAACTTAGGACTTTTGTTAGTAGAGGCAAAGGAGCTAATGCGTAAATGTTGCTCTTTTGCGATAACCTCCGAAAAAGCTAACACCCTATCAAAACGCGGTGAATGACTATCGGCAGTCAGCCAAAGCGCATTGCTATCTTTAAATGGCTTAGATGCTTTTTTTAGCTTTTTAGCTTGCTGACATAACTGTTGTGTGCTGGGGGCATATTGCAATAGCCACTCTTTACTCAACACCTGATAATCATCTGCATAAAATGCAGTGCGTCGCTTGCTTGCAAATACTTTTGACGTTGGCACTGCCGCAATATTATCACCATTACTTTCAATGACCTGCTGACTACCAGTACCATTAGGCACATAATAAAAACGTTTTTTATCCTGCAAATTAAAGTTTTTCTTTTCTAAGTAATCAGAGTCAACATAGGTTTCATTTTCTAACTGCCTAAATGCCTCATTCGCTTGCGTTGGCACTGGGCTTGCTGCTGGTGTTTGCGGCACTGATTTGTTATCTGCTGGGGTAGCTAACTCTTGATGAGTGACACTCTCTTTTTGAGTGTCTTTAGCTGCTGGCTCTACTTGGCTTTTAAGAAGTTGTACGCGCCCTTGTGCATCCATAACAGGATACACTCTTTCTTCAGCATAGGCAGTTATAAGCACACTCGATAACGCCACTCCCAAAATACAAGTCTTATTAGCCATTACCAGCGTGTCCGATAAACTAATCCCATAATATTAACCGTCGCTTTAGTTTTGGCATCCAAACCTGCATACGGGTTATACATGGCGTTTGTCACACCTGTTTGGTTAAGCAAGGTACTGGTACCTGCTGGCACGGTATCACGGCTACGCAAGTGCATTAATGTCAAATCAATATCGGTATCGGGGTCAAAGCGATAACCAATACCCGCACCAAACATTTTAGCGGCGTTAATGGGGGCTAAAATATTTCTTTTGTTATCTGGCACAGCACTGTCGCGTGGCTCATAACCCAATCTAAATTTAATACGGCTGGTATGCTCATACTCCATACCAATACCCCAGTTCCAACGGGTATTAAAATCTAGCGGAAAGGGTAAGGTGGTATTAGTTGTTCCAGGCACTAAAATCTTAGCGATTTTTAACACTTGTACTTCGCGGTCAAATTCAAAGTTAAAAGCGTCCCACACGCCAAAATCTGTCCAACCCACATCAAAGTTTATTTGCAAGTTAGGCAATACTTTGTATTTTATGCCTGTTTGAAAGTGAGCTGGAAAGCTCAAGTTCATCGATAACAAGCCTTTTTCTTCCTCAGGAATATAACTAGGAAAACCTAAAATTGCCCCTAAAATTTGCCCTGTAATCGAAGACTGCAAACCATCGTTAATAATAGAGCGTGTGCCATTAGCATAGCTAACCTTGTATTTACCTTTGAGGCGCATTTTATTGCCACTTTGATACACCGCACCCCATGCAAAACGCTCATTAGGCTCCCACAACACACCAATATTGTAAGTAGGCGACAAGGTTTGTTGTAAGGATACATCTAGGTTAGCAGCCTTTTTAAAAGGCCCTAAACTTTCCTCTGCATTACAAATACCAAATAACAATAAATCGGTAACGAGGTTAGCTTGCTCTCTAAAAGGTCCACAAATTTCTTCATCAAACAACCTAAACACACCCACTAATGGGTTAGGTGCTCTAAAATCAGTATTAAGCGCGATTGCCTGATAGGACATACCAACTGATAAACCAACCGATAATTCATCATTGATTTGATAGGCCACCGAAGGCGATAAATAGGTAATACGCTCTAAGGCTACTTGACGACCCATATAAACACCTGGGTCATCTTGGTCACGGTAATAACCAGCAATCATGGGCGCATAAAAAGCATTAGCATAAGTGTATTTTGAACCTGGTGGCTTGTAAGCAATACCTGCTGTTGGTGCAGTGACTGGGCCTGGTGGCAATTTGACAATTTTATCTAATACAGGCAAATACAGAGCAACACCATCAACTTTAGTGTGGGCTGTTTTAAATTCTGAACACAAGGGCTCACTGTTACTAACAGCGTCATTACACACTATTGGATCATCAGAGTAACCAAATACCTCAAAATCTTTAGGGGCGGACAAATCCGCTTCAATAGCAAAATCAGCCATCATCAACTGAATATCTAATTGCAAGCCTTTAATTTTGGTTAAACCTGCAGGATTAAAGTGAATAGAGTTAATACCTGGTGGGTCAGCTGTGACCGCATTGCCTAAGCTCAAAGAACGCAAATCGACTGACATATTTTGTGCCAACATGGCATAACTTGGTACTGTCCATCCTACAGCAGACATTGCCAACACCAAACAAGACAGTTTTGGCTTTTTATGCAGTAAATGCTTCATGCAACACACCTTTTATATCTATATTATTCTTGAGCCAAACCTAAAAACTCTAATGGCATCGACAAGCCTAAATTGACATCAGGCGTATCTTCGGACAAACCAAAACCGACACTAACATTAACAACACGCTTGGGGCTGGTACGTAAAGATAAGGTATAGTTGAGCAATGAAGATAACTGTGTAGGCGAATTAAATGTTACTTGCGAAAGTTTTCCATCTTCGTTTTGCAAAAAGGTATATCGTGCATTAGTCGAAATACTTTGTTGATAAGATGCGCTCATCGAAACATCATAATTTAACGAATAGGCAAAACCAAAGGAGGTACTAAGCGTTTGGCCTGGAGAAAAACTGGTTAAAATACGGCTTCCTTGTGCTTGATTTAAGCCGCCCATGCTATTTCCAAAAGATAAGCCAGCCGAACCAAACAATACAATAGGATCAGTTACCTTGCTGACGCTAACACCAGCAGATAAACTATAATACCCTTTGCCTGTAGCTAAATCTTTAGCACTATTAATTTCGTATGGACTATCACCTGTTGCGGTAGATAACGAGGAGAAAAACGTGGTTGTTGGCAAACCGCGTGTTAATGGAATAGGTTGCCAGCGCAAACCAAAAGATACATCTCCTAAGCCAACAGCTTCTTTGCCGCCTACACTGTCAATTTTATACTGTAATGGCAAAGACATACTGAGCGTTAGGTTATCTCTTAAACCATAAGAAATATCAAAAGTATTAGTAAAAGAATGCTGCGCATCATCTTGAATACGTAAGCGTTGCACACTAGAACCATTAGATCTAAAGCGATATCAATTTGTTTGTCACGATAAAACTATAACCTAAGTCATAGTTCATAGCATATTGGCCTTTTTGGACAAAGAATAGTTTTTTCGACCGATTGAAATACTTTTTCAAGGTCTTTTTCGCTACTAGCATCGGTGGACTTTTGCTTTAAAGCATCGCGTGCTGTTGTTTCGGCAGCACTTGGCACGGTTCAGGTTCTGCACAGCTTTTATTGTTTGTAGGCTCCATAGAGTTTGTTGAGCTGCTTCGCCGTTGGTGCGTGATCGCTCGCTCGTAGCATTGGTAGGAGTTGGTGTTGTTCAGAAACCATAGCCGACTCTTGGAAGCAGCCGATGGCTCAGCCGTTGACGTAGCCTCATCGGCATAAACTGCCGAAAACAGACGCAATTTAGCTACTAAAAAGTGTGGTGTTTTACCCAGCTTCTCATTGTTGTGATTCCTTATAGTTCTATTGATAAAATAGCTTATTTACGTTTAAAGTAGGTTCGTAGAGGCACATCAATAATTTTATTGTCACTACTTGCTTCGTATCACTATTACACGCGCTGCGTAGTCGCATTGCGATGAAACTCTTGTTGAGCGGTTGTTACATTATGCTCCATTTGCATAAATGCTAAATAACTAATGGTTTGATCATCCACAAAACGTAAATCATCATCAGTTAGGGTTAGCATGTTATTTGCAGGATACAAATTATTAGGGAAGATAATAAATAAATTGCTTTTGCCGTCTTTTTTCCCAAATTTCGTCAAATTTGGCTTCGGTAAACGTAATATTTCCTAAGGCTGGGTCTGCACAAAAAACGGCTATCTTGTATTTTTAACAATCACAAATGCTTAAAGTTCATGTAATGAATAGCCACAATGGCGGATGCCCTGCCTTTTAAGTTCATCTAAAGAGCCTTTAAAACCATTAGCAGTATGACCTAAAGCCAATACTAATCTTTTCATATCTCAATAAAGAGAAAACCTCGACGCTGAACAATTTTGTCGTACTCACCAAATTTGAGCATACCATCCATAATTTGTTTTCGGTAAATTGCCGACCCAAATAGCCATTAAGCAAACTGGTTAAGGCAGCCGAACCACAGCTATAGTCATAGGTTTGATGGGCAATATTTTTAAATTTTTGTTCGCTAAGTGGCGTAACTTGCTCAAGAGGCTCATTGATAAATGACTGACTCGCCATACGTACATCGTCGCCATGACGATAGTAAATACCTGCTGGTTTTTTGTCAGCGACTTCAAACGCATCATTAGCAAACATAACCATGATTGCCGAGCCAATTGTGAGTAAAAACATACGCTTTATTCTAATTTTGGTTTATAAATAGATGATCTTCAAACCTCGATAAAGCCCGCATTACTGCTCGAACGCACTCCCCCCACTTCTAAGAGAACCCTAAGCAAGATACCTTGTTTTTGCTTTTTTCACCTTTTTACGCAAATACTACGCTTAGTTTGCCTGCAACGGTCACCGCCAAGTTAGTGACATAATTTTGTAGCCAATAGTACCCATACTTGCTGCAGTAGCCCACCATTTTATTATCACTAAAGGTGGCGTTCATTGTACCACCATACCAAAGTTAGTTGCCCGATAAAGTAAGCCTTGGTATCTACTATCAAAGCCTGTCCCTGTTAAATCGACATTATCTAATTTAAAACCAAAGCGCAGGCTAATATTGTGTTGTACGTTCCAAAAGGACACCACACCAAAATCAATGGTATCAAACTTACCATTAGTAAACATCATCATATGCCTTGACGCTCAAAGCCAAACTGCAGGTTTAAAAACTTTGCTACCATTGGGTAAAATATCAATATAGTCGCCATCGGGTCTATATCTCCTGTTCTTCCACCAAAGTCAATTAAATCAAATTGAGATGTACCTGCACTATTATTAAGCGCAATTTTATCTATATAAAACGAATTTATTAGCACCACCCATTAGCTAAAGCCTACATTAAGCATAGGACTGGCAATACCATTGCCATTATGGTCACCAACCATATCCACATCAAAACGCAAAGTTGGTCAAATAGTACCCGTACAAGAGCCATTGATACTAGATTCGGCAGGTTTTAATACCGACATTGGTTGCCATGAGTTTGCCTGCGTTGGCATAACCTGCTAATACTGCGGCATCAATACCGTTTTGTCCACCAAAGCAACAGAACTGGCACGCCAGCCTTTATCGTCAGGTATTTGAAACATGAGGGTAATGCCATCTTGAGCAGACAAACCCGACATTTTCTTCGCCATAGCTCAAAGGCCATTGGACAATGAATTTGTACACAACACAACACAAAGGGCGAGCGGTTTTTGGTCATAGCGGCTACCTTTTATTTTTTTATAATGTAGAGGAAAATTATAACATTCAAAACAATCTACAATAGCACAATTTATTTAAATAGATATAAAAATTACGGCAGCCAAGCTGCCGTAATTTTAGACACATAAACCTAAACTAGGATTAGTGACCCATGATAACGATTTTAGACTTGCCTAACATTAAGCCAAATTTGAACATCACCCATTACAGCAGCATTAGTATCACCTAAAGCTGTTATTGATAGCGATATCAGCACCAGTTGCACCACCCAACTCACTGGTGATTACTAAACCGTTATAGTATCAACACCACCACCTACCAGCGTAGAAGCAGCAGCATCAGCTATTTCAGCAGCATAGTCAGCAGCAGAAACTAAACCACGCACCTTGGCGTGTATACAGCGTGCTTAATTTACCAGCTGCTTATTCCCGCAGCTGTTAGCACCTGTCGTACTGCAGTAACGTATTTGTGTATCATTCAAGCCAGCATAAGTTGAACCAACCAAACAAGGTAACAGCATCAGCATCACGCGCAGTTGCTAATTCAGTCGTTGCTAAGGTAGTTGGCAGCATTATTGCATCAGCATAAGTTACCAAAAACCCTGATTTTGCATTAACAAAAGTGTCACATCAATGCCAAGTACCAGCTGTTACTTCACGAGAACCGACATCAATCTAGTTTTGGTTGTTAAGTCATCGCCATTATCGTAATTTGAGTGTACGAATACCACAGAACACAACTGGCAAATTATCAGCGTTAATCAGACATGTTGGTCAAACAACCAAGTTATTGATTATTAAACACCACCAAAGTAGCATCAGCCTTTAATCATACCTGGAGATTCGTTACCCAATTGAATAGTCATGGTAGATTCGTTCATCAATTCTAAACCACTCCAAGATTTTAACTTTATCAGTATACTTGTACCATCAACTTCAGCAGCAACCACAGCAATACCATCTGCATCAAAGTAATAGAGCAGCATTACTGTCAGCCACATAAATGTTACCTAATTTAATTGCTATTTTAGTTGCTTGATTTCAACATTCAACATTGCCTGTTGCCAGCAGTCACAGAATTGCATCACCAACCATGTCGATGTTGATTTGAATTGGCTTATCACCCTTTGCCAGAATCACAGTACGGTCAGCTTTGATTTCTGGAGCAGTTGCACCATCTTTTCCACCACCGATAACTAAAGCACCAGAGTTTGCAGTTGCATCAGTACCCAATACACCCAAACCGTCATCATCATGCACACGGATTTCGCCAATACTTAAACCTTTATACAAAGGCGCACTTGGCTCAATAGCATCTAAAGTCGTAGCAGTTACACCCATTGCGGCGACTTCTGTACGAGAAATTGCATCAGGAACGATGTTAATGGTGATACCGTCTTGACCAGTTGTAGCGGCCATTGTTTCGTCGTCCATTGCTTCCATAGCAAAGGCACTTACAGAAATCGCAGAAATAGCAGAAACTAAAGCGAGTTTTTTTAACATTTTCATGGGATTTTATCCTCAGGTTTATTTATAGTTTTTGTTACCTTATTTTATTTTTAGGTAACGATTCTATTTGGCCAGTAAAAAGTACCACTATTCCCCCCCCTAATCAAGACCTTTCACCCAAAAAAGTGTGAACTGTCCGACAAACGGCGTGTATTACAGTGTGAGGCTTATGTAACTAACCAGCCTTTTTATAGTAGCTTTGTGTAAGTGATTTTCTTGACTTTTGGTGTCATTATTTTGTCCAGTTTTCAACTTTTAAACCTTGTACTCGTACAAACTCTTTTTCGTTATTCGTTACCATTATCCAATCATTTGCTCGGGCATGCGCTGCCAACCACAAATCATTGTTTCCTATCATGTTGCCTTGTTTGTGCAACTGATACCTAATATCGGCATAATGAATAGCGACATTATCATCCAAATAGGCTACTTGAGCCATTTGTGCTAATTGTTGTACTACCTTAAAAGCTTTGGTTTGAGCTTGGCTTTTTTGTGCGCCAAAGTGAAGCTCGCCAAGTGTTATCACAGACAAATACAAATCCGAAAGCGAGTGCCTCTCAAAACGTTGTCTAACTTGTGGTGGTTGATATTTGCTAATGTAAATACAAATATTAGTATCTAAAAGATATTTACTCATCAAAACTCTTCTCTTTCTTGAGGTAATGAATCCTCTCTTTTCAACAACACATCACTTGGTATCGCTGCAAGCAACTCATAAAGATCAAGTGCTGTTTGCGATTTTTTTCGTAAAACAACCTCTTCTCCTCGTCTAAAAATTTCGACTTCTGTATCCTCAAAACGAAACTCTTTAGGCAAACGTACCGCTTGGCTACGCCCCGTCATAAACACTTTAGCTGTTTGCATTGTTCTTTCTCACATAAAGATATATACCTTATGATATATACCTTTTGGAGTTTTGGCAATTATGTTTTGTATGGTAAAATCGGCTAGGATATTGTTGTGTATTCTGGTGTTTCCTGTATTTCGCTACGCTGCATACAGGCTACAAAATACCAATCTTTGCGAGATTTCCTCTTTGTTTAGTACGCCTTTAGATTTTCCTCAATCATGTATAAACAAACTGTTAACGCAACAACATTTGTGGCCTTTTTGGTTTAAAGAGGGTAACGCGTGTTGTTTAGCGGTTCTACCCGCTTGGTTATTGATTGAACATCAAGGGCAAACCAGCCTACTCACTCGGCAGACAAACTTTAGTTATGACACAACTTTAATCAGCACCAAATTTTTGCCTACACTAAAAAGGCAGTTTAGTAACGGCATTTGCCCTCATTATCCCATTTCTCAAGGTTTTAACGGCGGGCTAGTCGGTTGGTTAAGTTATCCTTCCTCTCAACAAGCTCATCTGATTGATTTTCCCAGTTTATGTTTCGGTTTTTATGATTGTTTTATCAAAGAAGATGAGCATGGTGATAGCATTTTGTATGCCAGTAGTGAAGCTGCGTCACAACGGATTATTCAACATTTAAGTCAAGCAACAACCCCCAACTTTCAGTTGCAAGCCCCTTTTTCACAGTTAATGTCTGGTGATGACTACCTGAAGGCTTTTACACAAGTTCACAATTATTTGTTAAGTGGTGACTGTTATCAGGTCAATTTAGCACAAGCTTTTAAAGCACCATGTACAGGTGTTGCCAGCCCTGCTTTTGAGCGTTTATTACAGCTCAGCAACCCGCCTTATGCAGCTTATAGCCACAGTCCATTTGGTGAAATTTTAAGTTTATCACCCGAGCTTTTTTTAAAATTTTGTGAAGATGGTTCGGTGTTAACTCGTCCAATTAAAGGAACTCGCCCACGCAAACAAAATCCTGCTGATGACAAAATTCAGTTTGATGATTTGCAACATCATCCTAAAGACAGAGCAGAAAATTTAATGATTGTTGATTTGTTGCGTAACGATTTGGCCAAACATGCCGACATTGGCTCAGTTAAAGTAGCGAAGCTATTTAAAGTTGAGTCCTTTCCACAGGTTCACCATTTAATTAGTGATATTTACTGTCAGTTAAAAGAAAGTTCTCATCCCTTAGATTTATTGTTTGATGCTTTTCCTGGTGGTTCGATTACAGGTGCTCCTAAAAAACGCGCAATGGAAATTATTGATGAACTAGAAAACTGCCAACGCGCCATTTATTGTGGCAGCATGGGTTATTTGAGTGTGACAGGTCGTGGGCAATGGAATATTACGATTAGAACTTTATTAAAGGTTGAAAATAGTTTGTATGCATGGGCAGGTGGAGGCATTGTCGCTGATTCGGTCTGTGAATCGGAATATCAGGAGTGTTTTAATAAAATTGGGGCAATTTTGCAGTTGTTGGAAGACGAGTTTTTAGCGGATTAAGTCAACCATCACGTTTGGCATTTGTAACCATATTTTGTCTGCTGTTAGCACAGGTAAGTTTAAGATTATACCTGTTGCAAGACAAATTCGATCACCTAAAGATAAACCCAAAGGTTTGGCTAAGGTCATCAACTCTGAGGATTTAAAAGCAATATCCTCAGTAAATGGTTCAATTGGAATAGCTAATGTGGCTAATATTTTTTCAGTATCTTGTATAGAAATACCCAGTTGTACAAGTTTAGCACTTACTTCTGCTAACTGAACAACACTCATCACGGTTTTAGGTAATAACAAAGTTTGTTCTACTTTTAATGAACCTATTTCTTGATTTAATAAGGCCAATACAGCAGACGCATCTAAAACATAACCATATTGACTATTCACTGTTTGCCTCAACTTTTCGCTCTTGAATAAGCTCATCAGCTAATGACGACTTCATCGCAGGTAAACAGGCTTTAAATAATTGTTGTGCTTGTTTGATTTGCTGTTGACGCGATTGTAGGTGTATTTCACCATTAATCACCACTAATTGCAGTAAATCACCTTCTTTAATACCTAATTCCTGACAAACATCTATAGGTAAATCAATATGCAACCCCTGTGCAACTTGTACTTGATGTGATATTTGTGTGTGCATAATTAACCTGAGTTCGGGATAAGAAATTTTTATCTCATTGTTTTAACTGAAATAAAATGATAGTGATGAATAATTCCCCTCCTCGGAGGGGCTAGGGGTGGGTTAGAACAGATAGCAAAACACTGTTTTTAACCCTAACACACCCCTAAATCCCCTCTCAAGAGGGGACTTCCCTTTAAATAATATAATTTTTAAACCGAATTCAGGTTAATTATACTCCATCAAAAAATCAACACTGACACCAACAAGCAGTATAAGGCAACCGCAAGGGTTGCCCCTACTTTGCTTATGCAGAAATATTGCGTAAAGAACCGCTAATAATTTGAGCTTTTAATTCGGCATAGGTTTTAGTAACAGGGAATTGTGGAAACTCACGAATCACATTGTCTGGCGCATCAAACAAAATACCTTTGTCGGCTTCGGCTAACATATTGGTATCGTTATAAGAATCACCCGCGGCAATCACACGGTAGTTTAAGCCGTGTAAAGCTTTAACGGCAGCACGCTTTTGATCTGGTTGACGTAATTTGTAGTCAACAATCATGCCTTTTTCGTCAGTCACTAATTTATGACAAAAAATGGTTGGGCGATTTAATTGCTTCATTAAAGGGTCAGCAAATTCATAAAACGTGTCAGATAAAATAATTAACTGAAAATGTTCACGAATCCAAGCAACAAAATCATAAGCACCTTCTAATGGCCCCATGTCGGCAATCACAGCCTGAATATCTGGTAAACCTAATTTGTGCTCTTGTAAAATAGCTAAACGTTGCTTCATTAACACGTCATAATCTGGAATATCGCGTGTTGTTGCTTCTAAGGCTTTGATGCCTGTTTTTTTAGCAAAGTTAATCCAAATTTCGGGGACTAATACCCCTTCTAAGTCTAAACACACGATTTCCATTGTTGTCTCCACATGGTTTGTTCAAAAAATATTTTTCCTGTATTTCGCTACGCTGCATACAGGCTTGTATCTTAACACGAGTGGTGATAGCCAAACACTCAGCTTTTAAGATGATTGAGCATTTTAAAGAGTTGTTGCCGATTGCCAATAATGATGTTTAAACCCAATGAATATACTCACTATTGTTAGACAATCCAAATTGACAAGCTCTTATGTTATTTTCACAATTCAACATAACCATCTACTCTAGAGAAGCAAAATGCCTGCTGCCTTAACTTTGAATAACATTCCCGATAATATATTAGAGCGTCTGCAACAAGCCGCTTTACTTAATCATCGCACGCTCGAAGAAGAAGCCCTAGACTGCTTACGCAAATCGCTAATGCCCATTGCTACAACAGAAGAGCTCATCAATCGTACCCAACAATTACGCCAACAATTTGTGTGTGAAGCCGACCGCTTAGCCGATGTGGTACGTCGATTAGAAGAAGGCAAACCTTGCTTGTTATAAATCGCCTAGTAAGGGCTACTCTTGCCCTTACTTTCAAAATATACGCTTGTACATTTTAGAGCAATAACTCTAAAATTATATATAAATCAACATATTACAAAATACGATTTTGGCGTTATTTATCAAAATACACTCGTATATTGTCACTATCTCCCTAAAGCCTGTCACCAAAAATCAACCCTATTTAGTTAAGATATTCAACATCAAATCAATGATTCAAGTGAGTATCTTATGCGTTTTTCTAAACCTTCAACTCGTGTTTTAGCTATTTCTGCTGTTGTGGCTGCGCTTACCGCTTGTACCGCTGCACAAATGACACCAACATGGGAAAAATGGTTCTCGGTAAACGAACAAGAAAATCGTTTTGAAACGGTTCAAAATACCATTTATGACCCCGCTGGTGCGGTCGTCAGCGTTGGCTATTCTTCTAATATGGACACTCAGCAAGATAGTCTCGTGGTATTAAAACAAGCCACTAACGGTACTTTATTGTGGAAAACTGCCGTTGATTTAGGTGATTATGACCACTCTTGGGATTCGGTCATCGGCTCAGATGGGAGTATTTATACTGCCACCGAAAGTACCTTAGCCAAATTTAGCAGCAATGGCACATTGTTATGGCAGCGCAATATTAGTACCTTGATTAACGGTGATGCCGCAATTCGTGACATAGAATTTAGCAACAATCAAATTTATGTTGCTGGCCGTGATTTATATGTATTCGATGTGAATGGTAATTTAAGCAAAGCGGTGGCACAAATTGCGCCATTATGGACAGTCAAAGCCCACAGCACAGGTATTTATACCGCTGGCACTGGTACTGTCACTCGTTATAACAGCAGCTTATCTAAAGTGTGGTCTTATACCCATTCTGATGCACAAAATCCACCTGCCGATTTAGCAATTGCTAACGATGGCACGGTGTATGCCGCCACTTATAACGACGAGCCACAAGACAGCTCTTACTTAACCCGTATTAGCAATACAGGCACTCAAGTGTGGACAAAATTTTTTAATGACCCAGACACTAACTCTTTTAGTATGCCTGGTATGCCCAAAGTGCGTATTTTGCCAAACGGCAATTTGGTGTTAGGTTTGTCGCAACAACCTACCCGTATTATTAACATCATTGACCCAGCCAACGGCAATGTAAAATCTAGCACCACTCAAAAAACAGGTTTGATTACCCGTTTAGAAGTGGATAGCAAAGGCGGCATTTATGTGACTGGTAGCAATACCCCACAAAAATTTGACAGCACTGGTACATTATTAGCCAACGGTAAAATTGGTGGCAGTACCGAAGTTACCAGTGGTGGTTTAGCGTTTACTGCCGATAGCATTTATGTGAGTGCTGGCGCATTTAATAATGGTGAAATGCGTATGTATGTCTCGCGTTACGCCAATCAATAATCCTTGTTCATCATCACCACAACCGCTCTTTTGAGCGGTTTTTTATAATTATAGGACTTCCGCTGTTATCACGTATTTGTTAGTACCAATCCTAAATTATTCAGCAAATCTATCAAAAGCATTTCGCCAACGACGTTTGATTAAGGTGTAAGTTTGACGGTCTTTTTTGGCTAACTCAGCAGCCCATGCCATCGTTGTTGGAACTAGCTCTGCTTCACCTAAAGCTTTATCGACGACACCTGCTTTAGCGGCTTCTTCTCCACCTAAAGCTAAACCTGTGATTGCCATATGCCATGCCACATTGGGATTAGGCAATAACCTTACTACTTCGGTCATTATCGGTGTAAAAGGAATTTTGATATCCACTTCGGGAAAACAAAAACGACCACGGTCAGCACGCATGGTTCTAAAATCACAAGCAGCGGCAATTAACGCGCCACCTGCATAAGCATGACCTGTTAAACAGGCAATGACTGGCAATGGAAAACGCGCAATACGCATCAACAGTTGGTCTAAACGTGGTGCAAACTCTTTAACCAAATACGCCATACCGCCTTTTTCTTGCACAAAATTTAAATCAATGCCGTTGCTCCAAAATTTTGGGTCAGCACTGCTAATCACTAAAGCACCATTACCTTCGGTATTTTCAATGGTATCTAGAGCGGCATTAAACTCGGCTAATACATCATCATTTAAACGATTTTCACCATTCGTTAAATTTAATACCCATACTGCCCCTTCACGACTTAATTGCATATAACTCAATTTATATCTCCTCAATGTAATCACACTCGAATCATCAGCATACGGTAGCAAGTGCTTGGTTACAGCACTTTTTTTTGACTGCTAGGTTTTTGGTTTAAGTAACACACTCCCCAAGGAATGTACGATAGCTATTATTAGCCATGCCAACAGAGCTGACCAAAAACCATCAATATAAAATCCTGACAGTAACCAAGCCACCAATCCTAACATTGCAGCGTTAATCACTAACAAAAAAAAGCCTAATGAGATAATGGTAATTGGCAAGGTTAAAACCACTAATAATGGTCGTACAATGGTATTCGCCACCGCCAATAACAAGGCTGCCCAAAATAAGGTGCTAAAATGGTCAACACGCACACCATCCAAAAAATAATCTGCCAATCCCAAACCACAGGCACTTAACAACAACCTTACAATCATGTGATACATACTTTATTGCTCACTTTAGGACTTATACATCTACAAACACTAAGGCTAACCGAATATCGTTATAGCCTAAACTGGGTTTTAATAACTCATAAATAGGCCGTAATTTGACTGTGCCATCTTCATTAAAGTCTTCGTCATTATCGGCTGCTAAAACCTGTTTATAGCTGGTTGCGACTTTTTTCAACACATCATCACTTGGTTTATATCTACTTAAATCTAGCTGAGTGCCTTGAGCTATCAGTCTTTCTAGGTGATTGATAATTGTCGATTGCGCCAATTCTCGCTGTTGAGAAATTTCGGCAATCGTTAGTCCCTTTAATACTAATTCTTTGGTTTGCTCCAAAGTTGGCGTGTCATTATCTTTATTCTTGGCCATACGCGCTAATTTACGCTCATAACGCTCAATTTCTTCTAAGACTAATGAACCACCACACTGTTTAATAAAATCATCATGTTCTTGTTGGGCATTTTTATTAGCCCATACCGTGTCCGCTTGTGCCGACAATTCGATAAAACGCTGGTCGGCTTTAAAGGCAAGACTATCAAGCTGCAAGGCAGTGTCATTTAAGCCTAATAAACGCAAGCCTTCTAAAGATTTAAGACGCGATAAAGCCACATAACCCTGCCCTTTTTCGAAGGTTTGACTAAGGTCTATTTCCGCCGCTTCCAAGGTCATGCCTTGGCTTTTGTGTACCGTAATCGCCCATGCCAAACACAATGGAATTTGACTGTAACTGGCTAAAGTTTTGCCACTGTCATTATCAATCGACCATGTTTCGGGACTGACAATCATGGTTAGCCCCGAGCGTAATTTAACTTTTGGCAACCATTTTTGTTGCTCTTCTACAAAACCAACGACTTCGCCTAATGTGCCATTGATATATCCGTTTTCCATATTGTTTTTAACAAACATCACTTTTGCGCCTTGCTTTAAAATCAGCTCTTGCGGCGCGCGGACGTTGCTAATCAGTGTTTGCAGTAGTTTTTGATTGCCTGTAAGTTCAGCAGTAAATACCTTTTCGGACTGAGAAAGACTGGCCAAATGGCGTTGATTGATTTGTTCCACATCAACATTATGGGTAAACAAACGGGTAATATCTTTTTCAAGCGTTTGTTGTTTGGTTTGTTGTAAAAATTGAATACTCTGTGCAGAGACATTTTGTTGTCTTATTTCATTTAAAATTTGATTTAGTTGATTATTTTGTTGCCGATACTGCTCGGTTAAATAACAAATGCTAAATTTGGCCTCTTGCCATGCGGCTGACATAAAACAAAATTTATCACGATTGGCTTCTTTGTTTTTGCTCACAGGCGGCAACTGAAAAAAATCACCTGCTACAATCACTTGTATGCCACCAAACGCTTTGTCATTTTGTTTAAAAAACTTGAGCACCTGATTAACCATATCGAGCTGCTTGCCATGTAGCATTGAAATTTCATCAATAATCAACACTTCGGTTTTATCAATTTGCTCACGCAAGTATTTGCGCTCAAACATCCATGATAATTCGTCATCGTCTAAATTGTCTTTAATACCAATGCCTGACCACGCATGAATAGTCATACCGTTCATATGAGTTGCAGCAATGCCTGTAGAAGCAGTAATTGCAACAGGCACTTTGCGCGCGCGTAAATAATGAATATATTGATTTAATGTGTAAGTTTTTCCTGCTCCTGCCGAACCTGTCAAAAACACATTTGCACCCGTTTTAAGGATGTTAAGTGCGGTCGTTTGTTTCATATCCCTCAACCATATAATCTTTAAAGATAATCATTCTATTAAAAAGACCGCAAATAATCGAACATTGATTGCAATTAGCGACAGAAAAAAATAACCATGCTAAGATGGAGTCTTAATACGGTTGATATTGGCTCTATTTATTATGATTACTATAGAAATCACCAATTTAGATGAATTAGTTAAAGAGCATCGTGGCCCGTTAACAGCCATGTTAGGCAAAATTGTCGCGGATGTAGAAGGTGAAGTTGAGAAGATTGTGATTGAAGAAATTCGTAATGAATTTGAACGTCGCGGTATTAGAGCCAATTTTTGTAGTATCGAAGGCATTCATTTAAGACGAATTATGACTTCTTAAGTCACTAAAGCAATGCCTGTCAGTTACCCCAAAAAAGACATTCAACGTCGCTGAATTTACATTTTTTGCTGGTTGAATGACCAAGCCACATTTAAAGTCCAGCCTTCGCTCTGCATGACTCAGGCGTTCAGTCGGCAAGCAGCAATGCTGCTTGAAACCCCGACTCTACACCCTATCAAGAGTGCTCTTACTCTTAAAAAGAGTTTAAAACTAAACTCAACTTAGATTAGTCACTTCAATCATCCAACAAATCCATTTGTTTTGCGAGTTGATACAAGTTATTACAACGATTACCTGTTCGGCAAAAAGCTAACACTGGCTTTGGTAACTCGTTAATATATTTTGCAAAAGCCTCTACATCTTGCTGGGTAATTTGTCCACTTACGACAGGCTGATGCACATAACTCAGTCCTTGCTCTTGGGCGGCAGCTTGAATAGCTGCGGCAGTTGGTTGATGTGCGCCTTCTTCATAATCAGGCCGATTGTTAATGACTGATTTAAATCCACGTTCGGCCACTTCTTTGAGTTGTTGTGGCTGTAATTGTCCTGCAAAACCAATCTGTTGGGTCATTTTTTGCTCCAGTTTAGACTACAAATTATATTCTAATTCTTTAATTGACGGCTTAAGTGTATGAGCGGCTTGTTGGGTACTGGCAAAGATATTACCACGCCACTGCTGAATTAAGGGGGTATGAGCCAATGTATCCATTAAAAAACCTTTGATTTCTGCCAAGTGTAGGCCAATTCCCCGTTGCGCCAGTTGCCGCGCAAGCTGTTGCAGCATGAGTTGTGATGACAGGTCGATATGATTGACCGCACTAAAAATCAACACGACTTCTTTGACTGTAGCTTGAGCATTGACTTCTTGCCACACGCGAGTGGCAATACTGTCACTGTTACCAAAAAATAGATTTTCATCTATCCTCAATAATAACAAATTTGGCCATGTTGTGACTTGATGACGTTGCACATTTCTAAATTGTTCGCTCTCACCCACTTGCCCAACGACAGCGACATGAGGCTGATGGCTACGCCAAATGAGCGTGGCAATACTAAAAAACAGGCCAATCAATAGCCCCACTTGCAAACCTAATATCAGAACCGAACACAAAGTAAGCACATAAGCCCATGCCTCGCTTTTGTCACTGTACCATGCCAATTTAAGCATTTTTGCATCAATTAAATTGCTTGCTGCCACAATCACACCTGCACCTAACACCGCTAAGGGTAAATGCTTAAAGCTGCTGCTGGCAAACACCAAAATCATCGCTATCGTGACAGCCGAAAACACCCCTGCTAAAGGCGTTTTTGCACCTGCTTCGACATTAACCGCCGTACGAGAAAAACCACCTGTGATCGGAAAGCCCTTAAAAAAAGCGGCACTGATATTAGCTAAACCCAATCCTAATAACTCTTGATTAGCATCAAAGGACTCGTGTCGTTGCAAGGCCACTGATTTAGCAATAGAGGCACTGCTAATAAAGGCAATCAAGGCAATAAAAAATGCTGCCGATAATAAGGCTTGCCATTGTTGCCATGCAGGAAAATCAGGCCAGCTAAATGCAGGCAAGCCTGCTTGTATCTCGCCAACCACCTTTAGCTCAGTCAACTGCCAATAATACACCACCGAACTTGCGGCCATAATCACTAGCACGGGTACTAATTTAACACTCAAGATAGCAACAGCACTGTTTACACTGAGTGTTTGTAATAGCTGAGTACCATAGCGTCTGTTTAACCACAACAATAACACCGCAACCAAACCCATACTCAGTGCTTGATAATTGATATGTACATATTGTTGCCCAAAGCCCCACAATAATTGCCAAACGGTATCAGCTTGTACATTTAGTCCCAAAATATACTTGAGCTGTCCTGTGATAATAAGTAAAGCCGCCCCCGTAATAAAAGCCGCCATGACACTACGGCTTATAAACTGCATAATCCAGCCCAGTTTGAGCAAAGCCGCCAATACCAACATGATGCCAACTAACAGTGCCATAAAGGCCATTAAGCCAAGATAGAGACTGCTATTTGCCTGAGCAAAGGGGGCTAAGGCTTGCGCACTCATGATGGCGGTAATAGCCACAGGCCCTACGGCTTGCGTGTTGCTTGCACCAATATAGGCATACACTAAAACGGGAATAATCGAAGCATAAAGACCATAAACAGGTGGCAAACCTGCTAATAAGGCATAACCTAAACTTTGTGGAATCACCACAATCCCCACCACCACACCTGCAACCATATCTTGCCGCCAAGATTGTCGCCATGTTTGAGCTTGTAACCATGTGGGGATAATTTTGTTCATTTTTTTGTTTTTTCGATAACAGCAAACAGATAAAAGCCCACTAACATAGAGCCGCTAAAGATAAGTGCTTGCCACTGCCCCATCGCCGCCGCTACTAATGCGGGTGCTGGACAAAAACCCGCTAAGCCCCAACCTGCACCAAAAGCCATGCTACCTAATATCAATCGCGTATCAATAAGTTTGGTACTCGGTAGCTGAATAGTTGTACCACATAGGCTGTTCTTTTGTTTTTTTGCCCAACCAAAAGCAGGCAAAGCTACTGCAATTGCGCCTGCCATGACCAAAGCCAATGAGGGATTCCACGCTCCTGCTACGTCTAAAAAAGCAATCACTTTAGCAGGATTTATCATCTCACTGATAATTAAACCAAAGCCAAATACTAATCCAGACACAAGGGCAATCCATTTTTCGGTAGATTTAGCTAACAACATGGCGCACTCCATAAACCGTGATAAACCCAACAGCCATAAAGGTCAATGTTGCTACTAAAGAGCGCATCGACAAACTGGATAAGCCGCACACGCCATGTCCACTGGTGCAGCCACTACCATAACGCGTGCCAATGCCTACCAATAAACCTGCCACTATTAGCATTAACGATGGGGTCTCAATATTAATCTCTGGTAGCACATTAAACAGCTGATACAACCAAGGAGCTGCAAGCAACCCTAGCACAAAATACCATCGCCATGACTCTTTGCTATCATCGGTAAATAATCCACCAACAACCCCACTAACGCCTGCCACTCTACCAATACCAACAATCATCATGGCTGCTGCCAATCCAATTAACGCGCCACCAATCAAGGCACTATATGGCGTAAACGCTGCCCAATCTATGTTCATTTTTTACCTTCTTGACAAAAACGCTGATACAACACCTGCAACACGGCTAAAGCATCTTCACTCACAATACGGTAATACATTTGTTTTCCGTCTCTGCGTGTGGCCACCAAACCTTCTTGACGCAAAATGCCTAATTGTTGTGACAAGCTAGGTTGATGGATACCCAATATTTTTTCTAACTCACTTACACAAAACTCTCCCTGTGATAATTGGCATAACAACATTAACCTATCAGAATGAGACAAGGCTTTTAATAATCCAGATGCTTGGCCAGCGGCAGCCTGCATTTGTACTAATGACAACATCATAATGCCTCAAAAATTTGCCGATATTTATGCTATACAAACAACACTATACAAAAAAACATTTTATATTTTTGTATATTATTATAAGCTGAATATCATAATATTTGGAGAAATAATAATGCCACTACAAATTCAAGATTTTTTTGACCACGATACCGAAACTTACAGCTATGTTGTAAGTAATGGCTTTGCCACAACAGCGGCTATTATTGACCCTGTACTTAACTATGACCCCAAATCAGGGCGCACCCATACCGAACTAGCAGATACTATGATTGCCTATCTTAAAAAAGAGCAATTAACCGTTGAATGGATTTTAGAAACCCATGCACATGCCGACCATTTGTCAGCGGCACATTATTTAAAACAGCAAGTTGGCGGTAAAATTGCGATTGGAGAAAAAATAACCCAAGTACAAGGTGTATTCAAAAAAATCTTTAATTTAGGCGAAGATTTTGCCTGTGATGGTGGTCAATTTGACTATTTATTTGCCGATGAAGAAGTCTTTACTATTGGCGACTTACAAGCCAAAGTGATACTAGTTGCAGGCCATACCCCTGCTGATGTCGCTTATTGCATTGAAGATGCCGTGTTTGTAGGCGACACATTATTTATGCCCGATGTAGGCACAGCGCGTTGTGATTTTCCACAAGGTGATGCACAAACACTGTATCACTCCATACAACGCATTTTGAATATGCCCGATAAAACACGGTTGTTTATGTGCCACGATTATCCGCCCCTAAGTCGTAGCGAATATCGTTATTTAAGCACAGTTGCCGAACAAAAAGCACTTAATATTCATTTACATAGCGGCATAACTGAAAGCTATTTTGTAAAAATGCGTCAAGAACGAGATGCTACCTTAGCGATGCCTCGTTTAATCATTCCTGCCATTCAAGTCAATATTCGTGCAGGCGAATTTCCTCCTGCCGAGAACAATGGCGTAGCCTATTTAAAAGTACCGTTAAATATACTGGGTAAAGGCTAAAAGCTGTATAGTCCTATGATGATGTTGCTACCCCCACTAACATCGCTTGTATCAAAAAATCCATATCTGCCACTAAACTCTCTACGGTTTGTGGCACTTGTTGATGTAGCCATGCAATTTGTAACTCATGCATTGCCCCTACCAAGCCAAATGCCAATACTTTGTAATTGCGTGGTGGAATTTTTTGCGCTGCCACCAGCACCGCCAAATATTGCTCAATCAATGCTGCAAATTCGCTAATGACCGCATGACGCACTACTTCTACGCGCTGACTCACGCCCAATACTTCTTGGGTGGTAATTTTTAATCTTCGTACATCTTGCAAATGCTGCTCCAAAAAAGCACGTATCCCAGCTAATAAACGTTGCTCTAAAGCCAGTTCTGGATTGATGATTTCTTGTAATACTACTTGTTTAGTTTGTTGCAAAATTTGCTCGAATATCGCAATTAAAATCGCTTCTCTATCGGCAAAATGCTCATAAAAATGTCGTGTCGTAACTTTGGCATGACGACACAATTTTTCAACCGTCGTTGGCAAATAACCTTCTGTGCCAAATAACTCTAACGCACTGCTCATTAACCTATCATATCTTTCTTGTGTTAATTGCTCGGCACTACGCCCACCATAACCACGTTTAGGTGTTTTTTTTGGTACTAAAGTACGCATTTCGTCGGAATTTTTCATATTACCCCTTGAATTAGGAATGAGTTCATTCCTAAAATAGCACAACTTATTTAAAAACCCCACTCTAACCTTCCCCTTATCAAGGCCGGGAATGACTACGCAAACTTAAACACTAACTGTGTGAGGGCATTATATGACAGCTAAGACTATTTTTATTACGGGTGCAGCCGCTGGCATTGGTGCGGCCACTGCTCGTTTATTTGCCAAACAAGGTTGGTTTGTCGGTTTATTTGATATAGATGAAGTGGGTTTAGCTAAATTACAGCAAGAACTAGGGACACAAGTCTGTATGACAGGTGTGCTGAATGTGGCTGATGAACAACAATGGCAACACGCTTTGCATCATTTTTTTAGCAAAACAGGCCGTTTGGATGTTTTGTTAAATAATGCTGGGATTTTAGCTTCGGGAAACTTTAATGAGATTACCCTCAAACGCCAACATCAATTAGTTGACGTAAATATCAAAGGCGTGATGAATGGTTGTTACTTGGCTTTTCCCTATTTGCAACAAACGACTAATAGCCGTGTTATCAACTTATGCTCGGCTTCTGCTTTATATGGCCAGCCATCCTTAGCGGTATATTCTGCGACTAAATTTGCAGTGCGTGGTTTAACCGAAGCCTTAGATTTAGAATGGTCAAGTCATGGTATTAGAGTAATGGATGTATTGCCCTTATTCGTGCAAACTAACATGGTTAATAATATGAATGCCGATAGCATTAAAAATATGGGGGTACATTTAACGGCCGCAGACGTTGCTCAAACCATTTATCAAGCAGCCAGCTATAAAGGTCGCTTACCCAAAGTGCATTGGACAGTAGGCAAATCGACACGCTTTTTTTATGCCATATCGGGGGCAGCTCCCGACTTTATTGCACGAGGCATTAACCAATTTATTAGCCGTCATAAATAGGCTTCGACTGCGCTCAGCCACCACGACTACGCTCAGCCAACTACACATTCAGCCTAGCCTTAAAAGGATACAACTATGAGCCTACAAATTCCTGCGTCCATGCAACATATTACTGATTTTGACAAAACACGCCAATCATCGCTACCCCGCGAACGCTTAGAGGCAACTCGTAAAGCCGCTTTGGCTTTTCGTGAGCGTTTTATGGATGAACCCGAAGTCTTATTTTATAAAAGTATTAATTTGATTCGTGTGCCATATCCAACTTGGTATGGTTATAGTGGCGTGTATGCCCAAAGTGCGTATCGTTTTCCATTTATTCACATTTTAAATCGTTTGTTTGTGGTGCAATATCGTGATTTTGCAGGTGAAGTTAAAACTCTATTGTTTTCCCCGTCTGATATTGATGGCAATCGCGAAACCCCATTTTTTAAACGTCTGGTTGAAAAATTACATTTGCCTAAATCAGCTCAAGATTTTATGGCTCCCACTTATCATAGTGTAGAAAGTGCATTGGCCAGCACAGGCATTCGCCCCGAACAAGTGGACTATATTAGTTATGACCACTTACACACCCAAGACATTCGCAAATGGTTAGGAACTGGTTCAAGCAAAGGCTACTTTCACAATGCTAAACTATTGGTACATCAACAAGAATGGGCATCAACCAGTGCCTTAATTCCTTGCCAAGCGGATTGGTATTGCCCTCATGGTATTGATGGTGTGAATACAAGTCGAATTATTCAATTTACAGGCAGTATTCAACTCGGTCGTGGCGTGGCATTAGTGCATAGTTTGGGTCATACCGAAGGTAATCATTCTTTAGTAGCGAGAGTGAAAGATGGCATTCGTGTGACTTCAGAAAATGGTGTGGGTGCAGATGCTTATCAACCCATCAACTCGACCATTAACGCTATTCGACGATATGCCCAAGCGACAGGTGCAGAAGTGATTTTAAATGGTAACACCCTAGAAGGCAGTAATGACCAATATATTTCTATGGTGATGGAAAAAACCATTGCAGGGGCATCGGTCAATCCTGATTATCCTAATTGTGCCTCCTCTAGCGAAGCAACTCCTTATTGGCTAGTGCCACAACAACAAAGCAGTTTTTTAATTGGTGAAGCAGAGTTTGGTAAAGTATATTAATCACAAAGTTAGGGCGAATACTCCGCCCTTTTGGTTAAATTGCCAACGGTTTTATATGCGCCACAAATCGCTCTGCCCCCATGCTCCCCATCACCCGTAAAGTGCGTAATTCTTGGCCTTGTCCATCAAAAAACAAGACACTGGGTGGGCCAAACAAACCAAACTTTTTAAGTAATGCCTGTGCATTAGCATCATTGCTGGTAATATCCGCTTGCAACAACAACATAGGTTTTAAGGCATTGGCAACCACTGGTGAACTAAAGGTGTCATGTGCCATTTCGACACAAGCCACACACCAATCGGCATAAAAATCTAACAGAACAACTTTACCTTGTTGTTTGGCTTCTGCTAAAGCCAGTTCTAATTCTTGGGCATTATTGACTTTACGAAAACTTAATTCGGGTTTGTAGCTCTTTGCACTACTCACACCTGCAAATTGCAAAGGTCGTAAAGGATTAGATTGACCATTGGCTGCACCTACTAACAACAACACGCCCCATACCAACAACGCCACGCCCAAGCCTTTCCAAAAACGTGGCCACCCTGCTTGGCTGTTGTCTAATGCGCCCATCAAAATACCACAGACAATTAACAACAAACCCCATAACACTAAAGTGACTGTACCTGCCAAAAAACGTGACAACAACCAAATGGCGACCATCAACAACAACACACCAAATACCGACTTAACCACCACCATCCATGAGCCTGCTTTTGGAATCAAGCTACCGCCACCGACACCAATGAGTAATAATGGTGTTCCCATGCCTAAACCTAAAGCCAATAACGCTGCCCCACCTAACCACATATCTCCTGTACTACTGATGTATAACAATGCGCCTGCTAATGGTGCAGAGACACAAGGCGATACCACTAAGGCCGATAAAATCCCCATTAACAACACACCGATATATGTGCCACCTTGTTGTTTTTGATTTAAATTGCTTAAACGGTCTTGAATAAATGCAGGTAAACGTAATTCATAAAAGCCAAACATGGCTAAAGCTAACAACACAAAAATTGCTGCAAACACTGACAACACTACAGGACTTTGCATCCATGCCGATAAATTAGCACTTGCACCAAAATAACCAACGGCCATACCAGCTAAAGCGTAAGTGGTTGCCATACCAACCACATAAGACAAGGATAATAAAAAGCCGCGTTTAGCCGATAAGCCCTGCCCTTGGCCAGCAATAATGCCCGATAAAATTGGCACCATAGGTAACACACAAGGCGTAAATGACAAACCAATACCCAACACCAAAAAAGTTGCCAAAATCAGCCATAAGCTACTACCTGCCAAAAATTGAGATAAACTGTTGGCATCTTCGGCATCGGCTAACACTTTATTATTAGACAAGGGCGTTTCTAAATTTTCGACTGGTACTGCCGACGCAACACGCGATAATTTAACGGTTGTTTGAATGTTTTGTGGTGGATAACACAAGCCTTGAGCCGAGCAACCTTGATAACTGGCATTAACTGCCACCTCACGTCCTACATCAGAATTTTGTGTCGCATAAACAGGTATATCAACGTTTAAGGATTTATCAAAAATTTCTACTCGACCAAAATTAGGGTCATTTTTAACATGAGGCTCTGTGCTAAATAACACCTGTCCCATCGCAATCGGCGTGGCTGTTGCAGCGTTGACCACAATGCGTTTTTTATATAAGTAATAACCATCAGCCACGGTAAACGACAACAAAACATGTTCATCTTGTACCGTTAGTACAGGCTTAAAGGCTTGCTCTACCTCCAAATAATCTTCTTCGGCCGCAATATCATCAAAGTTAGGCACTTGTGCGTTAGTCGCCATACTCAAGCATAGCATTAGCCAAATAAGCAACAGTCTCATGATTCAATAACCCATATGTATCAAACAAATTATTTATCGCTACTTTAACGAGTTTTTATTAAGAGAGGCTTAAGAAAAAATTTTGATTTCTTAAGCAAGCCTTAAGTTAAGTCCTCTTAAACTGCTTAAAACACAGGAGATTATGATGAATATCCCTTCTCTCAAAAAAATATTGAGCGTTAGCTTACTGAGTCTAATGGCTAGTCTGAGTTATGCCAGCGATACACTCAACTTAGACCAATACAAAGGCAAAGTGGTTTATGTTGACTTTTGGGCATCTTGGTGTGGCCCTTGCCGTGAGTCTTTTCCGTGGATGAAAAAGATGCAACAACAATATGGCAAAGATGGCTTAGTGATTATTGCTATTAACGTTGACCAAGATAAAAAACTGGCTGATAAATTTTTAAGTGAATTTAAACCAGAATTTAATGTCCTTTTTGATAAAGACGGCAAACTGGCCGAAGACTTTAAAGTCAGCTCGATGCCTAGCTCTTATGTTTTAGACAAAGATGGTAAACCTCGTTTTAAACATAAAGGCTTTCATCTTGATAAACAAAGCCAATACGAAACCGAACTTAACAGTTTGTTAAAAAACTAGAGAGTCAAATAATGAAATACAAGCTCAGCCTACTCATCCTTAGTGGTGTGCTACTCAGCAGCTTAACAGCGTGTAGCTCTTTAGGAGTCAAACCTTGGGAGCGCGATTTGTTAGCCAAAAAATCCATGCAACTCAATAGTGCGCCATTAGACAGCGCGATTGATGACCATATTTATTTTAGTAAAGAAGCGTCCAGTGGTGGTCGCGCATTTGGTGGAGGTGGCTGCGGATGCAACTAACTAACAAAAAAATGCCAGCCTTTCGTGCCGCATTGGCCGCAGCAAGCTGCGGTTTATTAGGAATTGCGACTACAACAGCTCACGCCGAAGATACTTCTGCCGATAGCAAAAAATGGCAAGTAGATACTGCTGTTTTGTACTATGCCGAAGATAGTGGTCGTGTGACGGCTGCTGAACCCATTGTTAACTTTAAAAAAGATTACGGTGATGAGCGTGTCCTTAATCTAAAAGTCACTTTAGACTCCTTAACAGGTGCATCGCCTAATGGCGCAACCTCCAGTAGCCAGCCACAAACCTTTACTGGCCCTTCTGGTAATAAGACCTATACCACTGCGCCCAATAGCCAACCTTTAGATGGTGAATTCAAAGACACCCGTGCGGCCGTTCATGCTAACTGGGAACAACCGTTAGGCGAAGACTACAAAGCCAGCGTCGGTGGTGGCATTTCTTCTGAATATGACTTTAAATCGTTATCGTTAAATGGGGCAATTTCTAAAGACTTAAACAACAAAAACACCACGATTAGTGCAGGTTTAAACCTAGAGTTAGATACGCTTAACTCTGTGGGTGGCAAACCTAAGCCCTTTAGTTCTATGGCGGCTAATATCAAAGAAGGTGATGATAATAAAACGGTGATTGATGCCTTAATTGGTGTTACCCAAGTGATTAACCGTAAAACGGTTATGCAATGGAATTACTCGTTAAGCACATCCAGTGGTTATCATACCGACCCTTATAAAGTCTTAAGCTTGGTTGATGGCACTACAGGTTTTGCGTCAGATTATTTATTTGAAAATCGGCCTGATAGCCGCACCCGTCATAGCTTATTTTGGCAAACCAAATATCATTTAACCGAAGATGTCGTTGATGTGTCTTATCGTTATATGACTGATGATTGGGGCATTAACTCCCATACGCTCGACTTACGTTATCGTTATCAACTCAACGATAGCAGTTATTTAGAGCCACATGTGCGTTTTTATACCCAAACAGCCGCCGACTTTTATCAAAACTTTTTGGTACAAGGTCAAACCTTACCACAGTTTGCCTCAGCAGACTCGCGTTTAGGTGAATTTGATGCCACCACTTTTGGTATTAAATATGGCAAAACCTTAAGCAATGACCGAGAGTTTAGTGTCCGTGTTGAACAATACAATCAAGCTGGCAATGCCAAAACACCTGCGATTGGTCAACTCAAAACTCAAACACTTGTTCCTGATTTAAATGCTTTAGTGGTACAGTTTGGTTATTCTTTTAAGTTTTAACGCCATAAATCAGTTATCATCAGTAGCCCGTGTGAAGTACAACGTAACACGGGTTACTTAATTTTATCTCATTGATTTTCCTGTATTTCGTTTCACTACATACAGGCTACAGCAATCTTTGTTTTAATGATGGAGCTTGGTTTTATAAAAAAATCAAAGGAACAGCCCCAATGTCCCACGACCGCAGCAACCAAATTCACATTCAACATCACGATAATTATTGGCAAATTCAATTTGAGGCAATGGCTAGCACCTGTGAGGTGTTAGTTGATACTGATGATAGTCAACTCGTGCAACGACTCGCCCATTTAATGAGCAAAGAAACATGGCGCATTGAAGAAAAATTCAGTCGTTATCGCCAAGATAATATTGTCTATAAAATTAATCATTGTGAAGGTGGCATCGTGCAAGTGGATGCCGAAACGGCTGAGTTAATTGATTTTGCCGCGCAATGTTATGCCTTAAGTGGTGGCATGTTTGATGTGACCTCGGGTATTTTGCGGAGAGCATGGCGTTTTGATGGCGGTAGTTTATTAGCCGACCCAGAAGTGGTTGAATCTTTATTACCCCATATTGGTTGGGAAAAGGTGCGTTGGTTAAATCCCGTCATTTCTTTACCCTATGGCATGGAATTAGATTTTGGGGGTATTGGTAAAGAATATGCGGTTGATAAAGTGTGGTTATTAGCCACAGAGCATACCCAAGAGCCTGTATTAATTAATTTTGGCGGTGATTTGCGTGTATCAGGTGCACGCCGTGATGGTTCACCGTGGAAAGTAGGCATTGAAAACCCTGAACAAGATGGCCAAACACAAGGTGTTTTAGAAATTAGTCAAGGTGCATTAGCAACCAGTGGTGATAGCAAACGTTTTTTATTAAAAGATGGTGTGCGTTATAGCCATATTTTAAACCCCATGACAGGTTGGCCAATTACCGATGCGCCCCACTCCGTGACAGTTGCTGCCTCTACGTGTATTGAAGCAGGCATGATGGCAACGTTTGCGAGTTTACAAGGTGAATTTGCTGAGCAGTTTTTAGACGCAATGGATACGCCTTATTGGTGTATTCGTTAATAAATTTAAGCAATCCTTAAGTTTAATTGTTTATTGTATGATGCTGCCAAAGCCTAAGCTAAAGCATGACAAAACAAGATAAGACTTACGCATTTCGCTGAAATTAGCGCGTTTCGTGAACATAAAATCGTTGGAAACGATTGAAATGAGAACGAATAAGCGATAACCGCGTAAGTCATAATAGAGTTATAGCGTATGCGGATTTTATTAGTTGAAGATGATGCCATGCTGGGCGAAACACTACAAAGTGCGCTTGAACCTCAGGGTTATACAGTCGATTGGCTGACTGACGGACAACAAGCCCTTCATGCCATTAGCGACCAACATTTTGACTTAGTGATTTTAGACTTAGGCCTACCACGCCTAGACGGCATGACGGTATTACAAAACGTCCGCAATAAAGGTATTCAAACACCCGTTTTAATTTTAACCGCCCGCGATACCATTGCCGACCGCGTTAAAGGCTTAGATACAGGTGCAGATGATTATTTACTCAAACCCTTTGATTTAGCCGAACTTAATGCCCGACTACGCGCTCTCACTCGCCGCGCTCACGGTCGGGCTAATAGCCAAATTGTTTATGGCTCACTGAGCTTAGACCCTCAAAGCCAACAAGTTTTTTATCAACAACAAGAAGTTAGCTTGCATCGGCGCGAGTTTATGGTACTGCATCAACTACTTGAGCATGTAGGTAAAGTGGTCACACGCCAACAACTCGAACAAAGTTTATATGGCTGGGGAGAAGACATCGAAAGTAATGCCCTCGAAGTGCATATTCATCATTTACGCAAAAAGCTCTATCCCGAACTGATTAAAACCATACGTGGTGTTGGTTATATTATTCAAGAACAGCAGCCATGAAATCTATTCGTCACTATTTGCTGATTGGGTTATTTAGCACCCTGTTGCTCACCTCACTGGTTTCTTTTTTAGTCAGTTATTTAGCCACCACCGAAGAAGTTAATGAGCTGCATGACGCACAATTAGTCGAAAACTCGCGCTTGATTAGTGGCTTTTTAAATCAAAAAATCAATAAAATCAACCTTGAACATATTAACCAAGCCCTAATGCGGGTCAGTAATATTCAATTCAACACCCAAGAAAATACCAATACCGATGGCCACCCCTACGAACGTAAAGTTGCCATTCAAGTATGGGATAAACACGGCAAGTTATTATTAAGCACACCGAGCGCACCCAAACACGCCTTATCCCCTCTGCAAAAAGGTTTTTTTGAACAAAAAACAGGCAGACACACATGGTTTATTTACACCCAACAAATTCCTGCTAATCAATATTGGCTAATGGTGGCCGAACGCTCCGATATTAGAGAAGAAATGCTCAACAATGTTTTACTCAGTATGCTGGCTGGCTCTTTGCTGGCTTTAGTATTGATGACGGTGTTGATTGGCTCGATTATTAAAAAAGGACTTGCCCCTCTTACTAAACTGTCTCGTGCCATGCAAGAACGCGATTTGGATTATTTGCAACCTGTTAAATTAGACAGCACCCCTCCCGAAGAACTAAAACCCGTATTTAATGCCCTTAACCATTTATTGGGTCGTCTTGATGAAGGTTTAGAACGTGAGCGTCGCTTTTTGGCCGATGCTGCCCACGAGTTACGCACGCCACTGACGGTATTAAAATTGCAATTACAAGTCACACAACAAGCAAATGATATTGTCAAAATGCAACAAGGCATCAACAAAGCATTGGCCAGTGTTGACCGCAGTACCCATACCGTAGAGCAATTATTAACACTGGCTCGGCTAGAACCTCATAAATATGCCTTACAACGAGATACAGTGGATTGGGTAGGCTTAACGCAAGAAGTCATTGCCAGTCTCTTTCCATTAGCCAATCAAAAACAACAAAATCTAACGCTCAACCACCCGCTTGATACCCTACTTTATCAAGGTAATCGTGTGTTATTGGCTATTTTATTACGTAACCTGATTGAAAATGCCATCAAATACTCTCCTCCCAATAGTGATATCAACATTGTGCTACAACAAAACCCTCAACAGATTATGGTAGAGGTGAACGACCAAGGACAAGGTGTACCGCCTGCCGAAATAGTTCGCCTAACACAACGCTTTTATCGCCATGAGCAAAGTGCCGATACCCATGGCACCGGCTTAGGTTTATCCATCATCCAAAAAATTTTGGATTTACATGATGGCAATATCAGTTTTCAAAATCGTCCTACTGGTGGCTTGTGTGTCACCGTTTGTTTTCCTGTTCTGTAAAAATTATGTTTAAATCTGCTTTTCAACGTCTGTCATTAACACAACTGGCCAGCATTAACGGCTTGTTAGCCTTGTGGTTTGCCAGCGTGACTAATATGACTTTTTTGCAACACATTTGGCAATTAACACCACATCATACCGTTAAGTCGGTTATTTTTTTAATCACAAGCTTTGTGTTGTTGTGGGCATATCTTAATTTCTTTTTACAGTTAATGACATGGAGCAAATTGGCTCGGCCTGTGCAAACTTTATTATTGTTTTTTGCAGCGTCTGGCACTTATGCCATCAACAGTTTTGGCGTGGTGATTGATGTTAATCAAATTCAAAACCTGATGGAAACCGACACCCAAGAGATGCTGGATTTATTTTTAAATATCAACGTACTGCTCTACCTATTATTGCTGTTTGTTTTTCCTTGTTATTTTGTATGGCGCAAGCCCTTAACCCACCAATCTTTGCTCAGTCACCTTAAGCATAAATTAGCTTTTATGAGTGTTTCTCTGATTATCATTATTAGCATTCTTGGGCTATTCTATGTCGATTATGCGGCTATTTTTCGTGAAAATCGCAGTTTACGCTACCTTGTCAACCCTGTTAATAGCGTCAATGCCTTTTATAATTACTGGCATACCCATCAACCCTTGGCAGACAAAGCCTTAGTTGCTTATGGCGTAGATGCAAAGCACACAGCCAATCCAACTCAAAAGCCTGTATTATTAGTGTTTGTTTTAGGTGAAACGGCACGCGCCCAAAGCTTTGCCTTAAATGGTTATAGCCGCCCTACCAATCCTTTACTCAGCAAACAAGCCATTATTAATTTTAGCCAAGTGAGTTCTTGCGGTACTACCACGGCGGTCTCTTTGCCATGTTTATTTTCGGGTTTTAACCGCAAAGATTATGATGAAAACACCGCTCATCATCGTGAGGGTTTACTCGATATTATTCAACGCGCAGGCTATAAAGTAACATGGATAGAAAACAATTCTGGCTGCAAAGGAGTATGCGACCGTGTTGAGCAATTTCCTGTATTAGAAGATAAAAAAGCACAATGGTGTAAAGAGAATGAATGTGTTGATGATTTATTATTAAACACCTTTCAACTTTTTTTAGCACAGGCAGAAAGCAAAAATCGGGCTATATTTTTGCATCAAGAAGGCAGTCATGGCCCTGCTTATTATTTACGTTATCCCAAAGAGTTCGAAAAATTTAATCCAGCCTGTAATACCAATGCCATTCAAGGCTGCTCTACACAGGCGGTAATTAATACTTATGACAATACCATTTTATATACCGACTATATTTTATCGAGCATCATTGATGAGCTAAAAAACTATCAAGATAAATATCAAATTGTGTTTTGGTATGTGTCGGATCATGGTGAATCAACAGGTGAACATGGTTTGTATTTACATGGCACGCCCTACTTTTTAGCCCCTACTCAACAAACCCATGTGCCTATGTTAACGTGGTTATCTGCTGACTTTAGCCAAAATCAGCCCGCTAAAAACCAATGCTTGCAACGCCAACAACATCAAGCAGTATCACACGATAATGTCTTTCATACCATGTTAGGTTTGCTTGAGATTAAGACGGCTGTTTATCAGCAAGATTTGGACATGAGTCGGTGTCAGTGAGCTTTTTGCCCACTAATTAACACATACTCCAACAAAGGATTATTGGCTAACCATCGACACCATTGAGCGGTTAAAGAAATCTTTTGCCAATCTGCGGTGAGTTTATCTTTTAAACTTAATAACGCTGCCCTGCTTTCTATCCAATTCGCAAAACCTAAAAAAACGTGTTGATTGAGTGGTTTTATCACCACGTTTTGTAACTGTTGTTGTTGGGCAAGGTTGCTAATTTGTTCTGCACTTAGCACACTAGTTTGGCTAACATGCGCCATACGCAATAAACTTTGAGCAAAAGCACGTTGGCCTAAAGAATACTGAGCATAATCATCGGCTAACATTAAGGTCGAAAAAGCAAAATGGCCTGATGGTTTTAATGCCGAACTTAATACCGCTAAAAATTGGCTTAACGATTGCGCGTGATAAGCAGCATCGACACACAATACCACATCATATTGTTGATTGCTTAACGGTGGCTTTAAAGGCGAATCAAAACGCCCCTGCACCACTTGGTCTACAGTTGGCCATGCTTGTTGTTTAATATCGGTCACGCACTGTGGCCGATACTCTAAAGCATCTATCTTGTTTACCTTAAATTGTCGTTGCCAAAGTTCAAAAGCTACACCATAACCACAAGCCAACTCTAACACGTCTTGCCCTGCTTGTAGATTGACTGCTTGAGCATGAAGCAAGGCTAACTCCTGACAAGCTTGGCCATAATCGGTTGCTTTTGCCCAATAGCCTAAGTTGTTCCAACGCCAATCTTCGGCATGGTTAGTGAGTAAATGACCATTAATGTTAAAGTTTTTGGGGTTGGGCATGATATTTTTACTTTTTTTAGGCCTTCATTGTAAAACATATTGACACAATATAAGACTTACGCATTTTACGGAAATTAGCGCATTTTGTGAGCTGGAAATCGTTAAAAACGATTGTTTAGTGAACAAATAAGCGATAACCGCGTAAGTCCTAAATAGTCCTACAAATCAATATGATGAGCATAATTCTTTATGCCATCTTAGCAAAACTGATTTTTAAATAATTTGCCCTCATTAACTCACGATGCTATATTGATAACTATCACTGATAGCTACCTGAGGTATTATCATGGAGTTAGCAAAAATTTTTCAATCTGGACGTAGTCAAGCAGTACGTTTACCCAAAGCATTTAGGTTTTCTGACAGCGAGGTCGCGGTTAAACACTTTGGTAATGGCGTATTACTCTTACCTCTACATAACCCTTGGCAAATTATGCAAGAGGCTCTAAGCGAGTTTGAAGCCGACTTTAAGTTAGAACGAGATGAACAAAGCGAACAACTGCGTGAGGATTTGCAGTTTTGATTTATTTACTCGACACCAATATTTGTATTTATATTATTAACAACAAACCTGCTCAGGTTTTTGATCACTTTAAAAAATATCAGTTAAATCAAATTGCGATATCAAGTATTAGTGCGGCTGAATTGACTTTTGGTGTGCAAAAATCAGGTTCGTGGCGTAATCGTCAGGCATTAGAAAAATTTTTAGCTCCTTTAGACGTTGTTCCGTTTTCTCATCAAAGCATTTGGCATTACGCACAATTACGCCATCAATTACAACAACAAGGAAAACCGATTGGTAGCCTTGATATGTTAATTGCCGCACACGCACTATCCTTAGATGCAACCTTAGTAACCAACAACACCCAAGAATTTGAACGCATTATTGGCCTTAAGTTAGAAAATTGGGTGTGATAGTTTTAATAATCGCTCAATCACCATTTGAGCCGAACATACCGCACTTTCTAACAAGGGTACACCCTCATACGCCCAAGAACCAATATAAAAAATACGTCGATTGGTTTGTTGATGCCATGAATTTAATTGCGCCAAAATATCAGCAGTATTTGTACTTACTACCGCACGTTGAAAAGCAGTGCGCGATAACACTTTTGACTCATCTAAATCAATAATCGGATTCCATGTTTGTAGCACAGGTGATTTTTTCGCTAAGCTTGGTTCAACCGCATTGACAAAAACGCTAAACATAAACTGCTGTAAGTGCGTATCGGCTTGAAAATTTAATGCTGTCCAATCACGGCGATGACGTGGCAAACATCGTAAATCTTGATGAACCACTAATTCACCCTGTGCATAAGGAATGCCCGCCAATATTTGCCGCTCTTTAGCGTATTGTTCGCCCTGAATAAAACTTAATTGATTGGCTTGTGTTGCGACAATGACCCTATCAAATAAACCGCCTTCACCACGTTTATTTTTGACTAAAACTTTATCGCCTTGCTCAACTACTTGCTCAACAGGGCTACCATGATAAGCCTGAATGCCTTGTGCTAAACCACGTACTAAAGCGGATGTACCACCGTGTAAGCGTAATAAACGTTTACCTTGGGCATGTAAAATATCATTTAACAAACTTAATAATTGATGACTTGGCCATGCTAACAAATGTGATTCATCACAAGTACAAATGGTTGTTAACAAAGGCAACACTAAACCACGCCAAAATACAGGATCAAATGGATGTTTGGTTAACACTTGTGCCAAGCTTTGTTGAGGATGATGTTGCGTGTAAGCCAATATTTTTTTTAGTTGATAGAGTCCTAGAGCGATTTTAGCCGTATTTAGATGAGCAAAACGCCATGATGCTAACATCGGCCAGCGTGTTACTGGCATTCGGCTGGAGCGAAACCATGTGTGTTGTTGTAAATCACTACATGACACATAGGTATCGACTTCAAAAGTTTTGACGCCCACTTCTTTGGCAAGATTTAACACATGGTGCCAACGTTGGGGATTCATCACTCGTAAAGGCACATCAACAATGCCACCCTCAACACTCAAGGTATGTGCATCCATACCATGCCCATGATGAGCCTCAAAGACTGTCACATCAAAGCCAGCTTGACGACCGCGATATGCCGCCGTTAACCCAGCAATACCACTGCCAATAATGGCGATTTTTTCAGTCATTACGTGTCATCTATTTAAACTATTGGAGCGATAGTACCAGCCTCATGTTTACATTGTAAACATTTTTAGAATCAGCAGCGATTAAATAACAAATGTCTCTTCGACTTCGCTCAGAGTACATTTTTTGTTGGTTGAGCGGAGTCGAAACCAACAAAAATGACTTAATTGATATTTTTACTAAAAGAACTAATGCAACTTAGTATTGGGTGGTGGAGATTGTTCAGGATCAACATCTACGTCTGTTAATTCGCCACTTTCAATGGCTTCTTTTAAGGCTTCAGCATGTGCTTTAGCAACGGCTTGTAAGCCCATACTAATCATTAAACGTCCTAATTGTGCTGACTGACCGTTGATTAAACCTTTGGCTTCTTCAGAAAAATGAATACGCACAAAAGGCTCGCTAGAACCTTCAGCACTATCAACACGACGTAACACCACATCACCGTCGTCTAATTCAACTATTTCTAACATCGCTTCTGGCATTAAAACTCTACCATTTCTTGTCTAAACTCAGAAAACAAACGCTGCAATTGCGTGTGCCAAGCTTTAAGACGTTGTTCAACAGGTTCAGGTTCAACGGGATTTGTCACCGCACGCATAATTAAGCCTTCAGCTAACTCCGCTTCAGGTTGAACCTCAACAGGCTCTGGTGCTAATTGGCAATCAGCAAAAGCTTGTTGTAACCCCCCCAACCAACCACCCTCTTCCACCGCTTGTAATTGGCTAATTTCGGGTGATACTTGACCTTTTGCATCTAATGCCAAACGAATCGCTTCGGTTGTGCCTAGTTGCGGTGATAATTTATAAAATCGACTTAACTCTTGCAAAAAGGCTAAAAACGCACCGTGTAAATGAAACACGGCTGCTTCGTAATTCGCTTGTTTGCTAGGCTCATCAACCGCTTGTTCTACTTGTTGCATGGCCATTTTGGCAAAGTAAAACTTTTGGTTGGTTCGGCCTGCACCATATCGTGCTACGCGCATAGATATTTACCTTATTGAGTGACTCCCTCACCCCAACCCTCTCCCACAGAGAGAGGGAGTTCTCTCTCCCTGTGGGAGAGAGCTAGAGTGAGGGTAAAACGCTACTTCTCTTTTGACATCTTACCTTTGGTAATCTTCCAACTACCATCACGATAAAATGCTTGCCAACCTGTAGGCTTGCCATCTTCTTCAGTCGCAACAAATTGCTCTTTGGTTTTGCGACTAAAACGCAACAAACTTGGGTTGCCATAATCATCCGTTGCAGGTGCAGACAATAAATAATGATATTTAGGGTCTAAACGGTCAGCAACTTGCTTTAATTCAGCAATACTGGGTGTGCGTGTTTCACGGTTTTTAGGGAATTGGCTGGCGGCCAAAAACAATCCTGCCGCACCATCACGCAACACAAAATAGTCATTCACCTTGCTACATTTAATGTCGGTGTGAATCGGTTCTGCTTTAGGTGGGGCAGCTTCGCCATTTTTCAAGACTTTACGAGTATTTGGACATGAACCACAGGCAAAATAAGCCCCAAAACGGCCAGTTTTTAGCTCCATAGAGCCGCCACATTTGTCACACTCTACCGTTGGCCCTTCATAACCTTTTAGCTTATAACTACCTTGCTCTAAAACAAAACCATTACAGTCGGGGTTATTACCACAAACGTGTAATTTACGCTCGGCATCAACTAAATAGCTATCCATCGCCGTGCCACATTTTGGACAACGTTTTTTGGCGCGTAATTCGTTGGTTTCGCCTTCTTCATCATTGTCAGCAAGGGCTAAATGTTCAACAGGGGTTAAATTAATCGTACCCTTGCAACGCTCTTTAGGTGGTAAAGCGTAACCACTACATCCCAAAAAGACGCCTGTGCTGGCCGTACGAACTTGCATAGGACGTGAACATAAATGGCAAGGGACACCAATCTCGACAGGTTGATTGCGGCGCATACCATTTTCGCCAGAGGCTTTTTCGAGTTTGGCCTTAAAGTCGCTATAAAAGTCATTCAGCAACTTTTTCCAATTAACATCACCTTCAGCGACTTTATCTAACTCTTCTTCTAACTTAGCGGTAAAAGCATAATCCATTAAGTTATCAAAGCTTTCTAGCAAACGGTCAGCCACAATATCACCCATTTTTTCGGCATAAAAACGTTTACTATCTAACTTTACATAACCACGGTCTTGAATGGTCGAAATAATCGAAGCGTAAGTGGATGGACGACCAATGCCTCGCTTTTCTAACTCACGCACTAAACTTGCTTCGGTATAACGTGCTGGGGCTTTGGTAAAATGTTGCGTTGGGTCTAATTTAATAAGTTTTAGGGCTTCGCCTACGTTAACGTTGGGCAACACCACATCATCTTTATCTTTTTGTACGGCTGATAACACTTTGGTAAAACCATCAAATGTTAAAATCCGACCACGTGTACGCAGCTCATAATCACCTGCAGCCACTATTAAAGAAGTGCTGACATATTCGGCATCTGGCATTTGACAAGCCACAAACTGCCGCCAAATCAAATCATACAAACGTTCAGCATCACGCTCTAAACCACTAATACTACTAGGTTTTGCATTAACATCTGAGGGGCGAATCGCTTCGTGAGCTTCTTGTGCACCACTTTTGCTGGCATAGATATTGGCTTTAGCAGGCAAATATTGATTACCAAACTCATGACTAATAAAACCACGCACCGCTTGAATCGCATCTTGGCTCAAATTGGTCGAGTCGGTACGCATATAGGTGATATAACCCGCTTCGTACAAACGTTGCGCTAAAATCATGGTCTTTTTAACGCCAAAACCTAAACGTGTACTCGCTGCTTGTTGTAAAGTTGAGGTAATAAATGGTGCTGGTGGTCGTGTTTTGGTTGGTTTATCTTCACGTTTACTGACCACATAATTGGCTTTTTGCAAATAAGCCACGGCCGCTTTGGCTTCTTGTTCGTTTTTGGCTTTAAAGGTCTGGTCTTTATATTTGCTGACCTGCACACGCAAGGCATCGTTGCCTTGGGTTTGGGTGTCGGCATGAATTTCCCAAAATTCTTCGGGCACAAAAGCACGAATTTCACGCTCTTTTTCAACCACTAAGCGCACTGCCACCGATTGCACACGTCCAGCCGATAAACCACGGGCTATTTTTTCCCACAATAGTGGCGACACCATATAACCGACAACACGGTCTAAAAAGCGACGGGCTTGCTGAGCATTAACACGGTCTAAGTTGAGGCGTGCAGGTTGTTTAAAGGCCGCAGTAATCGCCGATTTGGTAATTTCATTAAACACCACACGTTGATAACGCTTAGGGTCACCACCAATAACTTGTTGCAAATGCCAAGCAATCGCCTCTCCTTCTCTATCCAAGTCGGTGGCTAGATAGATGGTGTCAACTGATTTGGCTAGGGACTTTAATTCGGCAACGACTTTTTCTTTACCCGGTAAAATTTGGTAGTTCGCTTGCCAGTCATGTTCTGGGTCAACTCCCATACGTCCAAACAAGGCACTTTTAGCCTTCACGGCTTTTTCCTCAGCCGTCAAACGCACTTTGGGCTTAATTTCCTTATCATCTTTATCACTTTTTTCTTCTTTAGTACTGCCACTGACAGGCAAATCACGCACATGGCCAATACTAGACTTTACAATAAAATCTTTACCTAAATACTTATTAATGGTTTTCGCCTTGGCTGGCGACTCCACAATTACCAATGCTTTAGTCATAAAAACCCAAAAGTTTTATCAAGAGAATAAATTTATTTGTCTAAGCTAAGGCGTTAACCGTACACAAATCCGCGCAAGGATACAACACAAGGCTGAATACACCATAGGACTTTTTGCGCTTTGGCGCAACATCATGCACTTGCAAGCTGTAATAACCATTGTTTTATCGGCTCTAATTCTTCTATTTTGGCATTTTCCTGCCAATAAAAACTAATACTATTGGCTTGGGCTTCAATGGCTAACAAATAATCAGCTTGACTAGGGAGAGATATTTTTGAGATTAAATCAATGCCAACTGCCACTTTCCAAGTTCCATCTGTTTGACGCTCGACACGACTATAGGGCAATTTAGCACTCGGTACAATCAAGCTATAGCAGGCTATAAATTGTTTATTATCACTTTTAAACCATTCTGGTTGCGGCACTAATCTTGGTTGCAAACCCATTTTTCGTGCAGCTTCTCGTAAGTACATCAAGCGTTTTTCACGCGGATTGGGACGCATCATCGCCCATTGGCCGCCAACAAACACCATAATCAATAAAATTAACCACCAAAATTTTTCCACAAAATTTACTCAATACTGCTAAAAAAAACATTTTTCATTTTAGCAAGTTGGCTATCTAAAGAGGTTGAAATACTGGCGGATACGGTAAAAAAACTTAATAAAGCTTTAGAGTTAGCATCACTTTTAAACGAGGCCATAATCCGTTGCCAAAAGGCATGATTCACCAATTGTAACTCTGCGTGTTCTTTGATTAAACCTTTTAACTCCCAATCAGGCTGCCCCCCTTCGCGCCAAAGAAAATACTGCTTCATCAAATACACAGAGGCCAACCGTAAAATTGACTCCTCTTTACTGGCAAACGGTAAATGGGTACGGGCATTAGGTTTTAAGTCGCAAAATACAGGGCAAGCACTGGTAGCCATAATCAAGCCCATTAAGGCACGCATTCCTTCTTCTAAGGTGACACGTTTAACGTATTCACGTTCGGCCGTTAATACTCGCACATTGACTTTAGTGAGTGCGGATATTTTATGCACATCTTGAATCACTTTGTCTAAATCCAACGCAGCAGGACAATGACTATAGACTTTTTTATCTAAAGGACAGTTTTTGCATTGATTATTGGTCAGTTTTGTCCATTCTGGTGCATGACTATAATCGGCATGTATCGAAAAACGTCGATTAACTTGCACGTCATACGACAAATCTAAGCCATCATCAAAGGAAAAAAAATATTGAATTATCATATTATTATCACTCTTATTTTTATTAGCACTCCCTTGCTATTTAATTCAGGACTTACGCATTTCACCGAAATTAGCGCGTTTTGTGAACATAAAACCGTTAGAAACGGTTGAAATGTGAGCAAATAAGCGATAACCGCGTAAGTCCAAAGCTGTCATAGGCTTATTGCCCACTATAGAACACATTTTTCATTTTTACTAATTGACTTTGCAAAGAAGCCGACATATTTGATGACAGGGTAAAAAAACCTAACAATGCTTTGGAATTAGCATCACTTTGAAACACAGTCATGGTTCGTTGCCAAAAAGCATGATTCACTAATTGTAATTGTTCATTCGTCTTAATCAAACCTTTGAGTTCCCAATCAGGCTCTCCGCCCTCTTGCGCCAATAAATACTGACTTAACAGGTATAAAGAAGCCGAACGTAATACCGATTCTTCACGGCTAGCAAACGGTAAATGATGACGTGCATTGGGTTTTAAGACATTAAACACAGGGCAAGCACTGGTGGCCATAATCAAGCCCATTAAGGCTCTTACGCCTTCCTCAAGCGTGACGCGTTTTGAATATTCACGCTCTGGCGTAATAACAGTGACTTTTAATTTGGTAATGGCTGGAATACCTTGAAATTCGGTGATGACTTTGTCTAAATCCAACGCGGCAGGACAATGACTATACTCGGTTTTTTTTAACGGACAATTAGAACACTGATTGTTATCAAGTTTTGTCCACTCAGGCGCGGCGGATAAGTCCTGTTTAAAATCATACTGACGATCTAAGTTTACTTGGAAGTTAAGTTGCTTTTGGTCATCAAAATCAAAAAAATATTCAATAATCATTGTGGCTAACTCTTATTCTAAATTTATATTGTTTATCTTGTTAAGACTAAAATATTCATTGTTTTTAAGCAAGATTATCTTAACTGGACTTAGCTCATAGATTGTAGTCAATAAGTAAGCCCCCCCCTAACTCCCTCCTTTCTCAAAGGAGGATTGGGGAGGATTTCTTATAAACAATCTCAACTTGTTGCCCTTGCTTTAACATAAAATCCTTAGGTAAATGTCGAATAATCGCATTTTGCCCTAAATACACTTTACCGTCTGCCTGACGACGATGCTCGGCCAATACTTTGTTAATTGAACTGTCTTTGGCTGTGGTATCAGGGTCAATACTCGGAATGACGCATCTCGAACAAGGTTTAACTAAATCTAATGCTAACTCGCCAATGTTAAGCGTTTGCCATGTATCTTCACTGTAGGGTGCAAAGTCACCTTCAACAATAATATTAGGTCGAAAACGTCGCCAATCAACGGTTTTAGACCAACGCTGACTCAAATCATCAAAACTGGCTTGGCTAATCACGAGAATCGGGAAACCATCAGAAAAAGCAGTTTGATGCCCTTCCCCTGCCCATGCTGTATCAACAACACGCTGTCTATCATCAGGAAAAAAGACCAAACGGACATTTACACTCAAAAACTGGCTAAGCCATGTATCTGCCTGCTCACAGACAGTTAATGCCATTACCGTATCTTGCCAAATAGAAACCGATATTTCACAGGGATGATTGGGTGTTGCAAGCAAGGTTGGCATATTGGGAGCGTCTATACGCAATAGCCCATCAGTAACAGTCACTGTTAATAAAGCCATTTGTGGACATTGTCGCTGTGTCACAAACTGTCCCTTTTCATCCACCAACAACCAACGCCTATCCCATGCCAACCCCAAATGTGTGATTAAACTTTGACTTAGAGGAATAGCTGCCGCCGATTTAAGCGGATAAATCGCTAATTGAGAGATGTAAGCAGACATTTATCAATCCTTTTTTGCTCAAAAAAAAGCCCCAGCAAAAGCTAGGGCTTTTTGATGAAGCGGTTATTACACCAACTTCTCTAATTGAGGCACTAAATCAAACAAATCGCCAACAATACCATAGTCGGCCACTTGGAAGATTGGAGCTTCTTCGTCTTTGTTGATAGCAACAATAACTTTAGAATCTTTCATACCTGCTAAATGTTGGATAGCACCAGAGATACCAACGGCAACATATAATTGTGGGGCAACGATTTTACCTGTTTGACCCACTTGCATGTCGTTTGGTACAAAACCAGCGTCAACGGCAGCACGAGATGCACCAACAGCAGCACCCAATTTATCAGCCAAGCTGTAAAGGATTTTGAAGTTGTCGCCATTACCCATACCACGACCACCAGAAACGACAATTTTAGCAGCCGTTAATTCTGGACGGTCAGACTTAGCTAATTCTTCACCAACAAATTTAGAAGTACCTGCATCAGTTGCAGAACCAACTGCTTCAACGGCAGCAGAACCGCCAGTTGCTGCAACAGGGTCAAAACCTGTAGAACGTACAGTGATAACTTTGATAGCGTCTAAAGCTTGAACAGTCGCGATGGCGTTACCTGCGTAGATTGGACGCTCAAAAGTATCTGCACTCACTACTTTAGTGATTTCAGAAATTTGAGCAACGTCTAACAATGCCGCAACACGTGGTGCAAAGTTTTTACCATTGGTGGTAGCAGCCGCTAAAATGTGGCTATAAGCTTTACCAATTTCAGTCACTAACAAGCTAACGTTTTCGGCTAATTGGTTTGCATAAGCAGCGTTGTCAGCAACTAATACTTTGCTCACACCAGCGATTTGTGCAGCGGCAGCGGCAGCGGCTTGACAGCCAGAACCAGCCACTAAAACGTGGATGTCGCCACCAATGGCTTGAGCAGCCGCAACCGTGTTAAGCGTTGCACCTTTAATAGAACTATTATCGTGTTCTGCGTAAACTAAAACTGCCATATTAGATCACCTTCGCTTCGTTCTTGAGTTTAGCAACCAACTCTTCAACGGTTTTAACTTTAATACCTGCACTACGCTCTGCTGGCGGAGTCACTTTTAAAGTTTTAACACGGGGAGTTACGTCAACACCATAATCGGCTGGCGTTTTGGTATCCAAGGGCTTTTTCTTAGCTTTCATGATGTTTGGCAGAGCAGCATAACGTGGCTCGTTCAAACGCAAATCTGTAGTAACAACCGCAGGCAAGTTTAATTCAACAGTTTGTAAACCACCGTCGATTTCGCGAGTAACGATTGCTTTGCCGCCTTCGACTTTAACCACAGAAGCAAACGTACCTTGACCATAACCTGCTAACGCAGCCAACATTTGGCCAGTTTGGTTGTTATCGTCATCAATCGCTTGTTTACCCACAATCACTAATTGTGGTTGTTCTTGGTCACAAATGGCTTTTAAAATTTTGGCAATGGCTAAAGGTTGTACTTCAGAGCCAGTTTCTACCAAAATACCGCGGTCTGCACCCAATGCCATGGCAGTACGGATTTGTTCTTGTGCTTCTTTGGGGCCAATAGAAACAACAACAATTTCTGTCACAATGCCTTTTTCTTTTAAACGAACGGCTTCTTCAACAGCGATTTCGCAGAATGGGTTGATAGCCATTTTAACGTTGGCAAGTTCAACGCCTGTGTTGTCCGCTTTAACGCGAACTTTTACGTTGTAATCTACAACGCGTTTGACAGCAACAAGAGCCTTCATGGAATCCTCGGAGTATGACGATTTAACGAAGTGATAAGAAATTATCTAAATGACGATTCATTAAGATAATACAAAAGGTGCAATATCTTCGGACATTGCTGCTTTTTGGTCAAGCAAACAGTGACAAATTAAAGCGTTTTTATGGCCATTGACATTTATTTAACACATTCTATGGCCAGTTTTGTGTAGGCTTAAGCCACGCTACAACCAAAATTGATAACGTTGGCTATTTTAACCACAAAAAACACAATTAGAAACACTCTACCTATTTAATGTCAGTCATCTGACACAATCACTTGCTAGAATCGCGCCGTTTATTCTTGGAGGCTAATGCCTAATGCGCGCTAATCACTATACAAAAGAACAACTACTAGCTTGCGGGCGTGGTGAATTATTTGGTGACAACAATGCTCGTTTACCAGTTCCTCCGATGTTAATGATGGATAGAATTATTAAAATCACCGATGATGATGGCTTGTATGGCAAAGGTGAAATTTTTGCCGAGTTAGACATTACGCCCAATTTATGGTTTTTTGACTGTCATTTTATCAGCGACCCTGTGATGCCCGGATGTTTAGGCTTAGATGCCATGTGGCAATTATTAGGCTTTTATTTAGGTTGGCGCGGCAATCCTGGTCGTGGACGTGCTTTAGGGGTGGGTGAAGTCAAATTTGTGGGGCAAGTGTTACCCTCTCATCAAAAGCTTACTTATGAACTACAGATACGTCGCGTGATTGAGCGCAAATTAGTCATGGGAATTGCCGATGGCCGTGTGTTGGTGGATGGCCGTGAAATTTATACGGCATTAGATTTAAAATGTGGTTTGTTTACCAGTACCGATAATTTTTAGTTTAAATTCTAAGACTTACGCGGTTATCGCTTATTTGCTCACATTTCAATCGTTTTTAACGATTTTATGTTCACAAAACGCGTTAATTTCGGTGAAATGCGTAAGTCTTGTTATCTTAATAATTATTTAAGCTTACTAAGCTATGATGCTGAGCAAGATACCAATTATAGAGAGGGTGCGTTATGCGTCGTGTCGTTGTGACAGGTTTAGGAATCGTTTCATGTATTGGCAATGACGCCGCCACCGTTAGCCATAGTTTAAAACAGCAATTATCAGGCATTCGCCATAATGCCACATATGCCGAAATGGGCTTTAAAAGCCAAGTCAGTGGCCGCCCCGATGTTGATTTAGAAGCAGCTATTGACCGCAAAACCAAGCGTTTTATGGGGGATGCTGCCGCGTATGCTTATTTAGCGATGCAACAAGCGATTGCTGATGCAGGTTTAACTAAAGAACAATATGCTCAAAATCCGCGTGTCGGGGTCATTGCTGGCTCAGGTGGTGCTTCAACAGCAAACGTCTTGCAAGCCGTTGATACTGCTCGTGAAAAAGGCATTAAGCGTGTTGGCCCTTATATGGTTCCTCGCACCATGACCAGTACCGTGGTTGCCTCTTTAGCAACTGCGTTTGAAATTCATGGTGTTAACTATGCTATTTCTTCGGCTTGTGCCACTTCTGCCCATTGTATTGGCAATGCCATGGAGCAAATTCAATTAGGCAAACAAGATATTGTTTTTGCTGGTGGTGGCGAAGAAGAACATTGGAGCTTATCGTGTTTGTTTGATGCGATGGGGGCAATGGCTAGCCGTTATAATGATACGCCCGAATCTGCCTCTCGCCCCTTCTCGGCCAATCGTGATGGTTTTGTGATTGCAGGTGGAGGCGGCATTTTAGTGCTAGAAGATTACTTGCATGCCGTAGAGCGTGGTGCCAAAATTTATGCTGAATTAGTCGGTTACGGTGCAACGTCTGATGGTTATGATATGGTTGCGCCAAGTGGTGATGGTGCTGCGCGCTGTATGGAATTAGCTTTACAAATGGCGGGTGGTACAGTGGATTATATCAATGCTCACGGTACGGCCACACCTACAGGCGATTGTGTTGAGTTAAAAGCCATTCAACGCGTTTTTGGCAATAACTTACCGTATATCAGCTCAACTAAAGCCTTAACAGGTCACTCTTTAGGTGCAGCAGGTGTTCAAGAAGCCATTTATAGCTTGTTGATGATGCAAGAAGATTTTATTGCCGCTTCTGCCCATATTGACGAGCTTGACCCTGCGGCTCAAGACTTTCCCATTGTCCGTGAAACACGTTATCAGCCAGTCAATGCGGCAATGTCCAATAGTTTTGGTTTTGGTGGCACCAATGCCAGTTTGATTTTTAGAAAGATGGTTTAGCAAAAGACTGCCGCCGTTGCTCAAACAAACAGACCGCAGCGGCAGCCGCTACATTTAAAGACTCCACGCCTTCACTCATCGGAATAATCACTTGTTGGTGCGCCAAAGCCATTGTTTGTGCCGATAAGCCCTGCCCTTCGCTGCCAAATAACCAAGCTGTGGCTTGATTTAAATTTAAATCATACAAAGACTTCGCTTGATGTAAACCTGTGGCTAATACTTGGCCTTTAAATGTTGCTAATAGTGCCGCAATATCGACTTTTTCATGCACGGTTAACACAAAATGCGCGCCCATTGCTGCCCGCAACACTCGCGGCGACCATGCCTGCGCACAGCCTTCACTCAAATATATATCACGCATACCAGCAGCGGCAGCGGTGCGCAAAATTGTCCCCAAATTACCTGTATCTTGAATTGCTTCTAAAATAACACATGACTCTTGAGGCGTAGTCAACACAGGACTAACAGGCAATGGCATCATCGCCAAAATACCTGCTGGACTGTCGCTAGGGCTAATATACTCAAATAAATTATCTGTTAATAACACACAAGACATCGTCTGTTCTAACTGTGCCACTAAAGAGGCTATTTCGGCAGAGCGTAAACCATGCTCACTCACAAATACGGTATCTAAGTTAATCTGATTGTCTAAAGCCGCTTGTATTAAATGCACTCCATCTAATAAAGTTTTCTGTTGTTTGCGTCTCTCAATAGCCGAATTAGCTAATAAATGAATTTCTTTAATTAAAGGATTTTGACGTGAACTTAGAGTCTTCATAAATCGAATCTGTTAACCACAAAAACAAAAGGCAGACTTAAAAACAGAACTTAGGCACTAAACCGCCATACCTAAGCTCTAAAAAGTCCGCCTTTAGTGTTATCTCAAAAAGCTTATTCAGCTTTTTCTTTGGCTGTTGCCTGCTTTATTTTGGCATTGGCGCGTAAATAAGACAGATAATCTTGCAACTCCTGCTGGCCTTTGACGTTAGCTAACATGCCCGAGAATTGCTTTTTTTGCTCATCGCTATAACTCGCTACGCCTGCATCAATACGACTAATTGCCACAATCGCATAGTCTTTACCCGAAGGATTAACCGCAGCCGTCCATTGTGATGCTTTTGGGTTTGGCAGTCTAAAGGCTACTTTTAGCATCTCGGGTAAAGGTGCTGCTGACGTGCGTGTGCTTGCTGGAAAGTCTTGCCATGCCACACCATTGCTGGCAGCAAGCTCTAACGCATTTTTGCCCTCATTCAAAGCTTTGCTCATGGCTTCAGCGGTTTGTTTGGCTAAGGCTCCTGCTTTGTCTAATTGCAATGTTAATTTAATGTCTGCGGCCACTTCGGCTAAAGGTTTAACTCGACTTGCCTCATGCTTATTTAAATGAATCCAAACACTGTGTTTGTTATCTAAAGCCAAAGCAGAGGAGTTTTTGCCATCTTTTAAAACATCATCACTAAAGGCGGCTTGGACAATTTTTTTATTGCCTGCCAAACCTTCTGTTCCACCATTTTTAGCAAACAAAGGCGATATCTGCACCGTCAAATTATATTGCTTAGCGGCTTCGCTTAAATCCGAAGACTCGTAAGCTAAAGCATCCATTTTTTCAATCGCTTCGGCATATAACTCTTCTGATTTAATGGCACGTACCTCGGCTTCTAATTCGGAGCGAATATCAGCCATATTAGGAGCCGCCGCTTTTTGAACTTCTAATAATTTAATAATGTGATAACCAAATTGTGTTTTAACAGGTGCCGACACTTGATTAGGCTGCAAAGCATACATGGTTTTTTCGAACTCAGGCACAAATGCACCTTTGCCCACAAAGCCTAAATCACCATTGTTAATCGCAGAGCCTTCATCTTGTGAATATTGCTTGGCCAACGCACCAAAATCCTCGCCAGCTTGAACACGTTTTTCGATGTCTTTAATGGTTGCCAAGGCATCCGCATCTTTCACTTTATCAGTGATTTTAATCAAAATATGTGCTGCACGACGTTGTTCATTTTCGGTCAAGTTTTTTAGTCTTTCGGCATAACGTGCCTCAACATCGGCATCGGTCAATAATACTTTATCGGTAAATAACTCAGCACCTAACACCAAATAATCGACTGCCACTTTTTCTTCGGTAGTGTATTTAGCGGTATTTGCTTTGTAATGAGTGGCAACTTCCTCATCTGACACCTGCACTTTGGCCAAATAGCTTGCCGCAGGAACTACCGCAATATGAATATCACGTTTTTGGCTATCTAAAACTGACAGTGCATCTACTTGTTTAGGCGTGACAAAAGCCGTCTGAATAATACCACCCGTCATTTGGGATACGGCAATTTCTTTTTTGGCTTTAGCAGGAAAATTAACAGGGTCTTCACCAGAGTTACGCAGCACTTGCTCATAACGAGCCTGAGAAAAAGCTCCGTTTTCTTGAAAGGCAGGAGTTTCGTGAATTAAACGAATAATACTCTCGTCATCAATCAAAAAGCCTTTTTCATGAGCATGACTGGTTAATAACGCACGGTCTATTAGGCTTTTTAGCACCTGATTGCGCAGTACTTCAGTATCAATACGCGAGGCATCGGCATTGTCGCCCATACTTGCTAATAAACGCTGTTTTTGCTGGTCAACACTACGGTCAAGCTCAAACTGACTAATATCTTCGTCGTTGACTGTTGCAACAGGAGCAGCCTTTCCACCTACAAAATAAGACTCAATGCCCACCAACGCAAAAGGCACTGTTAATAACACTAATAAGGCTTTTCCGACCCATCCACGTAACATATCACGAAAGGCTTGCATGACTCTCCACCATAGCTAAAGTACTACTTATAACCAACAACATTAACAACTTAGGACTTACGCACTTATCGCAACACAATGCCTAAGTCCTGATAAGCAGTAATCAAAATATAAAACGCGCCCAACAGAGGCGCGTTTGCAATCATAATAATCGTCTAATTATGAGCCAATCGCATCTTTTAAGCCTTTGCCTGCTTTAAAGTCAGGTACTTTGCTGGCTGCAATATCAATTTCTTGACCAGTTTTAGGATTACGGCCTTTACGCGCAGCACGCTCTTTAACACTAAAAGTACCAAAGCCAATCAAACTGACGCTATCGCCTGCTTGTAATGCTTGAGTAATGGCATTGGTAAAACCTTCTAAGGCACGACCAGCATCAGCTTTAGTTAAGTTTGCAGAACTGGCAATTGCGTCGATTAATTCAGATTTATTCATTTTTTCCTCTTCGTTATAGTCAAGTTTTTACTAAAAACTGGCACATTATTAAAGCAGCATACTGCCAAAACAAGTCAATCTTTGTTTTTAGCATGGTACACGCATACGTTGATATGACACAAAACCTAGGCCAATACAGCGATAAGTCATGACCAGCAAATCACAGGCTGCTTTTATATCAATGGCTATAGCACAGGGTCAAGGGTAAGGACGCCAAGTGTATTATATTTCTGCCACAAAAAGATGTTTTTTTGTGTTTAACTTACGCCAGCACACAGTTACTGTTAGCATATTAGCCAATATACTGTGCTTATACTCTTATTTTAGAGACCAATGTTATGCGATTTAAAAAGCTGCAAGAGGTGTTATTACCTCCCGAACTTAAAGCCAATATTGACAATGCCCCCAAACCTCTTGGTAGTCTCGACTATGACCGTTGGGGCTATCATCGTGCTAGTGCCTATCGTGCAGCCGCTGGGGTACGTTTTTTGTATGACCACTATTTTAAAGTACAAGCTTTTGGCCGAGAGAACATTCCTGCGACTGGCCGTGTGTTGATTGTCGCCAATCACTCTGGTTATTTACCTTTAGATGGTGCATTACTGGCTTATAGTATTTTAAGCAATCCTTATGCACCTCGCGTGCCACGTGCCATGATTGAACGATTATTTACAGGCATTCCTTATATTGGTTCTTTTTTAAGTGAAATTGGTGCGGTGACAGGCCAAACGCAAAACTGCCTTGATATGCTTAAACAAGAAGAAGCCGTGATTGTTTTTCCAGAAGGGATTCGTGGCACAAGCAAAGGTTTTATCAATCGTTATCAATTACAACGCTTTGGCAATGGTTTTATGGACATTGCTATTGACACTAATACACCTATTGTCCCTGTGGGGATTGTCGGATGCGAAGAAGCATTACCAATGTTTGGCAATGCTAAGGGTATGGCCAAACGTTTTGGCTTGCCTTATTTTCCAATTACCGTCCCTTTTGCTATTCCCACCCGTGTTAGCTTAAATTTTGGCGAACCTTTACATTTTGAAGGCCCTATTCACTCAGAAGATGACCTCGAAGCAAAAGTTAACGTTGTAAAAGCTAAAATCAGACAACTGATTAGCGATGCTCAACACAAACATGGAGTAAGATAATGACTGCCACCAATACACTGCCTTGCTTGCTCATTACAGGTGCTGCAGGGGCATTAGCACAACAAGTGATTACACGATTACGTGATAAATATCGTTTAGTGGTCTGTGACAGTCGCCGTGAAGTCAGTATGCCCGAAGATATTCCCAGTTATCGTTTAGATTTTAATAAAAGGCGTTTTGAAGATTTATTTAAAGAATATCATTTTGATGGCATTATTCACTTAGGCCGCATTGGCTCTAACGAAAACAGTCGAGAAGGCCGCTACAATGCGAATGTTATTGGTAGTCAACGCCTGTTAGACCTTGCTCGTAAATATCAAGTCAAGCAAACCTTAGTGTTATCGACTTATTTTGTGTATGGTGCACATCCTCTTAATCCTGCCTATTTAACCGAAAGCGCACCACTCAAAGCCGCAGGCATTACCATGGACTTGGTTGACTCGGTTGAACTCGAGAATTTATCGACGATTTATTTATGGAAGTATCCTGAGCTTAACATTACCATTTTACGACCTTGTAATATTGTCGGGCCGGGCGTTAACAACACCTTTAGCCAATTACTGATGCAGGAGCGTACGCCTATACTCATGGGTTACTCGCCAATGATGCAGTTTATTCATTTAGAAGATATGGCGAATGCGATTGTGGTTGCTTTTGAAAAGAATCATGCAGGCATTTACAATGTTGCACCCGATGACTGTGTACCCTATCAAGTTGCCTTGTCGTTATGTGGCTGCAAAAAACTGCCTATTCCTTCTATTCCCGAAAATATGCCTCAAATACTCGCAAAAATCAGCAAACGCGAGTTATTGCCTCCGCATTTATTAGATTATTTTAAATATGCCGCCACCATAGATGGTTCATTATTTAGCAAAACCTTTGGCTTTAAACCACGCTATAGTCTGCAAGAGATTTTTGACCATTATCGGCACTTAAAATCTTAATAAAAAACCCGCATTTCGCGGGTTTTTCTACAAACATAACAGCTTATTTTTTAGCGTTATTGTCACGCATTTGGTCGGTTAACTGTTGCAATACCTGCGTTAAAGTATCCAAACGCTGGTTAACAGAATCTAACTCTCGTTGACTAGGAATACCCAAACGCCCTAATGCCGCTGATATTTTATCATCAAAAGCACGCTCAACCTTTTCACGGGTGTCACTGGCTTTTTCTAATACTTTGTCTCGTGCTTCTACCACGGTTTCTACGGTGTTATCCGCAATATCGCGAGTTTTGGCTTCTAGCTCTTCGCCAACTTTAACAAGATTATCAAACAACTTGCCGCCTTCTTCTTCGGCACGAGAAAAAGCACCTAAACCAGCCAACCAAATATCTTGTGTATATTTACGTAATTCACTGGCAGAGCTAAGTTTGCGAGGCTTATCTGTTGTTTTCTTTTCAATGGCCATTCGTGTTCCCCAATTTTACAAATCACTAATTACCGACATACTATTGATTGATAGTATATCGATATGTATCACGGTTGAAATTTACAGCACCAACGTTATATGATGAGAATATGCTCAAGGCGACTCTAAGAACTAAAATCAGCTAGCGGGCTGATGACATAACAAAAGAGTACAAAAAATTATCTAAACGTGGCTATACTAGCATTTTAAGGGCTAGCATAAAAACAAATTGTCTGACAAGATAAAGAGCCTACATGAACTTTTACAAAAGCGGTGTACTTATCAAGCTCTAGCTAAGGAGTTTGCCATTTAACGATAGGTTAAGACCGCTACGCGGATAAGATAATAAAATGAGTAGCGCACAGTTCCAGCAGCAAACTTCATCGCTCGCCTACTTCTGGCTTAATAGCCTTGAAAGTTTGCTCAATGCTTTTATTGATTTAGACCCTAATACACGCAACCAGCTTAGCCAACTGGAAGGTATTGTTGTGCGTGTTAAAACTTTTGCGCCCTATCAGGTATTCTATTTATTATTTACACCTCAAGGCGTCGAAGTAAGTCCTAAACCACAAGGCGATGTACAAGTCCGTTTAAGTGGTAAAGTACGTGATTTAGTATGGACATTGTTGGGCTTAGAGTCTGAACAACGTGCAGAGTCTAAAGGCCATTTGCACTTGTGGGGCGATTCTAGCTTATTACAACAACTGCGCCATTTATTACAAGAGTTTAACTTGCGCTCTGCTGCTGCACATTGGATTAAAACGCATTGGCCAATCAATGCCTTGTGGCAAAAACTCACCGAACAGGATTTGTCTTGGTTGCGTGATTTACAACCTATTCCTGCACTTATCAAACAAACACGTGCAGAAATTGCCGCCTTAAATACCGAAGTTCAATCACAAAAAACTCAGCTTGCCGCCCTCGAAAAACTGTTATACCAACAAATTGACCATACTCGCACGCTAGTCACGCTCATTAAAATACTGATTGTGTGTACTGTCGGTTTAATTGGCCTAAGTATTGGCATTGCGTTATAGACTAAGGCTGTTCGGTGTAATCGGTATTTTTTCGCCAACGTGATAACAAAGCACTAAAGCTATCACTTAATAAGTCCGAACCCGATTTTGCAGCACGCCATGTACTATCACGCAACATATCGGACGGTTTAACATCCGCAAGGCTCTCGGTAATCACTCGCCGCACGCGCGTTTCAACAGTACGACTCATATCATCTTGTAACTGTCTTAAGCGTTGCTCTAATTGTTGTCGCCATATTTGCCGCCACAACCAAATCATGGTTAAAGCAGTCAAAAAACTCGACAATAATGCGGTACCCACAATAACCATCACTGTTTGCATATTAAACTCCTAAACTAACCATAATAGTCCTGAGATAAAAGCTATCATGCTATATACCATAACCGCCACCAAAGACAGTAACAACAATAACCAACTTAAAGGGTTAACCAAAAATACGACATGAGCAACAACAGTATTGATAGCATCAACACCTTGCGCCAAGTCAAATAACTCTCGTAACAATGAAGGTAGTTGACGAGCTGTTTTAAGTTTTACCACCACTTTAACAGGATCTGGCTTATGATTTAACACGCGCTCTTTTAAGCCCACCACACTGTCTTTAATGTCATCTAAGGCTTGAGGCAACTCTTGCAAATCAAACAACAATACACACCATATGACCAGTATCATCAAAGGCATCGCCAAAATAGCTAAGGGAATCAACGCCCAATAACTCCACGACCAAAATTGTAATGCGTAAAAGACAAACCATGCCACACACATTACGCCAAGTGCCAATACTTTGATGAGCTTTGGTGATAACCATGTGCTGATTGCGCTAATCGACTGTACGATTTGTTGCATTTTTTGATATTGCTCGACACTAATCATAAATTTTCCAAAAATTTATTTTGCAAGACTGTAACAAAGTGGTACTATGGTACATCTTAATTATCTAACTTCTTAGGACTTACGCGGTTATCGCTTATTTGCTCACGCCCTCACCCTCCGCTATGCTCCTCCCTCTCCCTGAGGGAGAGGGTTGGGGTGAGGGTACAAACCGCGCTAATTTCGGTGAAATGCGTAAGTCCTATTCTAAAATTTTACCGAGGTTTAATTATGCACTTAACTCAAGGTCAATCCGCACCGCATTTTAGTAGCCATGATTTATACGATATGCCCTTAAACTTGCAACAATTACAAGGTAAAAAGGTGCTGTTATCGTTTTATCGGTATGCTTCTTGTCCTTTTTGCAATTTACGTTTTCATGCTATTGCTCAAAAACAAGCACAATGGCAAGCCAAAGGTTTAATCTCTGTGGCAGTGTTTCAGTCTCCCAAACAAAGCATTTTGGAATATGCAGGTAAAGAACCAAGCCCAATATCTATTATTCCTGACCCTAAACGTGCGTTATACCGTTTATATGGCGTTGAAGGCTCATGGAAAGCTTTTGTGACAGGGGCAATGCAGCTCAGCACATTTGCTCAAGCACTTAAAAAAGGCCATTTACCTGGTAAAGTAGAAGGCGAAATGAATATGGTACCTGCCGATTTTGTATTGGATGAACAAGGAAAAATTTTGATTGCCTATTATGGTAAAGATATTAGTGACCATTTAGACATTGCTGAAATAGAAAGATTGTTGTAAGAAATGGGGCTGTCATAACAAAACCGTATCCAAAGAAGATTTGGTTTCGACTTCGCTCAACCACCTACGGCTCCGTTCCCTGAGCGGAGCCGAAGGGAGAGTATCAATAAATCTTACTTAGCCGCAGGATTCACTTCTAGCAGTTCAACTTCAAAAGTAAGCACAGAGTTAGGAGGAATTGGCCCACCGCCCTGCTCGCCATAGGCTAAATTAGCAGGAATAACAAATTTGTATTTAGAGCCAACAGTCATTAACTGCAAGCCTTCTGTCCAGCCTGCAATCACTTGATTTAAGGGAAAGGACACAGGTTCGCCACGTTTAATAGAGCTATCAAACACTGTGCCATCAATCAATTTGCCTTCGTAATGTACTTTAACAGTATCAGTAGCGGTAGGCTTAGCACCTGAACCCTCTTTAATCACTTGATATTGCAAACCAGAGGCTGTGGTTTTTACGCCTTCTTTTTTGGCATTATCGGCCAGATAAGTCGCTCCCTTAGTCACGGCTTCAGCCGCATCTTTTTTCTGCTTATCTTCTAGCTCTTTGCGTACTTTTGCTTCAAAAGCCATTAACACTGTTTTCATGTCTTCTTCTTTGATAGCAGGGTCTTTTTTGGCATAAGCATCTTTAAAGCCTGCCATATAACTTTTGGTTTCTAATTTGGGTACTTGTGCCGACATTGATTTAGCGGTCATATAACCAATGCTATACGCTGCCTTAGCATCATCGCTTTCTAATTTTGTAGTAGATGATGTTGGTTTGTTACAAGCTGCCAAAGTAACAGCCAGTGCTACTGCACTCATTACATATCGTTTTTTCATTATCAATCTCAAGTCAAAAATATGCCCACACGGCAAAAGGCGCACGTTACACGATTAACGTCACAGATTCTAGTTACTCTTAGTACAAATTTTATAGCTGCTTAGCTTTAGGCGTGACTTCTACCATTCTATCCCAATAATGCCACTCTGCTTTAAGCCACGCATAAAACACAGGTGCTGCCACAACACCAACCAAACCAAGTAATCGCTCCATCACCATCATACACAACAAAATTTCCCATGCTTTGGCATTGATTTGCGTGCCAACAATACGCGCATTGATAAAGTACTCCAGTTTATGCACGATGATTAAAAAGGCTAAGGCCGCCACCGCTACCCCAAAAGAGTGACTCAAACTAATGATGGTAATCACGGTATTAGAAATAAGATTACCCACTACAGGTAACAAGCCAGCAATAAAAGTCACGGCAATCAAGGTTTTAATTAAGGGCAACTGCACGCCAAAAATTGGCAAAACAATCGCCAAATAAATGGCCGTCAACGCAGTATTAAGTGCCGAAATTTTGACTTGAGCAATAGCCACTCGCCAAAAAGACTCTCGCAAAGCAACCACTTGATGTAATAAACGAGTAGTTACTTTACCAAAACTGGCACGACGGGTAGCGTCATTAACCGCAATCAACGCCCCTAATAACACCCCAAACAAGGCTAAACCAATGCCCTTTAACGCCCCTAAACCAAAAGTACCAATTTCGGCAGCATGGGTTTTAAGCCATGTACTTAATCTGACTAATAAATCACTTTGATGTGGTATAGATTGACTGATTTTTTCGGGTAACCATGAGCGTGCGGAATTAAGAATATCGCTCATTTTAAGCATTAAGGCATGAATATCTGTTGTTGTTTTTAAAAGGGCATGAATTGCTGCACCTGTGCCTACTAAGGCCAACACCACTAAGGCCGTGACTAAGGTGGTGGCAATCCATTTTGAGCGCATAGAGCGAATTCGCTCGTCAACCACTTTTTCTGAAAAACGACTCACCAAACAAAAGGCTAACAAGCCTGCATAAATTGGCACTAACAAGCCTAATTTCACCGCGACTAAAAACAGCAATGCCAAAACCACAAAGGCAACAAAACGTGCATTATGCTCGCTAATGACCACAGGACTCATGTCACTTACTCTTGCTGATGGATTTTTTAATCTTAGCAGGATTTGTAACAAAATTTATCATTGATGGTGAGTTTTTAATGCGAATACAACAAAAAAGCGAGCCGAGACTCGCTTTTTTCTTCATGCTTAACTAAAAGTGCTTAATGCAGCTAATAGTTACGCAGCTAATGCAATTTTGTCACCTAGATAGCTTTTTAATAAGCGTAATCCTTTGTTGCGCAACTGTGTGCTATCTCGTTGATTAGGATGAAAATCAGGTCGATAATAGGCCAAATACTGCGGCAGCATTCCTCTAAAAAAGCCACCTTTGCCCCACATCTTTTTGGCTGCTTGTCCCATTGCTTTAAAATTCCGCTGTTCGCCTGATGCGCGGACTAATTCCACCATATGCAAGGTGGTAAAGAAACTAAACATCACCGTTGTGACCGCCATTTCGCTAGTGCGTGTCCAATAATCACCCACCGCTGTTTGATAAACATCATAGGCAACTGCTTTATGTTCACTTTCTTCAATCGCGTGCCATAACCATAATGGCTTTAAACGCTCATCAATACCATCTAAAAAGTGCGGATTCTCTAAAATCATTTCGGCAAACATCGCCGTAAAATGTTCTAAGGCACAGGTTTTGGCCAACATACGCTCTTTGCTCAAATGCTTTTCTTCAAAAGCAATGGCATTTTTGACAAAGGCTTCGATTTGAGCAATCGGCAAATCTTTTTTGGCCATAAAATCGTTAAACGCTTGATGCTCTTTGCCGTGATGCGCTTCTTGGCCAATAAAGGCACGAACCTCTTTTTGTAATTCAGGGTCGGTAATTTGATCTTGGTAATAACGCACGGCGCGCATAAACATCCGCTCACCTTCTGGAAAAACACAAGATAAGCCCGTTAACAACATGGTTAACATCGGATTATTATCAAACCAATATTTTGGAATGGCATCATCAAACTCAAAATCCATCCGACGAACAGGAATATTTGCAGTGCCAACAGGCGTCATTTGTGCAGACATATTACACCTCTCTTTAAACTGATATATCGCAATATCAGGCTGTGATATTTTTAGATTCGATGTTGACAGTATCTGTTAATTTATAAAATATAGTTATAGACCATCGTGCCAATATATCTGTCATATTAGGCCAACAATGAATCATCACCACATATCTACCGACACCTAAACGCGCTATAATTGCAGCGAGATTTTTTGTTTGTTTTTTATTATGTCCGACAACCATTCTTCTACCCAACTCTACACTTTTGAAACCAAAAGCACGATTACACTGCAATTTAACCATGATGCCTTACAAAGCACGATGCGTAAAAGTGACCCTTTTGCCCTAGAGTTTGAATATACTCAAGCGATGATGGCTTTTATAGTGCTGTATGATGAGTTAGCACAGGTTTTATTAATTGGCTTGGGCGGCGGCTCTTTATCAAAATTTTGCTACAAACATCTGCCTCAAAGCACCATTACCACGGTAGAAATCAATCCTGAAGTGATAGCTTATCGCCAAACCTTTTGCATTCCAGCCAATAATAAACGTTTTAAAATTATTGAAGCCGATGGTGCATTATTCATTCAAGATAAAATCAATCGCTATCAGGCATTATTAGTTGATGCTTATGATGGCCAAGGCTTACCATCAGCATTAAATAACGATAAGTTTTATCAAGATTGTTATCAGTCTCTGTGTAACAATGGCGTGCTGGTGCTAAATTTATGGCGCAAAGATAGGCAGTTTAGACATATCCTCGACAAAGTTCATCGCTGTTTTGACAAAAAAACGGTGACTATTCGTTGTCAAAGTGGTAATGAAATTGTCTTTGCCTTTAAAAACCCTCAGCTACCTGACTTTGACGAAGCATGGAAAAAAGCCTTGGCTTATCAACAACAAACAAAAATTAACTTTCCACAGTTTTTAGAAGAAATGGTGTTAAGCCTCAAAAATAACTGGTTTTATACAGGCCAACAATCTCTATGACCCCATTTGATACGAGTTGGCGTACCGAATTTAAAGCGTTAAGTGTACTGATGCTGCCAATCCTAATCACTCAATTTGCACAAGCAGGTTATGGTTTTGTAGATACTGTCATGGCAGGACGGGTCTCTCCGCTTGATTTATCTGCCGTTGCTATTGGCTCTAGCATTTGGTTTCCGCTGTTTTTTTTAATCTCGGGGATAGTCATGGCCACCACGCCTTTGGTTGCCGAAGCGCAAGGGGCAAATAAACAAGATGACATTGCTGGCATTACCCATCAAGCATTATGGCTAGCGTTGCTAGTGGGTTTATTGGCGATGTTATTTTTGCAACAGGTTAGCTTTATTTTTCCATTCTTTGATGTACCTATACACTTACAGCTCCAAACTGAACGTTATTTATATGGTGTATCGTTTGGTATGCCGTGTGTGGCTATTTTTTGCGTATTACGTTTTTATAGCGAAGCTCTTGGCCATACCAAAATAGTCATGATGATTAGCTTAGTGAGCGTGTTACTTAATATTCCTGCCAATTATGTCTTTATATATGGGGTGTGGGGCTTGCCCAAAATGGGCGGTGCAGGCTGCGGCTTTGGAACGGCGATTGTCATGGCCAGTATGATGTTGATGTTATGGGCTTATGTGCTGCTTGCTCCTCAATTTAGCCGTACGCGCTTGCTACAAAGTGCCATGAAACCCGTCATGCCCCTGATGTGGCGTATTTTTAAATTGGGCTTTCCGATTGGGGCGGCGATATTTTTTGAAGTGAGTTTGTTTTCGTGTATTGCGATTTTGGCCAGTCCTTTAGGCGAATTGGTGGTTGCTGCCCATCAAATTAGCCTATCTATTACGTCAATGATATTTATGATTCCTTTGAGTTTGGCTATTAGCATGACTATTCGTATTGGTAATGCTTATGGCCGACACGATTTGGCGGCTATTTTATTAACGCGCCAAGTTGGGCTGACCAGTACCGTACTCATTGCTTGCTGTTCGGCAGTGGCGATTTTGTTATTTAGGCACTATTTACCTATGCTTTATACGCCTCATCATGCAGTACAAGAATTAGCGGCTGCCTTATTATTATTTGCGGCTGGCTATCAGATTTTTGATGCGTTGCAGGTAGGTGCAGCAGGCTGTTTACGCGGTATTCAAAATACCCGTAGCCCCATGATAATGACTTTAATTGCTTATTGGGTGGTGGCCTTGCCTGTGGGTTACAGTTTGGCACTTAAACCACTTTTGCAGCATCAAGCCTTGGGTATTTATGGTTTTTGGTTTGCGTTGATTGTAGGCTTGGGGATGGCTAGTTTGCTGTTAAATTGGCGGTTGAGTGTGAATTTAAAAAGACTGGAAAGAAAATGGCGTTAGCCCATTTTCTTCTCAATCACATAATAAAACTCACCATTGTCTTGTACTGTTTGCTCAACTAAGCGATGGCGTAAAAACTGACAAAACTTAGGAATATCACGTTGGGTGGAGGGGTCAGTGGCATATACCGCCAACAACTCCCCTGCCTGCATTTGCCGCACTATTTTATGCAGCATCATCACAGGTTCGGGGCAATTTAAGCCACGCGCATCTAATTGATGTTTAATGTCTAAAGTCATCGTTTTCTCTTCTCTAAGCCTTTAACCAACGTCCCCACAATACCACAGGCCACAAACACAACACACACAACGCAGCCGAAATTAAATAATAGTGAGTATAACCAACAGCATCAGCCAAAAATCCTGCCACCAAGGTTGCCGAACCGCCAAAAATCGCCAATAAACTCACTTGCACGGTAAAGTCTGCCCCTGCATGACTATGCCGACAATAGTCCATAATCGCCGCCAACAAGGCCACAATCGCCAAACCACTCATAAAATGCTCAATGGCATTAACGGTATAAACTTGCCACAATACCAAGCTATGCCCTGCTTGCCATTGCCAAGACACATAGGCATAACACGCAATACCTACCGCTTGTGCCAAGCCAAAATACAATAACGACAAATATCGCCCTAAACGCTTAACCCACCATCCTGCAACCAACGCCCCTGCCAGAGTTGCCAACGAACCAATCACACTCACAAACAAGCCTATCTGTTCAAAAGTTAAGCCCATATCAATAAACATTGGTTTAACCATTGATGAACCTAAACTTTCACCGATTTTATAAGTAACTAAAACTAACAACCACGGCTTAAACGAAGCGTGCAGCATTAACGATTTAAAACCATCAAAATAGCCATATTGAGGCTGCGCGTGTGTTTCTGTGTTGACTTTTTCCTTAAAAAAAAGAATCGGCACACTAATCACGACCAACAAAACAGTTAATGACAAAAAAGCACTTTGCCACTGCCAAACACCTATCAAATATAACAACAAGCCGCCACCAATCACCAAACCCAATCTATAACCTGCCACTTGCAAACCATTGCCCCAACTGCGCTCTTGATAGTTTAAATGACGTACAGCGAGCGAATCGGTGGCAATATCCTGAGTCGCTGCCACCAAATTTAGCAAAAACATTAACGCAAAAAATTGCATTAAACCTGTGTTATTGGCGAGTGTTTGAGGATTAAAAAACGCTACTAGCAGCAGCAACACAATGGACAATATTTGCATTGGCACAATCCATGTTCGCGACCGCCCAATTTTTGTGGAATGATATTTATCTAAATACGGCGCCCATAAAAATTTTAATGCCCACGGCATCGCCAAAAAACCCGTAAGGCCAATCGCTTGCAATGACACCTCATAGCTACGCAAAATGGCAGGCAAGGCTTGGGTAAAAACGCCAGTCGGTAAACCCTGTGCCATATACAGGCTAAACAGCACCAAAAAACGTTTATCGGCAAATAAATTTGTCATCGGCTTTCATCAGTTAAACACAATAGTTTTGTTGCCATACACAATCACGCGGTCTTCTAAATGCCAACGTACGGCACGCGCTAACACATTACGCTCAACATCTTCGCCCAAATCACGCAAAGTTTTAACATTATCACCATGCGAAACACGTTCCACATCTTGTTCAATAATCGGCCCTTGGTCGAGGTCAGCCGTCACATAATGCGCCGTTGCCCCAATCAGCTTAACGCCTTTGTCGTAGGCTTGTTGATACGGATTTGCCCCCACAAAGGCAGGCAAAAAAGAATGATGAATATTGATAATTTTATGCTGCCACTGGCTGACAAAATCGGCACTCAAAATTTGCATATAACGGGCTAGTACCACTAAATCATTGCCTTGCAGCAAAGCCTGTATTTGTGCTTCGGCCTCGACTTTATTTTCTTGCGTGACCTTAACCACATGAAACGGCACACCAAAAGCTTCTACCGCGCCTTTAAGGTCATCATGATTACTCACCACCGCACTAATTTGACAAGGCAAACCACCACGCGACCAACGCCACAACAACTCCAACAAAGCATGGTCATATTTCGATACTAATATCGCCATTTTTTTAACATCTGAGGCAAAACTGAGCTGCCATGTCATGCCATAACGTGTCGCTACCGTGTCGCCAAAGGTTTTGGCTAATACTTGACGAGAAATATCTAAATGAGGGGTTTGGAATTCGAGTCGCATAAAATACGTACCACCTTCGGGAGCGGTGGTATATTGGTCAAGTGCAGTAATATTAGCACCATGATTATATAAGAAACTGGATACTGCACTGACAATACCTTCTTTATCTGGGCAGGTAATAAGTAACCGTGCTGTGCTTGGATTTGCCAAAGACTTCATAAAAAACCTTAAAACTGAGTGTTTAATTGCGTAGAGTAGCATTTTTATAGGCATTTTTAATGTATGCTATGGATAAACTTTTTTAAGGGTAATGTGTTACTACAATACCCAAGCCGATTTGCGTTATTATTGCTTGACAATTCTTTAAATTTTGCAAATTATCGCATATCTTGGAACTACCACTTATAACATGCAGGATCAACAATGAACCGTCTCACTGTTGCGTTAATGACTGCTTTATGCAGCAGCACACTTTTTGCCGCCGAAAAACCCTATGTTGGTATTGATTACCAAATGGGTACTTATACCCAAAACAATACCGATGTAAACCCTGAAGCCTTTCGTTTGCGAGCTGGCACCGAAATCAACTCCTACTTGGGTGTAGAGGCTCAAGCTGGATTTGGAACAGCTAGCGACACTCTTTCAATTACTGGTGGAACTGTTGATATTAAAGTAGATAGCTTTTATAGCATTTTTATCCGTCCACAATTAAACATCAGCAATGCTATTGATGTTTTTGCATTGTTAGGTGGAACATATATTGATGTATCATCCACATCCTCAATCGCCAGTAATAATAACAGTGGATTCACACACACTGCTTCTTACGGTGCGGGTATAGACTTTAATATTAAAAATGGTGTTCGAATTGGAGCTGATTTTGTTCAGTATATGGATGACTATAATGCAGTGAGTTTAGGCATTCGTATTCCTGTCCACTAAATATCGTTTTACATACCCAATAAAAAAGCCGCGAATTGCGGCTTTTTTATTGGATGATTTTGTAGTAAAGAGAGCGTTACTCACTCTCCTTACTCATGGTCATTAGTTAGGATCAGAACAAAGATTAGAACTGCCATAAGCACTGATTGTACCACCTGGTGGTGTACTTTTCTCATTGGTTAAATCTTCGCTACTTGCAGGTAAACGGAAAATTCGATCTGATTGAGACTCGGTGCCACTGACTTGTGCTTTTGCCGTTAATTTAACACGCAACCAGCTAGCATAACTTTGGCCGTATAACACATTAAAATAGGCAATACCATCGGCACCTGTAGTCACCGTACTGGTTGACAAAGTTACTGGATTACCTGGCCATAATTTACCATCACCATTATCTTCTACATCAACATCTTCTCCTGCTGGATAATCCAAGGGACTTAAAGCATTACCTACTTTATTGTTTTCCCATGGATCCATTACACCGTTTTGGTTAGCATCTTCGTTACTACATTCGGCAGTGGTATTAGCCACCCATACTTTCAAAGCCTCACTATATACGTAAAAGCCTTTGTAATAATTAACAGGCCAAACAGACAATTTAATTTCTTTATTAGCAATCGGCGCACCAGTCGCATCTGTTACCGTAATTTGGTGCGGCACGGCATAGGTGGTGGTGGTAATTTCTTGGATAATATTACCTGTAGCAATAGAGATAAATACCGCTTCTCCACCCACTGTCAAATTAAGTGTTTGTGTACGAGCACCACTAAAACCAGTATATTCGTTAGGTACAGTTGCCAACACTTTGACTTTTTCAGTACCCGTGTCGTTACTACCCGCTGTAAAGGTAATCACCGCTTCGCCTTTATCATTAGTAGTGGCCAACGATGTATTCAAAGAACCACCAAGCGGGTTTTCCAGCTCAAAGTTAACGGCAACACCTTTCACGGGGTTATCATTAACATCTCGTACTTTCGCAACAATATTAGTTTCCGCTCCGGGCGCCAAAATAGGGGTTACCGCTTGAACAGCTAATTTATCGGCAATTTTGGATACCAAAGCTACCGTTCCAGTGGCAACTACTTGATTATTTGTAGCACTATCAATAAACGCAGCACGAACTGTGGCTGTACCAGGAAAACTAGAAGTCAATCTAATCGTGGCCTTGCGAATATTAGGAGAACCAGCAACTTTTGTTAAAACAGTGGGAGGTAAGATTTTACCCAACGTTGTGGTAACAGTTACTGGAATAGAATCAGGGAGCGTTGCACCTGTGTCATCACGCAAGGTTAATTCGATATCACCACCTTCACGGATGTCAATTTCGCTGATAGGTACACCACTCTTAGCAAATACCAAATCAAAATTACGCTCAGACACATCAAAAGACAATGAAGACTCAGCACCAAGTCCAACTGCTTTTATACTAGCTTTACCATTATTACTTTTATCAACTACTAACACAGCCTTGTTGTTACCATTACTATCTTTAAATGGCAAACTCACTTTACCTGAACTGTCTGTAATTGCAGTCACATTTAAAAATTGACCCGTTGTTTGATCTTTGATTTCACTAGACGTAAAGGTTAATGTTTGATTTGCAATCGCTTGTCCTTTACCATTTTTTAACACGGCACTTACTGTTGGATTTGCGCCAATTTTGACGCTATTATTGGTTGTAGTTAGCTCAACCTGAGTACCAACAACATTCAAATTAACCAACTCTTCTGAATAATCGCTACCAGAACCAATGGCAGCACGCACTTGAATCGTGTGATTTGCCAAGTTAGCTCCTTTGGCGTTAGATAACTCCAACGTTACTTTTGCCTTACCTTCGGCACTACTCGACGAATCAGGATTTTTGAGTACCACACCAGCTTCAGGATTAACAAGACTAAAACTAACAGGAATATCTTTTTGCACATTACCAGAAGCAGATACCACTAAAGCTGTTAAATCGGTTGAGTCACCACCACTCAGCAATTCTGTTTTGCTTGCCACAAAAGTGACTTTATTACCAATAATGACATCAAAACCAATGGCACTAGATGTTTCTACACCATTAGAATCTGTCACAGATGCAATTACGCTGTTGGCAACTACCTGTGTCAAAGCATGGACATCAACACTCACTTTGCCGTTAACATCGGTAATGGCATTTGACTTAGATAGGGCAGCACTACCAACCTTTAATAAACTAAAGTTAACTTTTTGGTTAGATAGTGGCTTTCGCGTTGCAATATCTGCAGAATCGTACAACGTAAACTCTGCTTTTGCCGATGAATCTGTTCCTGCTGTTTTTAAGACCACAGACGAAGCACAGGGATTAGCTGTTGTGACAAAGCAAGCATTCAAACTATATGACGACTGTAACTCAGAAACATCAACAATTGTATAGTTTATCTTTTGGCTCTTAACGTCACCTTTTTCATCAGTATAAGTTGCTGTAACCGTACCGCTATTATTAGTGCTATTTAAATCACCTGTTATCTTACCCTTGAGTGTGAATGTGGCAACACCACTGGCATTAGTTGTGACGGTGCTACTCGATAAGCTAACATTACTACTAGAAACCGTTAATGCCACAGGCTTATTTGCCAAAGGACTTTTATTAACATCGGTTAATTGTAATGTAACGATGAGCTCGCCTTGCTTAGACAGTTTTGCTCCTGCCGCTGCCGTTAACACCACATTAGCGTCAGACACCCCTGTAATATTGAGTAGGCTATCACCGCCACCACCGCACGAAGCCACTAAGGTTGCCGCTAAAAGATAGGCAGGTAAACGGCCAAAATGCTCCCAGTTGTGCATTATTATAAACCCTCATTTGTTATTACTATTGCGCTACATCCTGCTAAATCAACCATTGCCGTAGCACCAAAAGACGTAAAGACGCACCATGCGTAACTTATACTGGATAAGGCAAAAAACTTCAATGATTTAAACGTATAAGTCGCTTATTGTGTGAACTAAAACTACTTAAACCATCTCAGCCGCTTGTTTGTACTCCGCCAACAATACAGGAAGCTTTTCTAAAGCCTCACCTTGCAGATACGGTGCTTCTAAACAAATTATTTGATAGATTCCACGTCTTAATAATTGTTGGCTCAAAACCACTTCTGCTCCAAAAAAACCACTACTCATGACAAAAGACGCCCAACTGGTGGTTACAATCCAAATGTTAATAATCATTGAGCGCACATCTTGCTCAGAGGCACGAATAAGCTGTGCTGTTCTTAAGGCATCATAAACTAAATAGGCTTGAGCCATGACTTTACGTGCAAATTGTCGATAGGAATCACGCAAACGAGGACTTTCCTCTAATAAGTGCGCCAAATCACGATGCAAAAAACGGTATTCCCAAAGCTGTCTAAAAATCGCTTCAAAATAACCAATTTTATCCATATAAGTCACCGCACGATCGTCTGGCACACTCAAGGCACTGACCATACTTGCTTCGTAACGCAAGAATATTTCGTAAATAATATCTTCTTTACTTCTAAAGTGATAATACAAATTACCTGGACTAATGTTTAGCGAAGACGCGATATGATTTGTCGTCACAGAGCGTTCGCCTTGCTCATTAAATAATTCTAAACTTTTTAACAAAATACGGTCACGTGTTTTCAAAATTTTTCCCTCATTCTGTAACAACAGAAAACTAATACCCTAAAACTACAATCTTTTAGCAGAAAAATGCAATTTTTATTTGACTTTTTAGAGCAAATACTCTAAAAATACAACTGTCTTAGCACTAAAGTACCACTTTACCAATACTACATTGGTTGACGCTGCTAATTTTAGTTTCACTCAGCCCTTGCATACTAGAGGCTTATTATGACTGCCAGTGTATCATCACTTCATACAGAACACCCTGAAGTTGCAGAGATGCAGCGCGTATTTGACCTGCAAAAAGCAGCGTTTAAAGCCAGACCCAATCCCTCTGCTAGTGAGCGATTGACTGCTCTTGACAACCTAAAAAAGGCTCTCATTAAATATCAAGACCAAATCGCGCAAGCAATTGCCGATGACTTTGGCCACCGCTCTCATCAAGAAACTAAATTTGCAGAAATTTTAACCAGCCTTGATAACATCAAATATTACAGCAAAAATCTAAAAACATGGATGCAGCCCGAAAAGCGTCATGTTAATCCTACGCATCTTCCTGCTAAAGCATGGGTACAACATCAACCCTTAGGCGTAGTGGGCATTATCACACCTTGGAATTATCCATTGCTGTTGGCGATTAGTCCTTTAATCTGTGCCCTTGCTGCTGGCAACCGCGCCATGATTAAAATGTCTAGCTTTACGCCCAAAACAGGTCTAACCCTTAAACGTGCATTGGCTGAGGCTTTTAGCGAAGACCAAGTGGCGGTGGTGACTGGCGGTGGCGTAGTCTCTGATGCCTTTAGTCGTTTACCTTTTAATCAACTGACTTTTACAGGCTCAACCAATGTTGGTCGCACCGTAATGGCTGCGGCTGCCGAAAATTTAACGCCTGTTTTACTGGAGTTAGGTGGTAAGTCACCTGCAATTATTCACGCGTCTGTGCCAATGAAAGATGCGGCCGAAAAATTATCACTTGGTAAATGCTGGAATGCAGGACAAACCTGCGTTGCCCCTGACTATGTATTTATTCCTAAGGGTAAAACAGCCGAGTTTGTGGCTGCCATGCGTAGCGCTGTGAGCAAAATGTACCCTTCCATGCTCAACAACCCCGACTACACTAGCATTGTTAATAACAAACAATATTCGCGGATTCAGGGTTATTTGGAAGATGCTAAAGAACAGGGTGCAACGATAATTGAAATCAATCCTGCCAACGAATCATTTAGCAATACTCGCAAAATGCCCGTAACATTAGTAGCTAATGTTAAACAGTCAATGCAAATTACCAAAAACGAGATTTTTGGCCCTGTGTTGATGATGCTTGAATATGAGCATTTAGAAGAAGCGATTGACTACATTGCTGAACGTCCCAGCCCATTGGCGTTATACTATTTTGATTACGATGAAGAACGTGCCGATTTTGTATTACGCAATACCCAATCGGGTGGTTATTCTGTCAATGATGTACTGACTCATGTGGCCGAAGAAGACTTACCGTTTGGTGGTGTTGGTCATTCTGGCATGGGTAAATATCATGGCAAAGAAGGTTTTGCAGCTATGTCGAATGCTCGTTCGGTATTAGTGAAACCCAAGTTTTGGTCAATGAAGTTTTTGGCTCCACCATTTAACAGCCCTTTACACAAAATCATTGAGAAAGTGTTACTCAAATAATTCTTGGGTCTCATGGTATTAACGGCATAAATCTAGGATTTATGCCGTTTTCGTCTTTTTTGGTGTCGCAAGTCATTAAAAAAGTAAAAAAACGCTTGTTTTTTGCAAGTGTACTTGCTGTCAAGGGGTGATTTTGGTATAAATGCGCCCCTTGCTGTCTGCCGCTGCTGAGGCGGCGGCTCTGATTGCATTCGGGAGTAATTTATGTCTAAAGTTTGCGCTATTACAGGCAAGCGTCCGATTGTTGGAAACAACATTTCGCACGCTAACAATAAAACGAAACGTCGTTTTGAACCTAATCTACATTACCATCGCTTTTGGTTAGAAAGCGAAAAGCGTTTTGTGCGTATCCGTGTATCTTCTAAAGGTATGCGTACTATTGATAAGCTCGGCGTAGAACAAGTTGTTGCTAACTTGCGCGCTAATGGCCACAAAATCTGAGGTTTGAATCATGCGTGACAAAATCCGCTTAGTATCCTCTGCTGGTACAGGGTATTTTTATACCACGACTAAAAATAAACGCACTATGCCCGAAAAAATGGAAATCAAAAAATTTGATCCAAAAATTCGTCAGCACGTTATTTTTAAAGAAGCCAAAATTAAATAAAATTAGTTTTGTCTCCATAAAAAAACCCTCAATTGAGGGTTTTTTTATGATTGTTTTTTATTACATGACGGGTTCTTTTATCGCACTTAGTCGCACTGTTTGAAAACGCGCCTCACCAATAATTTTTTTCATGGCTAACAAGGAATGATAGGGGTGCTCTTGAATGAGTAAGTTGACAATAATTGCTGGCACTGTACCTCCCAAATCGGCATGACCTGTCATGGTAACTTCTACTTCGCCATTACCCAAAGGTCTAAATGACCACCCTCCCTCGACTCTTGGCATACGCTCATGGTTGGCATTGATGGGATAATCATCCAAACTTTGACTCTCGATAGTGACTAAATGCGAACGGCTATCTTGAAAGATTTTTCCTTTAACAATCGCTTCCCGATCTTTAAATGGCCAAGGAAAATCACTCACCACACTAATCACAAAGTCCATATTGTTATTTTGCAATTGAATCGGCTCAACAGCTAAGGTGCGATATAACCAACGATTAGCTGCTTGAGTATCCATTACCATCGCTACTGCACCCGTTAAACTACTTTTGACTGTCGTCACGGCTTTAAAACCATGATAAGGACTATCGGGCAGACGATAAGACCAGATTTTTATGCCATTTTTATCTAAAATAAGTTTCATATTTGTTTGTCCTACCACAGCCATTGCAGGTGGTGAGATGAGATTTAATAATAAGCTAATAATAACGAGCAATAACTTCACAAAGACTCCCCCTATCAATGAGGTTTGGGATATTGGTACTCTTTATTGTAATCTCCATATTTACAAATAAACTTGGCTGCTGATGCCAAAAAATTCAGCAATTATGCCAAGCCCAACTCACGCAATCGAATGATGGCTTGCATACGGTCACGCACAGCGAGTTTTTCTAAAATGATGGATAAATAATTACGCACTGTACCCGAACTGAGTTGCAAGGCTTGGGCGATTTCTTTGTTTTGTTTGCCTGCACAAAGTTGCTCAATGATAGCTAATTCACGTCGGCTAAACAGGACTTGTTTGGCAGTTTGCGTCTGAGTCACCGATTTTCCTTGTGCGACTTGCCGAATAATAAAACTCAGTTCTTGATGAGCAATATCTTTTAATAAACACGCTTGTGCGCCCAACTCTAAGCCCTGATTGATGGTCATTGGCTCGTTAAAAGTGGTTAATAAAATAACAGGGGTATGGTTTTGATGTGCTCGCATATAACGCAAGGTATCAAGTCCATTGCGTTTGGGCATACGAATATCTAACAAAACAATGTCGGGCTGATATTGTTGCAGTTTTAACAAACCATCCTCACCATCACTGGCTTGTGCAACCACTTCAAAATCTGTTTCAAAACTGAGTAAAGCGACGATTCCTTGCCGTACAAGTTCTTGGTCATCAACCACTAATATTCGTATCATGACCACATCTCCTCAGCAAAATATGCCGCTACCATAAAGCCTTCATCACTTTGATGGGTCTCTAATCTGCCGCCGAGTGTTCTAATACGCTCCTCTAAACCAATCAATCCTTTACCTAAATTCATATCAAGTGATTTGCGTGGTTTGCCATTATCTTTAACCATCAATTCTATGCCACTCTCGTCTTGTTTTTGCAGGCTAATCCATAAACGACAGGCATCACTATGTTTTAAACTATTGGTAATTGCCTCTTGTACAATGCGTAACAAACAAGTCGCTAACGGTTCATCCAATGCCACAATATCGGCATCTACATTAACATCAAACTCTAAAAAGGGAATATTGGCTAACATTGACTCTAGCAGGACACGAAAACTGGGTTCTTCTTCATGGAGCTGATGTACCGTGGTGCGCACATCACTAAATAACTCTTTGGCAATATCTTGTATATGATGCAATTCTGGTGCAATTGCTTCGGGAATTTTGCGTTCTAAAATTTGTAGTTGAATGGTCAGCGCGACTAAATGATGACCCATTTGGTCATGTAAGTCTCGCGCAATACGAGTACGCTCATTACGCGCCACGGCTTCGCTGAGTAATTGCTGTGTCGCACGCAGTTGTGCGTGTGCGGTGGTTGTTTCTTGATGAGCTTGCCATTCGGCAATATTACAATAAGCCATATACCATAACGCACTTTGAGCCAATAATAAAAACAGCATGAACACCATAAAAGGTAAAGTATGTTGCAGCGAGGCAACAGTGACAGATGTCAATAAAAAGATACTAATGGCAACTAAGGCACTCAAACGATTGAGCAAGGGAGCAAAATTGACTAATAAAAAGCATAAAAAGAAACTTTCGAGTGCTGGAAGCTCTAAATAATAGGCCAAATAAAAAGCACTGCCATAACCAATAGTGATACAAAACCACATAAAAATATCTTTGTTATCTATTTGCCAACGTCGGGTAGTCACAATCAGCCAAAACAAGCGCAACAAGGCAAATAACGCCCCAATCCCATTAAGGGCTATCAACAAAAAATATAGGCTTTTACCTTGAGTCACAGCAACTTGGGTAAGTTGCCAAACGGCTAACAACCATGCCAACACACCAAATAAAATAATCACAGGTTGCCGACGTAAAAATGGGATGGCATCGTGCATAATAGCGTTTTCTTTATATGAGAAATAATAATGACTGATAGCGATAATAAAGTGCGAATGGATAAATGGCTATGGGCAGCACGATTTTTTAAAACCCGTTCTTTGGCTAAAGATGCCATTGAAGGTGGTAAAGTCCATTGTGAAGGACAACGAGTAAAAGTCAGTAAAGAAGCTAAAGTAGGTATGGAGTTAACCATTAAACAAGGCTTTGAAGACAAAACGGTGGTGATTACCGCTTTATCGGAGGTACGTCGTGGTGCGCCCGAAGCACAACTGTTATATCGCGAGACAGAAGAGAGTATTGCCAAACGTCAACATTTGGCCGAGCAGCGTAAAGCCGCAAATTTAGCCTATCCTGACCATCGCCCTAACAAAAAAGAGCGACGGCAGATTCATAAATTTCAGGATTCTTGGCGAGAGGATTAAAACGCCACTTGAGCACGTATTTGCACAATGTTGGGATTATCTTCTACACCCGCTTTGGTAGAGTTAACTTTAATCAGATTGGTACTAAAGCGCACATTATAAATAGGATACCAATTTAAAGCTAAGGTAGCGGTTTTCATTTCTCCCCCCATAATGCCTGCGCTTGAATCATTAAGGCTTAGCCTATCTAAGCGTAAAGCCACTTCCCATGCTCCCCCTGCTTGTTTAGGACTTGGGCGGCCATACGTTGCCGATGCCATATCCCACGGACGGCTTTCACCTGTCAGCATATAACTGCCTAATATATACCATCCACTAAACGCCGCATCTTTTGCACCATGATGACGGTTGAGCATTTGTTTATTGTATTCAGCTTGTACCGATAATTCACCGAGAGTCACAGAGCCTTCAATATCGAAGGCAGTTACCTTGCTAACATCGCTAATATTAGCGGTATCAACCAAACGTACTGGCGTGATATGCGAGTTGGGACGGGCATTGACACGCCACACATCACTGGTGACATCTCGCCAATAAGCACTCATACCAATAGAAAACACTTGGCCAGCGTTGTTTAATGGTGCCAATACCAAACGTGCCGAGCTTCCTAGCGATTCATTAGTGGATGTTTGGGCATTATTAGTTGAGTCACCATATATGCCCATGCTGACATGATAGGCATCTCCCCAGCGAATATACGCCAGACCTTGATTATAATCAGGCACAAAGGCATCAACCGCGACCGAACGCTCCATAAAAGTGGTATCAACCGAGCTACTGTATTCTTCTAAACCATACATTTCAAAAATATTACCCATTTGTATCGTGGTATTACGTAATCCTTTATAAGCAAGATAGCCTTCTGTTATGCGTACTTTATTGCCCGTCAAAAAATCTGCTTCTAACTTATAATCCCATTTTGGTGCAAGCTTACCTCGCACTCCCATACGTAAGGTGCGTAACTCACTACCGCTGCCTAAATCTGCTACATCTTTATCATAAAAAGCATAATCCGCTTGTAATCGGCCAGCAAAACGAAATTTACTGGTGCCATTAACCGTTTGAGCACGCAAACCGCCATCAATTTTGCTTAAGCTTGGATTAGATTTAATAATTTCTAATTCATTTTCTAAAGCCGTTATTCGCTCTTGCAAGTCATCGGCATAAATATTCATCGTCATTGACAATAAACATAAGGTCAGCAAAAAATTTTTCATGAGCTACAACTTCTTGTTTTATGATGAGTATTAAGCACAATGCTTAGGGTTTGTTGGACAATTATGCCCCTTTTAACATTTTTTTAGGTAGAATCAACATTCTTTTATTGATTACTTATTATTTACCATGAAAAGTCAGCTGCAAGCCTTATTAAACACCGCCCTGCAACAATTACAAGCACAAGATGTTATTCCTGTAGATTGGGTGAATAAAAGTACCTTAGAGCGAACACGCGATAATACACATGGCGATTGGGCGAGCAACTTGGCAATGGTTGCCGCCAAAGCCGCAGGTTTAAAACCACGCGATTTGGCACAAAAATTGGTAGATGCATTACCAAATAATGCCTTAATCAGCAAAGTTGAGATTGCAGGGCCGGGCTTTATTAACTTTTATTTACAGGCTCAAGCAGAATTTGTAGTCCTTGATGATATTTTTGCACAACAAGCACAGTTTGGCCGCAGTCAGTATGGCCAACGACAAAAAGTACAAGTCGAATTTGTGTCAGCCAATCCTACTTCTTCTCTGCATGTGGGGCATGGTCGTGGCGCAGCCTATGGCATGACAGTGGCTAGTTTATTAGAAGCGATTGGCTATCAAGTTGAACGTGAATACTATGTTAATGATGCTGGCCGTCAAATGGCTATTTTAGCCACCAGCACCTTCTTGCGTTATTTGCAGCTTAATGGCGCAGCATTTAAATTCCCCTCTAATGGTTATAAAGGCGATTATATTTTTGATATTGCCAAAACGGTGATTGCTGCACATGGTACACAGTGGCAACAAGACATCAATGCCGTTTTTGCCGATGTGCCTGCCGATGAAGTCAAAAACGACGCTGGTGAAGTGATTAGCGGTGACAAAGAAGCCCATATTGATGGCTTAATTGATAATAGCCGTCGTTTATTGGGTGCAGAAGGCTACAATGTGTTTTTTAGAGCTGCCTTAGACAGCATTTTAGATGACATTAAAGACGATTTAGCAGGTTTTGGTGTTACTTACGAGCAATGGTTTTCCGAAAAAACCTTAGCCGATGATGGCTCAATTGATAAAGTCGTTAAACGCTTGCAAGATAACGGTTTTATTTATGAAAAAGGTGGTGCTTTATGGTTTAAGTCCACCGATTTTGGTGACGAAAAAGACCGTGTTGTAGTCAGAGATAATGGCCAAGCCACCTACTTTGCCTCAGACATTGCCTATCACTTAAACAAATATGAGCGCGGTTTAGACAAAATCGTCAATATTTGGGGTGCAGACCATCACGGCTATATTGCTCGTGTAAAAGCGGCCATTACCGCTTTAGGCTTAGATGCCAACAAATTAGCTGTGTTGTTAGTCCAATTTGTGACTTTATGGCGTGGTGGTGAACAAGTTCAAATGTCCTCTCGTTCGGGACAATTTATTACCTTGCGTGAATTACGCGAAGAAGTCGGTAATGATGCAGCGCGTTTTTATTACATTACTCGCAAAAGCGAGCAACACATTGATTTTGACTTAGATTTAGCCAAATCACAAAGCAAAGATAATCCTGTGTATTATATTCAATATGCGCATGCGCGTATTTGTCGGGTGTTTGAAAAACTGGCCGAAAAAGGCTTATCATTTACCCAAGCCGAAGGTAAAGCGGCGTTGGGTGCTTTAAATACTGAAGTTGAACGCGAGTTAGTCAAAAAATTAGCCAGCTACCCAGACACAGTACAACAGGCCGCATTGGCTTATGAGCCACATCAACTGTCCAATTACTTAAAAGACCTCGCCAGTCAGTTTCATGGTTGGTATAACGACCACATGGTATTGCACGATGACACGCACACCCGTAATGCCCGCTTATTATTAAGTTTGGCTGTTAAACAAGTGCTTGCCAACGGTTTAGGCTTATTAGGCGTAACCGCGCCCAACAAAATGTAAGAGGCTATTTGTGTTTAAATACGGTAAAAAGAAACCGCAAGGGGCAACACGTCATGCCCCTAAAAATCAAACGGCTAGTCAGCCTAAAAGCCCTTTATCAAGTTGGCTATTGGTAGGTTTTGGCATTACTGTCGGGCTTTTTGTTGCCTCAGGCTTATACTGGTGGCAACCGTGGCGACCTGTGGCGCAAAATACAACAGCTGACCCTAAAACCGCGCAGGCAAATACCGCCAATACATCGGCTGACCCCAAATTTGTGTTTTATGATTTATTGCCTAATCAAGAGGTGTTGACTCAAGCACCAGAGCCTACAAACGACACAAGCAAAACGGTTGCACCCACCAAGCAAAATACAAGTAATGACAGTAGCAAGAAACAAGAAACACAAAGCAAAGAAAAACACACCGCCGACAAATCAGCGTCAGATAAAGACAGCAAGAGTGCTAAACAAGCAGATGCTTTAGATAAAAAAATTGCCGCCCTTCAGCAAGAGCATAAAAAAGAGCCGCCTAAAGACACTAAACGCTATGCACTACAAGCAGGCTCATTTAAAAGCAAGGCAGAGGCCGAAAATCGACGTGCCAGTATTATGTTAGCGGGCTTACCCGTTAAAGTTCAAAAAGTAACGGTTAAACAAGGTGAAGAATGGTATCGCGTGATTGTTGGCCCCTTTACAGGCAAAGACAACGCCACCGATGCCCGTAAAAACTTGCAACGTGAAGGAGTTGATAGTTTAATTACTCAACAAAACTAAACAAAGAGAACAACAATGGATTGGTTATGGTTAGATGATATTGCCCCTTTTAGCTTTGCATTGCTGCTGATGCTTGGCTTGGGCGCGATTGAAATGATTGGGCTGTTTTTTGGTTTATCTTCTTTAAGCCATAGTCCAGATACTGATATTGATGCTGACCTTAATTTAGACGGCGCGAATCAGGCTTTATCGAGTTTGTTGAGTTGGCTGCATATTGGCCGCGCTCCATTACTGATTTTATTGATATTTTTTTTACTTGGCTTTGGTTTAACAGGCATTGTATTACAGCAACTCTGTATTTCTCTACTTGATACCCCGCTTGACCGTTTATTGATTGCTATTCCCAGTTTAATCATGGGCTTAACTCATATGAATTGGGGTGGCCGCTTTGTGACTAAATATCTGCCCAAAGACGAAACCGAATCTATTTCTAGCGACAGCTTTATTGGCAAAACCGTGACGATTACCGTTGGTGAAGCGCGTGTTAACAGCCCTGCCGAAGCCAAATTTAAAGACGAATTTGGTCATACCCACTACATGATGGTTGAGCCAGACGACAATAGCTATTATTTTAAAGCAGGCGAAACAGCCTTAATTATTAAACAACAAGGCTCTATTTATCACGTTGTGCCTAATATCGATTATTTACTCTCAAAAACAAGGAATCCCTCGCTATGAATACTGGAAATTTAATGTCCTATCTTATTTTATGTGGCTTGGTTTTATTTGCTTTTATTATTGTGGGTGTGATTATTGCCCGCCTATATCGTCGCTCAACCAAAGAACAAAGTTTTGTAAGAACAGGATTTGGCGGCCAAGCAGTGATTATGAATGGCGGTGCGTTAGTCTTACCCGTATTACACGAAGTTATTTGCGTTAATATGAATACCCTACGCTTGGAAGTTAAACGCGAAAAACACGACTCGTTGATTACTAAAGATAAAATGCGTGTTGATGTGGGTGTCGAGTTTTATGTACGGGTAAATCCAACCGCCGAAGCGATTGCCACTGCTGCTCAAACGCTTGGCTCGCGCACCCTCAATGCAGGTGAATTACGCGCTTTAGTCGAAGGTAAATTTGTGGCTGCCTTACGCGCTTGTGCTGCCCAAATGGATATGGCCGAAATGCACGAACATCGCTCGCATTTTGTACAAAGCGTACAAGCGATTGTGGTAGAAGATTTGGCCAAAAATGGTTTAGAACTCGAAAGCTCCTCCCTCACCCACTTTAACCAAACTAAAGTAGAATATTTTGACCCACAAAATGCCTTTGATGCCGAAGGTTTAACCCGCCTCACCGAACAAACTGAAAATCGTCGTAAAGAGCGTAATAACATTGAGCAAGAAACCGCCGTTTCTATTGCCACAAAAAACCTAGAAGCCAATAAAAAGCAGCTTGAAATTGCTCAACAAAACGAATTTGCCCAACTAGAACAAGAACGCGAAATTGAAACGCGCAAAGCGCAACAAGCCGCCGAAATTGCCGCCCAACAAGCCGACAGACAACGTGAGTCTCAGCAAGCACAAATTAGTGCCAAACAGCAAACAGATACCTCTCGTATTGCTGCCGAACGCATGATTAAAGAGCAAGAAGTTGAAGCTGAACGCAAAGTAACCATTGCCAAAATTGAAAAAGATAAAGCGATTCAAATTGCTCAACAAGCGACTAACATTGAAATTGCAGGCAAAAGCCGTGATGAGTCGGTAGCCAAAGCCGAAGCTGACCAAGCACGTGCCGAAGCGGTAAAAGCCGAAGAAGGTGTGGTGACTTCACGCCAATTAGCAGTTGCTGAACGTGAAAAATCCATTCAACTTGTTGAAGCACGCAAAAAGGCCGAACAAGATGCAATTGGCATTACCGTAGCCGCCACCGCCGACCGTGACGCGGCTAAAGCCAAAGCCGAATCGCTGCAAACACAAGCCACAGCTGAGGCAGAAGCCGACCGTATTAGAGCCGAAGGTATTAGAGCGAAATATGCTGCCGAAGCTGACGGTAAACGTATGATTAACGAAGCCGATAATACCTTGTCGCCTGAGTTAATTGCCATGCAAGTTAAAATGCAGCTTATTAAAGAGTTACCCAAAATTATTGAGCAATCGGTTAAACCGTTGGAGCAAATTGAAGGCATTAAAATTATTCAAATTGAGGGTATTAACGGTGCAAACGGCAGCACATCAGTTAATAGCGAAAATGCCCCTGCCAATAATGGTAATTTGAGTGAGCAAGTGGTGGCCAGTGCCTTGCGTTATCGCGCTCAAGCTCCGTTAATTGACCAGTTAATGCAAGAGGTAGGCTTGTCGGGCGGCAGTCCGCAAGGCTTGGTGAGTGGGTTGATGAATCAGGGTGAGGCTAAGGGCGAATAAAGCACCCTGAGCTTGTCGAAGGGTCGAAGTGTATTTTTTATTTTCGTGGTTTTGACTTCGCTCAACCAGCGAAAAATGTTCCCTGAGCGGAGTCGAAGGGTCAAAGGGAATACGAGTCAATAAAAGGACTAAGTTATGAAAGGATACTTATACATTTTACAATGTGCTGATGGTAGTTATTACACAGGCAGCACGAGCAACATAGAGCTACGACTCTGGCAACACCAACAAGGAGAAGGCGCAAAACACACGGCAAAAAGACTACCAGTTAAGTTAGTCTATACTGAGGAATTCGACAGAATTGACACCGCTTTTTATCGAGAAAAACAAGTACAAGGCTGGAGTCGTCAGAAAAAAGAGGCGTTGATAGCTGGAAAATTTAATCAACTGCCCTCCTTGTCACAGTGCCAAAATCAGAGCCATTATAAAAATTGTCATTCAAATTAGGCTTCGACTACGCTCAGCCAGCATAATCAAGCCCCCTGAGCGTAGTCGAAGGGTCGAATGTTATTTTCATTCTCTTGGTTTCGACTTCGCTCAACCAGCGAAAGACGTTCCCTGAGCGCAGTCGAAGGGTATATTATTGATTTCGACTACGCTCAATCAACCCACCGCCGCCACCACCACCATTTCCACTTTCCACAATGGATTTGCCAAAGCCGCTTGCACACAAGCACGCGGCGGTGCAAAGCCCTCATTTAACCAACTATCCCACACGCTATTCATACCTGCATAATCGCTCATGTCTTGCAAATAAATCGTCACACTTAATAAATGATTTTTACTACTCCCTGCTTGACCCAACAAATCATCAATCATGGCCAATACTTGGGCTGTTTGCCCTGCAATATCTTGGGTTACATCATTAGGCACTTGCCCTGCCAAATACACCACCCCATTAAAAATAGCCGCCTCGCTATAACGCCTTGCCACCTGTAAACGCTCAATCATTTGTCTCTCTCTTGCCAATTTGGCCACAAAATATACACAAAACCACACAAAGTCTGTCAGTTTATATTGAAATACACCAAACAAGCCCTATCTTATAAGGCATATTTTGCTTAACTGGAACTATCATGACTACCATTGTCTGTGTGCGCCGTAATAACAGCGTCGCTTTGGGCGGAGACGGCCAAGTCTCTTTAGGAAATACCGTCATTAAAGGCACAGCTCGCAAAGTGCGCCGCTTATACCACAATCAAGTGTTAGCAGGTTTTGCAGGTGGTACGGCTGATGCTTTTACGCTGTTTGACCATTTTGAAGCCAAACTCGAAAAACATGGCGGCAACTTAATTCGTTCTGCGGTTGAACTCGCCAAAGACTGGCGTACCGACCGCACCTTGCGTCGTTTAGAGGCCATGTTAATTGTGGCCGACAAAAACGCCTCTTTTATTATTACAGGCACAGGCGATGTACTCGAACCTGAGCATGGCGTATTAGCTATTGGTTCTGGCGGCAACTATGCCCTAGCGGCAGCACGCGCCTTAAGTGACAACACCGACTTAGATGCCGAAGCGATTGCTAAAAAAAGCCTACAAATTGCAGGCGATATTTGTGTATATAGCAACCATAATCATGTGATTGAAGTCATAACCTTTTAAGGAAGCCCCCATGAGTACCATGACCCCGCGCGAAATTGTTCACGAATTAGACCGTCATATTGTGGGGCAGCACGCGGCCAAACGTGCCGTTGCCTCGGCCTTGCGTAATCGTTGGCGGCGTATGCAGCTCACTGACGAGCAACGCCTAGAAGTCACTCCCAAAAATATTTTGATGATTGGCCCAACAGGCGTAGGCAAAACCGAAATTGCCCGCCGTTTGGCAAAACTCGCCAATGCACCTTTTTTAAAAGTCGAAGCCACCAAATTTACCGAAGTGGGTTATGTGGGGCGTGATGTTGAAACCATTATTAGGGATTTAATGGAAGTGGCAATTAAAAACGAACGCTTATCGGCGATGGAAAAAACCGACTATCGTGCCGAAGAAGCGGCCGAAGAACGGATTTTAGATGCCTTGTTACGCCCTGCTCGCACAGCTGATAATGACGACTGGAATAAGGACAGCGTACAAACTAGCGAAAAAACCGACAATGCCACTCGCCAGTTATTTAGACGCAAACTCCAAGCAGGCGAACTAGATGACCGCGAAATTGAAATCGAAATCTCCCAAGCCGCGATTGGTGTCGATATTATGGCTCCGCCCGGTATGGAAGACATGGCCAGCCAGTTACAAGGGATGTTTAGCAGCCTTAACAAAGAACGCAAAAAAAGCCAGCGACTAAAAATTAAAGAAGCGCGTAAACGCCTAAAAGAAGAAGAAGCGAGCAAACTGGTCAACGAAGACGACATAAAAACCCAAGCCTTAGAAGCAGTTGAGCAAAATGGTATTGTGTTTATTGATGAAATTGACAAAGTGTGTCGCCGTGGTGACTCTCACAGTGGCGGAGATGTGTCTCGTGAAGGCGTACAACGTGACTTATTACCACTCATCGAAGGCTCAACCGTCAACACTAAATACGGCATGGTTAAAACTGACCATATATTGTTTATTGCCTCGGGTGCTTTTCATTTAGCCAAACCGTCGGATTTGATTCCTGAGTTACAAGGTCGTTTGCCTATTCGGGTGGAGTTAAACGCCCTCACGCCAGCCGACTTTGAACGTATTTTGACCGAGCCACATTTCTCACTCACCGAGCAATATAAAGCCTTATTAAACACCGAAGGCTTACGCATTGAGTTTAGTCCTGACTGTATTCAGCGTTTGGCGCAAATTGCCTTTGAAGTCAATGAACGCACCGAAAACATTGGCGCACGCCGTTTGCATACCGTGCTAGAGCGTTTACTGGAGGAAATTTCGTTTAATGCAGGTGATTTAGGTTCAGAACGTCAAGGCGATGTTTTAATACTCACGTCCGAAGATGTTAATAAACAACTGGGTAATTTGGTGCAAGACGAAGATTTAAGCCGTTTTATCTTATAAGTTCTATTTACGATAGTTTGTTGGTTGAGCGAAGTCGAAACCAACAAAGGTTTTAGGACTTACGCGACATCTCACGATAAGTGCATTTTGTTAAACGCTTTTTGCACAAAAAGCTGTCTTTTTTGCTAAAATACCAATTTGTAATCATTATTTTGTAGGACGTTAATTATGTCTCGCTTTACCGTTACACCAAACGACAGCATGAAAGAAACTTTAGACCGCGTAAAACAAACAATCACTAGCAAAGGTGGCACTTTTGATGGCAACACCGAAAGTGGCGAATTTGCAGGCGTGACACCAATTGGTAAGGTAAAAGGCAAATATACCGTCAACGGTAAAGATATCGAAATTGTCATAACTGATAAACCTTTTGTTGCTCCTATGTCAGTCATTGAAGACCGTGTGCGTAATTATTTTGCTTAAATTGCCCTTAATTTAAGACTTGTATGAGATAGCTGCTATGCCCGCTGCACATACTTTAGAAAACTCTTCTGCCAATCTAGCTGCAGGTCTGCTTATGACTCGTGAAAACATCAACAACACCGAAGGTATTTTGCGTTATGATTTAGCGCGTTATCGCTCTTGGCGTTGTCATTCAGACACTCAATTTAAAGAGTGGTTTAATGCTGTTCAAAAATGGCAAGTCGCACGTTTGACCCGTACTCACGGCCATTTACTCGAAGACGACCGTTATAAAGCCGTCACCAATTTCTTTTTGAGTGATATGTATGGTGGGCTAGATTTAAGTTCTTTGGCTAACGAAATTGAACGCGCCTTACCCACTACCACTCGCCTACTCCCCGATTCAGTCATGAGAACCGCAGCAGTCGCTTTAGAGCTAAATGCGATTACTGGCGAGTTGGATGAGCAGGTGGCCAGTTATATTTTTGAACATCTAAAAGCTACCGAGATTAACGAAGAAAATATGGCCGAAGCTTATCGTCATACTGGCAGCCGTGAGCAACGCGAACAACAAATGGTTTTGGCACGCGAGTTAGGCATGGGATTAGACAAGTATGTTCGTAACCGTATTATTTACGCCACCTTTAAAATTGCTAGCAAACCCTTGCACATGGCAGGTTTAGGGGCATTATATGACTTTTTGGATAGAGGCTTTGCTGCCATGCGTCCAATGGGTTCAGCTCAAGAATTTTTGGATATATTTATTAGCCAAGAAGAAGCGATTATGAATAAACTGTACAATAACGAGCCGAATCCTTATCAAACTTAAAAGGTGTAATCTTTTTAATATCATCCTAACCATCTTCTACAAGACAAAGCTATCTACACATCTTTTTCAGGGTTAGAAAATAGGCTATAACGATGAAGTTCCCCTCCTCGGAGGGGCTAGGGGGGGGGGTAAAACTGATAACAAAGAACTATTCTTAGCCCTTACACCCCCCTAAATCGCCTCTCAAGAGGGGACTTAACGCTCATTTTTATAGACTTTTTAGCTCCAAAATACTTGTGTAGATACCTTTGCTCACAAGAGAGCTTGTCTTTTTTTAGCACAAAACTTGCGTATCTCCGCTTAAAAGCTGACAATTCCTACATCTTGTTTTTAGCCCCAATCAAAACGCCATGACTCACTCCAAAGACAACTCTACTACTCACTTCGGCTATCAAACCGTTAAAACAGAAGAAAAAGTCCAAAAAGTTGCTGAAGTATTCCATTCTGTTGCTGCCAAATACGATTTAATGAACGATTTGATGTCAATGGGTATTCATCGCTTGTGGAAACGTTTTACCATTACCTTATCTGGTGTGCGTCGTGGTCAGCAAGTGCTTGATATTGCAGGTGGCACAGGTGATTTAGCGCGTGTTTTTGCCCGTGAAGTGGGTGCAAATGGTCGAGTGGTGTTAGCCGATATTAACGATTCTATGCTCAAAGTCGGTCGAGATAAGCTGATTGATGGTGGTTATACGGGCGTGGAATATGTGCAAGCTAATGCTGAGTGCTTGCCTTTTGCCGACAACACTTTTGATATTATTACCATTGCCTTTGGTTTGCGTAATGTCACCGACAAAGATGCGGCCTTACGCTCTATGTATCGGGTGTTAAAGCCCAATGGCCGTTTATTAGTGTTAGAGTTTTCTAAGCCAATTTATGAGCCTTTATCCAAAGTTTATGATGCTTATTCGTTTAGTGTGTTACCTGCAATGGGGCAACTCATCACCCAAGATGCTGATAGTTATCGTTATTTAGCCGAATCTATTCGGATGCATCCCGACCAAAACACCCTAAAAGACATGATGCAAAATGCAGGTTTTATCAGTTGTGATTACCACAATTTAACAGGTGGTATTGTGGCTTTACATCGAGGCTATAAATAATGTTATTACCGACCGTCATCGCCTTGGCCGCTTTTGAGGATATGCTCAATAAAGCCTTAGACTTAGACCCTGCCACTCGTTTACAACTAAATGCACAAACAGGCAAAAGTTTATTATTAAATATTCAGTACCCCGACTTGAGTATTTTGGTATTTTTTGATGATGGTAAAGTCCGTTTAACCCCTGCCGAAGACCACTTAAGCTTAGAGCCAACCGCCACTGTAACCGCCACAAGTTTTGATTACATTAAACAAGCCCTCAACAAAGACCAAGCAATTACTCAAAGTGGTTTACAACTTGAGGGTGATATTTTCTTTTTGCAGACGCTACAACAAATTGGCTTAGCGTTAGACATTGATTGGGAGTTTGGTTTAAGTCAATTGATTGGTGATATTCCTGCTCAACAAATTGGCCAAGGCATTCGTAGTTTATTTAGTTTTGCCAAACAAGCGGCACAAAGCTTTTTAACACATGGTGGTGAGTTTTTACGCGAAGAATCACAACTCTTACCACGCAAATGGCAAGTTGATGACTTTATTGAAGAAGTACAAGAACTTCGCACCGATATTGAGCGTCTAGAAGCACGTATTGCGTTATTAAAAGAAAAAATTTCATCCCCTCACCCCAACCCTCTCCCTGATGGGGAAAGGGAGCAAAATAGCTAAGGAATTATAGGATGCTTCAACATCTGCCCCGTTTATTAGAAATCTGGCGTATTTGTGCGGCCTATCGTTTAGATACCCTGATTCCCGCAGATGCGCCTGTTCCACTGCCTGTTAAATTAGGTTTATTCATTTTACGTATTCACCCTGCATGGTGGTCTAACCCTGTGTTAACCACTTATGATGATGGTGAACGTTTACGCTTAGCGCTACAAGAGTTAGGTGTGTTATTTATTAAACTCGGTCAGCTATTATCAACACGCGCCGATTTATTACCGCCTAATTGGATTGCCGAACTCAGTAAACTACAAGATCGAGTCCCTCCCTTTGAGAGTTTGTTAGCCACACAAATTGTTGAGCAACAACTAAATGCACCACTGGCGGATATTTTTAGCTCTTTTGAACAAACACCGTTAGCCGCCGCCTCTATTGCCCAAGTGCACACCGCCACCTTAGTCGATGGTCGTGAGGTAATTGTTAAAATTGTTCGTCCCAACTTAGAACAAGCGATTAGCCAGGATTTTGCTATTTTAAAAACCGCTTCCTTGTGGTTAGAAGAACGCACACCTGCCGCCGCCGCCCTACATTTACATCATGTGGTTTGTGACTATGAGCAAGTTTTATTAAGTGAAATAGACTTACTCCAAGAAGCCGCAAACACCACACGAATGAGAAATAACTTTCCAAACTCTTCGTTGATTTATATACCCGAAGTGCATCATAAATGGTGTCGTTCGCAAGTGATGGTGGCTGAACGGATTTATGGTGTACCGATTTCGGACAAAAAAACTTTCATCGAAAAAGGTGTTAATTTACAAGTCTTAGCCGAAAAAGGCTTAACGATATTTTTTACGCAGGTGTTTAATCACAACTTTTTTCATGCTGATATGCACCCTGGTAATATTTTTGTTGATATTTCTAAGCCCGAAAATCCTAAATATATTGCCTTAGATTGTGCGATTATGGGTGAATTAAGCGACACAGACCATTTAACAGTTGCACGCTTAATGATGGCCGTAATGCAACATGACTTTCAACAATTGATTAATATTGCTGCTCAAGCGGGCTGGATTCCACCGTCAACAGATACTCCTGCTCTTACCCGCGAGATGCGCCGTCTGTTAAGCCCGATGTTACAAAAATCGATTGCTGAATTGGATTTTGCACCGATTTTAATGGATATTTTAGAAGTCGCACGACGCTATCATTTGGAAATCCCGCCCCAATTAGTCCTACTGCTAAAAACATTAGTCCATGTTGAAGGCTTAGGGCGTGAGCTGTATCCTGATTTAGATATTTGGTCATTAGGCAAGCCATTATTGGCTCAATGGTTAAGCACTCGCCTAAACCCTGTTGAGTCAATGAAAAAACTCGGCCAACAAACCCCTGCTATGGTCTTAGGTTTAGCCGAATTGCCCAATTTGATTTATGATAGTTTGCGTGGTTTAAAACAAAATAACGCATGGCAAGAAAAACAATGGCGTGAGCTGCAAAACTTACACTATCAATTAGCCCAAAGTCGTCGCCAAGATTGGTTAGCCTTTTTAGCGGTATTAACGGGTGCGGCAGGTGTGAGTGCTAGTGATGGATTGTTTGCGCTAATTTGTGCAGGTTTAGTAGTGATAGCGGTGATTTGGCGAGTGTTGGTGTAATGAAAATTTATTTAGATACTTGCTGTTTAAATAGACCTTTTGATAATCAAGCAGACCCACGGATTCATTTAGAAACAGAAGCTATTAAAACTATTGTCAGTTGGTGCGAACAAGGCAAATATCAATTATTGACAAGCGAAGTTTTACAATTAGAAATTCGTAAAACACCTGATCTATTAAGGCAGAAATATCTAAATCTTTTACTAACGCCAGCCACAGAGAATATATTGATTTCTACAGATATAATTCAAAATGCTAAGGATTTTGAACAGGCTGGCATAAAAGCGTTTGACGCACTGCATTTAGCATGTGCTACTTTTAGAGCTGATATACTATTAACAGTGGATGATAAATTCTTAAAAAAAGCTTTAACGATTAACCAATCAAAACTACGTGTTGCCAATCCGTTAAAATGGCTTGAAGAGGTGCTTTATGATTTCTATTCATGACAAAAGCGACCACCAAATACAGATGGTCGGCTTAGAAATTTTGCAAAAAGAGCTAGGAACAGATGGCCTATTACGTTTTTTGCAACAATTTGAACGTGGTACAGGCGATTACACACTTTCTCGTCAAAATACACGAACTCCTGATAGTGTTGACTCCTTAGTCGCAGAAATTATGGCCAATCGTACTGGTAATCACTGATGACTTTTCTCGACACCGTAAAATTTGACGAACAAGGTTTGATTCCTGCCATTGCCCAAGATGCCCAAACAGGTCGGGTATTAATGGTGGCATGGATGAACAAAGAAGCCTTGCAATTAACAGCAGACACCAAACGTGGTGTTTATTGGTCACGCTCACGCAAAAAACTTTGGCATAAAGGTGAAGAATCTGGTCACATTCAAGTTGTCAAAGAAATACAATTAGATTGTGATGCTGATGTTATCATTCTACAAATTGAACAATTAGGCGGAATCGCCTGCCACACAGGACGCCAATCATGTTTTTATCGTACACTAGACGATAATCAACAATGGCAAATTGTTGAACCTGTGTTAAAAGACCCTCATGCCATTTACGAGCATCCCAAACATGACCACTGATATTTTAGCCGAACTTGATAAAATTTTAGCGCAGCGCAAAAATGCTACAGCAGAATCTTCCTATGTGGCTAGTCTGTATCATAAAGGCATTAACAAAATTTTAGAAAAAGTTGGCGAAGAAACCACCGAAACCATTATTGCCGCCAAAGATGCTACACTATCAGGTAATACAGACGATTTAATTTATGAAACTGCTGACTTATGGTTTCATACGCTTGTCATGTTGGGGCATTTTAATATACCGTCCCAAGCAGTTATTGACGAATTGGCGCGACGTTTGCATATCTCGGGTCACGCTGAAAAAGCAGCTCGTCAACACACGACCAAATAAGAGGCAACATTATGGCTGGTTTATCAATTTCTCATTTACTTATTATGCTAGTTGTCGTGGTATTGCTATTTGGCACATCCAAACTCAAAAACTTAGGCAAAGACTTAGGTGGTGCGATTAAAGGCTTCAAAGACTCCATGAAAGATAGTGAACAAGCCGCGGCTAATTCCCAAACACCGCCACCTGCTCAAATTAGCCAAAATGCGCCAATTGATAGCACAGCAACGCCTGTTAACACTGTCAAAAAAGATAACGTCTAATGTTTGATGTTGGTTTTAGCGAGTTAATTTTATTGGGCATTGTTGCTCTTGTGGTGCTTGGCCCCGAAAAACTGCCCCATGCTGCGCGCATGGCTGGCGCATGGCTTGGCCGTATCCGCCGTACAGTGATTGATATTCAAGCCGAAATTGAAAAGGAAGTCTCTGCTGCCGAACTTAAACAACGTATGAATGATGAAATTGCTCGGCTAAAAGCAGCCACAGACCCTGTTACCGAAGAAATTCAGGCGGTTGAGAATTCAATTCATCAACACATTCATGATGCCTCACAAACTGTCGATGCTGCACCTGTGGTACAAGAAGAATCTTCAAAAATTGAAGAGCACATAGCTCCATCCGCCCTTAACAACGGCTCAACAGACCATCAGCATAGTATTGAAAAAGTAAATTTGGTCAAACTAAGCCAATAAGAGATGTCACTTTGGATACAAACCAAGACGAAATGCCACTTGTGGCACATTTAATTGAGTTACGCACTCGGCTAATGCACATTATTGGTGCAACTTTAATTCTTTTTTTGGCATTGGTTGCTTTTCGTAATGATTTATATAGTTTATTAGCAGCACCACTGCGTCAGTTATTACCTGTAGGTAGTAGTATGGTGGCTACGGACATTACCTCCTCTTTTGTAACCCCCTTTAAGCTCACCTTTTTTGTTGCTTTTTTTATTGCGATTCCTTATGTGCTGTATCAAGTATGGGCATTTATTGCGCCTGCCTTGTATAAACATGAAAAAAAGCTGGCGATTCCTTTACTGGTTTCGAGTGTAATTTTATTTTATGTAGGTATTTCATTTGCCTATTTTGTCACGCTAGGGCCTGTCTTAAAGTTTTTTGTCAGTGTTGCGCCTGAACACGTCAGCTTTATGACCGACATTAATGCCTACTTAGACTTTTGTTTAAAATTCTTTTTGGTGTTTGGCTTTACCTTTGAGATTCCTGTATTAGTACTGCTACTGATTATGGCAGGTATTATTAGCACCGAGAGCTTGGCCGAAAAACGCCGTTATATTATTGTTATTTGTTTTGCGATTGCCATGTTTGTTACGCCGCCCGATGCGCTGTCGATGACGGTGCTTGCGGTATTAATGTGGATGTTATTTGAGGTAGGTTTGTTTTTTGGACGGTTTTTAGAGAAGAAAGAAGAATAAGACTTACGCATTTTGCCAAAATTAGCGCGTTTTTCGAACTAAATAATCGTCAGATACGATTATTTAGTGAGCAAATAAGCGATAACCGCGTAAGTCCTAAAAAATAACGGAGTGAACACTCCTCACCCATCCAACATAAACGTCACTGGCCCATCATTACACAAGCTAACTTTCATATCGGCAGCAAAAATGCCTGTTGCAACGATGCTATGCTGTTGTTGCGCCTGAGTCACAAAATATTGATATAACTGCTCTGCTAATGCTGGATTAGCCGCACTCGAAAAGCTGGGTCTTAAGCCTTTTTTTGTTTCTGCGGCTAAGGTAAATTGTGAAACCACTAATAAACCGCCACCAATATCTTTAACACTTAAATTCATTTTGCCTTGTTCATCAGCAAAAATGCGATAATTTAAGACTTTATGAAGCAATTTATCAGCTTGTTGCTCGGTATCTGCCTGCTCTACGCCAAGCAGCAACAACAATCCCTTCTCGATTGCACCAACCACCTCTCCATCAACAACCACTTGTGCATGGCTGACACGCTGAATCAAACCTTTCATGAGCACACTCATTTAAAACCACCTCTCCCATTGGGAGAGGGTTGGGGTGAGGGATTATGCCAATCTCAAGGCAAAATCATTCGTTGCTTTCACTAAAGCATCAATGATCCCCGCTTCTGCTGCTGAATGACCTGCATCACGAATAATATGTAGTTCGCTACGCGGCCATGCTTTATGCAAAGCAAATGCACCATCTAATGGACAAACCACATCATAACGGCCATGCACAATCACACCATCAATATCGTTTAATTTATACGCGTCATTCAACAATTGATTGGGTTGTAAAAATATATCGTGGGCAAAATAATGACTTTCAATGCGAGCCAAAGACAAGGCAACATGTGGATCCGCAAAATGGTGTACCACATTCGGATTCGGTTTTAGCGTTGAACACATCCCCTCCCACACCGACCAAGCCTTTGCTGCGGCCATTTGCGCCAACTCATCTTCACCTGTTAAACGCCGATGATACGCCGCCATATAATCATGGCGTTCTTCTGGAGGAATGGCTTTTTCATAATCTTGCCACGCATCAGGGAAAATACGATTTGCCCCCTCTTGATAAAACCATAATAAATCTTCACGTCTGCACAAAAAAATGCCTCGTAAAATTAAACCTAATACCCGTTGTGGATGCGCTTCTGCATAAGCAATGGCTAAGGTTGAACCCCAAGAGCCACCAAAAATAAGCCATTGCTCTATCCCTAAATGCTGACGAATTTGTTCCATATCAGCAATCAAATGAGGCGTTGTATTATTTTCTAAGCTGGCATGAGGCGTGGATTGCCCTGCACCCCGTTGGTCAAACAATACAATTCGGTACACCGTTGGGTCAAAAAAGCGGCGATGCCACGGCTGTGTACCCGCACCCGGCCCACCATGTAAAAACACCACAGGAATGCCTTTGGGATTACCACTTTCTTCAATATATAAACGATGAGTTTCATCCACTTGTAAGTGAAACTGATGATAAGGTTGAATTTCTGGATAGAGTGTTAACATAACGATTCCTTTGTAATTTTTAGAAAACACATATAAAATTATTCATTCTTTTATACCATATCCAACAAAAACATCTTCAAGATTTTCCATGATGGTTTTTATATCTTCATCTAAGTCTTGTTGAATTAATAGATTATACCAGTGCATAGCTAAAACTACATTGAACATATTATTTTCAGCATCTAGGTAAATAAGTATTAAGCCCATCATAGCCATTGTATTTCCTGTCTCTGCTGCTTTTTTGTACCAGTAGACTGCTTGCTGATAATCCTGCTTTACCCCTTTTCCATCTTCATAAGCTTTTGCAAGATAAAATAATGCTTCCTCATGACCTTGCTCTGCTGACTTTTTGTACCAATAGACTGCTTGTTGATAATCTTGTTCTACTCCTTGCCCATTTTCGAAAATAATTGCTAAACGAGTTTGGGCATATTTATCGCCTTTAGTAGCTATTTTTTTATACCAATAATACGCTTGTTGATAATCTTGTGCCGTACCTCGTCCTTCTTGATACATAACCGCTATTTTTTTTTGTGCAGCAACATAACCTTGCTTGGCCGCTTGTAAATACCAATAAAGAGCTTGCTGATAGTCTTGCTCTAATCCTCGCCCATGCTCATACATAATGGCTAACTTGTTTTGAGCAGTGCCAAGCCCTCTTTCAGCAGCACTTCTCATATACAAATACGCTTTTTGATAATTTTTATCATTAAAATAGTATGATGCTAAAGAGTAGATACTATCTACAGTTTTAAATTTCAATGATTGTTTAAGCCAAAAATTAGACAACTCTATATCTTTACGACAACCAATCCCTTTTTTATAGAAATCAATAAGTTGCTCTATTGACTCGACATGGTCTCTTTCAGCAGCTTTTTGATAGTATAAAAAAGCCTGTTTGAGATTTTTTTGTCGTGTTTTTCCGTATTTATATTCATCTGCTAATTGCACCAACGCGTCTGTTGCACCTAACTCAACCGCTATATTAAGCCAATGATTTGCTAGCAGATTATTTTGCAAGATAGAATCTAAAAATAAAGAATATATTTTCCAAGCAGCATCCGCATATCCGTTGTTTACAGAGGTATAGTAACAATCCAGTGCATCATTTAATAATAGAGCTTTTAATTCATCATCATAAATTGTCGACTTTGTATTATATAGCTCACCCAAATAAAACCATCCTTCTGCGCTATTAAAATCAATTGCTGCTTTTTTAAATGCATTAAATGACTCTCTTTGCTGATAATTTTTTTGATATAGATTCGCCAACTTGATTATCGCGGCCACATCATTGTTTTCGGCAGCTTTATTACAGCAATATATCGCAAGTTTCTTATAATCATCTGACGGAAAATACTTTGTCGAAAAAAATTCGGCTAACTCACACCAGTTTTCATTTGTATTATTATCCAAATCCGCTAATAAGGTTAGCATTCTTGGTACAAAATCGACAACGGTATCAGGCTCCACGCTGAATAAACACGTTCTAATGTAGTTGAGTTTTTTTGTTTCACTATCTATTGGACGAAAAACACTACCATTAAAACCACATATTTTACATTTATGATTATTTATTATGCACAAACCGTCTTTATTGGTAACAAAACAAGACATATAACTAGCCCTTTATTAAATCGTTCTAAAAATCATACCATTGCCATTTTGGGCAGCATTTATATAGAAATTTTTCAAATCATTATAAAATGCTAATAATTCTTCAACATCATGACCATGCCGATAATTATCATCTTTCATTTTTTGCGTTTGATAATACTTTGACTTAGCTCGTGCTATAAATTCATTATCAGAAAATGATTCAAATGCCTTAGCAATATCTTGAACCCATAAGGGTGAGTGATATGAAAAATCAAAAGCGGTATATAAATTACCAATCTCAACATCTAAAACTGATGATTCACTTAACAAAGATAACGCTGCAAATTCATTTGGGGCATTCCATTGAAATATATCGTGTGACAATAAACATAAAACTTCTGACCATGTATCCATTAAATCAATTTCTGGACTATCCTCAGTAATTTCTACTTCTTCACCATCGGCATTTTCTATCAATTCACAATCTTGAGGACTAATTGCCGTCCATACCATTGCCATCATCTTAATTTTCTCCTACAAATATTGGCTACATAAAACCATATAAAAAATATCTAGACAATACTCAATAAAATTAATCATTTACCGTAGCGTCAATTTATGTCGCAACCACAACTACTCAATCATTTTTTAACAAATAACCAAACTCTGTTTTGCTTAACTTGTTCACAGTGTTTACAATCTGTCTAGAATTTTTATCGCGAGACCAACAATGGCCGATTTGCCCCTGTTACTTGATGCTCAGCAACTACTTGATAACCTTAATAATCCCGAATTAATCATTGTGGATTTGTGTAAAAAATCGGTTTATCAACAAGCCCATATTCCTAATGCGGTGTGGGTTAATACCCGCGATTTAGTGTCAGGTGAGCTACCCGCAACAGGCAAACTACCCTCAGTAGAACAATTACAACAACTATTTGCCAACATTGGTTTAACGGCAAATAAACATTTGGTTGTTTATGATGATGAAGGTGGTGCTTGGGCTGGCCGTTTCATTTGGACATTAGATATTGTTGGCCACAAAAACTACTCTTATTTAAATGGCGGTTTACATGCGTGGTTAGCAGCAGGCTTTACTATTGATAATAGTCCAACAACACCAACGCCTAGCAACCCAAGCTTTGATATGAACGAACAACCACAAGCATTATTAGCTGATGTGTTAGCCCATTATCAAGATTCAAACTATGTATTATGGGATGCGCGCTCTATCGAGGAGTACAATGGTTCTAGATTATTAGCTATGCGCGGTGGCCATATTCCCAATGCAGTGCATTATGAATGGAATCAGGTACTTGACAAAGAAAACTCACTTAAACTTCGTGTATTAGATGAAATTAAACAAGAATTGCATCATCTAGGCATCACTTCCGATAAAACCGTGATTGCCTATTGCCAAACTCATCATCGTTCAGGCTTAAGCTATTTAGTTGGCAAATTATTAGGACTAAATATCAAAGCTTATGCAGGCTCATGGAGTGAATGGGGAAATTTGCGTGATACACCAGTGAGCAGTGAGCAGTGAGCAGTGAGCAGTGAGCAGTGAGCAGTGAGCAGTGAGCAGTGAGCAGTGAGCAGTGAGCAGTGAGCAGTGAGCAGTATTATGAAAAAGTCAGGTTGGTTGTACAACAATACAAACTACTAACTGATTACAACACAGGTAGTTCTACTTTCGCAAAAATCTGCTCTCGCTCCTCTGTAGTTTCCGCCAAAATTGCTGCTTCTACCCGCGCTCGGGTTAAATGAGGTGCAAATGCTGCCATAAAATCAAACATAAAACTCCGCAACCACATCCCTTTTCTAAAAGCAATCTTGGTGGTGCTTGATGCAAAAAGATGGCTCACATCAAGTGCCACTAAGTCAGTGTCTATCTGCGCTTCATAGGCCATATGAGCAATAATTCCCACCCCCATACCTAACTTAACATAGGTTTTAATAACGTCTGCGTCTGTTGCCGTAAATACTACTTTAGGCGTTAAACCGTGTTGGCTAAAAGCATCATCCAATTGTGAGCGACCTGTAAAACCAAAAACATAAGTCACAATCGGGTATTGGGCAATTGCTTCTAAGCTGAGTTGGGGCAATTTGGTGAGTGGATGATTTTTTGGCACAACTACCGAACGATTCCAATGATAACAAGGCAACAATATTAAATTACTAAAATGCTCCATCGCTTCGGTAGCAATGGCAAAATCAGCTTGACCCGTTGCCGCCATTTGGGCAATTTGTTGTGGCGTTCCTTGTCTCACATGCAAACTTACATCAGGATAACGCTGTCTAAATTCGCTAATCACAGGGGGTAATTTATAGCGTGCTTGTGTATGCGTCGTGGCAATGGTTAATTTGCCACTATACGGATTACTGTATTCTTCACCGACTTGTTTGATGTTTTCGACTTGTCTTAATACTTCATGAGCAATATTTAGAATATCTTGCCCTGCTGGTGTAATTTGCGTTAAATGCTTGCCGCTACGGGTAAAAATCTCAATCCCTAGTTCATCTTCTAGTAGCCGAATTTGCTTACTGACACCTGCCTGCGAAATAAATAAATTATTAGCGGCATGAGAAACATTCAGTTCTGTGGCCGCGACTTCGCAAATATAACGTAATTGTTGTAACTTCATCACAAGCCCTATATAACTTTTAATAATAACAATATAGCAAAATATTACTTTTCATTTTAGTTATTTCAGTTACATTGCGCCTCTTTGTCAAGCTTTATAGTTACGCATCATGAGTGATATCTATTTTATTGTCGCAGGAGCCATTGTTGGCTTTTGTGTTGGGGTAACGGGTGTGGGTGGTGGCTCATTAATGACCCCCATTTTAATTAGTTTTTTGCGCGTAGAACCACATATCGCCATTGGGACAGACTTACTTTATGCCGCTATTTCTAAATTTTGCGGCTCGTTAGTGCATGCCAAAAAGCTCAATATTGTATGGCCGATTGTGTTTTGGTTGAGTTTAGGCAGTATTCCAGCATCATTGGGAACGTCATGGGCTTTAGAACATTTTATGGGCGGAGCTAAAGAATACAAAAAATTACTGACGATTATTTTGGGTGCTATGTTAGTGGTCACTGGGCTGTCGATTGTGTTTAGGCATAAAATCGAAGCTTTTTTTAATCGTCATCAACATGATGTGGCAGGTGAAGCACTTAGCACGGACGAGCACAGCCAAGTTATTCTTAAACACAAAGGCTGGGTTGTGTTAATGGGGGTGGCCTTAGGGGTGTTGGTGACATTGTCGTCTGTAGGAGCTGGCGCATTTGGCATTATGGCTTTAGTGCTTTTGTTTCCTAAATTACCCATGATTCGTATTATTGGCTCAGATGTCGCTCATGCCGTGTTATTAACATTGGTTGCAGGCTTAGCACATATGAAATCAGGCAATGTTGATACCCATTTATTAATGATGTTACTGATAGGCTCTATTCCTGCCATTATTGTGGGTACATTATTAAGCTCTCATTTACCCGAGCGTGCTATTCGTAAAGTATTAGGAGTCACGCTAATGTTACTCGGTACAAATTTTATTGTTAATCCTGTAAAAGCTAAAGCACCTGTGAGTTCTGTGCCACCAGCTACAGTCACTCATACTATCCATAAACAATGATTTTTTCATCCCCTCGCTTAGTGGGGAGCAATCTCATTTGTTGTTTTTTTAAGCACAAATAGCGGCTCTTGAAACATTTTATTGCATTTTTGGCATGTTTTAAGCATTAAAAAGTCTAATTGTTTAACAAAAGGCTTAGACGTTTATGCAAAAAGTGGTTAATATTCGTGCCATAGTCGCCCAAGCAATAAAAAGAAGTAATTGGGTAGTTTATTTAGCTTGTTAGAGCAAATGCCGTTTAGTGGTTTTGGTATCAACTCAAATCCATACATCAATCTAATTGAAACAAGGCATATGTTCTACTTAATGTCTAGGAGAAACACCGATGACATCGCGCAATTTAAAAACTCGTAATAGTGCTTTAGCTCTGTTACTGACGGCTTGTTTAGGTAGTTCTGCAACTGCTGGCAACAGTGTTATTTATTTCTCAACGCTTGAAAGTAGTAACACTGATGCCATTAGTGACTTGGTAAATAGCAAAGAGCCAGTGGCAAGCGTCATTGATACGCCTGCTGTTGTACCAAGCAACGAAGATATTCCTGCTGCCGAACCTTTTGTTCAGTCGGACTTACGATATAACGTTCGCGGTAAAACCTATACTGTGTTGGCAAAAGCCAAAAACTTTAAGCAAGTAGGTTTGGCCTCTTGGTATGGTAAGGACTTTCACGGTCGCAAAACGGCTAGTGGCGAAGAATACGATATGCACGAGCTAACCGCTGCGCATAAAACATTACCAATTCCTTGTTATGCACGAGTCACCAATCAAGAAAATGGCAAAAGCGTGATTGTTAAAATCAACGATAGAGGCCCTTTTCACTCGAGTCGTATTTTAGATGTATCTAAAGGTGCAGCCGCCAAACTGGGAATGCTCAAAACGGGTACAGCTAAAATTAAACTTGAAGTAGTCAGCAGTGCGGATGATGACAACAGCACCACTATCGCTGCTGCTGCGCCTGTAGTTGCTCCAGAGCCACAATTTTTTGTGCAAGTGGGTTCGTTTAACTCTGAAGGTAACGCCCTTAATTTGCAAAACAAACTTTCTGGTTTAATTGCATTGCCTATTGAAGTGACCAATGCCAATAACAGTAATGCCATTCATAAAGTGCAAATTGGCCCTTTTGTGGATGAAGCAACCGCTAAAAAAGCCAGCCAGTATGTGTTACAAGTGGCTGCGCTTAATCCTGTGATTGTTAAGCAATAAAATTGGGTTGATGATAATAGAGCTGCCTGCTTCTTGTTTTAACCCCCTCTACATCTCCCCCTGCTCAGGGGGAGACTACCATCAATAACTAATCCCTAAGGTTAAATTGGCTGCCTTGCGTTGTTTGTTACCCTGCGCCACTGTTAAATAAAACGGTCCTAAACGTGTATCGGCGGCCAATACTGCTCCTACACTATACTGTACTTTATCAAACAGGCTTGATGACCAGTTATCAGCCATGCTCATTGCGCCTGCCTCAACCAATGCACCCACATACACACCGCCACCTAATGCGGCTGGCATTTCTTTAATCTGCTTGTAACCCAACAACCGTGTAAAAGCAAAACTATTGCCTACTAACTCACCTCGCCGAGAAGCCGACAAGTTTAATGCGCCACCCAGTTGAAATTGCTCGGCATAAGGTAATTGTGTTCCTAAAGAACTCCCGCCTCTGCCTGTGGCAAAAAATGTGTAATCTTGCCATGTAAACGCTCGCCGCCAATCTAACATCAGACGTTGATAATCTTTGTCACTGCCCATGCCCTGCTCTGCCGAAAAATACTGTAGCCGCGCCCAATTACCTTTACGTGGAAAACGTGGATTATCTAACTGGTCAAATACCGCATGAAGGCCATACCCTGTTTGCTGATAACTTTCGCCTAACAAGGGGTTAATCGTAGGGAGTGATGATGTCCATTTGACGTTTTGCTCCGACACAAATAAACGCACTTCGCCCCACTTTCCCAATACCGAGCCAACATCAACACCGCCACCTGTGTGACGCACGCGATTTGTACCAATAGTCTCGTGGTCTAGCACAATATCTCGCGGTTCATCTTTAATGCTTAGCCATGGCGCCACAAAAAACTCGCCATTTAACACCGTGGGTTGATATAACTCGGTATAAAGTGAGCGAGTTTCACCCAACTCACCTTGTGCCTGCCACTCAGCTCCTAACTGATTAAGCCAACTACGGCGTAACCCTGCCACCAAACCAAAAGAGGAGTTATTGGCAAAGTCGGTATTGAGTTTTAGGCCAAGACGCGCAAAATCACGACCATCTTTTTCGGTAGGAATAATACGCAATAAAGAGCCAGACTCTTCGGGAAATAATTGGTAGGCAATCCGTTCAAAATCACCGCGAGCATAAATTTTGTCGATACTGTGATGAAGTTGCTCCTGCTGTAAAGGCTCACCTGTTTTAACCGCTAATAAAGATTTTAATACTTGTGGACTCACCCAACGTGTACCTGTGATTTGCACTTTGCTAATGTTACGTTGTTTGGGCTTGCGGGACTCTACTTGTTGTTGCCATGCTTGATAATCTGCTTCTGATAAGGCATAACGTTGTAATTGCTTTAAACTTGCCTTCGCTGCTTTTTCGCCTGCGGCAATAAACTGTGGTGCTTCTTTAAAATCGGTTGGGCTTAGCTTGCCCATTTCTGGTGTAATCAATACATCTTGAGGCGTGAGCGTGGCAATTTGTGCTTGCATGTCTTTTTGCACTGCAATGTTAATCGTTTGCTCACTGACCGCAAATAATGATTCTAATTTTTGTCGATTGGTACTTGGCGAAGAAACATTAACGGCAATCACCACATCACCACAGAGTTTTCGTCCTTCATCAATACCCATGTTTTTAACAATACCGCCATCAACCACGAGGTAATTTTCATAAGGCACAGGTGGAAACACACCCGACACACTCATACTGGCTCGCATCACTAAAGGCAAATCACCATGACTCATCACTACTGTTTTACCATTTTCGATATCTGCGCCAATGGCACGATAGGGTATTGGTAATTGGTCAAATTGTTCGGCTTCGATACCGCCCGTCAAGAGTCTAAAAAACTGGGTAATGTAATGAACGCCCACTAAGTTTCGTGGAGCAACAGGCCAAAAGTCTTTCATGGTTAGGGTAAAATCAAAATAATCTTTTTGATCATCTCGTTTACGAAAATACGGAATATCCTGACGTTTGGGTTTATCACCAAAAATATGATCCCAATCAGCAGTTAATACCTCTTGTTCCATTTTTTGGGGCGACATACCTGTTGCCATTGCACCACCGACAATCGCGCCCATACTCGTGCCCACCACACAATCAACAGGCACTTTTGCGTCTTGCAATACTTTTAATACGCCAATATGCGCAATACCCCGCGCACCACCACCCGATAACACTAAGGCCACTTTGGGACGTTGAGCGGCCTGCGCAGCGGTGGTTAACACTAATAATGCAACGGTTAATACTGTTTTGGAAGGAAACTTCATATTGTTGAT
>JACKNZ010000013.1 GCA_024234595.1 Moraxellaceae bacterium | reverse complement strand
ACCCGTTGTCCTAAGCACCAAGGCGCAAAACCGTGTTCGATACTTTGACTAATTTCGCGCTCGGATAATCCGCCTTCTGCCCCAATTAATACCGCAATCGTTTGTGGTTTTTGGCTAGAATTGGGTAAGCCCGACACGCTGGGTGCTAAGACAAAACGTAAATCGGCTTGCGTGTTTGCTGTCCATGTTTCTAAAACTTGAGGTGGATTGATTTTAGGGACAATATTTAAGCCAGATTGTTCGCAAGCACTAATGGCTACGCCTTGCCAATGTGCCATTTTTTTATCTAAGCGTTCATTACCTAAACGTACTTCGCAACGCTCACTGATGAGTGGGGTAATTTCACTTACCCCCAATTCGGTGGCTTTTTGAATGGCATAATCAAAACGATCGCCTTTAGATAATACTTGCCCTAAATGAACTTTTAGCGGAGAGCTTTTGTTATTTTCAATAAAAGTTTCTAGGGTGACATAAGCATGGCGTTTGTCAGTACGGCTTAATTGACCATGATATTCACCACCTTCACCGTTAAATAAACAGACTTTATCGCCAACGCGCGCGCGTAAGACTTTAATAAAATGATGGGCAGCTTCTTCGGGTAATTCAATTTCGGTATTGAGCGATAAGGGAGTAGGGGTGTAAAGACGGGTCATGGTGTTGCTAAACCTAATGAAAAAGCAATATCTTGAATAGGACGTAATAAGGTTAGAGGGTTATCCGTTGATGGTATAAAATCTTGTTTTAGCCAAAAATCTGCAGCTTGTGGGTTAATAGCATGAACAACCACAGCACGTCCGCCAATTAAGTATGCGCCTTGTACGCAACGCTCCAACGCATGACGTAGTAAGCCTAAACCAATACCTTGGCCTTTAAAGTTTTTGTCGGTAGCAAGTTGTCCTAATAATAAACAGGGAACGGGATTTGGTGGTTGACCTGTTCGTATATGTCGAGGCAGTTGGTGTGCTATAATCGCTGTTGGAGCAATACTATAATAACCTACTACTTGATAGTCTTGATGCACCACCATTACCACACTAAAGCCTCGTTGTTGATTGCTTAAAGCACGTTTTTTGAGCCAAATATTGAGAGGGGCTAAGTCACAGTCAAAATCATCAATGAGATGATGCGCTTGTAGTTTTTCTGGTGCGGAGATAGCCATGTTTATGACTTATCCCACGGTGCTTTATGGTGGCGTAGCGCGGCTATTGCAGGGGCAATTTGAGGTTCTGCATCAATCAGTGTTTGAAAGGCGGCAAATCCTTCCTCACTCATAACAATAAGTGATTGTTCTAAAAGGGTCTGTGTTGCCGCTTCTATTGCGGCATCGCGCATAAACTGAGTGCGTGAGCAGCCTTTTACGTTTGCTGCTTGGTCAATGAGAGACAAGTCAATATCAGGTAAACGTAATGATAACGGGCGTTCGGTGCGAGCTTGTTGCATGGTAGAAACTCCAAATTTATAAGAGTGTAGTGCTTTTTGCAATACATGGCAAGTTGCGATTCAAGGCAAACTCACCCCAACATCACTTCCTTTTGCAGGTGCTTGAGTGGCTATATCCACTGCATTACCTGCCACTTTAAGCACATAACGCAATTCATCATCGGTCATTACATACGGCGGCATCACATACACGGTATTACCAATCGGGCGTAATAATACGCCTTGTTCTAACGCGGCTTGAAACACCTGCAAACCACGACGCTCACGCCAATCAAACGGTGTTTTGCTTGCTTTGTCTTGCACCAAATCAAACGCGCAAATCGTGCCTGTTTGTCGAATATTGACAATATGAGCATGATTTTTTAATGGCTCTAAGGCTTGTTGGCAAACGTGATGAATTTGCTGTTGGCGTTGTAATTGTGGGTCAAGGGCAAATAGCTCTAAAGAAGCCAAAGCGGCTCTTGCGGCTAAAGGATTTCCAGTAAAACTATGTGAATGTAAAAAACCTTTGAGTGTAGAGTAAGGGTGATAAAATCCTTGATAAATAGCTTCAGTGGTTAAAACCACCGACATGGGTAAATAACCTGCGGTTAAGGCTTTAGATAAACACAAAAAATCAGGGCGAATATTGGCGTGCTCACAAGCAAAAAAATGACCTGTACGGGCAAAACCAACGGCAATTTCATCAGCAATTAAATGCACACCATATTTGTCACAAGCGGCGCGTAATAATTGCAAATAGACAGGATGATACATTTTCATGCCTGCCGCGCCTTGAATCAGTGGCTCAACAATCACCGCACAAATTTCTTCATGTTTTTCAATTAACAGTTGTTCAAGTGCGTTAAATTGTTGGTGGGCAAAGGCTTCGGCTGTCATGCCTTGGGGGGCTTGTGTCCAATCTGGCGATGGCACACGATAATGTTGGGTGAGTAGTGGGGCATAAGTGTCAGAAAATAATGGAATATCGGTAACCGCTAATGCACCAAGCGTTTCGCCATGATAGCTACCTTGCAAGGACACAAAACGTGTTTTTTGTTTTTCGCCTTGATTATGCCAATAGTGCATACTCATTTTTAAGGCAACTTCAACTGCTGCCGAGCCATTATCGGCAAAAAAACAACGGCTTAAACCTTGTGGTGCAAGGGCAACTAATTTTTCGGCCAACTCAATCACGGGCTCGTGGCTAAAGCCAGCTAAAATCACATGCTCAAGGGTATCTAATTGCTGTTTGATGGCTTGATTAATATGTGGGTGGGCGTGTCCCCAAATGTTAACCCACCACGAGCTAATCGCGTCAATATAACGCTTACCATCAAAGTCTTCTAACCAAATACCTTGCGCTTTGGCAATGGGGACTAAAGGAATTTGTTCGTGATCGTGCATTTGTGTACAAGGGTGCCACAAAACGGCTAAATCACGTTGCATTAGTTGTTGGTTAGTCATGTTTTTTTCATCATGCAAAGAGTTATTTCTATATGTTATGCGCTTATCTAGGTTTTTAGTAATAATGACACAGGCAAAAATAGCTTGAGTGGATTGCTCGGTAAAGGTTTAAAGCCAACACTTTGATAAAAGTTTGCTGCTTGCGTGTCTTTTGCCTCCACTGCAACCACCGTCACACCACCAATAGCGGCAATATCACATACCCTATGTAAGGCATGAGACAATAATTGCTTGCCTAAGCCTTGTCCTTGAAAGTTTATATCGACGGCAAATCTGCCAATAAAAATTGTAGGCACAGGGTAACGCGCTAAGCGTTTTTGTATATCAATCGGCATTTCTTCAAACGCAATAGCACCCACATTAAGACTATAAAAACCAATAACTTGCTGTGATTCTGTGCAGGCAACATAGGTTTTGTTTTGGTTTCTTTTTTGTTGTTGCAGGGCGTACAGTTGAATAAAGCTGTTTAAATCGCTTTGACCGCAATTAAAAAAAGAGCGTTGATGCTCTTTTTTTAATAATGAAATGGCGTAATTGGTCATGTGGATAAAGCCATTAAATTGCGTAAAGCGGTATTTGGTTGTTGTGGTGACTCTAAGGCATCCAGTAAGGCATCACGGTCAGCGTTGCTTAAAACCCATGCTTGATGTTGGTTAATAATTTTTAAGGCAGCTTCGTAAGATTGATTAAGCATAAATGCACTTAGATTTGTACCAATAAGCTGTGCCGCTTGCTCAATAATTTGTTTGGCCTCAGCAGAAGCGCGTAAGTTAATACGTTCGATAGCGGTATTTTGCATCATATAACGCCCCTAATGTACGTTAAAATTATGTACATTATAGGGGCTTTTTACTGTCTCAGCAAGTTTTAAGGCAACACAAATTAAGCCTTATCTCCCAAGTATTTTGCTTTGAGTTTATCAACCAACGACTGGCTATTGTGCTGCCAAGGATGAAAGTCTTTGCGGTAGTATTTAAAATAACTGGGAATCATTTTTCTAAAAATGCCTTTTGTGCCCCAATAATAGTTAATGCCTTTTGCCCACATTTTAACATCACCCTGACGACCAGATTCACGCATCAAGGTCATAAAGTCATAGGTCGAAAAGCCCAAAAACATCACCGTACAAATCGCCATTTGTGACAAGCGAATCCATTCATTATTGACGGTAGCTTTATAAACATCAAAAGCCACTGCTTTGTGTTCGGTTTCTTCAATGGCATGCCACGCCCATAACGGTGCTAAGCGTGGATCCATTTTGTCTAATTCATCGGTGTTAAATAAATATTCTTCAGCCATTAACGCAGTAAAGTGTTCAACCGCAGCGGTGTGTGCTAACTGACGGGCAGGGCTTAAATAGGTTTTATACCATTTCATGGCAAAAGCGACATTGCGGTCGATTCTATCTATCGAGTAACCATGCTTAATCATCAATTGATTTAACACATCATGCTCTTTGGAGTGGTGTGCTTCTTGGCCAATAAATGCGCGTACTGCTTGGCGTAATTCGGGGTCTTTAATTTGCTCTTGAAAATGACGAATTGAATGAATAAAAAAATGCTCACCCGCAGGAAATCCACCTGATAATGCTGACAGTAATAAAGTTTTGAAAGGGTCGTTGTCGTACCAAAATTCTGGAATATCTTTTAAACCAAAATCCATTTGACGTACTTTTAAATCATGGTGATGAGCCGTATTGGCTTGAGTTAATGAGGGGTTAATTGCAGCAGTCATAGGACACCTCTTAATTAAAATCAGCATACTGAACGAAGTCGAAGTAGGCTTAGACTTCGCTCAGCCGTCGTTATCACATTTGCTCACGGAGCATATTATGACCTAAGCATAATTGCCTTTAGCATGAAAACGTGAGACGCTACGCGGACAAGTCACTTATCATTGGTGGCCAATATGAGCCAAATTCATTATCCAAAAGAACACACACAATACGCCCATTTGCCTGTGACGTATCCTGCAATGTATTTGCAAATTGCCCAAGAGCGAGGCGTGAGTCAGGCACAAGTCTTGGCACATGCTCAACTAAACCCACAATTATTTGCCCAAGCAACAGGTCGAGTGTCTAGTCAAGAATATGAGCGATTAGTCACGGCGGTGATAGCGTTAGTGGGTAATCAAGGTTTAGGTTTAGAGGTAGGCGCACGTCAACCACTGACCGCACATGGCAGTTTGGGTTATGCCTTAATGTCGGCGGCAACCATTGCCGATGCGGTAAAAATTTTACAGCGTTTTTGGCATGTGCGTGGTCGTGGAGTAAATTTGCATTATATTGATGACCCACAATATGTGGTATTTTCGATTTATTGTCAGTATCCGATGCACCCAGAAGTCGAAAAGGTATTGTTAGAAGCGGTGTTATCAGGCGTTTATTATGGCTTACGCTTTTTGTTAGCCGATGTGCCATTGCAAGCGGAATTACATTTTGCCATGCTTCAGCCTGATTATTTAGCTCTGCTTAGTCATTTACAATTACCGACTATTTGTTATGGTCAGCCCATCAATCAGCTCAAATTACCCAAAAGCATTTTGCAGCAGCCGATTAACACGGCTAATCCCGAGGCTTTAAGTATGGCCATTGCTCAATGTGAGCGAGAGTTGGCTTTATTGCCAAGTATTGAGCAAGATGTGGTGATGATGGTTAAAATTTTATTACAAGCAGACGAACAAGGTTATTTAACGCCAGAGCAAATTGCTGAGCGATTGCATATTTCTGAGCGTAGTTTGCGCCGTCATTTGCAACAACAAGGGACTAACTACCAACAATTATTAGAAACAGCACGGCAACGAGATGCTCAACAATTGTTACGCCAAACACAAGCTGAAATTCAATTAATTGCTCAGCGTTTGGGGTATCAAAATCCCGCAAATTTTACTCGTGCATTTAAGCAATGGACGGGTAAAACTCCCAGTGAATTTAGAGTGCTCAGTTATTCTTAGCAATTGTTGTTGCTTAAAATAAAAACGCTTAGGAGCGAACAACGAGGCGATGCCAGATAAAACCACTGACACCACAAAATGCCAATATTGAAAAGATAGGTAAGGCATTATTAGCTTGCCACACTCCCAAAATAGCACCAATTACCGCCGCTAAACTAAATTGCAACACGCCCATTAAGGCCGAGGCTGTGCCTGCTTGATGACCTTGATTGGCCATTGCTGCCGCGCCTGCATTGGGGCTAATAAAGCCCAAACTGGCAATGTAACTAAATAAACCTATTAGTAATAACGTTAAAGATTCTATGTGTAAAAATATGCTCATACACAACAAACTACTGGCGATAGCAGGAATGTATAAAGCATAGTGTAAGAGCTTAAACATCGAATAGCCGCGCCGTAATAACCACGCATTAATTTGACTGGCAATAATAAAACCAAGCGCATTTGCACCAAAAATTAAGCTATATTGACTGGGTGATAAGCCATACAAATTAATTAATAAATCAGGCGAGCCAGCAATATAAGCAAACATACCCGAAAAAGCTAAACTACTAGATAGGGTATAGCCAATAAACGGGCGGTCAAATAAGAGTTTCCAATAACTGACTAAGACTTGTTTAAGTTGTAATTGACTAGGCTGTTTTAAACTTTCGGGAATTAAGCTCATAATAGCCACAAGACAAAGACCTGCAAAAATCGCTTTAAAGTAAAAAATGCTATGCCAATCAAAATGATGTAAAAAGTAACTACCTAATAATGGCGCAAGAATGGGGGCTAGTCCCATAACTAAAATGAGCATCGAAAAAGCTTGCGCGACTTGTGAAGGTGGGCATCTATCTCTAACAATCGCTCGCGCAATAACCATACCCGAGCAGCCACCAAACCCCTGAAAAAAGCGATAAATAATTAATTCATGCATGGTGTGTGCTTGACTGGCCGCTAAGGCCGCCACAACAAAAATACTCAATCCAATCACTAAAGGCGGTTTGCGACCAAAACGGTCACTTAACGAGCCATATAACACTTGACCAAGGGTCATGCCCATAAAAAAACTTGCCAAACTCAGTTGTGCACCCTTGCCAAGTTCCTGTTCAAGAATGGGAAAACTAGGTAAATACATATCAATAGATAATGGGCCAATCGCTGTTAAAGCACCCAATAAAATTAACCAAGGCTCAAAACCTAAGCGCGTCGCAGTGGACATAAATGCCTCAAAAAAGGGAATGCTCTCTCTGTGAAGAGAGAGTTAGTGTGAGGGGAGAGGTATGTAAATATGCGCTAAATGATGGCAAAAATATATATTTTGTTACAAAAGTAGCAAGGTTTTTGATGGTTAACGCGGCATTTTATCAATAGACACATCCCAAAATTCGGGGCGAGGTGGCGGTGTTTCAACATTCGGTTTGGTGTGTAAATGACCCGCCATGACCCGACACCAAACACGGACATAATGCTCAATAACACGTTCATTAAATACTAGGTGTTTATCCATTGCCATGCCACGCAACATCCATTGGGTTAAAATCATCAAATGACGAACATCGTCTTTGTCGGAGTTAGGTTTTAAATAATGTTCTGCGGCTGTGCCTAAGGTATTAAAGGCCGACATCCACAATTTTTGCAGCATTTCAGCTAATTCATTATCCCGACGACTAGCGACAATCAATTCTAATAACACTGCATTTTCGATTGTGCCAAAGACTTCGCGCCATGAGGTCATAATTAGCTCCGTGAGTTTGTCTTCGGATTCCTCCATGTGTTGCATGGCAATGCCTAATTGCACATAAATTTTTCGCATCAAATGTTCGGCTGCTGCTGCAATTAAAGCCGCTTTAGACGGAAAGTGATGCACAGGTGCGCCGCGTGATACTTGTGCCGCTTCAACAATTTTAGTGACGGTTGTGCCAGCATAACCTTCGGTTTCTAGGCATTTTAAGGTTGCCTCAATCAGACGGGTTCGCATTGCCTCACTACGCTCTGCTTGTGTACGGCGTGGTTTGTCGAGAGTTGCTGTGTTTACAGGCTTCATTGATTCGGTGGTTATCATAATAAAGCTACGTGTTATGGGGCTAAAAGAAATATGCCATGCTAAAAAGCAAAATTCGCCTAAGTCCAAAGCTAGCAAAAAACGGCTATTTTACCTTGCCTAATTCAACATCGCACAACATTCACAGGTTTTTTATTTTATTTACTTGACCTGCATCTGTCATTTTTGGTATTTATTATACATACCGTACGTCCGTATTGTAAATCCCGATAGGAGTAAGAAATGAGTAGCGTTCACGTGCCAGAGCAAGTTGCCCCCATGATTCCTCGTACCTTGTTTAATAGCGACCATGAGGCATTTCGCAAAACCGCTCGTCGTTTTTTTGAACAAGAAATTGCCCCATTTCATGAAAAATGGGAAGAGCAACAGCATTTAGATCGTGACTTATGGAACAAAGCAGGTGCTTTAGGTTTGTTATGCCCAACCATGCCCGAAGAATATGGTGGATCGGGTGTTGACCGTCTATATAGCGTAATTATGATGGAAGAGCAGGCACGTGTTGGTGATTCTGCTTCTGGTTTCTCTTTACACTCAGACATCGTTGCCAACTATATCAATAACTTTGGTAACGAAGCTCAAAAGCAACAATGGTTGCCAAAAATGGCCTCTGGTGAAGTGGTCTCTGCCATTGCGATGACCGAACCTGGTACAGGCTCAGATTTGCAGTCTGTACAAACTCGCGCCATTGATATGGGCGATCACTATGTTTTAAATGGCTCTAAAATTTTTATTACCAATGGTTATTTGTGTGATATGGCCGTGGTTGTTGCCAAAACAGGTAATAGCGAGAAGGGCGCACAAAATATTTCTTTATTGATTGTTGATGCCCATAGCGAAGGCTTTAGCAAAGGCAAACCATTGAAAAAAGTGGGTATGAAAGGCCAAGATACTTGTGAATTATTCTTTAATAACGTCAAAGTGCCTAAAGAAAATTTATTAGGTATGGAAGGCATGGGCTTTATCATGTTAATGAAAGAGTTAGCATGGGAACGGATGATGATTGGGATTATGTGTGTGTCAGGTGCAGAACACGCTTTGGCTCATACAGTTGAATATGTCAAGGGTCGTAAAGTGTTTGGTAAGCCTGTTGCAGCCTATCAAAATACCCGTTTTAAATTAGCGGAATTACGTTCTGAAGTGCAAATTGCCCGTGTATTTGTTGACCGTTGTATTGAGCAAGTTTTAAAACATGAGTTAAGTATTGAAGCAGCGTGTGCCGCTAAATACTGGGTGTCTGACTTGTTAAGTAAAGTGGTTGATGAGTGTGTGCAATTGCATGGTGGTTATGGCTTTATGCTCGAGTATCCAATTGCTCGTGCCTACATTGATAACCGTGCTAACCGTATTTATGGTGGTACAAACGAAATTATGAAAGAGTTAATTTCGCGTAGTATTTAACTTTTTGATATAAAGCTCCTCCCCCTAATTTAGGGGGAGGCTGGGAGGGGGTATTGGCTTTCAGAGATAACCCCACCCTAACCCTCCCCTAAATTAGGGGAGGGAATTTCTCTTTAAACCTTTTTGACAAACTCAGATTTGAGCTTCATCGCCCCAATGCCATCAATTTTACAATCAATATCGTGGTCACCATCGACTAAACGAATATTTTTAACTTTAGTACCCACTTTAACGACCAACGAAGAACCTTTAACTTTAAGGTCTTTAATCACAGTGACCGTATCGCCATCGGTTAAAACATTGCCATTAGCATCTTTAATAATACGATTGTCTTCGCTTGCTGTTGCTGCTGTTTTGGGCCATTCGTGACTACATTCAGGACAAATATATAAATCGCCATCTTCATAGGTAAATTCAGAATTGCATTGGGGACAAGATGGCAAAGAGCTCATAGAAAATTCCTAGAAAAATGCCCTCTCTTTGGTGGAGAGGGTTGGGGTGAGGGAGGGCTTAAGCTAAATCTAATAACTGGCACAAGCGAGTAGTTGGCTCAGCTTGGTTCATAGTATAAAAGTGTAAGCTTGGTGCGCCACCTTGTAATAAGGTCTCGCAAAGTCTAGCCACAACTTCTTCGCCAAAGGCTTTAATACTGGCTGTATCATCGCCATAAGCAGCTAATTGTTTACGAATCCAACGCGGAATATCGGCACCACAACCATCGGCAAAACGAATTAAATTGCTGGCGTTGGTAATGGGCATAATACCGGGAACGATAGGAATGGTAACGCCTGCTTTACGTACCTTTTCAACAAAGTAAAAATAGGCATCGGCATTAAAGAAAAATTGGGTAATGGCACTATTAGCACCCGCATTAACTTTAGCAATAAAGTTTTTCACATCACTGTCAAAATCATAAGATTGCGGATGTATTTCGGGATAAGCAGCCACTTCAATATGAAAGTGATCGCCTGTTTCTTGACGCACAAACTCCACCAAATCACGCGCATAGGGCAATTCGCCTAAACCCATTTGGCCAGACGGTAAATCACCGCGTAAGGCCACTAAATGTTTAATGCCTTGATTTTTATAACGGTGTAAGAGTTCTGCAATTTCACTTTTGTTGTCACCAATACAAGATAAGTGTGGGGCAACAGCAATGGGTGCAGCTTGTTGAATTTGGTCAACAATCGACAAGGTACGTTCACGTGTTGAACCGCCTGCACCATAAGTCACAGAAAAATAGGCAGGATTTAACGTGGCTAAACGTTGATGAACTTGTAAGAGTTTTTGTGTGCCTTCTTCGGTTTTCGTGGGAAAAAACTCGAAGCTAATAGGAATTTGACGAGGCATGATAATATATCCTAAGAACTCTCTCTCTATAAGGGCATAGGTATTTACGCATCTTTTTACAAAAATAAAATTAAAGCTATAGCGATGAAATTCCCCTCCGAGGAGGGGTTGGGGGTGGGTTAAAACTACAACAAAGCACTGTTTTTAGCCTTAACACACCCCTACATCCCCTCTCAAGAGGGGACTTACTCTCATGTTTATAGTCTTTTAAAATCCAAAAGACTTATGTAAATACCTATACTTTGTAGGAGAGGGAGGAGCAGTGTTACTTAGTACTTATAACTTTCTGGCTTATAAGGGCCTTCAACCGCAACACCAATGTACTCGGCTTGAGCAGGTGTTAATTTGGTTAACACACCACCAAAACCTGCAACCATGGCTGCTGCAACTTCTTCATCAAGTTTTTTCGGTAAAACTTCAACTTTGAGCATACGCTCTTGCACAGCAGGAGAATGGTCAGCAAATTTTTGCTCATACAAATACATTTGGGCTAACACTTGGTTGGCAAAAGAGCCATCCATAATACGAGATGGGTGACCTGTTGCATTCCCCAAATTTACCAAACGACCTTCAGACAACAAAATCAGATAGTTGGCATCGGCAGGGTTTATGTCGGTTGCATTAGTGCGATAAACCTTGTGTACTTGTGGTTTAACTTCTTCCCAATGCCAGTTTGTACGCATATAAGCCGTATCAATTTCGGTATCAAAGTGACCAATATTACAGACCACTGCACCGTTTTTGAGGTTGCGTAACATGGCGGCATCACAGACATTCATATTGCCTGTGGTGGTAACTAATAAATCGGTTTCACCTAATAAGGTTTTGTTGATATCAACATCTAAACCTGTGTTGTTGCCATCAATATATGGCGAAACCACTTCGTAACCATCCATACAGGCTTGCATTGCACAAATTGGATCAATTTCGGTAACGCGCACAATCATGCCTTCTTGACGTAAAGATTGAGCAGAACCTTTACCCACATCACCATAACCAATCACTAAAGCACGACGACCCGCCATTAACATATCTGTGCCGCGTTTAATGGCATCATTTAAGGAGTGGCGGCAACCATATTTGTTGTCATTTTTTGACTTGGTCACAGAATCATTGACGTTAATAGCAGGCACTTTTAACGTACCTTTTTTCCACATTTCGACTAAACGATGTACGCCTGTGGTGGTTTCTTCGGTAATACCATGAATGGTTTTTAACATTTCTGGATATTTTTCGTGAACGATATAGGTAACGTCACCACCATCATCCAAAATCATGTTGGCATCCCAAGGCTTACCATCTTTTAAAATGGTTTGCTCGATACACCACCAAAATTCTTCTTCGGTTTCACCTTTCCATGCAAAGACAGGAATACCCACCGCAGCAATAGCCGCAGCCGCTTGGTCTTGTGTGGAGAAGATATTGCAAGATGACCAACGAACTTCTGCCCCTAAATCAATTAAGGTTTCGATTAATACGGCAGTTTGAATGGTCATGTGGATACAGCCGATGATTTTTGCACCTGCTAACGGTTTGCTGGCAGCATATTTGCGGCGTAAACCCATTAAGGCAGGCATTTCGGCTTCAGCGAGAATGATTTCTTTGCGACCCCAAGCGGCTAAAGAAATATCGGCAACTTTATAGTCGCCAACGGATGTCATTGCAGTCATGACAGACTCCTGTTGTGTAGGATTGGGTGACGTTGGCAACTATATGTTTACTACCGAGCCTAGCAGTTTTTTAACTGGTGCAGCACCCCTCGGCAGTGGGCAAGTATTCTAGCGGATAATTGGCAAAAAAGAAAAGCGCAGGGTTAAAAAATGCTAACATAACCGCCTTTTGTTGAAGTGTTGTGTTGATGTATGTCGGTAAATCATGTTGACGTAATTATTATTGGTGGCGGTGCGTCGGGTTTAATGTGTGCTGCCAGTGCAGGACAGCGTGGCCGTCGTGTGTTGGTCTTGGATAGTAGCAATAAAGTTGGTAAAAAGATTTTAATGTCAGGCGGTGGCCGTTGTAATTTTACCAATTTGTTTGTTGAGCCGAACAATTATTTATCTGCCAACCCACATTTTTGTATTTCTGCGTTAAACCGATATACCCAGTGGGATTTTATTGCGCTGGTTGAAAAGCATCGTATTCCTTATCACGAACGTAAACATGGCCAGCTGTTTTGTAATGACTCCGCTAAAGATATTTTAGCCATGTTGTTGGCAGAGTGCGAACGTACTCAACAAGTGACCATTCAAACCCATTGTCAAATTGAGAAAATTACCACTGTTAATGATGGCGAGCATCGTTTTCATTTACAAACCAGTAAAGGTCAATTTGCCTGTCAGTCTTTAGTAATTGCCGCAGGTGGTTTGTCTATTCCAACCATGGGCGCGAGTGGTTTTGGTTATGAAGTTGCTAAACAATTTGGTCATCAGGTGTTACCAACACGTGCAGGTTTAGTGCCTTTTACCTTTAGCGATAATATCAAAGCGGTAACAGAACGCTTATCGGGCTTGGCATTAGAAGTAAGTATGACCGCGAAAGACAGCACCTGTTTTAACGAAAATTTGCTGTTTACTCATCGGGGCTTAAGTGGGCCAGTTGCTTTGCAATTATCAAACTATTGGCAATTAGGTGAGACGGTACAAGTCAATTTATTGCCTCAATTAGACATTGCGAGTTGGTTAAAAGAGCAAAAGCAGCAACATCCCAAATCACTATTACGCACACAGTTAATACCATTATTAAGTAAAAATTTAGTGTTAGAGTTACAAACTTTACATTGGCCAAGTTATGCCGAAACGCCATTGGCTGAAATACCTGATAGTGCGTTGCTAACCGTGGCTGAGGCTTTGCAAGCGTGGCAGTTAAAACCATCAGGCACAGAAGGTTATCGCACTGCCGAAGTGACTTTAGGTGGTGTGGATACACGTGAGTTATCGTCTAAGACGATGGAAAGTAAAAAACAAAAAGGCTTGTATTTTATTGGCGAAGTGGTGGATGTAACAGGTTGGTTAGGTGGCTTTAACTTTCAATGGGCATGGTCGTCAGGTGTGGCGGCAGGGGAGTTTGTTTGATTTTAACGGTCATAAAATTTAAAACAGCAGATGATAAGTTTTGATAGTCCCTAACAAAAAAATCAGCATCATGGAGGTTAAAAATGCGTGCAATACAAATACAAAAATTTGGTGGTTTTGATGTTTTGGAGTATGTAGAAAATGCACCTATTCCCAACATACAAAAAAACCAAGTGTTAATTAAAGTCCATGCAGCAGGGGTAAACCCTTTAGATTGGCGTATTCGCAATGGAGAGCTAAAACTCTTGTTAGGTGCTGATTTTCCAATGATTTTAGGTAATGATGTGTCGGGTACAGTGGTGTCTGTGGGTCGTCAAGTTAGCCGTTTTAAACAAGGCGATGAAGTTTTTTGTTTATTAGATGCTCATCCTCAACCTTCTTGGACAGGTTTTGCTAAAAGTGGCGGATATGCTGAGTTCGCTATTACTCGTGAGGATACATTAGCACTTAAACCAAAAAATCTAACACATATACAAGCGGCTTCTGTGCCATTAGCAGCACTCACTGCCTATCAAGTATTAACCCAAAAAGCAGGGCTTAAACGTGGGCAAAAAATCCTCATCAATGGTGCATCGGGTGGTGTAGGGCTGTTTGCTGTACAAATAGCCATTGCACTAGGAGCAGAAGTGACGGCGGTTTGTAGCTCTCGCCATCAAGAGTTGTTGAAAAGTTTGGGGGTTAGTCATCTAGTTAATTATCAACAACAGGATTTCAAAACACTTAATCAGCATTTTGATGTGATTTATGATGTGGTAGCAAATAGCTCATGGTGGTCTTGTCGGCATTTACTCACCAAAAAAGGCATTTTTATCAGTAACGTCATGTCTTTAGATAGCCTATTGGCTACTCAGTTATACCCCATTACCAAGCGTTTAGGACTGTCTCAGCAATATACTTTTGCATGGGTTAAGTCATCTGCTAAAGATTTAGCAGTGATTAGTGAGTGGATTGCGGCAAATAAAATTAAGACCTTTGTCGAAAAAAGCTTTCCGCTAAATGAGGCAAAAGCCGCACATCAGGCGAGTGAGTCTGGTCGAGTGCAAGGTAAATTAGTTTTGCAAATTATAAAGGAATAGTTCGTAATATATTGTCTTATACTTTAACGACTAATTTTAAAGCTACCTACACAGTTGGGCAAAGCAGGAGCAATCGCCTCTGCCACACGCTCACCAAATTCGCTACCAATGCTACGCATGGCTTCGCTACGCGCCTTAAAATAACGTTGGCCGACTGGACTTTGGGAAAATTTCAAATAATCTTGCAAGTCCGATTCGCTAACATTCAAGTATAAATTTGCTAATGAGCGTTGTACTTGTCGCTCCATAAAAGCTACTTTATGGCGTTTGGCCATCAGCAAGCCAATATTAGAACCGGGTATTTGCCGAATCGCTAAACACTCGTAACTGTCTAGGCGGCTAATCACGGCCTCGACACTACTGGCAAAAATGGTGTGTAGCATGGTTGATAATAGTGTTGCTTTAATGACTTCTGAAGCCAAAGCACTACTGTCATTTTCTAAATTAACCCGCTCTCTAAAACTTTGCTCGGCTTGCAAAATTTGTTGGCCTGTTGCAGATTGATAAAAATCAATCACTTGCTGAATTTCATCACGACTTAACTTTTGTGAAAGAGCCAAACGTAATTGGGTGTCGGTGTACGGGTAGTTAATGGTATCTTCAATACTTTGTTTAACGTCATCTAAAAACTTTTGTGGAATCCATTCTTTGACTTCGGGGTCATATAAAGGTGCTTCTAAATAAAAAAGAGGTGTTCTAAATTGGCTTACCGTTAATAACTGATTGATATTGGCATGAGGTGCTTGGGTGATTTGTGTTGGCGTTGCTTGACAAGCAACTAAGCCCAAAAAACTTAACACTAGGCAAAGTTTGGCAATCATCTTGTTATATCGCATAAGTTAAATGAAGTGCCAAACAGAGTAACCATATCAGCCTAGAGCTGCAACTGATTTTCTTCCCTCAACACCGCTAACATTGCGCTGGCCGCCCGCGATAGCGTACGACGAGGATGATAAACGACCCCTAAATTTCGGTGCATTTTTTTGGCTTCGGCCAAAGGTAATACCACAATATCCTCATTAGCCATACTGGCAGGCAACACACTCCAGCCCAAACCAATCGACACCATCATTCTAATCGTTTCTAAATAATTGGTGGTCATAGAAACATTAAGGTCTAAGCCAGAGTGTTGAAATAGCTCGGCGGCAATTTGACGCGTAAAGGTATTCATTGAGGGCAAAATTGCAGGATGTTGGGGTAAATCTGCGAGTTTGAGTTTAGATTTATGGGCAAGGGCATGGTCTTTAGCTGCAACAAAAGCCAACGGGTCATCCCAAATTTTTTCGGTTAATAGGCGAGGGTCAGCAATGGGCGGAAGTGTCACAATACCTAACTCTAAATCACCACTTAATACCGCTTCGTAAGCTGCCTCAGAGTCTATAAACTGAATATCTAAACGGACTTGCGGATAAGCTTGCGAAAAAGCGCGCAAGGTGGGCGGCAAACGATGCAAGCCAATATGATGGCTAGTACCAATTTTTAAAATGCCAGTTACTTCGCCTTGTAAGGTCGTAACACTGTTTCTAATTTCTTCAAAATCGAGTAACCATTGTTTGGCGCGTGGTAATAAATTACGGCCAGCTTCGGTTAGTTGTACCTTGCGGCCAACACGGTCAAACAAATTGACCGTGAGTGTTTCTTCTAAATTTTGAACACGTTTGCTAACCGCAGGTTGTGTTAAATGTAGTTTTTCAGCCGCCAAAGAAAAAGATTCAAAACGAGCCACTTCTATAAAGGCAGCTAAATCGGCAGTATTCATATAGACAGTTTTAACCATTGACCTAATTGTTGATAAATGCGCTCATCACTTAACATGGCAATATGGCTCATGTCATCAAAAGTAACACGAGTAATTTTAGGCGCAAACAACACATCTCCTTGTTCATCTTGGGCTAAGGCACTGCTCATTGGTACAATACCATCACCTAACATATCAATGTCAGATTTCCATAGACTAGCAATTAACAGATGTGCGATGTGTTCGGGCAAATGCGGCACAATATTGTCTTCGGTAATACGAGCATAACGTAAGTCTTTAATGCCACGACTACGAATATTGCCCAAACGCATAAAAGGTCGAGTATAAGGGGTAAAGTCTAATAAGTTATTGGCCTTATTGCCCAAACGTTCAAGCGGTGCGCCCAAGTGAGGGCTACCTAAATAGGCAGCATGACTGATACGATTAAGCCATGTATGCTGTTGTTTTTGAGCATAGTCCATAGCACTACGCATCACCAAGCCACCCATACTATGGCCAATTAAGATGACAGGCTTGCCTTTGTTTGCAAAACAATGTTGTAGCAGCTTAGCAAACTCTTCACCATTGTGATGAATAGCTCGGCCTGTGTTATAACGTAACCATGCGACTTTGTAGCCTGATTGTGCCAAGTGATGATAAAAATCTTGATGATGTTGGCCACGTTGCCAGTCTATATCACTTTCGCACAAACCATGTAAAAAAATGACATGAGCTTTGGCAGGGTCGTTTGCCCATGAATCAACATCTAAAAAATCGCCATTTTCAGCACGTAACGATAAAGAAATAGCCAAGGGGCTATCCCAAAACTCTAATTTATCACCTGATACGCCATTGAGAGCCGCTTGTGAACGAATCGCCAAAGGATTTTTAAACTCAGTCGATTGAGGAGCCAAAATATGGCTTAATTTGGCCAACAAAGAAAATGCGCTTGAAACAATTTTGTATGGAAATGGTGCATATTTAGCACTCGGCTGATGATGTTTGTTAAACGGTGAGGGCAAAGCGGTAATCGTACTATGCACTTCGGCAACTAAATGAGTTAACTCTTGTGCACCACGCATAGCAACATGAATGATAGCGGTTGCATGGTGTAAACCATTAGCATAGTTTGTGTTGGATGCGTTGTCTTTGCTATTAGCTGTGTCGGGTGCTGCCATGATATTTCTCTTTTGGTGTACATGTGTACACTAATTTAGAGCTTAAATGGTCTGTTGTCAATAACCATGTTTGTTTTTTGTGCTAATCGACAGTTAAGCCTAAAAAAGCTAGACTATTTTTACGAGATGATGTGCAAGGCAGCATAATCAGGACTTACTTATTTCACTAAAATACTGAGGTTGAGCGTAGTCGAAACCAAATGTGATTTAAATTTTCGTAAGTCCGTATAGTCAAACTATAGTTATTATAATAAGAGGCACAGAGAAAATTATGTTGCAGCGTATGTTAGGGCTTGTTGTAGGGGTAAGTGGTGCATTGGCGGTAACGACAGCACAAGCCGCACCGTTACAACTGTGTTTAGATAAAAATTTTAATGCGCCTTTTGTGTATGCCGAAAAAATTAAAGGGGCAGGCAAGTTGCGTGGTTATTCGTTGGAACTGGTTCAAAAAATACTGACACAAGCACAAATTCCGTATCAAATTAAAAGTTTGAGTCAAGCAGAGATTGAAAGCAAAGTTAAAGATGCTAAGCCCAATGTAGGTTGTGATATTGTCTTAGATATTGCCAAAAATAGCGCATTAGAAGGATATTTATTATTAACGCCACCGATATATAACTTAAATTATGATTTAATGTATAACTGGGAAAGTTATATGACTGGCTTAGATATCAAAAATCTACCAGAAGCAAATAAGTTTAAAATATGTGGCCTTAAAAATTATGATTATGGTGCGGTAAGTAAAATACTGAATATTCAAGCTCATAATACCTTTAAAGATATTATGTTTAATGTAAAAACAAAAGAATGTGATGTATTTATTGCCGAAAGTGTCAGTATGCGTTATGGACAGCGTGCCAATCAATATCAAGTACCGCCTGTCGGTTGTATTCGTTTAGCAGGCACCGAAAAGAGTTATCATATTGGGGTGGCCAAACATACAATTGGTGCAGCACAGATTGTATCTTCAATGCAAAAAGCCTTAGCTGTTTTAGGTAAAGAGGTCACGAGCTTAGCAGAAGAGTACGATATTAACCCAACCCCTTGCCAACAAACCTTTAATATTCATTAGAGCGTGTATTATGGCTTTTAGGACTTTGCTTTGTACTACGCAATTAGTGTTGTTATTGCTACTCACTAGGCAAAGTATGGCCAGTCCTGTGCTGGATATTTGTGTCGATGAAAATCCGTGGCCACCATATACCTATTGGGATAAAACAAGCACAGAACCTCAGTTTGAGGGTTATACCATCAGTTTGGCACAGGCCATGCTAATGGGGCTTAAACAAGACTACCATATTCAGCGTTTACCGTGGACAGAGGTGCATCAGCATGCACAAAATACAAGCTTAAATGCAGGTTGCGATATGATATTAGATATCAGTGCAACTTTTGAGCGGCAACAGTATTTATTTTTTACCCAACCGATTTATCAGCTGTATTATAGTTTGGTGTATTCTAAAAAAAGATTTTTAACTCAAAATATACCTACGGCACAATATATTAAAAACTATAAAATCTGTGGGGTGAAAAGCTATAACTATGGAGTGTTAGACAAAAAATTAGATATTATCCGTGAGGATTCCATTCAAGCCGTATTAAATAAACTCAAAACTAAAGAATGTGATTTTTTTGCGGTTGAAGCACCTGTATTACAATATGGTATAAAAATAGGATTGTATCAATTTTCGGATATGGCCTGCCTAGACTTAGAAGATGTGACTAAAAAAAGTTATCGTTTAGCGGTCGCCAAACGCTCTCCTGATGCTGTTAAGTTAATCAAAAATATAAATAACCAGTTGAACCTGTTGCGAAAAAAAGGTGAAATGGCGGCTATTGCCAAAATACATGGCGTATCTAGTGATATCTGTGAGCATAAAATTTGGTTGGGACAATAAGCGATAAGCGCATAAGTCCTATACCTGTAGTAATTGTGGAGAGTAGTGTGATTAAAGTTGGTATTGTGGGTGGAACAGGTTATACCGGTGTGGAGTTGTTACGTTTGTTAGCTCAACACCCCAACGTTGAGTTAAGAGCAGTTACCTCACGCTCTGAGTCGGGTATGCCAGTCTCACAAATGTATCCCAATTTGCGTGGACGTGTGGACTTACCCTTTACTGAACCTAGTCTTGATAATTTGGGGGAGTGTGATGTGGTATTTTTTGCGACACCTAATGGCGTTGCAATGAAACAAGTCCCTGAATTATTAGACAAAGGCATAAAAGTCATTGATTTAGCGGCCGACTATCGTCTTAAAAGTCCTGCACAATGGCAACAATGGTATGGCATGGCGCATGCTAGTGAACATTTGTTAGCAGAAGCGGTGTATGGCCTACCCGAAGTGAATCGTGAAGCCATTAAAACAGCGCGTTTAGTGGCTAATCCAGGATGCTATCCTACTGCTGTACAGTTGGGTTTTTTACCGTTATTAAAAGCGGGTTTAATTGACACCCAAACATTGGTGGCGGATGCCAAGTCAGGGGTGTCGGGTGCAGGTCGCAAAGCCGAAGTACACACTTTGTTATGTGAAGCTGGCGATAGTTTTAAGGCTTATGGTGTTGCAGGGCATCGTCATCTTCCTGAAATTAAACAGGGGCTAGCACATATTAGTGGCCAAGACGTGGGTTTAACCTTTGTGCCGCATTTATTGCCCATGATTCGTGGTATTCATGCCACCTTATATGCGCGTTTAACCAGTGATGTCGCTGACTTACAAGCACTGTATGAGCAAAGCTATGCCAACGAAGCCTTTGTCGATGTGTTGCCAGCAGGCAGTCACCCCGAAACTCGAACGGTGCGCGGTGCCAATATGTGTCGAATGGCGGTACATCGTCCTCAAGGTGGTGATACCGTGGTGATACTTTCAGTCATTGATAACCTTGTCAAAGGTGCAGCAGGGCAGGCAGTGCAAAACATGAATATTATGTGTGGTTTACCCGAAACAACGGGCTTAAATCATATTGCTTTATTACCTTAATAACAGCTAAAAGTAGGTGCATGATGTGGTATAGCAGACGACGACAGCGTTTTAAGTCCTACATCAATGCCCCTATTACTCAGCATCTATTAGGTTGGAGTTTGGTTGCTATTTTGGGATTAGTTGTTAATGGCATTGGTTTTTTCTACTGGGGTTATGATTATGGTTTAGAGGGAATTGGCGCAACGGCTGCTGAAGTACAACACATAAAACAACAAGTGAGTACACAGGCTCAGCGGATGGCGACTCTCGAAGTACAATTAGCACAAGCTCAGCAAAATGCCGATATTGCGCAACAAGTGATTCAGAAACTACAGCAAGAAAATAAAAATCAGCTTGCCAGCGTAGCCGATATGCAAGAGCAGATTATGGTATATCAGCGATTGTTAGGCACTAAAGCAAGCAGCACACCACTTAATATCGACAGTGTTAAAATTCATAAAACGGTGCAAGGCTTGTATCAATATCGGGTTTTACTCATTCAAAACCAAGCCAATCAAGGGCGTATTGCGGTTAAATTAAATTTGCGAGTGATAGGCACAAGTAAAGGTAAAAGCATTGAGTTAGAGCCAAAACAAGTTGAATTACAATACTTTAAAAGTGTCACAGGCGAGATAGAACTTCCTCAAGGTTTTGTGGCAGAAAGCCTCGAAATTACAGCGCAGCCACAAGGCAAAAAAGCAGCAAAAATTCAAAAAAACTTTAAGTGGGATGTGGCGAGTTAATTTGGCGTTGATATTTTGATAACGCCTTGTTTCTTAATTTGACTATATCGCTAGCGAATGATTAATAGTAGCATTGGACTCTATTTTTGTGTTGATTTTAGGGGGAGTGTGTGATGTCGGAGTCATTAAGACCAGTAAAAACAGTTGCTCAAATATCATGGCTCGTGAGCAGTGTACTGTTAGTGGCCTGTAACAAAGCTCCTCAAGGTGCAGCACCTGCGGGTATGCCACAAATGCCACCACCCGAAGTCGCGGTCGTGACCGTAAAAGCTCAAAATGTGCCTGTTTTATTTGAATATAGTGCGCAAGTTGCGGCGTCAAAAGAAAGTGAAATTCGGGCGCGTGTATCAGGTATTTTATTAAAACGGCACTTTCAAGAAGGTCAGGCCGTTCAAGCTGGGCAAGCCTTGTTTTCTTTAGATGCTGCCCCCTATGAAGCCGCTTTAGCCACTTTAGAAGCACAATTAAGCAGTGCACAAGCACGTTTAGCCCAAGCTGAGCGCAATTTGGCGCGGGTAAAACCTTTATTTGAACAAAAGGTTGTGCCACAAAAAGATTATGATGATGCCGTATCCGCCATACAAATTGCTCAAGCGGATGTCAAAACCGTACAAGCACAAATTAAACAAGCGCGTTTAAATGTTAGTTATACCCAAATTACTGCACCCGTGTCAGGTTTAGTGGGACGTACCCAAAAAAATGAAGGCACATACATTAGCGGCTCAGATATTTTGTTAACTACGATTAGCCAAGTAAATCCAATTTATGTCTATTTTGGTTTGCCTGATATTCAACAGCAAAAAATTAATAGCCTAAGTGCTTCAGGTTTATATCAAGCACCACAACATAATCAATATCAAGCCAAGCTTAAATTAGCCGATGGCAGTGTTTATGCCAATACAGGCCAAGTGACCTTTAGTGATGTTGGGGTTAATCCTAGCACAGGCACAACCGAAACCCGAGCTGAGTTTGCTAATCCACAACAACATCTGCGTGCAGGCCAATTTGCCCGAATTGTGTTAGAAGGCGGTCAACGTTTAAATGCCTTGACCGTTCCTCAACGTGCAGTCATTGAAGGGCCAATGGGCAAGATGGTAATGATTGTTAATAAAGAAAACAAAATTGAACCACGTCCTGTCAAGGTAGGGGAGTGGGCAACGGTGGGCAAAACTCAAGCTTGGGTGATTGATAGTGGTTTACAAACAGGTGAGCGAGTCTTGGTTGATGGTTTATTTAAAGCCATGCCAGGTACTGTGGTAAAACCTGTTGAAGCCGCAGGAGAATAAACCGTGTTAGCACGTTTTTTTATCAATAAACCTGTGTTTGCGATGGTGTTGTCCATCTTTATTATGTTGGCAGGTTTGGCAGCCATGCGTAATTTGCCGATTGCCCAATATCCCGAAATTGCTCCACCCGTCATTCAAGTGACGGCTGTTTATCCCGGTGCTTCTGCCGAAGTGGTTGAACAAACCGTTGCTGCGCCCTTAGAAAATCAAATTAATGGCGTAGATAATATGTTGTACATGAGTTCAACCTCTACGTCTCAAGGAGTAGTCACGATTAGTGTTACCTTTGAAATTGGCACTAATCCCGATCAAGCGGCACAAAATGTCAATAATTTAGTAAAACAAGCTGAAGCACGCTTACCCCAAGAAGTTCGTCGCCAAGGAGTGACGGTGACCAAAGGTTCGTCAAGCTTTTTGCAAGTGGTGGCTTTTTATTCGCCTGATGGCCATTTTGATGACATGTACACCAGTAACTACGTCACTTTAAATGTGTTAGACGCGCTTAAAAGGGTTAAAGGTACAACTAATGTGCAAATTTTTGGTGCTAAAGATTATGCCATGCGTATTTGGCTTAAACCTGATCGTTTAGCGCAATTAAAACTCACCACTCAAGAAATTGTCGCAGCGATTAATGAGCAAAATGGTCAGTTTGCTGCTGGTAAAATTGGTCAACAGCCAACCAATCAAGGCCAAGAATTGGTTTATACCATTACGACTAAAGGCCGTTTATCCGAAGCGAGCGAGTTTGAAAATATCTTATTACGTACTAACCCTGATGGTTCAGCCTTACATTTAAAAGATGTGGCAAGAGTCGAATTGGGGGCAAAAGATTATGACTTTGTCGGTCGAATCAATGGCAAGCCAGCTACTTTAGTCGGTATCTTTTTACAACCCAGTGCTAATGCTTTAGAAGTGGGTGATAACGTTAAACAAACCTTAGCGCAATTATCAACACGTTTTCCACAAGGTTTGAGTTATTCGATTCCTTATGACACCACACGTTTTGTTGAAGTGTCGATTCGTGAAGTGTTAAAAACCCTTGCCGAAGCGATGGTCTTAGTGTTTTTAGTGGTTTTTGTCTTTTTACAAAATTGGCGAGCCACGCTCATTCCTACATTGGCTGTGCCTGTGTCCTTAATTGGTACATTTGCAGGTTTGTATTTATTGGGCTATTCAATTAACACCTTAACCTTATTTGGCATGGTATTGGCGATTGGTATTGTCGTGGATGACGCGATTGTCGTGCTAGAAAACGTTGAACGGATTATGCACGAAGAGCATTTATCAGCCTACGATGCGGCTGTCAAAGCTATGCACGAAGTGACCAGTCCGATTATAGCTATTGTCTTAGTATTATGTGCGGTATTTGTGCCAATTGCCTTTTTAGGGGGCTTAACAGGTGAGTTGTATCGCCAGTTTGCGGTGACAATTGCCATTGCTGTCGTCATTTCAGGGATTGTCGCTTTAACCTTAACGCCTTCATTATGTGTCATGATTTTAAAGCGTGAACACAAAACCGTCGGTGGCGTGTTTCAAGCCTTTAACCGTGTTTTTGAGCGTATTACTCATCACTATGTGGGTGGTGTGACGTGGATGATTCGTCGTGGTGCGATTGCTGCTTTATTATTTATAGGCATGGTGGCGGTGACAGTGGGTTTATGGAAAATCACCCCGACGAGCTTAGTGCCAGACGAAGATCAAGGTTATTACATCAGTGCGGTGATTTTGCCTGATGGTGCAACCCTACAGCGTACCGATAAAGTTGTCCAAGAAGTCCTACAAATTATGAAAAGCAACCCTGCTAATGAAGATGTAGTCGCTTTTACAGGGTTTGACTTTTTGGGTGGCGGTTTCCGCAACAATGCGGCCACGATTTTTGTGACCCAAAAACACTGGGACGAGCGTCAAGTCAGCACCCAACAATTAGTCGGTGAGCTGTTTATGAAAACCGCACACATCAAAGAAGCGCTGGTTTTAGCCTTTAATCCACCACCCATCATGGGTTTAGGCCAAGCAGGTGGTTTTGAGTTTTATATTCAAAATCGTGGCGAGGGTGGTGCTGCTAAACTAGCCGAAGTCATGGGGCAGTTTATGGCGGCTGCTAATCAAAACAAAAATTTGGGTGGTGTACAAACCTTATGGCGAGCCAATAGCCCACAGTTGCGTGTTGATGTTGACCGTGAAAAAGCCCATGCAATGGGTGTAGATTTGAATAATGTCTATGGCACTTTGGCCGCAACCTTAGGTGCTTATTATGTCAACGACTTTAACAAATATGGTCGCACATGGCAGGTATTAATGAGTGCCGAACCCAGTTATCGGGCAAAACCTGATGATATTGGTCAAGTGTGGGTGCGCTCTGACAAGGGCGAGATGATTCCATTATCTGCTTTAGTCACAGTTAATTACAGTGCAGGGCCAGATACGCTAGACCGTTTTAATAATTTACCTGCGGTGAAATTATTTGGTCAAGGGGCGATGGGCGTTAGTTCTGGTCAAGCAATTGCCGAAGTCGAAGCGGTAGCCAATAAAGTCCTACCCAGTGATTTTAGCTATGACTGGGGTGGTGCTTCTTACCAAGAAAAACAAGTCAGTAATGCCTCAACCATTGCCCTCGTATTAGGTGCAGTGATGGTGTTTTTGATTTTGGCGGCGTTATATGGTCAATGGTCATTACCGATTGCTGTTTTATTAGCCTTACCGTTTGGTATCTTTGGTGCTTTAGCTGCTGTTTGGGGGCGAGGCTTTACCAATGACGTCTATTTCCAAATTGGTTTAGTGACACTGTTAGGTTTAGCGGCCAAAAATGCGATTTTGATTGTTGAATATGCCATTATCAAAAAGCAGGAAGGTTTATCAACCGCAGCGTCAGCAGTAGAAGCCGCACGTTTACGTTTCCGTCCAATTTTAATGACTTCTTTAGCCTTTATTTTAGGGGTTTTACCATTAGCGATTAGTCATGGGGCAGGAGCAGGCGCACGTCAATCGGTGGGTACAGGGGTCATGGGTGGCATGATGGCGGCAACTTTTTTAGCGATTTTCTTTGTGCCGACGTTTTTTAAATGGTTGATGGATAGACGTTTGTCCGAAAAACGTAGTGCCAAAGAAATTCATGATGAAGCAGCAAAACATCAACATGAATTAAGCACTAAGCCTAAAGTCATGGATGGTGAGATTTAACTGGCCAACAAAAAAGCCAAGCAATTTTGTTGCTTGGCTTTTTAATGAGTAGTGATACTAAAAAATATTATTTTTGTGCCTTAGGCCGCTTTATTCATAGGGAAATGCCAAAGTTTCATTAACTCATCACAGGCATCAACAATCATTTCTTCGGTAATAGGAATTTCACGGCCTTGCTCATCAACTAAGGCAGCACCATAAAAAGCGTGCAAATCAAACACATTGTTATCCATTTTTTTGTTCATTTCGACGACTTGCATATCAAACCTCACTTGCCTAGCGCATTTTGCGGGGGTAACGGCTTCTTGATAATGGTAGTATAGAAAACTAATTGGCTTGTGTACCCCTAAACCTGCTCTAATCTGTAACCAACTATGAAACATGAGAATAATTCTTGCTTGCATCCTTTACATATCGGCTTGCTTATCAATCCTATTGCTGGTTTAGGTGGTGAACTTGCCTTAAAAGGCAGTGATAATCAGCAATGGATTGTCAGTAGTGCACAACAATCACGCGCCTATCAACGTGCGTATCAAAGCTTAATATTGTTACAGCTATATAAAGATAAACTCACTTTTTCATCCGCCAATAGTCTAATGGGTGAGCAATTATTAAAAGATTTGGAATTTAATACACAAATAGTTTATCTAACCAATCAGCCGACTCAGGCAACAGATACCATTGCTGCGGCACAAGCACTGATGCAACAGAAGATTGATTTATTGCTATTTGTGGGTGGCGATGGCACAGCACGTGATTTATGTACAGCCAAAGTGAATTGTCCTGTATTGGGCATTCCTGCGGGCGTAAAAATGCACTCAGGTGTTTTTGCTTTAAACCCCGAAAGTGCAGCCGATATTATTTATAAGCTGATGTCGGGGAATGGTGTTGCTGTGGAACAGGCAGAAGTGCGCGATTTAGATGAGTTGGCCTTACAACAAGGCAAAATTCGTACTCAGTTTTATGGCGAATTGAGCGTGCCAATAGATACAAAACTTATACAACAGATGAAATGTGCCAGCCCTGACAGTGATGCTTTAGTACAACAAGAAATAGCCGCGTTCGTCAGTGAGCGTTTAGAAGATGAGGTATTATATTTCTTTGGTGTTGGCAGCACTTGTGCCGCCATTATGCAGCAATTAGGTTTTGAACATACCTTAATGGGCTTTGATGCCATATTAAATGGTGAGTTAATTGCTCAAGATGTCAATGCTCAGCAAATAAAAGAATTGATTGCTCGTTATCCTTGTAAGGTTATTTTGACAGTCACAGGTGGTCAAGGTGTGTTGTTGGGACGTGGTAATCAGCAGTTAACTCCAACCATTTTGCGGCAGATTGGCCGAGACAATATATGGGTTGTTGCAACGCCACATAAGCTCAAAAGTTTAGAGGGCAGAGCATTGGTATTAGATACGGGTGATGCCGCGTTAAACAAAGCATGGCAAGGCTTAATTAAAGTCACCACAGGCTATGAGCAAGAGCAGTTGTATTATGTAGGGCAATAAAAAAGCGACCTAAGTCGCCTTTTTAGATGCCTGAGCGTAGTCGAAGGCAGAGAGCTACCTTTCGACTGCGCTCAAGGTGCGTGGCTGTATTAACGCCACAACGCACCGTGATTAGGCACTTGGTCAGGAATTTGCAAAGCTTCTAAAGCAGCAATACGGGTTTCGATGGCTGGGTGAGAAGCAAACAATTTTGCCAAACTAAAGCCTTCACGTTGACCTTCGGTAATTGCCAAAGCAGTCATTTCGGCAGGCATTTGGTCAGGCATATCATGCTCAGCTTGTAAGCGGCGCAAGGCGTTAATCATTGACTGTTTACCAGCCAAACGCGCACCTGCCTCATCGGCTCTAAACTCGCGACGACGCGAAAACCACATCACAATCGTAGAGGCCAAAATACCTAAGACGATGTCGGCAATAATGCTGGTAACAAAGTAGGCAATACCTGGCCCGTCTTCGTTTTTAAAGATAACACGGTCAACAAAGTTACCAATAATACGCGAGAAGAACATGACAAAGGTATTAACCACACCTTGAATCAAGCTCAAAGTAACCATGTCACCATTGGCAACGTGACCAATTTCGTGACCTAACACCGCACGCACTTCGTCACGGCTCATACGGTCTAATAAACCACTCGACACAGCGACTAAAGCGGCATTTTTGTTCCAACCTGTGGCAAAGGCATTCGACTGAAAGCTTGGAAAAATACCGACTTCGGGCATTTTGATACCTGCTTTTTGAGAAAGTTCGGCAACGGTATCTAATAACCAACGTTCTTCGGCACTACGCGGTGTTTCAATAAGTTGTGTGCCTGTGGTGCGTTTGGCAAGCCACTTAGACATAAATAAGGAAATGAGTGAGCCAACCATACCAAAGACAAAACACATCACCAATAAGTTGGACAAGTTGAGACCATTGCCAACGGTATGTGTCGAGCCAACACCCAACACACTTAAAATAATCCCAGCGACAACAACAATCGCTAAGTTAGTGAGCAGGAAGAGGACGATACGGAACATGAAATTTAACTCCCAATAAACGGAAAAACCCGATACCGTTTAAGTTAAGGGCGATAAGAGGTATTTACAAGAGAACAGTATTATATGTTTGTAACTGGAAAAGCGTTTTATCAGTGGGTATAGCTTATTTACAGATTGTTTATGTATATGGCGATGACGTTCCCTCTCCTTGCAGGAGAGGGCTAGGGTGAGGTCTAAATTATTAGGCTAAAAAATCACCCTCACCCCAACCCTCTCCCAGTGGGAGAGGGAGCTTTATCTCTAAAAAAGATTTCATCAAAAGTGTGAGGAGTGTTGGTGTGGCTTAAATTAAGCCTTATCCTCTAACATTAAAGGCGCAAACTTTGCCCGATAATTGGCCAAAAACCGTGCCAAACGCGTAATTGCTTCTTTTAACTCATCTAAATGGGGCAAAAATACCACCCTAAAATGGTCGGTATGAGGCCAATTAAAACCACTGCCTTGCACCAATAACACTTTTTCGGCTTGCAAAAACTCTAAAATAAAGGCTTGGTCATCGTCAATCGGATACATCGTAGGGTCTAATTTAGGAAATAAATACAAAGCCCCTTCGGGTTTGGTACAACTGACCCCCGGAATATCATTAAGCATTTGCCAAGCAACTTCGCGTTGTTCGTATAAACGTCCGCCCTTGCAGATTAAATCGTTAATGCTTTGATAGCCACCTAACGCGGTTTGAATGGCATATTGCGATTGCACGTTAGCACATAAACGCATCGAGGCGAGCATATCTAAGCCTTCAATATAGTCTTTAGCTGCGCGTTTGTTGCCACTCACCATTAACCAACCCGACCTAAAACCAGCTACTCGATACGATTTGGATAAACCATTAAAAGTGATACACAATAAATCATCACACAAGGTGGCAATAGATGTATGTTGCGCGCCATCGTATAAAATTTTGTCATAAATTTCGTCAGCAAAAATAATTAAATTATGACGGCGAGCAAGGGCAACAATGCCTTCTAAAATATGTTTAGGATAGACCGCGCCTGTGGGGTTATTGGGGTTAATCACCACAATGCCGCGTGTTTTGGTGGTGATTTTGGACTCAATATCGGCCAAATCAGGATACCAACCATTGTTTTCATCGCATAAATAATGTACGGGCGTGCCACCAGCTAAGGTCACAGCAGCCGTCCATAACGGGTAATCGGGCGCAGGAATCAGCATCTCATCATCATTATTGAGCAAGGCTTGCATGGCCATAACAATTAATTCGGATACGCCGTTACCAATGTAAATATCGCCAACTTCTACAAATAAGCCTTTTTGTTGGTAGTACTGCACAACGGCTTTGCGAGCGGCAAACAAACCTTTAGAGTCACAATAACCAATGGCGTTGGGTAAGTTGCTAATGACATCGGCCAAAATTTCTTGAGGGGCTTCAAAACCAAATGGCGCAGGATTACCAATGTTTAATTTGATAATACGGTGTCCTTGTTCTTCCATGGCATTGGCGGCTTTTAATACAGGGCCACGAATGTCATAACAAACATTTTGTAATTTTGCGGATTTGGCAATGTGCATGGTAACAAACTCAAGTAGATGGCATCTAAAACAAACAGGACTGTCGATTCTAGCGAAAAAAAGCATGAATGTTCAGTAGTAGATGCAATTATCTTCGCGGTATAAGGTATTTTGTTAAACAGAGGTCAATACCATGTCTAAATTACTTAAAACAGCCGAGCAATGGCAAGCCGAGTTAAGCTCAGAGGAGTTTGCCATTTGTCGTCAAAAAGGCACAGAACGTGCGTTTACGGGTAAGTATTGGAATTGTCACCAAAAAGGCGTATATCTATGCCGATGCTGTGGCAAGCCCTTGTTTGATTCGGCTACTAAGTATGAATCGGGGTCGGGCTGGCCAAGTTTTTATCAGGCGATTAACCAACAAGCGATAGCCGAGCATAAAGACCTAAGTCATGGTATGGTAAGGGTAGAAATTACCTGTCAGCACTGTGACGCGCATTTGGGACACGTTTTTGAAGATGGCCCCAAACCAACTGGCTTACGTTATTGTGTTAATTCGGCTTCGTTATTATTGCAAACTCAAGAGGACAAAGATAATGCCTAATGTGTATGATTTTTCGGCAACCACCATTACGGGTAAAGAAGTATCTATTGCGGATTACCAAGGCAAAGTATTGTTAGTTGTTAATACCGCCAGCAAGTGTGGTTTAACACCACAGTTTAAGGATTTGGAAGCGTTGTACGAAAAGTATAAAGACCAAGGTTTGATGATTTTGGGCTTTCCGTGTAATCAATTTTTGAGCCAAGACCCTGCTAGTAACGAAGAAATCAGTGAGTTTTGCCAATTAAATTATGGCGTGACTTTTCCGATGTTTGCCAAAATTGATGTTAATGGCGATGAGGCTCACCCCTTGTTTAAGCATCTTAAAGAGGCAGCACCCGGTTTGTTAGGTATGAATGCGATTAAATGGAATTTTACTAAGTTTTTGGTGGACAAAAACGGTAATGTCATTGAGCGTTATGCGCCAACCACCGAGCCATTAGCGATAGCTAAAGATATTGAAAAGTTGTTGTAAGTCTATTTGTAGCCTGTGTGAAGTGCAACGTAACACAGGTTATTTCCCTCGTATTGGTACTTTATTCTAACGGCATTGGTGGATAAAAACCTCAATAACACATTGACCTAATAACCTATCTTGGTTACATTCAAAACACCTGTTACTTAGCAAAAAATTAAACACAAGGACACAACCTGTCGCAAGGTTATGGATAATCGTTAAAAATGAGACAAAAAAGGTTGTGAGTAGGGTATGGAACAAGAATCTTCTAAAAACGAAAAAATTGCGTATCGCTTAGCAGATATTTTAACTAGTCTTAATATGGGTGAAAAACTCACCGTTAAAGGCTTGGCAGAAAAATATCAAACACACGCACGCACTATTAGCCGTGACCTTAACGAGCGTTTAGCTTTTTTGCCGTTGGAGCAAGAGGGCGACCGTTATTTTTTGCCGAGTGCCTATTTGGGTAAGCTCAATTATCAAGATATTAAAAATTTTGCTCAAATTTCGGGCATTAGCAATTTGTACCCCAAATTAGATAAATCTTTTTTGCGCGAGATTTTGGATAGTCGTGCCAATAGCGTCTATTCGGCCAAAGGCTATTTTTTTGAAGATGCCTCGTTGTTTGAGTCAACGCTTGAGGTGTTTAAGCAAGCGATTAAACAGCGTTGTGAGGTGGCGTTTTTGTATAAAAATGAGCCGCGTACCGTGCAGCCGTATCGTTTGGTGCATCATCATGGCTGTTGGTATTTGGCCGCCGTGAGTAATGGTCAGTTAAGAGCTTATCGTGTTAGTCGTATTGCTAACCCTAAGCCCTATAGCGAGCAAGAGGCGTTTGAGTTTGATAAGGCGATTTTAAAACAATTAGAAAACGAAGAAAGTATTTGGTTTAGCCAGCAAAAACAAGAGGTTGTGTTGAGCGTGCATAGCGAGGTGGCGATGCACTTTGAGCAGCGTCAGTTGTTGCCCGAGCAGCAGGTGCTTAAAAGTTTAGACGATGGCAGTTTGTTGGTGTTAAGCAAAATTAGTCATGCTACGCAAATTTTGCCATTGGTGAGGTATTGGATTCCGCATTTAAAAATTGTGAATCCGCAGAGTTTGCAGCAGCAGTTAGAAAAAGAGCTGCAAGGGTATTTGGAGTAACAGATGATTAAGCCACCCCCTATGAAGGTTAAGTGTGTTAAGTGCCATGCTACAACCATTATTAGCCCAAGCAGTGATGCGATTGCGGTGCCACGTTGTAAAAAATGTGGTGGGGAGATGGTGGCGGTGGGTGCTGTAAATTTAATTGAGAATGTTATTAAAAGCTTATTTCGGTAGAAATAAAGGTAATGTGATTTTTATAACATGGTGTTATAAAAAGCTATTTTGGTGCAAAAAAAAGGCAAATAGGAGTTAATACTATGCCAATACCATTCATTGTTGGAGGCGTTGCTTTAGCCGCCGCCGCTTTAGGTGCAAAAAAAGGCTATGACGGTTATCAAGATAAAAATCTTGCTGATGAAATCATTGCAAATGCTCAACAACGTTATAAAGACGAAAAAGGCCGTCTTGATAAAATCAATGAAGAAGTAAGTCCTGTATTGGAGGACTTAGGTAAGTTAGAGTTGAAAATTGGCTTAGATTTTGAAAAATTTGACCTTTTAGTAGAAGAAATTCAACAAAACAGTAATTTTCAAAAGTATGGTAGTACAAAGGTTAAAATTCCTAAACATCAATTAAATAAAATAAAAGATGTTGCAATTAGTGCCACTGATTATATGAAAACGGTTGTTGGTGGCGGTGTAACAGGCGCAGCGACAGGTTTTGCGGTATATGGTGGCGTAATGGCATTAGGCGCAGCCTCAACAGGTACGCCAATTGCTGCCTTGTCTGGTGCGGCTGCTTATAATGCAACCATGGCGGCTATTGGTGGTGGCTCTTTAGCTGCTGGTGGTTGGGGCATGGCAGGTGGTGCAATGGTTTTGGGTGGCGCAGTGCTTGCACCTGTGTTAGCAGTGGCAGGTATTGCTTATGCCATACACGGCTCTAAGGCGTTAGAAAATGCGCGTGATGTTCGATATAAAGTTGATGATGCTGTTGACAAAATGCACAAAGCTAGAAATCAATTGAGTAAAATGCAAGATTATGCACATAGAATCCAGTTTGCATTAGAGGATATTTATGAAGTGTTTCAAAGCTATTTTGAAACACTTAAGTTAATTAATGAGATTATTAAACAAGGTGATGAAGAAAAAATAAATGGAATTTCTGCTGAGGCAAATCGGATTATTGAAAACGGTATAGCTTGTGCAGCAATTATGGCAGATCTGATTTCTACACCCTTATTTAAAGTCAAAAAAGATGATAAGGATGTTGTTGTACTTGGCAGTGATGGAAATCCACAAATTCAGACTGACCAAGATGGTATGCAAATACTGGATAAAGAGGGAGTTGAATCAGCTTTAGCAAAAGCAGATGGAACATTTGTTGAGTTTAAAAAAGCTCAATCTGTATAATAAATAGTCTGTATCCTGTAATTGCTAAAAAGTAATTGCAGGATAGCTTTGTAAGGGTATTAGTAATATGACAACCACGACATTTGATTGGTCACAAGAAATTGACCAAGTGATAACTAAAAGTTTAGTCACGACATTTGGACTTGATTTTTTATTATTAGAAGATAAAAAAGGTGGCGATGTTGATACTATTCATAATGTGAGAAAAGGGATATGGGCAACCGAAGCAGAAAAACAAAAATGTACAAATTTAGAGCCGTATGACTCGCAAGCATATCATCAACATCCAGATTTTATAAAAAAGGGTAGAGAAGATAAAAAGAAGCAGCAAGAAGGCACCTTAAAAGATGGCTACACTGGTCAAATTATTACACCAGAGCAAAAACGTGATCTTGACCATGTAATTTCTGCTCATGAAATTCATCATGATGCAGGTCGTATTTTGGCTGAGGTTGATGGAGTTGAATTAGCAAATCAAGAATCAAACTTATCATCAACATTGAGTAGTATTAATCGGACAAAAAAACAGCATTCTGTTGATGATTTTGTAAAAAAAATACCACAAACATATAATAATCGTGAGGCAGAACTTTTAAATTTAAAAAATAAGTTAGAGACGATGCCACAAAATACCCCGCAACAAAAACATGAATATCAAAAAGTTCAAGATGAAATTAGAAAAAAACAAAAGTCTTTGGAGGAGTTAAAGCAGATTTCTTTTGATGAGATGGGGGAAATTAATCAGCAAGCAAGAGAAGAATATAATCAGCAAATAAACAAGAGTTATTATACTAGCAGTAAGTTTTTTAAAAGTACAATTAGTGCTTCTTTAAATAATGGATTTAGAATGGGGGCGAGAGAATCTATAGGATTGGTTTTGGCTGAAATGTGGTTTGAATTTAAGGGGCAAATACCTAATTTATATCATCAATATAAAAATTTAGGCTTTAACATTAGTCAGTTCTTAGAAGATGTAAAGCAAACCATCATCAATATTTATGACAGAGTAAAATTAAGATTCAAAGAAATAATTGATACCTTTAAAGATTCTACTATGTCAGGTGTTTTTTCGAGTATTTCAACAACAATTTTAAATGCTTTTATAACCACAACCAAATTTTGGGGGAAAATTATTCGAGAAACTTGGTTAAATATTGTGAAAATCTCAAAATTAGTTTTTTTTAATCCTGAAAATTTAACAACAGGTCAATTAGCAAAAGCTGCTTTTACTATACTTTCGGCAAGTATAGGAGTGGTTGTAGGAATGCTCGTTAATGAAAGTTTAATAGTTGTTGATGGATTACCATTTGGTGCTGAAATTCGTATGTTTTTAACAGCGTTGGCGACAGGTATTGTCACTTTGGGTTTGAGTTATTTTATTCAGCAAAGTCCAATGATGCAAAAAATTTGGGCTTATTTAGATGGATTTAAAACAAAATATGAACGGTTGTCAGAGCATTTTGACGAAATAAATACAGAGTTAGACCGTTACATTTTGGAGTTGACACAATTAGAGTTTGCTATAGATGTTATTGAATTAGAAAGCTTTGCTAAAAATTTAAAACAAGCAAATAGTGAATTAGAACGGCAAGTAATTTTAAAACAAAGAATAGAGCAACAAAATATTAAATTGCCCTTTGAAATGGGTAATAGGGAAAGTACGAAAAATTGGCTATTATCTAAAATGAAGAAGTGATAATTTAAAATGTTAGGTTTAGACTTTATTGGCCAAAATGACGAACTAAAATTTCCCTGTTCTGCTTGCGGCAAATGTTGCCGCAAAGTAGGCATTAGTCCACAAACGCAGTTTTTGGACAGAGGAGATTCAGTTTGTCGGCATTTTAACGAAGTCACAAATCTTTGTAATATCTATGACGATAGACCGTTGGTGTGTCGCGTTGAAGATTATTATAAAAAGCACTTGTCCGACAAAATTAGATGGATTGACTTTATCGAAATAAACCATCAAATCTGCCAAAAACTTTAACAGCAAAGCATCAAAAGTGACACAGCCTTAAGCCGAAACCAACTCAATACGAATTGTTTTACCCAAAGCGGCGGCTGCACTGGCCAACGTTGTTAAGGTTAGGCTGGTATCTTCCTCATCAAGCAAACGATTTAACGAGGCACGGCTAGTGTGCATTCTTTCGGCCATCACTGTTTTGGTCAAATGTTGCTCCTTCATGGCCTCTGCTATCTGCCATGCTAAAACACGTTTAACAGCGATAGCAGTCACTTCTTCTAATATGCCTTCCTCTTGCAAAAAATCATCAAAACTACTACCTATATGTTGCGGATTAAAGTTGTGCATATTTAATGCCTCCAAGATTGTTTAAGGCGTTTTTTGGCAAGCTCTAGCTCAGATTTTGGTGTCGCTTGCGATTTTTTAATAAACCCATGAAGCAATAACAGCGTGTTTCCACTCACTGTAAAAAGCAAACGAGCGATACCCGATACTAAAGTAATGCGTATCTCCCATAAGTCCGTATCCATTTTGCGCACTAACGGCATACCCAACGGCCAACCTATTTGTACGGTTCGTATATCTGCACCAATAATTTGCCTATCTACAGCCGAAAATGAGCGCAACCAGTCACGCACAGGCTCTGTGCCACTGTCTGTTTTAAAAAATAATACAATAAGAGGCTCTAAAGGCATGGGGGCTTCTCTGTTTAAGTGTTTAAATTGTATCTTATTTGGTACGTTTTTCAATAGAAAAGGTATATAATCAATGTTGGCATACCCAACGCAAAATTGACAAAAAACCACAAAGAAAACAGAATGTATTTTATTCTCTATAGAGAGCTTTTTATGACCAGCATTACCGTTAAAAATATCCCTGACGATATTTACCACAGCTTAAAATTTGCGGCTAAAGCTCATCACCGCAGCTTAAATAGTGAGATTTTAGCCTGCCTAGAAAAAATGTTGTTACCTACTCGTGTGACTAGCGATGAACGCCTGATACGTGCAAGACGCTTGCGTGATAGCCTTGTTCAAACACAATTTAGTGCAAAAGATATTGATAATGCCATTGAGCATTAACTCGCTAAATACCCCTCATGCTTTAACAACCACTCCTTACGCCACAACGCACCACTATAGCCACCCAACTGACCATTATGGTTAATTACCCGATGACAGGGAATCACTAAAGGTATTGGATTTTTGCCATTGGCCATGCCTACCGCTCGTTGGCCATGAGTTTTGGCAATTTGCTGCGCTATTTGAACGTAAGAAGCTGTTTTTCCTGCGGGAATAGTACGCAAGGCTTGCCAAACTTGCTGCTGAAAAGGCGTTCCCAAAGGATTGACTATAATATTGTCTAATGCCGCTAAATTGCCCAAAAAGTACGCGGCTAATAATGGATGAATGGCACTTGTCTCGCATTGTACTAATTGAAAAGCCGTAGGTGAGTAGCGAGTTAATGCCTGTGTTAAACGGTCTTTAAATTCATCAAACTCTAAGGCGTACAAAATATCATCTTGGTGAATAAAGTGGATTTTACCCAAAGGGCTATCAACATGACTTAATAAAAATGTTTGCATAACTGTTCCAAATTCTTAAATAATGTCATATACTTGCCGCCCGCTTGAGATTCTACAAGTGTCGCGTTATGGTGGCCTTGTCGGTTGCCTCGCAACGTTAAGCAGCAAACCCCGCCAGGACCGGAAGGTAGCAACGGTAGTTGTGACGCGTGTGCCGAGGATGAGCTGACAAGGTTACCACCACCCAAATTCTTATAAAGCCTCTACCTGACATAATCCTGCACTCACTTCATACAATTTAAGTGCTAAATCTTCGTTGCGAGCGCGTGGCGAGGCTAATGCAGGTTCACCTTTACTAAAATATTTACCTGTACTTTCGCTTAAATGTGGGGCGGTGGCCAATAATACCGCGGTGCGTGCTCCTTCTTCGGGGGCAGCTAAAAATGGTTTAACGGTTAAATAGGCAGCTCTTGGCAAATTAAAGTAAATTTCTTGCGGTGTGCCAGCAGGGTGAAAAGCATTGCTGGTAATTTTGGTGCGTTTAAGTCTGCGCGATAATTCATTACTAAACAATAAATTAGCAAGTTTAGATTGAGCATAGGCTCTAATGGGGTCATAAAATTTTTCGCCCCTAAAACTACCAAAATCAATATTACCTAGCCAGTGCATCATGGATGAAGTGTGAACAATACGTGCTTTGCCTGCTTCGTTTAAAATATCTAACAATAACTGGGTTAATAAAAAATGACCCAAATAATTGCCACCAAATTGTGCTTCAAAACCATCACGGGTTTTTTGTTTAGTGAGTGGGGCAATGCTAGCATTGTTAATTAACACGTCAATTTGGTCATAATCGCGTTGTAATTTATCGGCAAATAATCGAATAGATGAAAATGAAGCTAAATCTAAACTTAAACTTTTGATGCTGGCGCGCGGAAAAGCCGAGCTAATGTCATTACACAATTGCAAGCCATCCTCAGGCTCGCGGCAGGTAAATAATACTTTGTGTCCTTGTGCCGCAAGGGCGCGTGCAGTTGCCGCACCTACGCCACTTTCACCACCTGTAATTAAAATAGTTTTGGTTTTCATTGTGTTAATTTAAAAATTAAGCTGTTTGGAATATGGCTGTTATCCTAATGGCTACCAAGATTAAGCACAAGCATTAAAAAATATGCAGTTGACTTGTTTAATTCAGATTATCTACGACAAAGCGCGTCCATGATGTTAAGTTGTTTGTGTTATGATTTGGCGTCAATCTACTAAAAATAAGAGTTTTATTTAAAGATGAGTTATCAAGTTCTTGCGCGCAAATACCGTCCTAAAAACTTTGCCGAGTTAGTTGGGCAAGAACATGTTGCTCGTGCCTTAGCCAATGCCTTAACTCAAAATCGTTTGCATCATGCTTATTTATTTACGGGTACACGTGGAGTAGGTAAAACCACTATTGCTCGTATTTTGGCTAAATGCCTGAATTGTGAAACAGGCATGACCGCGCAACCTTGTGGTGTTTGTGGTACTTGCCAAGAAATCAATCAAGGACGTTATATTGATTTAATCGAAATTGATGCGGCGAGTAATACAGGTGTGGATGATGTGCGTGAAGTGATTGAAAACGCACAGTATATGCCCACACGAGGCCACTATAAGGTCTATTTGATTGACGAAGTACATATGTTATCCAAAGCAGCTTTTAATGCTTTGCTAAAAACCTTAGAAGAACCGCCCAGCCACGTTAAATTTTTATTAGCCACCACTGACCCACAAAAAATCCCTGTCACGGTTTTGTCTCGCTGTTTGCAATTTTCCTTAAAGCCGATGTCGCCAGAACGAGTCGTGCAGCATTTAGAGAATGTATTAACCGCAGAAAATGTGCAATACGAGATGGGCGCATTATGGGAGCTAGGGCGTTCGGCCAATGGCTCAATGCGTGATGCGCTGTCATTAACCGACCAAGCCATTGCCTTTGGTAATGGCGTATTACGCGAGCAAGAAGTGCGTGATATGTTGGGCAGCGTTGACCGAGATTTGGTATTTAGGGTATTGGCGGCCATAGATAGTGCTGATGCAGGCCAAGTATTAGCCGTTATCAATACCTTAGCAGAGCAAAGTGTGGATTTTCAGGGAGCATTAGCGGCTTTAATTAGCACCTTGCATCGTGTGGCATTGGCACAATTATTACCTGATGCCATCGAAAATACCGAAGGGGATAAAGAAAAGGTGTTGGCTTTAGCTCAGGCATTAAGCCCCGAAGATGTGCAGTTATATTATCAAATTGCCTTGCATGGTCGCCGTGACTTACCGTTGGCAATCACGGCGCGCCAAGGCTTTGAAATGTGTTTGTTGCGGATGTTAAGTTTTAAACCCATCCCCACCACGCCACCCAAAGGTTTTAATGGTTTGCCTAATGCTCAGGCAGGATTGGGCAGAAGTGACACTGCAACTCAGCAAGCGCAACAAGCACGCAATCAACTATCGGCCTTGTTAGCAACACCGACACCAGAAAAAACAGTGGTTATTGAAGCTAAACCTGAGCCTGTGGCCGAAAAAAAAACACCCGAAGCGATTGTCGTCTCCAGCCAAAATAAATTAGCCTCACCTGAACCTGAACCTGAACCTGAACCTGAACCTGAACCTGAACCTGAACCTGAACCTGAACCTGAACCTGAACCTGAACCTGAACCTGAACCGTCAGCAACAATTTTGCCTTTTCAGCAAAAAACACAAGCGGCGGCTAATGATGAGCTTATTTGGACAGCACAAGCTTGGTATGATTGGGTGATAAACAGTGGTTTAAGTGGCATGGCATTAAGTTTTGCTAAACATAGCTTGCTACAAGGACAAAAATCGGGAACAGCCGTGTTACAAATTGCACCACGCCACGAAGTATTGGCTCAGCAGGCCTATGAAACGGTTAAAAAACGATTATTACAAGATTTTGCTCAATTAGAGTTACAATTAGCCTTAGTTGAGCCGATGGCACAAACACCATTACAGCTAGAAGAACAGCGTTTGTTGGCAATACGACAACAAGCACAAGTGGAGTTTTTAGCTGACCCGATGGTGCAACATTTAATGCAAACCTTTAACGCACAATTAATTGCGGACTCTTTGATAGTTGGAGATAAAAAATGAATGTACAGGCTTTAATGCAGCAAGCGCAAAAAATGCAAGAGCAAATGCAAAAGCAAATGAAAAAAGCACAAGATGAATTGGCCTTGACTGAAGTAACGGGCGAGTCTGGTGCGGGTTTAGTCAAAATTACCATGACAGGTAAACACGATGTTAAACGTGTCGAGATTAGTCCAGAGTTAATGCAAGAAGAAAAAGATATTTTAGAAGATTTGATTGCCGCTGCGGTAAATGATGCAGTACGTAAAGTAGAAAGCGTGACCCAAGAAAAAATGGCCACAGCCAGTGCAGGGATGGGCTTGCCTGCAGGATTTAAAATGCCTTTCTAATTGACCTCACCCCAACCCTCTCCTAAAAGGAGAGGACGTTCTTGAGCCTTGCTTATGTTTAGTCCTCTTGTTTCAGAGTTAATTCAAGCATTACGTGTGCTACCGAGTGTAGGGCCCAAATCAGCACAACGTATGGCTTTACATTTGTTAGAGCGAAATCGACAAGGTGGCCAGCATTTGGCTGAGGTGTTAGCCAAAGCCATGCAAGAGGTACAACATTGCCAACAATGTCGAACCTTAACAGAGCAAAGCATTTGTCAAATTTGCGCCAATCATGCCCGTGATCATCATGTGTTATGTGTGGTCGAGTCTCCTGCCGATATTTTAGCCATTGAGCAAAGTGGTAGCTACAGTGGCGTGTATTTTGTCTTGGCAGGCCATTTATCGCCTTTAGATGGTATTGGCCCGCAAGAATTAGGCATTCCATTACTAATCAATCGCATCAAACAAGAAGGCATAGAGGAATTGGTGTTGGCGACTAATGCCACGGTGGAAGGCGAGGCCACGGCTCATTATATTCGTGAATCCTGTAAACAGTATGCGGTAAAAGTAACGCGTATTGCGCATGGTGTGCCATTGGGTGGTGAGCTAGAAATGGTGGATAGTCATACCTTGGCGAGAGCATTGAGTCAACGACAAAATTATTGATTTGTTAGTCACTGACAAAGGAGAAAATGATGGCGACAGCACAACAAACTCAATTTGTTAATGAAGAAGACTATTTGGCAGGTGAGCAAGTCTCAGAGATTAAGCACGAGTATATTGATGGTCGAGTCTATGCAATGGCAGGTGCAAGTCATAATCATAACTTGATTGCTGGCAATGTACATACAGCCTTTAACGTACATCTTAAAGGAAAGCCTTGCCGACCATATATCTCCGATATGAAAGTACAAATTGGTACTAAATATTTTTATCCAGATGTGATGATTGACTGCAATGAATTGGCAGGAAATAGCGTTTATACCAATGCTCCGATGATTTTGGTGGAGGTGCTTTCAAACTCAACACGTCGAACAGATAAATGCACTAAGTTGATGGCTTATTCTCAAATTCAAAGTTTGCAAGTGTATATGTTGATTGAGCAGGACTTTGTTGAGGTTGAGGTCATGCGCAAAACTAAGGGCTGGCTGTCAGAGCGTTATTATTTAGGGGATGAAATTAGCTTTGAATCAATTGGTTTAACGCTGTCTGTTGAGGATATTTATGAGCGCGTACAAAATACCGATATGACCGAATGGTTACAACAAAAGATAAATAGGCAAATCTAAAAAGGCTTGAGAGAAAACAATAAGCAAAACTTACCATACAATCGTACAAAAAACACCAAGCAAACGCTTGGTTGTTGTTTGAAAATATGCCAGTATTGCGCCAATCTTCACCGTTGGAGCAACACATCATGTCGTTATACACTGCTTATTTTAATGAAACCCACCAGCAAGTTCGTTTAACAGCGCGTAAATTTGTCGAACAGCATATTCAACCGTTTATTAACGAGTGGGAAGAAGCAGGTACCTTTCCGCGTGAGTTATATCATTTGGCTGGTGAGGCTGGCTTATTAGGCATTGACCATCCCGAAGAATTAGGCGGTAGTGGCTCTGATGTGTTTATGAAAATTGCCGCCAGTGAAGAGTTAATGCGTGCAGGCTCTGGAGGATTGGTGGCTAGCTTAGGTTCTTTGGATATTGGTTTGCCGCCAATTGAAAATTGGGCGAGTCAAGAATTAAAAGAACGAATTGTGCCTGCGGTATTACGTGGTGAAAAAATAGCCGCTTTGGCCATTACCGAGCCTTCTGGAGGCTCAGACGTAGCTAATCTAAAAACGCGTGCAGTGAGCGAAGGTGACTATTATCGAGTCAACGGTAGCAAAACCTTTATTACTTCTGGTTGTCGTGCCGATTATTACACAGTCGCGGTTCGTACGGGAGATGTGGGGTATGGTGGTATTAGTCTGTTGCTGATTGAGCGTGATCGTGCTGGCTTTTCGGTTGGCCAACCGCTAAAAAAGATGGGTTGGTGGGCAAGTGATACCGCAGAATTGTTTTTTAATGATGTTTTAGTGCCAAAATCGAATTTAATTGGCGTAGAAAACGCTGGGTTCTTTGTTATTATGAGCAATTTTCAAAAAGAACGGTTAAACTTAGCGGTGATGGCAAATATGACTGCGCAACTGGCTCTCGAAGAATGCTTAAAATATGTTCAGCAGCGCGTCGCATTTGGTAAACCTTTAGCCAAAATGCAAGTCATTCGTCATAAATTAGCGGATATGGCAACCGATTTAGAAGCAAGTAAAGAATTTACTTATCGTGTGGCGGCACAAATTGCCTCGGGAATACCTGCGGTTAAAGAAGTGTCAATGGCAAAAAACTTTGCGACACGCGTCAGTGATTCAGTCACCTATGAAGCGGTACAAATTTTTGGTGGCATGGGCTTTATGCGCGAGAGTCTGGTTGAACGCTTATACCGTGATAATCGAATTTTATCTATTGGTGGCGGTACTCACGAAATTATGAATGAGGTTATCGCCAAACAACTAGGACTGTGATGAACTGGCAACTAATAACAGAACAACAACGCTTTAATGAACTTTTGCCCATTTGGGCAAGTGCCAAAACTTTGGCATTGGATACAGAGTTTATGCGGGTTAATACCTTTAATCCGCAAGTTGCGCTAATTCAGCTAAAGCACCAAAACACCATCTACTTAATTGACCCAACGGCTTGCGATACCGTGGCTTGGGGCTTAGGAGAGGTGTTGGCCAATCCTAATGCCCTCAAAATTGTACATGCGTGTTCTGAAGACATCGAAGTCTTATTTTACACCTATCCTAAAGCCAAAATAAATCATATTTTTGATACGCAAATCGCCTTGGCTTTTTTGGGCTATGGTTTGCAGGTTGGCTATCAAAAAGCACTCAAAGACTTATTGGATATTGACATTAGTAAAGCCGAAACCCGTTCTGATTGGTTGGCAAGACCCTTATCAGAGGAGCAGTTACAATATGCCGCATCAGATGTTGAGCATTTGCCTGCGCTGTACGACTTAGTCGTAGAGGGGTTAAATGCCAAGGGCTTATTAACATACTGTCAAGAGGACAGTGCCTTAATGCTTACCGAAGCGGCAACTGTGCCTATTCTGACGACCTTATATCAACAATTTAGCAATGCGTGGCAACTTAACCGTCGCCAGTTATCGCTATTGCATACTTTGAGTATGTGGCGAGATACCTCGGCGCGACTTAATAATATTCCACGTACCTTTGTACTTAAAAATCACACTTTAATGGCGATTGTGCAGCAAATGCCACAAACATTGGCGCAATTAGCCCGTGTCGAAGATTTGCATCCTAAAACTTACCAAAAACATGGCTCTTTGTTATTAGAAATGATTCGTGTTGCTCAACATAAGCCAGAAGCCAAATGTCCGCCACTATTACCTTTGCCCTTACCCAAAGCAGCTAAAAGTTTATTTAATTTATTGCGTCAACAAAGTGAACATATTGCACAGCATTATGGCATTCCAGCAGATGTATTATTGCGTAAGCGTTGGTTGGATGCTTTAGTGTTAAATTATATTGATGAAGGTGAGCAATGTGCTTTGCCTTTGGCATTGCAGGGCTGGCGTTATGAAGTGTTAACGCAACCATTATTGCAAACATTAAGCAAGCAAGCGGCGCAATTAGCAGAGTGGCGCAGTTATCGCCATCGTTTATTTAACTGAGAATCTTATGAGCCTCAAGCCCGAAATTTGTAGTATTTACAAAAGCAGCAAAAAAGACGAAATGTATTTGTATGTGCGTAAAGCGAATGGTCTTTCGCAAGTGCCAGAAGCCTTATTGGCCATGTTTGGCAAAGCAACTTTATTTGGCAGTATGTTAATTACGGCCGATAAAAAGTTAGCAAGAGCAGATGCAACACAAGTATTGACCGATATTGCCGAAAAAGGGTTTTATTTGCAAATGCCTCCACCGCGAGAAGACTATATGCTTGATTTGTTTCGCCCCGACGAAAGTAAGTATCAATAGCAGTAGGTGAATCTATGATAGGTTATTTAATCGCGTGGCCGATTTATGTGCTTTCGGTGTTGGCTATGTTGTACTTGTATCATGTTAATTTGGCCAAGTATCTGCCACAAGCTTGGCGACCAATATTATTGGTGCTGGCGGCCTGTGTATTATTGACACCGTGGCCGATTGATAATCAAGTGTGGCTGCCTGCCCCTGCCATTATTGCTACCCTGTTTCATGTGATGTCGGGTGCAGCTTTAGAGGCTATCAAAAGTTTATTGCCAATATTTTTGGTCACAACTATTGCCTGTTTGGTGATGTGGTTTAAACAGCGTCATCAACAAGATTAAGTTATTTACGAGGAAAAAAATATGCGTTTTGCAGGTACAGAGGCTTATGTAGCCACCGATGATTTAAAATTGGCCGTAAATGCTGCGATTCAATTACAAAAGCCGTTGTTAATCAAAGGCGAGCCAGGTACAGGCAAAACGTTGTTGGCCGAGCAAGTGGCTCAGTCTTTAGGTTTAAAGCTCATTCAGTGGCACATTAAGTCCACTACCAAAGCGCAACAAGGCTTGTATGAGTACGATGCCGTGTCGCGTTTGCGTGATTCGCAATTGGGTGATGACCGTGTGTTTGATATTAAAAACTATATTAAACAAGGTAAATTGTGGGAAGCCTTTGCCAGCGATGAGCGTGTCGTATTGTTAATTGACGAAATCGACAAAGCCGATATTGAGTTTCCTAATGATTTGTTAACCGAACTCGACAAAATGGAGTTTTTTGTTTACGAAACAGGCGAAACCATTAAAGCCAAACATCGCCCGATTGTGATTATTACGTCTAATAACGAAAAAGACTTACCTGATGCCTTTTTGCGTCGTTGCTTTTTTCATTATATTACCTTTCCCGATGCTCAAACCATGAAGCAGATTGTGGCGGTACATTACCCACACATTCAGCAAACTTTAGTTAAAGAAGCCTTAGATATTTTCTTTGATTTGCGTAAAGTAGCAGGCTTAAAAAAACGTCCTTCAACCTCAGAGTTAATTGACTGGCTCAAGTTATTGATGTCGGATGATATTCCTGAAGATATTTTGCGTAACCGTGATACCCGTACTGCCATTCCTCCCTTGCATGGTGCGTTGTTAAAAAATGAGCAAGACGTACATTTATTGGAACGTTTGGCGTTTATGAGTCGTAGAGGTTAAACTGACTCTCTACAGCCATAGACAAAATGTGTATAATTCGCACCTTGCTAGATTGAAAAGGGTTTGGGGGCTACCAAATCCTAAGGTGCGTTATGTATTATCCCTTAGTTCGCTCGTTATTATTTCGCTTTAATCCCGAAACATCGCATCATGTTGCCTTACGCAGTATGGCGATTGCAAACTCATTAGGCTTGTTAGGTTTATTACATAAAACGCCTCAGCACCCTGTTAAGGTCATGGGCATAGACTTTGCTAATCCTGTCGGTTTAGCGGCTGGTTTAGATAAAAATGGCGATTATATTGATGCCTTAGCCGCTTTAGGTTTTGGTTTTATCGAAATAGGGACTATTACACCCCGTCCACAAGCAGGTAATCCTCTACCGCGTTTATTTAGACTCCCTGAAGCCCAAGCGATTATTAACCGTATGGGCTTTAATAATTTAGGGGTTGACCATTTGGTCAGTCAGGTACAAAAAGCTAAATATCAAGGGGTATTAGGTATCAATATTGGCAAAAACTTTGATACCCCTGTCGAAAATGCTGCCGATGATTATGTGCATTGTCTCGAAAAAGTCTATGACTTGGCGTCTTATGTCACGGTTAATATTTCTTCACCTAATACCCAAGGCTTGCGCTCATTGCAAACAGGCACGGCCTTTTCTGACTTGCTTAAACAGCTTAAAGACACTCAAGCCCGATTAGCCGCGCATTATGGCCATTATGTGCCATTGGCGGTTAAAATTGCACCTGATTTGCAAGATGAAGAAATTGAATATATGGCCGAGCAGTTAGTATTGCACAAAATTGATGGTGTTATTGCCACTAATACAACTATCACCCGTACAGGGATTGAGCATTTGGCGTTATCGACAGAGACAGGTGGTTTAAGTGGCAAGCCGTTACGGTCATTGTCCACCTATACCTTGTCACGTTTAGCACAATGCCTTGCAGGACGTATTCCAATTATTGGTGTTGGCGGTATTAGCGATGGTGCAGCGGCTGCCGAAAAAATCAATGCAGGCGCGAGTTTGGTACAAGTCTATACGGGATTTATTTATCAAGGTGCACAGCTTATCGAAGAGGCTGTGACTGCCATTAAAGTGCTACAAGCGGCTGAGTAATTTTGACTTAATCTAAAAGTGACTTCGACTACGCTAAGTCAACTTGGTTCCCTGAGCGGAGTCGAAGGGAAAAGAATTTAGCTTTTATTTATTTAACTAAGAAGTTGTTATGCCTGTTGCTGATATTGTAATTTTGGTGCTGTTAGCATGGTCTATATGGCGTGGTTTTAGCCGTGGTCTGGTGCGCGAAGGCTTGGCTTTAGCAGGGTGGGTGATTGGTCTGATTGTGGCCATCAATGGTTATGAAGGGTTTGCGCGCGTCATTGCTCCTATCATCACCACACCTTCGCTGCAAAAAGCGACTGCTTTTTTGGTGTTATGTTTGAGTATGGTGGTGTTAAGTACCTTAATTGCATGGGTACTGAGCGAAATACTTAAAACATTGGCTTTACGCCCTGTTGATAAGCTTGCTGGCGGTGGTTTTGGTTTGGCGCGTGGCTTACTGATTGTGTTGTTGGCGATAGGCTTAATTGAGCCATTTGTGCATAAAGACGCATGGTGGCAAGAAGCCTCTTTTCCAAAAGCCTTGCTACCTTATGTGCCTGTTGCCCATCAAGTTACCGATGAAATCAAAAAACAGGTTAAGCATCTTCCCCAATCGGGTATTAAAATTTCTCCTACTCAATCTAGCCAACCTTGAGGTGAATTATGTGCGGTATCGTCGGCATTGCTGGTAAATCGCCTGTTAATCAAGAATTGTATGACGCACTGACGATGTTACAGCATCGTGGCCAAGATGCGGCAGGTATCGTGACTTTTAATGAGGGACGTTTGTTTTTGCGTAAAGATAATGGCATGGTACGCGATGTTTTTCATACCCGTCATATGTTACGTTTAGTAGGCAACTTTGGTATTGGCCATGTGCGTTATCCTACCGCAGGCTCATCCAGTTCTGCCGAGGCGCAGCCATTTTATGTTAACTCACCGTATGGCTTGACCTTGGCGCATAATGGTAACTTGACCAATGCTCACGAAATTGCGAACGATTTATTTAAAACCGATTTGCGCCACATTAACACCGACTCCGACTCCGAAGTATTGCTTAATGTCTTTGCCCATGAGCTACAAGAGCTAGGCCAAATACAGCCCACCGAAAAAGAAGTCTTTGATGCGGTTGCTGCCGTTCATAAACGCTGCAAAGGGGCGTATGCGGTGGTGGCGATGATTACAGGCTATGGTTTATTAGGTTTTAGAGACCCGAATGGCATTCGTCCAATTTTGTATGGCGAGCGCGAAACACCCAAAGGCAAAGAATATATTATTGCCTCTGAGTCGGTGGCAATTACCTCCTTAGGCTATACGGTGGTACGTGATTTAGCCCCTGGTGAGGCGATTTTTATTAACAACGAAGGTCAGTTGTTTACCCGTCAATGTGCCGAAAAACCCAAACTTACTCCCTGTATTTTTGAATATGTGTATTTTGCCCGTCCCGATTCGCGTATGGATAATGTCTCGGTATATAAATCGCGCTTGCGTATGGGCGAAAAACTCGCTGCTAAAATCAAGCGCGAGTGGGGCGAAAATCATGATATTGATGTAGTTATTCCCATTCCAGATACCAGCCGTACCGCTGCCCTAGAGTTAGCTAACAACCTCAATGTCAAGTACCGTGAAGGTTTTATGAAAAACCGTTACATTGGCCGCACCTTTATTATGCCGGGTCAAAGTCAACGCAAAAAATCAGTACGTCAAAAACTCAGTCCTGTAGATTTAGAGTTTCAGGGCAAAAATGTGTTGTTAGTTGATGACTCGATTGTGCGTGGGACTACCTGCAAAGAAATTATTCAAATGGCGCGTGATGTGGGAGCGCGTAAAGTCTATTTTGCCTCGGCTGCGCCACCTGTGCGTTATCCTAATGTTTATGGTATTGATATGCCTGCCAAAACAGAGTTGATTGCTCATGGTAATACCGTAGAACAAATTTGTGCTTTAATTGGGGCAGATGGTTTAATTTTTCAGGACTTAGAAGACTTGGTTGCTTGCGCGCGTGAAGGCAATCCAGAGCTGGTCGATTTCGATTGCTCGGTATTTACAGGCGAATATGTGACAGGTGATATTGATGATGCTTATTTGCAGCGTTTAGAACAATCGCGCAATGACGGGGCAAAATCTAAAAAAGTCGAAAACGTCACCATTGATTTAGCCAATGTACAGGAGTAAATACCTTGAACTCTCAAACACATCAACAACTCTTGGCAGAGCTAGAATTTGACACCTTAGCGGTACGTGCAGGCGTTGCTCGTACTCAAGAAGGTGAGCATAGCGAAGCGATGTTTTTAACTTCATCGTTTGTGTTTGAGAGTGCCGCCCATGCTGCCGCCCGTTTTGGTGGCACGGAGGCAGGTAATATTTATTCGCGCTTTACCAATCCCACCGTCAGAATGTTTGAACAGCGTTTGGCTGCCCTTGAGGGTGGCGAGAGAGCAGTAGCCACTAGCTCAGGTATGGCCGCGATATTGGCCACTTGCTTGGCTTTTTTGTCGGCAGGTGACCATGTGGTTTGCTCGCGTGCGGTGTTTGGCACAACTAATGTGCTGTTTGAGAAATACTTTAAAAAATTTGGTGTCGCAGTTACTTTTGTAGATTTGACCGATATTGCACAGTGGCAAGCCGCTATTACGGCTCAAACCAAATTATTTTTTTTAGAAACGCCCAGTAATCCCATTTGTGAAGTGGCTGATATTGCTCTTTTAGCAGACTTAGCACATCAACACGATATTTTATTGGCTGTTGATAATTGTTTTTGTACGCCTGCTTTGCAAAAGCCCTTGGCATTAGGTGCAGATTTAGTCATCCATTCAGCCACTAAGTATTTAGATGGTCAAGGCCGCGCCTTAGGTGGGGCAGTGGTTGGCAGTCATAAACTGTTAGAAGAAGTATATGGCGTAGTGCGTACTTGCGGCCCTTCGATGAGTCCGTTTAATGCGTGGGTGTTTTTAAAGGGCTTAGAAACCTTACGTTTAAGAATGGAGGCACATTCTGCCAGTGCCTTAGCCTTGGCAACTTGGTTAGCACAGCAGCCACAAGTGAAACAGGTGAATTATGCAGGTTTACCTACGCACCCACAGCATTCATTAGCGGCACAGCAGCAACGTGCTTTTGGTGGTGTGTTATCGTTTGTGGTGGAAGGTGAGCGCGAAGGGGCGTGGCGTTTTATTGATGGCACAAAAATTATGTCCATTACCGCCAACTTGGGCGATGCCAAAACGACCATTACTCATCCTGCATCAACCACACATGGCCGTTTGAGTCCAGATGCCAAAGCCGCCGCAGGTATAACCGAAGGCTTGATTAGAATTGCGGTGGGTCTAGAGGATATTGCCGACTTAAAAGCCGATTGTGTGCGTGGTTTTGCTAATATGTCTTGAATTAAAAGTAGGATGCATTAGCGACTGTGTAATGCAGCGTTTTTTGTATTTTCCATAATTAAGAATATTTTTTTCTTAAACATGGCGCAATGCATTGCGCCTCACTCGAACTCTTAATCAGATATACTTTTTGAATAGTGCATATCTTGAAGGGGTTGCTATGCAAGTCTGCAAATGGGGCACATAGCCTTGCGATTGGTGAGGCCTTAGTGGTGGTAGAAACTTTAGCTTTGCATGAAGAAGACGATGATATAGAAATTAAAATTGCCGATTCACGCCTTTTTAAAGTGAGCAAAAAGCCAAGTAATCAAGAAATTTTGCAAAAATTACGTCAATTTAGAAGTAAGTTACCCGCTGATTTTTATTTTGATAGAGATGAACTGCATGAAAGATAAGCTTTTTGTGGATACCAATGTGTTGCTGTATTTGCTGTCACACGATATCAACAAAGCCGATGCTGCTGAAGCAGTGTTAAATAAAGGTGGCATTATTAGTGTGCAAATGCTAATTGAGACTACCCAAGTATTACGACGTAAAGTTAAGCTATCGTGGTCACAAACACACGATTTTTTGTTGTTATTGACATACTCACCGACCTCAATAATTCGAGAAGCTAAGCAACCAAAAGGCACGAAGTTTGATGCCAATCTGATAAAGGAGGACACCTTGACGTTGTCGAAGCAGTGCGTAAGAATTATCAATTGTTTTTGGTGTAAGATACGGTGCTAGACGCTCTGCCCAGCACCTAAAAAACTACTTCAACTCAGCCGAGCTTTTGTTTAATACTCTACGCGCCACAATCAACAATTGAATTTGTTGTGTGCCTTCAAAAATATCCAAAATTTTTGAATCACGTGACCATTTTTCTAACAGCTCATCTTCGCTATAACCCAAAGCACCGCACAACTCGACACATTTTAAGGTGACCTCGTTAGCCACACGACCTGCTTTGGCTTTGGCCATGGATGCTTCTTTAGAGTTAGGGATTTTGTTATCCGCTAACCAAGCCGCTTTAAGTGTTAACAAACGGGCTGCTTCCCATTCTGCCTCTAAACGATTGAGCGTGGCTTCGGCAAACGAAGCTTGCATCGGCTGTGCACTGTAGTTAACCGATAAGCTGTCTTTTAATAACTCACGAGTACGATCTAAAGACGCTTTAGCCACACCAATGGCCATAGCCGCCACTAAAGGACGTGTATTATCAAAGGTTTGCATGACCCCCGCAAAACCTTTTTGCACATCAACTTCGGGTGTGCCCAACAAATTAGCCGCAGGTACACGACAGTTAGTAAAGGTGATTGCAGCGGTGTCAGAGGCTTTAATGCCAAGCTTCTTCTCTAAACGCGTGACTTCCATGCCTTCTGTGCCATGTTGCACCACAAAGGATTTAATCGCCGCACGACCTAGATTTTTATCTAAAGTTGCCCAAACCACGACACTGTCAGCACGTTGACCAGAAGTCACAAAAATCTTTTCACCATTTAACACATAATGGTCGCCATCTTTGGTAGCGGTGGTACGAATCGCTGCCGAGTCAGAACCACAGTTTGGCTCAGTAATCGCCATTGCTGCCCAAGTGCCTTTAAAGCGTTTGAGTTGCTCTTCATTGGCAACCGCAGCAATCGCAGCATTACCCAAACCTTGACGTGGCATGGCTAACAATAAGCCCACATCGCCCCAACACATTTCAATAATGCCTAACACCGCAGACATATTAGAGCCATTTTTAACGCCTGAACCACTACTGGTTGTGCCAGAACCTGTGCTACTTGCGCCAACGGCATCAGGTGAGCCTTCGTTCATGCCATCTAATAAGGAAGCAAGCATATCCAATTCTTTAGGATAGTCATGTTCGGCTTTGTCATATTTGCGCGAAATGGGACGTAACACGTTGACCGCCACTTGATGCGCTTGTTCGACCAACATATTAAATTTTTTCGGATTTTCTAAATACATGATTTTGCTCCTTATAATTATAAATGTAAGCCACTGTGCATCACGGCTAAACAACGCATATCACGATACCATCTCTCGACGGGATGTTCTTTGGTAAAACCATGACCACCCAATAATTGCACGGCATCTGTACCCAATTTCATCGCTTTTTCGGCACATAAAATCTTGGCTAAATAGGCTTCACGGTGAAACTCTTTGCCTTGCTCAGCCAAGGCACAAGCACGCCAAACCATTAACCGCATTGCTTCTAATTCAATCGCCACATCAGCCACCATAAACGCCACACTTTGACGATGGCTAATGGGTTCACCAAAGGCTTCACGCTCGTTTACATAAGGCACTAAATAATCCAAAATCGCTTGGCCACAACCCACGGCTAAAGCACACCACGCCAAATTACCCAAATCTAAAAAGGCTTGATAATCAAAGGTTGCAGGAAAACGATTGGTCGCAGGAATACGTACATCTTTTAAGTGTAAGGTTTTGGTTGCGGCAGCTTTTATGCCCATCGCTGAGCCATCACTTAGGCTTAAACCTGCTGTGCCACTTTCAACAATAAACAGGGCAGCGATGCCCTCGACATCGGCGGCCACAATAAACAGCTCAGCATCTGCACCTGTGAGTACTAAGGCTTTTTCACCGTTTAGCAGATAATCGCTGCCGACTAACTTAGCACTGGTGTTGAGTTTGTTAGGGTCAAATAAGGGCGTTTTTTCAACTACCGCTAACGCGGCTTCGGGTGGATTTTCGCTCGCAAAAGCCCGCAAATAACGTTCTTGTTGTTCGGAGCTGCCCCAACGTGCCAACGTATTAGCAACACTAACCGAGCTATACAAAGCGGCTGCAATGCCCATGTCACCATAGCCTAAATCTTCTAAAATCAGCATTTGCGTGGTGGTGTTATCTTCGGTCGCCATGCCGCCTAAGGCTTCGGGTACAGCGTAATACATTAAGCCTAATTCTTTGGCTTGAGCAAGCAGCTCGGCAGGCACAGCAGCATTGGCATCACTGTGATGTGCGGCTGGACGAATCATTTCTTTGGCAAACATGGTCAAACTGTCACGAATCATTTGTTGTTCGTCAGACAGGCTTAAATCAAACACGCCTTTGGCCGCACTCGACACTAAACGTGTGGCTTGATTGTTGGATTTTCCTGAGCTAGCAAACTGGCGGCTGACTTTGGTCATGACCTTAAAGCCTGTTTTGCTGCCTTGATAGAGTATTTTTTCGATGGGTTTACGCAGGTTTAATTTGTCTGGCCAATCACTGCTGGCAATTTGATTAAGAATGGCTAAGCCAACGCCTTGGGCTTGCCCCATAAATGTAGTCATTATTTTTCCCCTCTAAATAGGTCATGGAGTATTTTTAGTCAATCATGACATTGTCTGATGGTTTGATAGTCGCACAGCCACAAATAGAATCATTCGCTTTTAAAAATTTTTCTGTGATAAAAAAGTCAATTAATTGCAAAAATCTTCGTTAAAAAACGAATAAAAGTACAAAAAGCCATCATCAGCGCGTATCATTCGCCCCATTTCAACTCCAGTTGTTTACGGTTATGAGTGCATTAACAAAGGTGTGTACGGCTATCGACACACTCAACAAAACAGTGGGACGTGTGGTGGCATGGCTAATTTTAGCCACCGTCTTGTTATCAGTCTTTACCGCTGTCGGACGTAAATTTGCCTTTGGTTCTAATGGTTTTTTAGAAGGGCAATGGTACTTATTTTCGGCAGTCTTCTTATTGGGCGCAGCCTATACCTTACAAGCAGATCAACATGTCCGTGTTGATGTATTGTCTAAACGTTGGTCGGCTAAAACCCGTGCTGGGATTGATATTGCAGGTCATGTCTTGTTTTTATTGCCTGTTGCAGTGGGTTTAGCTTGGTTGGGTTGGCACGAGTTTATCCAAGTTTGGCAACACAACGAAATGTCTGCTGATGCAGGGGGTTTACCACGTTGGCCAGTTAAACTACTGATTCCTCTTGGTTTTGTTTTGCTGATTTTGCAAGTGATTAGCGAAATAGGCAAACGTATTGCGATTTTACAACACGGAGAGCGAGCATGACAGGTGATTGGGGTTGGCTCGCGCCGTTAATGTTTTTGAGCTTATTTTTATTGTTATTAACTGGCTATCCTGTTGCTTTTGTTTTGGCGGCTGTTGGCCTGATTTTTGGTGCAATTGGTGTGTTGGTGGGCGCATTGCCCATCGAATTGGTGCAAGCTGTACCAGAACGCTTATTTGGCATTATGCGTAATGAAACGCTGATGGCGATTCCATTTTTTACCTTAATGGGACTGATTTTAGAAAAGAGTCAATTAGCCGAAGATTTACTGGACGCGATCAATCAACTGTTTGGTCGTTTGCGTGGTGGTTTGGCTTTTGCGGTGATTTTAGTCGGCGCATTATTAGCCGCAACCACAGGTGTTGTCGCCGCCAGCGTGATGGCGATGGGCTTGATTTCTTTACCGATGATGATGCGTCAAGGTTATTCACCTGCCATTTCCAGTGGCGTGATTATGGCTTCTGGCACATTGGCACAAATTATTCCACCGTCTTTAGTGTTAATTGTCTTGGCGGATACCTTAACTGTGCCTGTTGGCGATATGTATTTAGGGGCAATGTATCCTAGTTTGGCCTTAGTAGCATTATTTGCGCTGTTTATTGGTGGTTTAGCGATTATCAAACCTGAGTTGTTACCCGCACAACAACAAACCCGCCAAGCTATTCAATGGGGCAAGTTATTAGCCGCTTTAGTGCCGCCCTTAGTGTTAATTTTTTTGGTGTTAGGGACAATTTTTATTGGTTTAGCTACACCCACCGAAGCAGGGGCAATGGGGGCAGCAGGCGCATTAGTCTTAGCCTTAGTCAAACGCCGTTTAAGTGCCTCTTTACTGCATCAAGCCTTAGATAACACTGCCAAATTAACCTCTTTTGTGATGTTTATTTTAATTGGCTCAAGCCTGTTTGCTTTAGTATTTAGAGCCTTAAATGGTGATTTATGGGTCGAGCATTTATTTGATAAGTTACCCGCAGGCGAAATTGCCTTTTTATTAGTGGTTAATTTGATGGTCTTTGGTTTAGGCATGTTCTTAGACTTTTTTGAGATTGTGTTTATTGTGGTGCCGTTATTAGTGCCAATTATTTATAAACTCAACATCGACCCTGTGTGGTTTGGCGTAATACTGGCCATGACTTTACAAACCTCTTTTTTAACACCGCCGTTTGGTTTTTCGTTATTTTATTTACGCAGTGTTGCCCCTAAAGCACTCAATACCAATCATTTATACAAAGGGGCAGTGCCGTTTATTGTCTTGCAGTTAGCCATGGTTGCCGTGTTAATTATCTATCCCGATTTAGTTCGCCATGAACCCAAACAAAGCACCACCTTTAACAATAGCCAAGATTTGTCGAATGTCGGTGGCCAAGCCGCCAGTGCCGATGAAGCGATTCGTTTAATGCAAGAAATTGCCAAAGAATTTAGAGATAAATAAGCAATAACCGCATAATTCCTCAAACTGATATAAAGAGGTGTTTACATTTGTAAACACCTCTTTATACTATATTTAAGGTCTTTAAGATGAAAAAGCACCCCAATAAACACATTAGAGAAGCGATTAAACATGCTATGGCTAATGGTTGGGAAATAGTGGACGCAGGCAAATCGGCGCATGCCTTTTGTCGGTTACGGTGTGTTGCTGGGCATACAGAACATCAAATGAGTATTTGGAGTACACCTAAAAGTCCCGAAAATCATGCCAAACAGATTTTGCATAAAGTGCAGCAGTGTCGTGATGAACAACAGGAGCAATAAATAATGAATACTTATCATTTTACTATTGTGGTGCGTGATGCTTATGTCGATATGCCTGATATAGAAGATAGCTTTTTTGAAGCAGGCTGTGATGATGCTTTATTATGTAGTTACAATGATACCGTCTATTTAGAGTTTGACCGTCAAGCCGATAGTGCCGAGCAAGCGATTACATCGGCTTTAGAAAACATTCGCTCAATCGGCTTTCAACAACTGATTGTACAAGAAGGCGGTGTATCTACATTATCCGAAATGGCAGAACGAGCAGGTTTAACGCGTGCTGCCTTGTCTCAATATGCCAAAAGTAAACGTGGTTGTGGTGACTTCCCTAAACCTGTGTACGGAGTTGCTTCAGGCTCAGCCTTGTATTCATGGGCAGAAGTGGCAGAATGGTTATACAAACAAGGTAAATTAGCGCAAACGCATTATGACGTTGCGCGTGTCGCTTTAAGATAAAACTGTCACAAACACTGTGGTGGACTTGTTATGAGTCCTAAAGAAATGAGAATGAACCATGCAACGTCGTCAAGCCTTACAAAAAATTGCTGCTTTAGGCGCAGCCACTGCCACAACCGCCAGTTTTGCCGCGCCAGCCGTTATCACTCAACCTGCCGTGCAATGGCGTTTAGCGTCTAGTTTTCCTAAAAGTTTAGACACCATTTATGGTGCAGGTGAAATGCTCTCTAAACGTGTGGCACAACTCACTGATGGTAAATTTCAAATTCGCGTGTTTGCAGGCGGAGAATTAGTTCCGGGTTTACAAGTATTAGATGCCGTGAGTAATGGTACGGTCGAATGTGGCCACACCGCAGGTTATTACTATGTGGGCAAAAGCAAAGCCTTTGCTTTTGATACCTGTTTGCCTTTTGGTTTAACCGCGCGCCAACAAAATGCATGGTATTCGCAAGCGGGCGGCCAACAATTATTGGGCGAGTTATTTAAGCAATATAACATTGTTAATTTTGCAGGTGGCAATACAGGCGCGCAAATGGGCGGTTGGTTTAGAAAACCTGTCAATAGCCTCAAAGAATTACAAGGCATCAAAATGCGTATTCCCGGTATTGGTGGCGAAATCATGTCCCGTTTGGGCGTGATTCCCCAAACCATTGCAGGCGCAGATATTTATCCTGCCTTGGAACGTGGTGCAATTGATGCTAGTGAATGGGTTGGGCCTTACGATGATGAAAAGTTAGGCTTATATAAAGTGGCTAAACATTATTATTTCCCAGGTTGGTGGGAAGCAGGGCCACAGTTAAGTTTTTATGTCAATCAGAGTGCATGGGCAAAATTGCCTAAAGCATGGCAATCGGCGTTTGAAGTGGCAACAATGGAGGCTAATCAAATGATGTTAGCCGCTTATGATGCGCGTAATCCGCAAGCCTTAATTCGGTTAATGAATCAACATGGGGTGGTGTTGCATCGTTACCCTGATGATGTCATGCAAGCAGGGCAAAAAGCTGCGTTTGCGTTATATGATGAGTTATCCGCCGCCGACCCGATGTTTAAAAAGATTTATGCTTCTTGGAAAGGCTTTAGACGTTTAAGTCAGGGTTGGACTAACTTGGCCGAAACCTCGTTAGAGAATTTTATGTATAAGAGTGCTAAGTGATAGTCATCTTATTTCTGCTATGATTTGTGGATATGTCATTGCGTTACTCAAGTGAGGAGATTGCTATGTATGCGATTGAGTTACCTGTACAAATAGATGAAAACCATCAAATTCATGTACAACTGCCTCATAAGATTACGGCTAAAACAGCACGGATTATTGTGATGTATGAAAAGCAAGAGACCAAGCCGCGTCCTGTTTATGGTTCTGGCAAAGGATTGATGAAAATAGCTGATGATTTTGATGCACCGCTCGAAGAGCTTAAAGAGCAGATGTAGTAGTGTGGGTTGAGGAATGAAACCCACGATAATTAAACGCTAATTGTGGGTTTCCTACGTCAACCCACGCTACTGGCTGGCTATCAAATAGATTTTTTTGACAAGCCCATTTGATAAAGCCTATATATCGTATCTTGATTATTAGCATTTTTTAGGATGATTCATGAGTAAGTTTGGTTTTCTCGAGTTAGCACATAAAATATTACAGGAAGAAAATAAGCCGTTATCTGTTGAAGAAATGTGGCAGCTTGCGATACGAAAAGGATATGACACTTTGTTAGGTTCAAATGGCAAAACCCCTGAACGAACATTAGGTGCGCGTATTTATGTTGATATGCAGAATAATATTGATAGCATTTTTGATAAAGTAAGTACTAGACCAACACGTTTTGCTTTGAAAAATAGAAAAGTTATTGAGAGTGATAATGTCGTAGCAGTTATAAATGATTACAGCAAAAATATTTCTAAGAATGATTTTTTAGAAAAAGATTTACATCCTTTGTTAAGTTATTTTGCCTCTGTACACTTAAAAGTTTATACAAAAACAATACGTCATCATACATCCGATAAAAAAGAGTTTGGCGAGTGGGTTCATCCAGATATAGTAGGCTGCTATTTTCCATTAGAAGATTGGCAGCCTGATGTTTTTGAGTTAAGTACCGTAATTGGTAATACTTCGCTTCGATTTTATTCGTTTGAGCTAAAACGTGAGTTAAATTTGAATAATTTAAGAGAGTCTTTCTTTCAAACAGTGTCCAATTCATCATGGGCAAATGAGTCTTATTTAGTTGCAGCTCACGTATCCACAAATGAAGACTTTCGTGATGAGCTTAGTCGGTTATCTACATCTTTTGGTATAGGTGTAATCGCCTTAGATATACAAGAGCCTGATGCTTCCGAAATTATATATCCTGCGTTACGTAAAGAGAATTTAGATTGGGATATGCTGAATAAACTCTCTAGTATGAATAATGATTTTAAGAGCTTCTTAAAAAGAATCAGAAACGATGTACAAAGTAAAGAAATTCGCAAAGAGTGGTATGATAAAGTCTTACCTGTTGATGATATTATTGCTTCGTTTACAAAGAAAATTTAGAGAATCTGTAGCACATGCGCGGTGCAATATCACACGATAATCCTGCCATTTATCAAAACCTCGATTTCACTACGCTATTCACATAATTTTTAGGACTTCTCATGGAAATTAAAGTCAATTTTCTTGACAAACTTCGACTCGAAGCAAAGTTTGATGACTTCACGGTCATCGCCGACCAACCGATTCGATATAAAGGTGATGGTTCTGCACCCGGCCCATTTGATTACTTTTTAGCGTCTTCTGCCTTATGTGCCGCGTATTTTGTGAAGTTGTATTGCCAAACACGCAACATTTCCACCGATAACATTCGTCTGTCGCAAAACAACATTGTTGACCCCGAAAATCGCTATAAACAAATTTTTAAGATTCAAGTCGAACTTCCTGCCGATATTTCAGACAAAGACCGACAAGGTATTTTGCGCTCAATTGACCGTTGTACCGTTAAAAAAGTGGTACAAACCATGCCCGATTTTGTCATTGAAGACGTTGAAAGTATTGATGCCGATGCGCAAGCCTTGTTAATGCCTAATCTAACCTCTGAAAATAATACCTATATTTTGGGCAAAGACTTACCCCTAGAACAAACCATTGCCAATATGTCGAGCATTATGGCTAATTTGGGCATGAAAATCGAAATCGCCTCGTGGCGTAATATTGTGCCAAATGTCTGGTCGTTGCATATTCGGGATGCCCATTCGCCAATGTGTTTTACCAATGGTAAAGGCGCAAGCAAAGAAAGTGCCTTGGCCTCTGCCTTGGGCGAATTTATTGAACGACTCAACTGCAACTTTTTTTATCACGGCCAGTTTTGGGGTGAAGAAATCGCTAATGCTGATTTTGTCCATCATCCCGATGAAAAATGGTTTAAGCCCGCATTTCGAGATCGTTTACCCAAAGAAATTTTAGACGACTATTGCCGTGAAATTTATAACCCTGATGGCGAGTTACGCGGTTCACATTTGTATGACACTAATTCGGGTAATGTCAAACGTGGCATTTGTTGTTTGCCTTTTGTCCGTCAATCGGATGGCCAAGTGGTGTATTTTCCGTCTAACTTAATTGAGAATTTATTTTTAAGTAATGGCATGAGTGCAGGCAATACCATTGCTGAAGCGCAAGTACAGTGTTTATCCGAAATTTTTGAACGGGCGGTAAAACGCGAAATTTTAGAAGGGGAGATGGCCTTACCTGATGTGCCACAAGACGTATTGGCCAAATATCCGCAGATTGTGGCAGGCATCAAAGGTTTAGAAGAGCAGGGCTTTCCTGTGTTAGTCAAAGATGCATCAATGGGTGGCAAATATCCTGTGATGTGTGTGACCTTGATGAACCCACGGACAGGCGGCGTGTTTGCCTCATTTGGTGCGCACCCCAGTTTTGAAGTCGCCTTAGAACGTAGTTTAACCGAGTTATTGCAAGGCCGTAGTTTTGAAGGCTTAAACGACTTGCCGCAACCTACCTTTCAAAGCAATGCCGTTACCGAACCCAATAATTTTGTTGAACATTTTATTGATTCGAGTGGTTTGGTGTCATGGCGGTTTTTTAGTGCCAAAGCCAATTTTGAGTTTGTTGATTGGGATTTTAGCAGTCAAGGTGAGAACGCTAATGCTGAGGAAGCGGCCACCTTGTTTGGTATTCTCAAAGACTTGGGTAAAGAAGTGTACATGGCAGTTTATACCGAATTGGGCGCACCTGCTTGCCGTATTTTAGTGCCAAATTATTCCGAAATTTATCCTGTTGAAGATTTAATTTGGGATAACACCAATAAAGCCTTGTTGTTTAGAGAAGATATTTTAAATTTACATCGTTTAGAGGATAACAAGTTAGCTAAATTACTTGAGCGTTTAGAAGAAAGTGATTTAGACGATTACACCGATATTGTCACCTTAATTGGCATTGAATTTGACGACAATACCCCGTGGGGACAATTAACCCTTTTAGAATTAAAGCTATTGATTCATTTAGTCTTACAGCAGTTTGCCGAAGCCAAAGAGTTGGTTGAACGCTTTTTGCAATACAACACCAATACTGTTGACCGTGGTTTGTTTTATCAATGTATGAATGTGGTGTTAGAGGTGATGTTAGATGACGATTTAACATTAGACGATTATCTGTTTAATTTTAGACGAATGTTTGGCGATGAAAAAATGGATGCCGTACTTGGCTCGGTGAATGGCACTGTACGTTTTTATGGTTTAACGCCCACTAGCATGAAGTTGGAAGGCTTAGACCGACATCAACGCTTAATTGATAATTATAAGAAGTTGCATGGGGCTAGGGCGAAGATGGCAAAGTAGTAGGCTGTGGCTTTAGGTGGGTAGTGTGGGTTGAGGTACGAAACCCACTTAAGCCTGTAGCGGTGTTCAGCAAGTAGATGAGTGGTATTCTTGGTAGCTGAGCTTGTCGAAGCTAATCTCGACTACCATGCACCAAATCTTCCACTCGAACAGGAAAATGACCTAATTTTCGGTCGGCAAAAAAGTAACGTAGTGTACGTTTAATGCTGGCAAAAGCCAATTCATCCCAAGGAATTGCATCTTCGCTAAACAAACCTGCTTCAATACTTTCTTCACCCACACCAAATTGACCATCAATAATTTCACCACGATACATCATATACACTTGACTAATTTGTGGAATATTAAACACACAATACAACTCACCGATTTTGACTTTAGCGTGTGCTTCTTCCCATGTCTCACGTGCCGCGCCTTCTTGAGTCGTTTCTAAATTTTCCATAAAGCCAGCAGGTAATGTCCACAAACCGTAACGAGGTTCTATACCACGTTTGCATAACAACACTTTATCTTGCCATGTCGGTAAACACCCGCAAATGATATGTGGATTTTGATAGTGAATCGTTTCGCAACTTTCACACACATAACGCAAACGAGTATCCCCTTGAGGAATCTTTTGCACAACCGCATGACCACAAGCACTACAAAATTTCATTCTTGTTTCCAATTTTTAAGTTTTACATGAAAGTAATGGCTATTGTTCTCCCTCGCCCTGTGGGAGAGGGTTGGGGTGAGGGGGTAATAATGCATACTCTAACGAGAAAAGACTTGTTTGCCTATCAACAAAAGCCGTACTATTGATATATCAATAAAAATAGAACCATAGTACCATGTTGCAGCAGTTGTTGACACGATTACCCAATGATAACCGCACGCAAAAAGCCGATGCAGCGGTATTGATGGCTTTCACCCGCGAAGAAATCCCGCAGCTTATTTTGACCAAACGTGCGCTGCATCTAAAAAGTCATGCAGGGGAAGTGGCTTTTCCGGGGGGGAAGCGTGATTCCTCCGATACATCGATTATTCATACAGCTTTACGCGAAGCCCAAGAGGAAATAGACCTGCACCCACAAGATGTTGCCGTTGTAGGCGAGTTAGGTTTATTTACCTCAAAAATAGGCATTAAAGTAAAGCCTATTATTGGTTTGTTAGATGAAATGCCCTTATTGCGTGGTAATCCTGATGAAATCGATAGTATTTTTACCGTGCCTTTAGATGTATTTTTGCAACAAAAACCCAATTATCAACATAAAGTAAAATACATGGGCATTAGCGTACCTGTGCCTAGCTTTAATTATCAAGGTTATGTGATTTGGGGCTTAACAGGTTTTATGATTGTCGAGTTTATGCGTCGTGTTTATGATGCCGATATTGATTGGCGTTGGCCTAATCCTTTGAAACGTTAGCAAGTTTTCCCTCCCCTAATTTAGGGGAGGGTTAGGGTGGGGTATGTTGAGCCCCCCTCCCAGCCTCCCCCTAAATTAGGGGGAGGTGTTTTATTACAGAGAGTAGCACATGATTTACACCTTAGGCGACCGCCAATTACAAACTCATGGCGACTATTGGATTGCAGACAATGCCACGGTCATTGGCTCAGTGGTTTTAGCAAACAATGCCAGCGTTTGGTTTAATGTGGTGATTCGCGCCGACAATGACACGATTAGTATTGGCGAAAATAGCAACATTCAAGATGGGTCAGTGTTGCACACCGATAGTGGCGTACCATTAACGATTGGTAATAATGTTACGGTTGGTCACAAAGCCATGTTACATGGTTGTACCATTGGTGATAACACGCTGATTGGTATCAATGCAGTAGTGTTAAATCATGCCAAGATTGGTAAAAACTGTATTATTGGTGCCAATGCTTTAGTTACTGAACGCCAAGTCATTCCTGATAATTCTTTAGTGGTGGGTTCGCCTGCAAAAGTGGTCAAAACCATTTCTGAAGGCCAAGCAATGATGTTGCAAATGAGTGCATTGCACTACGTTGAAAATTTTAAGCGTTATCAAACGCAACTTAAACCCAATTCTGCAAATTAAGTATATGGTATTTTCCCCTCACTCTAACTCTCTCCCAAAGGGAGAGAGAACTCCCTCGCCCTGTGGGAGAGGATTGGGGTGAGGGCTATCTAGTTCTTAAAATTCAAGGTTTCTTATGTCCAAATACCAAGCTTTACCCCTCAAAACCCGTTTGTTAGCCGCAATTGTTGCACCGACTGAATACTTAGCTCATGCCCCTGATGCCGTTTTAAAAGCTTTTCAACGTGCAGGTGTGCATCCTGTGTTGGGACGCATGTTATTTGGTAAAAATGAAACAATGGCGCGTGTGGTACAACATCAAGTTCCTTGTGAAGTGGGTGATGTGACCGTACGTTGTTATTATCCCAACATAAATACAGATTTACCCGTGATTTTGTTTTTTCATGCTGGCGGTTGGGTCATCGGTAATTTAGAAACCCATGATACCTTGTGTCGTCGTATCGCTAAGCAAAGCGAGTGTTTAGTGATTTCGGTGGACTATTCTTTAGCTCCTTGGGTAAAGTTTCCTGTGCCTGTTGTGCAATGCGAAGCGGTGTTAAATTGGGTCATTGCGCATGCAGCCTATTTACATGCTAATAGCCAAAAAATAATGGTGATGGGTGATAGTGCAGGTGGCAATTTATCGGCAGTATTAGCTCACAAATATCGTCAACAGCTGATTGGGCAAATTTTGGTATATCCTGTTTTAGATGCTACCTTGAGTAGTGACAGTGTCAAACAATATCCCGATGCGCCAATTTTAAGTCATAAAATGATGCGCTTTTTTGTGGATTGTTATATTCGCCATGCCGCAGATAGATATCACGAGCAGATTTCGCCATTATTTAGTACCGATTTTGCCAACTTGCCACCCTGTTTAATGATTACGGGCGAGTTTGATATTTTGCGTGAAGATGGTTTTGCTTATGTGCAAAAACTTAAAGCGGCAGGTAATCATACTCAACATGAGCATTATCCTGATATTCACGGCTTTTTGAGTTTGCCGTATCTGTGTAATTCAACTCATGAAGCAATGGCGGCAGTGGTCAAGTTTGTTAAGGAAAGAGTGGGTTAAGGCTTGTTGTTGGTAGCTGAGCGGAGCCGAAGCTACGCCTCTACCTCAATCAGTTTTTTGATTTTAGCTGCTTTAATGGTGTTATCCCTAATTTGCATCACTTCGATATAAAAGTCATCTAAGCGTAAACCTACCATACCATCAGGAATAATTTCTAATTGTTCCAAAATTAAACCACTCAGTGTTTTTGCGCCATCGGTGGGTAACTCCCAGTGCATAGAGCGGTTAATATCACGAATACTTAAGCTACCATCCATCATAAAATAGCCATCACTGTGCGGCAAAATATCCTGATGGTTTTCGGAGATGTTGGTGGTAAATTCACCCACAATCTCTTCTAAAATATCCTCAAGCGTTACAATGCCTTGTACCACACCATATTCATCAACCACCAAACCCAAACGACGCTTTTGCTTTTGAAATTGCAATAGCTGTGCCTGTAAGGGAGTGCTTTCGGGTACATAATAAGGCTCACGAATATATTGCATCATTTCACTTTTGGTTAAGTTGTCTTGCCCCAAAAAGCGTGTTGCATTACGCACATGCAAAATACCAACAATATTATTTAATTCGCCTTTATACACTGGCATTCGGGTATGATGTGTGCCACGCAATATATCAATAATATCGTCAATATCATCGTCTAGGTTAATACCTACCACTTCTTGACGAGGAATCATAATATCGTTGACGGTGATATTATCAAGTTCCAAAATACTTAATAACATATTGCGATGTTTAGTAGGCAAAAAAACATCGTGCAAAATAGAGTGCAATTCTTCACGAGTGAGTTTGTCTTTTTTGTCGGAGCTTTGAGTATTAAGTTGAAATAATAAATTAGTAATTTTATTTAATAGCCATACTAAGGGATAAATTACTTTTAATAAAAATACTAAAATATAAGAAGCAAAACCAGAAATACGCTCTGGGTGACTAGCGGCATAAGTTTTTGGCCCGACTTCGCAAAATACCAGCATGACAAAGGTCAGGATACCTGCCGCAATACTTGCACCAACATCGCCAAAAATCTTCAAGCCAATCAGCGTGGCAACCACCGCCGCCAAGTTGTTAACGGTATTGTTTCCAATCAAAATAACGCCAATTAGGCGGTCAGGTTGTTGTAATAAGTTAAGGATACGTTGCGATGTTTTATTACCGAGTTTAGCTTGATGCTTAAGTCGATAACGATTAGAGGTCATAATGCCTGTTTCTGATGCAGAAAAGAATGCTGAACCAATAAGAAATAAAAACAAAAGGCCAAATAAAAAGCCCAAACTATGACCGTCGTCCAAGTTAAAAACCCTATACGCAAAAAGTGTGCTTATCTAAGCTGTTTTAAGGCATCAAGTCAAATAAAAATTCTTAACAAGCTATGTACGCTAACGCATATAAGCACTATGCAAAATAAACTCTAAGACAAATTTACTGCCCAAAAAACCGACCAACAAAAAGCTAAAACCAATCAAGGTAAACTTAACGGCACGTTGGCCGCGCCAGCCTTGCCAATAATGTCCTACTAATAAAGTTCCAAAAATAAACCATGCAAAAATCGTTAACACTGTTTTATGTAAAACGTGCTGTGCAAAAATATCATCAAGGGTAATAAAACCACTAATAATGGCTAATGATAATAAAATAAAGCCAAAAATAATAAAATCAAAGAGCACGACCTCCATTGTTTGTAGCGGAGGCATAATATTGAGTAGTGGATTTTTAGTTTTTAGCCGATGGTTTTTAAGGTTTTTATTTTGAATGGCCAATAATATGGCGTGTAATGCTGCCAAAAATAAGACACTATAGGCAAAAATTGATAAAATAATATGGCTTTCTGCACCTTGAGGTAAATGAGATAACACTTGATACGGCGCATAAAACAGCAAAGAAGCTAACAAACCAAATGCAGCTGCTGGGTAGGCAAATAAACTCATCACTAACAAGGGTCTATAGCTACAAATAGCAATATGTAAACAAGCAATTATCCAACCTACTAGCGATAACACATTAAAAAAGCCCAAATTAATGCCATTGTATTGATACACTTGCGTCAAAATTTGCATGCCATGTAAAGGCAAAGCCAGTGCGCCCAAACTTAAGATGAGCATTTTAGAGGGCTTGCTGTGTGTCGCTAAGGCGCGGTACAAAAACACACAAGCTAAAAGGTAGCACGCAATGGCTACTGCGCCTGCAAATTGAGCAATCATAGGGTCAAAAACCAAGATAATGGGCTAAAGCGGCGATTATAGCGGCTTTTTGGCCTAAATAGGGGCTTTAGCTATAGCATAAGCCACGCATTTTGCCTATCCTTAGCACTAATTTTGGACTTGCCTTTTATGCGCCGATTGCTGATTGCATAAAGAAATAGATTTGATTTTTGACACGATAACAAAAGTGGTTCGCTATGTTTGATAATTTAACCGAACGTTTATCCCAAAGTTTACGCAATGTAGCAGGGACAGGAAAACTCACCGAAGACAATATTAAAGATACCCTACGCGAAGTGCGTATGGCTTTATTAGAAGCCGACGTTGCCTTGTCGGTGGTTAAAGATTTTGTGGAGCGCATTCGTACCCAAGCCTTAGGCCATGAGGTGATGCAATCGTTATCACCGGGACAGGCTTTTGTTAAAGTGGTATTTGATGAATTAGTCAAAACCATGGGCGATGCCAACGAAACCCTAAACTTACACGCAGCACCGCCAGCCGTGGTGTTAATGGCAGGTTTGCAAGGCGCAGGTAAAACCACTACCGTTGCTAAATTAGCTAAATTTTTGCAAGAGCGTCAAAAGAAAAAAGTCTTAGTGGTGTCGTGTGATGTATATCGTCCTGCCGCGATTAAACAGCTAGAAACCGTTGCCAATGATGTGGGGGCAACTTTCTTTCCATCACACAAAGACCAAGACCCTGTGGCTATTGCACAAGCTGCGATTGCTGAAGGCAAACTTAAGTTTTTTGATGTGGTGATTGTGGATACTGCAGGGCGTTTGCACGTTGATGCCGAGATGATGGGCGAAATTCAGCGTTTGCATGGCGCAATTAAACCTGTCGAAACCTTGTTTGTGGTTGATGCCATGACAGGTCAAGATGCGGCTAATACCGCCAAAGCTTTTAATGATGCCTTGCCCCTAACGGGCGTTATTTTAACCAAAATGGACGGTGATGCGCGTGGTGGTGCGGCGTTGTCGGTGCGAACCATTACAGGCAAACCCGTTAAGTTTATGGGTATTGGCGAAAAAACCGATGCCCTAGAACCGTTTCACCCTGACCGTATTGCCCAACGTATTTTGGGTATGGGCGATGTGTTGTCGTTGGTGGAAGAAGTTGAACGCAAAATCGACAAAGAAAAATCCGAAAAAATCGCCAAAAAACTACGCAAGGGGGGCGGTTTTGATTTAGAAGATCTGTTGGTGCAGTTTCAGCAAATGAAGGCGATGGGCGGCATGGCTGGCTTTTTAGACAAATTACCTGGAATGAGTGGCTCGCAAATGCAGCAAGCCGCCGCAGGGGGCGCACCCGAAAAAATGATGAAGCAAATGGAAGCGATTATTCAATCCATGACCCCCTTAGAACGCCGCAAACCTGATGTTATCAATGGTTCGCGCAAACGCCGTATTGCCAATGGGGCAGGGGTGCAAATTCAAGATGTTAATCGTTTGCTTAAACAACACGCGCAAATGGCCAAAATGATGAAAAAATTAGCCACTCCGTCTGGCATTACTAAAATGTTACGCGGTTTAGGCAGTTTGCAAAATAAAATGGGTGGCGGTGGCATGGGCGGTATGCCAGCAGGTATGCAAATGCCCGATGTCGACCCCAAAGAGTTACAAAAAATGATGGGTAAATTGCCTAAAAAATGAAGACCAATGAACTATGGGCTAACTTAGTCTTTTGGATAGGTTGGCCATTAGCTATTTATGGCGCGTGGCAACAAGGGTATAGCCTATGGTTGGCTATACCTGTTACTTGGTTGGTTGCAACCTTATTGGCGGTTTTTGTTTCTAGAGTGCTTGGTTTGTTGATAAATAAAGAAGATTAGTAATGCCTTCCTTATTTATTTATTTATCAAGAATACGTTTTAAGCCATCAAAAATAGCGTCAATATCTTTGCTTGATAATGTGCCTACTTTTTTGCCAAGACGCGATTTATCAATAGCCCGTATATGGTCACATCGAGCCGTACTACCGCCAGTTAAACCAACATTAAGATACGGTATGACTGGTGCGGAAGTTGATAGCGGCACAACCACAATCGTTCGTCTCGCCTTATTGATTGATGTATTCGACATCACAACCACAGGGCGAGTTTTTTGTATTTCCGCACCAATGGTTGGGTCAAGCTGCGCCCAATAAACCTCGCCACGCTTTATTTCTGACATAGTGCTTCCAGCTTAGACATATCAAATGTTTCATTTGGGTCAAGACCATCAAATGAGGCGTTATCAAAATCATTAAATTCGTCAAGGTGCTTGTCGTCATAGGCTTGAGCTTGTAGTGCCAAACGATATAGTTCATCTTCTGGCTTAGGTAAGGCTCGCTCTAAAATCTGACGCACAAAGTCACTACGCTGACGTGCTGGAATGGATTTACGAAATCGCTCAACCAATTCATCAGGAAGGTGTACCAATAATTGCATAGCCATTAGCCTAAATAGTAATATCAATATCTAAAGTTTACGCGCAACACAAAAAAAATTAAATAGTCAGGACTTACGCATTTTACCGAAATTAGCGCGTTTTGTGAGCATAAAACCGTTGAAAACGGTTGAAATGCGAGCAAAAAAGCGATAACCGCGTAAGTCCTAAGAGGTTGGGTTTCGACTTCGCTCAACCAACACGACACTCTAATAGCAACACAATACATAAGTCCTGAACCCTAAACTTTAGCTTGGCTTCTAGGCAAACACAGCAACAAAGCCATAAAAATCAACACCATGCCTGCAATGCTCAAATTATCAGGCACTTCATTCCACAATAACCAAGCCCAAATGCCTGCAAAAATAATCGCTAAATAGTTAGCTGGGCCAATTTTGCCTGCTGGTGCAAAGCTATAGGCTTTAGACAAACTAATCTGACTCAAAGTGGCCAACGTGCCTGCACCCACCAAATACACTAACTCTTGCGTAGTTAACATACGCCAGTGCCAATACATCGGCACAGCTGACACAAGGGTACTAATGAGGCAAAAATAAAATACAATCCGTGTGGCAGGCTCGGTTTTGGTAAGTGCGCGCACCGTTACAAAGGCCATAGAAGCCAAAAAGCTAGAGCTTAAACCCACTAAACTCAACCAGTTAAACATCTCATTACTAGGTTTAGCGACTAATAACACCCCAATTAAACCAATGGCAGCGGCTAATAACATCAACGCACTGATTTTTTCTTTTAAAAATAGCCAAGCCACTAAGGGAATAAACACAGGTGAGGAATAGGTAAACACCATCGCATTCGATAATGGTAAATGGGCAATGGCATAAAAAAAACCATACATAGCCGCTAAGCCGACCAAAGCGCGCCACAGGTGCATGGTAAATTTGTCGGTACGCAAAAAGTCTTTGCCACGACTAAGTACAAAGGGTAATAACAGTAAGGTGCCTGTTAGGTTACGCATAAAGACCACAGTGGCGTTATCGACTGTATGTGAGGCAAAACGAATTAACACGCCCATGCTGGCAAATAGCAAGGCAGAAAGACTTAGCAATGCCAAGCCTTTTAACAGTGATTGTTGGTGCATGTAGCGGTGGCCAGTCAAAAAAGACTGCACAGTGTAACGTATTTTACGGTTTTAAGGCTGTGCTTTAAGTTTGGCTTCCATTTCTTTGATTTGTTGCTCTTTGAGGCGAATGATTTCTTCGCTGTCTTGGAGTTGTGATTGTAGATTTTGTTTGCGTGCTAACAACTGTTTTTGTTCTTCGCTCAGTTGCTCGGCTTGCTCCCCTGCAATGCCTTTGATGTTGGCGGTGTTGATTTTGGGTGGCGGTGGCGCGGTGACTGGGGCAGGTTTGGCAATCGCTTTAGCGATAGGTTCAGGGGAAGGCGTAGGGGCTGGTGAAGGTGTCACAGGCGTAGGATTAGGCTCAGGTTCAGGTGCAATGGGTGTAACTGTATCGGGGGTGGTGCTTTGAGGCATGGTTTCGACCACAGGTGGACAGACTTTTTTTTCTTTTGATTGAGTCATTAACACGGCTGTAATGCTGGCAGTCGTTACAACACTTCCTAATACAAAACCCAATGCACCAACAATTAAATGATTTCGATTAAACTCTGCCACGTTTGTTGTTCCTTATTTATTATAGAGACTAAAAAAATGAAATAGTGGCGAAGTATGGGGAGTCTGTCAACTATGGAGAGAGTTTGGCTATAATATTGGCTAAATTAGGGTTTTGATTAGATTTGAAAGGAAAAAATAATGGCCAATCGTAACGATTTGATTATTTGGGATGCGGATGTTTATGGCGCACCTGATGACTATAATGCACAGTCACTCCATTTAGCACGACTATTGGCAGAGCAAGCAGCAGAGCCGAGCAAAAAATTACTTGCTTTTGCGCGTGATATTGAGCAACAAAGCAAATCAAAAAACTTTCCACAAGCCATAGCTCGTTATTTAACTAATTTTGAAACCAAAGTAAAAGCATCAAATACGGCTGCGTATTGTTTTAACCTACCCGAATATAATTGGTATAGCTTGGTTAAAATTGTACTTAAAACAGCCAAAAAGCATGGCCTAGTTTTATTGGGAGAGGAGCTAGTTTTAGTTTTATTAGCGAATGGCTCAATTACACCGCCACAAAGTGAAGAGTATTGGCTACAGGCTTTAGATGAGCGAAAAAGAAAAAATGACTTTCCTGAAACCTTAGACGAATTTCACGACTTGCTCACAGAACGTATGGGAGCATTATTAGCAAAGCATGATTTTATTTTAGAAACAAATACGATTGAAGATAATGATGAAATCTGTATGGAATATATACGAAAAAAATCATCAGTTAATCATAAAATTTGCTTTTATTGTCAAGGAAGTGACACCTATTTCAAAGTACAAACTTATTTTACAATGGCTGAAGATAATATGATACAAATAGCCAAGAAAGTCAGACTATCAATTGGCGGGGATAGTATCTCATTATATATTAGTGGCATATTAGCCCCTAAAGAGATAATTGAAGATTGGGAGAATTTTGAAGAGTTAATGTTAGTCTTTAAGCAAACTGTCTTAAAATGGTCAGACTCTGCACTAGATATTCAAGGAATAGATGCACTCATCAATGGTGATACTGATGAACGAGTTAGGAATATAGTGCATGAAAAATGGGATATGCCCTATGCTTTAATTGTTGCTCGTTTAGCCGATAATCCTAATTTTGAAAGCTTGGCAATAAGCTTATCCCCTCAATCAAGTAAAAAATCTTGGCCTGCCAACACCAAATCGCCAAATGCATGGCCAAATCTTGTGCAATACCTCCGCGATAATGTGCGTCCTTTTGTTGGTATTATTACAGCCGAACCTGAATATCATAATGATTTAGCCAATACACTGGTTGAGTTTGCGCAGCTTTTTAAAACAACCATGACAGAGCTATTAAAGCCCTACGGTTTTGAGTATTTTTATGGTGCCTCGCCAGAAACATTAATCGACAGACGAGAGTTTCACTTAGAGTTTATCCGAAACCTATATAACATCAGCCATAAACTCATTTTTGATTGTTTTCATAAAAATGGTGAATTTATTTTTACGAGTGTCAATTTCCAATTATTCGAAAGAGAAACATCTTCTGTTCTAAGTAACATAGGCTGCCACAACTGGAGTACAGGCTGGATTTTGTTAAATATTGCACAAATTTTAGACTCTAACCAACATTCTTTTGTCGTTAATGATAAAAAAAGCTTTGAGGAGTTTGTATTACTTATCAAACAATCTGCAGTTGTTTGGTCAAATTCATCTGTAGATTTTAAGGGAATTGATGCCCTATTCAATGGCGATATTGATGAGAGGGTAAAGAAACGAGTACACCATGTTGACTATATGCCACATGCACTCATTGTAGCTCGATTAGCCAACAATCCACAATTTGAAAACTTAGCAATTAGTTTAGCTCCTACACAACACGACACTAAACGCTGGCCTGCACCTGCCAAAATAGACCCATTCGAAGCATGGCCAAAACTGGTGCAATACCTCCGTGACGAAGTTAAGCCATTAGTGTGTAGGATGGGTTGAGGAACGAAACCCATCTAAATAAAAGATAAAATTATCCTTCTAGCCTAAGAAGCAAGCTGAGCCAAAAACTCAGCTTTTGGCTGCCATCAGCGTCTTAATGCGCCCCCATTTGCATTTGAAAATCGGCCATACGACCTTTAAGGCCATCATCTAACACATAACGAATATAATCACGCCCCCAATCAGCGACTTGCGCGGTAGCAAGGGTACTGGTGCGACTGGCGGTATAAACCACAGCTTTTATTAAAGGCAATAAATGTCGTTCTGGATACAAATTAAAGCCTAAGCCTTGAGTTAAATCTTTATCAGGAATCACAATACTCCCCAACACACCCAACTCACGTCTTGGCAAAAAGAACGGTGGTTGACCCGCAAACGAGTTGGCTAAAGTGTCTGTTAATAAACGACCACAATCATCAGGTGCACATAACACTGTTTTTAATTGGGCATACAACAAAACATCTTGAGCAGGGCTATCGGCCAATAAGGCTGGGTTGACCCCCATCAAATAATTGGCATAACGCCATAAGTGATGATAAGCCCGTTTATCATCATCGGTTAAATACACGCCCAAACGCTCTAAACCAACCAACACCACATAACTAAAACCACAAGCGACCCACGCCATTTCGGCTTGATTAATTGCCAAAGGTAAATTTAAGCCTTTTTTGGCATCATCAATGCCCACATGACGACGCACAAAAGTATGTAATAAACGAACTCTTAGCACCGAGTTTAAACCCACGCCATCCGCTTTCAGGCCACCTTTGGCTAACACGTCAGCGACCATTGAACCTGTTTCGTATAAACGGCGAATGGCATCTTGCTCCAAACGTTTGGTTGAGGCCAACACACGGGCAATGTTAGGAACGGCATAAGTTAAAGGCAATGCCCCTAGCGCAAAAGCCACTAAAGCCAGTGGTGCAGCGCGTAAAAATACTTGTGCGCCACGTTCAATTTGTTGCCAATCTACCCACTCAGGCACAGTAAAGACTTCATCACATAAAGCTTGGCATTCTGTGCTGCCTGCTTGGGCTTGTTGTTGCACCAGTTGCCAAATATTCGGTGCACGTAGCTTATTTTTGTATAAATAATCAACCACTGCATCAGCTAAAGGGTCGCCAATTTTTTCAAAGTCTAAAATTTGGGCACGAGTAGGAATAGGCACAATAATATCCTCTTTATTAAAAACCATATTAAAAGTAGGGCTTAATGTTGAGCAAGGACACTAAATCGTACAGATAATTAGTTTTGATGTGGTACTTTAGTGCCAATATAGCGGATGGGTAATAAACAAGCAAGTGCTTGGTTGGAGTTTAAAGGTTAAAAAACTTGAAAAAAAATATATTGGCTGTAGGGCATTATTTGGACAAAATTTGTGTTTCTTCATCATAGATGGCTAAGCCTAAACGTGAGGCGGCATCGACCATGCACATTAACACAGGCTGCCACGCATCATTTGGTAGCTCTACCATCAGTGCGGCTGTTTTATTTTCTTTAGCCTCATTATCAAAGTCTAAAAAATAACTTTTTTCACTTCCTTCTGCGGTTTTAAAGTGATTTTGAACGTATTTGGCAAACTGAATAAATTTAGGATTAGGCTCACTTGTTTGTTCGGCTAAATGAGCTGCCATTGTGGTGGCTTGCTCTAGGCTATTGGCTGTGCCGTGTTGTGCGGTATCCCACACAACAATATAATGAGGTAGCATTGACATGGTACAAGTCCTGTTATTTATTTTTTGGCTCTAACACGTTGAGGTCAGAGGGCTCCCTGTTGTAGTGTATTTAAGGCAAAGAGGAGTGCGGCTAATAATAACGCCTTCATCAACACGACACCAACAAAAAACAGCGGTTGTTTTATTTCACCTTTTGCGTATTGAATGTTATGTTTAGTTGTTAAAAATAATTTTAAGGACTAAACAATGACATCAGCCCTTCAACCTGTCATTAACTCACTAAACAGTGTTATTTTAGGCAAACAAAATCAAATCAAATTAGCCTTGGCCTGTTTGTTGGCTAAAGGTCATTTACTTATCGAAGATTTACCTGGTATGGGCAAAACCACGCTTGCCGAAGCACTAGCCCGTAGTTTAGGCTTGCAGTATCAGCGTTTGCAATTTACCAGTGATATGCTGCCAGCCGACATTATTGGCGTGTCGATTTTTAATCCTGCCGAACAACAATTCAGTTTTAGAGAAGGGCCTATATTTACCCAAGTGCTATTAGCTGACGAAATTAACCGCACCAGTCCCAAAACCCAAAGTGCTTTATTGGAGGCGATGGAAGAAGGGCAAGTGACCAGCGATGGTGTTACTCGACGTTTGCCACAGCCTTTTTTTGTGATTGCCACCCAAAATCCCAGCCATCAAATGGGCACATTTCCTTTGCCTGAGTCGCAACTTGACCGATTTTTAATGAGAATCCAATTAGGCTATCCCGACCCTCGAGCCGAACGTGAATTATTAACAGGCAAAGACCGTCGTCAAATGTTGAGTGTTTTGCCTGCTTTAGCCGATACCGAGCGTTTGAGTGCGTGGCAAGCCCAAATTAACGAGATTCATTTAAGCGACGCAGTATTAAGTTATTTGCAACGCTTGGTCACACATACCCGTCAAAGCCGAGATTTTGCCCACGGTTTATCGCCTCGTGGATTATTGGCACTAAAACGCGCCACCCAAGCATGGGCAATGATTGAAGGGCGAAATTATGCTATTCCCGAAGATGTACAAGCGGTATTGCCTTCGGTGGCCGAACATCGTTTGCGTGGTAGTATCGAAGACCAAAGCCGAATGCACTCACTGACCAGTCAATTATTAAGTGCCATTGATGTGATTGAATAACATGGCAATTCTGCAAGCACTTAAACAAAGCTATAAAACACGCTGGCAAAATTGGCTCAGTCGGCGTATCCCTCGCACCAAAGAAGTGGTACTTAATCAGCGGCGAGTGTTTATTTTTTTGTCGTCGCATGGCGGCATGATGTCGTTGTTGTTGTTATCCCTGTTTATTGCGGGCATTAACTATGCCAACAACTTGATATTAGGTTTTTGTTTTTTATTGGGTAGTTTATTAGTCATTGCTATCCATCATACCTTTGCTAATTTATCAGGCTTAAAAATTACTGCCGTTAAAGGTGGCGAAGCCTTTGCAGGCGATTTAGTGGGTTTTACCATTCGACTTTCTGCCACCAATAAACGCTTATATTATGCCTTGCAACTGCAATGGGGTGAGGTTAGTGAGCGTATCGAGGTGATTGAAGACTCCAGTGAAATTACCTTGTATTTACGTACTGAACATCGAGGCAGATTTTTTCCGCCACGTTTAAAAATTACCACTTTTTACCCTTTAGGGTTATTACGCGCATGGACGTGGCTAGATTTAGATATTAACGCCATTGTCTATCCCAAGGCGATTGCCTCTGATGAACTGCCTGCAGGAGCTGGCGACAAACAAGAAGCGCAATATAGTCAACGTCGTCGTGCTGGCATTGAGGACTTTGAGCAATTAAAAAACTTTACCGAAGGCGACCCTTTAGCCCATGTGTCATGGAAACATTTGGCGCGAGGACAGGGTATGTTAGTAAAAACCTATAGTGAGCCAGTTGCAGGTAGTAATACCTTGGACTATCAAGCGTTTAGTGGCTTGGATAAAGAAGGGCGATTGTCGCGTTTAGCATGGTGGGTGGTTAAATTTACCGAGCAACAACAACCATTTGCCTTAAAGTTGCCACATACAACCGTGGAGATGGGGGCAGGAAATCAGCATCAGCAGCAATGTTTGCGCGCATTGGCATTGTTTGAGGAGTCAGTATGACCAACCTTAATACCCGCTACGCATTATTGCTAACTTTATTGGTGGTGATGTTGCCACACGCCTCTCGTGTGCCATTGTGGCTAAATGGTGCATTTATTGTCAGTTTATTATGGCGATTGCCTGTTATTGAACAACGCCTACCTCTACCTAACAAATGGTTTAAAGTGCTGTTTGTGATGGGGGCATTGGCGGGTATTAAATACTCTTATAACACATGGTTTGGCCCCGAAGCTGGCACATCTTTTTTGATTGTGTGTATAGCACTTAAACTATTAGAAACAAAAAATGAACGCGATTGTTATGTTTTACTGACGCTATCCTACTTTATGTTGGCAACCCAATTCTTATTTAATCAAGGACTTGCAAGTACACTGTATGCAGGGTTAGGTGTGTTATGTATTACTGCCGCTTATGTGGTTTTTAATCAAACCATTTCGCTAAAACACGCTTTTAAAAAATCACTGATATTATTGGGGCAGGCATTGCCTTTAATGTTGATTTTGTTTTTGTTTTTTCCAAGATTGCCACCATTATGGACTTTTAAATTAAGTGAAGGAACTGGCAAAACAGGCATGACCGATAATATGTCACCCGGTGATTTAGCCAAGTTAAGTCAGTCGAGCGAATTAGCCTTTAGAGTCGAGTTTGCCAACAAAAATCAAGTTCCACCTAAGTCTGAGTTATATTGGCGTGGTTTAACCTTATCGCGCTTTGATGGTAAAACATGGCGGCCAAGTAATCGGGCAATTTTGGCCGATGATAATGCCGCATGGTCAAACTATCCCTTGCCAATGTGGGCAGAAACACAAATTCATATTACTAAAACGCCACCTAAATATTACAAAGTGATTTTAGAACCAACGGACAGAGTTTGGCTTTACAGTTTGGCTGTTCCGTATTCGCGCACGCAGGGTGTTGGCTTGAGTCGTGATTTTAGATTGGTTAGTCAAGCACCTGTTTTTCAAAGATTTACTTATGATGTCATGCAATATCAGGCGATTGCTTTAGATTTAGAATTACCTGATTGGTTACGTTTAGATAATTTAATGTTGCCAGAAACTGGAAACCCTGTGGCGCGACAAATGGCACAGCAATGGCGCAAGTATTATGGTTCGGACGAAGCGTATATTACCGCAATATTATCATGGTTCAGAAAAAGTGAATTTTATTACACCTTAGAACCGCCTTTATTGGGTAATAACCGCATAGATGACTTTTTGTTTAAAACTAAACGCGGTTTTTGTGAACATTATTCGTCTTCGTTTGCTTTTTTGTTGCGCGCCGCAGGCATTCCAACCAGAGTGGTGGTGGGTTATCAAGGTGGAGAGTGGAGTCCAAACAAAGATTCTTGGCAGGTACGTCAATTGGATGCTCATGCATGGGTAGAAGCATGGTTACCTAATAAGGGCTGGGTCATGCTTGACCCAACAGGCGCAGTTGCACCTGAGCGTATCGAAAATGGCATGAGTGATTTAGCTCAAAATGCAGAAGTGTGGGGCAATTCGGCCTTTAGCACGTTTAAGTATAATAACTTTAAATGGTTTAGCCAGTTGCGCAATATGGCCGATTATATTAACTATCGGTGGCAAAAAGACATTGTAGGGTACGATACAGAAAACCAAGAACAGTTATTGTTAAAGTTATTGGGTGATAGCTCAGTTTGGAAGCGTATAGCTATTATGTTTGGTGCGCTTATTATTATTGCTAGTTTATTGGCATTATGGACAATTTTAAAAGGTCAAAAACGTCTAAACCCAGTTGATAAAGTGATTGTGCGATTGTCTCAGCAATTGGCTCAACGCGGTTTAGCACGAGAGCAGGGGGAGGGCGTGATAGCCTATTTACAACGCTTAGAGATGCACCAGCCGCAGTGGCAACCTGCTTTGCAACAGTTGCAACAGTATTATTGTGTTTTGCGTTATCAGCCGCTAACCCCAGAGGCGCAAGAACAAATGAAACAAATGCGTGATTTGTTTAAGAAGTGGCCAAAATATCAAGCTCAAAAAACAAAAGAACTGTAAAAACACTTGCATACAGGGGCATGGCTATATAAAATGCTCGCCTCTTTAGACGTATAGCTCAGTTGGTTAGAGCACCACCTTGACATGGTGGGGGTCGCTGGTTCGAGTCCAGTTACGTCTACCAAAAATACTATATAAATCAGCCGCTTACGATAGCGGTTTTTTTATTGGTCTTTAAAGAAAAAATCTCATTATTATCTGTTGCTCAGCAAGTAATAAGCCTTAGTCCTGTAGCAAATATTTTCTGTAGGCAAAGCAAATATATCACTAATTACCGCCACATAATTAGCCCCTGCGTCAATCAAAGGCATGGCATTGTCTAAAGTAATGCCACCTATCGCCACCACAGGTAAGCTAAACAATTGTTTAGCTTGCGTTAAGGTATCTAACTGAGCTAATTGCGCTAAGGGTTTAGTCGATGAAGGATAAAATGCCCCAAAGGCTAAATAGCTTGCGCCTTGAGTGGCGGCTTGTTTGGCAAATTCAAGCGAGTTATGGCAGGTTGCACCAATAATTGCGTCTTGACCCAAGCGTTGACGTGCCAAAGCAATTGAGCCATCTTGTTGCCCAAAATGTACACCAACCCCTAATTGTGCCGCTAGTTCTAAATCATCATTGATAATCAAGGGCACGTTGTAGCGTTGGCATAGGGCTTTAAGTTGTTGTGCTTCGTGTAAACGTTTGCTGGTGTTGGTTGATTTGTCACGATATTGAATTAACTTTGCACCACCGATTAAGGCTTGCTCAACAGCAGGCAATAAACGTCCTGCTAATAACTGGCTATCGGTGATGAGGTAGAGTTGCGTCATTAAATTTGCCCAAAAAGATACCGTAATGTCAGTGAGTTAAATGATTATTGTTGGTTTCGACACCGCTCAACCAACGAAAAATGCACCCTGAGCGGAGTCGAAGGGATATTTTAAATACGCCTTGGAATGGCCTGCCCATTTTTATGAGGAAAATCAGCGTTTTGTAAACTACGTTGTAACCAAACTTCAGCACGAGTAACCGCTATTGGTAACGGTAAACCATTGGCAATACCAGCACTAATCGCTGATGCTAAACTACAACCAGAACCATGAAATTGGGCATTTAAACGTGGCCATTGGCTAGTTTGAATGAGTTTGTTGTCTTGATATAAACGATTACGCAACATTTGCCCCTGTTCGTGACCGCCTTTGAGTAAAACTGCTTTTACACCTAAGTCACTTAAGGTGTTAATCACATCTGCTTCATTATTAGCAACGGATAAACCCGTTAAACGCTCAGCTTCTACGGTATTGGGTGTTAACAAATGGGCATAGGGAAATAGTTGTTTGAGGCTATCAATAAAACCGTCTACGGTGAGTGAGCCACCACTGTTGGCGACTAAAACTGGGTCTAAAATGAGTGGAGTATGAGGGTGTTGTTGGCAAATTTGTTTAACCACAGCAACCGTTTCGGGTGTTGCCAACATGCCGCATTTAATGGCTTTAACAGGTAAATCGGCTAAGACTTTGGCAGCTTGTTCGGCTAGTAAAGTAGCATCAACTGTTTGAAAGCCATACACTTGTTGGCTGTCTTGAATGGTTAATGCTGTGCAAGCAATGGCTGCATGGGCTTGTAAAGCCGCAATGGCTTCAATATCGGCTTGTAAACCAGCTCCGCCCGAAGGGTCTAAACCACTAAAACATAACACAACAGGACGCATAGAGATTCCTTAAAACGGCTTAACCACCACTAAAATCACCACCGCAATTAACAACAGCACAGGCAATTCATTAAACACTCGATAAAAAACATGCGTTTTTTGATTGTTATCATTGGCAAATTGCTCACGGTAATAACCACAAAAAAAGTGATACACAATCAATAGCGTGACTAAGGCTAATTTGGCATGTAACCAGCCTTGTTTTAAATAATAGTCAGGTGCATTCATCATCATCGCTGCACCAAACACAATAGTTAAGACCATAGAAGGCCACATAATGCCTCGATACAGCTTACGCTCCATAATTTTAAAGCGTTCAATGCTGGTGCTGTCGGTACTTTGGGCATGATACACAAACAATCGAGGCAAATAAAACAGCCCCGCAAACCAGCAAATCACCGCAATAATATGAAAGGCTTTAAGCCAGAGCATCAAAAAACTCCTAATTAACCCAATCTTGATAGTGCAAACCATCTACACGACTAAATTCACCCACATTATTAGTGACTAAAATACAATCACTGGCAATCGCATGACCTGCAATAGCCATATCATTTTCGCCTATTTTAGAACCTATTGCAGTTAAATGACGTTTTATAGCGACAGTTGCGTCAACAGCATAACTATCCCACGGCAAAATGGCATCTAAACGCCGTGTAAATTCAGCCACTAAAAGCGCGTGTTTAGGAGAGGCTTTTTTGCCTATTTCGCCATAACGCATTTCGGCATAAGTAATTGCCGAAATCACAATACGGTTGTGTTGTCTAACTTCTAAAGCGAGTCGTTCTAATACTGATTCGGGTCTTTCGCGCATAATAAATGAACAAATACAAGTGTCGAGCATATACGTTGTCATTGCTCAAACCTGCCTTCATCACTAACAATCGTCGGGCGGTTTTGCAAAAAATCAGCATCGGCTTTGGGGAGAGTCGTTAATGATTGCCAACTTGGTCGAATAGGACGTAAAGTAATGACATCACCCACTTTGACAATTTCGAGCTCACTGACATTGTCAAATTCCATATCTTTGGGTAAACGCACAGCTTGATTGTTGCCATTTTTAAAAACAGAGACGGTACGCATTGTTGTTGCCTCTTAAATTAGCTGATTGAATTATCATAGCATATGTTTTGCATATGTTTGGGTGTAAATGCTAAATTGGCTCTAGTAATTGTTACTCGCTTTGCTACAATCGCCGATTCTAAAATATTTTTTGTTCCTCAGTGAATAAATACTGAGCTTATATGAGTGAAGAATAAGCCTTGTCATATCGTACCCGAGTTAAAATTTGTGGCATAACCCGACTGACTGATGCTTTAGATGCGATTCGTCTAGGGGCTGACGCGTTGGGCTTTGTGTTTTATCCACCCAGTCCACGCGCTGTTAGCATCGAACAAGCGCGTTCGATTATTCAACAATTACCGCCTTTTGTCACAACAGTGGGCTTGTTTGTTGATGCACCTAGCGAAGAAGTGCAACAAGTATTAGCACAAGTGCCTTTAAGCTTATTACAATTTCATGGTGATGAGCCACAGAGCTATTGTCAGCAATTTGCAACACCGTGGATTAAAGCCCTGCGTATGCAGCCGAATGTCGATATTGTCGCCAAAATAGCGGAATATCCTCAAGCAAGCGGTATTTTATTAGACGCATGGCATCCACAATTAAAAGGTGGAACGGGTGAAAGTTTTGATTGGCGACATTGGCCACAAAGCACCAAGCCTCTGATTTTGGCAGGTGGTTTAACCCCAGAAAATGTCAGCGAAGCCATTCATCTGACCCAAGCTTATGCGGTTGATGTCAGTGGTGGGGTAGAAGTTAGCAAAGGTATTAAAGAATTTACCTTATTACAAGCCTTTATGGCAGGAGTGAATGCAGCATGACTGCGATAGATTTTAGTCAATTTCCCGATGCGCGTGGTCATTTTGGCGTACATGGTGGTCGTTTTGTGTCTGAAACCTTAATGGCCGCTTTATTAGATTTAGAAAAGTTATATGCACGACTCAAAGATGACCCTCAATTTAGAGCTGATTTTGATAAAGATTTAGCCTTTTATGTTGGTCGTCCGTCACCGTTATATCATGCTGAGCGTTGGAGCCGTGAGCTAGGTGGCGCACAAATTTATTTAAAACGCGAAGATTTAAATCATACAGGCGCACATAAAGTTAACAACACCATTGGCCAAGCATTATTGGCCAAGCATTCAGGCAAAACACGCATTATTGCCGAAACAGGTGCAGGGCAGCATGGCGTAGCAACGGCCACCATTGCGGCACGTTTAGGCATGGAGTGTGTGGTGTATATGGGTGAAGAAGATGTAAAACGTCAAGCACCCAATGTCTATCGTATGAAATTATTAGGTGCAACGGTTGTGCCTGTTACTTCTGGTTCAAAAACACTAAAAGATGCTCTTAACGAAGCGATGCGCGACTGGGTAACCAATGTTGATAATACCTATTATGCCATTGGTACCGTGGCAGGGCCACATCCGTATCCCATGATGGTGCGTGATTTTCAATCCATTATTGGTCGTGAAGCGCGTCAACAATGTTTGGCACAAACAGGTCGTTTACCTGATGCTTTAGTGGCTTGTGTGGGTGGCGGTTCTAATGCCATTGGGCTATTTCATCCTTTTCTTGAAGATGAAACGGTGGCGATGTATGGTGTTGAGGCGGCAGGTGATGGCATCAATACCGCACGTCATTCAGCACCATTAAATGCAGGTAAAATAGGCGTATTACACGGTAATCGTACTTATTTAATGGCCGATACCAATGGACAAATTATTGAAACGCATTCTGTGTCCGCAGGGCTTGATTACCCCGGTGTAGGGCCTGAGCATAGCTGGTTAAAAGATATTGGTCGGGTCAATTATGTAGCAATTACCGATGATGAAGCACTCAATGCTTTCCGTCATGTGACTCGTACTGAGGGTATTATTCCTGCCCTAGAGTCAAGTCATGCCCTTGCGTATGCCCATAAACTCGCACCGACACTCAGTGCTGATAAAATTATTATTTGTAATTTGTCGGGACGGGGTGACAAAGATTTGTTTACGGTTGCCAAGTTAGATGGTATTGAAATTTTATAACTCATTTATTGATTAAAGATATGTATTATGTCCAGAATAGCTTCTTGTTTTGCAACTTTAAAAACCCAACAACGTGCAGCTTTAATTCCTTATATTGCCGCAGGTGATCCCCATCCGCGTTACACCGTTGGTATGATGCACGCTTTAGTGGCAGGTGGTGCAGATATTATCGAATTGGGTGTGCCGTTTTCTGATCCAATGGCTGATGGTCCAACGATTACTAAAGCCCATGAACGTGCCTTGGTGCATAATACCAGTAGCCATGATGTGTTAGCGATGGTAAAAGAGTTTCGTCAAAGCAACCAACACACACCGATTGTGTTAATGGGTTATTTAAATCCTTTAGAAATCATTGGTTATGAGGCTTTTGCGGCTGATGCCGAGCAAGCAGGCGTTGATGGTATTTTAACGGTGGACTTACCGCCCGAAGAAAGTGAATGTTTAGTGGCCGCTTTAAAAGCCCATCAACTCGACCCGATTTTTTTATTAGCACCCACCACCACCGATGATCGTATTGCTAGCATTACCGCAGCAGCCAGTGGTTATGTGTATTATGTATCGTTAAAAGGTGTAACAGGCTCTAATGCTTTGGATATTGACTCGGTTAAAGAACGAATTACCACAATTCGTCAATTTAGCCAATTACCAATCGGGGTCGGATTTGGTATTAAAGACGCACAATCGGCAGCCGAAGTTGCGCGTTGTGCTGATGGTGTGGTGGTTGGCTCAGTATTGGTTAATCGTATTGCTGAGTTACAGCAAACACCAGAGCTTATTCCAGCGCAATTACAAGCTATAATGAGTGATATGCGTCAGGCAATGGATGTCTAATTTCACACTCTCCCTGTGGGAGAGGGTCGGGGTGAGGGCGAGCTAATTGCATAAATTAATTTAAAGAGAGTTTTTCTATGAGCTGGTTAGGAAAAATTTTGCCCAATGCAGGTAAAAATACCGAAGAACGCAAAATGTCTGTTCCTGAAGGCGTATGGAAAAAATGTCCCAAATGCGAAGGCGTATTGTATCAAGCCGAAGTAGAGCGCAATTTACACGTTTGTCCCAAGTGTGACCATCATTTGCGAATTAGTGCTCGGCAACGAATTGATATGTTTTTAGATGCCGAAGGCCGTGAAGAAATCGCTGCCGATTTGTTGCCGCAAGACCGCCTTAATTTTAAGGATAGTAAGCGTTATATAGATCGCTTAACAGATGCTCAAAAAGACACCAATGAAAGCGATGCTTTGATTGCTGTAAAAGGGACAGTTAATGGTATGCCCGTGATGGTGGCTGCCTTTGAATTTAATTTTATGGGCGGCTCAATGGGAGCCGTAGTGGGCGCGCGTTTTGTTCGAGCAGCACAACTGTCACTACAAGAGCGGATTCCTCTTGTGTGTTTTGCTACGTCAGGTGGTGCGCGTATGCAAGAAGCCTTGTTTTCTTTAATGCAAATGGCACGTACTGCTGCAATTATTGAGCAAATGAAATTGCAGGGTATTCCTTATATTTCGGTACTAATTGACCCTGTATATGGTGGGGTATCAGCCAGCTTGGCAATGTTAGGTGATATCAATATTGCCGAGCCTTATGCCTTAATTGGTTTTGCAGGGCCGCGTGTGATTGAGCAAACCGTTCGTCAAGTATTACCCGAAGGTTTTCAGCGTTCTGAGTTTTTATTAGAACATGGCACGGTGGATATGATTGTCCATCGTCGTGAGCTACGCGATACCTTATATCGTTTATTGGCCAAACTGTCCCACCGTTCTTATTAGTTGTTGTATGTCTTTAAATTCTTTGAGCCAATGGCTACACCATCTCGAAAATCAACATTATAAAGCCATTGATATGGGCTTGGCGCGTGTACAAGCCGTTGCCCAAGCAGCCGATTTATTAAGTTTAAACTGTCCTGTTATTACTGTCGGTGGCACAAATGGTAAAGGCTCAACGGTTGCCACATTGACCGCCATTTGTTGTGCAGCAGGCTACAAAGTAGGGACTTATACTTCACCACATATTATTGATTTTAATGAAAGAATTGCTATTGATAATCAGCCTGTCACTGATGAGTTGTTGATTAACGCATTTAATGCCGTAGAAGCTGCTCGTGCGGCCAGTAATATTTCTTTAAGCTACTTTGAGTTTACTACGCTAGCCGCTTTTTGGATTTTTAAACAAGCAAAACTAGATATCGCGATTTTAGAAGTTGGTTTGGGTGGTCGTTTAGATGCAGTTAATATTATTGATGCTGATGTGGCTGTTATTACCAGCATTGGTATTGATCATACCGACTGGTTAGGCGATACGCGAGAGGCGATTAGTGTTGAAAAAGCAGGGATTTTTCGCGCCCATCGACCTGCTATATATGGCGAAACAAATCCACCACAGCCTTTGTTAGACTATGCAGCACAATTACAAACGTCTTTATATATTAAACAACAGCAGTTTAGTTTTCAGGTGCAAGCAGATTGCTGGTCTTGGCAAGGTATGAATCATCAGTATTCACAACTACCGACACCGCGATTGGCTTATGATAATGTTGCGACAGCAATAGCGGCAGTGACCTTAGCACCATTGACGATTAGTCAACAAGCACTAGCCAATGGCGTAAAAAATGCCCAGTTAGCGGGTCGTGCCGAGCATTTTTTACACAATCACAAACAAATTATCTTGGATGTTGCGCATAACCCTCACGGGGCAAGCTTTTTTATGCAACAATTACCAGCTAGCTCACAAAAAACCATCGCAGTATTTGCTATGTTAGCGGATAAAGACATTGCAGGCACAATTAGTCAATGTGTGGGCAAAATTGATCAGTGGTTCGTGGCAAATTTAGATGTGCCTCGTGGCGCGTTAGCAAAAAATATTGTTCCGTTATTGCACGTTAACGGTATGTATCTAGGTGGAATATATTGCTCAGTGGCTGCAGCAATGCAAGCAGCCTGTCAATCAGCACAAGCGGGCGATAGAATTTTAGTTTTTGGCTCTTTTTACACAGTAGCTGCTGCCAAACAGTGGTTACAGACACAATAAATTATGGATACAGCAGTTAAACAACGTCTCTTAGGTGGCATCGTCTTAGTTGCAGGTGCTGCTATATTACTTCCGTTAATGTTAGACGGTTCTGGTGCTAAATTGTTGAGCCGTTTAGAACCGTTGCCAGCCAAACCGCCAGTTGCCACGGTTGAGCAGGCACAGCCCGAACTTAACCAACAACAACGCGAAGCAGAAGACGATATTGCTTCTGTGCATAGTGAAGAAACGCCTTTTTATTCTTTGAGCAAACCCACGCCTTCAGATGATGGTGTTAAGAGTCCAGAGCAGTTGGCAGAAGATTTGGCAGCCAAAAAGCGCACAGCGGATTTGCTCAACAGTACCGAAGAAATTACCCCCGAGCAAGCACTCAAACAAAAGCAAGAAGCAGACAAAGCCTTAGCAATTTTGGAGGCGAGTAGCACTCAAGCCCAACAAGAAGCAGAGCAGCAATTAGCCGCTCAAGCAGCCTTAAAAGCTGAGCAAATACAAGCCGAAAAATTGGCTAAAGAAAAAGCACTCAAACAAGAAGCCGAAAAAGCACGTTTGGCTTTAGAAGGCAAAACCACAGTGAATGATATTGATAATGCCCAAAAACCAACCCAAGAGAAAGCTAAATTAGAAGCCAAAAAACAAGCAGAGGCAGAGGCTAAGGCCGAAAAAGTTGCGGCTGAAAAAGCAAAAGCCGAAAGAGTGGCGCAAGAAAAGTTACAACAAGAGAAAAATCAAAAGAAAGAAGCTGAGCGTTTGGCTGAAGAAAAAACACAACAAGCAGAGCTAACAGCTAAAAAAGAAGCCCAAGAAAAAGCTAAATTAGAAGCCAAAAAACAAGCAGAGGCAGAAGCCAAAGCCGAAAAACTGGCCGCAGAAAAAGCAGCCGCCAAAAAGAAAGAGGAAGAGCACAAAGCCCGCTTAGCCTTAGAAGGTAAAACCAACGAAAAAGACGCAAAAGCATCTGACAAAGCAACGAGCGAAGCATGGGTAGTGCAAGTGGCGAGTGTTAGTGATAAAAGCAAGGCTGATGCACTCAGTGCTAAATTATCAGCTAAAGGTTATCGTAGTCGGGTGGTCAAAAGTGGTGAAAGCTGGAAGATTGTCGTAGGGCCAGAATTAGACAAAACTAAAGCGCAATCACTCAAAGGTAAAATCAATGATGACGGTGGTTTAGGCATTTCGGGTGCATGGGTGGCTCCTTGGAAACCATAAATCCAGACATTTTAACGATTGTTGCGGTTGTAATTTTAGTTGTTATTTTATGGGCATTTGTAGCCAGCGTATTTCGTAAGCCACTTTCTATTGATGACATGAAAGTATGGCCATATGTACCGCGCGTGTTGATGACAGCCACAGAGCGTGAATTATACGCTCGATTGCGACAAGCATTACCCGAGTATTTAATTTTTAGCCAAGTACAACTGAGTCGCATCATTGATGTGGCTCCCGAAGCCGAACATCAATCTTGGTTAAATCGTATTAACCGCATGAGTGTGGACTTTGTGGTATGTGCGCCTGACGGAGCCAAAATCTTGGCAGCGATTGAGTTAGATGATAGCTCTCACGAAAAAGCTGACCGAATACAAGCAGATGCTAAAAAAGACAAAGCCTTACGTTCGGCAGGTGTGCCGATTATTCGTTGGCCAGTTAAAGGAATGCCGCAAGTCCCACAGTTACGCGCTGATTTTTTAAAGCGACGTTAAACCAGAGAAATTCGATATGTCTATAACCACATGGGTTGTTGCCTGTGCTGATGGCCTTGAAAGTTTATTAGCTGACGAATGCCAAGAAATTGGTGCAACAGTTTTGCGTCAAGAGCCAAGTGCTGTTTGGGTCGAAGGGGACTTACGCACAGCTTACAATTTATGTTTATGGTCACGTTTGGCGTCTCGTGTATATAAGCCTTTGTTTCGTTTGCACAGTAATAGTCCTGATGACTTATATCAAGAAGCCGTGTCTTATCCTTGGCAAGAAGTGTTTAGTTTAGATAAAACCTTTGCAGTACGTGCAGTGGCAATTAAAGGCGTGGTGTGTCATACCCAATATATGGCACTCAAATTAAAAGATGCGGTTGTTGATGCTTTTCGTCGTCAAACAGGTCAACGTCCAAGTGTCGATCCACAAGCCAGTGACATCAATTTACATGTTTTAGTCAAGCCCGACAGCATTACCGTTAGTTTAGATATGTCAGGTGAAAGTTTACATAAACGTGGCTATCGGCGCATGATTGGTGAAGCCCCCCTTAAAGAAACGCTGGCAGCCGCCATTTTGCGTCAAGCAGGTTGGCCAAACAGTCGTTTTCAAGCCTTAATAGACCCTATGTGTGGTTCAGGGACGTTATTAACCGAAGCCGCTTTAATGTATGGTGACGTGGCAACGGGCTTAATGCGCGATTATTTTGGCTTTTTGGCATGGGAAGGGCATAACCAAGTACTTTGGGAACAATGTTGGCAAGAAGCGCGTCAACGCCAACAATCAGGCTTTCAGAAAGTGTGGCCAGTCATGCAAGGTTATGATGCGGATATGGAGGCTTTACAAGCTGCCAGCAAAAATATTCAAGCTGCAGGTTTAAGCCAATTTGTGCAATTAAAACATCAAGCATTAGTCGATTTGCCTGTTAAGCCAACGAATGATGGTTTGTTAATTACTAATCCACCTTATGGTGAACGTCTAGGCGAAGACGATACGGCAATTTATTTATATAAAGCATTAGGACGCTTGGCGCGTGAACGTTTGGGTGGTTGGCAGGCAACAGTCTTGGCCGCCAAAATTGAACATGCTGATGCCTTGGGTTTTGAACATTTACATACCCAAAAACTGCGTAATGGTGACTTAACAGTTTTTGTGCGTCATGGCAAAGTTCAATCTGTGCCTGTACCAACGGCACATCGTTTTGTTGAAGCCAAAGAGCAACAAATTCCCGTTGAAGCAGATGCTTTTGCTAATCGTTTGCGCAAAAATTTACAGCATTTTTATAAACAAGCGGTGCGTGAACAAGTTTGTTGTTATCGGGTATATGATGCTGATTTGCCAGAATTTAATTTGGCGATTGATATTTATGGCGAAGTCTTACACGTACAAGAATACGCCCCGCCCAAATCTATTGATGCCGAAAAAGCAGCCACTCGTTTTAAAACAGCGTTACAAGTCATTAGACAAATTTTCGGTTTGCATCGTGATAAAGTGTTTATTAAAGTGCGCGCCCAACAAAAAGGCCAACAACAATACGAGAAGCTCAATCAGCGCAATAAATACCTCGAAGTTCAAGAGGGCAAAGCGCGTCTGTTGGTTAACTTAACCGACTATTTAGATACAGGCTTATTTTTGGATCATCGCCCCATTCGCCAAAAAATTAGCCAACAAAGTGCAGATAAAAGCTTTTTAAACTTGTTTGCTTATACCTGCTCTGCCAGCGTTCATGCGGCATTGGGAGGGGCAAACAAAACCGTTAGTGTCGATTTATCCAATACCTATTTATTATGGGGTAAAAAGAACTTTGCATTAAATGGCTTAGATGAGCGTTATCATCAATTTATTGAAGCAGATGTGTTGTCTTGGTTAAGACAATGTCGTGATAAATTCGACATGATTTTTATTGATCCGCCAACCTTCTCAAACTCAAAAAAGACACAAGATGTCTTTGATGTTCAACGTGACCATGTGGAGTTATTAACCTTAGCTATGCGTTTATTAAAACCGAATGGCATTTGCTATTTCTCAACTAACTTTAGACGTTTTGAGTTAGATAGTGAGGCGATGGACTATTTGTATTGCCAAGAAATTAGCCACGAAACATTAGGTTTTGATTTCAAACGAAACCATAAAATACATCGTTGTTGGCAAATCGACCATGCACACAAAAACTAAAAAAAAATATATTTTATATGGTACACTCGGTTGCCATTTGTGTGACTATGCTCAGCAAGTATTGAGTCAAGCGCAATGTGTATTGCCTATTGTGTGTCAAGAAGTAGATATTGCCTTAGACCAAAACTTAATGACAAAATATGCTTTAAGCATTCCAGTACTAAAAAGTGCTGACGATGGGCAAGAATTAAAATGGCCGTTTTCGGTGTTGGATATACAACGATTACAAGATTTATAACAAGCTCAAGGATAGATAATACGAATTAAATGCGTGAGCAGTCACATACTGAATGTTTTAAAGGGCTTGTCAGAGTGGCTTAAACGCGTTAACTTTAGCAAAAGCATTAACAAATCATGCTAAGCCTTTGTAATATATTAAGCATGGCCTCATGAAAGCTAATTATGCTATAGATTCGTGCTCAAAACTGTGTTAAAACGAGAATAGACTGCTAATAACGATATGATGATGAAGGGTGGTACTGCTGTTAAGCCATCAATGTGTGTTGAAATACAGAAGTACTCTGTTAAGAGCTTGCTGTCGTATTTAGAAGCCACCCTAAAATAAAACAAATGAATATTTAGGTAATTTTTACACTCCACTATCGGCCATATGGCCTCAGAAAATAGAAAGGCAACTTCGATGGAAGAAAATTTTGATGGTTTAAAAGTCATGGTGATTGATGACTCCAAAACAATTCGTCGTACTGCAGAAACCTTGTTGCAAAAAGCGGGCTGTACCGTCATAACGGCAACTGATGGCTTTGATGCTTTAGCTAAAATTGCTGATTCCAATCCTGATATTATTTTTGTGGACATTATGATGCCGCGTTTGGATGGTTATCAGACTTGTGCACTTATCAAAAATAATTCAGCATTTAAGACAACGCCCGTCATCATGTTGTCTAGTAAAGATGGATTGTTTGATAAAGCAAAGGGACGCATTGTCGGCTCGGATGAGTACTTAACAAAGCCATTTAGTAAAGAAGAGTTATTTACGGCTATTCGTCAGTATGTTAAGTCCTAATTAGTCATAAAACAAAAATGAGGGCAGTATGGCACGTATTTTAATTGTTGATGACTCGCCAACAGAAACCTATCGTTTTAAAGAGATTTTAGAGCGTCATGGGCATGCTGTGTTGGAGGCAACCAATGGTGCAGATGGCGTCGCTGTTGCTCGCGCAGAGTTACCTGATTTGGTGTTGATGGACGTGGTAATGCCAGGGATTAACGGTTTTCAGGCCACACGCCAAATTACTAAGGGGGCAGACACATCACACATTCCTGTCGTGATTGTTACCACCAAAGACCAAGAAACTGACAGAGTATGGGGTAAAAGACAAGGGGCAAGTGATTACTTGACTAAGCCTGTTGACGAATCCTTACTTATGAAAGTAATTCAAACCTTAATTCCAAATAAATAGGTGTGATATGGCGGCCAGAGGCTTTATCAAACTTTTGGAAATCTCAGGGCGTTCTAAACAGCGTGGTTTAGGATTACTGGGGCAGGGCGCATCAGCGTGGACGGGAGTTGGTTTTACTTTGTCGGGTGAGAATTTTTTGGCACCCATCGGAGAAGTGACAGAAATTCTCAAAACGCCGCGTTATACCTCTGTGCCAGGTGTTGAATTGTGGATGCGTGGCTTGGCTAATGTTCGGGGGCGTTTATTACCTATCACGGATATTTTATTGTTTTTAGGTAAAAAAACTGCAAAGCAAGAGCAAAAACGGCGTGTGTTGGTGGTCGACCATGAAGAAGTGTTTGCTGGCTTGGTGGTGGATGAGGTGTTAGGGATGCAGCACTTTAGTACACAAGATTACTCTGTGGATGTAAAAGCACCATTTGCAGAAATAGCCCCCTTTGTTCAAGGGGCTTTTATTCGTGATGGTCAAACATGGTATGTTTTACTGTTAAGTCGCTTTATTGAGGATCCGCGCTTTTTAAAAGCAGCAGCTGCCTAATGCGGCTTGGATGTTTTGTAGAGCGTTTAAAGAAAATAAAAATAGGTTGTGTGGAGATAAGTCCGCTATGAAATCACCAAATTTACGAAAGCCTTTTTCGGGGGTTAATGTCAAAGGCCTGTTATCTAAAAAAACATTTCTAACCTTGTTTAGTCGAGGTTTTTGGCGTTCTTTAGCTGATACCCCTGATGCAACACGTTTTTTAGCGGGCTTCCTTATTTTTATTTTGTTAACCGCTGGCTCGTTTGTTGTGGTTGCTAAAAAGAGTGCTAATGGCCGTGTGATGATTCAGCATGCTTCTGAATTGCGTGTGTTGTCACAGGATATTGCCAAAAACTCAACTGAGGCTTCTGCGGGTAACCAACAAGCATTTGATGCTCTAAATAAAGCAATCGCGAATTTTAACAATCGTTGGAATTCACTAAAAGATATGCACGGTGAAAATCGTGCTGAAACCAAAGCGGTACAAACTGTTTGGCAACGGGTATCTGATAACTTACAAAAAGTGAGTGCGGGTGAAAAAACCGTTGGTAATCTTCATGACTTAGTGGCTGGTATTGCTGATGCTGTACCTGAGTTGCAAGCTGAAAATGACGGCATCGTTGACATTATGGTCGCTAATGGTGCTGCGCCTGCACAGGTGGTGGTTGCCAAGAACCAATCAGTATTAGCTGAGCGCATTTTGCGGTCGGTAAGTAGTATTTTAAATGGTGATGAAAATGCGGTGATGGCTGCTGACGACTTTGGACGTGACTCCGAAGCATTCGGTCAAACACTGGAAGGATTATTGAATGGTGATCCAACTCTCGAAATTACAGCCGTAAAAGACCCTCAGGCTAGAGCATCTTTGACAGCTATTCAAAAGTTATTTGAAAGTTCGGTTCAACAAGGTGCTAATGAAATTTTGCAATCTTCGCCTGAATTATTCCAAGTGCGTGAAGCGTCTGGTGCCATTTTCCGTGACTCACCAGAGTTATTGTCAACCTTGACCAAATTAACCGCCATTGTGGACGAAGAAGCTAATGCCGTATTAGCGAGTATCATTGGTGTTGCCTCTTTGATGTTGACCTTGGTATCTTTGTTCGGATTTATTCGGGTTCGTGCTCGTCAAGATAAAGAGCGTGCTGAGAAAGAAGCTGAAATTGACCGTAAACGTGCTGAAGAAGTGGAAATGGAAAACCAACGTAACCAATCTGCGATTTTACGTTTGCTAGATGAATTAGGCGATTTGGCGGATGGTGACTTGACTGTACAAGCAACAGTATCCGAAGACTTTACGGGTGCGATTGCTGACTCTATTAACTACTCTATTGACCAATTGCGTCAGTTGGTATCAACGATTAACCAAACAGCGGTACAGGTATCTGCAGCTGCTCAAGAAACACAGTCAACTGCGATGCATTTAGCAGAAGCCTCTGAACACCAAGCACAAGAGATTGCTGGTGCTTCTGCTGCGGTTAACGAGATGGCGGTTTCTATTGACCAAGTATCTGCTAACGCTGCCGAATCAGCAGTCGTTGCGGATAGATCCGTAGCCATCGCCCATAAAGGGGCGGATGTGGTACAACGCTCCATCGAAGGTATGGACACTATTCGTGAGCAAATTCAAGAAACTTCTAAACGTATTAAACGCTTGGGTGAATCTTCTCAAGAGATTGGTGACATCGTTTCTCTTATTAACGACATTGCTGACCAAACAAACATCTTGGCGTTAAACGCGGCGATTCAAGCGTCGATGGCGGGTGAAGCAGGCCGTGGCTTCGCGGTGGTTGCGGACGAAGTACAACGTCTTGCGGAACGTTCTGCTTCTGCGACTAAACAAATTGAACAATTGGTTAAAACGATTCAATCCGATACTAACGAAGCGGTTATTTCGATGGAACAAACCACCTCTGAGGTTGTGCGTGGTGCGCGCTTAGCACAAGACGCGGGTGTGGCACTTGAAGAAATTCAAACGGTTTCGAGAAACTTAGCGGACTTGATTCAAAACATTTCTAACGCAGCGCGTCAACAAGCAGCGTCTGCAGGTCACATTTCTAACACCATGAATGTTATTCAAGAAATTACAACGCAAACAACGGCAGGTACTATTGCAACGGCTCGTTCGATTGGTAACTTGGCAGAAATGGCCGCAGAATTGCGCTTGTCTGTATCTGGCTTCAAATTACCAGATTATGCATAAGTGTGATTGAGGGAGGACTGGCATGGGTCTAGAGGATTGGGGAATCAAGCCAGTCTTGCCTATAATGGATGAGCAATTTGCCTTGTGGCAGGGATTGATAGAGTCTCGTACGGGTATGATTTTTACCCAGACTCGACGTCCGTTCTTAGAGATTTGTTTATCGACTCGAATGCGTGAAATAGGTACTGAGGATTATGAAAGCTATTATGAATTTGTGATATCTGGAACACGAGGCGAAAGGGAATGGTTAGTTCTAGTTGATAGGCTGGCAGTTCAAGAAACCTCATTTTTTAGACATGCAAGTTCGTATGCTTTGGTAGAGAAACATCTCAAGGAATTATTGTTAAAACCATCGTTGAGCAGTATTAACTTATGGAGTGCGGGTTGTTCTACGGGAGAGGAGCCTTATTCCTTGGCTCTTTTAGTCGAAGATTTACTTAAAAACTCGCACAGGCAAGATGTGTTTTATGGCATTACCGCAACTGATATTAGTTTGCCGACGTTAGCCAAAGCCAAATTAGGTGTTTATAACGAGCGTAAGCTGTACGGTATTCCCGAAAAAATGCGCGAACGGTATTTTGAACAGCTTCCTAATCAACGTGACTGGCAAATTGATAAACTATTAAAAGCGCGTGTGGCTTTTGCACAACTAAATCTAATGGAGTTAGACAAAGCGCCATTTGGTGATATGGATGTGATTTTTTGTCAAAATGTACTGATTTATTTTCGCCGTTTTAGAAAACGTGATGTTGTATCCCATTTGGCAGCAAGGTTGCAAATCGGTGGGATTTTGGTATTGGGTGTTGGAGAAGTTATGGATTGGCAACATCCTGCATTAGAGCGCATTGACTATCCTGATACTCTTGCTTATCGTCGAATACAGTAATTGTGTATCAATAAGTCGGTATCATATACGTAATAAAAACATCCTGTCCCCAGAGGGGGGGTAAAAAGATGACAGATAATCATAATTTTCTTGCTTTAGATTGGGTTAAAAGTGAAATCGAAGAAACCCTTAAGCAAGCTCAGCAAGCCTTAGAGGCTTATATTGCGACACCGAGTGATACTGCAAAACTCCGTTTTTGCTTAGCCTATTTGCATCAAGTGTTTGGTACTTTGCAAATGGTGGAGTTTTATGGTGCTGCAATGCTTGCCGAAGAAATGGAGCGTTTGTGTCTGTCCTTAGTTAATCATAAAGTGACAGACCGTGAGCGTGCACATCAAGCTTTAATTGAGGCAATGCTTCAACTGCCTGCCTATTTAGAGCGTTTACAAGTTGCCAAAAAAGATACTCCTTTTGTTTTGTTGCCTATTATCAATGAGTTAAGAATTTCGCATGATGAAAATCCAATTTCTGAATTGGCCATGTTCAAACCTGATTTTAGTCGGGTGTTTTCGGTATTAGGTCAAGCGGGTGTGTCGCCGTCCGAAGATGCACTAAAAAAGCTACGACATGGTTATCAATTAAGTTTATTAGGAATTATTCGGCAGCAAAATTTAATTGAACAGTATGAGCATTTAATTTTAGTACTCGAAAAATTAGGTTTGTTTATGGGGCAAAAGCCTCTACAGGCTTTGTGGCGTATGTCATCAGCTTTAGTAGAAGGCTTGATGGCGAATGATGTCCCTTTGACACCAGCCATTAAAGTATTGTTGGGTGAGATTGAACAAGAGTTACGCAAATATATTGCGTATCCCCAGCATTCCCCTTCGTTAGAATTGCTCAAAAATATTCTATATTATATCGCCAAGAGTCGAGGCAATACCCATCGTGTTTTGGCAATGCGTGCTCTTTATCATTTAGATGATATTTTACCTACTTTTGATATTGTTGAATCCGAAAAAGAAAAGCTTAACGCGCCCGACCGCCAAGCGATGCAATCAGTTATCAAAGGGGTGACTGATGAGTTAGCTAATGTCAAAGAAGTGATTGATGATTTGACTTATGCAACACATCCCAATATTGAAGATTTGCAACCATTACTGCCTGTATTGCGTCAAATTGCCAGCACTTTGCAAGTTTTGGGTTTACATCAACTGCAACGCATTATCTCTGAGCAGGTCAGAACACTTAACAAGTCGATTAACTTTGGCGTTCTTCCAGAAGGAGCTTTGTTAGTTGTTGCCAGCGGTTTAATTGAAGTTGAGTCAAGTTTACAACAAATTGTTGAAGATCAGCCTTTATCATCGTCATTAGAGACCTTTGGTGGCAGTGGTATGGTAGATCAAGTATCTGCCGCACAAGGTGCAGTACTTAGAGAATCTCGTACTGCTTTAGAAAAAGCTAAAGAATCGATTGTCGAGTATATTAGTTCGCAGTGGCATGCCGAAAAATTGGAAGAATTGCCAACCTTGCTAAATACTGTTCGCGGTGGATTGGCGATGTTAGATTTGTCGCGTCCAGCGCAGATTTTGGGGCGTTTATCAGAGTTTGTACAACAGCACCTATTAAAAGATGAATATCGTCCCAGCTGGTCAGAAATGGATACCTTGGCGGATATTATTTCGTCGGTTGAGTATTATTTAGAACGTGTAGCTAATCATCATCAAAACAATAATCTATTAGATGTCGCTGCACAGTCATTAGAAAAGCTAGGCTATGGTTTGGTTCTTACGCCGACCCCTGTAGAGCAAGTAGAACGCCGTACAATGGCTAAAACCGAAGAAGAAAAAGCTCTGCCAGAAATAGAGTTTGGTGAGCCACCACCGTCAAAATTAGAGCCTACTTTATTAAATATCCCTGCGCTTAAATTAGATGATTTGCCACAAGCCCAGCCTGTGGAAGATTTTGATGAGACTCAAGTTTTTGAGTCCGATACAGCAGAACAGTATGAGCAAACCCAAGTTGTAGAGCCAGCAGCTGTTGAAGATTTTGATAAAACTCAAATCTCAATGCCTGCCTTATCAGATGAGATGTTAGCAAATTATGCTGATCCTGACTCTGATGCGCATAAAACATTGATTAACACACCGATTGTAAATGTTGATATTGTCTCTGATGCAGACTTGGCGGCTTCTCAGTCGGTAACAGATACAGACAATGACGATGCCTTTAGCAGTACGATGACATTTAATGCAGAGGACTATTTCCCTGCTAAGTCTGTCGCATCTTCAATGTCAGCCCAAGAAGAAACCGAAACGCCACAAACAGTGAGTTTTGATGATACCGAGTCGATATTTAAGCCAGAAGGCGCGTCAATAATTGATAAGACCTTGGTGCATTTACCAGCGATTACTGAGGCTGATATTACGCAGAGTCGTGTTGTGTCAGAAGAATTAGAAGCACCCGAAACCCCGCTGGAGCAAGAAGTTGAGGCAGTAGCCACACCAAAACAAGATGAAAGTGTGGACTTGGATGCCACGATTAAATTAGATGCGCCAGCAGAGGTAGAAGCATTATCTAAGGCGATAGAAGAAGATGTTATTAGTGCTGAGGTGGAGCGTGCTGCGGATGCCTTTGAGCTCACAGCAGTAATGCCTCAAGATGACATTACCGATGACGATGAAATCTGTGAAATTTTTATTGAGGAAGCGGAAGAAGTATTAGAAACGATTCAAACTTATTTGCCTAAGTGGTCTGCAAACTTTGAGAATAAAGCAGCACTGACAGAAGTGCGTCGTGGCTTTCATACGCTCAAAGGTTCTGGCCGCATGGTTGGTGCCAAAGTGGTCGGTGAATTGGCATGGTCAATTGAAAATATGCTTAATCGCGTCATTGATAAAACCACCAGCCCCAATGCCGTGATGATGCAGTTGATTCATGCCGTGTTAGATGTTGTGCCTGTATTGATGGCAGACTTTCAAAATAAAGCTGCCCCAAGCGTGCAAACCATTGCCTTGATGAGTGCCGCTGATTTATTTGCCAAAGCACAATCACTGACCAAAGAACAAATAGATTGGGCCGTAGCTTATACTCACAATCAATTATCAAATGTAACAGTTGAATCACAAGCAATATCATCTAACTCTCAAGAAGCAACTTTAGAGGATAGTGTAGAAGAAGCTGATTTAGATAATGTGACCATTCCAGTCATGGCCGCTATTCAAATTGATGATGCAGCTAGTATTGAAGATGACTTGTCAGACGATGGTGATGCTATAAGTTTTGGTGACTTTGCTGACGAAAGTTTTGATGTGCCGATGGATTTGGGTGAAGAAACCGATTTGGTCCCTGCCGAAGTTGCATTATCAGCAGTGGAAGTGGATTTGTTGGCACAAGCTGCAAACAATACCAAATCTGAAGAAGTTAAGTCAGTGGCAATCCCAGTAGCTGCTAAAATAGAAGTCCCCCAGCATATAGCCATCCCCGAAGATGACTTTAGCCAAGATGATGAAATTCGCGAAATCTTCATCGAAGAAGTTGAAGAAGTACTAGAAACAATTCATGAGTTTTATCCAAAGTGGGTTGCTAACTATGGTAATTCAGCGGCTTTAACAGAGTTTCGTCGTGGCTTCCATACCCTCAAAGGCTCTGGTCGAATGGTCGGAGCAAAGGTCGAAGGCGAGTTGGCTTGGTCAATCGAGAATATGCTCAACCGTGTGATTGATAAAACAGCTAAACCCTGCCCAGAAATGACAGCTTTGATTAGTCATGTAATTGAAGTTATTCCTGAGTTAATCACTAACTTTCAGAATAAAGAAAAACCCACACTCAATACCTCGCCATTGATGAGCATTGCTGATTATTTTGCTCGTGCCAAAACGGTGACGATGGCAGACGTTGAAGCAGCAATAGCTTGCGCTCATGGACAAGTTGCAACAGTTGAGGCTGTGCAAGAAAACATTGCTGCCACGTCACAAGCAGAAGTTGTAACGCAGACTCAAACTGACATCCCCGAAGAGCAGAATGAAGATTTGAGCAATGCCTTTGATGTGTTAGCAGCTAGCTTAGAAGAAGTGAGTGATTCAGCAGAAGAACTTCCATCTCAAACAGCAACAGTCAGTTTTGACCCTGTGTTGTTAGATATTTTTATTTCGGAAGCCAACAGCTATTTAGAAGAAATAGCACAATACATTGCTAACTTGCCAGCACAATATAAATCTTTGCCTGTCACCGATCAAATGTTACGCGCCTTGCATACTTTGCGTGGCAGTGCAGGCATGGCGGGTATTAAAACCATTGCTCGTATTTCAGCACCAATGGAGCAACTATTTAAAGATTTACGTGTGCAAAATCGTGGCTTGCATGCTAAGCATATTGATTTGCTTGCCGAAACTCGTCGTCTCATTAGTTTAAGTATTGAAAATGTTCAACAAGGTGGTGAAGGCGAGATACAAGAGACCGATGCCTTCTTGTTGCGTGTTGAAGAAGTGGCACAATCACCAGCAACCGAAGATGATGAAGTTGTAGCATCCGCAGCTCCTGTAAATACCGCGGGATTGGTGGCAGGTTTCCTAGATTTAGGTCTAGACAATTTGATGGATGCGCCTTGGGAACTAAGTGGTTGGTTGGCTAGCGATGATAAGCAACAACACATTCAAACTTTATTGAATGAACTCAATTTATTAGCTCCTGCAGCCAACGATTCACAAATTTCACCTCTTGTGGATGTGGTAAGTCATTTAGCGGCTGTTTATCAATTTATTGCCGAAGATACAGAAAAAGCCCTAAGTAACGAACAGTTGTTAGAAGATTTGGCAAACGCCCACGACGAAATTATCAATATCTTCGATACCTTAGCGGCTTGCCAAACGGTTCAGCCTAATCCTAAATTGCTGGAGCGTTTGCGTGAGTGGGGTGGCAGTCCAGTTAGTCTTTCTGCTCCACTAGCTGATTATGTACCAGCAGAAGCTGAAATTGATGATGGTGCTGACGCAGAGCTATTAGAAATCTTTTTAGAAGAAGCGGAAGAAGTGTTGACGGCTGCCGATGAAGAGTTGGCAACATGGAAAACAGACACCGAAGATAAGCAGCCTCTACGGGTTTTACAACGTCATTTGCACACTCTTAAAGGGGGTGCACGTATGGCAGTTGTTGCCAGCCTTGGTGATTTAGGGCATGAATTAGAGTTCTTATATGAAGATTTGGTGAATGGCCGCTATCAAGCAACGCAAGTTTTAATTGATTTCTTGCAACGTTGCCATGATCGTCTAGCGCAAATGATTGATGATCTTCAAAAAGAAGGTCGCTGTAAATATGCCAAAGACCTTGTGCAACTGATTGACGATTACCGCCGTACTCCTAACGATAATGTTATCTTAGATTTTTTCTCCTCAGCGGCAGGTGGTTCGAATAAGAAGGAAACAATTCCCGTTACGGCATCTGTCGCGCAGCCGACACAATCGCAAACTGAAAAAGTTAGCAGTGTAACACCAGTGGAGCAAGAAGTAGCACCAGCAAATGTAGCAGTCACAACGACCGATGAAGAATTAGACCCAGAAATGTTGTCTATTTTCTTAGAAGAAGCACAAGAAATTGTTGATGAAACCAATGCTAGTTTGCAAGAGTGGATGCAAGATGCTGAAAACGTAACACCTGTGCAAATTCTCCAGCGTGGCTTACATACCCTCAAAGGGGGGGCTCGAATGTCGGGTGTCAACTCTTTGGGTGATTTAGCGCACGAAATGGAGAATATTTACGAAGGTGTCTGTATAAAACGTTATCACGGTAATGCTGACGTGTTTGCTTTATTGCAGCGGTGTCACGATCGTATTGCAGATGATGTTGATAGCCTCAAAGAGCATGGCAAGGCATTAGATGTCACAGATTTAGTTGAGCAATTAAAGCGTTATCTATCGAATCCTCAACAATTTAAAGATATTGTACCTACAAAAGTGGCGTCTGCCACGCCAGCTGCGCCTAAGGCAGCAGTTGCACCTGTTGCTGCGCTTGTTGAAGATGCGCCGTTATTGCCAGTTGTAGCTGATGGCGTGATGCCTAAAATGACGGGTAATTTCCGTGAGGCAGCTAAATCTCAACAAGCCCAAGAGATGATTCGTGTTTCTTCTGAGCTGATGGAAAAGCTGATTAACATTGCAGGTGAAACGTCCATTGTTCGCTCTCGTGTCGAAATGGGTGTACATAGCTTTGGTCAAACCGTGGAGGAAATGGGCGCAACGGTACAGCGTCTAGCTGAACAATTACGTCGTATGCAGGGTGAGCTGGAAGCACAGATTATTGCTCAACATAGCACCGAAGAAACCAAATATGCTGATTTTGACCCCTTGGAAATGGACCAGTATTCATCCTTAAACCAATTGTCAAAATCTTTATATGAGTCTGCCTCCGACTTAATGGATATTAAAGGCACGCTGATTGAAAAAGCGCGTGATACCGAAACTTTGCTATTGCAACAGTCACGCTTAAATACCGAAATGCAAGAAGGTCTGATGAGTTCGCGTCTAGTACCGTTCTCGCGTTTGGTGCCTCGTTTGCAGCGGATTGTGCGTCAAACGGCAGGTGAGTTACATAAACCAGCGGAGTTATATGTGATTAACGCTGAAGGTGAAATGGATAGAACCTTGTTGGAGCGCATCGTTGCACCGTTAGAGCATATGTTACGTAATGCCGTTGACCACGGTTTAGAAAATCCTGCGGACAGAGCCGCCGCGGGTAAAGAGCCAATGGGGCGTATTAACCTGACTATTGGTCGTGAAGGTGGTGAAATCGTGTTGACGCTGGCCGACGATGGTCGTGGTGTCAATGTTGATGCGGTACGTAAAAAAGCGATTGAGCGAGAATTGATTGAAGCTGATAGTAATATTAGTGAAAAGGAGTTGTTGCAATATCTGTTCCATGCAGGTTTTTCTACAGCACAAAAAGTGACTCAAATTTCGGGTCGCGGTGTTGGTATGGACGTGGTACAAAGCGAAATCAAGCAGTTAGGTGGAACAATTACCATTCAATCGGTGGCAGGCAAAGGTACAACCTTTATTATGCGCTTGCCATTTACCGTTGCAGTCAGCCGTGCCTTGATGGTTCGGATTGGTGAAGATGTGTATGCTATTCCATTGTCACAAATTGAAGGTATTGTTCGCGCTAATCCTTATGAATTAGAAACGTATTACGCGCCTAATGGGCCAGCCTTTGAATACGCCAATACTACTTACAAATTACATTATTTAGGTGAATTTGTTCATGGTGTGCGTGTGCCTAGTTTGTTTGGTCAAACCTTGCCCTTGCCGATTATGTTAATTCGCGGTGCTGACCAACGCTTTGCCATTCAAGTGGATCAACTCATTGGTTCACGTGAAATTGTGGTTAAGTCAGTTGGCGCACAATTAGCATCAGTAGCGGGTATTTCGGGTGCGACAATTTTGGGCGATGGCTCGGTTGTTATCATCTTAGATACCATTGCGATGTTGCGTGCTGCCGCGCTACAAAAACCACGTCAACGTCAAGTTATCGAAGAAAAAGTTGCCGTCGAAGCAGAGCGTAGTACTCGCATGGTAATGGTCGTTGACGACTCGGTGACAGTGCGTAAGGTCACCTCACGTCTCTTAGAGCGTCATGGTTATGAAGTGGTCTTAGCCAAAGATGGTTTGGATGCTATTACTAAGTTAGAAGATATTCGTCCAGATATTATGTTGCTCGATATCGAAATGCCCCGTATGGACGGTTTTGAAGTCGCTTCATTAGTACGCCATAATCCCAATTTGGTGGGCTTGCCAATTATTATGATTACCTCACGAACAGGTGAAAAACACCGTGAGCGTGCTTTCCAAATTGGCGTAAATGCTTATATGGGTAAACCATTCCAAGAACAACAATTGTTAGAAACAATTAGTGAATTATTAGCAGCTACGGTGAAATAGAGCGAATTATGACGAAAAGGAATCCGCGTGTTGCTATTGTGTCTGATATGAGTCTGCAACGCCTTGCCTTAGCACACGCTGTTAAAGGTCAAGGTTATGACTTGGTATTAAATACCTCAGCAGAACGTTTAGATGAGCGGTTATTTAATTCTGTGTCGCCCGATGTTTGGATTGTTGACATGGAAGATGAGGATGATGCTTTATTAGATAAAGTATTAGATACAGGTGTGCCTGTTCTATTTGGTTTAGATCAAGCACCAGCTCAAGGAACACGTCAATATCCTCGTTGGGAGCGTCGAGTTTTTATTAAGCTTTACGATGTTGTTGGTCATCCTGTTGTTCAGGAAAATCTAGAGCGATTGGAAGCCGCAACGGTTACAGAAGCCGCACAGCCTAAACAGATATTAACAGTACCTGCAGATGTGTTGGCATATAAGACCCAACGTGTCGAATATGTTTGTGTTCTAGCCGCCTCATTGGGGGGGCCTGCAGCAGTCAAAGAGTTTTTAGATTATATCCCAGCAGGTTTGCCTGTCTCTTTTATTTTGGCACAACATATTGATGCGAGGATGCAGGAATCTTTAACTCGGGTACTAGTGCGTCATAATCATATGCCTTGTCGTATTGCCAAAGGTGGAGATTTGCTCAAGTCGGGTGAGTTGTTGATTGCCCCTGTTGAAACAGAAATAGATTTTAGTGCCGATGGCCAAGTGATTTCTAGAAATATTAAATGGGATGGGCCATATTCACCTTCTATTGACCAAGTGTTAGCCAATGTCAGCCGTCGCTTTACTAAACGCTCAGTGGCAATTATTTTTAGTGGTATGGGCAGTGACGGTTCAATCAGTGGCCCACAAATGATTGAGGCAGGTGGTGTAATTTGGGCGCAAGATGAAAAGACTTGCGCTTGCCCAAGTCAGCCTGATGCAATGCGTGCAACAGGTTGTGTGTCTTTTTCGGGTACTCCATTTGATTTGGCAAGTAAATTAGTGAGTTATATTAGTCGTAACATCCAGTTAAGTATGGCATAGAGGGCTTGATAATGGCAGAAGCACAAAAAAATGTCGGAATAAATCAATCGACTTTGCTCAGTGCAACAACAGGTAAATTGGATGTTTATGTGTTACCTTTGTGGCAAAAAAAAATGTTATTGCCTCAAGGAGCTGTGGCAGAGATTATTTCTGCATCACAATTAAAAGCAACTAAAAAAAATACCAGTGTTGGTTTGTTGGGACAGGTGACATGGGAAGGGGAGCCTCTACCCGTCATTTCATTTGAAGCATTTAATGGTGATAATTCTGCACCTGCACCACAAAAGTTAGCCATTGTTGTTGCAGCAAATTTAGGAGAAGAGCATACGCATTACGCTTTGGCCTTACAAGCAGAGCCGACACTCAATAAAATAAAAATTGCCGAGATTGAGGATTTAGATCATGCAACAACGGGTGCAATGGAGTATTTGCAAGTCAAATATCAGAACAACTTGTGCGTGATTCCAGAATTAGACGCGCTTGAGGCTAAGTTAAAAAGCTTGTTGTAAATAAACTACAAGCTTTTTGCTAAGGTTGTTTGCTGGGCATAAACTGTATGCTGCCTTTGCTTTCTTCGATTTTTTCTAATTCGCTAAGGCGTTTTATAATAGGCACAAAATCGTTGGTGACTTTGCTTTTTTCAATGCGCTGATAGTTAATAAGCGTTTGTAAGTCTAAAATCTGTTTATCAAATTCGGCAATACGTCCCTGAACTTTGGGGTCGGCTTTTTTGGTAGTACGCTCCGTCGCTGCTGCCTCAGCCACAAAAGTCGCGCGCAAGCGTTTTATGCGTTGCAACTGTAAATTGTTATAGCCAATACTGGTTTCTAAGGTATCTAATTGGCGATTACGAGCAAGTTCTGCATCACGCGCAGACGAAAATAAGCGCAAAATACGTGCATCTTCTTGTTGTTGTTTAAAAGCCGAATCTCTTTTGGCTTTGTCCTTTTGATAAACAGCCTCATCAAAAGGCGGAAAGTGACGAATCACTTGCATATTTCGATCAACGATATCATAACCACGTCGAATATGTTCATCGGTGATTTGGTCACTCATGGTAGGAATGCCTTTATCGTTATAATAACGATATAAACGCTTGCCCACGCTGCTATCATCCGCTGCCAGTGCTGCATTCGCAATCAAAGAGCCACAAATAATGGCAAATCCTAATTTATATCTTAAGTATGGCATCAATTATGAGTCCTCTAATCGCTATAATACGCAGGGTACAAGCTACGCGTAAATATTGTAAGTTTTATGCTTTGACGAAAGAATATGTATTCTAAAAGTCGCGTAATCAGACGTTTAGCATAACGTAAGTTGTGATTATACAAAAGGTGTGTTTAGTGTCTATTGTAGAACTCTTGGTATTATTTTTGGTGTCTTTGGTTGCAAATTTATTATCGGCACTAGCAGGCGGTGGTGCAGGTTTATTGCAGTTACCTGCCTTGTTGCATTTGGGTTTACCTTTTGCAGTAGCCTTGGCAACTCACAAAATTGCTAGCGTTGCTTTGGGGGTAGGCGCGACTTTACGTCATTGGCAAAGTGGCAAGTTTAATTGGCGGTTCTCGTTTTATATTTTGATGGCAGGTTTACCAGGTGTTTGGTTGGGGACAAAAATTATTGTCAAAATTCCAGAGTTTTGGGCAAGTTGTGCCTTAGGTGTGTTAACCTTGGGCTTAGGATTATATTCGATTTTTAAGCCAAATTTAGGATTAACGCCGCAACGAATACATCGTGATATCTATGGGTTAACCGTAGGGGGTGTAGGACTGTTTAGTATTGGTGTGCTCAATGGTTCACTAACTTCGGGGACTGGTTTGTTTGTAACGCTGTGGCTAGTGCGTTGGTTTGGCTTAGATTTTACCCGTGCGGTTTCTTATACACTGATTTTAGTAGGTTTGTTTTGGAATGGTTTGGGAGCCGTATTTTTAGCGCAACAAACAACAGTTGCATGGTCATGGTTACCTGCTTTGTTATTAGGCTCGTTGTTAGGTGGGTATTTAGGCGCGCATTGGGCATTATTGCAGGGCAATACATGGGTCAAACGCAGTTTTGAGGGGCTGACTTTAATCGTAGGTTTAAGTCTAGTTATTAAATCTTGGCAATTATTCTAACAAGGGCAAAATATCTGCTAGGCGAGCAGGTTTGCCAAAAGCATAACCTTGTACCGAGTCACATTGTTCTGCCACGAGCAGGTCTGTTTGCTCACTTAACTCAACGCCCTTGGCGGTTACTTGCCAATTAAGTTTATGCGACATAGCAATAATGGCCGCAATAATGGCACGCTCTTGAGGATTGTTGGTATCGAGTAGCAAACATCTATCGAGTTTAATGGCAATGACAGGCAAGGTGGTGAGCCACATTAACGATGACACCCCTGAGCCAAAATCATCAACAATCAACTTGAGCCCTGATTGATTAAGTTTAGACAAAAAAATCGGGGCTTTGTGACGGTATTCATATAAAATGTTTTCGGATAGCTCAAAACAAAAAGAATCTAAATCAACCTGTTCTGCTTTTAAAATATCTAATGTATCGCTGACAAAGTTATCATTGCTCATATTTAATGCGGAGCAATTCATGGTAATGGCTAAAAAGTTGTTTTTTTTGCGCACAAGATGAATATCTTTGCAAATTTGTCGAATCACCCACTTATCGACCAATTCAACAAAACCATTAAATTCGGCAATATTGATAAAGCTTTCGGGCGTTAAAATGCCTTTTTCGGGGTGCTGCCATCTGACAAGTGCTTCTAAACTAATGATTTTTTTGTCACTTAAACGTATGACAGGCTGATATTGAATAAATAATTGTGATTGTGCAATGGCGATATGCAAATCCTTTTGTAGTCTCATTTCTCGATGAGATTTATGTTGCAAATAGTCACTATAAAAGCTAATAGTATTTCGACCGCTAGCTTTGGACTGATAAAGAGCATTGTCAGCATTTTTAATCAATATATCTTGGCTGTCACCATCATAAGGAAACAAGCTAATGCCTATGCTGAGTGTGGTATTAGCCACTTGGCCACTTAGGGTAATCGGCTCTTGCATTTTGTGTAACACACGGTTAGCAATGACTTTTGCTTCTGGCACACTCGAAATAGGAGTAATAAGGCAAAATTCATCTCCGCCCATACGCCCAATCAAATCATGACCGCGTAATACACTGCGTAAACGCCGAGAAACAATCCGTAATAATTCATCGCCTGCTGCATGTCCCAATGAATCATTGATAGTTTTAAAATTATCGAGGTCAATAAACATCACTGCCAGTTTGTTTGCAGCTTGTTTGGCTTCGGTTAATCGTGCGGTAAAAGCATCCATAAAGGCACGGCGATTAAATAAACCAGTCAGGCTGTCATAATGAGCAAGTTTTTCGAGTGAAGTTTGGTCGCCACTTAATTTGTGTGTTAGGTCTTCTAAGTCCTGTAATTGACGATTTTGAAGTTGTATTCGGCCATAAGCAAATAATCCTCCTAAAAATAACAAGCTACTTAATGTGCTAAATAATGTGGCGATAATCCCAATGGCCAGTTTTTCAAAATTTTCTTGAGCATTTAATAATGGTGGATAATAAAAAAAGTCGATACTACTAAGATTGACTCTGTAGCACCCGATAATCAGTAATGAAATGCCAATGGCATATAAACTATGTTTGAAGGCATTTTTGTAATGATATTCAAGATGATTTAATGCAATGATTAAAAAGCTGGCACCTAGGGCAATAATAATACCCACTAAAACCTTGTAGTAACTTATTGAAAAGTAATGGCTATCAATGATTGAGAAAAACATGGTGAAGTTTGCAAAAAATAAACAAGCACTATGCAATAAAACCCAAAGTATATGGTAAAAAACGTGATTTTCTTTTTTTGATTTTATATAAAACAATAAAAAATATACAATACTCAACATGAGTAAAGGTAATAACAAAAATAAATTGTACTTAAAGCTAAATAGTTTGATGCCAAGTAATAATAATAAATTCACTACCCAAATATTAAATGCAGTAATGAAGGCTGCTATTCCGCAGGCAATGACTTGTAATTTTGTGGTTGTTGCAGTAATAGTATTGAGTTTGTGAATAATATAAGGAATCACATAAATACTGAGACTGCACAACATCAGACTAAAAATAACAAATAATGGTGATATTTGCCAAGATAAAGCGGCTAAGTCGGATGTGGCAATGTCAATCATATCCATGAGAATTAAATATCATAAAGTAAGGGGCGAGGAGGCTTGAGCAGACAGCCCATATATCCTTTTTGTGGAAGCTATAATTCCACTAAATAAGATAAGACACAAGAGAAAAACAGTGGAGAATAGTGTTTTTTTGCATAGATTTTTTTGGGTTTAGTTAATTTTCTTACAGTTATTTAGGGTTTTTGTAGACATAAATGCCGTATTAAGCTTGACTGATGCTCTATTTTGCTTATTATTGCTCTACTTTTTACAAGATTGTAGACAATATTGTGCAGCACACTCCTTCTTCAATCATAGAATCTTCAGATGAAGCTAATATTACCTTAGCAGATCGAGTATTTGCCCAAATTCAGGATGCGATTGTCAAAGGTCAACTCAAAGCAGGCGTAAAAATGTCCGAAGCGGAGTTGACCGCTCGTTATGGTGTTTCTCGCGGCCCATTACGCGAAGCTTTGCGTCGTCTTGAGGCGCGAAAATTATTGACCCGTATTCCGCATGTGGGCGTGCGTGTTGTTGAGCTAACCATTGATGATGTGTTGCAGATGTACCAAGTGCGTGAAGTCTTGGAAGGCATGGCTGCACGTTTGGCGGCTGAGCATGTTACCGAAGAAGAAGTACAAGGCTTAAAGCAACTGTTGCAACAGCACCAACAACAAACCGAGTTACAAACAGGTAAGGGCTATTATCAAGAAGAAGGTGATTTTGATTTTCACTATCGGATTGTAAAGGCCAGTCGTAATGACGTGTTGATGCAAATGCTCTGTGGTGAGTTATATCATCGGGTGCGTTTGTATCGTTATCAGTTTTCTGTGACCGAAGGTCGTCCCCATAAGGCATTTGCCGAACATTCCCGAATTATTGAAGCCATTGAAGCCAAAGACGGTGAAATGGCTGAGTTGTTAATGCGCCGTCATATCAGTGCCGCGCGTCAAAATATCCAAAACCACTTAGTTGGAGAGAAAAGATGAGTTTACACAGTGCAGGTGCGCGTTTTCGCCAAGCCTTAGCCGAAGAATCCCCGTTACAGGTGATTGGTGCTATCAATGCTAATCATGCGTTATTAGCCAAACGTGCAGGTTTTAAGGCGATTTATTTATCAGGTGGTGGTGTTGCCGCAGGTTCTTTAGGTTTGCCTGATTTGGGTATTAATACCTTAGATGATGTGTTGATTGACACACGCCGTATTACTGATGTCTGTGATTTGCCATTATTGGTGGATATTGACACAGGTTTTGGCCCAAGTGCGTTTAACATCGAACGTACGGTAAAAAGTTTAATTAAAGCAGGCGCAGCCGCTTGTCATATTGAAGACCAAGTCGGTGCAAAACGTTGTGGTCACCGTCCCGGTAAAGAAATTGTTTCTACCGAAGAAATGGTTGACCGTGTTAAAGCGGCTGCTGATGCCAAAACTGACCCTAACTTCTTTTTGATTGCGCGTACTGATGCGATTCAAGTGCATGGTGTGGATGCCGCCATTGAGCGTGCGATTAAATGTGTAGAGGCAGGTGCGGATGGTATTTTTGCCGAAGCCGCCTATGATTTAGAAACCTATAAAAAGTTTGTTGATGCAGTAAAAGTGCCTGTGTTAGCCAATATTACTGAATTTGGTAAAACACCGTTGTTTAGCGTTGACGATTTAGCACCCACAGGTGTTGGCATGGTGTTATATCCGCTCAGTGCCTTCCGTGCCATGAACAAAGCGGCAGAATTGGTATATCAATCGGTACGTGCTAATGGTCATCAACGTGAAGTGGTGGACATCATGCAAACGCGTGAAGAGTTATATGACCGTATTGGTTATCACGCTTTTGAAGGTAAATTAGACGCTTTGTTTGCAGCTAAAAAATAAAGCAATTCATTTGAGACAAGAGGAACAGTAAAAATGATGACAGAAACAACAACCACAGGTTTTAAACCCAAAAAATCCGTTGCTTTATCAGGCACAGCCGCAGGTAACACCGCTTTATGTACCGTTGGCCGTAGTGGTAACGATTTACACTATCGTGGTTATGACATTTTAGATATTGCAACGACCAGTGAATTTGAAGAAGTAGCGTATTTATTGGTGCATGGCAAATTTCCAAACACAGCTGAATTAGCAGGTTATAAAGCCAAATTAAAAGCCTTACGTGGTTTGCCAGCGGCGGTCAAAGTTGCTTTAGAACAATTACCACCATCTTCTCATCCAATGGATGTGATGAGAACAGGTGTGTCGGTATTAGGTTGTGTGAAACCTGAAAAAGAAGACCATAATCACCCTGGTGCGCGTGATATTGCTGATAAGTTAATGGCTTGTTTGGGTTCTATGTTGTTGTATTGGTATCACTTTGCTTATAACGGCAAGCGTATTGATGTTGAAACCGATGACGACTCCATTGGCGGTCATTTCTTACATTTGTTACATGGTCAAAAGCCAAGCGAAAGCTGGGTTCGTGCTATGCATACGTCCTTAATTTTATACGCAGAGCATGAGTTTAATGCCTCTACGTTTACAGGTCGTGTGGTTGCTGGTACAGGCTCTGATATGTATTCAGCGATTTGTGGTGCGATTGGTGCATTGCGTGGTCCTAAACATGGTGGTGCTAACGAAGTTGCTTTTGAAATCCAAAAGCGTTATGACACACCAGACGAAGCCGAAGCAGATATTCGTGAGCGTGTAGGCCGCAAAGAAGTGATTATTGGTTTTGGTCATCCTGTGTATACCGTTAGCGACCCACGTAACGTGGTTATTAAAAAGGTTGCTCATGAGTTAAGCGTAGAGCAAAGCAATACCAAGATGTATGACATTGCTGAGCGTTTAGAAAGTGTGATGTGGGAAATCAAAAAGATGTTCCCGAACTTAGATTGGTTCTCGGCGGTGAGCTATCACATGATGGGTGTGCCAACGGATATGTTTACACCGTTGTTTGTGATTGCCCGTACCTCGGGTTGGTCTGCACACATTATTGAACAACGTATTGATGGCAAGATTATTCGTCCAAGTGCTAACTACACTGGCCCAGAAGATCAAAAATTTGTGCCATTAGCAGAGCGTAAGTAAGCATTGAGTTCTCCCTCTCCCTATAACAAAAAGCGTGTTCCCTCTCCCTGTGGGAGAGGGTTAGGGTGAGGGTGAAATATCAATCGTTAAAAGACCTCACCCCAGCCCTCTCCTGAAAGGAGAGGGTGACTAGAGACCGCTATTATGAACAGCCAATTCCGCAAAAAACTCCCCAATACTAACCTAGACTATTTTGACGCACGTGCTGCTGTTGATGCTATCAAGGCAGGTGCTTGGGCAACATTGCCCTATACCGCACGTATTCATGCCGAAAACATTGTCCGTAAAGCCGATCCAGCCATTATTAATGACTGTTTAACGCAATTAATTGAACGTAAACGCGAACGTGATTTTCCGTGGTTTCCTGCACGTGTGGTTTGTCATGATATTTTAGGTCAAACCGCTTTAGTTGACTTAGCAGGCTTACGTGATGCGATTGCCGAGCAAGGCGGCGACCCAGCCAAAGTGAATCCTGTTGTGCCAGTCCAATTAATTGTTGACCATTCTTTAGCCGTAGAGTGTGGTGGTTTTGATCCTGATGCGTTTCAAAAAAACCGCGACATTGAAGAACGCCGCAACGAAGACCGTTTCCACTTTATTAACTGGACAAAAACTGCCTTTGATAATGTCGATGTTATCCCAGCGGGTAACGGCATTATGCACCAAATCAACCTCGAAAAAATGTCACCTGTGATTCACAGTGACAATGGCGTGGCCTATCCTGATACCTGTGTGGGTACAGATTCACACACGCCACACGTTGATGCTTTAGGGGTTATTTCGGTGGGTGTCGGTGGTTTAGAAGCCGAAAACGTGATGTTGGGTCGCGCTTCATGGATGCGTACACCCGACATGGTTGGTGTTGAATTAACGGGCACACGTCAAGCAGGCATCACCGCAACGGATATGGTCTTAGCTTTAACCGAATTTTTGCGTAAAGAAAAAGTGGTTGGTGCGTATTTAGAGTTCTATGGTGAAGGTGTACCGTGTTTAACCATTGGTGACCGCGCAACTATCTCCAACATGGCACCTGAATACGGTGCGACGGCTGCAATGTTCTCCATCGACAACCAAACCTTAGATTATTTGCGTTTGACGGGTCGTT
>JACKNZ010000012.1 GCA_024234595.1 Moraxellaceae bacterium | reverse complement strand
TGTATATAATGCTTAACCTTTACATCCATATTACCATTAAAAAGTGCATCAATGTCTTTAATATCGGCTATAGTATTTGACCATTGTAATACAGAACTCTTTAATAGAAATAATAACTCTTCAAATTTTGTCCAATTATTGATATAAAATTCATCTGAAATATTATATAGTTCTAAAATATTAAAAAAGACTCCATAATCAATCATTGGATATGAAAAATCAGTTTTTTTGGCTATTGATATTATATTGCATTCAATAATGCTTATATGTAATACTGGATAAAAAGCACTTTTGTCTCCTTGGTAAGATATTGAAAGTTTAAGCTTTCCCATATTGATATTTCTATCAAATGAAATATAAAACTCATTCCCACTATTTACCTCTTCAGTAAGCATAAAACCATGCTCAGTGAATAAACTTTCTGTCTTCGTTTTAGCGATTTCATGAAATTGTTTTAGCTCTACTGGAAATGTATCAGATTTGATCAGTGGTTGATCTTCACTTTTTGGAGAATCAGGTGAGAGGATAGAAAAGTCTGGTAAAAAAACCAACTCTAAAGTTTCATCACATAATATGAGTCTATACATAGATATCTCTTCAATAACGATATCCATTATGCTCCGCCAATGCGGCTCATATTCTGGTAATGCTAACATCAATGCGGCGGTATTCGATGCTTTAAACTTATCCTCAATCTGTTGCAAGTATTCTATTACGGCAGGTTCTAAAGTTTCATCTTGACTGCGGTTTTTGAGGTCACTCACAAAGCACAATAACACATCACTTGGCTCTGCCTTTTGGCGTGCTAAAGCTCGTGCTTGATGGACTGCTTGGTGATAATTATTTTCTACCTTATATTCACTAGCATCCCAAATATATACATCATGACGATTAACCATTTTTATTCTTTCCTAATTTTTCAACCACTTAGCCAAAGCCTGATTATCGCTGTCTTTGGCTTCAACCCAAATACCCTCACTCTGCCCTGCAATATATTCTTTTTTCCAAAAAGGTGCTTGGGTCTTTAAATAATCCATAATAAACTCAGCCGCTGCAAATGCCGCATGACGGTGTTGACTTGCCACCGCCACCAACACAATTTGCTCTTGCACTGTTAAATACCCTACTCGGTGAATGACAATAACACCTAACAATGGCCAACGTTGCTCAGCTTGCTCAACAATACCTTCTAACGCTTTTTGAGTCATAGCTGGATAATATTCAAGCTCTATTGCTATCACTTTGCCATGACTCGCCTGCTCTCGCACCAAGCCCACAAAACTGACAACCGCCCCTGCATTGTCCACATATAATTTTTTAATTTCTTCATCTAAAACAAAATCTGCCTTTGTAACTATAATATTTTTTTTCATATTAGAATCATTATTTATAGGGAGTGTATAAATATACCCGTATTTCGCTACGCTGCATACAGGCTACCAAAAAATAAAACTTCATCTTTAAAATACCCCTTCGACATCGCTCAGGGAACAGAGTCATGGTGGTTGAGCGCAGACAAAGCGAGTCGAAACCCCAAAAATTAAAATTCAACCACCCGTCACAGGTGGAAAAAATGCCACTTCATCGCCATCTGTTACCACACTATCTAAAGTCGCCATTTCTTGATTAACAGCCACCAATACACCCTGCGTACATGAAAACACCTCTTGCCAACTTCCGCCCCTGTTACTAAGCATTGATTTGATTTCCTTGCAAGTTGAATTTTTAGGGAGTGTATAATTTTCTTGTTGAACACCTAACTTCTCTCTAAAACGCGCAAAATAACAAATTGTGATGTTCATACTTGCCAATCTCCCGATTTTCCACCTGTCTTTTGCAAAAGGCGTATTTGCTCAATCATCATGCCTTTATCCACTGCTTTACACATATCATAAATAGTCAATGCCGCCACCGATGCAGCCGTTAAGGCTTCCATCTCTACCCCCGTTTGCCCTGTTAATTTACAGGTTGCGGTAATTTTTATGTGTTCTGTCCCTTCTGCTTCCAGCTCAACTTTTACAGACGATAACATTAAAGGATGACATAAAGGAATTAACTCACTGGTTTTTTTAGCCGCCTGAATCCCTGCAATACGCGCCACCGCCAATACATCACCTTTGGCGTGTTTGCCTTCAATAATCATATTTAAGGTTTGCGGTAACATTTTTACCGTCGCTTCGGCCACCGCAACACGCACAGTTGATGCTTTTTCACTCACATCAACCATTCTTGCTGCACCTTTATCATCTAAATGTGTTAAAGACATAGATTCTCTCTATAATAAATTTACGCAATTGGACGTACACTGAGCGCGTAGTCGAAGTGTTATCCATCATCGTCAGCATACCCTATTAACTTAGCGCGTTTTTTCATCTTGCTCAATCGGCCTCATGGCTAGGGCAAACAAGGAGTCTAGTATGAACAATTGGCAATCTCATGTCACTGTTGCAGTGATTGTAGAACGTGATGGCAAATTTTTATTGGTGGAAGAAGATATTTTAGAATCACACGAAGATGTGTTTAACCAACCCGCAGGCCACGTTGAAAAAGGTGAAACCTTAATCGAAGCCGCTAAACGCGAAGCCCTAGAGGAAACAGGCTTTGACGTTGAACCAACCGCCCTACTCGGTTTATATACTTACAGCCCTCCTCTTAAACCCGATACCACTTACTACCGTGTATGTTTTATTGCCCAAGCGATTCATCATTATGAACGTCCCTTAGACGAAGGCATTATTCGTGCCGTGTGGTTAACACTGGATGAGTTAATTGCTACCAATCGCGCGCGCAGCCCTTTGGTGATAAAATGCATTCAAGACTATTTACGTGGTCAATCTTTTCCATTATCTGCGATTTATGAGCATCCTACGTCACAATGAACGCTAATTTAACTTCTACCACCGCCACCTCACGCCCTAAAGTGATTGTGGGAATGTCTGGCGGTGTTGACTCCTCGGTTTCCGCGTATCTTCTTTTGCAACAAGGCTATGCTGTTGAAGGCCTGTTTATGAAAAATTGGGAGGAAGATGACGGCACAGAATACTGCACCGCTAAAGAAGACCTTAAAGATGCTCAGGCAGTGTGCGATAAATTAGGCATCAAACTGCATACTGCCAATTTTGCGGCTGAGTATTGGGACAGAGTGTTTGAGCATTTTTTGGCAGAGTATCAAGCAGGTCGCACCCCAAACCCTGATATTTTATGCAATAAAGAAATCAAATTTAAAGCGTTTTTAGATTATGCCTTGGTTTTAGGTGCAGACTTTATTGCCACAGGTCATTATACACGTCGCAGCAATGACCCCGAATGTGCGCAGTTACTTAAAGGTTTAGACCCCAACAAAGACCAAAGTTACTTTTTACATGCCGTCAGTGGCACGCAAATTGCTAAAACGTTGTTTCCTGTTGGCGAGATTGAAAAACCTGAAGTGCGCCGTATTGCTGCCGAACAAGGCTTTATAAACCATGCCAAAAAAGACTCTACAGGCATTTGCTTTATTGGTGAGCGTCGTTTTAGAGATTTTTTACAACAATATTTGCCCGCACAAAAAGGCGAAATTGTCACTGATGAAGGCAAGGTGATTGGCGAGCATTTAGGCTTAATGTATTACACCTTGGGACAACGGCAAGGTATTGGTATTGGCGGTGTTAAAAACAGTGCCGAAGCCCCGTGGTTTGTGGTAGCTAAAGATTTAAGCACTAACCGTTTAATTATTGGTCAAGGCCATGAACACCCGTTAATGATGTCGCGTAGCCTATATACTGAGAAGCTTGATTGGGTAGCAGGTACAGCTCCAACACTGCCCTTACGCTGCAAAGCCAAAACCCGTTATCGTCAAGCAGACCAACATTGTGTGATTCATGCTGAGGAAAATGGCGTGCGTGTCGTATTTGATGAGCCACAACGTGCCGTGACGGCTGGTCAATCAGTGGTGTTTTATGTGGAAGATGTTTGTTTGGGTGGTGGCGTGATTGAAATCACTGAGTTATGGGCAACATAGTATATGAGCAATGTTAATCGTCAAAAAACCTTAGCCCTTGCTGCCATTTTTCAAGCAGCAGCCTTGGCAGATAGTTTGGCACGTCGTGGCACGGCCGACCCCCAAGCAATGAAAACACTGCTTGAGAGTATTGTTGTGTTTGATACCGACAACCCCGAAGCAATTTATGGCACAGTACATCAATTAAGTATTGGATTACGTTCATTAGAAAACTGTTTAACTGTGGGCGGTTTTAATGACAACGAACACTATGCTCATCAGTTAGAATACGCGCTAGGTGTCATTCAATTAGAAAGTCAACTGAGCAAATCAGATAAATTATTAAATACTTTACGCGCCCGTTTAGAACAAACCCAAAAACAATTGGTTCATGTTGATAATGATATTTGTCATCAGACCATTATCAATAATTTTGCTGGTGCGTATGTCGATACCGTTGGTACCTTACGCTTTCGCTTACAAATCAAAGGCAATCAGCAAAAACTTCAAACGGTAGGTGTACCTGAACAAGTACGAGCCGTACTTTTAGCTGGTATTAGAGCGGCTTGGTTGTGGAAGCGTTTAGGCGGCAGACGTTGGCATTTATTATTTACCCGAGGCTCTATTTTAGAAGAATTAAGACTTTTGATTAAAGAGTTACGCAATCTTTAAGAGAAAATCCTCTCTTCCTTTGAGATAATTAGGCTGAGAAAAACTAAATCTTAACTGGATATTTAGCCAACTTACGTTGCAGAGTACGACGATGCATATTTAAAGCGCGCGCTGTTGCCGAAACATTGCCCTCATGTTGGTGCAAAATGCGCTGAATATGCTCCCACTCTAATCGCTCTACCGACAAAGGATTATCGCTCACAGCCAATTCAACATTACCTTCTGTTTTACCAAATGCAGCTAGCACTTCATCAGCATTGGCTGGTTTAGCCAAATAATGTGTCGCCCCTAACTTAATCGCCTCTACAGCGGTTGCAATACTGGCATAGCCTGTTAACACCACAATGCGTGTTTGATTGTCTAACTGATGCAGGTATTTAACTAATTCTAAGCCCGAAGCCCCTTCCATTTTTAAGTCAATCACCGCAAACTCAGGCGAATACTGTTGTGCTAAGGACATTGCGCCAACCACATTTTCGGCAGTTAACACCGCATAACCACGACGCTGCATGGCTTTTTCTAAAACCCGCCTAAAGGTTGCATCGTCATCAACAATAAGTAATAACGGTAAATCACTCATGCTACAGCTTCCTAATTCAACAACGAACTCACCCACGCTAGTTGTTTGGGCAAACACACCGTTTTTAAGTCGTAATTTTTTTGGGCAAATAAACGTGCGTTTTGTCCTAATTGCTGCGCTTTTTGAGGATTATCTAAGAGTTCACATACTTTTTGTATTAACGCTTTCGTATCAAAAAAATCTACTAACAAACCTGTTTCTTCATCAATAATGGCTTCTTTGAGTGGCGCGGTGTTACTAGCGACAATGGCACAACCTGCACTCATCGCCTCTAATAAACTCCAGCTTAATACATAAGGATAGGTTAAATAAATATGTACCCGAGACAGCTGCAACAAAGCAATAAACTGCGGATATGGCACTTGCCCTAAAAAAAACACCTGCGACATATCTAATTGCTCTTTGACTTCATTTAAAAAAATGTTTTTCCATGTTTGTCCTTGAGGGGCAGCCTTACCATAACTCACACCATCCGCGCCAATAATCAGCACCTTTGCTTGCGGTCGTTGTTTTAATATCTCAGGTAAAGCACGCATAAAAATATGATAACCACGATACGGTTCTAAATTTCTTGCCACAAAAGTTATCACCTCATCTTGCCGACTAAAGGACAACTCTGTATCACCTTGCTTAAAACTCATGACAATCTGCGCATTAGGTTGAATCGCTTGAGTATCAATGCCATCATGAATAACACTAATTTTGTTTCTAAAACGGGCTGGAAAAGTGCTGGCTTGCCAATAAGTAGGAGAAATTCCTGCATCAGCCACTTCAAAATGCAGCAAATTATTGGCGTTTTTAACCCTAATCCGACATTCATCAGCCATAACAGCAGGAAACTCAGGGTCAAATCCCACATCTGCGCCCTGTGCGTGATAATAAAACTCGCTATAAATCGCTAATTTAGCTGTCGGCCACACATCTTTCAAAAACAAACTTTCTCCCCATCCACAATGGGCAATAATAATATCTGGCTCAAATCCTGATTTTTTTAATTGCTGTGCCGCATAATAAGCCGCTTCTCCTCTAATCACTTTCGTTTCCATATCAACTACCCAAGGATGAATATTGGGCGTAGATTGACGTTTTGCACCATAGCGTACAATTTGTACCCCTTGCCAATGTTGCGTTGGCTGAGCCGCCATGGTTAAGGCTACCACTTGATTATTAGTATCTTTAGCTAAAGCAGGAGCTAAAAACTTAAATTGTGCAGGAAAGTTTTGGTGAACAAATAAAATTCGCATATCTAGGGTCTAGCATAAAATTTGTTAACTTGAAGAAACATAACCACTCTGTTATACCCATAACTATTTTAGGACTTACGCTGTTATCGCTTATTTGCTTGCTAAATAATCGTTCTTAACGATTTTTAGCTCACAAAACGCGCTAATTTTGGCAAAATGCGTAAGCCCTATATTTAAGACTATAGGATTTAAGCTAAATGCAGATATTTATAACAGGTGGCACAGGTTTTTTAGGACAACAATTATGCCGCATTTTACTGCACGAAGGCCATCAACTGACTATTTTAACACGTCAACCCGATGTGGTTTTTAGTCGATATCAAGGCAAAGTCAAAGCCATTTCACGTATCGCTGATTTAACTATTAAAGATTATTTTGATGTGGTGATTAACCTTGCAGGCGAAGGCATTGCCGATAAACCGTGGACAAATCAACGTAAACGGCTGCTATATAGTAGTCGAGTGAGTTTAACCGAAGAATTGGTAGATTGGATGCAACGCGCCAATACCCCACCTCAGGTGTTTATCTCAAGCTCGGCGATTGGTTGGTATGGCAATCAACAGGCTCATATTGTCGATGAAGACTCAAACGCTCATGATGAATACGTACATCGCTTATGCCAAGCATGGGAAGATGCAGCCCTTAACGCGCGTTCTTTGCCCACACGAGTCTGTATTATAAGAACTGGAGTGGTGTTGGGCTTACAAGGCGGATTATTAAAACGTTTATTGCCCGTCTTTAGTCTTAACTTGGGGGGGCGTTTAGGCGATGGTCAACAATGGTTGTCGTGGATTAGTTTGTACGACTATTTATCAGCCGTCTTATTTTTAATGACTCACCCCACTTTATCAGGCATTTTTAACTTAACCGCGCCTCAACCTGTGACTAATCTGGAGTTTACGCAAACTTTTGCCAGTAAATTAAAGCGTAAAGCCTTATTGCCCTTGCCTAAGCCCTTACTGTCGTTGTTAATGGGAGAAATGTCCACCTTGTTAGTTGATGGGCAACGGGTGTTGCCCAGTCGCTTGTTAAAGGCAGGATTCCGATTTAGAACACCTGCACTCAGCGATGCATTTGATTATGAAATCAACCAAAGTTTGTTGTAATTAGCGCGGTGCCATTCTAATTGCGCCATCCAAACGAATGGTTTCGCCATTCATAAATTTATTTTCGACGATATGCGTCGCTAACTGTGCATATTCACTGGGATGACCAAGCCGCTTGGGGAATTGTGTCATCTCAATTAACGGTAATTTGACGCTATCGGGTGAGGCATTCATTAACGGTGTGTTAAAGATACCAGGGGCAATGGTATTTACACGCACACCAATCGTTGCCAAATCTCTCGCCAAAGGCAGAGTCATACCAACTACGCCACCTTTAGAAGCCGAATAAGCGACCTGACCAATTTGTCCATCAAACGCCGCCACCGATGCGGTATTGATAATGACACCACGCTCACCATCGCTATCTTCGGGGGTGTTTTTGGCCATTTCAGCGGCTGTCAAACGTGTGACGTTAAATGTACCTATTAAATTAACGGCAATCACTTTACTAAAAATATCTAAAGGCATCGGGCCATTTTTGCCCACTGTTCGCACCGCTGAACCAATACCTGCACAATTAACGGTAATATGAATCGCACCAAATTTAGCCATCGTTGCCGCTATGGCTTGTTGTACCGAGCTTTCGTCAGCCACATTTACCTGACAAAACAATACGCTATCACCAAATTGTGCCGCAAGTACAGCACCCTGTTCAGCATTCATATCAAAAATAGCGACTTTAGCACCTTTAGCAAGATAAGCCTCTACTGTCGCCAAGCCCAAACCTGATGCACCACCTGTGACCACTGCCACTTTATCTTTTAGATTCATTGATTTTTGCCTCTAATTTTGCTTTAAATTGGGGAGGAAGCTGGTTATACCACAAAGCATCTTGCTGTTTAGTGTGACGAACGGCCTTTAACACAAAAACAATCATTGGCAACATACAAAAAAGGCTAACTACTATCAGTAGCCAGCCTTGATTTTTTATAAATAACAACTCTGGCGGGAGTACTTGTTTGCCAAGCACCATTGCACAACCTAACCCAAATAATATCACTCCAACCATGTCTAACAATAAATACGATAGTGGAATGACGAATTTGGGTCTTTCAGGCTTTACCATGTGGTTGGATCCCACATGAGCACCTGCTTGGCTACCTGCAAATCACGGTCAGCCTCTAAACGTGTTTTTGGTACAGGATGAGCACCATCTTCATATAAATCAAAAGGTTTCCATGCTGTTTGTTTGGGCGTTGCAAAGGCATAACCCGGTTTATCTAAACGCGTCTCACGGATTTCTGATAAAGCCATACTTTCGGGTAGTTCCGATAAATACTTTTCTTTAAACAGACCTAAACTGGCATCAGGTTTAGGACGAAAGCCTTCCTCATCATATCTAAAATAGTAGGAACGCCCACCTTCTACTTTGAGCTTGGTTTTAAAAATGTGGGTTAAAAATACGGGGCCAATGGGACGACGTAAGGCGAAATCATATTGTCCCGCAGGCAACTCCATCCAATAGTACGAACCATCACGAATACCATGCAAACGCCGACCATTTAAAAACACACTGGGCGCAATCACCTCTTCTTGATTCCATGCACTATGAGGACGATAAATATAAACAATGGCATTACGCGCATCGGTCACAGGAATTTTTTGAAATAGAGTGCCTTCGGTAGGAAACAAATACGAGCCCATCGTAAAATTACGCAAGCGATAAGTATCTATCATGTAGTCTATTTTACCGCGTAATATAGTTAATTCGGGATTACTGACAGGATGAATAATTTTTTGCGGTGTGCCACAAGCTGTGACCACAAGCGTTGCCATCAATACTAATCCACGTTTTAAACCATTCATACAGATACTCCCGCACACTAGCCCTTTACTATTGCAGTGCCAGTTGGCCATTATAATTATAAAAAACCGAGCTTATGCTCCAATTCTTGATTATTCTAAAATAACAAAGCCTGTAGGTCTGTTGTTATTGTTTTTATTCTAAACTTATTTAGGACTTACGCGCTTTGCCTAAGTTGTGTTATTAACAGCGATTCTATACGATTTTAACTCAGATTGATAACAAAGATGACAAAACCCGTGATGTTAATCGGTGCTGCTTTTGCCGTGGGTGGAGCACATATTGGTACGCGCCACGCGGCTAATGTTATAAAACAACATCTTCTCTCTGGTATTAAATGGCATGGTATTGTTTGGCAATATCCTCCCCATTTAAAAAATTATCATACTGCTTTGCCTATTCTCAAAAAATCTACACGTCAATTGGCTCATCATATTCGACGTGCTAAAACTCATTATTTTCCTATTATTATGGGTGGCGACCATAGTTGCGCCATTGGCACATGGCAAGGAATGAGTAAACAACGGCAAAAAATGGGTCTATTATGGATTGATGCTCATTTTGATAGCCATACTACCGACACTTCTTATACGCAACGCGCTCATGGTATGCCTTTAGCCATGTTGCTGGGTTATGATAAAGATAAAATGATAGCGAATAATACGGCTATTATTGATTATCGGTACTGTGTCATTTTTGGTGCACGAAGTTTTGAAGCTGAAGAACAGCGTTTACTAAACAAGCTTAATGTACGCTATTACACAATGGATGAAATTAAGCGTCGCGGATTTTATCGATGTTTTAATGAAGCATGGCGCACAGTGGCTGCTTGCCAATATGGTTTTGGTCTTAGTTTAGACTTGGATGCCATTGACCCCAAATTTGCCCCAGCAGTCAGTGTTAAAGAACCAAAGGGCTTGGCTTGGTCGTTTCTGTTACAGGCTTTAAAACAACATCGTCACGCTCATAAACTACAAGCCATCGAAGTGGTTGAGTTTAATCCTTATTTAGACAAACAACATCGTACTCTAAATATTCTAAAACAGACTATCCGCGTTTATTGCCCTAAACGCGGATGAATCTTTAAGCCTTATACAGACTCTGGCGCATTGATGACAATTTCAACACGACGATTTTGAGCGCGGCCATTTTCGGTATTGTTATCGGCAATCGGTTGTGATTTGCCCATACCAACGGCATTGATACGGCTACTTACAACGCCTTGGCTTGACAAGTATTGTGCAACAGAATTAGCACGGTCTTGAGATAATCTCATGTTTAAATCATCTTTGCCGACGCTATCGGTATGACCAGAAACAGTAATCGTGGTTTTGTTATACTCTTTTAATACCAAGGCGACGCTATTTAAGGTGTCAAAAAAGTCACCACGAATATCGCTTTTGCCTGTTGGGAAGGTAATATTTCCGGGCATAACTAAACTAATGGAACCATCGGCATTTTTGCTAACACCCACACCACTACCCTGTAATTTTTCGCGTAATTTTTTCTCTTGCACATCCATATATGCACCAACACCGCCACCAACAACACCACCAATCGCTGCACCGCGTAAAGCACGCTCACGACGGTCTTTTTTGTTGTCACCTGTGGCCGCACCAATAGCCGCACCAGACACTGCACCAATGGCCGCACCCCATGCTGCTTTACTTGCTTGGCTTTGACCTGTATAGGGGTTAGTTGTACAGCCAGTTACCGCAATTGTTGCTGCCAAAGCAGTCATCATCATTGAACGCATTTTTAATCTCCAACATAAAATTCACGCAGTATTTGCACCTAAATAATGCAATGACACTGCACTAAAGGCATTTTTAACAGATTAAGCAAACAATAAAAATTATTTTTTGTTACAACTTTTACAAAAAATCCTTTTATACTGTTTATATAGCCTAAAAAATCCCTCATGCAAATGCCAACAATAGCATGAGCTTTTGCTACAATCACCCCTTTATTTAAAACCACTATTGATGGAATATTATGACTACCGATAGACAAATTGAAGATGTTAACGTGCGCTCTGTAGAAGTATTGATTACGCCTGATATGTTAAAGACGCAAATGCCTCTCTCTGAGCAAGCGCGTCAGACAGTATTAACAGGCCGCCAAACCATTCGCAATATTTTAGACGGCAAAGATCCCCGTTTGTTTGTAGTGCTTGGCCCTTGCTCTATTCATGATGTAAATGCCGCCAAAGATTATGCACAGCGTTTAAAAGTATTAGCCGATAAAGTTCAAGACACTTTATATTTAGTAATGCGCGTTTATTTTGAAAAACCGCGTACTACTGTCGGCTGGAAAGGCTTAATTAACGACCCCGACATGAATGATTCTTTTGACATTCAAAAAGGCTTACATATTGGCCGCCAATTATTGATTGACCTTAATGAAATGGGTTTACCTTGTGCTACAGAAGCCCTTGACCCCATGTCACCTCAATATATGCACGATTTGATTGCGTGGTCGGCGATTGGTGCACGTACCACCGAATCCCAAACGCACCGTGAAATGTCGAGTGGCTTATCTTCACCTGTGGGTTTTAAAAATGGCACGGATGGCGGTTTAAAAGTCGCTATTAACGCGCTACTCAGCGTGCAAAATCCTCATAGTTTTTTGGGTATCAATAGCAAAGGTCAAATTGCCATTGTTAACACCAAAGGTAATGCTTATGGCCATGTCGTGTTACGTGGTGGCGATGGCAAACCTAATTATGATTCGGTTTCGGTAACTTTAGCTGAGAAAGAGCTAACTAAAGCTAAAATTGCCCACAATATTATGATTGATTGCAGTCATGCTAATTCTAACAAAGACCCTGCTTTGCAACCGTTGGTAATGGATAATGTCAGCAATCAGATTTTGGAAGGTAACAAGTCGATTGTAGGCTTGATGATTGAAAGCCATTTAAAATTTGGCCGTCAAGATATTCCAAGCGATTTAAGCCAACTAGAATATGGCAAATCGGTCACCGATGGCTGTATTAGTTGGGAAACCACCGAAGAGGCTATTTTGAAAATGCACGATAAGCTACAGGCCGTATTACCATCACGCCGTGTTGCTTCTTAAGTCACCAAACAATAAAAAGGCGCATTTAATGCGCCCTTTTTACCAGTGTTATTCAGTTAAGCATCCATATGACGAATCACAGCATCGCCAAACTCAGAACAACGCAACAAAGTTGCATCTGGCATTAAACGCTCAAAGTCGTAAGTCACTGTTTTGGCAGAAATAGCACCTTGCATACCTGCAATAATTAAATCAGCCGCTTCTGTCCAACCCATATGACGCAACATCATTTCGGCAGATAAAATAATCGAACCTGGGTTTACTTTATCTTGACCAGCATATTTGGGTGCTGTGCCGTGTGTCGCTTCAAACATAGCAATAGAACCACCCAAGTTGGCACCAGGTGCAATACCAATACCACCCACTTCGGCAGCCAAGGCATCAGAAATATAATCACCATTTAGGTTAAGTGTTGCAATGACAGAGTATTCCGCAGGACGCATTAAAATTTGTTGCAAAAAGGCATCAGCAATCACGTCTTTGATAATAATGTCATTGCCTGTTTTGGGATTTTTAAACTTCATCCACGGGCCGCCATCTACTAATTCTGCCCCAAAACGCTCGGCCGCTAACTCATAACCCCAGTCACGGAATGCACCTTCGGTATATTTCATGATATTGCCTTTGTGCACCAAAGTCACATTCGGCTTATCATTATCAATGGCAAATTGAATCGCTTTACGAACCAAACGTTGCGTGCCTTCTTTAGAAACTGGCTTTACACCAATACCGCATCCTTCGGGGAAACGAATCTTTTTAACGCCCATTTCTTCGCGTAAAAATTTAATCACTTTGATGGCTTCTGGGCTGTCTGCCTTCCACTCAATACCAGCATAAATATCTTCGGAGTTTTCGCGATAAATCACCATGTCTGTTAATTCAGGATGGCTCACTGGGCTAGGCACGCCTTTAAACCAACGCACTGGGCGCACACAAACATACAAATCTAATTCTTGGCGCAAGGCAACGTTAAGAGAACGCATACCGCCACCTACTGGCGTGGTTAATGGCCCTTTAATACTGACTACAAACTCGCGTAATGCTTCTAAGGACTCTTCGGGCATATAATTATTATTAGGATACAAACGTGCTGCTTTTTCGCCACAGTACACTTCCATCCACGAGATAGCACGTTTTGTGCCATACGCTTTAGCAACTGCCGCATCGACAACCTTTAACATCACAGGCGTAATATCAACACCAATACCATCACCCTCAATATAGGCAACAATTGGGTAATTGGGGACGTTCAGTGAGAGGTCAGCATTTACGGTAATTTTGTCGCCATCGGCTGGAACCACAATCTTCTGGTAACCCATTGTACAGGTTCTCCCTTGTTATATAGACCAATAAAATCTAGGATAAATTATCCCATTACAAAACAAACTCATACCCTTTTAAGGTTTAAGATATTTGCTAATGTTAATCGTTATTCGCCCAAAAAAGTTAACCAAACCCATTTTAATAATAAATAACAGTATAAGTTTAAATGATAACTGCTCACTCAAAAGCTGCGGGTTGTTATAATGATAGCTTACCGTGTTGTTATTAGAGGGGACTAACTTGAGCCGTCTGATTTTATTTAATAAACCTTATGGGGTACTTTGTCAATTCAGACGCACAGATGAACGCCCAACGCTGGCTGATTTTTTTACTGACCCTAAAATTCATCCTTGTGGCAGATTGGACTTTGACTCTGAAGGATTATTATTACTCACTGACGATGGCGTATTAAACTCTAGAATTACAGAGCCACGCTTTAAGCTACCTAAAACCTATTGGGCGCAAGTAGATAATGACATCAACACCGATGCGATAGCTCAATTACAACGTGGCGTGATGTTAAAAGATGGCTTAACTGCCCCTGCTTTGGCCAAAAAAATTGACAACCCTGAGTTGTGGCCACGAAATCCACCCATAAGGTATCGAGCAAGTATTCCAACCAGTTGGCTTGAGCTGACAATTAGCGAAGGTCGTAATAGACAAGTAAGGCGGATGACGGCAGCAGTCGGTTTTCCGACATTACGCTTAGTGAGAGTGGCTATTGGCCAATGGTCGGTAGGAGGTTTAGGGGTTGGAGAGTGGCGTGAGATTGAAGTGAATCACTCCAACATCTCACGCAAAACAACCAAGCCTTAATTAAACGGATGTCTTAATACAATCGTTTCGTCACGGTCTGGCCCTGTTGAAATAATATCAATGGGACAGCCCACCACTTCTTCGATTTTTTTAATATAAGCACGCGCATTGGCAGGCAAGTCTTCCAGCGTTTTTGCGCCTACTGTGTTTTCTTGCCAACCAGCCATTTCTTCATAAATAGGCTCAACATGAGCAAATGACTCGGCATCAATGCTAATACATTCAATGCTATCGGGCTTTAACGCTTTGTAGCCAACACAAATCTTGATTGTCTCTAAACCATCTAACACATCTAGTTTGGTCAAACAAATACCCGAAATAGAATTGACTTCGACAGCACGACGTAACACCACCGCATCAAACCAACCACAACGACGTTGACGACCCGTGGTTGCACCAAACTCATGGCCTTTAACGCCTAAATGTTTGCCAATCGCATCACCTGCATCGTTGGCTGCGTCATAAACTAATTCTGTTGGGAAGGGCCCACCACCAACACGGGTGGTATAAGCCTTAGTAATACCCAACACATAATCCAAGTAAAGAGGGCCAAAACCAGAACCTGTGCTTGTGCCACCTGCAGTCGTATTTGAAGACGTTACAAAGGGATAAGTACCGTGGTCAATGTCTAATAATGAGCCTTGCGCGCCTTCAAACATTAAATCTTTACCAGCACGACGGAAGTTATGCAAAATACCTGAGACATCAGCCACCAAGTCTTTGATTTGCTCACCCCATGCCAACGCGCTATCTAAAGTTTGTTGATAGTCAACTGGCTCAGCATTGTAATAATGCTGTAATTGGAAGTTATGGTACTTCATCACTTCTGCTAATTTTTCGGCAAAACCTTCACCACGAATCAAATCACCTAAACGTAAACCACGGCGAGCTGCTTTGTCTTCATAAGCAGGGCCAATGCCTCGACCTGTTGTACCAATGGCCGCTTTGCCACGGGCGGCTTCGCGTGCTTTGTCTAAGGCACAGTGATAGGGCAAAATTAAAGGGCAATTTGGTGAAATACGCAAACGTTCACGCACTGGCACACCATTAGCTGTCAAGGTCGCAATTTCTTTTAATAAGGCATCAGGCGCTAATACCACGCCATTACCAATCAAACACAATACGCCCTCTCTTAAAATCCCCGAAGGAATGAGATGCAATACTGTTTTTTGACCGCCAACAACTAAGGTATGTCCTGCATTGTGACCCCCTTGATAACGCACCACGGCAGCCGCATTGTCGGTTAATAAGTCAACAATTTTACCTTTGCCTTCATCGCCCCATTGTGTACCAAGTACCACCACATTCTTAGCCATTATACTTGCAACCTTATTTGTAAAAAGTTTAGGATTATTAAAGACTTACGCTATCGCTGCTTGTAACTGCCAATCATCATCGCATGGCACTAATTGCCACTGGCAGCCTAAGTCCAAAGCGGTAGTTTTATCATCAAGCAATTCTTGAATTACCACATAACCTTGAGTGCGTAACTGCGCAATTTTTTGTGCCAACTGTACCGAAGCGATTGCAGGTGCAAACACTTTTTGTGTTTTATTAGCTTCTGTAAAAGATAACACCAAGGCTTTTAAATCAGCACTAAAACCCGTGGCAGGACGACAACGACCAAAGGCTTGACCCACACAGTCGTAACGGCCACCTTTGGCAATTTCAGCCGCCGTTGTTTGATGATAGGCGGCAAATACTAAGCCTGTATGGTAGTGATAACCACGCAATTCGCTTAAATCAATCGAGATGCTGACCCACTCACTAAAGTCTTGTAAGGCCTCTACGACAGTACTCATATCAGCCAAGGCTTGTTTGACTGTTGCAGGGGCATCGCTCAATATCGTTTGTGCTTGTTGAATAATGCTGACATCACCCGATAGTATGCCTAATGCCATAAACCACTCAGCACACGGCAGTTGCGAACCTAATGCCTGTAACTCAGGCAAACTTTTACGCTGGTAAATATCAAATAATTGTTGTTCTATTTCTGCTGATAACTGTGCCGCTTTGGCTAATTCTCTAAAAATAGCCACATGACCAATATCTAAATGAATCGTCTTTAAGCCCGATTGTTGCAAGGTATGCAGCATTAAGCGAATAACTTCGATGTCGGCCGCTACGCCTGCATAACCATATATTTCAGCTCCGATTTGTATTGGAGAACGACAGGTGCTAAGGGCTTGGGGGGTGGTATTAAGTACCGTACCACTATAACAATAACGAGCCGTATGTTTAATGGCTAAACTATGGGCATCTAAACGCGCCACTTGCGGGGTCATATCAGCACGCACCCCCATCAAGCGACCCGATAGCTGGTCAATAATTTTGAAGGTTTTTAAGTCAAGGTCATGGCTCGAACCTGTTAAAAGCGATTCGACATACTCAACCAAGGGAGGAACAACTAATTCATAACCCCAACTTGCAAATAAATCCAATAAACGTCGCCGTAAAGCCTCTAGTCGAAGGGCATCTTGCGGTAACACATCTTGAATTCCGTCAGGGAGTAACCATGTTTCGGCACGCATAACCATGCTTATTTACTCTGTACACTAGACACAAAAAAACCGAGTCATAACTCGGTTGGCATATGATAGCACTTTTAGCTCGTTTGGGCAGTTTTTTACCGTTTTTTGTTTAGGAAAACGCCCATTTTACCGCAATTGGTAGCCATAATGCGGTCAGAATCCCATTTAAACTCATGCCCAACGCGGCAAATGCGCCTGCGGTTGGGCTAATTTGTAAGGCGCGTGCTGTGCCAATACCATGTGCCGCTAAGCCTAAAGCAAAACCTTTAGCCATATCGTGACGGACAAATTTAAGCAATGGCTCGGCCAACATCGCGCCCATTAAGCCCGATACAATGACAATGGCAGAGGCTAAGGCTAAAGGAGCATGAATTTTTTCGGCAATACCTAAGGCCATTGGCGTTGTGACCGCTCGCGTAGCAAAGGCAAGCACACTGCTATGCGATAAGCCCAAAAAGTGCGCTAAGCCTAAAGCAAGCCCAGCCCCCAATACCGACCCCAATAACAAGACTAATAATAACGGCATGGCGGCAGCTTTGAGGCGAGGTAAAGATTGATATAAGGGAACAGCCAAAGCCACGGTTGACGTACCCAATAAAAAATGAATAAAAGCATTGCCCACAAAATACTGCTGATAATTGACATCGGCCAGTAACAATACCGCGATTAACAACACCAAAGAAATAAAAAAAGGTGGCACTAACACAGGCTCTTTGAGTTTTTTATGCAGCCAAAAACCTGCTTCATAAGCGGTGAGCGTTAAGGTCATCCATACAAGAGGGGTGCTTAATAAGTCCATTACATACGCCTGCTTAACAGTTTATCTAAACACCACGCACACAACACCAATGGCACAATCATCGACAGCAACATCACCAGTACGATGGTAATCCCCTCTTGTTTAAATAATGGCCACAAGGTAATTACGCCTGCCGAAACAGGCAAAAAGAACAAGGCCAAATGTTGCAAAAATTTAGAACAGAAAAACGATAAACTGTCAGGTACGCGACCATAAATGAGCAAAAAGACAAATAACAATATCATGCCCATAATGCCGCCTGATAAGGGAATATGCGCGCTCCGTACTAGCACCTCACCTGCCAACTGAAACAGCAATAAAATAAAAATGGCTTGCATTAACGTCCTCGCCAAAAAAGTTTATCTAAATCGGCCAAACTAAATTGCTTCCATGTAGGGCGACCATGATTACACTGGCTACTAAACGCGGTTTGTTCCATATCGCGCAATAAGGCATTCATCTCGGGTAGCGACAAAGCACGATTAGCACGCACTGCCCCATGACACGCCATACTGGCAAATAATTCGTTAATGGCTTCTTCGATACGATGCGACTGGCCATGAAGTTTAAAATCGGCTAATACATCGCGCAACAAGGCTGTTAAATCGGTTTTGTGTAATAACGCGGGAATGGCGCGTACCGCAACGGCTTCTTCGGCAATACGGTCAATATCAAAACCTAATTGTAAAAACCATGCTTTGGCTTGTTCGGCCAAATCTGCTTCTGCCCGACTGAGTGCCACTGTTTGTGCCAATAATAAGGGCTGAGAGGCTAAACGCCCTAGCTGCCAAGCCTGTTTAAGCCGTTCATATACCAAACGCTCGTGAGCGGCGTGCATATCTACAATGACTAAGCCCTGTGTGTTTTGTGCCAAAATATAAATGCCATGCACTTGTGCTAAGGCATAACCTAAGGGCGGTGTATCGGGCGTGTTAGCTACAGGCAACGGTGTGCTGGCAACATTATCACGCAAGGGGGCTAAATAACTGGCAATGGCTTCTTGCGCTTGGCTAGTTTGAGTATAAGACGGTGGCGCGTACTGCGTATAACTTTGATAATTCGGGCTTGAATAACTGGTATTAAATGTGGGCGTTTGGGGCGGCAAGCTCAAGGGACTTTGTTGGTTAATGATGTTAGCAGGATTATGATGGCTGCTTGATTCGCTGAGTTGTTGTTCTATGACTGAGCTTTGCTGAGTGTTTAACCCTGCCAAACCTTTATGAATCGACCGCGCCAAAAATTCATGCACATATCGCTGCTCTCTAAAACGTACTTCGTGTTTGGTGGGGTGAACATTGACATCAACGGCCGAGGGGTCACACTCTAAAAACAACACAAAGGCAGGGTGTCGATTAGGAGCTAACACATCTCGATAAGCGGTGCGAATGGCATGACTAACCACTTTGTCTCGCACTACTCGCCCATTGACATAAAAATACTGCATATCGGCTTGGCCACGCGCCATGCTAGGACTACCCAGCCAACCATACAGAGCTAAACCTGTTTGAGTAACATCTATTGGAATTGCAGCCTCTAAAAAACTTTGACCACACAAAATGCTAACGCGGCGTAATTTTTCGGCATCATCATGGGCTGGCTTAAAATGCCATCGTTTGCTGCCATTGTGTTGTAAGCTAAAGCCCACCTCAAAATTGACCAAACTTAATCGTTTAACCACTTCTTCAATATGGCCAAACTCGGTGGTCACGGACTTTAAAAACTTACGCCGTGCAGGGGTGTTAAAAAAAATATCGCGCACGGTGACGGTAGTCCCGCGTGGGTGACTGGCAGGGGTAACGGTGGCGGTCATATCACGGCCTTCGCTTTGCACACACCATGCTTTGCCAGTGTCAACATGGCTAGAAGTGAGGCTTAAACGCGATACCGATGCAATCGAAGCCAAGGCTTCGCCTCTAAATCCTAAACTTGCTACGGCATCTAAATCATCTAAGGCTTTAATTTTGCTGGTCGCATGACGCGCTAAAGCTAAAGGCAAGTCGTCAGGGTGAATACCACTGCCATTATCGCGGACTTGTAATAGCCGTGTGCCACCTTCCTCAATACTTATATCAATTTGCGTTGCCCCTGCATCTATCGCATTTTCGAGTAACTCTTTGATAACCGAAGCAGGACGCTCCACCACTTCCCCTGCGGCTATTTGGTTAGCTAGCTGTGCCTCTAATAAGTTAATACGTTTAATCATGACTGAGGAATCTTGAGCGTGGTATCAAGTTTAACATTATCGTCTTTGAGTTTATTTAGGTCGCGTATTGCTTGCATCGACACGCCATATTTAACCGCGATAGATGACAAGCTATCGCCCTTTTGGACTTTATGACTATTATTTTTAGGCGTGATGGTTGGTTTAAATTCGGCTTTAGGTGGCGGTGTTTTTTTGGTGGTAGAAGACTCTGAACCTGCCATAAACTCATCTAAAGACGTGGGTAACGTGGCTTGCACAATCGGTTTTGAAACGGGCTTTTCTATTGGTTTTTTATCGCTCACCGTCACTGGTGCTTTAGATTGGGGATTGCTAGTGCTTGAATTGGCTTGAGTAACTGCACCTTGCGTAAAAGATGCTAATAACGCCACTTTATCAGGTTTAGCAATCGCCGCCACTGGGCTATCTGCTTTAGGCTCGTTAGTTGCTTTAATGTCACTCGCAGGTTTATCGAGTAGTTTTTGTTCGGGTTGAAGCACTTTGGGTGGCGGTGCGCCTACTTCTGCCAACGCTATTTTTCTGTTTTTACGCTGACGTTGTTCTTTATTCCATGCAAAATAGGTTTGTGAAATGGGGTACTTGTTGACATAACGATGCACGCCTTCAAAAATGGTTTGTGCCATTTGTTGTTGATAATTAGGGTCTATCAACTTTTTTTCTTCATCTGGACTAGAGATAAAACCTGTTTCAACTAATACTGAAATCATACCTGCTTCTTTGAGTACCGCAAAACCTGCTTGCTCAACATGTTTAGAATGCAGTTTAGTTAAATCATCTAACTCCTTTAAAATCTCTGCACCCATGTTAATGCCATGTGCCATCGAACCTTCAACCACCATATCCGCTAAAATATTTGTCAGTTGACTGTCTCTCCCTAAATTATTGTTATCGACACCACCAATTAAGTCGGATTTATTTTCACGGTCAGCAATGGCTTGGGCAAAACGAGAAGTGGCAACATTTGCGCCTTTGCGTGATAAGGCAAATACCGAGGCACCTTTGGCTAAAGGCGACAAGGCCGCATCGGCATGGACACTAATAAATATATCAGCTTTGTACCGATTGCGAGCAATTTTGCGCCGTTCGACTAAAGGAATAAAATAATCGCCATCACGGGTCAAATAAGCCTTAAAGCCCTCTTTTTTACGCAAAATATCGACCAGTTTTTTGGCAATCGACAACGTGACGTGCTTTTCGTAATTGCCTGTTGCTCCAATCGCGCCTGAGTCCTCACCACCGTGTCCAGCATCAACCACCACAACTACTGGCCGACCTTCGTTGTTGGCTGCAACAGGTTCATCTACCGTAGTAGCGGCAGGCTGCATCACCACTTTATCATATAAATCAATCACTAAACGTGGGCTAAGTTTTTCGTTAGCGGCCAACATAAATACTTTAGGCTTGACTTCGTCACTCAGGTTAATAATTAAGCGTTGTTTGCTGCCGACACTCTCTAACAGCACATTTTGCACCAAACCGATACGCGTAGGTAACGTCAGAGTCGAAACGGCAGCACTGGTATCGTCTAACTCTAAAACAAGTTGTTTGTTATTGTTGCTATTGATTTGCCGATATAACACTTGCTCCGATAAATCAAGCACGATACGGGTATTATCGGGTGCGCGCCAAGAACGTACGGCAGTAATAGACGCTGCCCAAGTGTTGATAGCCACAGCACTCAGACCTAAGACAGCAATTAACGATTTTAATGTAGCTTTCATAAATAACAATAACTATAAAAAATTCACGAGATTTGAAAATGAGATAACACTTGTTGAGCTTTGTCGTTTGATGCGCTGATTATCAGTGTCCGTCCTTGCGGCACAATACTCATGTTAATTATTATATCTGCTGGTGGCAGTAATGGCTCGCCTTTGCTTGGCCACTCAACAATCACTATACTTTGCTCATTAAAATAATCACGAATACCCATCAGTTCTAATTCTTCGGGGTCTTGTAAGCGATACAAATCAAAATGATACACTGTCAGTTGTGCAAATTCATAACTTTCTACCAGCGTATAAGTAGGACTTTTAACATTGCCTGTATAACCCAAACCTTGTAAAAACCCACGAGTAAAGGTGGTTTTGCCAGCCCCTAAATCGCCACTTAAATAGACCACCATGCCTTTTTGTAAACATCTTGCTAATGCTGCACCAAAACGACATTGTTGCTGCTCATCGTGAGCAATAAATTGCAAAATCATGCTATTGTTGACCTAACTATTTAACAAAACACGCAACGGCACTAATAAATCAGTTGCTAACAACCCACGTTGACCTGACTGAGCGGCCATATCCCCTGCTAACGCATGGGCAACGACGGCTTTAGTGACAATATCGACATTTAAGCCAAATTGTGCCACCAAGCCCGCCATTATACCTGCTAATGTGTCGCCCATGCCTGCCGTTGCCATACCAGCGTTACCATAAGGACACAAATTGACCAATTCCGCACCAGCAATTAACGAGCCAGCTCCCTTTAACAAGGCAACACCGCCATATTTTTGCTGTAATTGCTGTACGCTTGTAAGTCTATCGTTTTCAATCATATCACTTGTTCTCTGCAACAACCGCCCTGCTTCACCTGCATGGGGTGTGAGTACCCAATTTGCCTTTTGTTGCGGCTGTTGTGCTAGCCAATACAAAGCATCAGCATCAACAATCATTGGCAAAGTACAGTCTTTGACCGCCAACCACAGTCGCTGTCCCCATGCTTGCCTGCCTAAACCCATGCCAATCACAATTACGGTAGCATTAGCTAATAAAGGTTGTAATTGCTCTGGGTGCAAAATACCTTGTGCCATCACTTCGGGGCAACGCGCTAATAACGGTGCAACATGGTTAGGATGTGTAGCTACTGTCACGCGCCCTGCACCAGCGCGTAAAGTCGCTTCGGCGGTCATCATAGCTGCGCCCCCCATACCTTCATCGCCACCAATTACTAAGACATGACCAAAATCGCCTTTGTGACTATTTTTTGCTCTTTGTGGAAATGTGAGTTGTTGTTGAAGATAATAATTCGCCAAATTAGGGAGTGTATAATACTTTTGAGGAATGCCCAAGGTTTGAATAATAACTTTTCCCGCGAACTGACTGCCTGCGCCTGTTAGCAAACCGAGTTTGTAGGCAATAAAACACACTGTCACTTGAGCTTGTATCGCAATCGTCATTACCGCACCTGTATCAGCGTTGATACCTGACGGTACATCAATAGCTATTATCGGTACACCATTATCATTGGCGGCAGCAATCATGTCTTTGCTAATGCCGATAATGGCTGCGTTTAAGCCAATACCAAACAGCGCATCAACAATAACATCTGCCTGTATGGTTCGCCCTTGCCATACTTGCATATTAACGGCTAATGCTTGTGCTTTGTTATACATAATTTGAGCATCAACTGTTTTAGGCTCAGCACTATAAAAAACCTGCACCTGATAACCAGCTTGTTGCGCTAAGCAAGCAACCACATAACCATCGCCACCATTATTACCAGCACCACATAACACCACGATTTTTGTCGCTAAAGGATATTGTTGCTGCAAAATGCTAAAAACCGCTTCGCCTGCCTTATACATTAAATCTTGACTGGCAACACCCGATGCAAATACTTGCTGTTCTAATTGTTTGATTTGTTGGCTACTATAAATAGGATATGACATCTTTTTCTCCATAAATGATTAAAATACGCTTAGCAAAAAACGAGTTATCATTCTATGCAAAAAATACCCCATTATGATGAGATGACACAATTAACCGCCAACATTAAAGCATGGGGACAAGCCTTTGGTTTTGGGCAGATTGGCATTAGTGGCATAGATTTGCAACAACATGGACAACATTTGCAACATTGGCTCCACAAAGGCTTTCATGGCGATTTGCACTACATGGCGGCACATGGTGAAAAACGCTGGCGGCCTGAATTATTAGTCGAGAATACCCAAAGTATCATTAGTGTACGCATGGACTATCTTCATCATAAACCTGCTCCGCGTAGCGTACCCCACTACCCACAGCAAGGCGTAATTGCCCGTTATGCTCAAGGCCGAGACTACCATAAAACGCTCCGCAAACGCTTACAACAGTTTGCCGAAAAAATCAAGTCCGAAGTCAATGAGTTAGGCTATCGTGCTTTTGTGGACTCCGCACCTGTTTTGGAACGTGCGGTTGCTGAGCAAGCAGGCTTGGGCTGGATTGGCAAAAACACCATGCTTATTAACAAACAAGCAGGTTCTTTCTTTTTTTTGGGTGAACTATTTACCAATTTACCGTTAATTGCAGATACACCCACCTCTCATCATTGCGGCTCGTGCAGTGCTTGCCTCACCATTTGCCCAACACAAGCGATTGTTGCGCCATATCAACTCGATGCACGACTATGTATTTCGTATTTAACTATCGAATACGCTGGCTCTATTCCTGTAGAGCTTCGTCCTTTAATTGGCAATCGTATTTTTGGCTGTGATGATTGCCAGTTAATTTGTCCTTGGAATCGTTATGCCAAACTCAGTGCCGAAGATGACTTTAAGGCACGGCATGGGCTGGATAATTTGTCTTTATTAGCATTATTTGCATGGGACGAAGCGACTTATTTGCACAAAACCGAAGGCTCGCCTATCAGACGCATTGGCTACGAGGGATTTATGCGTAACATTGCGATTGGACTTGGTAATGCCCCCTTTGATAAGCAAATTGTGCAAGCACTGCACCACAAAAAACAAAATATGTCTATTTTGGTGCAAGAACACATTGATTGGGCAATAAATAGGCAAAAATCATTGCTTTAGCTCTTGGCGTATAAAAAACAATCGGGTAATCTCAAGTCGCGGTACATTGCATTTTAGGACTCAAATAGTGCAAACACTACCCAAGTCCTTCTCTAAAAAACACAAAAGGAAACACGCATTATGAAAAAATTATTAGCCGTTGCCCTATTAGCAAGTTCTTCTGTTGTTATGGCCGACCAAGACGTGGGCTGTGGTTTAGGCACCATGGTTTGGGCAGGTCAATCAGGTCTTATTCCAAAAATTTTAGCGGCGACCACTAACGGTACATCAGGTAATCAAACCTTTGGTATTACCACTGGTACTTTAGGTTGTGAGTCTGATGGTGTGATTAGTTCTCGTGCCCGTTTAGGTATGTTTATGGGCACAAACTCTGAACGTTTAGCGCGTGATATGTCTGTGGGTCAAGGTGAATCTTTAGATGTTTTAGCAAACTTACTTAACATTAAAGCCGAAGACAAAACGACTTTTTTTGAAGTAAGCAAAGCTAATTTTGGCAAAATCTTTGCTCCGCAAAATCAAACAGCTGGTGATGTATTAGCTGCATTGCAACAAGTAATGAAACAAGACCAAAAACTTGCCGTCTATGCAGGTTAATTTGCTGCTTAGCAAAAACTATCCGCTGCCCCTCCTTTGGAGGGGTTTTTTATTGATATTAGTTCCAGTTTATAATGATTTTTAATAATTTTAGACCAACGACTTTGGCTTTTTTTGCGATATTTTTTTGTAGAACAAGTGATGCATCTTTAATAGAATGGCAACAACAAGTTAAGCAAAAACAACTCAGCACTCACCCCTATTGGCAATTATTGCTCCGTTACGAAGATAGTCAACAACATAGCATTGTTAAACAAGCCGATTTTTTTGTGAGTGTAGAGGGGACGACCAATCCTCAACAAGAATTAGCTGAGACTTTAAATGCAATGGTATATCCTAATGCCGCTTTAAAAGCAGATGAACAAATTGAATGTAAATTTCCTGCACGTGCGGCATGGTTACGTCAACAGCTCAACATTAGCCCACAACAACTCCCCATCGCGCATTGTCCAGCCTTAGAGGCTTGGCTCACAGGCATTCACCCCTATCAAGCAACCTTGGTGTTTGCGGCTGATTATGTCAATAATCCCTCATCCATGTTTGGTCATACTTTATTAAGAATAGACAGTCCCGAACAAAACGAAGACACGCGCTTATTAGCTTATGCTGTTAATTACGCCGCTCAAACCAACACTGCTAATGGTTTAGAATTTGCCTACAAAGGTTTAACAGGGGGCTATGCAGGTGCATTCTCGATTTTGCCTTATTATGAAAAAGTCAAAGAATACAATGATTTTGAAAATCGTGACTTGTGGGAATATCAGCTTAATTTAACAACCGAAGAAATTACGCAAGGCTTAAAACATCTGTGGGAGCTAAAAAAAGTCAATTTTCCGTATTATTTTTTATCTTCTAATTGCTCGTATCAATTATTAGGCTTAATCGAGGCGGCTCGTCCAAACACTTATTTACGCCAAAACTTTCCCATCTATGCGATTCCTACTGACACCCTGCGACGTGTGCTACAAGAAAAAAACATCCTAAAAAAATTAGTCTATCGCCCTGCTAATGGCACAGTGTTGGCTTACAATGCACAACGCAATTCGCCACTTGTTAATCAAACTGCTCAAGCATTGGCACTCAATAAACAAACTAATTTACAGGCATTATCTGATACCGAACAAGCTCGTGCTTACGAAACGGCTTATGATTATTTGTACTATTTATATTTGGCTCACCAAGCCGACAAAAGCACGACACCTAGCCTTTTGCGACAACTGTTGGTTAAGCGCAGTGATTATGCTGTAGTCGAACAACGCCAAGCACCACCACAACCTGCAACTGACCCTGCTAATGGACACAAAACCGCTCGTTTTATGGTAAATATACAACACATTCAACAACAAGACATTGCCAGTCTTGAATGGCGGCCTGCCTATCAAGATTTATTAGATGCCGATGAGGGTTATAGGCGTGGGGCTGGCATTGATTTTTTGCGCACCCGCATTGGTTATAATCTTTCGGAACATAAAGCAAAATTATTAGAGTTTACCCTACTTAATATTGACTCTTTGGCAACAGGTAACGCCTTTGCTACGCCGCTATCGTGGTCGTTTGCGGTGGGAATGCAACAAGCGGCACTAGACCAACAACAATTTAGTGACGATAGGCAACATACCGTGATGTTTGCCGAAGGTGGCGCAGGCGTAAGCAGTCAATTAAACAGTAACAACTGGCTATGTTTTGCCTTGACACAAGGTAGCTTACAAGCAAATAAGGCGATTGATGAAGGGTGGCGCATTGGTGCAGGTGCGCGTTTAGGCTGTCGCTACCAACATCATCATGGCCAGTTTTTGTTGCAAAACCGCACTTTGTTTTATAGCGATGACGGCCATGCGCTCATTGATACCCAAGCAGCTTATCATTGGCGTATCAATACCAATCAAGGTATTAGATTACAAGTACAATATCAGCAACAAGATGCTAAACACTGGTCAAATATGGGGTTGGCTTGGGTGAGTTATTTTTAACCCACACCAAGCCTTCTGGCTGTTATCACATTGGGTTGTTGTTCAATTTTGGCCAACACCCGACCTAATTGCTCAACACCCGACACTTCGACGGTGATTTGCATTAGCGCAGTGCCATCTTGTTTGTTAGAGTGCGTATTCACCCCTGTCACATTCACATGCTCATTGGCTAACACGGCACTCACATCACGTAACAGCCCTGTTCTATCCCATGCTTTAATCGAAATATTGACCGACTGTACACTATTGGCGATATCTTGCCATTGTACTTCTATCACACGTTCTGGTTCTTCGGCTTCTAGCTTTAATAACTCTGTACAACGTCGTGCATGGACACTTACGCCACGATTATGGGTAATATAACCCTTAATGCTTTCGCCAGCGACAGGATGACAACAGCCTGCCAAATGCACCATGATATTATCCATGCCTTCAACCACCACCTCACTGGTGCTGCTACGTTGGCGGCTTTTGCGAACCACATCTTGGACATTGAGTTCAACGCTACTACTGGGCAGTTTTTCGGCTAGCAAATTAACCACATGCGCAGGACGAATATCCCCCGAACCAATGCCTGCTAACACATCTTCAGCAGTTTTAACATTAAATCGCGACGCATACTCTTGCAACTGTTGCATTTTAAAGGGTGTGGACAAGCGTGATAATTCTTTTTCAAGCACCTCACGCCCTGCATTGATATGATTTTCTCTATCTTGTAATTTAAACCATTGTTTAACTTTGGCTTGAGCGCGTGTCGTTCCCAAATAACCTAAATTAGCTTGCAACCAATCACGGCTGGGCGTTGCGCCTTTTTGGGTCAAAATTTCAACTTGGTCACTGGTTTGAAGCTGATAAGTAAGTGGCACAATACGGCCATTGACTTTGGCTCCACGGCAAGCATGGCCAATTTGAGTATGAATACTGTAGGCAAAGTCTAAAGGCGTTGCACCTGCTTGCAAATCAATCACATGGCCATCTTTGGTAAAAACATACACACGCTCGTGACGAATCGCTTGGTTAAGCTGTTCAGCCAACTCGTCCATTTGGGTTTCACCCATGTCTTCTTGCCACTCTAAGACTTGGCGTAACCATGCAATTTTACTTTCGTAACCTGCGTCTTTATTGCCTTTTGCTCCCTCTTTATATACCCAATGCGCGCAAACACCCAACTCGGCTTCTTCGTGCATATTGTTGGTACGAATTTGTACCTCCAAAGCTTTACCTTCGGGGCCAATGACGGCGGTATGCAAGGAGCGATAACCGTTTTCTTTAGGGGTGGCAATATAATCATCAAATTCTTTGGGAATATGTTTCCATAAGGAGTGAACAATACCCAGTGCCGCATAACAATCGCGTACTTGAGTCACCAAAATTCGTACCGCCCGAATGTCATATAATTCGTGAAATCCCAAATGCTTGCGCTGCATTTTGCGCCAAATAGAATAAATATGCTTGGCACGACCTGACACTTCGGCTTGAATATCAGCTTGTGCCAATTTTTCACGCAGGGTTTGGGTCACTTCTTGAATATAACTATCACGTTGCAAACGCTTTTCGTCTAATAAATTGGCCACATGTTTATAGGCTTCAGGTTCTAAATACCTAAAGGATAGGTCTTCTAACTCCCATTTAATATGACCAATCCCCAAACGATGCGCTAAAGGGGCGTAAACATCAAAAATCTCACGCGCAACCCGTTTTTGACGTTCTGGGCTAGCATCTTTAAGCTCACGGATGGCAAAGGTACGCTCGGCTAATTTGATAAGGGCAATGCGCACATCATCAATCATCGCCACCAACATTTTACGGATATTATCGAGTTGGTTTTGGGATTGACTAAATTTTTGATTATGATGATTAGGGTTAATAATTTGATTGATAGTTGCCATGCGCAATACGCCATCAATTAACTGCGCTATGTCGTGGCCAAAGGTTTTTTTGATGATTTCTAAGGTGGTTTTTTGCTCACGAACCGCACGATACAGCACCGCCGCAATCAAGGATTCTTGGTCAAGTTTAAGGTCAGCCAAAATATCGGCCATTGCCAAGCCTGTTAAAAAGCTACTGGTTCGCGCTTGCCATAAATGTTCACGCGCATAGATTTCATCGGCTTGTTTGGCAAACAAACATGCTTGACGCAACTGCTCGACATTATCTAGTTCGGTACGGCTGCTAATACGCGCTAACCATGCCGATAAATCAACCTGACCTTCTTCGGTCATGGGATAGTCTTCACGGACTTTAACCATTATTTATACTCCCGTGAATGCAATTTTTAGCCCTCACCCCAACCCTCTCCCACAGGAGAGGGAGTTTTCTCTCAAAGAAAGATAACTAGAGTAAGCATAAAACAATCTAATAAAAACAAAAATTATTTTTAGGACTTACGCGGTTATCGCTTATTTGCTCACATTTCAATCGTTTTTAACGATTTTATGTTCACAAAACGCACTAATTTCGGTGAAATGCGTAAGTCATTCTTTTACAAACAGCGCAATCGACTCAACATGAGCAGTATGAGTAAACATATCCATCACCCCTGCTTGCACTAATTTATAACCTGCTTGTGCCAGTTCACCTGCATCACGCGCCAAAGTAGCAGGATTACACGACACATAGACAATGCGCTTTGCGCCAAACTTAGGCAAGTATCGTACCACTTCTAAGGCACCTGAGCGCGGTGGGTCTATCAGTAAGGCATCAAAACCCTCTTTTGCCCATACTTGTTGGCTAAAATCGGCCGTTAAATCTTGAGCATAAAAATCCACATTGGTGATACCATTATGCTTGGCATTCTCATAACCACGTTGCACCATCGCCTCGCTGCCTTCTACCCCAATCACATATTTGGCACGCGTTGCCAATGGCAAGGTAAAATTACCTAAACCACAAAACAAATCTAACACTCTTTCGTGCGCTTGTGGATTAAGCATATCCACCGCCATTTTAAGCATTTTTTGGTTAATCTCGGCATTGACTTGGGTAAAATCAAGCGGATAAAAACGCATCGTTAAGCCAAAATCTGGCAAGCTGTAATGCAAACGGTCTTCACCTTCGATAGGATAGACGCGATGCACGGTGTCGTAGCCTTTGGGTTGCAAATAACATTGCCACGCTCGCTGCTGACAAAACTCAATCAACTGAGCAATATCGGTGGCTGATAAGTCTTGCATATGCCTAAAAATCAGGGCAACCGTGTCGTCACCTGCCGCCACTTCCACTTGCGGAATAAAATCTTTGCCTTCTAAACCGTTAATAAGCTGACGTAGCGGCATAATGGACTCGCCTAAACGCGCATCCATGACCACACATTTAGTAAGCTCGGCCAAAAAGTTAGAGCCTTTTTCTCTAAAACCGAGTAACAAGCTGTCTTTTTTAATCACAAAACGCACGCCAAAACGGGCTTTACGGCGATAGCCAGTTTGGGAATGCGTAAGAGGCGCAAGCCATTGTTGGGGTTCTAAATGACCAAAGTGCTTAAACTGGTCGGCTAAAATGCGTTGTTTAAGGGCAATTTGCGCACTTGGTTCCATGTGTTGCAAAGAGCAACCGCCACACACCCCAAAATGCTCACAAGGCGGCTGAACCCGTTCGGGCGCGGCTTTGAGCACGCTAACGGTATCGGCTTCTTCGTATTTACTTTTCACAACACTGACTTTGGCGGTGACGGTTTCGCCTTGCAACGCGCCGTCCACAAAAATAACTTTACCATTATGATGGGCAATACCACGACCATCGTGGCCTATGCCTGTAATCTCGAGGCTAATAGGGTCTTGTTGCTTTAAGCGTTCACGCTGCTTTTTATTCATTTACTGTGCTTCTGTCTGTTGCCATTTTTGCAAAAATTGCTCTAAATGTGGTTTATTACTACTGGCTAATTGATTTTTTAGTAAAGCGATTTCGTGTTGATGTTCGGGTTTCATTATCTCGCCACGCATTAACTGAAAACGCAAATAAATTAACCATGTATTAAGGACATCGGTTTCGCAATAGTGTCTAATGTCGGCGATATTACCTTGTAAATAAGTATCATATACTTGACTACCGTCCATACCCATTTTGCTAGGAAAACCTAAAAAAGTGGCAATTTGGTCAAGCGGCTGAGTGGCGCGTGTTTGATACAGCGACAAAATATCCATTAAATCAATATGTCGCATATGAAAACGGTTAATGTAGTTATTGTATCTAAACTCTTTGTAATGGTCGCCAAGCTCCCAATACATCGGCGCGACAATCTGGTGCAACATGGCGCGATAATGTAAAACTGGCAAGTCAAACCCTGCACCATTCCATGACACCAAGGTCACATCGTATTTATCAATCGCACTAAAAAAACGTTTGATAATTTCGGCTTCGGAGGCATCTTCCTCACCCAGTGACCACACACGCACGCTATCACCTAAACGCAATACCACCGAAATACAGACAATTTTATGCAAATGATGTCTAAAAAAATCTGAGCCACCTGTTTCTTGACGGCGGATATTTTTAAGAGCTTCAAAGGCTTCTTCGTCATTAAGGTTTTGTAGTTGGTAGATTTGTTTGGCTTTGGCAATATCGGGTACGGTTTCGATATCAAATACCAAGGTTGCTTTTTCTTTGTACATGGTTAATTCCCTCGTTTGTGTTTTCCAAAATATCAGAACTTACGCATTGTGCTGCAATTAGCACGTTTTGTGAGCTAAAAATCGTTTAAAACGATTATTTAGTGAGCACATAAGCGATAACCGCGTAAGTCCTAATATAGCAAATGTCGTTTTAATCAAAAATACCCCGTATTTCGCTACGCTACATACAGGCTACACGCTTTCAGACCTCACTCTAGCCCTCTCCTACAAGGAGAGGGAACACCATCGCTAAATAAAAAATCTTGTAAATACCTATGCCTCTTGCTTGTTAGCCATTTCTCTTAGCAAAATCTTGCATAAAACTTACTAACGCATCAACACCTTCTTCGGGAACGGCATTATAAATACTCGCGCGCATACCACCTACCGAGCGATGACCAGCCAAGTTTAACAGTTGATTGGCTTCTGCTTCTTTTAAAAAGGTTTTATCTAAACTGCTATTCGCCAATACAAACGGTATATTCATTATCGAACGGTTAGCAATCGCCACAGGATTACTATAAAAACCACCACTACCGTCAATGGCGGCATACAATTTAGCCGCTTTGCGATGGTTAATTTGTGCCATCTTTTGTAAGCCGCCTTGTTGTTTAAGCCACTTAAACACCAAGCCAGACAAATACCACGCATATGTCGATGGCGTGTTGTACATGGAGCCATTGTCGGCGTGGATTTTGTAATCCAACATGGTGGGTGTGCCTTTGAGGGTTTGTCCCAACAAATCCTCACGCACAATCACCACTACCAAGCCTGCGGGGCCAATATTTTTTTGTGCACCCGCATAAATTAAGCCAAACTTAGACACATCTAAGGGCTCAGCTAAAATAATAGACGAATAATCGGCGACTAATGGCACATCACCCACCTCAGGAATAAAGTCAAACTGTACACCGTGAATAGTTTCGTTAGGGGTGTAATGCAAATAAGCGGCATCTTTATTTCGCTGCCACGATTCAAAAGCTGGCACTGCTTTAAAGTTATTGGCTTCGTCACTGGCAACCACATTAACTTGGCAAAACTTTTTGGCTTCTTTAATGGCTTTGTCTGACCACATACCTGTATTAACGTAATCGGCAGACGTTTTGCCACGTAATAAATTCATGGGAATCATGGCAAATTGTTGCGAGGCTCCGCCTTGCAAAAACAAAACTTTATAGTTAGAGGGTATTTGCATTAAATCGCGTAAGTCTTGCTCGGCTTGTTCGGCAATCGCCACATAGTCATTACTGCGGTGGCTCATTTCCATGACCGATAAGCCTTTGCCTTGATAATCAACCAGTTCTGCTTGGGCTTGTTCTAACACGGCTTGGGGCAAGGCGGCTGGCCCTGCACAAAAATTATAGGCTCTCATGTTGACGTTAAACACCTTCAATTTTCTTTAATGATAGGATTTTATGGATTATTACCCCCTCTAAATCTCCCCCTTTTCAAGGGGAGCTTAGGTGGGGTCAAAATTCACGCCACTCTGCTTTCTCAAAACAGGGTTGGGGGCAAATAACAAAATCATCAAACCGCTTCGGCTTGTTCATCACTGCTGTTTTGAACAACGGCTTCGCTTTGCTCTTGAGCTTCTACTTCAAGCAATTCTTCTTCGGGGGCATCTAAACTCACCACACCAACTAATTGCTCATCATTACTCAAACGAATCAAAGTAACCCCTTGTGCACTACGCGACATCACCGAGACTTCGCCAACACGGGTACGCACTAAGGTTCCCATATCCGAAATCAACAATAAATCATTGCCTTCGCAAGCCGACACTGCCGAAACCAACTCACCATTACGTTCGGTGGTTTGTATCGCTAATACGCCTTGACCGCCACGCTTGCGTAGGGTGAATTTGCTAACAGGGGTACGTTTGCCATAACCATTGGCACAGGCAATCAAAATTTGGGCTTGATGCGCTAAAGCCGCTAAATCTTCTTCGCTATCGTCTTCGCCATCTAGCTCATCAACGATTTCGTCGAGTGGCTCTTGTTCGTTTTCTACTGCTTCTTCGGCAATAGTCTCTAGCAATTCATTTTCGGGCGTTGGCGTAAGTAACTCGGCCTCGACTAACTCCGAAGGCTCAGAGGTAGCCACCATCGACACAATACGCGCCCCCACAGGCAAACGCATACCACGCACCCCACTTGCGGCACGTCCCATGGCTCTCACATCGGTTTCTTTAAACCTAATGGCTTTGCCGTGGTTGCTAAAGAGCATAATATCTTGCAAGCCGTCAGTCACCGCCACCCCAATTAGGGTATTGTCGCCATCAAGATTGATGACATTGATACCTGTACTGCGCGGACGCGAAAATTCAGTGAGTTTAATGCGTTTAACTGTACCATCGGCGGTAGCCATAAACACAAATTGACCTTCGGCATACTCACGCAAGGGCAAAATAGCCGTGACTTTTTCGTTATCGGCCAACTGCACCAAATTGACCAATGGCTTGCCTTTGGCTCCGCGCCCTGCTTGCGGTAAGTCATAGACTTTAATCCAATGCAAACGCCCTAAGGAGGTAAAACACAACACCGTGTCATGGGTGCTGGCAACCAATAAATGCTCAATATAATCTTCGTCTTTGATGCTGGCGGCCGACTTGCCACGACCACCGCGTTTTTGGGCGCGATAATCACTCACAGGCTGAATTTTGGCATAGCCCGTATGCGAAATGGTTAAAACCACTTGTTCATCGGGCGTTAAATCTTCACGGCTTAAATCTAAACGCGAGGCAATAATTTCGGTTTTACGCGCATCGCCATAACTGGCTAACACCTCATTTAACTCGGTGCGAATCACATTCATTAACAACACAGGGTCAGCCAAAATCGCTAACAAACGGGCTATTTCGCCTAATAACTCTTCGTATTCGGCTAATAGTTTGTCTTGTTCTAAGCCTGTTAAACGGTGTAAACGTAAGTCCAAAATCGCTTGAGCTTGCTCTGGAGAGAGTTTGTAGCCGTTTTCGACTAAGCCCAAATACTCGGGCAAAGTTTCAGGACGACAAGCATTTTTATCGCCTGCACGCTCTAACAAGGCTAACACACCGCCTTCTTGCCACAATTTATCTAGCAAACGCTCTTTAGCTTGGCTGGCACTGGCTGAGGTTTTAATCAGTTGAATCACTTCGTCAATGTTAGCCAAAGCAACCGCCAAACCTTCAACAATATGGCCACGTTCACGCGCCTTGCGTAACTCAAACACGGTACGGCGTGTGACCACTTCTTGACGATGACGCACAAAAGCGGCAATTAAATCACGAAGGTTCATTAATTTAGGCTGACCATCTTGCAAAGCCAACATATTAAAGCTAAACGAACTTTCGAGTGGTGTTTGCGAAAACAAGTTATTCACAACAACTTCGGGATTTTCGTTGCGCTTTAATTCAATGACAATACGCATACCGTCTTTGTCAGATTCATCACGCAACTCGCTAATGCCTTCAATTTTTTTATCTTTAACCAGTTCGGCAATTTTTTCGATGACACGCGCCTTATTAAGCTGATAGGGAATTTCGGTAAATACCACCGTATGACGGGCGGTTTTGTTATCGGTTTCGATATGATATTTAGCCCGAATTAAAATACGACCACGGCCTGTACGATAAGCATCAACAATACCACTCCGACCATTGATAATTGCACCTGTTGGAAAATCAGGGCCAGTCACATACTGCATTAAACCATCAACGGTGATGTTGTTATCATCGACATAAGCCAAACAGGCATTGACTACTTCGGTTAGGTTATGCGGTGGAATGTTGGTGGCCATGCCTACAGCAATACCTGACGAGCCATTGACCAATAAATTGGGAATGCGTGTTGGCAACACCGCAGGAATCATCTCGCTGCCATCGTAGTTGGGCAACCAATCAACGGTTTCTTTTTCGAGGTCGGCTAATAAATCATGTGCCAAACGGGTCATACGCACTTCGGTATAACGCATCGCCGCAGGGGCATCACCATCTACCGAACCAAAATTACCCTGACCGTCCACCAACAAATAACGCAAGCTAAAGGGCTGAGCCATACGCACAATGGTGTCATATACCGCCGTATCGCCGTGAGGATGATATTTACCGATAACATCACCTACCACACGTGCCGATTTTTTATAGGCTTTATTCCAGTCATTATGTAACTCGTGCATGGCAAACAATACACGACGATGGACAGGTTTTAAGCCATCACGGGCGTCAGGCAAAGCACGACCCACAATCACGCTCATGGCATAATCTAAATAGGATTGACGTAATTCGTCTTCAATATTGACAGGGACGATTTCGGGAGCAAATTCTGTCATGGATTATCTCGAAGGGCATAAATACTGAGCCACAACCACCACGCTTCCAAGATGCTAGATAACGGTGGCCACTCAATTATTAAGGTTTGTTAAGTATCTTTATCAAGCCGAGCAATATACCATAAAACCAAATTTTTCGCAGTTTTTAATCAAGAATCGCTTATACTGCACGACAATTTATGACTATTTAGGAATTACGCGGTTATCGCTTATTTGTGCACGCCCTCACCCTCCGCTACGCTCCTCCCTCTCCCTGAGGGATATGATTGGGGTGAGGGTGAAAAACGCGCTAATTTTGGCAAAATGCGTAAGTCCTACGTTTTAAGAGCATTTGAGATGAGTAATAGCACAATCAATGTTGACCCCAGCGAAATTGCCAAGTTTGAAGCCTTAGCGGCTAAATGGTGGGATATGGACTCCGAATTTAGGCCTCTCCATCAAATCAATCCCTTGCGCTTAAACTGGATAGATGAACGGGTACAATTAGCAGGTAAGCGCGTGTTAGATGTGGGCTGTGGCGGCGGTATTTTGGCCGAATCCATGGCCAAACGCGGTGCCGATGTATTGGGGATAGATATGGGGGCAGCCCCTTTGTCGGTGGCTCAACTGCATGCCCAACAACAAGCCGTGAACAATATTGAATATCGCCAAGTACCTGTAGAACAACTGGCACAAGAACAGCCACACAGTTTTGATGTGGTCACTTGTATGGAAATGCTCGAACACGTTCCCGACCCTGCTTCGATTGTGGCCGCGTGCCAGCGTTTGGTTAAACCTAACGGCCATGTATTTTTTTCGACCATTAACCGCAATCCAAAATCGTATTTATTTGCCATTGTGGGGGCTGAATATGTACTAAAACTACTCCCCAAAGGCACACATGATTATCAAAAGTTTATTCGTCCTTCGGAATTAGCGACATGGATTCGTCACGCCAACTTAAAGCTACAAGAAAGTATCGGCCTACATTATAACCCAATTACCAAATATTATTGGTTAGCACCCAATGTTGATGTCAATTATATGGTTTATACAAAGGCTTAATCATGCTTAATTTTGTACCTCAAGCGGTGTTATTTGACTTAGATGGCACGCTGGTTGATACCGCGCCTGATTTTGTCAGAATTGTCAATAAATTACGCGCACAACATCAATTAGCCCCACTGCCCTATGATGATATTCGTGCGGCAGTGTCGGCAGGTGCGCGTGCGATGGTTCAAGTCGGCTTTCCACATTACGCCTTAGACTCACCTGAGTTTGCCACGTTGCGCCAACAATTACTTGATGAGTATGAGGCAGATATTTGCCAAGATAGCCGCGTGTTTACAGGCTTAGAACAATTATTAGCCCATTTAGAAGCACAAAATATTGCGTGGGGAATTGTTACTAATAAACCCCGTTATTTAAGCGAAGCTCTACTATCTGCACTACACTTAACAACACGTTGCAAGGTATTGGTGTGTCCTGACGATGTTAAACACACCAAACCCGACCCTGAGCCAATGTTTTTAGCCTGCCAAACACTTAATGTTGACCCCACTCAATGCGTGTATGTGGGCGACCATATCCGCGATATTCAAGCAGGTAACAATGCCAACATGACCACCATTGCCGTTGGTTTTGGGTATATTGTTGAAGGTGAAGATATACAAGATTGGCAAGCTGACTATTGTGCCAATACCGTCCATGATTTAGTAAATTACTTTAATTTAACGAGATAAGATGATGAATATTGAAGAAATGCAACATTATCAAGCATTACCTAACATACTCAAAGATAAAGTCATTTTGGTAACAGGTGCAAGTGACGGGATTGGTCGTGTTGCCGCCAAAACTTACGCTAATTATGGCGCAACGGTGTTATTACTAGGCCGCGACTTAAGCAAGCTCGACACCGTTTATGACGAAATTGAGGCCGCAGGTGGCGCACAACCTGCCATTATTCCGCTTAATTTTAGCTCAGCAACGGTAGCTGACCTCGAAAAACTGGCATTAACCATTGAGCAAGAATTTGGCCGCTTAGATGGCATTTTGCATTGTGCAGGTATTTTGGGTGATTTAACGCCCCTCGAAATGTACAACCCTGATACATGGGACGAAGTGATGAAAATTAACTTACGCGCCCCCTATATGCTCACTCAACAACTATTACCGCTACTCAAACAAGCCCCCTCTGCCTCAATTATTTTTGTGAGTAGCAGTGTCGGTCGCAAAGCAAGGGCATTTTGGGGAGCTTACTCGGTCTCTAAAGCAGGAATTGAAAACCTTAGTGCCTTATTTGCTGACGAATTGGCAAATACCACAAATATTCGTGTTAACTGTGTCAATCCTTTAGGAACACGCACCGCTATGCGCGCCAAAGCCTATCCAGCCGAAGACCCAATGTCTGTGTATCCAGCCGAGCATATTATGCCGATGTTTTTGTATCTAATGAGTGATGATAGCAAAGAGGTGAATGGCCAGTCGTTGGATGCTAGAAAATAAGCTAAACAGGGGGATAACTTATTAAAGTTATCTCTTTAGATAAGTCCAGCATCACACTGTAACAGTCTCGTAGCCCAGTGCAACGTAACACGGGTTAAATATATTGAAAAAAGGCGCATTAAAATGCGCCATACAATCACTTAACTCATCCCTTTTGGTTTATAACCTTTACGAACATTTTTGCGTTTTAACGGTTCGGTAATCCCTGTTAAATCACGCATCACTAAACCTGCCAAAGTAAAACCAAACAACGGTGGCAAATAACTTACTGTACCATTAACCGCTCTTGGTCGTCCTGCGGATGTGGGTGCAGGCGGCAACGGCGGTAAAGGCGGTTCTGTAGAATACACCGTACGAATGCCTGTACCCACATTTAAACGCTTCAAACGTTGACGCATTTTGCTCGCTAAATGACAAACATTGGTGTCGTATAAATCGCTGACTTTAATTTGTGATGGGTCAGTTTTGCCACCTGCCCCCATACTAGAAGCCACATTTAAGCCCAACTTATAAGCCACTTCAATCAACGCCACTTTACAGTTAAGCGAATCAATACAATCTAACACATATTCATATTGATTTTGAGCAAAATGGGCTTCAAACAACTCCCGATTCATAAAATCAGTCATCACCATCAACTGCACATCAGGATTAATATCACGAACACGTGCAGCCATAATATCAGCTTTGTTTTGGCCAACTGTTGAGTTTAAAGCCACTAATTGACGGTTAACATTACTAGCACCAACCACGTCACAATCAACCAAGGTTAAATGGCCAACACCCATACGCGCCAAGGCTTCGGCAGCAAACGAGCCAACACCACCTAAACCTGCAATAAAAACACGTGCGTTTTTTAAACGCTCAATTTTCTCATCCCCTAATAGGATGTGGGTACGCTCAAACAGACCTTGCATAAAATCACCCTAAATAAAAATCTTCATTTTCCTGTGGCGAAAATGAACGACAAATAATTAGTCTCGCCAATGTCTATGCCCTCCCCTAATTTAGGGGAGGGTTAGGGTGGGGTTTAATATACCCCCTCCCAACCTCCCCCTTATTAAAGGGGAGGAGTCACAGGCTTAACTAAAAATCACGGCTTTTTAACGTTAAATGCAAAGCTTGGCAACTATTTTTCCATAAAATTTGTGCAAGCTGTTCTAAGGAAAGCTGTTTGGCTTGAGCTAAAGCATGGGCGACACTGGGTAAATAAGCGGGAGAGTTACGGGTATATTTGGCATTCTCTTGACGATGAGGCATGGGAATCATATCGGGCGCATCAGTTTCGATTACCAAACTTTCTATTGGCATGGCATTCACCACGCTATGTAAACGCTTAGCTTGTGGATAGCTTAGGCTGCCACCAATCCCCAACTTAAAGCCTAATTTCGCATAGCTTTTTGCTTCTTCTACCCCACCCGAAAAAGCATGAACGATGCCACCTTCGCTAAATTTTTGTTGTTTAATAATTTTAAAGACATCTGCATGCGCTTTGCGTACATGTAACACCACAGGCTTTTGATATTGTTTGGCTAAGGCTAATTGCTCAGCAAAAAACTGTTGTTGCTTTTGATAAAATTCAGGTTGTTTGATTTCGGCAACATAGGTATCTATACCAATTTCACCAATCGCAATACAGTCATTGTTTTGCAAATGCTTTTCTAATTGTCCTAAATCGCTGTTTTGATGTTCGCTGATATAACAAGGATGCAAACCTAACACTGACAATAATTGTGGTTGCTCAAATTGCTGACACACTGATAAGAGTTGAGGCCAATATTTGGCTAAATAAGCAATGACCGCAATCGCTTCTACCCCTTGAGCATAGGCATCAGCCGCGACTTGTGTGCGGTCATGGGCAAATTCTTCCACGTCAAAATGGCAATGGGTATCTATCCACATTATTTTTTGGTCTTTTTGAGCAAGCCATCATCTATAATCTGTTGAAAATGCTCTAAAAATGTTTCTTCAACGGCTCGATACTGTACGCCCAAATCTCGGCTGCGACGATTATCAAATTTAAGTGGAATACCAACATTGCGACGAATAAATTCTCGTGTAATTGGCCCCATTAACGGCCCAAAAGCCCATACAATAAAAGTTGGTGCTTCCATGCGTGGAAATGGATAAAAACTGCCATATTTAGCACGTAAAATTTTGGCTATTTCTAACATACTTAATTCGGTAGCACTTAAGATATACCTGCCCTTAGCACTTAGTGTAAATGCTGCTAATAAATGCGCACGTGCGACCTCTCTAACATCGACAACACCTAACAATAATTTAGGAACGCCTGTACGCAAACGACCATCACCCATTTGCACTAAAGTATCAATACTAGCCGATTGACTACCAGAAGTTAATGAAGGTCCAAAGACCATACTTGGGTTGATTGCCACCATATCCCAACGGCTTTGTTGTCCTTGAATTTTCCACGCTTCGCGTTCGGCAGCAACTTTAGAATATTGATAAGGGTTATGGTTAACACTGCTACTGGTGTTCCAATGCTCTTCGGTAAAAATGCCACTAGGCAGTGCTAAAATATCTTTGTTATCACCATAAATCGAGGCAACACTACTGGTTAAAACCACACGTTGAACGCTCGGACAATCATTGACTGTATTAAGTACATTGGCGGTTCCTTCTACAGCAGGACGCACCAATGCTTCGTTAGCATCTATAAAACCATCTAATACAAATGGCGATGCGGTATGAATAACTACTCCACAGCCTTGCATTGCCTCATAAAAACTTCCAACTTCTAGCAAATCAGCTTTAAATAATTTAAGTGTGCCTTGGCTGTTTTGTGCCATTTTTAATAAATGTGCCACACTCGATTGTTTGGCAGGGTCACGCACCGTGGCATGAACGGTACAGCCCTGCTCAAGCAGATATTTAATAATCCACCCTGCAATATAACCAGAAGCACCCGTGACCAAAACAGGCAGTGTTTTTAGGTTGTTATCAGTAGCCATGTTATTATTCTCGCAATGATGTATCACAAAGCTTTTAGCAAAACTTTATGATTTTGACGATGACTTTTTTGCCATAAAAGCCAGCAAAATGTGTCAAAACACAAATATTAAAACAGTCTATTTAAACCATTAAGTGCCGCCACCCGATAAGCTTCGGCCATTGTTGGATAATTAAACGTGGTATTGGCAAAATACTGCAAGCTATTGCCGCCATTTTTTTGCTGCATAATCGCTTGACCAATGTGAACAATTTCGGCGGCATTATTACCAAAACAATGAATCCCTAAAATCTCTAAGGTTTCGCGGTGAAACAGAATTTTTAACATTCCCACTGTTTCGCCTGTAATTTGCGCTCGTGCTAAATGCCTAAAAAATGCTTGACCTACTTCATAAGGCACGCGTTCTTCGGTGAGTTGTTTTTCGGTTTTGCCTAATGATGAAATTTCGGGAATGGTATAAATGCCTGTTGGAACATCTTCGACATGAGGAGTATCTTTTATGCCTAAAATATGCGCAGCAGCACATCGGCCTTGGTCGTAGGCCGCAGAAGCTAACGATGGCCAACCTATCACATCACCTGCCGCTAAAATATTTTCTACCGAGGTACGATATTGGGTGTCAACCGCTAGTTGACCACGACTGTTAGCCGCTAAACCTATATTTTCTAAGCCTAAATCGTCGGTATTTCCTGCTCTACCATTACACCATAAAATAGCATCTGCTTTAATTTTTTTGCCTGATTTTAGGTGCATGACCACACAATCATCAAAAGTTTCTACACGCTCATATTGTTCTTGATGGCGAATTAAAACGCCTAACTCTCGTAGATAGTATGACAAAGCATCGGCAATCTCGTCATCCAAATACGACAATAATTGGGCTTGGGTATTGATTAGGTCAACTTTGTAACCTAAACCCACAAAAATACTGGCATATTCGCAACCAATGACACCCGCACCATAAATAATCAATTTATGAACGGGATAATCTAAGGTCAAAATTTTATCGCTATCAAAGACTCTTTTATGGTCAAAATCAATATCATTAGGTTGGTAAGGACGACTACCTGTTGCAATCACTGCATGACCAAAAGTAATGGTTTCGCGCCCCCCTTCTAAGGTATTTACCATTAAAGTGTGTGCGTCCATAAAGCTGGCATGACCATAATACAGGCTCACCTGATTACGATCATAAAAACGGGTATGTACTGCCACTTGCTGCTCTATGATTTTATGCGCTCTATCAAGCACTTGCGACAAGGGCACATTGCTTAACTCACCAACACGTCTAAACATGGAATCGCGCTGATAACGCATAATATTAAATACTGTCTGACGTAGGGCTTTGGAAGGAATTGTGCCAACATGAGTACAGTTACCTCCCACTTGGCTACGACTGTCAATCACCGCAACTCGCTTACCCTCTTTGGTAAGTTTCATGGCTGCGCCTTCGCCTGCTGGCCCTGCCCCAATCACCACCACATCATAATCATATAGCATCTTTATTAGACTCCATTAGGCTGTTCAACTCATGCGCTAAGTGTATGTATTACTACGCACCTTGTCATGCTTAAAGGCGCACAATTTGTCAAACCGTGCACATTTTGCTGTGACTGTGTCCTGATTTGCCCTTGTAATTCTAAAACAAGCGAGTATTCTCGCCATTCTAATAACAAAAACTCTCAGGATTTCTTATGAGCCGTTTTGCAACACGCATCAAAGCCACTCTAAGCCGCTTTTTTATTGCTCCTTTAGGACTTGCTTTATTATGTAGCTCTCTTTATGCAGGCGAACTATTATCTGCTGCCGATCAACTTCGTCCCAATGAAAACGGCCTACCACCACCTTTGCCAAAACCACTCAATTTATCGGTGTGTTTTTTTGATATGCAAGGCAAAAATGGTGATTTTTATAGTCGCGCCAAAGACTTAGCGTTAATTGCTCAACGTTGGAATGTGATTGCCGATATTAAAGTGTTTACCGATGAACGTGTTGCTGCCGATAATTTTAAAGCTGGCCGTTGTGATGCAGCAGGTATATCTACCATGCGCGCACGACAATTTAATTTATTTATGGGTTCAATAGAAGCAGTTGGTGCAGTGACAAACTATGAGCAATTACGGCTGTTATTACGCACCCTACTTGACCCTAAAATAGTGCCGTTGACTATTACCGAGCCTTATCAAATTTTAGGGGTATTACCTGTTGGTGGCACATATATACACGTTAAAGACCGTGCTATTAGCTCGATTGAAAAAGCGGCAGGTAAAAAAATCGCCGTGTTAGATTGGGATAAATCCCAAACCGAAATCGTTAATAAAATTGGCGCACATCCTGTGCCGTCCAATTTATCAAATTTTGCATCACAGTTTAATAATGGTCAGGTGGATATTATTGTTGCGCCTGCTTTGGTTTTTAGGCCGTTTGAGCTTAGTCGTGGTTTAGGCGAAAATGGCGGTATTTATCGCTTACCCCTGACACAAATGACCGCCAGTTTTGTTATCAACCGCGACAGAATAAAAAAACAACTACCCGATTTAGATGAAAAGCTAGTTGCTTTTAGAGCGATTGCCGACCAATTTGTTGACCAAATCCTTAATCAGACCTACGCTTGGATTGATAAAGCTGAGGCCGACATTCCCTCTCGTTATTGGTTAGCTATTGACCCTCAAAATGAGAAAAAATATGCCGAGATGTTACGCACAGCACGTATTGAAATGACCAAACAAGGCTATTATGACCCCAAAATGATTGAATTATTAAAACGTATTCGCTGCAAACTCGCCCCAGAAAATGCCGAATGTACTCAGACTGATGAGTAAAAAGCGAATACGCCCTTTTTTTGAAGCGAAGGTATCTACGCTATAACGATGAAATTCCCCTCCTCGGAGGGGCTAAGGGTGGGTTAAAACAGATTAAAAGCCCCACGTTTTCAATGCTCGCGTGTTTCTCTAAATTTAACATCAGGATAACGCTCTTGCATCAACTGCAAATTAACGCGTGATGGCGCAAGATAGGTTAAATAACCGCCACCATCTTCCGATAATTGGTCATGTGCCTTTTTCTTAAATTCTGCTAACTTTTTCTCATCACTGCATTCAACCCAGCGCACCGTGTTAATACTGACTGGCTCATACACACAATCGACTTTGTATTCTTCTTTTAAACGAAAGGCAACCACATCAAATTGCAATACACCAACCGCGCCTAAAATTAAATCATTGCTGTTATATGGCATAAACACTTGGGTTGCACCTTCTTCAGAAAGCTCTTTAAGTCCTTTTTGTAACTGCTTGCTTTTTAAAGGGTCTTTTAATCGAACACGTCTAAACATTTCGGGTGCAAAATGAGGAATCCCTAAAAAGTGTAAATTTTCACCTTCGGTAAAGGTATCACCAATTTGAATCGTACCATGATTATGCAACCCAATAATATCACCTGCCCATGCTTCTTCTAGGTGTTCGCGCTCACCTGCCAAAAAGGTTAACGCATCGGCAATACGCACTTCTTTGCCCAAACGCACATGATTGAGCTTGAGACCTTTGCTATATTTGCCCGAACAAATGCGTAAAAAGGCGATACGGTCACGGTGCTTTGGATCCATATTAGCCTGAATTTTAAACACAAAACCCGAAAAACCCTGCTCAATCGGTTCAACCACACGCTCAGCCGCTTTATGCACTTTTGGCTCAGGTGCCCAACTGACAAAACCATTAAGAATATGGTCAACACCAAAGTTACCTAAAGCCGTGCCAAAAAAGACAGGGGTTAATTTACCTGCTAAAAATAATTCCAAATCAAAAGGATGACTTGCACCTTGCACGAGCTCTAAGGACTCAAGCAAATTATTTAACTGGTCGCCCAACAACTCGGCTAATTGGGGATTGTCTAAACCTTGAATGGTTTGAATATCAACAATTTCATGACCATGACCTGCTTGATATAAGTAAACCTTATCTTCGAGCAAGTTATAAACACCTTTAAAATCACGTCCCATACCAATCGGCCACGTAATAGGCGCAGATTGAATTTTTAAAACACTCTCGATTTCGTCTAATAACTCAATCGGTTCACGGTTTTCACGGTCTAATTTGTTAATAAACGTAATAATCGGTGTATCGCGCATCCGACACACATCCATCAATTTAATGGTACGGTCTTCAACGCCTTTTGCCCCGTCAATCACCATCAAAGCTGAATCAACGGCGGTTAAAGTACGGTAAGTATCTTCCGAGAAGTCTTCGTGCCCCGGTGTATCTAATAGGTTAATAATATGGTCTTTGTAGGGGAATTGCATCACCGAGGTAGTAATCGAAATACCGCGTTGTTTTTCCATTTCCATCCAGTCAGAGGTAGCATGACGGTCAGACTTACGTGACTTTACCGTACCCGCCACCTGAATGGCTCTACCCCACAATAACAGCTTTTCGGTAATGGTCGTTTTACCTGCGTCGGGGTGACTGATGATAGCAAAGGTTCTTCTAACCTTGACTTCGTGAAGAAGCTGTTCTTGACTCATAACGGGATTCTGCTCTAAATAATACACACACCAAGTCGGTGTCCTTAAAAATGGCGCAGATTATAGCACAAACTCACTCGCTTAATGCCGATGGATATCTAGCTAGAAAATACACTTTTGAGCGTCTGTTTCGTTATAATGCAAGCGTTTATTATTGATGGACGAATTGAATGTCGTTAATTACGGTTAGCTCTCCCCATACTACTCAAGGCAAACAAACGGCTCAAGTAATGCGTCAGGTATTATATGCCTGTGTTCCTGCTTTGTTGTGTCTAAGTTATTTATATGGTTTAAGCTCAATCATCAATGTGTTATGGTGCAGTTTATTGGCAGTTTTTTTTGAATCCTTTTGTTTAAGACTACGCCATAAGCCATTGTTATTTTATATAAAAGATTATTCTGCTGTCGTCACTGGTGTATTTTTGGGCTTAGCCTTACCCGCTTTTGCACCGTGGTGGCTGAGTGCCATTGGCGTATTTGTGGCGATTGTGATTAGCAAGCATCTGTATGGTGGCTTGGGACAAAATCCCTTTAACCCTGCCATGATTGCTTATGCTTTGTTGTTGATTTCTTTTCCTGTAGAAATGACCCGTTGGCCAAACACCACTCTTGAACCTAGCTTGAGTATGGCCAATTTTTTGGGACAACTAACTAATATAGACCACGTTTCGGGAGCAACACCTTTAGATAGCTTTAAAGTCTCACATCAACTATCAAACAATAGCAGTCAGTGGCTAATGATTAACCTATCGTTTGCACTGGGTGGACTTTATTTATGGGTACGCAAAATTATCACTTGGCATATTCCAGTGGCTTTTTTAGCGACATTAACTATTATTTCAACACTGTTTTATCTGCTTAATTATTCGTACGCTTCACCATTCTTTCATTTATTAACAGGTGCAAGCATGATGGGTGCATTTTTTATTGCCACTGACCCTGTCACTGCTCCAAGCTCGAATCAAGGGCGAATCATTTATGGTATCGGTATTGGCCTATTAGTCTATGTAATACGTACTTGGGGTGGTTATCCTGATGCCATTGCCTTTGCCGTGTTGTTGATGAATATTTGCGCGCCACTGATTGACACCTTATACCAACCGCGAACCTTTGGTCATGTTGCCAAACCTGTGATTTGGAAGAATAAACCATGAGTTTAGACAAACTAATCATCAATAATGGCTTGCGTTTGGGAATATTTGCGGCTCTTACAACAGCATTGATTGCAGGGGTACATCTACTCACAGCCGATAAAATTGCACACAGCGAACAACAACACTTACTAGAGTCATTAAATGAGTTAGTACCAAGCGAAATTTACAATAACATCTTATTAGAAGACATCATTGCTGTACAAGACACTCGCTATTTGCACCTCACTCAAACCGAAACCGCTTATCGGGCACGACTGAATGACCAAAATATTGCCGTTATCTTGCCTGTGCTTGCTCCTGATGGTTATAGTGGCAACATAAAACTATTGGTAGCTATTAAAGAAGATGGTTCTTTGTTAGGCGTTAGAGTGATTAGTCACAAAGAAACCGCAGGTTTAGGCGATGCCATTGAAAAAACAAAATCTGATTGGATAGATAATTTTAATGGCCGTTCACTCCAAAACACACCGCTTTGGAAAGTAAAACGTGATGGTGGCCAATTTGACCAACTGACAGGTGCAACCATTACACCACGCGCTGTTGTCAAAGCCGTCCACAATGCCCTTCTGTATTATCAGCAACATCAAACCACTTTATTTTTACCGAGCCGCACATGAGCGAGATGAGTTACCAAAAAATTGCCTTAGATGGCCTATGGCACAATAATACCGCCACCGTTCAATTATTAGGTTTGTGTCCGTTATTGGCTTGCTCTAACTCTGTCGTTAACGCCCTTAGTTTAGGCTTAGCAACCACACTGGCATTGGCAAGCTCTAATGCGGCTGTTTCGTTAATTCGCCATCATATTCCTAACACCTTACGCTTGCCGATATTTGTGTTGATTATTGCTTCATTTGTGTCTTGTATCGAATTGATTATGCACGCCTTTACCTATCAACTTTATCAAGCATTGGGCATTTTTATTCCTTTGATTGTGACCAACTGTGCCTTATTAGGTCGTGCCGAAGCCTTTGCCTCTAAACATAATACGCGTTTAGCTACTTTTGATGGTTTGATGGTTGGTATTGGCTTCACGCTAGTGTTGATATTATTAGGTGCAATGCGAGAATTATTAGGTAATGGCACATTATTTGCCAATATGCACTTATTATTTGGCGATATTGCAAAGTTGTGGACGCTGACAATTCCTGATTATAAAAAGTTTTTGTTTTTTGTGTTACCGCCAAGTGCTTTTGTGGGTTTAGGCTTGATTATTGCTGCTAAAAATGTGATTGATGATGTTATTAAACAAAAACAAGCCGCCAACGCTCAAATAGCACAGATAGGCAGTAAACGCGTGCGTACTACAGGTCATATCAGTTAATATGGGCAATTCATCAGCTAACATTCATCAGATTTTTGCGCGTTTACAAGCACAAAACCCTCACCCTACCACCGAATTGGTTTATCACTCGCCTTTTGAGTTATTGATTGCGGTAATTTTGTCTGCCCAAGCAACCGATGTCAGCGTCAACAAAGCCACTCAAAAACTCTATCAAGTGGCCAATACCCCACAAGCTATTTTAGATTTAGGCTTAGATGGCTTAAAAAGTTATATTAAAACCATTGGTTTATATAACAGTAAAGCGGCTAATATTATTAAAACCTGTGATATGTTGATTCAACAACATAACGGTGAAGTGCCCAATCAGCGCGAAGCCTTAGAAGCATTGGCTGGCGTAGGACGTAAAACAGCGAATGTCGTGCTTAATACTGCTTTTGGTGAGCCGACTATTGCCGTTGATACCCATATTTTTAGAGTCGCTAATCGTCTTGGCTTAGCTAATTCTAAAACAGTTGATGGCGTAGAGAAGCAATTATTGGCGTGTGTGCCAAACGAGTATAAATTAGATGCACATCATTGGTTAATTTTGCATGGTCGTTATGTGTGTACCGCACGTAAACCGCAATGTGCATCGTGTTTATTGGCCGATTTGTGTCCTAGTAAACACTAGATTGTCGTTAATCAGGCAAAAAGTCTGCATCTAAAATTTGTTCAGCTGTCCATGAGCAAGACTCTGGAAAAACATCTAAACCAGTCTCATCACCTGCCTTAGCAACCGCATCCGCCCAAACTTTATCAATCCAGTCTTTATCGTTTAAAGATACTTTAAGGCTAGGGGTGCTTTTAATTTCAAGAATAATAGCTTTGCGTTGCTCCTTAATTGTTCTTTGCCAACTTGCTCCACGCCTACCTGATTGAAATTGCCATTTAAGCAAATGCGATAATAAAACGGCCATACGACTTGCTAACTCACGTTTTTCGCTTTTGCCCACGTCTTCAATCTCCTCGGCAATATGTTCCAAATCAAGCAAATCAAATCGACGAGCACGAATTAACGCGGCTTGTTCATTTGACCAAGCGATAATATCTTTTTCATACGCAATCGACATGGTGGTGTCCTCATGATAAAGCTGTAAGTCCTAATGGCTAATGCACAAACTTAACTTGCTGCTCTTGATGATGGTCATGCGGACTTTCACACGCCTCACCGTCTTTTTTGGCTTTATGAATATAACCTGTACGCTCCTGCTCGGGTAAATGCTGCATTTCCCACAATAACACGGCTTGCATACAAGTTTCTTTTTGCTCCTCACTTAAACGGCGACCATCTGCCCATTTACCCAGTGCGATTGCCTGCTTAAAATTCGCGACAATGTCGGGATTTAAAGCAGCCAACATAGCATCAACAGTTTCTTGATTCATTTATTCATCTCCTCTAATCGGATTAACCCAGCCTAATTTGGTACGACAAGCCGCATAAAAATCATAGCCAGCAGGATGTATCAATTTTAGCTTAAATGGATGTTTGGTGATATAAACCCAATCACCTGCATTAAGACTTAATCCTGACTGGCCATCGGGACTGACTAAGGGACGCAAAGTCGTTTCGGTAATTTTGATTTTGATTTCGCTGTCACCATCCACCACAATCGGGCGGCTAGACAAGGTATGAGGATGCATTGGCACTAACACAATCGCATCTAATTTGGGGTGCATAATGGGCCCACCACCCGACAAGGCGTAAGCCGTTGAACCCGTGGGTGTGGCCACAATCAGACCGTCAGAACGCTGACGATAAACAAATTGACCTTCGATATAAAGTTCAAATTCCAACATATGCACCGACTTACCAGCGTGCAATACCACATCATTAAGAGCCAATGCTTCGCCTATTCGATTGCCGTTTGAGCGCGCCTCAAGATTTAATAAAAAACGTTGGTCAACAGTGTATTGGCCATTTAACACCGCAGAGACTTTATTGATAACATCATCGGGGCTAATATCGGTTAAAAAGCCCAAACGACCACGGTTGACACCTAAAACAGGCACATTATAACGTGCTAAAGAACGTGCAGCATGAAGTAACGTGCCATCGCCACCTACCACAATAACCAAATCGCACACTTCACCCAACAAGGCACGAGAAGATACTTGCATACCCGATTTGTGCATCAGTTTAGCAGTATCTTCATCATAAATGACGGTCAATCCTTCATGAGTCAGATACTCTTCAAGCAAATTTAAGGTGTCGACCACTAAAGAACTTTGAGGACGACCTATTAAGCCGACATTACGAAAACTATCTTTAATCATGTCCTACTCTCAGCTGTAATTACACAGCCTTGATAGCCGACATAATTACACCATATATTGCTCACGTTCTTGACTAGACAATTCGTCTAAGCCGCCCATTAAAACCGTGGCATTATACCCTTGAATTCCTAATAAAAATGCAGCTGCGGCACTACGTTGGCCATTATCGCAACAAATAATATAATGTTGACTGAGCGGCAACTGACGTGCTTTAAGGCGCACATCGGGCAATGCTAAATGCAAGGCGTCTTTTAGGTGGCTTTGTTGATACTCTTCCGCCAAACGTACATCAAGCCAAACGGCTTCTTGATAATCTACCTGTTGTTGTGCCAATGCAAAACTTAATGCTTGTAAAGTCGGTTTTTTAAGCAATCTATCAAAATGTTTTTTGTCGAGACGCATCAGCTCGCCATCTTCTAACATCACGACATCGGCATTACGTGGGGCATCACTTAACAAGCCTTCTTCACCAAAAAAAGCCCCCTTGCCCAAATAGGCCACCGTTAAGTATTCACCATCAATACTCTGACAGACTTTTGCTTTACCTTCTTTAATAAAATAACAGCAATCAGCCATATCGCCCAAGCTAATAATTTTTTGGTCTTTTAAAACAGGGATAGATTGTAAGGCTTGTAATAGCTCTAAAATATTTAACGGAGGCAAACAATAAAATACTCGCGACTCCAATAAGCGCAATACCCAATCTTTATCCATATGCGCTGGTAGTTGTGCAAATAATGTTTTGGCCAAACTGCCTAGACTTTGCTCCCATAGCAGGGCATCTTGTAGTTTTTGCTGATTGACCGCCAAAATATTGCAAGTTTTTTGAGCAGTTACCGTAAATTGACGCGGTTTAGAAGGGATAATCGGATAATTAGCAGCAGAATCCAAGGCATCTAAAATAGTGGTATTGCCTTGATAATCGGTTAAGGCTAACTGACCACTCAACAAAAAAATGGCTTTATCGTCACAATCACCATAGTTGATTAAGGTCGTTTGCGGTTTGATGGTCTCAACATAACACCCTGCTAATACATCTTTTAAGCGTTGCTCAGAAAGTGCGTTAAGTGGCGTAAAATTATGTAGTACATCTATTGTGAGCGTTGTTGTCATCATTATGCCCATCACTACACCTAATTAAACTTGAGAACATTGATTATCGCTGTATCTGCCCCCTGATGCCTTGCACAACGGTCTGATTGACCTACCACAAAACGACTTGGTGAGTCGGTACGAATCAGGCGTGCCTGACAACATTGTCCTTCACCAATGGGTGCTGAACAACGTGGATTTTCATAATGCTGTAGCCATTGGCGATAATGCGTTTCGCTGACTAGACATTTTTTGGCAACATATACCAGCGGATTTTGTAAGTAACTGACTAAATCTGCCACTGGCACCGACAAATTACCTACCCCCGCATGATATACAACAAAATTCATGCCAATTCCTTCAAGCTGCAATAAGAATTTATCCGCACTTGATTCTTGGACTTGGGTATGTTCCCGCTTCGTATTTTCTAACTGCTCCTCTAATTCGTTAATGGTATTGTTAAGTTCGTTTATTTCGGCATTCAGTGATTTAACGCTCAGTAAATAACGAGAGGCTTCTTCTTCTAAACGCTTATCTAAAGTCAACAAATGCTCTTGTTTAAGACGGTTAATTCGAGTTTGATATTCTTCATCTTTATTAGCAAGCAGCGTCGCAATGTGTTGTTTTTGTTCACCTGTCGTGCTAAGTGCTTGTTGCAATTCTTTTAATTGTTTTTGATGAACGGCTCGTTCTTGACGTAAGCTTTCTTCAATGCCCGACAAGCTCGACACCTGTCCAGTCAGAGCCTCCAAACGCTCTTTTTGTGTTTCGTATTTATTTTTTATGGTTTTTTGCTGCTCAACCAATTTCATATTTTGCGTTTGCAAAATTTCTAATTGTTGTTGATGCACATAAGATTGTAATTGTAATTGCTCTTCTTTTTCGGCAACGGTTGCTTGTAATTGTAAGTTTAAATCTTGAATTTTTTGTTCTAGTTCTTGGATTTGTTGCTGTTTTTGCTGTTGTTGTGTTTTAACCACCGTTGCAGATTGCAAGGCTTCATCAGTTAAGACAGGAATACCCGTCGCGGTAAAACTGAGACTGGCACTTTTTTTGGCCGAGGCAACAGCGGCCATTTTAGAAGGACGAATCCCCAAACGCTGGCAAGCATCAGGTAAGGCTTGTTGAATCTGGGCAAAGGTATTGGAGTCTGCCTCCATCAAAGGATTCCACAAACGTGGCGCATGCCATGAAATAGGACATTGACTACGACACACAAGACGAATCGGCCCTTGACCCAAGTCTGGCCCTAAACCTGCCACCTCTAATAAATTATCTAGTGGAATATTCCAACCACTTTCGGGATAACCTGACTTATCAAAAGTAATGGTAAATAACACCACGCCTTTGATGATTAAGGCATCATCTAACTGTATATAGGCAGCAAACTTTTTTTGTTTGGCATATTGTGACAACGGAGCCATACCTGACAATACGGCATCAAAGTCGTCAAAAAGCATCGTTTTGTTAATACTGCCCTCTTCAGACCAAAAACTGACTAATTCGGCATGAGTGGAGGAAGTCATCGAAAACATAACATATCCTTATTTTGATTCTTAATAATACAAAGGTTTATTTTTATTATATATAAGATAGATAATGGTTTTGAGCAAGACGGGAAATGTCAAAAACAGGCAGCAGTTGTCATAATTTGACTTTTTATTGCACCTAAAGAGATTTTTATAAGCGATACGCGCGTAAGTTTTAAAAAGAAAGAAGCATCCCCCCTTTGAAAGACTAGCAGCTATTGATGTTTTGAAATTCAAGATTTTTTCCTGAATCACCCAAATATAACCACATCAAAATAGGCTTCGACTATGCTCAGCCAGCGCAAAAAAGATCCCTGAGCGGAGTCGAAGGGTTAGTTAAAAGGAAGGTTTCCTCTTAACTAACAGGCTTTAAGACTAAGCAGACTTTTTCGTGCCAAATTATTTTTCAATAATCGCCACAACACCTTGACCACCCGCAGCACAAATGGACACTAAGCCACGACCACTGCCTTTTTCATTTAACATTTTTGCTAAAGTAGCAATGATACGGCCACCTGTTGCTGCAAATGGATGACCTGCGGCTAAAGAAGAACCATTGACATTTAATTTGCTACGATCAATTTTACCTAAAGGCTTTTTCAACCCTAAACGCTCTTTACAGAACTTGGTGTCTTCCCATGCTTTTAAGGTTGACAATACTTGAGACGCAAAGGCTTCGTGGATTTCGTAATAATCAAAATCTTGTAACTTCAAGCCTGCACGCTCTAACATACGAGGCACTGCATAAGCTGGTGCCATTAACAAGCCTTCTTTTTGATGCACAAAATCAACCGCAGCCACTTCAGTAAAGCTTAAATACGCTAATACAGGTAAACCACGCTCTTTTGCCCACTCTTCAGAAGCCAATAACACCACTGAAGCACCATCGGTTAATGGTGTGGAGTTTGCTGGCGTCATGGTTGCGCCTTCACCTTTACCAAAACAGGTTTTTAAGGTCGCTAATTTTTCTAAGGAAATATCCTTACGTAAATTGTTGTCGCGCTTTAAACCTTGGAATGGAGTCACTAAATCATCAAAAAAACCACGCTCATAAGCAGCAGCCATATTTTTGTGGCTGTTAAAGGCTAATTGGTCTTGGTCTTCACGAGTAATACCCCACTCTAAAGCAGTAATCGCAGCATGATCACCCATGGCTAAACCAGTACGTGGCTCACCATTTTTAGGTTGTTCGGGTGCAAAATGTTTTGGACGAATTTTTAAGGCTGCTTTTAAACGTTCTTGATTGGTTTTAGAACGGTTGATTTCGAGTAAAATTTTACGTAAATCATCATTTAACGCTAAAGGTGCATCACTGGTTGTATCTACACCACCTGCAATACCACATTCGATTTGGCCTAAAGCAATTTTGTTGGCCACTAAAATGGCGGCTTCTAAACCTGTACCACATGCTTGTTGAATATCATAAGCAGAGGTTGCTGGTGATAATTTGGTGCTTAATACACATTCACGTGTTAAGTTAAAATCACGGCTGTGCTTTAATACGGCACCCGCCACAACTTCACCAACACGAACGCCTTGTAAACTAAAACGTTCGACCAAACCATTTAAGGCGGCTGTTAACATATCTTGGTTAGAGACATTGGCATAAGCACCGTTAGAACGGGCAAACGGAATACGATTACCGCCAATAATAGCAACACGACGTACAGTAGTAGTCATTTTTTCTACTCCAAATGGGTGGTTTTTACAGAGCCTTTTTCAACTCTTTATGGATGATGTCAAACTAACATAAACTCAACAATTTACATTGGCTTTAGCGCGTGGCGTAGTCTGCCACAAAGCGAATGTACTCAGAAATACATTTTGTTAGTCTGTATTGAGTAAAAAGCCAAGATTTTAGTTTTTTGGTGTATAACTCTCGCCAAATGGCAATTTTTGCCCTAATCTCTCGGCCTAAATTTATTGTGATTGACTTTTGCGCCAAAAACGCAGAACTCTCTTAACCTTAGCAGCAAAGGAAACCACCATGAGTGACCGTTATCAGTTATTTGCAAATTCTCCCATTGGCCGTTTATTAACGCGTAACTTAGGCTTACCTGCCCCTTTGGTTTTAGAGCGTTATGATGCCAATAAACCCTTAGTGAGTGGTGCGGTATTATTGGGTGCTGCCCCTAATGCTGAATTAGTTGCGCCTATTGCTCGTGTATTAAAAAACATTCATGCCGAAGCTTATGCAGGCAAGCAAGACTTTATTCACCAAACTGCTGCCTCTGAAGCTGGTTTATCTTTACGTAGCCACAATATTGAAGATAAAGAATTTAAATTCAAGGCTTTTGTGTTTGATGCTTCTGGCGTAAAAAACAGCGAACAATTAATTGAAGTGTATAATTTCTTTAATCCTATCGCACGCCAATTGCAAAACTGTGGTCGTGTGGTGATTTTAGGTCGCACACCAGAAAGCTGCACAGATCCAAAACAAGCCACTGCTCAACGTGCATTAGAAGGCTTTGTACGCGCTGTTGCTAAAGAATTCAAAAAAGCAATGACCGCACAATTAGTGTATGTTGCCCCCAATGCTGAAAACCAAGTTGAATCAACATTACGTTTCTTCTTATCAGCAAAATCTGCTTATGTTTCTGCGCAAGTTGTTCGCATCAGTGCCAGCGACACACAAGTTAATATTGATTGGAAAAAGCCTTTAGCTGGCAAAACAGCCTTAGTCACGGGTGCTAGCCGTGGTATTGGTGAAGCGATTGCTGAAGTTTTAGCCCGTGATGGCGCACACGTGATTTGCTTGGACATTCCTGCTCAAGAAGCCGATTTACAACGTGTTGCTGGTCGTTTAGGCGGTTCTGTTTTAGGTTTAGACATTACTGCGGCTGAAGCCCCACAAAAAATCGTTGATTTCTGTAAAGACAAAGGCTTAGACATCATTGTTCACAATGCAGGCGTAACACGTGACAAAACCTTAGCTAACATGACTCCACAACAATGGAACTTAGTCATGAACATCAACTTGTCTAGCGAAGAGCGCATCAATGACGCTTTATTAGCTAACAATGTAATTAACGCTAATGGTCGTGTGGTTTGTGTTTCGTCAATCAGTGGTATTGCAGGTAACTTAGGTCAAACCAACTACGCAATGTCTAAAGCAGGCGTGATTGGTATGGTTCAATCCATGGCTCCAGTCTTAAAAGCACAAGGGATTACCATTAATGCAGTTGCACCCGGTTTTATTGAAACACAAATGACTGCTGCCATTCCTTTAGCTATTCGTGAAGCTGGCCGCCGCATGAATTCTATGTCTCAAGGTGGTCAACCTGTTGATGTAGCTGAAGCCATTGCTTGGTATGCCAACCCAGCCTCTGCTGGCGTAATTGGCAACGTGGTACGTGTTTGTGGTCAAAGTTTGATTGGTGCTTAGTTTCGACTTCGCTCAACTACCCCGACTTCGCTGATTTGGTGACAAAAGTTCCCTGAGCGAAGTCGAAGGGTTAGCTAAACATATTAACCTTTAAAGGGGATAATTATGCCAGCGCGTAACATGGCCAAATTACCATCCAGCTTTGCTATGTACCCAAAAGTCTTAGCCAATAGCTTAAAAAAGAAAACATCTAAGCAATTACCAGACCTGAGCTTGACCTTAAATGCCGTTAGCATTGATCGTCAACATGTGAATGACTACAACACCGTTTGTGGCTTTACCCAAAGTGACATCTTAGCACCAACCTACTTACACATGTTAGTTATGCCTTTACAAATGGCATTAATGGTTGAAGAAAGCTTTCCTTTCCCCATGTTAGGTTTAGTACATATTGCTAACAAAATCACCCAGCTTCGTCCTGTCAAAGCCTGTGAAAAAGTTAATATTACTTGCCGTTTTGGTGAGTTAAAGCCACACGACAAAGGCCAACAATTTACGTTATTAGCTGATGTTTATGTGGGTAATGAAGTGGTTTGGTCAGAAGAAACTATTTACTTATTCCGTCAAGCCGTTAAATCTGCTGAAGGTGCTGCTAAACCAGAAGCCAGCAAAGAAAAAGCCAAGCCCAGTGTGCCAAGCTTTAATGCTTTCTGGACGATTCCGAGTGATATTGGTCGTCGTTATGCGGCTGTTTCGGGCGATAGCAATCCCATTCATTTATACGACTTTACCGCTAAATTATTTGGTTTCCCACGCGCAATTGCTCATGGCATGTGGACTAAAGCCAAATGTTTAAGCATGTATGAAGGTCGTTTACCTGACGCTTTTGAAGTGGATGTACAGTTTAAATTACCAGTCTTATTACCTGCAAAAGTTGGCTTTCAAACGATGACAACTGAGTCAGTGACTGAATTTAATGTGATGGATGCCAAATCTGGCAAACCTCATGTTGCAGGCACGATTAAGGCTTTATAATTGCGGAAAATTTGGCCGCGTTATCGTGCGGCCTTAAATACACATCAGGACTTACGCATTTCACCGAAATTAGCGCGTTTTGTGAATCCTCCCCAACCCTCCTTTACAAAAGGAGGGAGTTTCCCCCTTTTTCAAAGGGGGACTAAGGGGGATTTAACGAACAAATAAGCGATAACCGCGTAAGTCCTAACATAGAGCTTACTCATCATTCGCCAATGCCGCCAACTGGTCAGCTTGATGCTCACGTGCTAAGGCTTCAACCACTTCCGTTAAATCACCTTCCATTACTGCATCTAAGCGATACAAGGTTAAATTGATACGATGGTCAGTTAATCGTCCTTGTGGAAAATTATAGGTTCGAATCCGCTCCGAACGGTCACCACTACCCACCAAATCACGTCGCATATTGGCCGTTGCTTGTTGCTGAGCTTCACGCTGACGAGACTCTAATTTAGCCGCTAACCAACTCATGGCTTTAGCACGATTTTTATGTTGCGAACGCTCATCCTGACACTCAACTACAATACCTGTTGGAATATGGGTAATCCGAATAGCAGAATCCGTTTTGTTAATATGCTGACCACCTGCACCACTGGAACGATAGGTGTCAACGCGCAAATCGGCTGGATTGATTTCGATTGCAGCTTGTTCCTCAGGTTCTGGCATGACCGCTACCGTACAAGCAGACGTATGTACTCGACCTTGTGACTCGGTTTCGGGCACACGTTGTACACGATGTGCACCCGACTCAAATTTGAGCGTGCCATATACCCCTTCACCACTAACACGGCTAATCACCTCTTTGTAGCCGCCATGCTCACCCTCATTGCAAGAAATAACTTCTACTTGCCAACCTTTTCGCTCAGCAAATCGCGAATACATTCTAAATAAATCGCCCGCAAAAATTGCCGCTTCATCGCCACCTGTTCCTGCCCTGACCTCCAAATACACAGGACAAGTATCATTGGGGTCTTTAGGAATCATCAACACATTAAGCTGTTCTGTTAATTCATCAATGCGTTTTAATGCGGCATCAATTTCTTCTTCGGCAATTTCTTTAAACTCAGGGTCGGACTTCATTTCTTGAGCGGTGGCTAAATCTTGCTCTGCTTGGCAAAATGCTTGCCATACTTGGGTAATTTCGCCCAACTCGCTATGTTCGCGTGATAATTTACGAAACTTATCGTTATCGCTAATGGTTGCACTGTCTGATAACAAAGCAGTGACTTCTTCATAACGTTCGCAGAGTTGTTCTAAACGACTACGGATAGATGCTTTCATAATTGACTCAAAATACTTTTGCATGACCCTCTAATTATATTAGGGAGTGTATAGATTGCGATATAAAAACTAAACGAGAATGGCACTAACTCGGCTTTAGTGCTTTTCAATGCCCAATAAATCAGCTGCCCATAACAATTTATCTTGTGCATTATTAGCCGCGGCTTGCTTGAGTTGCACACTAGGGGCGTGCATCAATTTATTGGCTAAATTACGCGACAATCGTTCTAATACCTCATGTGGATTACCACCTTGTGCTAATAATTGCTGCGCTTTAAGCAGCTCGGCAAGTCGCAACTGCTCCACTTGTTGACGATAGGCAACTACCAAACCGTTGGCTGCCTGCGCACGTTGGTCTTGGGCAAATTGCAAGGTGCATTGCTCAATCAATTGCTCGGCTTGTTGCGCGGCTTGCTGACGTGAGCGACGATTTTCTTCGATGGTGTTTTCTAAATCATCAACCGTATATAAATAAACATCTTCTAAATCATCAACTTGTGGTTCAATATCACGCGGAACGGCAATATCCACCATAAAAATAGGCTGATAGCGACGTTTTTTTAAAGCACGCTCTACCATGCCCTTACCAATAATCGGTAATTGACTGCCAGTACAACTAATCACAATATCAGCATGATGAATCACATCTGCTAGGTCAGATAATAACACCGTTTTAGCACCACCCAGCTCTATCGCTAAGGCATCGGCACGTTCTAAGCTACGATTAGCAATGGTGATATGTTTTATACCTTGTTCTTTAAGATGTTTGGCTACCAAACTAATCATTTCACCCGCCCCTACTAATAAGGCATTGGCTTTGGTTAGGTCGGTAAAAATTTGTTTAGCTAATTGCACCGCTGCAAAACCAATAGAGACTGGATTAGCACCAATCGCGGTTTCGGTACGTACACGTTTAACAGCTGCAAATGTTTGTTGAAAAACACGCTCTAATTGCTGCCCTACCGTGCCAGCTTGTTGCGCGTGCTGATAAGCCATTTTTACTTGGCCAAAAATCTGCGGCTCACCCAATACCATTGAGTCTAAGCCTGACGCGACTCGCATTAAATGCCGTACCGCTTGTTGCTCTTGATGGTGATACAAAGATTGTTTAAGTTCATGACTGGCAATTTGTCGCTCTTGGCTCAACCACACTAACAATGGCTCAATCTGCTCAGCGACGGTATAAAACTCGGTACGGTTGCAGGTAGAAACTATCGCCAATTCGGATATGCCTGTACGCGCACACACTGTTTGTAGTGAATGCGGCAAAGATTCTGGCAAAAAGGCGACTTTTTCACGCAAATCAACGGAAGCCGTCTTATGGTTAATACCGAGCGCAATAAAACCCATAAAGGGGAAACTTTGATTAGCTAGGGGGTGCGTATTGTGCGCGAAATAGCATTTTTTTTCAAACAGATTACAAAGTCACTACTCGACTTTAGTCAAATTGCTTGCGACACTAATTGAGGTCAGTTTTTTTAAATTGAGTGTTTTATTCGTTATTATGAAAACCATTGCCGCAATACCTTATATTTTAGCAATCAGTCTATATGCACTTGGCACAAGCCCTAGTGTTGCCAATAGCCCTTCACAAAACGCCGCTAATTTTAGCTATGATAGTTTATACAAAATACTATTGGCAGAGATTGCCTTACAACGCGGACAAACCAGCATCGCGCTTCAAGAATACAGTCAACAAGCACAAAACACCCAAGATGAGCAAGTCATTGAACGTGCATTACAAATTGCTAACTTTTTGCAGGACACTCAAGCGGCACTGCCTCTAAGCAAACAATGGTCAACGCTTTTTCCTCAACAGAGTAAAGCATTTCATCAATTAGCTTATCACTCACTCAAAACCCAAAACTTTGCCCAAGCAATGACCGCCATTGACAAACTATTGATACTTGAGCCAGAAGCTGAGTTAGAAAATTTATTTTTGAGTGCTTACCCCAACAATCCTGAACAACGCCAGCAATTACTTAATGCGCTGATTGCCCTTGAAAAAACCTACCCCAAAAACCCACATTTATTGTTCGCTCATGCCTTATTAACGGGCGAAAATGGCAATCTTACTCAAGCGATTAGCGTCATCGAAAAAGCGAAAAAGTTAAATCCACACAGCATTCCTACTGTGCTACTGCATGCCCGTTTATTATCACTCAATAAACAAAACAACCTCGCCTTACAATCCTTAACACAAGCATTGAAAAAACAGCCCGAGAGCCCACAACTAAATATGCATTATATTCGGGCACTGATTAGCACCAAAGACTATCAGGGCGCAGAAAAAAAGCTCACACAATTACTGTTAAAAAATCCTCAAAATACCGAAATGCTCTTGATGCATGCATTATTATCTTATGATAATCAACATGATACCGATGCAATTATTAGTTTAAAAAGATTGATTGAGCTAAATAGCAATATTAACGAAGCCTATTACTATTTAGGCATGATTGCCAAACGCCAAGAAAATTTGTCTCAGGCCGAAATCTATCTCAGTCAAATACAAGAAGGCGAGCGTTATCTTAATGCACAGGCAGAGTTAGCCCAGCTTCGACTCAAAGACCAACGTCAAGCACAAGTTAAGGCGCAATTTAACGAAGCACGTCAAAGTAATCCTGATATCGCCAGTACACTATACGCACTAGAGGCCGAAGTTTTACGCAGTAATCATCAACTTGAGGAGGCTTATAATGTCCTTGAAGATGCCGTCAAAAAGTATCCTCAGGATAATAATCTGCTCTTTAATCGCGCATTATTGGCTGAAAGACGGGATAATTTGATTCAATTCGAAACCGATATGCTGGAATTACTTAAACGTGATGCCAATAATCCCAGCTATCTTAATGCCTATGGTTACACCCTTGCCAATCGTACCGACCGCCTCAAAGAAGCCGATGTATTATTACGTGCAGCCATTAAGCTCCGTCCAACTGACCCTGCCATTATGGACAGTGTTGGTTGGTTACTTTACAAACAAGGCTACACCTTTGAAGCCCTTACTTATATCAAAAAAGCCTTTGCGGCCTCTGTGGATGAAGAAATTGGCTTGCATTTAGCTGAAATTTTATGGGTATCTGGCTACAAAAAAGAGGCGATTGATACATGGCGACAACTGCTCAAACAAAACCCTAACAGCGAAGAAGTGTTAAAACACCGTGCCTTATGGGAAAACAAACCATGAGAAATTTCGCTATTATTGTTGTGTTATTACTGACTGGCTGTGCCACCAAACCCAAAGCTTTTATACCCAATACTGCCTTTGAACCGATAGTCAATCAAACATCAGAGCAAACGGCCACTCAGCCAACCGTCGTTTTGCCACAACAAATTTGGACAGCAACAGGAAAATTTGCCGCCCGCACACTCACCAGTGATGGCAAGAAAAAAGGTGGCAGTGTTTATTTTGTATGGCAACAGCACGGCCAAGACTATCAAGTCACGCTCACAGGCCCTTTGGGACAGGGGCGTACGGTTTTTGTCGGAAATCCACAGCAAGTGACCATGCAAAATAATCAAGGTGAATGGGAAGCTGACTCACCCGAAGTGTTATTTGAAAATGCTTTTGGTTGGTCTGCTCCAGTGTCTTATTTGCAATATTGGCTACAAGGTCAAGCAGTCACGCCACAAGCCATTTTGAACTATGATGCACAGAAACAGTTACTAAGCCTTCAAGAACAAGGTTGGCGAGCTGAATACAGTCAATATCAGCAACATCAAGAGCAAGCTCTCGCCCAAAAAATTGTCATTACAGGCAACAATACCACCATGACTGTGCTTATCAATGACTGGCAACTTAACCCTTAAACGCCTTAACATCATGCATAAATTTTCTTTACCCTCACCCGCCAAACTTAATTTAATGTTACGCATTACAGGTCGTCGTGCCGATGGTTATCACAATTTGCAAACCATTTTTCAGTTTTTGGACTACGGTGACACACTAGATTTTGAGCTACGACAAGATGGCCTTATTGTATTGCAACATGATTTAACAGATGTCGCTGATGATGACAATTTAATTATTAAAGCTGCCAAGTCACTACAGCAGGCAGCAAACTGCAAATTCGGGGCGACTATTACTCTACACAAAAAAATCCCAATGGGTGCAGGTTTAGGAGGTGGCTCGTCTAATGCAGCCACCACACTATTAGGACTGAATGTATTATGGAAGCTTGATTGGCAAGCAGCACAATTATCACAACTGGGGCTTCACTTAGGTGCTGATGTTCCTATTTTTATTTTTGGTCGTAGTGCATGGGCAGAAGGTATTGGCGAGCAACTCATTGCCTTAGACTTAGCGCAAAATGCTTACTTAGTGCTCAGACCTGATTGCAAAATAAGCACTCGAGAAATTTTTTGCCATCCAGCGTTGACAAGGGATTCGACTCCGATTAAAGTAGCGGCCTCCGAAGCGCAGGATGGTCGAAATGACTGCGAAAGTGTTGTAACAGCACAATATCCTGCGGTTGATAATGCACTGTCTTGGTTACGACAGTACGGTAAAGGAAAGCTCACAGGAACAGGTTCTTGTGTCTTTTTAGAATGTGCTAGCCTAGAGCAAGCTCATAAATTGTTAAGTGATTGTCCATTTAACGGTTTTGTTGCAACAGGTCAAAATACATCGCCTACTCACCAAGCATTGATGCTTATATCAAAAGAATAGCAACAAACAGTGTTGCAGACTATAGGGGTGTCGCCAAGCGGTAAGGCAGCGGGTTTTGATCCCGCCATGCGTTGGTTCGAATCCAGCCACCCCTGCCATCTTCCTTATGTGAGTATCAACAATAACAGTTCTAAAGTTGTTGTATTGTTATGCTCCACTTTTGACGTGTAAAGCAAAATGCCTAATCTGGTCGTCTTTACTGGCAATGCCAACCCTCTACTTGCAAAAAAAGTCGTTGAACGTTTACATATTCCATTGGGTGCAGCTCAAGTGGATTGTTTTTCTGACGGTGAAATCTCGGTCGAAATTAACGAAAACGTACGCGGCAAAGATGTCTTTATCATCCAGTCAACTTGTGCCCCCACTAATGACAACTTAATGGAACTAATTGTCATGGCCGATGCCTTGCGTCGTGCTAGTGCTGGCCGTATTACTGCCGTTGTCCCCTACTTTGGTTATGCTCGTCAAGACCGCCGTCCACGTTCCGCGCGTGTACCCATTACCGCCAAAGTGGTAGCCGATATGATTACCTCGGTGGGTATTGACCGCGTATTAACCATTGACTTACACGCTGACCAAATTCAGGGCTTTTTTGATATTCCAGTTGATAATATCTACGGTTCACCGATTTTATTAGCCGACCTACAAAAGCAACCTTTTGATAATTTGATGATTGTCTCACCCGATGTGGGTGGCGTAGTACGTGCGCGTGCTGTGGCCAAACAGTTAGGCGAAGTTGACTTGGCGATTATTGATAAACGCCGTGCGCGTGCCAATGAATCTCAAGTCATGCATATTATTGGTGATGTCTCTGGCCGTGATTGTGTGATTGTCGATGACATGGTTGATACCGCAGGTACTTTGTGCAAGGCCGCCGCCGCCCTTAAAGAACATGGTGCGCGTCGTGTGGTCGCTTATTGTACTCACCCCGTGTTATCGGGTGCGGCCATTAAAAACATTATTAACTCCGAAATGGACGAATTGGTTGTCACTGACACTATTCCCCTATCGGCAGAAGCGATTGCTTGTGGTCGTATTCGTCAATTAACTTTAGCTCCTTTGTTGGCCGAAACGGTACGCCGTATTAACAACGAAGAATCTATCAGTGCGATGTTTGAATTATTTTAATTTGAACCTGCACTTTTTGCGCTCTTAGTTTAGGACTTACGCGGTTATCGCTTATTTGCTCGCGCCCTCACCCTCCGCTATGCTCCTCCCTCTCCCTGAGGGAGAGGGTTGGGGTGAGGGTGCAAAACGCGCTAATTTCGGTGAAATGCGTAAGTCCTGAGTTATTAAGAGAATTTAACCCTCGGTAGCTGGTCGCAAGCTGCCGAATTTTTGGAGACTATTATGTCCGCTAACTTCAATTTAACGGCTGTTAGCCGTAAAGATGAAGGGAAAGGTGCGAGCCGCCGCCTTCGTCATGCTCAACAAGTGCCTGCAGTTATTTATGGTGCAGGTCAAGCTCCTCAATCTATTGCTATTCCATTCAAAGAGTTGGTTAAAGCCTTAGAAAACGAAGCTTTTTATTCTCACGTATTGACCTTAAACATTGACGGTCAAGACCAACAAGCGGTTATCAAAGCCTTACAACGTCATCCTGCTAAAAATATTCCGATGCATGCTGACTTTTTGCGTATTGATGCCAGCCACAAAATCACTATGAAAGTGCCTTTACACTACCTCAACCAAGACGCTTGTGTTGGTGTAAAAACTGAAGGTGGTGCAATTTCTATTATTGCTAACGATGTTGAAATTGCTTGCTTGCCAAAAGATTTACCAGAATACTTGACCATTGACTTTGCTAATGTTCATGTGGGTACAACCTTACACTTATCTGATATTGCATTACCAGCAGGTGTAGAGATTCCTTTATTGGCACAAGGTCATGACTATGACCAACCAATCGCTAACGTTCACAAAGCTTAAGGTGAACTAAGCAATGGCAGGTTTGCAACTGATTGTAGGTTTGGGAAATCCCGGCCTTGAATACGCGCAAACCCGCCATAATGCGGGTGTTTGGTATGTCGCTGCTTTGGCAGAACAATATAACATCCGCATGACCCCCGATAGCAAATATGTTGGCTTAGTGGGTCGCGGTCAAATTAACGGACAAGAAGTTCGCCTGCTCATTCCCACGACCTTTATGAATCGTTCTGGTCAATCGGTATCCGCCCTTGCCAACTTTTTCAAAATTCCAAGCACTGAAATTTTAGTGGCTCACGATGAGTTAGATTTGCCTGTCGGTACTATTCGCCTTAAAACAGGTGGAGGTCATGGCGGTCACAATGGCCTGCGCGATATTATTAGCAGTTTAGGCAATCAAAACAATTTTCATCGTTTGCGTATTGGTATCGCTCATCCTGGTGATGCTAAATTGGTATCTAATTATGTATTGGGCAAAGCCCCTCAAGCAGAACAAGAAAAAATTGAATCTGCAATTATCGCCGCGGTTAAAGTAAGCGACTTGATGGTGAATGGCAATTTAGCTAAAGCCATGAATCAACTCAACGGCTTTAAGGCTTAACTGACAACTTAGGCTTAACCTCGCCAATTACCCCGCGCTTGACGCTGCTCTTGATACAAACGCGTTATCCATTGTCCCAAAGGACGTTGACTCAAATTATCATAGACCTGTTGCAAACTCTGATTATTGGGTTTTAGTGTCTGCCAAGGCGTATCTTTAATAGCTAATAATGGTGCAAACATCGAAGCTACGGCAATATCTGCCAAACTCAAACAATCCCCAACCAAATAACGGCCACCATTTTGTTGTAATACTTGCTCAAAGTCATTTATAGCTTGCTGCATCTTTAAACGAGAGCTTTCGCCTGTTTCTGGCGTGATTTTATACAGCTTGGTAATACCCTGTCGCACTTGTCCTGCCAACTGTTTTTTAAATAGCCTGACCAAAGTACTATCACCCAATAACAAGTTGATAACTTCTTCTGTTTGCAGTAACTGACTATAAGCATAACGACGTACATGTACTCCTGCTTTGTCAGCTTGTTGTTCTATCATCACGACTTTAGTTCTTAATTGTGGGTCAGAAGGTAATAGCGGCCGTAAGGTATATTTTGCATCCAAATAAAAGGCCAAATCGGTGGAGTCACCAATCCATTCTTGACCGTCTTTAACCAACGGCACGGTGGTCGTTTGAGCTTTTAACAACGTAAAAACACGATGTGTAGCGGGAACAAGATTTCTGACTTCATAGTCCAACTGTTTAAAATCCAGTAACCAGCGCGCTTTTTCGCAATAATGAGATAAAGGAAATTGATAAAGCACTCGTTTCATAACAGGATACCTAAGCAAAAACAGGCAATTTGGTGTACCATTGCGCGCCATTGTAAATTGAACATGAGGATTGAGTCATGGGTTTTAATTGCGGCATTGTTGGCCTGCCGAATGTAGGCAAATCTACCTTATTTAACGCCTTAACTAAAGCGGGTATTGCCGCAGAAAACTTCCCTTTTTGTACCATTGAACCAAATACAGGCGTGGTACCGATGCCCGACCCACGTTTAGACCAATTAGCAGCGATTGTAAAACCTGAGCGTATCATTCCAACCAGTATGGAGTTTGTCGATATTGCAGGCTTGGTTGCAGGGGCTTCTAAAGGTGAAGGTTTAGGCAATAAGTTTTTGGCCAACATTAGAGCCACTGACGCAATTGCTCATGTGGTACGTTGTTTTGAAGACCCCAATGTTATTCATGTTGCTGACCGTATCAATCCTTTAGATGATATTGCCACTATCAATACCGAATTAGCCCTCTCTGACTTAGATACTATTGAGCGTGCTTTGTTAAAAATCGCCAAAATTGCCAAAGGTGGAGACAAAGAAGCTATTATTTTAAAAAATAGCCTCGAAAAAGTCTTACCTGCCCTTAACGAAGGCAAGCCTGCTCGCTCGGTAGAGTTAACAGACGAAGACAAAGCGGCGTTAAAAATTTATGGTTTATTAACCCTCAAACCAACCATGTATATTGCCAATGTTGCCGAAGATGGCTTTGAAAACAACCCTTACTTGGCTCAAGTACAAGCCTTAGCAGCCAGTGAAAATGCCATTGTCGTGCCTATTTGCAATAAACTTGAAGCAGAAATTGCCGAATTAGAAGATGAAGAAAAAACCGAATTTTTAGAAGCGGTTGGCATGAGTGAACCGGGGTTAAATCGGGTAATTCGCGCGGGTTACGGCTTGTTAGATTTGCACACCTATTTCACCGCAGGTGTCAAAGAAGTCCGTGCATGGACAATTCCAGTCGGAGCTACAGCTCCTCAAGGTGCAGGTAAAATTCATACCGATTTTGAAAAAGGCTTTATTCGTGCCGAAGTGATTGCCTTTGACGATTACATTAAATACAACGGCGAACAAGGTGCTAAAGATGCTGGCAAATGGCGTTTAGAAGGCAAAACTTACATTATGCAAGATGGTGATGTGGTGCACTTTAGATTTAATGTTTAAGCTAACGACCACCAGCAATCAGAGAAGTAATGCTGGTGGTTATTACCAATCAGGGTTTTAAAATCGTTTTAACGCCCTGTTGACTACCGACTAATAAAACATCTGCACCGCGTATGGCAAACAAGCCGTTGGTGACTACACCCACTATTTGATTGAGTGTTGTTTCTAACTCAATCGGATTAACAATACTCAAATTATAAGTATCCAAAATCACATTGCCGTTATCTGTGACAAAGCCTTGACGATATACAGGGCTACCCCCTAATTTGACTAATTCACGCGCCACATAAGAACGCGCCATCGGAATCACTTCTACAGGTAAAGGAAAAGTACCCAGCACATCCACTTGCTTGCTGCTATCGGCAATACAAATAAACTTTTTGGCCACTGCTGCCACAATCTTTTCGCGGGTTAGCGCACCGCCACCGCCTTTTATCATGTGTAAATAGGGGTTGATTTCGTCTGCGCCATCAACATAGACACTTAAATTATCAACCGAATTTAAATCAACAACCTCAATACCAATTTTTTGCAAACGTTCAGCGGTTGCTTTGGAGCTAGCCACGGCCGCAGGAATATGCTGTTTAATACTTGCCAACGCTTCAATAAAAAAATTAGCGGTTGAACCTGTTCCCACACCTAAAATTTCGTCTTTTTCTACATAGGCCAAAGCAGCTTCGGCAACCGCACGTTTGAGCTGATCTTGAGTCATCATCTTCACTCCAAAAAAAATTAGCGCGATTATAACTTGTGATAGCGTAGATAACTGCCTAATATCAGCGTTTTATTTGACTTAAACTGAAAAACACAATGATTCGCCTCGAAGATTATGTGCGTCGCACACTGCTTGCTACCCGTATTTATGATGTTGCCAAAGAAACACCGTTGGAAGCCGCTCGCTCTTTATCACGCCGCTTTAATAATAGTATTTTGCTTAAACGTGAAGATTTACAGCCTGTGTTTTCATTCAAAATTCGCGGTGCTTATAACAAAATAGCTCAGCTTTCTACTGCCGAAAAAGCTAAAGGGGTGATTTGTGCCTCCGCAGGCAATCATGCTCAAGGCTTGGCCTTATCAGCGCATCAATTAGGCATTAAAGGCATTATTGTCATGCCTGTGACTACACCCGATATTAAAGTAAATGCGGTGCGCAGTTTTGGCGGTCAAGTGGTATTACACGGTGATGCTTTTGATGAAGCAGCTGCGCACGCTAAATTATTAGCGGCTGAGAAAGGTTACACCTTTATTCATCCTTATGATGATTTAGAAGTGATGGCAGGCCAAGGCACAGTGGCTATGGAAATTTTGCGCCAACACTCGCACTCGATTGATGCGGTGTTTATACCTGTAGGTGGTGGTGGCTTAATGGCAGGCATGGCTGCTTATATCAAATATGTTTGTCCTGACATTAAAGTGATTGCCGTTGAACCCGAAGATGCCGCCTGTCTTAAAGCGGCATTAAACGCCAACGAGCGCGTGGTATTGCCCCATGTTGGCTTATTTGCCGATGGTGTGGCAGTAGCTCAAATTGGCCAGCACACTTTTGAAGTAGCACAACATTGTGTTGATGAAGTGATTACCTGTAATACTGACGAAATTTGTGCCGCAATTAAAGATATTTATGAAGATACACGCTCTATTACCGAGCCTGCTGGTGCTTTGTCTTTGGCGGGTCTAAAAAAATATATTGAACGCGAACAATGCAAAAATAAAACCCTTGTTGCCATTAACTCGGGAGCTAATATGAATTTTGACCGTTTACGTCATATTTCGGAGCGTACCGAACTTGGCGAAAAACGCGAGGCCATTTTTGCGGTCACTATTCCTGAAAAAGCAGGTGCATTTAAAAGCTTTTGTAAATTATTAGGCAAACGAAATATCACTGAATTTAATTACCGTTATGCCGACCACAAAGAAGCTTATGTGTTTGTGGGCATTCAATTACGCGCTGGTTTTCAGGAGCGCGATGAGCTTAAACAAGAACTTTGCGCCAAAGGTTATGCAGTTTTAGATTTATCGGATGATGAAATGGCCAAATTGCATATTCGCCATTTGGTGGGTGGACACGCGGGTTTAGACGATGAGCATTTGTTTAGATTTGAGTTTCCAGAAAGACCGGGAGCATTGCTTAACTTTTTATCACGTTTAAGCGGCCACAACATTAGTTTATTTCATTACCGTAATCATGGTGCAGCTTATGGTCGGGTGTTAATTGGCTTGCAATTAGGTAAAAAGTCCAAAGAAGAACTCATCGCTTCATTACAAGCTGTGGGTTATCCCTTTAGTGAAGAAAGTGACAACCCCGCTTATCAGTTGTTTTTGCGCTAACATTTCAGGTGTTAACATTCACAGTATAAAAAAGGCTTAACGTCTGTGCCTAACTCGTTTAGACTGTGACGCACAGACTGTTAATCTAACGACAATTTTCTTGATATGTTGCCCCATAAAAAAAACACAGACAATATGAGCTTTGAATTTTTGGCTATTCAATGCCATAACGATAACACCACAAATAATCAAGAATTTCATCTCGACCATCATTTTTCTGACATATTACAACAGACAATCCGTGAACGCCGCTCTTCTATTCTTGATATTTTATTGATAGACCGTACAAGCAAAAAAAATATTATTTGGGCAAATGAACACTATATTGACTACGATAAGAGCAAATATGCCGCAACTGCCCAAATTAAACCCGAAATTATTACAGGCAAAATGAGTCAGCTCATTATGCCGCGTGCGCTAAAGCCTCGTGAACATCAAAAAGAGCGCACCAAGTCCAAAGCAGAAGTCTTTACACCCACTTGGATTATAAAAAAACAAAACGATGCCCTTGAACAAGATTATCTTAATGATGATGTAGAAACTTATGTTAGAAGAAAATGGTTAGAAATTACTTGTGGCGAAGCCCCCTATATGGCCACACGTTATGACATGGCCACAGGTCAAGCAATACCTCTTGCAGAGCGTGTTGGTTTTGTGGATAGAAAATTAAAACGTATCAATGCTGAGATTGATGACAAAGCAGAATGGCAACGTTTGGTAGAAGAAGCCTACAAAGCGAGCTATGGTTTTGAATGGAATGGTGACTCTTTGCTGCTCGCCCGCGAAAACCTGCTTTTTACCTACCAAGATTTTTATGTTGCTAAGTGGCAACAACAACCCACAAACGGCTTATTAAAAGAAATTGCTGAAATTATCAGTTACAACGTTTTTCAAATGGACGGATTAAAGTACATTATTCCACTGTCTGAAAAAAAAGAAAAACTACCTCAAACGTCATTTTCATTTTCTGATGATGAACCCACCCAAGAACAATGGCTTGTTCAAGCAGGTAAGCGTGTAAAAATCATGAATTGGGACAAAAAGAAAATGGAGCTTTTTGATAAAGGAACAAAGTAATCATGACTAACAATACCATCATCAAAACAACTAAACTCATTTATCCTCAAATTTACGCTTACACTCTACCAACAATATCAGAAAACAATGGTTGGATAAAAATCGGTTATACCGAACGTCAAGATGTGGATATACGCATTCGGGAACAAGTCAAAACTGCCGCAATTCATTTAAGTTATGAAAAGTTATGGGCAAAACCTGCTAAAAAAACTAATACGCCAGATGGGTGGTTTAAAGATACAGACTTTCATGCTTATTTGCGTAAATACAAAAAAGTTGAGCAACGCCCAAGTACCGAATGGTTTTTTTACAATGGCACTCCCGAAAAAGCACTGGCTGATTTTAACGACTTTAGAGCCGACAAACACAGTCAAAGTACAGAAAATTTAGACTATCAATTACGCGCTGAACAAAAAGCTGCTATTGAGCAAACGCTACACTATGCCAAACACAATCCTCAAGGCGAATTTTTGTGGAATGCCAAACCTCGATTTGGCAAAACCTTAACAACCTATGATTTTGCGCGTCAATTAGATGCTCATAAAGTGTTAATTGTCACCAACCGCCCTGCCATTGCCAACTCGTGGTTTGATGACTTTGAAAAATTTATTGCGTGGCAAACCGATTTTGCTTTTGTTTCGACTAGCGATTCACTCAAAGACCGTCCTGTAATGACACGTGATGAATTTTTAGCGCAAACCGCTAACGGTAAAAAACGACTACTGGCTTTTATTTCTTTACAAGACTTAAAAGGAGCAATTTCCTTTGGGGGTAGTTTTAACAAATTAAAATGGGTCAAAGACTTAGCATGGGATTTACTGGTAATAGATGAATCTCATGAAGGCGTTGATACCTTTAAAACCGATATTGCCTTTGAAAATATCACACGCAATTTTACCTTGCACTTATCGGGGACACCGTTTAAAGCCGTTGCATCGGGCAAGTTTAGCCAAGACGAAATTTATAATTGGACCTATGCAGACGAACAACAAGCCAAAGCCAATTGGAACAAGGTAGAAGAAAATAATCCTTACCAACAATTACCACGCTTAAATTTGTTTAGTTATCAAATGAGCCAAATGATTACTGATACAGTTAATCAAGGCGCGCAAATTAATGGCCAAAATATAGACTATGCCTTTGACCTCAATGAATTTTTTGAGACCAATGATAAAGGCAACTTTGTTCACGAAATTGATGTTAAAAAATGGTTAGATACCCTCTCCCATAACGAAAAATATCCCTTTTCAACCAAAGAACTTCGCAATGAGTTAAAACATACTTTTTGGTTATTAAACCGTGTCGCCAGTGCCAAAGCCTTACAAAAATTATTGCAAAATCACCCAGTTTTTGAAAATTACGAAGTCATCCTTGCTGCTGGTGATGGCAAAAATAATGACGATGAGCAAACTATCCATCAAAAATCCTTTGACCGTGTTAAAGAAGCCATTGCCAAGCATGACAAAACCATTACCCTATCTGTTGGTCAATTAACAACAGGTGTAACTATTCCACAATGGACAGCCGTACTGATGTTATCCAACATGACATCACCAAGCCAGTATATGCAAGCGGCATTTAGAGCGCAAAATCCATGGTCTTATGCGGTTGATGGGCAAATGCGCCAAAAAGAAAACGCCTATGTGTTTGACTTTGCGCCCGAACGCACGCTAATTATTTATGATGAATTTGCCAATAATTTATCAAGCAAAACCAGTAATGGCGGCGGCACAAGTGATGACCGTAAAGACAACATTAAACAATTGTTAAACTTTTTTCCTGTGATTGCCGAAGATAGTCAGGGCAAAATGGTTGAGCTTGACGTTAATCAAGTACTAACGATTCCCAAAGCCATTAAAGCCCAAGAAGTGGTTAAACGTGGCTTTATGTCTAACTGCTTTTAATAATGTATCAGGCATTTTGCCTCGTCCGAAGTGCGGCAAATTTTGGAGCAACTTAACCCTGTTGATGTAGGCAAAACTACACCACGCCACACCGAAGAACTGATTGATACACAAGACATAGAGCTTGATGATGACGGTGATGTGGTAGTTGCTCAAGAGATAGTGATTGCTCAAACTAACGCGCGTTTTGGCGAAAAAGTCTATAGCAAAATAACGGCAAGTGTAGAAAATATAGCAAATACCACTAGCCAAAACTTATCCAACATAGTGGCGAATGCCTTTAAGGAAAACACGCAAGCAGAGGTTGTGGCTTTAGCCAAAGAACAAGGTTTAAGCGCAAAAGCTGCCGAACAAGTGGTGCAACAATCGGCAAATATCATTGCTAAAGAAATTGAGACCGTTCAAAAGCAAGCCGATATTAAACGCAAAGAAGCCGAAGTTGAATATAAAAAAGTGGTTGCCGAAGCGCAGCACGATGTTGCTAAAGTTCAACAAGCAAAAGCAGTATATGAAGCCACACAAAAACACATTGAAGACGATTTTAAAAAAGAGCTAGTAGCCACGGTTGAAGCTAAAAGCAAAGAGTTGGTGCAACAGTCCACACACGCCATTTTAGAAAAAGCCGAGGATAAAAAGAAAAACACCGTTGAAGACGATGTTCGGGCGCGGTTACGCGGTTTTGCACGCACGATTCCCTCTTTTTAATGGCTTATGGTACGCCAAGCACTACCCTTGCTAATTTTGATAGCACCATTAAAGCAAGCGTGTTTAAAGAAGTGACAGGCATTAGCCTAGATGACTTTATAATTTTGCGTGATACGCACCACTTTTTTGATGAAATGGTATTTAATGAGTCGGTGCAAGAGTTTTTAAACAAACGCCGTGAGCTTGGCAATTATTTTGACGAGTCACAGCAAGAAGATATTTTTGACTACATTCCGCCCCAACAAACCAATCAAATTTTTACCCCAAAAAGTGGTTAAACTGATGATTGATAAACTAGAGGCCGAAGACCCCAATATTTTTACAGACCCTCACAAAACTTTTGCCGATTTGTATGTTAAATCGGGTTTATATTTAACCGAAATTGTTAAACGCTTGTATGTGGGATTGGCGGATAAAATGCCCGACCCGATGCACGGTTAAAACATATTTTGGAGCAGCAAGTATATGGCTTTGCGCCCAGTGAGATTATTTTTAATATTGCGCGTAATTTTGTGTTTGGTTTTGATGAAAAAGTCGCTAAAAACATCAACGATTCGCATATTGTGTGTTTGGATACAACACCTTACGCCAAAGGACAAGGTGATTTTGAGGCGAAATGTAAGCCACTGTTGGGAGCTAAAAAAACCATGAAATTTGATGTTGTGGTGGGTAATCCACCGTATCAGGAGAATAACGACAACAGACCGTGATGATGCTATTTATACTTATTTTATGATTTAGCTGAAAAAGTGCCTCAAAATATTGTTTGATTTCGCCTGCACGCTTTTTATTCAATGCGTGTCAACAAAATTGGAATGAAAATGCTTAGATAAGCATATAAAGGTATTCTATTTAATCAAAACTCTCAGAAGTATTTCCTAACACAGATATTAAGGGGGGTAGCTGTATTATATCGTGATGAACAAAAGATTTTGGAAAATTGAAATATTTACGTTTTTGAACTCAATTATTCATAAAGTTCAAATCGATTTTAAGCAAATTTCAGGCATTTAATGAAATATTCAAACAAATATATTCTGAAACATTTAGAAATTATCCTTGAAAAGACGTATAATCAAGGAAAAGAGTTGCATCATCAATTTTAATTACCTGAATTATTTACTTGATGAAAAACGATATGATGAATATGTCAAATTTTGGTCGTAAATAATGAACGTGTTTATAAATGGATTAACGAAAATATTTAAACTGACTGTAATTTGAAAATACAAAGTCATTTTACCTAAAGCCAATGGCTCTGGTGCAATTGGTGAGGTATTAAGTACACCGTTAATGGCGAGCCGTTAATCGGCTTCACCGAAACTTTTATTTCTGTTGGTGCTTTTGATAATCAATTAGAAGCACAAAATTGCCTAAAATACATCAAATCCAAATTTGCCCGAACGATGCTTGGTGTGCTAAAAATTACCCAAGATAACCCAAAAGACAAATGGCAAAAAGTCCCCCTACAAGACTTTACCCCCAACTCCGACATAGACTGGAGTAAATCCATTACTCACATTGACCAACAGCTTTATGCCAAATATGGCCTAAACCAAGAAGAAATTGATTTTATTGAAAGCAAAGTCAAGGCAATGGATTAGCCTATTTTGTGATATGCTGATTGTGGATATTATCAAAATTAGGAGATGCAACCATGCAAATTGTTCTTCAACAAGCCGTTACACAACTACAAGAGTTGATGCAACGTGCGGCACAAGGTGAACATATTGTCATTATTGCAGAAGGATTACCTGACATTGAATTAACACCCGTTAAAAACAAAAAACGTCAAGCAGGTCGTTTAAAACATGCCATTACTATTTATGACCCTGACTGGGATAAACCAAGCGCAGATATTGAAGATGGGTTTTATCAATGAGTCATTATTTAATAGATAGCCATATTTTGATTTGGTGGTTAAGTAATGCGGCCAACCTAAACACAAATATAAAGCAAATTATTGAAAATCAAGATAATACTATTTGGGTGAGCGTAGCAACAATATGGGAGATTGGCATTAAGCAAAACCTAGGCAAACTTAATATATCAGAAGACCTACTTGCTGCCATTAACGATGAAGATTTTAAGATTTTACGAATTAATGAACATCATGCTAATTATGCCGCTAAATTACCACTACATCATAAAGACCCATTTGATAGAATGTTAATTGCTCAAGCAACAATAGAAAATATACCCATTATTTCTCAAGATGATATTTTTCATCAATATTTACCTTTTCCATTTTTAAATAATTTAGGCACTTAAGTAGCCTGTGTGAAGTGCAACGAAACACAAGATGACTCACTTTAATGCTTTGCTCCTGTATTTTGCTACGCTGCATACAGGCGACAAATAATAATTTCATTCTCAGGTCTTCCCTCTCCTGTTAGGAGAGGGCTAGGGTGAGGTCGAACTTATGTACAAAAAATTACAACTGTGCAGCCAACTCTGCACCTTGACGAATGGCACGTTTAGCATCTAACTCAGCGGCCACATCAGCACCGCCAATCAAATGCACTTTTTTGCCCAAGGCTTCAATCGCCGCTTGTAGCTCACGTTGTGGCTCTTGACCCGCACAAATAATCACATTATCTACATCCAAAACCTGTGTTTGGCCATTGATAGTAATGTGTAAACCTGCATCATCAATTTTGTCATAACTAACCCCTGTTAGCATATGTACACCTTTTTTGAGTAAGGCTGCACGATGCGCCCAACCTGTGGTTTTACCCGGCCCTGTGATTTTTTTGTCTTTACGCTGCATCAAATACACTTCACGCGGACTGGCATCAACCTGCTCTTGTACTCCTTCTATACCGCTACGCGCTTGTAAGGTTTTATCAATGCCCCACTCACGCAAATAGGTATCAATATCCAAACTGGCAGGCACATGATGCGGATCATGGGTTAAAAACTCCGAGGTATCCATGCCGATACCCCCTGCACCGACAACAGCCACTTTTTTACCCACAGGTTTTTTATCGCGCAATACTTCAATATAAGACAATACTTTTGGATGGTTAATCCCTTCTATAGGTAATTGACGCGGTACAATACCTGTAGCTAATACTACTTCATCAAACTCAGCGACATCAGCCGCACCAACACGCTTCCCTAACTGCACATTAACGCCATGTTTTTTTATCATGGTATCAAAGTAACGAATCGTTTCATAAAACTCTTCTTTACCTGGTACTTGTTTAGCAATATTAAACTGGCCACCCAACTGAGTATCTTGGTCAAACAAAGTGACATTGTGGCCACGCTCTGCCGCTACCGTGGCAAAAGACATTCCAGCAGGCCCAGCACCAATCACCGCAATATTTTTGGGTTTATCGGTTTTGACATAAATCAGTTGGTCTTCGTAGCAGGCTTGAGGATTAACTAAACAAGAGGCTTGACGCAAGGCAAAAGTATGGTCTAAACAAGCTTGGTTACAGCCAATACAGGTATTGATTTCCGCTTCTTTATTAGCAGCCGTTTTGTTAACCCAATCAGGGTCAGCCAACATTGGACGCGCCATCGACACCATATCAGCATCGCCACGCGCAATAATATCATTGGCATGGGTGGGCATATTGATACGGTTAGAAGCGGATACAGGAATGCTCACTGCTTCTTTGACTTTGCGTGTTACCCAAGCAAAAGCAGCACGCGGAACCATCGTCGCAATGGTAGGAATTTTGGCCTCGTGCCAACCAATACCTGTGTTGATAATATTAACGCCTGCTTTTTCGAGTTCTTTGGCCAGCGTAATCACTTCATCAAAGGTTTGTCCATCAGGGACTAAATCAAGCATTGATAAACGATAAACAATAATAAAGTTTTTGCCAACACGCTCACGAGTACGGCGTACTACCTCTAATGGAAAACGCATACGACGCTCAAAATCACCGCCCCACGCATCATCACGCTCATTGCCACGAGTGGTTAAAAATTGATTTAATAAATAGCCTTCTGAACCCATGATTTCGATGCCATCATAGCCTGCTTGTTGCGCTAAGGCCGCAGCATTGACCCAATTATTAAGCTCTTGCTCAATCACTTCTTCGGTCATGGCTTGGGGGGGAAAGGGATAAATCGGTGAGCGTTTGCCAGATGGTGAGACATTGACAGGATGATACGATTGACGACCTGCATGCAAAATTTGCATACAAATACGACCACCTGCCGCATGAACAGCATCGGTAATCACTTTGTGTTTTTGGGCATCGGCTTCGGTAGTCATGGTACACATACCTGGCCCCAATACACCCAATTCGGAGGGTGAAATGCCACCCGTAATAATCAAGCCTACGCCACCCGCAGCACGACGAGCAAAAAATGCCGCTTGTCTTTGGGGTGGAAACTCTTCTAAACCTGTATGCATTGACCCCATAATCACACGATTAGGAAGGGTCACAAAACCTAAATCTAAGGGCTGTAAAATATGCTCAAACGGATGGGACATCGCAAACCTCAGCTAGTAATTATGACAGGAAGGCGTTGTTTTTATACTTACAACGCCAAAAACTTCCCGACAATAACGCGCACTGAGATTTTATACAAGCCGTTTTGACGACCTTTTAGTTACCACAAACTCAGATTTTTTATAACTATTAGTTATAACTCGGTCGCATCATCAATGTATTCGTAGTCTTCATAATCAGCCCATTCGTCAATCAAATTTTCATCGCGCATTTCTACTAATTCCATGATAGCCTCCAACTTGTTAATTTAATTATCACAACTTGTGTTTTTGATAGTAGTATTAAAAACTACTGCAATTACCATACCATGACAAAGTTAAGACAATTTGATGACAATTAACCAGTCCTGATTGTTAATTGTTTTCAATCGGAGTGAATGAGCGTAGTCGTGTTGGTTGAGCGCAGTCGAAACCAACACCACAAAAAAATGCTTGGCTAAACTCTTTAGTTGTAAGAGAAAACCTTATTTATGATAAAAATATGGTATAAATAGACTCTTTTTTACGACAACAACTACAACATTATGAACAATACCTCCCCTCCCGCAATTAAAGACTTAATCAATATTATTGTACATCGCCCCGATGATGCTGATGCTCGTCAACTGCTATATCGTCATGTAAAACAAGCTCAGTTCTTTTTGGCAGCTTATGCTATCCCAATGGAGCTTAAAGAGGCTTTAGGCAAAAATCCCATTATTATCAATAGTGCTTTTAACAAAATCCCCTTACAAACAGCCACCAAACAAGGTAGTAAAGCTCTTATTGCTTATACCGATTTGGAGACACTGCAAGCACAAGCACCTAATCATTGGCAAATAGAAGTGACTGGCAAAGACTTGCTGGGCATTTTGTTAATGAGTCCTAATTTTGATGCAGTTATTTTAAATACGCCTCAAGGATGGGCTGGCATTAGCAAACAAGAAGCAACGATGCTCAACAGTACATTAGCTTAGGATTTTGCTCGACTTAAATACGCACTATTATAGTGCGTATTGTTTAGGGCATTTTGGCCGTCGCTATCACTCGTCTATTTTGAGCGCGTCCTAACTCAGTGCTATTATCAGCAATTGGTTTTAACTCTCCATAACCAATCGCCAATAATTTGTTTGCATTCGCTCCAAAACGAATCAACTCTTGACGAACGGCATTGGCACGCCGCTCTGATAATTTTTGATTATAAATAATCGTTGCGCGGTCATCGGTGTGCCCTTCAATCGTCACCACTACTTCGGGATGGGCACGCATAAAATCAGCCACTCGCAAAATATCGACATAAGCACTTTCTACAATATTTGCTTTGTTGGTCGCAAACAACACATTTAAACTTATCAAAACCTCATCATCTTTAGCACAACCTTGTGCATCTACTTTGGCACCAATAGCACTATTTGGGCAATTATCTAGTGCATTTTTAACACCGTCTTTGTCATTATCATCACTCGCAGCTGCAACGGCTTTTTGAGGTACTGGACAGCCCTTTTTGTCCACTGTTGTGTTAACAGGTGTATTAGTACATTTATCTTGTTCATCATTAACGCCATCTTGGTCTTGGTCATTAATTTTGACACCATTGATATAGTTATTATTAACGACATTAACGTTAATTGGTTGCGAGCTGCTACCGCCACTATAAGTATTTGTGCCACCACTGCCTTTCCAATTACCCGTCCCTCCTGTGCCTTTATTAGTTGTCGTTTTTGGCGGAGGATATGGGCAGCCGTTATTATCCACTTTGACTTTAGCAGGTGTATTGGCGCATTTATCTTTATAGTCTGGCACGCCGTCACCATCGCTATCTAAAGGACAGCCATTAGCATAAACTTTGGTATTTGGCGGAGTGTTGGGACATTTATCTTTATTATCAAACACACCATCTTTATCACTATCAACATCCAAAGGTAAAGGGCAGCCTTTAGCGTCAACTTTAGTATTTGGCGGAGTATTCAAACATTGGTCAGTTTCATCATTAACACCATCAAAATCTAAATCAACAATTAAACTTATGCGTGGCGACACAGGAAAAATATAAGCAGGTGGTTTAATAGTCACTGTATCATCATAATTAGCCTCTACAAAGGGTGTCCCTTTAGCAATAATGGCTGCAGGCGGCTTAATGTTGATAGGTGATGTTGCACAGCCTGTGACCAGCAATATATTTAACAACACAATGACTTTTTTACTCATAGAGTGATTTTCCTAAATTCACTTTGTTATGTAACGCCCTAACACAAATATTGACAGCACACACAAAGCATATACACTCAAAATCATTTAGCACAAGGATTAGGGAAGATTATGCAAATACAACAGCTTGTCATTCACAATACCCAAAACATGACTCAACAACCGTGGCCAAGATTACAACAAATTGCACCACAACTGGTGTTAGTTTTTGCGGCAGATTGTTATTTTGAGTCTGAATTATTGCTAACTCTGCTTGAATACTTGCCAAACGCACAATGGGTTGGCTGTTCAACCGCAGGCGAAATCTCCACTAATGGCGTAACAGATAATAGCATTGTTATCACCGCGATTCATTTTCAACATCCAGATTTTAAGGTAGTCCATAGCCCATTAGCCCAAATGGAACAAAGTGTTATAGCAGGGCAACACTTAGCCAAACAATTAATTTGTCAGCCTGACCTTAAACATATCTTAGTATTTGGTCAAGGCGTGAATATCAATGGTAGCGCACTCATTCAAGGTATCACTCAAGATATTCCACAGGGTGTCACCATCAGTGGTGGATTAGCAGCTGACGGCGGGAAATTTTTACGTACATTCATCCTAAAAAACAAGGGAATTTCCGAAACAGACTTAATTGCTATAGGTTTTTATGGTTCATATTTGTCGGTTGTGAGTAGCTCATTTGGCGGCTGGAAAGGTTTTGGAGCTATTAGAAAAATCACTCGTTACCAAGGTAATATTTTATATGAGTTAGACGGCAAACCTGCACTAGAACTCTATAAACGCTACTTAGGTGATTACGCTGCCGACCTCCCCGCTTCGGGTTTGTTATTTCCTTTTTCTTTGTTGAGTGCGGAAGGCAGCGAAGTTGGCATCATTAGAACAATTTTGGGGATTGACGAAACACAAGGTAGTTTAATTTTGGCAGGTGACTTGGCTGATGATGGCTATTTGCAGCTGATGCACGCCTCAACAGATGCGCTGGTGGATGGTGCTCAAACCGCAGCCGAGATGATTTTGCAAAAAAATACTTGCCCCCCAAATAGCCTTGCTTTATTGGTTAGTTGTGTTGGACGTAAATTATTGATGGGTGGACGTGCTGAAGAAGAAGTTGATGCCGTTGCCAATGTATTAAACAAGCAAACAACAATCACAGGTTTTTACTCCAATGGTGAAATCAGCCCGATGTCACACAGCACCGAATGTGCTCTGCACAACCAAACCATGACGATTACTTTTTTGAGCGAAAAATGCTAAGCACCAAGCTATTAAAGCGACAATTACAACAATTATTTGAGCTAGATACAGAGTCACTACAGACGGTATTAGCTGATTTACAACAGCTTGCACAACAAAGTCAGCATCCTTCTAGCCAAAAAATACTGACAGGCTTTGGCGATTTCTTACAAAAAGTTGATAGTGCTTATGCTCAATCGCAACGTGATTTAGAACTACGCAGCCGCAGCCTAGAGCTGAGTTCCCAAGAGTTAAATTGGAGTAATCAGCGTTTAGCCATAGAACTTAAAGCACAACAAGTGGCCATTCAGGATTTAAAATCAGTGGCTCGCTTATTATCTGGCCGCATGAATTTTTCTTATAACGATACTGACGGCACACTACAATCAACCACTCAATTATTAACACACTTAGGCGAAACCTTACATCTGTCACAAGAGCGTTTACAGCTTGCCCTTTCTAGTGCTGAGATTGGTTTATGGGACTGGCAAGGCCAAGATAATAGCCTGTATTGTAGCGAGCAGTTTTATGCCTTATTGGGCTTAAATGCCCATCAAGTCAGCTCCTCCATCGACACATGGACAACATGGATTCATCCACAACAGCAACAACTATTTATACAAGCGACACACGATTTATTTACAGGAGCGCAAGAGACGCTTGATATTGAAGTGCAAATGCGTCACCAAAATGGCCATTTTTTATGGATGCAAATACAAGGCAAAGCGACCCAACAACAACCAGACATTCAGCCTAGACGTTGTTTGGGCACGCTGATTAACATTAACAACCGAAAAACCAGCCAAGTGGCTATTTTGGAGGCCAAAGAAGCCGCCGAAGCCAGCAACAAAGCTAAAAGTGATTTTTTGGCCAATGTCAGTCACGAAATACGCACCCCGATGAATGGCATTATCGGCATGACCAAACTCTGTTTGGAGACTCCCCTTAACGCTGAGCAAAGCGAATATTTAGACATGGTATTGTCTTCCGCCATGTCGTTATTGAACTTGATTAATGATGTGCTAGATTTTTCAAAAATTGAAGCAGGTAAAATTGTTCTGGATAGTATTGACTTTAATATCCGAAAATTAGTCCGTGATTGTTTGCGGCCATTAGCATTACGCGCGCAAGAGAAAGGCTTAGAACTGATTTGTGATATTAGCAATCAAGTGCCCAGCTCTTTTATTGGCGACCCAAACCGATTAAGACAAATTATTATTAACCTCATTGGAAACGCTATTAAATTTACCGAATATGGTGAAGTAAGTCTTAAAATTGATGCACAACAAGACAAGCATCTTTATTTATTAAATATCAGTGTCAGTGATACGGGTATCGGCATTCCAGCCCATTTATTAGATAAAATTTTTGAATCTTTTTCTCAGGGAGACAGTTCAATTACCCGCCGCTACGGTGGCACAGGTCTGGGTTTAGCGATTTCGTCTAATTTAGTACAATTGATGGGTGGCCGTATTAACGTTAGCAGTCTAGTACAACAAGGCAGCACCTTTAGTTTTAGTATTCCTTTAGCACTCGGACACGAACAACAAATCACACTGGCAGCCCCCGAAACCATCCATCATTTACCTGTTTTGGTGGTTGATGACAACGCGACTAACCGTCGATTGATGCATGATATGTTATATAATTTTGGTATGGAGCCTGTTGTGGTCTATGACGCTCGCCATGCCATGCTCAAACTGATTGACCATGCTCTCGAAAATCAACCCTTTAAATTAGTCTTACTTGATGCCCAAATGCCTGATTGTGATGGTTTTACTTTGGCACAAGATATTTTGCACAATCCAAAATTAGGCAAACCTGCGGTCATTATGTTGAGCTCAATTGCCAATCCTCCTAACTCAACCACGCTCAAAGAAATGGGCATTAGCGATTTTCTAAATAAACCCATTGACCAGTCTGAATTATATAATTGTATCTTGGCCACACTAGGCAATAATGAACTTACACTGTCAAGGGGTGTAGATAAATCGCAGCATACTGCCAGCCATCGCACGCAAACAAGGCATCGCTTTAATCGTCAACTTCATATTTTATTGGCAGAAGACAACACCATTAACCAACGACTGGCCATGCGCTTGCTACACAATATGGGGCACAATGTCACCTTAGCACATGACGGACTAGAAGCCCTCAATGCCGTCATGACACATACTTATGATGTTGTACTCATGGATATTCAAATGCCCACAATGGGAGGCATTATTGCAACCGAAAGGATTAGGGAATGGTCACAACAACATCAAAAACCACACTTACCGATTATTGCCATGACTGCTCATGCGATGCAGGGCGACAAAGAAAAGTTTTTAGCAGTTGGGATGGATGGTTATGTCAGCAAACCTATCTCTACCGATGAACTGGCGGCTGAACTTAGTCGTGTCAGCCAACACGCCACCACTGACTTCCATTCTGAAACAGATACAACTTTAGCAATAAACACAACATTAGAGCATAATGCCATGACAACCCTAAGCGATAAAGCACCAGAGATTTGTTTTGACTATGAGCTAGCCCTAGAAAATATGGGTGGTGACCCAAGCTTTGTACTTGAATTAGCACAAATTTTTATCAAGGAAAATCCTGAAAGAATGGCTTTACTTAAACAAGCCGTGCTAAGCAAAAATGCCGAACAAATTTATTTAATTGCTCATAAACTTAAAGGTGAGTCTGCTAACTTTGGCCGCCCCCAAATTGAACACATTGCCGAAGAACTGAGTAATATGGGACGGAACAAACAGCTTGATAGCGTGGATAGCCTTTTTGCACAGTTAGAAGCAGGTGTTGCTTCGTTTATTGCCGACTTACAACATCGTGTTATTCGTTAGTAGCTTCTGGTGTTATGGGAATAATATGACGACTAAAGCTGGGAGGACTCACCGTCTCGTTTGACTCTACTGATGATGGCAAACTGGGCGTGGTCTGCTGTGGTGGCCTATCTTCTGTGACTTCTGGCTGTTGCGTCAGCGAAGCTGGTTCACTCGTTGTTACTGTATCAGCAGGCTCTGAAGCATTTGCTTCAACTGGCGCAGTATCGTTGTTTATTTTCTCTGACTCTATTGAGCTATAATTATCTGCTTCTGCTTTAGAGTTAGGTGAAGATTGGCTTTGTTGTTCTACTAGATTAGTGGCGGTAGATTCAGTTTCAGGTTCAGTATTTGCTTTAGCCTCCAAAGGGCTAGCCATAATATATTGCGTAACATCCAATTGACGATTAGCTTCACTTTTTTGCAAGCCTGTACGCGGCCCTTGATAGTCTGTTAACGCATAATTAGCATCCATATCCAACAGTAGTTGTTCAAATGCTTCAACAATCACCATATTACTGGTTAATTGTTGCAAAGCCATACGGTTGCCTGTCACACGCTCTTTTAAAATCAAACGTTGTTGTTCCCATGTGGTATTGGCTTCTAAATACAGTCTAATGGCATCGGCCCACGTCTGATAAGCATTGGCATTTTGCAGTTGTTCCCATGATAAAGTCGCTAATACCGCAGCAAAAGCAGCTTGCTTTTTGCTGTCATAATCCTCAGCTTGACTATTTTGTGCCAAAGATTGCCAATTATTTGCCGCATCCTCTAACTGCCCTGCTTGATAAAAAGCTAAACCTGTCTGATAAAAATCACGGTCGCTAATGGTTAAAGCATAAGCAACATTATTTAGCGATACAGAACTAAACATGAGCAAGCCGACTACAAGCACATCACATAATCGCTTGTTAATTAGGACAAACAGCTCGCTCAGGCGGCAAACAGTGCTGTGGTAACTCATAGACTTTGTCCAGTTTGACATTAAAATATCCTATCCGTTGTTTACCCAAATATAACTTGCCTCGTGTTTTATATAGCAAAGACTCTAGCACCATTGCATTGGTATGACTACTAATCAAACGCTCATAAGCCCCAGAAGTTTCGTAGCGTCCTTCGTACCACCCCCTATCTTTATCAAATAAAGCTTCGGTTACTTTCATTAATTGATCCGTGTAAGGCGTATCCCATAACACCCATAATCCAAACACGGCACTGGTCGCTACTAATGCGTATTGAGGATAACGATTATCGCTGTCGCTAATGGTATTCCACGGCAAGCCGTTGGCATAAACACTATCTAATAATCGATAGGGGGCAACAGCTAAGTAATGGTCTGTTCGAGCCGTATATATTTTATCTTTAAACCAACGCTGCTCTTGAACTCGATACACCATATCGGCTTGTTGTTTTAAAAAGTCACCATTATTTGGCCAATAACGACTGTATTTTTGACCTTCTTGCCAACCAAACTCTAAACCTAATAACACATAAGGCGTAGTTAATATAGGATTAGCGGTATTAGTGACACGTGGGTCGCGCTCATCTAATAATAACTGCAAATTATCAACACTGATTCGATGGTCTAATTTCATCTTTCGTGCTTGATTGGCATTAAAGCCCCATAAAGAAAAGCCCGTTCCCGCATACTCTTCATATCCCAAACGGCCGTCTTGTTGCTTTTGCCACGCTGCACCTGTTTTGCCATAACGGTACAATTGCCCACAATCATCTATCACTTCGCAATATTGCCAGCGCAAAATGACTTTATCTAAATATTCTTGATATTCGGGATAATGCTCGCCAATGATTTTGAGCCACACCATCAAACGACTGATATCTGTGGCTGACCACCCTGCTTCTCCGTCTTTGTTGGCGGCATCTAACATGGCACCCGTTTTAGTGTTGTAGTTCTTGTTAGGTAATTTGCCCTGAGCTAATGGCATTTTAGCCACAAACTCCAAAAACTGACTCAAGCGTTGATCAAATTCAATTTTATCTATCAAAGATAACTGATGTGCCGCCATCAATGCCGCCAAATAATCACCCATATGCCAAACACTGGCAACAGGATAACGGTCGATTGAATTGACTAGCCCTGTGCTGTTATTGGTATTATTGACAAAATAACGCCATGCCGTTTTTGCCCATAATTGTTCTTTGGCCGTCAATGGTGCAAGACGACCTTGATAACGTAAGCTACCTGCCTCTATTTTTTGGTAAGCGTGATTGACTTGTCGAACCACCACGCCACAGCTTGCGACCGTTAGTGACAGGATGACCAAGCAGGCAAGGTAACTGGTGCGTTTTCTTGACATATCGTACACGTTTTTTGTACCGAGCATTGTTTAGCGGGAGGTAAAATCTCTCTAGCATCAATAGAACTGCTAGGCCACAAACGTTTAAACCAAGATTTTTTGTTGTTCAAGGCCGTTGTATTGGTATGTTCATCTATACAATAACTGGGTCTGTTTCGGGCTTTGTTTTCACCATTAAAACTATCAGCGATGGTTTTTTCCCATAAAGAGCTAATCGGTGCTTTATTATTGTCTAAGGTCAATATTTTGCCGCTTTTTTTGAACAATAACGATTCCAACATAATGCCATTATTATTGGCGGTAAAAGTTTTAATTGGCCCTTTACCATTCTCATAAACACCTTCGTAGTAACCTTTTTCGGGCACATATTGATGCCAAATATGATTAGCTAATAAATCAGTATAAGGAGAGTCCCAAAGTACCCACATTCCTAGAGCTGCTTTTAACGAGACTGCCGCAAACTCTGGTACATATTTGCCACTATCGGTAATGGTATTCCAAGGATAACCGTCACTGTAAACTGTGTCATACACAAAGTATGGGGCTTTATCTAATTGATGTTCGGAACGCGCAGTAATCACGCCTGTTTCTTTGTAGCGATTTTCTTGTACCTGATATACGCGATGGGCAAAATTTTCCATAATCACATCGGTATGCACTTTATCTGAGCTGGTCATATCACCAACTACATCCCATCCTAGCTCTATACCATCTAAGACATAAGACTCCGAGACCACATAATTATGTTGCGATAATTCACGCGGGTCTCTTGTGTCATAAGGAACATTAACACAATACATTGGCATGGTTGCAAAGGGTTCAGGACGTGCCGACAAACAAGTCGGAATACGCCACAATTGAAAGCCTTTGGCTGCATACTCTTCGTAACCTAAACGTCCCTCTTGCACATAAACAGTTTTTTTATTGGCATCTAACATTGCCCCGTACATGGTGCCGCATTTATCGACAACATTAGTAAAATTCCAACGTAACACCACACTATCTACTGCATTGGCGTGCTCAGGATAAAGCTGCTTAATAATATGTAACCAAATTAACAGTCGTCCTAAATCTAAGGCTGAAAAGCCTATTTCTCCTGCTTTATTAGCATAATTAACTTTTTCGGCAGTTTTAGTGTGATAGACCTTATTGGGTAACTCACTTCTAAACAGTTCTATGGTATTTAAAGTTGCGATTAATTTGGTTAAACGGGCGTCAAATGTTTGTTTATCAATGAATTCGAAACGATGTGCAGTCACTAAGGCCGCCAAATAAGAGGCTGTATCCCACATGGTTGTTGAAGGATAACCATCAACCGCGTTTACCAAACCTGTTTCGGGCTGATAATTATTTTGAAAATAACGCCACGCGATTTTAGCCATTTCTATTTCGGTTGCTGTTAACGCGCCCGAACGATGTGGATATACCACAGGTGGCTGCGCCGATGCCAACGATGCTGCATGGCATGACTCAGCAACACCCAACGACACTAAGCTGGACAATAGGGCAATATTTGCAGCGCGAAACACTTTAATCTTCATGCAATTTCCCTTCTGTTATGGTAACAATTTACCTAATTGAATATAGGCCAAGCTTTCTAAGACAACACCATTGGTATTAGCGGTAATTGCCTTATTTGGCTGTTGATTTTGCTCATATAAGCCAGAATACCAACCTTTATTTGTGTCGTGTAAGTCTTTTATGGCATCTAACATTTTTTTGCTATAGTCAGTGTTGTATAAGGCATGCCAACCAAACACGGTTTTAGTGGATAAACTTTTGAACGCTGATGCATCTTGCCCTTTATCGGTAATTGCAGCCCATGTTTTACCAGCCACATATACCGTGTTGTAAACAAAATACGGCGCAACATCAATATGGTCTTCACTTACAGCGGTAAGAATACCTGTATTTTTATAACGTGCTTGTTGCACCAAAAACAAACGTGCCGCTAATTCTTTAGAGTTTTTGTCAAAACCAAACTCCAAACCATCTAAAATATATGGTTCACTTAAAACATAATTTTGTGCGCCACTGGTTTTAGGGTCGCGCTTATCAACAGCGACTTCGATGCCATAAATATCAACATACTGCAAATGATTCACATAACTAGCAGCGTATTTAGCCTGATGATTAAACAAAGCAAACGTTTTAGCGGCATATTGCTCGTATCCTAAACGTCCTTCTTGCATAAGTTTGATATTGCCATTGTTATCCACTGCTGCGCCAAACATAATATTATGATGAACCACATCTGGGATTGACCAACGGCCAAGCACTTTTTGCACCATTGCTTGATGTTGGGGATATTTTTTTTGTAAAATTTTTAACGGCACTAACAATCGTCCAATATCAATCGCTGACCAACCAATGCCTTTTGGACTGTCCTTGTTAGCATAATTGGTCATCGCCAAGCTAATGGTGTTATAAGACTTATTAGGTAATTTGTTATCAACCAACGGCATAATTGCCAAAGAATTTAAAACACTACTCATTCTTTGGTCAAACTCTGCTTGCTCAATCAAAGACAAACGCTGCGCTGCAATCGCTGCCATCATATATGAGGCAGTGTCCCACAGGGTGGTTGCAGGATACCCCTGTACCGAATTAACTAAGCCTGTCGATTTTTGGGTGTTATTCACAAAATATTGCCACGCAATTTTTGCCCATTGCAACTCTTGCTCAGTCAATTTTTGTTTGCTTCTTTTGCCAAATGTTGGCGTTTTTAGCTCAATGCTCGCCAAAATTATTGGCTCTTTGGTGGACACATCGGCCATCATCTGGCTAGCCGCATTTAAAGGATTAGGCTTGGCATTTGCTGCGGTTGGATGGGTAACGGTTGTTTGAGCTTGCTTTGGTTGCTGAATCACTGTAGCAGCTACGGCAGTCGGCACAGCTGTATTTGGTGTCATTGTATCTGGTAATGATTTTTCTTGATCAAGTTTAATCACACTTTTAACCATTGCTGTGGGTGGAATTTGTGTTTTTAGCTTAGAGTGTTGCTCAATGTAATACACCATGACAAAAGCGGTGATTAGCCCTAACACAAACACAATATAACTTCTTGCCGTCACTAAATCATCCTTAAATGCCATAAAAACCTCTAACTATAAATTATTCAGTTATTGTTTGCTGTTCGTTGTAATCAGGCTTCCAAAAAGCCGCCCTAACAATAGGATACATAGCCGCAATATTATTGATACTCCAAAAGACATTGATTAAGAAACCACTCATGTCCATTGGAATACCCAAGGCCATTTTGATAAAGCCCACCGTTAAACCAATAACACTTAACACAATAATGGCAAATTGTGGATAGACCAAATGCAAAAATGTACCTTCTTGTCGCTCTTTAGGGGTCACAGGAAACTTAATTTTTTCGCCACGCAACACATTAGCTAATGCTTGAAAATTAACAGGAAAAAATGACAAGTACGAGGCTTTACCATCCCACGCACCCACACCCCATGTTGCAAACATAAAGGCAATTTCGGTAATTAAAATAAACGGCAAAAAATGCCAATAAAATGGTTCAGAATAAGCGGATACAGGCGAGATACCTGTTAATAAATAAAATGTTGGCGCGAGTAAAAAAATAATATTCCAAATACACCCTAAGTATGACCAAAATGTCGTCAAATACATAATACGCTGAGGCAATGTTAAATCGCCTTTAAACACAGGATTATCACGCAAGGCAATATCTAACGAACCGCCAGCATATTTAAAACGCTGTACCATCCATGTTTGCAAATCTTGCGGCGATAACATTTTGGACTCAACTTTAGGATGTAATACCGATTTCCAGTGATGGTCAGGGTCAGAATGCAATACAATTGAGGTATAAATATCCTCCGAAACATGAAATTTATAGGGGGTAAATTCGGTATCCATTGATGCTTGACTACGAATTGCCTGTCCTAACTCTTCACGCAAATCATCATCGTCAATATCTTGTGTATGCTGATGAACTTCATTTTCGACCGACATAGCATAAGCACGCAATGCCCCTTGCATCACCGCTTCACGACGATGAATAGAACCTGCACCACAACAAAAAGAAGCATTTGCCCAATTACGACGACGCAAAATTACGTCATAAAACATTTGTGGGTCGTTGACAAATGGGTCTCTACCCAGCTGAATAGGGCCAAACAACTTTTCGAGCATTTTAGCCGCGCCATAACCTATCATGCCAGCATGTTTACGCCATACTAAAGGCAGCGGTTTGCCTTCTGGAATATCATAAAACCATTGTGGAGTTTGAACCCACGCAACTTGCGGGTCTTTAAAGTAACCGAGTGTATCTTCTAATATCGTACTAAAAACACGGGTATCGGCATCACAAATAACAATAAAATCACCACTGGTTTTTTCCATGGCATTACGCAAATTGCCTGCTTTAAATCCGATATTATTAGTGCGCGTAATATAACCCACCCCTTCCTCATCACACACCGCTTTCATCGAGGCACGACGACCGTCATCCAGTACATAAATTTTGTAATCAATGGCATAAGGATAGTTAACATTTTTTGCGTCTTTAATCGACAGTCGGACTAATTCTTCTTCTTCGCTATAGGTGGCAATAAATAAATCAACACTAATCGGGCGGTCTTCGGAGGCATCAATTTTGTCGTTTATGCACTCACTGATGTTGTGCGGTGCTGGTTGTTGTGGATAATCACGGGTTTTCCACAAATTAAAGGCAAATAAAAACAAACCAAAATAGGCACAGGTTTCGGCAAAGGCTAAAGGCACAGCAAACCATAAGGCTTCATAATTGAGGGAAGATGTCCATCGCCAATAAATATAATTACCCCCTAAAACCAGCGCAATCACGGCCAAAAACTGCCAAATTAACTCTATTACTGGTCGATATGGCGTGGGTTCAGGTGGCTTACGATGCTCAAATTTATCAAAATAAAACCCCATTTTAAATTCCCTATCACCTTTTTATTAAATTAAATACGATTTATAACACGCTAAACTCAAAGCGATTAGTACCTAATACTTGTTGTTTCTCATTTAGCAATTCAACCTCAAGCTGATAGCCCCCCGTAGTAAGTGCGGGAAACTTTAACTCCCATACAGGGCGGGCACTATCTGCTGTTAAATCGAAACGGCGTTTACCCTGATAAACCACTCGCTGATTGCTTGTTTTAAGACGATACCATAACCATGCTTTAGGATATGCTTGCCACGTATCGTTAATTGCCCACAACTCAAAACGTGCGGTGTCTCCCGCTTTGATAACATCATTATCCCACTCAATGCTGGGCAAAATGGGTTGATAGGCTTGTTGTAACTGATAATAGCCCAATTTTGGATGTCGCTGATAGTCCATTACTCCCCAGTTAATCGAAGGCCATGTTTCGTTAAACATAAATTGAAACACAGCGGACACTGGTTGATACCGCTGTCTTCGGTAAGACTCTGCGGCCAGTTGCGTGAGCTTAGCCTGATACTGTTGCGAGTTTTTCACAAAACTTTCTAGGCTGTCACCACGTTCAATGCCAGCATTTTTAAACGTTTCTTGTACCTGAAAATTATGATAATCCCAACTTTGCCAAGCAGAGTCTTTGGGGTCTAAACTGTTCGGCCACAAATCATTACTTGGAATAATTTGTTGCAGCACCGCCACCTCTGGCAAAGCCTGTGCACCAAACTAACTGACGATAGAGACTTTGGTACGTTTGGCATGATCACGCCAATTACCCGAATACCAGCCCATCCATAAATGCTCACCCGTTGCCGAATAATCATGGTGATAACGTGTGCTGTCGGTCGCCAACACAGCACCCACTTTGGCGGTTAAATCACGGTTTTGTTGTGGATTATAATCAGGATATTTGTACTTCATCCAATCGGCATTCCACGGTGGCTCATTACGACCCGACCATGCAAAAATGGATGGATGAGGATGTAACAGCTCTATCATACGTCGTGCTTGACGCTGTGCCTCTTCTGTAAATGTCTCACTGTCGTCATAGCCCCATTGCAAAGGAAAGTCTTGCCAAACCAACATCCCTTTTTCATCGGCAATATCATAAAAGTCCTGCCCTGCAATGTGTGCATGAACTCGCACCGCATTGATATGTGCGTCTTGCATTAAATCAATATCACGCGCATAGCTGTCGCGATTCATACTCGCCAACCACGGAGAGGCAATATAATTAGTGCCTTTAATAAACAATCGTCTGCCGTTAATCAAAAATGCGTTGTTAGCTGCATCATAAGTAATTGTTCTAAATGCAAGACGTTGCTTGGCTTGTTCAAGTATTTTACCCTCCTGTTTGATAGCAATATTTAATTGATACAAAGCTGCTGCACCATAACCCTTTGGCCACCATGTGTTTACATTACTAACCGTCATGCCTAATTGACAATGCCACTTTTGCTTAGTTATGGCAGTACATTGCGCTGTATCCAACCAGTAATCTTGCCGTTGTTGGCTGTGTTCATCTGTTAAAATAATTTGAGTTTGCAGATGTTGTAAAGGCAAGATGGTATTAAGCTCAATACCGATATCTAACTGTGCCGTTGATAACTGTTTAGCAAGCACCCCCTTGGCGATTTGTTGCTTAACGACGATATTTTCTATGCTCACATTTTTAGAAAAATGCAAAGTCACAGGCTGCCAAATACCCCCCGAGTTGGCATCTTGGCCTTTAATCGACCACGCGCCAGCGGGTCGAGTATCATGATGATTTAACACCCCTTTAATAAGTTTTTTGTGCAAAGACCACTCTTTATCGGGCATTTCATTAGGACTATCAACTTTTACCACTAACAAATTATCTTTAGCTTGCAATAGCCCTGTGACATCAAAACTAAATGGGTCAAAATAGCCTTGATGAAACCCCAAATAATGGCCATTGAGCCAAACATCGGCTGCATAATCAATAGCTTGAAAGTTGAGCCGTGCTGTGCTGTTTTGCTGTTCACTGTCAACATCAAATAAACGCTTGTGCCACACTGCCCCCGACAAGTCATAACCTGCTAAATACCAATTATTAGGAATCTGTATTTTTTGCCACAAAGGAGAGTGATGAACAGACGATTGCGGCAAATAAACATCGGCAGGAACGAGATACGCGGAATGCAACAACCAATCCCCCGAAAGACTTTTGTCGGTAGTCAAAGCATAACCCTGTGTATTTAAAGCTAGACTCAACAATAAGGCATAATATCGCTGACTAAGCCCCATTCTATACTCTCCTTGATAGCCTAAATAATGCTATTCAATGGTGGGAGATATGTGTTTAATCAGATGTAAACTATTTCCCTCTGCGCTCGCATCATAATTGACATGGGTCATTACTGCCTTGATTAACGATAAGCCCATGCCTGAAGTTGGCCATGTATCAATATTTTCGACATCATAATCAAACACCGAACCATCCGCATTTATTAAAGCTTCTGGTGGCATGGGCACGCCTTTATCTTGCAGGATAATTTCAAGTTGAGCATTATGATAAGACACAATAAGCTGAATGCTTTCTTGTGGCCTGTGAGCCAAACCATATTTAATAATATTAGTGATTGCTTCTACTACTGCCAATTCCACTTCGGTGCAAACAACCATATCCAAATCAAATTCAACGCATAGTGCACGAACAACAGCACCTACTAAAGCAATATTTGTTAACTCTGCTTTAATAATAAGCGTAACACTGCTATTACTCATGCCACTATACTCTTAATTAAACCGCTATTACACTGTCCCTAAACGTGCCAAAGCGTCAGCTTCAGAAGCGACAATCACAAAAATTTTATCCATGCGAGTCAACTTAAACACGGTCAACACCGCATCTTTGACATGGCATAATGCCATTTGCTGATTACCACCTAAATTTTTCATCACCGATACCAATGCGCCTAAACCAGAGCTATCAATAAACTCTATTTGTTCCATATTAAAAATAATCTTTTTGTGGCCTTGTTGAATCAATGTTTGGATGTCATCACGAAACTTAACAGCTAAGGCAGCATCAATACGTTTACGTGTAAATTTAATTATCGCAATATCATCTTGTTGTGTTAATAACAGATAATCCACAGCTTACCCCTTGATATTATTGTGTAAGACTTAGGCATTTACGCTTATGTGCTGACATTTTGTCAAGCGACGAAACTCGCTAAAATGCCTAAGTCGTGGTTGCTATTTATGTGAGCAGTGAGCTTACAGCCTGCTCCTCGTTTTAAGCCAAATTTAAAACCATTTTAGCAAAGCCTTTGCCTTTTAGCTCTACTACATCTGCTCTAAATTGAGTCGCAAAGGCAGAGTCAATACGTCGATTTCTTGGTTCAATAATCACCACATCTCGCTCAAACTTCACCGTCATATAGGTCATTTTATTATCCCTCTAATTGTAGTGCTAACATAGAAATGTCGTCATCAAAACCTTTTTTTATCATATTCTTACGCCAGAGTGATAGTGCTTTCTGCAAATTCTGTAATGTTTCATTCAAAGCTTGGTGATGATGCTTTTTTAACAACTCAATCATCTGCTCTTCACCAAACAAACGCTGGGCGGCATTTTCACATTCCGTAATGCCATCAGTATATAAATATAAACGCGAACCTTTGCTCAAATGAAAAGGAATTTCATGATATTGGCTATCTATCATAAAGCCAACAGGGATATCTCCTTCCTCTATTACAGTTACAGCTCCATCTTTATCAATAATCACTGGACTAGGATGCCCTGCTCTAGTGAGTTTACCCTCTCCTGTCCAAATATTTAATATGCCATAGACCATGGTAAAATAAATATTGTTGTCTTCGGTCATTTGATATTGTGCGTTTAGCTCCGACACTACTTCTGCTGGCGAGGTAATACTATAATAAGGAAAATCAGGAATTTTGCGTTTGACCAAACCATGAGTGCTGCCATGACTCAAGACACGGCTTAAAATCACCGATAACATCGCTGATTTAACACCATGCCCAGAAACATCAACACTATAAAAGCCAATATACTCATGATCTAGTCTAAAGAAATTTAACATATCACCCGACACAAACAGTGACGGTAAAAAAAACCATTCACATTCTATATGGGCAATATTTAATTTTTCTTGAGGTAATAAAGAGGCCTGCATATCGGCAGCTGCTTTTAAGTCATTTTCTATCAGTTGATAGGCTTGGTTAAGGCTATGGTTTTTTTCTTCTAAACGTGCTTCTAATTGCAAAATACGTTCACCAGCTCGCACTCGAACTCGTAACTCTTGCTGATTGATTGGTTTGGTTAAAAAATCATCTGCACCTGCTTCCATGCCCAAAATTAAATCTTCGGCAGTGCCACGCGAGGTGATTAAAATAAAATATACATAATGAGGGGTAAGTTCACGCAAAGTCCGACACAGTTCAGGGCCATTGATATTGGGCATTTCCCAATCACTAATCACAATCCCGATGTTATTTTCTTTAATGACTTCAATCGCCTGTGCGCCATCCTCTGCTTCAAAAATCGTATAATAATCGCCCCAACTTTGTAAATGTCGTGCCAAAAGACGACGGTAGCTGGTTGAATCATCGACAATTAAAATAGGCAGTTTTTTTGAGGTTCTAAGAATTTCATCCACTGACTGCTCTACTCCACATCACAAAAAAACGGTTCGTTTACCCAATGGCGGTCGGTTAATTTACCATGATTTTGACCATGCCACTGATATACTGCCATTTTTGAACTCACCAGTACCTGTAGCCGTTTTACTCTGATTAAAACGATTACCTGAATAGTTATTATATTGCACCGAAATTGTTCCAGGATGCCAATCAAAATAGCCAAATCCATAGGTAAAATCAGGATTCCACGGTTGCTTTTGACTGCTGTCGGGATAATATAAAGCATTAAAGTTAATATACCAACCACCAAAGATTGTATATTTACATCCTAAACTCAAGCTCATTTTATTGCTTTGTGTGGTTTTTGTGACCGAATCGCTATATTTTGGTGTTAGGCTAAATGCTGAACTACAGCCCATTGTATCGCCATAACCTGTTAAAAGAATATTTTTTAAGCCATCTGACAAAGGCAACTTCCATCCCAACACCCACGTTCCTTCATTAAAACTTGGCTTTTTAGAGACTAAGCTATTACCTAAAGTATTACTATAAGACAAACTTAAAGTATAGGGATGCCAATCATCATAACCAAAACTATAACTGATATCTGCATCCCACGGTTTTTGCAACTCTGGTTGAAGATAGCGTATAAAATTTGCATTCAGATACCAATATGATATTGGCGTGTACTTTAGTCCCATTTGTAAGGTACTATTAGTCGCACTTTCTCCCTGATTATCTAAACCTTGTGCACTCAAAGACTTTGTTAATGGATAACTATACGCAAGTCGCACCGATACTCCTCGAAATAGATTATTCCATTCATTATCGCTTGGCTTAATCAATAATTCACTGACGGGCAATGAAAAAGAACTTTTTAAGCCTAGCCATAGCTCACTATCTTTATCATCACTTGCTTGACTAGATATAGAATAAAATATCAATATTATAGTTATTATTTGAGCTCTCAAAAAAATACTCCCTATTTGGGCAAATTTTGCTAAAGTGCGTTATAGATTAAAGTACAATTTCTAATAATCAACTTTTTTGCTACGAAAGCAAGGATTCGGCATGAGTAATAACAATCAAGCTAAGCACATTAGTGCAACAGGATGGCATTATCCTGCAACTGGCCGCCGTGACTTAAGAATTGATTTTTTGCGCGGGCTGGCGATGATTATTATGGTAATAGCCCATATAGAAGTCTTTTCAGTATTTAATTTATTTACCTCTGAACGTTTTGGCTTAGTATCTGGTGCCGAAGGCTTTGTGATTTTTGCAGGTATTGTATTGGGCAGTTTGTATCGCTACCGTTTACCATTAGATGGATGGATAACCAGTATTTATCGTATTTGGTCGAGGGTATGGAAACTTTATGTTGTTAGCCTCGTGATTATTATCAGTATTTATTTACTGGCGTTACTTCCTTTTATCAATGCTCATGAAGTGATTACCTTTACAAACCGTGGTGCCAATATCGTTTACCCCTTATACCCTGTAGAAACAGTTTCTTTAACGACCGCGCTCAATTTTTTGTTGTATTTGCAAGCAGGCCCACATCAAACACAAGTGCTTGGTTTATATATTGTTTTAATGTTGCTAACGCCTTTAGTATTAGCCGCCTTTGCACAAAAAAAAGCGACTTACGTTTTACTAGTAAGCTGGACGGTGTATACCTATTATCAGTTACATCCTCAAAACATGACTAACAGTAATTTTGAAAATGCCTTTGCAGTGTTGGCGTGGCAAGCCATTTTTTACACTAGCCTTGCCGTTGGCTGGTATAAAGCCGAAATCGCTTCTTATATGCATGGCATCACCAAAAAAATTGTGATTGGTTTTTGCGTAACAACGAGTTTAATCATGTTTTTTATTGCCCAAAATCATACCAATATTTACTTACCCGATTGGGCTCATATATCGCTCATTCCACCAGAAACCTTTAATTGGTTTTATGGCAAATATGCCCTCAAAAACTCCTTGGGGCCTTTACGGGTGCTTAATGATTTTTGTTTATTAGTCAGTTTGTATTGGCTATTAACAATTTGTTGGACACCCTTTTATAAGGCTTTAGGCTGGTATTTAATTCCTGTTGGACAAGCCTCGTTATATGTCTTTATTATTCATGTGTATGTTGTGTTGTTGGTGAGCCAATTTGTTGCTTTTGATTTGAGTGCTCATCAATGGCTATTAAATACTGCCGTACATGCCGCCGCCTTGTGGTTATTATGGTGGATGACCAAAAAAGAAATCGGAATGCGCTTTATTCCCACCTAAAAATAGCCGCTCTTTTATGAGCGGTTATTTTTTACAAACTGGTCAAAATATTTTGCAATGCAACAATTGGCTCGCTTGCTTGAGTAATTGGCCGACCTATCACCATATAATCCACCCCTACCATCATGGCTTGGGGAGGAGTCATAATGCGTTTTTGGTCATCATTTGCACTCCCAACTGGACGGATACCTGGTGTTACTAAGGCAAAAGGTTTGGCGTGTTGTTGGCGCAATAAGGTTGCTTCTTGCGCAGAACAAACAACACCATGTAAGCCACAGTCAGTCGTCAATTGTGCTAGTCGTTGTACTTGCTCAATTGGTTCAATATCTAAGCCTATTTCTGCCAAATCGTTACGTTCAGAGCTAGTCAGTACGGTCACAGCAATCAATAAGGTTGGGTAATTATGTTGTTGTAAACGTTCACGGGCAGCGGTCATCATCCGTCTGCCACCACTCGCATGAACATTAACCATCCATACCCCTAAATCTGCTGCCGCATGGACAGCCGAGGCCACAGTATTAGGAATATCGTGAAATTTTAAATCTAAAAACAAGTCAAAACCACGCGTTTGAATCGCTTTGACAATACTAGGCCCTTCACGGGTAAATAATTCTTTGCCTACTTTAACGCGACATAAGGCGGGGTCTAATTGGTCAACTAAGGCCAATGCCTGAGCAGCATTGGCATAATCTAAAGCAACAATAACAGGTGAGGACATCATCTTGACATAATCAGGGTAAAGAGGAATCAACTGGCGGCTTAACATATTGCTTGCGTAAAGTCGCGAGTTCTTTTTGAGCTTGGCGTAATTGCCAACGCAATGGTAGCACATGCCACACAAACAAAGCAGCAATTATTCCAACCAGACAACCCAAGACAAAACTCAATACCACAATCAAACCACTATTTAATGGCATAGTCTCGACAAATAGTAAATTTAAGCTAATTGACTGCTGATTTGTAATAATCAGCCAAAAGCCATAGGCCGCTAATAACAGCCAAATAATGACCGCCACTATTTTTTTGAGTTGAATAAATGTCATTGGCTGCTTTCATTGACAGATTGATTGACGCGTTCTTTCAGCTCTTTGCCTGGTTTAAAATGCGGCACATATTTTGAGCCAACCGACACTGTTTCTCCCGTTTTTGGGTTGCGCCCGATGCGTGGTGGACGATGATGTAAACTAAAGCTACCAAAACCACGAATTTCTACTCGCTCTCCTTCGGCTAAAGTTTCGACCATTTGTTCCAAAATCGTTTTTATTGCTAGTTCTACATCTTTTTCTTCAAGTAAAGATAAGGCATTTCGGCTCGCAACTTTTGCAATCAGCTCAGACTTGGTTAGAGACATCTTGCTCTCCCTCTCTAAAATAAGTTTTTATAATAACGCATATTTACTCTGCATAATTAGCATAAAAAAACGGGAGTAGCAAACTCCCGTTTTAATTTTAAGCTTGTTTTTTCACACTTTTTGGCAAAACAGCCAAATCATGTCAGAAACAATTACTTCATTTGCGCCTTAATTAAGTCACCAATGGTACGAGGTGCATTGGCGGCTGCATCAGCAGCTTGAGCCGTGTTACGCAAGTTAGACATTGCTTCACGCTCTTCGGCTTCATCTTTGGCTTTAATCGACAAGTTGATGACACGTGCTTTACGGTCAACACCAATGATTTTAGCTTCGATTTCTTGGCCAACGGTTAAGTGCTTAGAAGCATCTTCAACACGGTCACGCACGATTTCGGAGGCTTTTAAGTTAGCTTCTACGCCTTCAGCCAATTCAATCGTTGCACCTTTAGCATCAACTGCTTTTACAGTACCTTTAACCACAGCACCCTTCTCGTGAGAAGCAGTAAAGTCGCTGAATGGGTCTTTAGCTAATTGTTTGATACCTAAAGAAATACGGTTGCCTTCTGCATCAACAGCCAAGATAACCGCTTCTACCAAGTCACCTTTACGGAACTTTCGAATCGCTTCTTCGCCAGCTTCGTTCCAAGAAATATCAGACAAGTGTACTAAACCGTCGATACCACCGGGTAAACCAATGAAAATACCGAAGTCAGTGATAGACTTGATGTTACCAGAAACTTTTTGACCTTTTTCGTGGGTCTTCGCAAACTCATCCCAAGGATTAGCTTTACATTGCTTGATACCTAAAGAAATACGACGACGTTCTTCGTCAATTTCTAAGACCATCACATCCACTTCGTCGCCAATTTGAACAACTTTAGAGGGGTGAATGTTTTTGTTGGTGTGATCCATTTCGGATACGTGTACCAAACCTTCGATGCCTTCAGCAATCTCAGCAAAACAGCCATAATCTGTTAAGTTGGTGACTTTAGCACGAGTAATAGTACCTTTTGGATACTTGCTCATTAATGCCAACCATGGATCTTCGCCTAATTGTTTTAAGCCTAAGGATACACGGTTACGCTCGCGGTCAAACTTAAGAACTTTAACTTCCATTTCTTGACCGACTTCAACCACTTCGCTTGGGTGTTTAACACGTTTCCAAGCCATATCAGTGATATGTAACAAGCCGTCAATGCCGCCCAAGTCAACGAATGCACCGTAGTCTGTGAGGTTTTTGATAGTACCTTTAACGGTTTGACCTTCTTGCAATTGAGACAACAATTCTTCGCGAACCGATTTGCCTTCTTCGTCCATCACTGCACGACGAGATACAACCACGTTGTTACGCTTTTGGTCTAATTTGATAACTTTGAATTCTAATTCTTTGCCTTCGAGGTGAGCTGTATCACGAATAGGACGTGTATCAACCAAAGAACCTGGTAAGAAAGCACGGATTGGGCCGATATCAACGGTAAAGCCACCTTTGACTTTGCCAGAAATAAGACCACGGACGATTTCGCCATCGGTAAAGATTTTTTCGAGACGTGTCCATGTTTCGGCGCGTTTAGCTTTTTCGCGCGATAACATGGTTTGACCCATGCCGTTATCAAACGCATCAACAACCACTTCGACAGTGTCGCCAACGTTGACTTCTAATTCACGTAAGTCATTTAAGAACTCTTCGCGTGGCACAACGCCTTCGGACTTTAAACCTGTATCAACGGTAACCCAGTCGCTGTCAATCGCAACAACTACGCCCGAAATAACGGCACCTTGTGTAAATTGTAATTCGCTTTCTGCAAAGAGATCGGCAAATGATTCGCTCATAATTCAACCTTAGATGCTATTGCATCACTGTTTTTTGACCGTACACGACCAGCTCATGTCGGGCTATTGTTATCAAAAAATGGCTATACTAAGCTGGTATGTATGGCCAATTTTTGCTCAAAATTAAAAAGTCGCCGATTATACTACAGAGACGGCGCAATGTGTTCACTGTTTTGTCAAAAACTGCTGTAAGTTAGGGGTGTTTTGTGCGGCTTCCCACACCTTGCTCAGCACAGCTTCTATACCTAATGCCGTACTATCCAACACAATGGCATCGTCTGCTGGCTTTAAGGGGGACACAGCGCGTTGGCTATCGCGCAAATCGCGCGCTTTAATATCTTCTACTATCGCAGCCAAATCAGCAGCAAAGCCCTTGCCGATGAGCTGTTTATAACGCCGTTCGGCTCGCGCCTCTGCACTGGCGGTTAAAAATATTTTAAGCGAGGCATCAGGAAATACCACCGTTCCCATATCACGGCCATCCGCCACCAACCCCGGTGTTTCTCTAAATGCGTGTTGTCTTTGCAATAACGCCTCTCTGACGCTCGGTAAAGCCGCTACTTTGGAGGCAGCGGCACCAATTTCTTCGGTACGAATACTATGTGTTACGTCTTCGCCTTCCAAAACCAACATCGCCTCGCCTTGATTGTCCTGAAATTGTGCATCTAAATGAGCAGCTAACACTTGTAAAGCGGCTTCGTTGTTATTTTGTACGCCGTGTTGTTGCGCGGCCAAGGCTAACAAGCGATATAACGCGCCAGAATCCAGCACATGAAAACCCAATTTAACCGCCAAACGGTGGGCAATCGTTCCTTTGCCTGAACCGCTAGGCCCATCAATGGTAATCACAGGCGGAATGGTCACAATAGGCTTAACGCTCGGTTCTAAATCTGCACTCATGAATACCTCGTTGCAACAGCATGGCTAGATTTTGGAGAATTGTTATTTTTGTTGCGCGCTTTTTATAGAAAGTTGGCACGAAATGCAACATCGAATACATGAAAATCATTTCTTTTGGTAAAAATCGACATAAAAAATAGCATTTAAGCAAAAAAACCTTCCAAAACGACCAATTTTTGAGCAAAGTCAGGCGATGCCATATAATGATGAATATCTTCAAATGGCGTAGTTGATGCCTTAATTTGAGCAAGTGGTTTTAACTTTAAAAATAATTCGATGTTATTTCTGATTAAAAATAGACTACTTTTATTTTCAATCACCCCGTATAGCATCTGCCAATCTAACACCTCACTAATAGGAAACTTAGAGTCAGCACTCACGACACCGATGGCTTGTCCTGCTACATTAAGCACTCTCACTTGTTGATTATTTAACTCAAAATAAAAAGGGCAATTTTGCTGTTTTAAGTCGTGGTAGGTGCTAGGATGCACCAAATGTACCTTAATAGACTTTTTACCAAATAAGCTCAAACGCCGTGTCATACGTTGGTATTGTTGCTCTAGGTCAGGCTGTGGTTCTGGGCTTGGTTTGACTAACAGGGACTGCTGTTGTATGGCCTGTTGTATTTTTTGTTGCCAAAGAGCTTTGCTCTGGTCATCAAGTGGCCACCAGTGCTGCATATAACGCGCTAAGGGATAATGCTGCATGGCTTGCGTCAGTTGAGCCAGTTGTAACATATCAACATCATTAAGCTGATGCGGATTAAATATTTGTTGTAGCTGTTGCGACTGTTCAACAATCTGTGGCGCATTCACCTCTTTTAAAAACATGCTCATACCCACTGTTTTTGGGGCATACAACACATATAAGGACTGTTTGGTGCGCGTTAAAGCCACATATAATAAGCGTCTTTCTTCTTCTAAATTGTCATTATACAAAGACGGTAATTGGTCTTTGCTGCAACACGGTACAAAGACCACAGGCCACTCTAAGCCTTTAGCGCGATGAATCGACATAATATGTAATTTGGCAATGTGCTGTTGCTCTTGACTGTCAGTCAGATGTAATTGGCGTAAGTGTTCTAAAAATTCTAATACCGTGCCTTTTTTTTGGGCGTAATTGATAAGTGCTTGCACATTTTGACCGCGTTCTTCGCCCAATTCAGGGACAGCCGCCGATTTTTTAAGCGCATCTAAATAATCTAACTCTTTGATAAGCCATACTAAAACTTGCCCTGCATCGTCATGTAATTTAGTGCTTAATAACTTTAATACTTGCCACAAAGTCGCTAATTTTTGTTTGGCACTGGCATTGGGTACGTTGTCGAGTTGGGTGGCCAAATAATCGACTAATGAGCCGCCCTGCTGTCGTCCTCTGTGCAAAAAATCTTCTATCCATTGTTGACTTAAATAACGATTGGGATTGCGTAATACCTCGCCAAACCGCCGAATATACTGCTCGCTTAAAGGCTGGTGAAGTTGTTGTTGATAATCGCGCTCTTGCCGCGCTAAGCCTAAATAAGTAAACAATACTTTGACTTCGGGACGCTCATAAAATCGCTGACTACCAATCACTTGATAGGCTAATTGCGCCTCTATTAACTTGGCTTCGATAACGGCGGTTTGGGAGTAAGAGCGAACCAAGACAATACAGTCTTTGGGGCTAATGCCCGTACTTAATCGCTGTTGATATTGCTGCACCAAATAATGAGCGGTCGCGCTATCACTGTCAAAGCCTTGTAATAGCACCTCGCCACCAAAGCCTTTTTGCGATACCAAGTCTTTGCGCTGTCGCTCCTGATTTTGAGCAATCACTTTGCCTGCCAACAAAGTGGCTTCAGCAAAACATCTAAAGTTATCGGAGATAATATACTCAGCCGCTTGATAACGTTTTTTAAAATCTAAAATATAACGGACATTTGCGCCACGCCACTCATAAATACATTGGTCATCGTCACCAATCGCCATGTAATTACGGTGGTCTTCGGTCAAAATATCGGCAATCTGGGCTTGTACTTTATTAACATCTTGAAATTCATCTACCAACAAAAAATCAAATTGTTGTTTTGCCCATGCGCGTATCTCATCAAAACGCTCTAAAGCTTCCCACGCTAAGAGTAGTTGGTCATCAAAGGTTAGCCAGTTATGTTGCTGGCGAATCTGTTCGTGTAATTGATAGGCTTTAAGATAATGGCGATTGCTATGCTCGGCTTGTTGCACAATTTGTTTGCAGTGAATAGGTAGTTTGGCCGCCAATAAATCGGCATAACACAAATTGCCTTTACATACCGAAATATAATTTTGTAAATCTTCTTGATTAACATCGAGTTGGCTAAAATTTTTGCCAAGCTGTTTACCCAGTTCAACTAAGGCACGCATGGCTAATTGGCTGCTGCGATGCTCGATATGCTCCTCGTTAAACGCCGACCAATAGCCCATTTGTACCGTTTTTTGAACAATTTTGCGCCCCAAGGCATTAAAGGTATAACAAGATGCGCCCGTCACCCCTAATTGCTCAATTTTTTTGTTGATATCGCTCACGGTGGCTTTGCTAAACGAACACACTAAAATACGCGGTGGCTTAATATTATGATGCTGTACTAAGTGCTGTACCCGATGCGCCATAGTAGTTGATTTGCCAGCCCCTGCTACGGCATAAACAATCGCTGCCCCTTGGTGGTGATTAACAATGTTTAACTGCTCTGCTGTAAGTTGCAACGCTCTATTCCTACTAAAAAAGCACATGATAAACGATAATTCACCAATCCTAAAAAATTATGCTTGTATTCACTCAAGCAATTATTACAATTAGCGTTTTATTTTAAGATTATCACGCGTGTCTGACTTTTCTTTATTATTTAGTGATGATGATGTACTGGTGGTAGGCAAACCTGCGGGCTTGCTGACGGTACGCGGCAAAGGTGCCGATAAACAAGATTGCTTGCATGCTCGGCTACAAGCGCAATTTGACGATGTGCGTGTGGTGCATCGCTTAGACCAAGACACCTCGGGCATTGTGGTTTTTGCCCGTCACTTGGCGGCACAACAACAGCTTAATAAACAATTTGAACAGCGCGTGGTCAATAAACACTATATTGCCTTAGTCTATGGCCATATTGCCCAAATGCATGGCGAAATTGATGCGCCATTAAGCTATGATGCGTCACATCCGCCGTTGCACAAAGTAGATTATGAGCATGGGCAGCACGCCCTTACCCAGTGGCAAGTATTAAGTCGCCATAGCCAAAGCACTCGCGTATTACTTAAACCGATTACAGGGCGTTCGCATCAACTGCGCGTCCATATGCAGCTATTGGGTCACCCGATAGTAGGCGACACTTTATATGCGCCACCGCCAGCGGTCGCACTCAGTCCGCGTTTGTGTTTACATGCCGAATCCCTTGAATTTAATCACCCCACGAGTTTTGAGCCGCAACATTTTGTGTTGCCTGCTCCTTTTTAGAATAGAGTTGTTATGAGTATATCTACCCCCGCCATTGGTCAACGTTGGTTATCAGATGCCGAAACAGAATTGGGTTTAGGCATGGTGGTTGAAGTCAATGCCCGTACCGTGACCATTTTATTTCCTAAAAGTGAAGAAACACGGGTCTATGCCCAACAAAACGCACCTTTGTCGCGGATTCGCTTTAATGTGGGCGATACTGTCACGGATATTGATAACAAATCGTGGTTAGTGACGGGTATTCAAGAACGTCAGTTTGTGTTGCGTTACCAAGTACAAGATGAGCAAGGCAATAGCAGCAGTTTTGCCGAAACGCGTCTATCGGCCAACATTCAACTGGCTAAACCCTGTGAGCGTTTGCTGGCTTGTCAGCTTGATAATAATGGTTGGTATGAATTACGCGTGACTGCCTTACGCGCCCGTGAGCAAATTGCTAAAAGCCCTGTGTCTGGGTTAGTGGGGCCGCGTGTCGGGCTAATTCCGCATCAGTTTTATATTGCACACGAAGTCGGTCAACGCCCTGCACCTAGAGTATTGTTGGCTGACGAAGTGGGTTTAGGCAAAACCATCGAAGCAGGTTTAATTATTCATCGTCAATTAGTCACAGGTCATGCTCAACGAGTCTTAGTTTTAGTTCCTGATAGTTTGCAGTATCAATGGCTGGTCGAAATGCGTCGCCGCTTTAACCTTAATTTTTCGTTATTTGATTTAACACGCACCGCCGCCATACGCGAAGAAAACGAAGACCAAAATCCCTTTACCACCGAACAATATGTCTTAGCCAGTATCGACCTATTACTTGACCACCCTCACCTTAAAGAAGCGGCTTTAGAAGCACAATGGGATTTGTTGGTAGTTGATGAGGCACATCACCTTGAATGGGACGAGGAAAAACCCAGCGAAGCCTATCAACTGGTCGAGGCCTTAGCCAATCAAACCAAAGGCGTATTGTTACTTACCGCCACTCCCGAACAGCTCGGCGTAGCCAGTCATTTTGCCCGTCTTAAATTACTCGACCCCAAGCGTTTTAGCAGTTTAGATAACTTTTTAGATGAAGAAGAAGGCTATCAACCCATTGCCCAAGCGGCACGCCACTTGGTACGCGGCAAAATCAGCGATGAAGTACGCGCCACCTTGCAACAATATTTAGGCAGCGATATTGACTTAAGCACAGCAGCAGGCCGCGACAAAGCCATTGCCGATTTGCTTGACCGTCATGGCACAGGCCGTGTGTTATTTAGAAACACCCGCGAAGCCATTAAAGGTTTTCCTGAGCGTGAGTGTATTGCTGTGCCACTGACACCGCCAGCCGATTGGCCGATGGAAGGTGTCGTACGCAAACAGCTTTGGCCAGAAATTCAAGCCGATAACGATGATTGGTTAATGACTGACCCGCGTGTGCCGTGGCTGATTCAACTGCTCAAAAAACTCAAACAAGAGAAAGTGCTACTCATTTGCCGCACCGCCGATGTGGCCATGGCCTTAGAGTTACGCTTACGCCTTAACGAAGGCATTCGTACTGCCTTGTTTCATGAAGAAATGACCTTGCTAGAGCGTGACCGCGCTGCCGCTTACTTTGCCGAACCCGACTATGGCGCGCAAATTTTGCTTTGCTCCGAAATTGGCTCCGAAGGCCGTAACTTTCAATTTGCCCATCATTTAGTGATTTTTGATTTGCCTGCTAACCCTGATGTGTTAGAGCAACGCATTGGCCGTTTAGACCGTATTGGCCAAACCGAAACCATCAAAATTCATGTGCCATATATGGTTGGCACTGCTCAAGAACGCTTATTTAATTGGCATCATCTTGCCCTTAATGCCATTGGCCAAATTTCACCCACTGCCCAAACTGTCCATCAATATCATCAAGCCAGCCTTAAAGAGTGCTTACAACACCCCACGCAACATCATGACTTGTTTGCAGCGTTAATGGCCGAAGCGCAACAAGACCGCGCCAACCTTGAAGCCGAATTGCAAAGTGGCCGCGATTATTTATTAGAACTTAACTCGTGCCGTATGGATAAAGCCATTGAGTTGATTACTGCCGTTGCCGACCAAGATGATGATTTAATTTTGGGTGATTTTATGGAACGTGCATGGTCGGCGTTTGGCCTTGACCACGAAGAACAAGCCGATGGCAGCCATATTATTAAAGTGGGCGAACATATGGCGGTGGACTCATTTCCTAGTCTTGATCCCGAAGGCATGACCGTTTGCTTTGACCGTAATCAAGCACTCAGCCGCGAAGACATTCATTTTATTACATGGGAACACCCCATGGCCTTAGGCACACTTGACTTAATGACTCGAAACAGCTTTGGCAATGCTAACGTGGCCTTAATTCGCAATAAAGGCATTAAGGCTGGCACATTATTAGTTGAAGCATGGTTTAGAGTCGAAGTGATTGCCCCCAAACAGCTTAATATCAATGCTGCCCTGCCACAGCTTACCGTACGCGTGTTGTTAGATGGCGAAGGCCGTGATTTAAGTGCACGTATTAGCCATGAGATGCTTAACAAACAAGTGCAAGCCCTCGAAAAAATGATGGCGCGGCAAGTGGTTAAAATGCAAAGTGAGATGATTGCCGATTTGTACCAAAAGGCCGAAACTACCGCTAAAGCCGCTTTACCTGCCTTGCAACAACAAGCGCAAGCGGCTGTTGTGCAATCGTTGCAAGACGAGATTAGCCGCCTTAAAGCCCTGCAAGCCATTAACCCCAGTATTCGTGATGAAGAAATTCAAACACTCGAACATCAGCTTAGTCAGAGCTTAAGCTATTTAAGCCATATTCATGTGGTGAGTGATGCGCTGCGGATTATTATTGCAGGCTGAGCTTATTCATTAAATTAACATGGCGGAAGATGTTCCGCCATACAGTTCAGGACTTACGCATTTTGAATTTATTTATACCGTATTTTGCTATGAGGCATACAAGTTACAGTCGTTAAATTCTGAAAAACCCTTTTTTTATTAGCTTTGAGAAAGCATTTTGTTCTAAAATCGGCATTATTTTGTTTTCTTGGATGTAAATTTATTATGCGCGCTAGTCGTTTTTTGCTTGCTACGCTTCGTGAAACTCCTGCCGATGCCGTTGTTATTTCCCACCAACTGATGTTACGTGCGGGTTTAATTCGCAAAGTGGGCACTGGTTTATATAATTGGCTGCCTTTAGGCTTACGCGTATTACAAAAAGTAGAAAGAATTGTCCGCGAGGAAATGAACCGCTCTGGCGCATTAGAAGTGTTAATGCCTGTTACCCAACCTGCCGAATTGTGGGAAGAATCAGGCCGTTATGTGCAATATGGCGCAGAATTATTACGCTTCAAAGACCGTCACCAAGCTAACTTTGTCTTAGGGCCAACACACGAAGAAGTCATTACCGATTTAGCGCGTAATGAGTTGCAATCCTACAAACAATTACCTGTGAATTTTTATCAAATTCAAACCAAATTCCGTGACGAAATTCGCCCACGTTTTGGCGTGATGCGCTCACGCGAGTTTATTATGAAAGACGCTTATTCTTTTCATGCTAATCAAGCCTCTTTGCAAGAAACCTATGATGTCATGTACGACACTTATTGCCGTATTTTTAGTCGTATTGGTGTCGATTTCCGTCCTGTCCAAGCAGATACTGGCTCTATTGGTGGTGATGGCTCACATGAATTTCACGTGTTAGCCGAAAGCGGTGAAGATTTAATTGCCTTTTCTGATACCTCTAACTATGCCGCTAATATCGAAATGGCCGAAGCCATTTGCACCACTCAACGCCCTGCGGCAAACCAAGCAATGCAAACAGTTGACACCCCCAATGTGCATACCATTAGTGAGGTGTGTGAATTTTTAAAGGTTGATGCTAGCCAAACCGTCAAAACCTTAATTGTACGCGGCAAAGCCGATGATAAAGGCCACTATGGTTTAGTGGCTTTAGTGTTACGTGGCGACCATGAATTAAATGACATTAAAGCTGAAAAATTAGCTCAAGTTGGTTATCCACTGACCTTTGCTAGCGAAGCCGAAGTATTAGCGGCTGTCGGTTGTCATGTTGGCTCTATTGGCCCACAAGGTTTAACTATTCCTGTGTTGGTTGACCGCTCTGCGGCTGCCTTAGCTGATTTTGTTGCGGGTGCAAATGTGGATGGCAAACATGTAACAGGCTTAAACTGGGAACGTGATGCGCAAATCACTGCCATTGTCGATATCCGTAACGTGATTGCTGGTGACCCCTCACCTGATGGTCAAGGCAAGTTAGTGTTAAAACGTGGCATTGAAGTCGGCCATATTTTCCAACTTGGCAAAAAATACTCACAAGCACTTAACTGTACGGTGTTGGGTGAAGATGGCAAACCGTTTGTGGTGACTATGGGTTGTTATGGTATTGGTGTGACTCGTGTCGTTGCTTCTGCCATTGAACAAAATTACGATGAACGTGGCATTATTTGGCCAGATGCCATTGCACCTTTCCATATTGCTTTAGTGCCAATGAACTGGGCAAAATCACAACGTATTCAAGAACAAAGCCAAAAACTATACGAGCAATTAACGGCCGCAGGTTTTGACGTGTTCTATGATGACCGCAACGAAAGACCCGGTGTTAAATTTGCTGATGCCGAATTGATTGGTATTCCTCATCGTTTGGTGATGGGTGAAAAAGGCTTAGATGCAGGCACGATTGAATATAAAGGCCGCCGTGACAGTGAGTCTCAAGATATTGCTTATAGTGATTTAATTAACTTCTTACAAGAAAAGATTAAAATTTAATCTTTGGGGGCAGACACGTTGGTCTGCCCTTACTCACCATTGTTGATACACACCTAAACCAATGCCTAAACGATGTGCTTTATTGGTATTTAAATCATCCGTTAAAAAATGCACATATATATTTTTAGTTTTTAACTCTAATCCTAAAGAATGTGTTTGTGGCTCAAGCACCAATCCATATTTCAAATCATTTTTTACATTATATAAAAACACACCTTGCCATAATTGACTGTTATCATTTGCCAATAATCGTAATTCTGTAGAATATGTATTATTTAGTTGGTAATTAAGCCTTGCATTGCCGTTAATTAACAGTTTTTGGGTATATTTATCATCAATCGCTAACTGCCCCTCAATATTATGAGAAAACTTATAACACTCACAACTTGCCTGATATTGTGTAGTTGGAATATCACGCCAATATAAACGGCCATAAACATCATTAATTTGTAGCTCAAAAAGAGCTTTTTGGTTGATTTGCCAGTCTAATACAGCATCAAAACTAAAACCCAATGCACTCGGATTTTGGGGATGCCATTCTAATTGTTCTTCTTTTAATTGGGGCTCATCATAATAATAACTAATATCCATTTGCATATTATTGATGTCTTCGACTTTAAATCCTTGTTGTTGAAAATTTACATTACCTTGTAACTGCCCATCAGTTATTTTATAGCCTTTAAGCAAGTTAAATGCTAAACCAAATTTTAAACTGTCACTAAAATCCTTATATTGCAACCAACGAACACCATAACTTTCACTATATTTTGCACTGATAAACAAAGGATAACTTTGCTGAGTAATAGGTAAGTAATTATTCTTATAAGCATGATAAATTTGTGCAGTTTGTTCTGAAAAACCGAGTAAATAATCATAACGCCACAATACACTTAATTGGCTATTTTTATTTTTTTGCGATATTTCGGCTCTACCTTGTAAAAAAGCTTTGTCACCTTTTTGAAGTTTATCATCCCAATCATCAGTAAATGCCTTAATAGACACAGGCTGTGCATAAGCATTTATACTAATATCTAAGTTTAGATTTTTTGCTACTGCTGATATCGGTAAACACAATAATAAATATAAAAAACGCATTTAACTCCCCAAATAAAAAGACGGTCAAAAGACCGTCTTTCTAAACGACATCACAAATTATAAAAACTTAAGTTTATTATCTGTAAATTTAACCACAGGTGCGCCATTTTGTTTATAAACCCAACCTTGCACCGTACCATTGACTTTTAACTCCAATTTATTGGTATCACTGGCTGATTCTGCAATATCAACACTGACACCATTTTTATTACTTAACTTAATGGTAGTCTTACCATTTTGAGTTGTACCTGTCACATCAATTTTTTCCTCACCTGCACGCACAGTCATAGTTAAATTACCATTTTGTTGGCCTGCATAATTAGCAGTCACTAAAGCCTCAATATCAGCAGCGGCATTACCCACTAATTTAATTTTGGTGTTAGCGGTAATTGTACCTTTAACTTGATGAGTGGCATTTTCTGATAAAGCATCTTCGGAATAGAATAATTTACCGTCAACTTGAGCATTTGTGGATTTA